>NZ_JBDGLC010000001.1:0-1053826 GCF_057656055.1 Pseudaminobacter sp. Soil_N_29
TAGTAGGCCAACAGAAGAAGAGAACGTCAATGCAACTTTCGTTCGTTGCTCCCCATTGTCAGGAGATGGCCTACCTTCCCCTGGACAGATGGGGGAGCACCGCAGTGACGCTGGAAATGCGAGATTGATGGAGTGAGACCATGAGGGGCATTCAGTCGATTGTCTTGAATAGGCTGAACTGCGCGAACAGGGACGGCGTACCACCCGTATGGATGAGCGCGGCCGGCTCATCCGCCGAGATGTGGGCGACGAGGTCCACGAAGCCACCGAAGGTTTCGGCCGTGTAGACATGTTCGATCAGGATGCCTTCGGCACGCGCCAGCGTGATGATGGCTTGCTCTGATGCCGGCGGGGGCTGGCCATAGCCGGCACCAAGATGGTGGTAGTGGACGGGCACGTGATCGAGGTCCCAGACACTTGGGCCCGTGTGGCTGCGCAAGTAGTCGTAGATCCGGATAACGCGTGCCGCCAGTTCCTGTGTATATTCCACCCTGACCAAGTGGATCTCGAATGGTGTTCGTCATCGAGGTGTTCGAACGGTGGGGGCAGCCGCGCGGACCGCCGGACACATCGGGACCGAACCAGGAGAACGCACCATGACCCGGCATGGCGTGATCCAGTCTTCCGCCGCAGGCACTCAGCCTCCGACAACGAACCCAGCGTGCTGATGGCGGTCATCGAGGCCGACAGGGCCGCGCCCAGCCCACCGCCGGGCCCGCAAAGCCGCACCGAGGAGCAACGAAGCGGTCTGTTCGCACCCAAGTCTGCGCTTCCCGACGGCGGTCGCGCCATCGCCGACACCAGCCCCAAACCAAAATCCCCATAGGCATCGCCCGTGGGCCGCGGGTTCCTTCCTCGGGGACTTTCGTACGCCTGCCGGCGCCCGAAACTCTTCACGGAAGCCGTCAGTCCGCTTTCGGGGACGAAGCGCGATAGGCTGCCATCCGGCTTCTGACACTATGGCCGCCAGACTGCCGTCGACAGGCGCACCATGTCGAGCGCGCGCGCGACCTTGGCGGCGATATCTGCCCGGGCAAGGCGCGGCCGACGCTGGTTCAGCCCGTAGGCGACGTTGCGCGCCACGTTCATATGCGGGAACAGCGCATATGCGCGAAGAGAAAGTGTTCAGCCGAACCGATTTTCGCCGACTCGCCGCTGTGGCACCGGTCGTCACGGCACTGATGCGGCAGCAGTGGAGTGGACTGGCGCAGGACTTTACCGCACAGAAGGTGGGGCGCCCCGAAATAACAGGACAGGGCCTCGATCGTCTAACGCGCCGCGAGAGTGAAATCGTCGCCTTCATTCTCAAGGGGTATTCGGCTGAGGCGACCGGTCAAGCGCTAAACATCTCTACGGGAACTGTCCGCATTCATCGGCGCAATATCTATGCCAAGCTGGGAATTTCATCGCAGCGCGAACTATTCTCGCGTTTTTTGGCGGGTGTCGTTTCTTGAGGCGTACAATCGGTTTTCATGACAAACCGCTCTGTTCCTCAAGCCGGGTACGCCCTTTGCATGATCGTCTGATCATTTTTCAGTGCAAGGCGTCCACATAGGCAAGTTGACCGCACTTGGCGCTTTGACTTTCCTAGTCGGCGTTCTGCCACAGGACCAACTGGATGTCATTGTCGCCCGACATACAGGCGCCTTCCCGGTTCCGCGTCTTTCGCGGCCTGATCCTCAGGCGATTCTTCGAAATTCTCAGGATTCCCGAACTCTTCCTGTGCGGATTTCTCGGGGTCTTCCTTGTCGGCAAGTTCGTTCTGATGCGAAGCGCTGCGACGGACACGTTCCTGATCGCCCTGGTGCAGCACGATGCCGCCATCTTGGCCGCCCTGCTTCTTCTCTATACGCTCAACCTCTATTTCCAGCCCGGAGCAATGACCCGTCACCTGGCTGCCGTGACAAGGGCAGTATTCGTCTCAATATTTGCAATCTACGTTTTCGACGTTTTTGCTTACTTCTTCTTTGGGACACGGCTCTACATCAGTGACGCGGTCACCTTTTCGGGAGAGATGAACTCTTTCGGAACGCTACTTAGAACCGGGCTGAGCACAACGTTTGCCAGAAGAGGGTGGATTGTAGCTGTCGCCGCTATCGGCTTCGGGGCGATTATCTATTTCAGCCTTGCGTTCGTGGGCGGTCGTTCGACCTTAAGGCCCCGGGCGCTGCCGATCTTGTCGGCGGCAGCTCTCCTCGTGGCCTTTTATCTCGTTCCACTGCCTTCTTACGTATACGCTTTTGGCGACAAGCCGCTGTTTGAGAATTTCGCCGAACGAAACGCCAGCTTTTTCAGGCAGACAACATTCAGCGGCGACTTTCGCCGGATGCTTCTGTCCAAGCCCGCGACGCGCAGTTGCCACCCAGGAGACGCGAGGGCCCTGAACGTGCTTGTGGTGATGGTCGAGAGCCTGTCTGCATATCATTCCAAATACTTCTCGGGGATCGAGGATTGGACGCCGCGTCTGGACGCGATCGCGCAGAAGGAGACGGCGCTTACCAATTTCTATGCCAATGGATGGACGACGATCGGCGGATTGATTTCGCTACTCACAGGAACGTTTCCCTTCGTTCCCGAGCAAGCGAAATTCAACGAATGGGGCTCGCCTCGCCTGGATGACTTCAGCCACATTCCTGAGACGCTGCCCGGGCAACTGGCAAAACAAGGCTATCAGACGACTTTCGTGGGTGCGGGCGACCTTACGTTCCTCGGCCAGGCGGACTGGCTTAGAGCGATTGGCCACGAGAGGATAATCGGAAACGATGACCCGCGTTTTGACAAACAGGTCGTGCGCGGCCCGTTCGATTCCGTGCTGGACCAACTGCTTTATGAGGTCGTGTTGGACGAGATGGCCAACATGCGCCAAGACCGTCCTTACTTCATCACGGCACAGACTTTCTGGAGCCATCGGCCATTCATGGCCCCAGATGGGAGCGCACTCCATACCGAAGAGCACGTCATTCGCATGACCGACCAGATGATCGGCGATCTTTACGAGAATCTCCTCGACGCCGGCTTCTTCGATGATGGCATACTGTTCATTACCGGCGATCACAGGGCCATGGAGCCATATAGGAAAACAGAGATTGACAGGTTCGGGGCATCGGCAGCGGCGCGAATACCCGCCATCGTAGCGACCCGGGCGCTCGACCTCCCGCATGTGATAGCCGAGAACTATCAGCAGCGCGACCTGCAGGCGTCGATATTGGCTTTGGTCGGCAACGAGTATTGTCTCGATCCCTTTGAGGGAACGATGCTGGGGACGCATCGCAGGCCTCCCGCTTGTGTGATGCATGCTCGCGGCGACGATCGTGACCTGATCCTGGTGAAGTGCGCCGACCAGGAAGGTGTGGTCGCTGTTGCCGCGGACGCTACCGCAATCGCCAGCGGCGCACTGCCCCATGAAGGCGCGATCATAGATGCCATCAATCGAAACAGACTGCGCATCTTGACGACACTGGCAGACGAAGAATCATTGGCAGGCCATTGAGCGAATTTGGACGAGGACGAGAAGATACCTGTTCGAAGTGACCGACCATCAGCCCCGAAACTGGGAGGTTTAGGTGAGGATTGCCAGGCATTACCCTTCCACGGAGATTGAATTGGACCATTCGCCCGCCAAGCCGGAACCTTCCGTCCTCGCCCGATTTCTGCCGAACGCCATCACCGCATCGGCACTGTGCGCGGGCCTGATCTCAGTCCGTTTTTCCATCGACGGGAAATTTGATGCGGCGCTTGCGGCTATCGTCGCAGCAGCGATCCTGGACGGGCTCGACGGGAGGGTCGCGCGCAAGCTCCACTCAGCCTCGCGCTTCGGAGCGGAATTTGACAGCCTTGCCGATTTCCTGAGCTTCGGCATCGCGCCGATCCTGCTTCTCTATTTCTGGAGCGGCGAACATATGAACACGGCCGCCAGCCTCTGTCTGATGGTCTTTGCTCTCGCTTCGGCATTGCGTCTGGCGCGCTTCAATTCCACGCTTGAGGAGAAAGCTCCGTGGCAGCGCGCCTATTTCACCGGAATGCCCACCCCAAGCGCCGCGCTGGCAGTCTTGCTCCCTCTTTCACTGACTGAGCCGGATCCGACATCTGTCAAGGCAATCGGGCCTTACGCAATCTTTATCGCGTTCCTGATGATCTCCACGATCCCGACATTCTCAGGAAAGACCCTGAAAGCTTACAGCCATAGCAGCAAGATTTGCATTGAAGCAGCGGTAATTGTCTCGCTCATCACTTTCATGGTTTATCCGCGCGAGATCCTGGCCCTTGCCACAGCGGCCTACCTGGCATCTATCCCGCTCAGCTGGTGGCAATACAGAGTCAAGTTTCGCAACGACGACAGCTGACCTGTGGAGACCAGCCATAGCTGGAATTTTCCCGTTGCGGGCTTCGCAGTTCTTGGAAGGAGTGTAAACGGGCGACGTTTGTTGCAGGCTGCGGCTATCCTTGTCCCGATGAGCAAGGCGCCGCCCCCCTGGAGGGCAGGCCGAACGGCAGGTTCGGCCTATCTGCTTTTCCAAACCCATGGAACGAAGGAGGGCTATCCTTCGAGCAAGGCAGGCAAGGGCCTCAGAAATTGAGATGCGCCAAGACCTCGTGGGAGCCGCGGTAGATCATCTCCAGCGCGACATAAAGGATGATGGCGAGGCCGGCATAGGCGATCCAGCGATAGCGCTGCAAAAGGCGCGCGATGTATGTGGCAGCCAGGCCCATCATCGCGATGGACAGGGCGAGGCCGAATACCATCACAGACAGATGATCACGCGCGGCGCCCGCGACCGCGAGGACGTTGTCGAGCGACATCGATACGTCGGCGACGACGATCAGCCATGCCGCCTGGGCGAAGGTCTTGCGCGGGGCGCCGGCCGCAATCTCTCCATCAAGGTTGATGTCGCGGCCTTCGAGTGCTTCGGCCACTTCCACTTCCTGGCCCTGGCTGGCCTGCAGTTCCCGCCACATTTTCCAGCAAACCCAGAGCAGAAGCACACCGCCGGCAAGCAGCAGACCGACGATCTGCAGCAGTTGGGTCGTAGCGGCGGCGAAACCGATGCGCAGCACGGTAGCTGCCATGATGCCGATGAGGATCGCTTTGTTGCGCTGGTCCTTCGGCAGGCCTGCTGCGGCAAGGCCGATGACGATGGCGTTGTCGCCGGCCAGAACCAGGTCGATGAAGATGACCTGAAGAAGGGCGGAAAGGGCTTCCGGGGTAAGAAGTTCGCTCATGTGGCACCCATTGTTCGTTGGGGCGCCCGAATGTGTGGATCGACAGCATGTAACAGACGCCCGATCCGGCACTTCGTGCCGAGGCGGGTTGAGCTGCGAAGGCTACGGTCGATGAAATTCCACGAACACCAGGCCACCTGTTTGGATATCCAGTCCGACATCACGGTTCAGGGGAACCGCCAGAGGGGCCCGGTCTGGTGTGTCCCGTTTAACTGCATGGCCGCGGAAATTCAAGAGTGTCCGCGCCGCCGCCCGGCGCGCCACTTTCTGCGTTGCCGCGCGGCGTCGTTGCGTACGCGAAAATCGATGGCGTGGTTGTTGGCAAATTGCTCTTGAAAGTCGATTGCGCCGCCCCCAGATGCGGGACCCGGGCCGGGCCGCGCGCGAGACGGGCCTGGATCGCGCCAAGACCGCATTCATTGAGGAACTGCCCATGTCGACTTCGCCCACCCTCCGATTTGCAACCCTGTTTGCGGGCCTGTTCCTGGCATTTTCCATGACAGCGATGGATCACGCGGAGGCGCGGCGCGGCGGCAGCTTCGGCAGTCGGGGCACGCGCACCTTCCAGGCGCCGCCAACCACACGGACGGCGCCGGCGCAAACCGCTCCGGTCGAACGGTCGATGACGCCCAATCCCGGAACCAACACCGCGGCCCGCCAGCAGCCGGCCGGCGCGCAGCGCCCGGGTTTCATGAACGGCTTTGGCGGCTCGCTGATGCGCGGCCTGCTGCTTGGCGGCCTGCTGGGTGTTCTTCTGGGACATGGTTTCGGCGGTCTGGCTGGCATGTTCGGCTTTCTCCTCCAGGCGTTGGTAATCGGCGGTGCGATCATGCTGGCTGTTCGCTTTTTCCGGCAGCGATCCGCGCACGCTCAGACGCCGGCCATGGCCGGAGCGGGTTTCGGACGCGGTGACACGCATCAACGCGATGCCAATCCCGCAATGTTTGGCATTCCCGGTATGGGCTCGGGATCGGATCGCGAGACCGAGACGGTCGCGTCGGAGGAAATCGCGCTCACCCAGGCCGATCGCGAAACATTTCAGCAGTTGCTGACGGAGGTTCAGGAAGCGTTTGGGCGTGAAGACCATGGTGCGCTGCGCCGATTGGCGACGCCCGAAATGGTTTCCTACCTGTCGGAAGAACTGGCGGAAAACGCGCAGAATGGACTCCGCAATGATGTGTCGGATGTCACCCTGCTGCAGGCCGATATTGCCGAAAGCTGGCGTGAGGACGGACGCGATTATGCAACAGCTGCCTTGCGTTACTCCTCACGCGACGTGACCCGAGAGCGCGCCACGGGCAAGATCGTCGACGGCGACGCCGACGAGCCGACCGAAACAACCGAACTGTGGACCTTTGTGCGCCAGAACGGTGCGGAGTGGAAGCTTTCGGCCATACAGGAAGCCTGAGGCTCTCGCGCGGCGCGTGACAGCGCGTCGCGCGATCAACAAGCGGGAACCTGTGCGGCGATCACGCCGTTGCAGTGCCGATGAGCAGGTCGTCGCCAGTTATTTTCACGACTGTCTTACCCGCGCTGGTCGCGACCCTGTTTTGGGCCGGCACGGCGAAAGCCAAGCTGCCGGTACTGCCGCAGAAGGCTCCTGTGCCAAAGGTCTTCTCGCCGCCCGCAGGCAATATTCCACCCAAGAGACCTGGCGATACGCCGGTTCCCGAACCGCGCCCGGACGGCCACGGCAAGGCAGGCGAGGCAACGGCGCCGCATGAGAAAGAGCCCGTCACTCCCGACAAAGCCCCCTTGCCCGAGGCAAGGCCGCCGCCTTCCGGCACGGAAGGAAAGTCCCGAGAGAGCGAGAAGGCAGAGCCGCCGGACCCGCGTTCAAACGCCCCACGCTCGGCCACCATGCCGGCAGACGAGGCCGCCTGCCGCGCGAGGCTGAGTGCACTTGGGGTCGGCTTCGAGGAACGCCCGCCCGAAAGCAGCGAATCCGGTTGCGCCCTGCCTTACCCGATCTTCGTGAATACGCTCGGCAAAGACATCGATCTGGCACCAGACGCGCTGATGAACTGCAACCTGGCCGAGGCTTTGGCGCGATTTGCGGCAAGTGTCATCGAACTGGCCGCACGGAATGTCTATGGCGAAGAGTTGAAATCGGTGTCCCAGGTCTCGACTTACGTCTGTCGCCCGCGCAACGGCACCGCCAAACTGTCCGAACACGCGTTCGGCAATGCTATCGACATCGGTCATTTCAGCCTTTCAAAAGGCACCGAAATCGACGTCGCACCCGCTTCGGACGAGAAGGCCACAAAATTTATTGCTGAGATCCGCAATGCCGCCTGCGGTCCGTTCAAGACGGTTTTGGGTCCAGGCAGTGACGCCGACCATGCCCGTCACCTGCATTTCGATCTCGCTCCGCGCAAGGATGGCAGCACGTTCTGCCAATAGACCTCACTCGCCGCACCCAGAGTTGATCTCGATCACCCGGGACAGGCGATCAGTGGTCGGAAAAGAGCGCGCGCAGGTCATCGCGCGGAGGAACGCGCCACCTTTCTCCCTGAGGCAGTTCCTGCTCGGCGATCGCGTAGAGGAGATCGAAAACTTCCCAGTCCGGCGTCCTGGCTGCGGAGAAGCTTGCCGTTTTCTCGGCCAGCGCCCTTCCCGCTTCGTCCAGCGCCGGTCTGGTCGTCGCCTCGAGCACGGCCACGATTACGGAGCCACCTTCCGCAGCGGAGAAGTCCTGGCTGAACACCTTGTAGTGCGGATTGGCGATCGAGACACCGATCTGGAACGATGTGATCCTGCCGGAAGAGAATTGCTTGCCCAGCAACTCTGCGAGAGCTTCGGCCTCGTTCCCTGGCGCTGACAGGGGCAGGACGAACGTGGCTGCCGCGCCTGCGAGCCCGCTACCGGCGGCTGCCACGCGGCGGCAGGGATATCTGCTAAAGCCGCTGAAGGAACGGCGCATCTTCGCCGACCAGCGTGTCGGCTCGTCGACGAGCTCGCGATAGGCCGCGCTTTCGAGGACCTGGAGCGACTCCAGCTCGTAAAGCGTGAAGAACCTGCGCTCCGCGCCGCCGCCACTTGCGTAGCGCTTGCCCGAGAGAAAACCCGGCACGCTGAGCCGTTCCGGCACATGCTCGAATGTGTGCCAGCACTCATATTCGTCCAGCAGCGCCGGGTCGAAGCCGTTCCACAGTGCCAGGAAAGCTGTACCTTGCGAAGACATCGGCTTCTCAATCCTGCTGATGATGAATGACGACCTTGGAGGCTGCCTTGCCCAAGGCCAGGGCAAAACCCTTCTCGGCATTTGCCAGATCAAAGCGGTGCGTGATCAGTCCGCGCACGCGGTCCTGGTTCGCCGAGAGATAGTCCAGAACGCGATACCAGGTTGCGACAGGAGAGCGGTAGGAGCCTCGCACCTGCTGATGGTTGCGAACGAGTTGCGTGAGATCGATCTCGACCGGCCGCGGATGAATGCCCGCGATGACCAGAATCCCCCTCTTTTTCAGACAGGCGAGCGCTTCCGGCACCACCTGCGGGGCGCCGGTCGCTTCGATGACCACGTCGAACTTGCCGCGCTCCAAAAACGGCCGCAACGCCTCCGATAGCGTGGTGCCGGCGGTGTCGACGGTGTTGGCGAAGCCGAGCTCGTCGAGCGTCTTCAGCCGCGCCGCATCATTGTGCCCGCAGATCACCACTTCGGAAGCGCCGGCTGCCTCACAGAACAGCGCGATCCCCTGTCCTATGAAGCCGGGGCCGAGCACCAGCACTCGGTCGCCCTTCTTTACTTCGCCGGTATCGACCGCTTCCGCGCAGACCGTCATCGGCTCCGTCAGAGCGGCGATCTCGAAATCGAGCCCTTCGGGCAGCGCCACGCAATTGGCGAAGGGTACCGCAACATGAGAAGCAAAGGCGCCGTTGCGCCCGATGCCGATACCGCGGCGCCCCGTGCAGTTTTCCTCATCCTTCGCGCGGCACGCGTCGCAATTCCCGCACACCACCGAAGGCCGTACGGTCACCCGCGTTCCGACCAACCGGCTATCGACGGCAGCACCCGTGGAGACGATCGTGCCGGACAATTCATGGCCGAGCGTGACCGGCATCGCCGACTGCATGGATTCGTATCCTGGCGTCCATTCGGCGATGTGCAGATCGGTCCCGCAAATGCCGGTCGCCGCGGTTCGGATCAGCACCTCTGCGGGCGAGATTTCCGATATTTCAGGCAGGCTGCGCAGCTCGATTCCCGAGCCGGGCCGCACCTTCTGCAAAGCCAGCATGTTTCGATACTCTCGGTTGCCGGCGGCGCGGTGTTAGCCGCGCCAGCCGAGGAAACGCTTCTCGACGAGGCCGATCAGCCAATTCAAGACCAGGCCCATGATCGACAGGATCGCCACGCCGGCAAAAAGCCGCTCGAGATCGTAGAGCGCGCCCGCCTCGAGAATATAGGAGCCGACGCCATATTCGGCGCCGAGCATCTCGGCGGCAACCAGCAGGATGATGGCAATCGAGATCGACACGCGCAGGCCGGAAAGGATAGCCGGGAACGCGCCGGGCAAGACGATCTTGCGGACGATCGACCACCAGGAAAGCCCGAAGCTCTGGCCCATCCTGATCAGGCTGCGGTCGACATTATCCACCGCGCCATAGGTGGCCACGACGGTGGGCGTGAACGTGCCGAAGGCGATCAGCGCGTATTTCGAGGCCTCGTCAATGCCGAACCAGATGACGAAGAGCGGCAGGAGCGCGATCTTCGGTATCGGGAACAGGGCGGCCACCAGCGGCACGAGGCCGGCGCGGACGAGGCTGAAAAGGCCGATCAGGACGCCAAGCGAAATGCCTACAGCGATGCCGATGAAGGCGCCGACGAAAAGCCTCTGGAACGAGGGGAGCAGGTGTTTCCACAACAGACCCGTCTCGTAAAGCTGGATGAAGGTTTGCAGCACGGCGGAAGGGCGCGGCAGTGACAGCGCGGAAATTATGCCGGAACGCGTGCCGATCTCGGCGAGGCCGATCAGCACCACGAATACGATGAGGCCTATGCCCCGTACATGCTGCGGGGCGAAGCCGCGGCCGCGGAATTCGACGGGACGAACCCTGACATCAGACATCGAGCAACTCCTGGTCTGCGGCGGCGGCCTCCTCGCGCATCAAGTCCCAAAGCTGGGTGTGCTTGGCATCGAGCTCGGGGTTTCCCAACTTCCGCTGGTCAAGCGGCATGTCGATCTCGACGATCTCGCGAATGCGGCCGGGCCGGCGGGAGAGCACGACGATGCGGTGGCCGAGGCGGACGGCTTCGGCAAGATTGTGCGTCACATAGACGGCCGTGAAGGGCTGACGGGTCCACAGCGCGACGAGATCGTCCATCAAGAGCTCGCGCGTCTGGCTGTCGAGCGCGGAGAGCGGCTCGTCCATCAGCATGACCGCGGGGCGCACGGCGAGCGCACGGGCGATCGCGACGCGCTGCTTCATGCCGCCAGATAGCTGCTTGGGCAACGCCGTGCGGAAGTCCGAAAGACGGGTGCGCGCCAGCACGTCGGTGATGATCCTGTCAATCTCGGCGCGGCCGATGCCATGATCCTCAAGCACAAGGGCGATATTGCCTTCCACGGTGCGCCAGGGCAGCAGCGCGAAATGCTGGAAAACATAGGTCAGCGGGTTGAGCGAGTCCTTGGCCGGCTCGCCGACCTGCAGGACCGCGCCTTTCGTGGGCTTTTCAAGCCCGCCGAGGAAGCGCAGCAGGGTAGACTTTCCGCACCCGGACGGCCCGATAAGACAAACAATCTGGCCTTGGGGGATTTCGAGCGAGATGTCCCGCAACACCTCGACGGCACCATAGGTGTGGGTGACATTATCGATCAGCAAATCCATGGAATACTCCGGCGGAGGCCCCCGAGGGGCCTCCGTAATTTGAGAAGGTTGGAGTGGATCAGATGGTTTCGACGTAGGACGTGTCGAAAAGCATCTCGGGGGTGATGTTCCCCTTCACCATGCCTTCGGACTTGAACCATTCGAGCTGCTCGGTCACCGACTTCAGCGACAAAGCGAGGTTCTTGTTGATGCGCATCGAGCCCTCGACCAGGTTGGTCTTGGCCTGCTCGAACGGCAGATCGGCCTCAACATATTTGTGGCAGATCTTGGCGATCTCATCGACCTCGCCGGCATCGGCCGTCTTGTCGACGAAGGCCTTGTTGTAATCTTCCACCGCCTTGGAGTAGGCGCGGATGAAGGCCTGCGTCTTCTCGCGCTCCTTGGCCGCGTTGGCGGTCGAGGTGAACACGGTCGTAACCTGGTAATCCGGCGCATAGTCGGAGACCAGGCCGATCTGCTTGGCCGCGCCCTCGGCGATCATCTTCTTGCCGATGCTGGACTGGATCGCCCAGGAATCGATCTGGCCGGAAGACAGCGCGCCGACGACCGCGCCAACCTTCTGCAGCGGACGCAGCGCGATTTTCGACAGCGGGATGTCGTTGGCCTGGGCAATCTTGTGGGCCATGAAGTGGAACGAGGAGCCTGCGGTGGTGATGCCGAAGCTCTTGCCGGCCAGTTCCTTCGGGTGGGTGAGGCCAGCCTCATAGGCTTTGTTGGAGGCAAGGATGATGGCTCCGACCAGCCCCTTTTCTTCCGTCAGCGCGCCGCCGATGACCTTGACGGCCTGTTTCTCGGCCAAGCTGATCAGGCCGCCGCTCATGGCGGTGACACCATAATCGGCGTCGCCGGATGCGATGGCCACCGCCATCGGCTGCGCCGCCTCGAAATATTTCAGCTCTACGTCGAGACCTTCGTCCGCGTAGTAGCCCCGCTCGAACGCTATAAAGCTGGGAGCATGGCTGGCCAGGCGGATCACGCCGAGATTGACCTTGGTGTTGGCGCGCGCAGGCATACCAAGGCCGAGCATGGTGCCCGCGGCTCCGAGGCCGATAAGTGCTTGCCGCCGATTCAATGGAAACTTCATCATTCCGCTTTCTTCCTTCCCGGATTCTGGCTTCTCAGGGTGTTGTCAACTTTGTTGCAGCCGCAACCTCGTCATTCGGTGACCGTTCTATTCGCCAGTCATGCCATCATGGCATGACTGGCCGTGCGATGAGGCCCGGGTCGTCAAGCCTCTTATGCAGTATGTCAATAAGCTTCAGGCCGACCACGGGCTCGCCGTCCGGCGTCGTCTCGCGCGTCCGCACATCGTCCATTGCTATGCCCTCTCCAGGAACGGCAGAAGGTCGGCAAGGACATCGTCTGCAGCGCGTTCGGCAAGCAGGTGGCCGCCGCTCAGCCCCCGGCCGGAAACATCGCTGGCCCAATCCTGCCAGATATCAAGTGGCACTCGACCGCCGAAAGTCTTGCCCTCCTCCCAGAGGACGAGCACTGGACAATCGATTTTACGACCCCTGTTCCTGTCCTCCAAATCATGGCGCTCGTCGATGCCTGCACCGGCACGATAATCCTCGCACACCGCATGCCGCACCGCCGGATCGCGGAAGGCGCGGCGATACTCGGACAGAGCCGTCGGATGGAGATTATCGAGGCTACCCGCCATCTTGGTCAGCGTAAGATCGAGGAAATAATCCGGGTCCGATGCAAGAAGCCGTTCGGGCAGGTCGAACGGCTGCGCCAGCATGTACCAGTGGAAGGCCCCCATGCCGAATTTCTTGTCAGCGCCGGCCCAGACGTCGGATACCGGCACCACCGTCAGAGAGGCGAGTGCCGTCACCGCCTCGGGCATATCCAGCGCCATGCGATAGGCGGCGCGGGCGCCGCGGTCATGGCCGACAACGGCGTAACGGCTGTGGCCCAGCGCCGCCATCATCTCGTGCAGTTGGGCGCCCATCCAGCGCTTGCTGCCGGGATCCGCAGGCGCGCCGACGATCCTGCTGTCGCCATAGCCCGGAAGGTCCACCGCAATGACGCTGTATCGGTCGGAGAGCGGACCGGCAACACGGTGCCAAGCCGCCTTCGTTTGCGGGTATCCGTGAACCAGCAGAACCGGCGCGCCCGAGCCGCCGATGACAGCCGACAGTCGGGCCTGGGAGGTCTCGACCTCGACTTCCCGAAATCCCGGAAACAGCTCGGCGGTGGCGCTCATCGGAAATCCCATTCTTGCTCTTGCTGCGCTCAGGCGAGCGGAGAAAAATCCGTCGGCCTGAGGATCGACGATTTCAGCTCCACGATGGCATCGAGCTCCTTGTTCTTGGCGCTGAACTCGCTCCAGCGCGGATCGGCAGCCATTTTCGCGCGACGGGCGGCACGTTCGTCCAGGCTTTCATAGGCCCATATATGCACAACCTGGTTCGCGGTCCCGAACTCCGTGGTGAAGAAGCCCACCAGTTTGCCGAGATGCTCCTGCTGCACGGCAAGCGCGTGGCTTTTGTAGAGGGCGAGCCAATCCGCCATCCTTGTGGGCTTCAGCGTATAGGTACGCATCTCATAGATCATCATGCATATTCCTTCATTGAGACCGCTTGACGCAGCTTACGGCATCGAGCGCGGCGAGATAGCCGAACGTCAAAGCCGGGCCGAGCGTTATGCCGGGACCAGGATAGGTCCCGTTCATGATCGAATTCATGTCGTTGCCTGCGGCGTAAAGCCCCGGAATGGGCCGCCCGTCGCCGTCGAGAGCGCGCGCATTCGCATCCGTGCGGATGCCGGTTGCCGAGCCGAGATCGCCGGTGACGAGCCTGACGGCGTAGAACGGCGCCTGGCGGATGGGGCCAAGACAAGGATTGGGCCGATGGTCCGGGTCGCCCATCGAGCGGTTGTAGGAACTGGTTCCCCTGCCGAATTCGGGATCGTCGCCGCGCGCGGCGCTGGCATTGTAGCGCTCGATCGTATCCGTAAACGCGATCGGATCCACGCCTATCCGTTCGGCCAGCTCACCGATGCTCGCAGCCTCGATGAGATATCCGCTCTTCACCAGCGCCTTGTTGGATACTGGTGCCGGGCGTGCCAGGCCCATGCCATAGGCGCTCAGGGCGGCTGAATCGCAGACGAGATGGCAGGGCGAGTTCGGCTCGGGATCGGCCTGCATGGCAAGCACGAAGCGATGGTATGAATCGGCCTCGTTGACGAAGCGGCGCCCGCACCTGTTCACCGCAATGATGCCCGGCTTTGCCCGGTCCGTGACGAGATGCGGGAATTTCTCCTCTGAGCCATCCTCATGCGTCAGCACCGAGACCGGAGCCCAGTAGAAATTCGAGACCAGCCCCTCGCCGCGGACCGCCCCAGCAGCGATGGCAAGTGCCATGCCGTCACCGATATTTCCGGCTGGCGACATCGACCTATGCGAGGCATCGGTCTGTGGCCGCCACCGGGAGGCATCCTCCGACGCTCCGAAGCCTCCGGTTGCGAGCACCACGCCGGCGCGAGCGCGGACCTGCCGCTCGCCTGCCACCGTCCTCACGACGACACCACAGATCTGAGCATCTTCCTCGATCAGACGGCTAACCGTCAGACCCGTCCGGAGATCCACGCCCAGGTCGAAGGCGGAGCGGGCGAGACGGGCGATCAGCGCATTTCCGACAACCAGCCGCGTGCCGCGCGCATGGGAAAGCCTGTCCTTTGCATAGCGGCCAAGCAGCTTCAGGCAATGCTTGAGCGACGTCCACGAACGACGCGCGTTCAGGAAGTGCTGGACATCGGCCCGATTGACCATCATCCCACCGAAAAGCAGCATGCCTTCGGGCGGCTTGCGGAGCTCCCTGAAGCGATCGCCCAGCCTGCTTCCGTCATATTCCAGCACTTCCAGTGCGCGGCCGCCATCGGAAGAGCCTTCCAGTTCCATGTGATAGTCGGGAGAGAATGGCCGGACCTTGAACTTCAGCTCCGAGTTTTCCTCCAGGAACGCCAGCGCCTCGCCTCCCCGCTGCAGGAAGGCATCCACAAGCGTAAGATCGGCGCCTTCTCCGATCATATGGATAAGATAGGTTCGCGCCGTCTCCAGCGAAGCATCGAGCTTCGCTTCGGAGGCCTGCCGGTTGCCGGGAATCCAGATCGTACCGCCCGAGATCGCCGATGCACCGCCGAATTGCGCCTCCTTCTCCGCAACCAGCACGTTAAGGCCATGGCTTGCGGCGGTGACGGCGGCGGAGAGGCCGGCTGCACCACTGCCAAGCACGATCAGGTCGTAGCATTCTGCTATGCCGCTTGCATCCATTCCCCGCTCCTCCCCGCGCCGTCAGATGACGGCGCCCTGCCCTTCAAGCGTCTTTCGCAGCGTTGCAACGTCCGTGTGCCCCGCGACGGCGAGTGCTGCGGAAACGCCGGCCGCATGCCCGGTGGCGAACGCTGTGCCCATGACGCGGATCGAGCCATATGCCTTCGAGTCGGCGCCGATGACCCGTCCGGCCAGTCGAAGGTTGGCGATCTCCGCAGCCTCGATCGCGCCGGCGCGCACGTCGAAGAAGCCTTCCCCGCCGATATCCACGAAACGTGCCTTGCCCGGGGACTCGTGAACTTCCATGGGCCAGCTCGCGCGTGCGATGCCGTCCTCGTGCCGGCGGCCGTCGATAACATCCTGCTCGACCACGTCGGCCCGCGAGAACGGCCGCCGCGTCTCGCGGATCCCCATCTGCGGGCCGGTCGAGACCAGGTAAGCCTTCTCGAAACCGGGGTGGCGACGCAGGACTTCCAGGTTCAGCCAGGCGAGCTCGCGCGCCTTGAACTCGACCTCGGTCAGGCTCTTGCCGGTGATGCCGTCGGTTTCCAGGTCGATCGCCATCCACCACATGTCGTTGGTGAGCGGCAGGCGCGAGACCACGCCGCCGTCGGCCCGCAAGATCGGCATTTCGGCCGTCTTGTTATGCTCGACAATAAGCTCGGCCATGATCTTGCGATCAAAGACCACATCTTCGGGGACCCCACCGATGCGGATGGGAAAGGATGCCGCCTGGAGATGCGCGTCCGCGCCACCCGGCTGGCTCAGCCGCGCGCCGGCCAGCGTCGCAAGGGTCGCCTCGCCGCTGGCATCGACGAAAGCGCCAGCTTCGACGGTCGTGATGCCGGAATGGTCGACAAGCGTCACAGAGCGGATACGGTCGCCATCCACCTCGGCGCCCAACAAGCGCGTGTGCAGGCGCACATCGAGTGCGTTCCTCCGCGCCAGACGGTCGAAGCCGAGCTTGGTTGCTTCCGGATCAAGCATGATGATCCAGTAGCCGCTCTTCGAAACGATCGGGGCAATATCGATGCCCAGCGCCTTCAGCTCCAGGAGCAGGTCCTGGCCGACGCCTGACACCATCTGCCTTGCCGTTTCGCCGCGCGCGAAGAAGCCGCAATAGGCGAGAACCTGTGCGTTGGTGGCCGCTCCGCCCATGAAGCCGTAGCGTTCGACCAGAAGCGTCCTGGCGCCGGTGCGGGCTGCGCCTACGGCGGCGGCGATGCCGCCCGCGCCCGCGCCGACCACCACCACATCATATTTCTGAACCGTCTTAGTCATGAATCTCGTGCGATACGCCTTTGCTGAAAATCGTCTCGGGGCGCGCGTTAAATCACGCCCATATGGCCGCCTAGCAGCGCGAGTTGCGCCTTCGCCATCTGCGGCCCGGTCTGAATCTGGAGGCCGCGCGCCTTGGCGGCGGCAAGGAATGGCGTCACCTCCGGCGAGGTAACCACATCCGCGACGAGCGCCGACGCCTTGAGGCGGGCCAGCGCCTCTTCCACGAGCGGAAGCGGATCGCCTTGCTTCATGCCCAGCGGCGTTGCGTTCACGACCAGGTCGAGCATGCCGAGGTCGCCCGCCTGTGTGCCTATCTCGGTCGCCGGGAATTCGGCGCGCAGACGGCCGGCAAGGCGTTCCGCCCGGGCGGCATCGATGTCGGATATCGCAAGCGAGGCGGCGCCCGCTTCGCAGAGCGCGTGGGCAATCGCGCTGCCCGCGCCGCCACTGCCGATGACCAGCGTGCGCTTGGCCGCAGGCTCGAAGCCGTTTCGGCGCGCGGCCTCGACGAAGCCGAGCCCGTCGACCATATCGCCTGTCAGCCTGCCATCCGCCTCGCGCCTGACAACATTGGCGGCCCCGAGCAGCGCTACCCGCGGCGTGATCTCGTCAATGCCGGCCGCGACGGCCTGCTTGTGCGGTATCGTCACCACGAACCCATCCAGGTTCTTCCAGTGCCGTGCCAGCGACAGGAAGTCCGCAACGCCTTCCGGCGCCATGTCCATCGCGATCATCGCCACATCGCTGCCGGACTGTTCGAACGCCGCATTGAAATTTTCCGGCGACTTAACCTGCGCCACCGGCGAACCGATAATCGCGACGACGCGCGTGCTGCCCTTGATCATCCCTGCATCCCACGCGGCCGAAGGCATCACATGGCCTTGCCGCGGTTCAGAACATGACGGCCTTCCCTCTCGCGGGCCAATAGATTATGAGAGGCGACCTATAATGCGAAGTTATAGAGTTTCGCGCATTTCGGGACTGAAGTAATGGCCAGGCCGCTATTGAAGCAGAGGCAGATCGAGGTTTTCCGCGTCGTGATGGCGACGGGCTCGCTCACCTCGGCCTCGCAGCAGCTCGGCGTCTCGCAACCCAGTCTCAGCATGACGGTCCGCCGCTTCGAGGACGAGATCGGCGCCAAGCTGTTCGAGCGCATCGGCGGCCGGTTGGTTCCCACCGAGGAAGCGAAGCTCATTCTGGTGGAGGTGGAGCGGGTCTACGGCCAGTTCGACCGGCTTTCGGAAGCCATCCACTCGATCGCAACGGGCGACTCCTCCGTCTTCCGCTTCGGCACCACGCCCAGCATCGGCATGCGGCTGGTGCCGAAGGCCCTGAAGATTCTAAAGGAGCGCTACAGCTCGCGCACCTTCCATTGCGATTTCCTTTCACAGAAGGATATCCGCGACTACCTGCTCTTCGGCCAGGGATCCTGCGTGACCACGATCGCCGAAGCGAACGATCCGACGCTCGAGACGGCAGTGATTGGGAGAGGCAAGCTCGTCTGCCTGATGCCGCGCACCCATCCGCTGGCTCACCACAGCGCGATTTCGCCGCGCATGCTCGGCGACGAGGTGCTGATCTCCTTCGGCTCTGACACGCCCCATGGCCGCTATATCGATGCCACCTATGCGCGGGCAGGCGTCAGCCGCAAGACCGACGTGTTCGTTCATTTCGTCGAGGCGGCGATCTCCTTCGTCTACGAGAATATCGGCGTTTCGATCATAGACGAGTTTTCCGCCATGGATTGCGAGCGGATGGAACTGGTGGCCGTCCCGGTCCAGGACAGCGTGGAGATCCCCGCCTATGTGCATTGGTGCCGGTTTCGTCCTCGCCCGAAGGCGACCGACGAACTGGTCCAGGCGCTGACAGGCGTCGCCCGCTCGCGCGGTATAGGAACCGCCTGACCCGCTTGCCTCTATGGTCCTGGATGGCCCTGTTTCAGATGCCGCCCATGCAGAGGTATTTCATTTCAAGGTAGTCCTCGAGGCCGTGGCGGGAGCCCTCCCGCCCGATGCCGGACTGCTAGGCGGGATACGACGTCAGGTCCGTTGACATGGAGGACCTGTCGCAGGTCAGGAAGCAGGCCGGAGTGCCCGTCGCAATGGAAGGCTGCCACGTCGCCGCAGTCGACGGTTATTTCCTGGAAGGCCACGTGCCGCTTGAGGCTATTGACAAGCTTCTGAGCGAAAGGCCGGACGTCGCAGGCATCGCGGTCCCGGGCATGCCGGAAGGATCGCTTGGAATGGGCGATGATTCCAAGGCCACGTACAACGTCTACGCCGTACCGCGCGACAAGACAGTTCGCCCGTCTCTCTTCTACCGCGCGGGCGGATAGGACTGGGTGCGAGGGCGACAGCAAAGAATACGCCGCAGAGAAGAAGACCGCACTTGATCACACGTGCTCAGTAACTTCTTGCAGAACGGCCGCAATCACAGGAGGCGACGGTATCGTCCTTGCTCCTTCGAGTCTGGACAACCCTATTCCTTCACCGCGCCCGTCATGGACGAGACATAGTAATCGACGAAGAAGGAATAGAGGATGACGACCGGCAGCGAGCCGAAGAGCGCGCCCGCCATGAGCGATCCCCATTCGAAGACGTCGCCGCGCACGAGTTCCGTCAGCACGCCCACGGGCACCGTCTTGTTCTCCGACGACTGGATGAAGGTGAGCGCGTAGATGAACTCGTTCCACGACAGCGTGAAGGCGAAGATCCCTGCGGAAATAAGGCCGGGCACCGCGAGCGGAAGGATGATCTTGACGAGGATCTGCCAGCGCGAGGCACCGTCCACCAGTGCGCTTTCCTCCAGTTCGAACGGGATCGAGCGGAAGTAGCCCATCAGCAGCCAGGTGCAGAAGGGGATGAGGAAGGTCGGATAGGTGAAGATCAGCGCTAGCCGCGAATCGTACATGCCGAGCTTGAAGACGATGAAGGCGAGCGGGATGAACAGGATCGACGGCGGTACCAGATAGGCAAGAAAGACAAGCAGGCCGACGGAGCGCGACCCGGTGAAGCGCACGCGCTCGATTGCATAGGCGCCGAAGACCGAGGCCGCGAGCGACAGGACGGTCGAGCAGACGGCGACCAGCATGGTGTTCCACAGCCAGCCCGGATAGGAGGTTTCGAAGAGCAGGTACCTGATGTGATCGAGCGTCGCCCCGACGACCCAGAACGGGCTGTAATTGTTGTAGTCGGTGAGCTGCGCATTCGGTTTCACCGCCGTGATGGCCATCCAGTAGAATGGAAAGAGTAGCACCACGACGAAGACGGCCATCGGCAGGTAGAGAACGACCATGCGGCGCGGCAGGCGGTTCAGGTAGCTCATCCCCTCCTTGTCGTCAGTGAGGACATCATCCGCCGAGATCCTGGTTGTGGTGCTCATGGTCTTCCTCCCGATCTCAATCCTGGCCGCCCTGCTGCCATTTGCGGCGTTGCAGGCCGAAGAAGCTGAACATGATGGCGGCGAGCAGGAAGGGCACCATCGCCACGGCGATCGCCGCGCCCTCGCCCAGCTGCCCGCCCGGAATGCCGCGCTGGAAGGAGAGCGTCGCCATGAGGTGTGTCGCGTTCACCGGCCCGCCCTTCGTCAGCACGTAGATGAGCTGGAAGTCGGTGAAGGTGAAGAGGACGGAGAAGGTCATGACCACGGCGATGATCGGCGTCAGCATGGGCAGCGTCACATAGCGAAAGCGCTGCCAACTCGTGGCGCCATCGAGCGACGCCGCCTCCTGCAGCGAGGCGGGAATGGTCTGCAACCCGGCGAGCAGCGAGATCGCGACAAAGGGAATGCCGCGCCAGACATTCGCTGCAATGACCGAGGCACGAGCATTCTTCGGGTCGCCGAGGAAGTTGATCGGGCCGTCTATGAGGCCGAGCTTCATCAGCGACCAGGAGAGGATCGAAAACTGGCTGTCGTAGATCCACCAGAAGGCGAGAGCCGACAGCACCGTCGGCACCACCCAGGGGAGCAGAACGATGGCGCGGAAGAAGGACTTGAACGGCAGGTTTTCGTTGAGAAGCAGCGCCAGCCACAGGCCGAGCGCGAATTTCAGCACGGAGGCCACGGAAGTGTAGAGCAGCGTGTTGAAGACCGAGAGCCAGAAAACCTTGTCGTTTGCCAGGAACTCGTAGTTCTCCAGGCCGATGAAGATGCCGTCCCGCCCGATTCGCGTATCGGTGAAGCCAAGCCACACGCCAAGGCCAAGCGGATAGGTGAGGAAGCAGACGAGGAACACCGCCGCCGGCAACATGAAGAGGAAGCCGAGCACATTGTTGTTCTGCATCAGCGACACCACGGGGGATGGCGGCTTACCGGACGGCACGATGGACATCGACTTCTCCTGCTGGCCTGATCTGGAAGTCCCGGCGGCGCAGCGCCGCCGGGCTCTGAAGCACGCGCCCCGGTCAGACGCGGTAGTAGCGATTGGCGCGGCGCTCGGCTTCCGCTGCCGCCTCCTCGGGCGTCATCTGGCCGGTCACGGCTGCCGCGAACATGTCGACGAGCACATAGTCGGCCATCACGCCGGCGGAGGCATAGCCCAACGGACCGGCATGGCCGTTCGGGCGTAGCGTCTCCGAAGCACGCGCATAGGGCGCGTGGATCGGGTCGGCCGTCCATACCGGGTTGCCGGCGAAGGCCTTGAGCGGTTGGCAGCAATAGGCGCTCGCCCCCGTGATCCAGGCATTCATCTGGTCGGCTTCCATCATGAACTTGATGTAGGCCTTGGCCGCTTCCGGATACTTTGTGTGGCTGAAGAGCAGGAGCGAACTCGTCTGATGCAGCTCGACGCTCTCGCCGACCGGGCCGATCGGGAAGTTGGTCGTACGCATGTCCGCCGCGATCTCGGCGAGCGCAGGATCCTTCTTCGCCGCGTAATAGACCGAAACGCCGTTGGCGATCAGCGACACCTGGCCGGCCAGGAAGGCGCGGTTGTTGTTGATGTCCTGCCAGCTCTCGGTGCCGGGAATGAACGTCTCGTAGAGCGCCTTGGCATAATTGATCGCCTTGATCGTCTCCGGGCTGTTGATGGTAACGGCACCGCCCTCGTCGACCATCTTGCCGCCATGGCTCCACAGCAGCCAATGGGCGTAGTTGTTGCCGTCGCCGACGGCCTTGCCGTGCGGGAAGCCGGCGGGAGTGCCCTTGGCCTTCAGCGCCTTGCACAGTTCAAGGAAGCCGTCCGTATCCTTCGGGAATTCCTTGAATCCCGCAGCCTCCATGTGGCTCTGGCGGTAGACGACAGCATTGCCGATGGCCGTCAGCGGCATGGCGATGAACTTGTCGCCGCGCATCGCATAGCCCTTCATGCCATCGTACCAGCCGCCGTACTTGCCGCCGAGATAGTTGGCGAGTTCCGTCAGGTCGACGAGCTTGTCAGGATACTGGTGGGCATCATCGAACCAGCACATGACCATGTCCGGACCGGAACCGACATTGGCGGCGACTGCGGCCTTGGGTCGGATATCCTCCCAGCTTTCCTTGTCGACGCGGACCTCGACCCCGGTCGCCTCGGTGAACTTCTTGGTGTTGGCGAGCCAGGCGTCCTCGTCGCCCTGTACGAACGGTGTCCAGCGCAGGAGGCGAAGACTGGCGCCCTCCTCCGGCTTGTAGGTCGGCTCGGCCGCCTGGGCGAAGCTCGGACGGATGCCAAGGCCGGCAAGACCGGCCACGGCGGCGGATGCTGCAAGAAAATCGCGTCTTTTGAACGTCATCTGCACTCCTCCATGGATGCGGGCTTTGCTCGTTCAAACATTTGCCGTCCCGCTTCGGCGAATGTCTTGCACCGGTGCCCGGCCTGGCCGGGACCCATTCACCGTCGGCGCCTTCACGGCGCAGGCGGTGTTCAGTCGACGAGCCTCACGCCCGTCTCCGCATCGAACAGATGCACGTGGTTCGCATCGATGGCGATGCGGATCGTCTCGCCGACGCGGACATTCACCCGCTCGCGGAAGACGCAGGTGACCTCCGCGCCGCCAAGCCTGACGACCAGTTGCGTCTCGTAGCCGGTGGGTTCGATCACCACGACCTCGGCCGGCAGGCCGGCCGCGTCGAGGGCGATGTATTCGGGCCTGAGGCCATAGACGAGGCTCCGGCCCCTAGCCGCCGCCACCGGGCGGGCGACCGGCAGCCGCGCGCCATCCGCGGTGACGAACGCTTGGGCATCGTCAGGGTCGAGCCGGCCGCTGATCATGTTCATGGCAGGCGAACCGATGAAGCCCGCGACGAAGAGATTCGCCGGATTGTCATAGAGGTCGAGCGGCGCGCCGATCTGCTCCACGATGCCGTCATGCATGACGACGATCTTGTCGGCCATGGTCATGGCCTCGATCTGGTCGTGGGTGACGTAGACCGTCGTTGTCTTGAGGCGCTGGTGAAGTTCCTTGATCTCCGAGCGCATGGCAACGCGCAGCTTCGCGTCGAGGTTGGAAAGCGGCTCATCGAACAGGAAAACCTGCGGATCGCGCACGATGGCGCGTCCCATCGCCACGCGCTGGCGCTGGCCGCCCGAAAGCTGGCGCGGATAGCGCATCAGAAGCTTGGAAAGGCCGAGAATATCGGCCGCCTTCGCGACACGACTGTCGATCTCGGATTTCGGGCTGTTGGCGAGCATCAGCGAGAAGGCCATGTTGGCGGCGACGGTCATGTGCGGATAGAGCGCGTAGTTCTGGAACACCATCGCTATGTCGCGCTCTTTCGGCGGCAGCGAATTGACGACCCGATCGCCGATACGGATCTCGCCGGCGGTGATGTTCTCCAGCCCTGCCAGCATGCGCAGCAGCGTGGACTTGCCGCAGCCGGACGGGCCGACCAGGATCACGAACTCACCGTCCTCGATCTCGATGTCGACGCCTTTGATAACCGGAACGGCCCCGAAGGATTTCCTCACATCGACGAAGTCAACGCCTGCCATATACGTCCCTCCCAGAACCGATTTGTGGGGCCGGACCACGGCGAGCCCTCCTCAAGGCCTTGCACCATGGTCGACCCGCCACGATCTATCCCCGCCCGACGAGCGGCATTTTCGTCGCCATCACCGTCATGGTCAGCACCCGCCCGTCAGCCATGTCCGATGCGCCCCTGCAGCTCGTCCTCGATGTGGATGCGGATGATCTCATCGAATGTGCTTTCGGCCTTGAACCCCAGTTCGCTCGCGCGCTGCGCGTCGAAGTCGGTCGCCCAGCCTGCAACGATGCGGCGGATCACCGGATCCGGCTCACGCCGGATCAACGCAACCGTCTTCGGCCCGGCGATACGGGCGAGCGCTTCGATTTCCTCGCCTACGAGGGCTGAAAGGCCGGGCATCGTGAGATTGCGGCGCGGGCCGATGCGCGCCGTATCCATGCGCGCGGCATGGACGAAAAAGCCGACCGCCGAGCGGGGACTAGCGAACCAGTGACGCACGCTCTCGTCCACCGGAAGCACGGCCTCTTTTCCCGCAAGCGGTTCGCGCAGGATATTGGAGAAGAAGCCGGAAGCCGCCTTGTTCGGCTTCCCCGGACGAATGCATATGGTCGGCAACCGGATGCCGATGCCGTCGAGAAATCCCTTGCGTGTATAGTCGGAAAGAAGCAGTTCGCAGATCGCCTTCTGCGTGCCGTAGCTCGTAAGCGGGGTCGTAAAGAATGTATCGCCGATCTTTTCCGGGAAGGGCTCGCCGAACACTGCAATCGACGAAGCGAAGATGACCCTCGGCTTGTAGTGCGCCTGCATGCCCTCCTGCCGGATTGCCTCGAAGAGGAAACGCGTGCCGTCGAGGTTCACCTTGTAGCCAAGGTCGAAATCGGCCTCGGCCTCGCCCGAGACGATGGCGGCGAGATGGAAGACGACATCGGGCCGCGTTGCAACAAGGGTCGCGGCAACACCGGGGTCCGAAAGATCGAGCGCCAACGCAGACGCGACTGTCGAAAGCTCGGCCGGAACCTGCGGCTCGACGACATCCACCAGCGTCATTGCCTCGACCTCATAGCCGAGCGTGCCGGGGGCGGCTGCGATCTTCTCTACCAGCTTGCGGCCGATCATGCCGGCCGCTCCGATCACCATCACATGCATATGCGGCGGACCTCCTCCGTCGTGCCTGTCCGGTAGACCGGACCTTCAGTCCTGCTCTCCTCTCGAATCCTTCATGCGGCTGCCGGCGTGCGCAACCAGTTCCCTAGTGGTCGCGTAGATGCGCAGCAGATGTTTGTGGAACGCTTGCGTGACCGCCTCACGGTCACGCCGGCGCAAACCCTCCAGTATCTCCAGATGGTCGTGATAACTTGCGGCGATAGCGCCCGGCTGTGACATGGCCGAGCGGCGGAAATCCATCATGTAAGTGTAGAGATCGGTGACGAAATCGGCGAGCAGCGGGTTGCCACACGACCGGTAGATCGCGATATGAAACTCCCGATCGCAGATGAGGAAACGCATGGCGTCGTCGCCGCCGACGCGGTGAGCCTCCAGAAGGCCCTCGAGCTTGGCGATGGTTTGATCGTCGATCGCCTCGGCCGCGTCGCCCACCACCTTCAATTCGACGTGCAGGCGCGCCGCATGCACGGATTCCAGATCGTAGCTGTCGATGGCGTTCGACGAAACGATCGTCACCGGCAGGTGGCTGAGGTCAATGTTGCTGACGCGCGTGCGGCTGCCCTGGGCGACCTCGAGGATATTCCGGGCGGCAAGCTGCTGGATGGCGCCGCGCACGGTTTCCCGGCTCACATGCATGACATTGGCAAGCTCACGCTCGCCCGGCAGATCATCCCCCGGCCGCAGCAGGTTGGTCGCGATCAGGACCATGATCTTCTCGGCGATGAGGTCGCGGGCGGTACGTCGGTCGAGCGACTTTCCCACCTTCGGCATTTCGACCAGCACGGGGCGTTCGCCCATCGCCATTCCGGTCCCCTCCCGCTGATCTACTGGTTGGTCCAGTAGATCAGTTGCTAGCAAAGCCGGAAACGCAAAGTCCGTCAAGGCAGGTTCTTGCGTGCTTGCAGCGGCGAGAGGTTACTCACGCGCCGGCAGCGGGCAGCCTTCCCGGCGAGGAGCGGGTGCCAAGCCGCGCTCGCTTCCGGGAGGGACACATGGCAACCTCTCGGCCGGAATTCGGGATCAAACTTCTATGTCCCTGATACGAGTGGCGGCCGCTCGAAGATGCTTTACCAGCGCTTCGCGATTGTCCTGCATGCGGTAGATCGGGCCTGCGACGGCAAGCCCGTAGCGACGCCCGCCCGCCACCACGGGGACGCCCAACCCCATCACGTCCGGTGTGGTTTCCGCCGAATCCTCGCACCAGCCACGAATCATCGATGCTTCGAGATCGGCCGCCAGTTCCCGGGCATCTCTCTTGGTGGCGTTCTGGTAGGGGAAATACCGCAGCGCCTGCAGGATGCCTGCCCGTTCCGCCGGGTCATAGGTGGTGAGAATGGCCTTGCCGCTCGACGTCGTGTAGATGGGGCGCCGCTCGCCGATCTTGGCAAAGTAGCGGATGGGAGCGGTGGATTCCACGACATCGACATAGACGACGTCGTCTTGTTCGCGGGCAGCTAGCACCGCTGTTTCGCCCGTTGCTGCGGCGAGTGCTTCCAGTTGGCCATGGATACGCGCCGTCAACGGATCTCCGTCCATCATCGAACGCGCCAGTTCGAGCAACCTCTGGGTTGGATAATAGCCGCCTCGCGGCTTCGTCTCGTACAGGAAGCCACGGGTCACCAGCGTCTCGATGACGTTGAACGTGCTCGACTTGGGTATGCCCAACGCCTCGGATAATGCCGTCAGCGTCAGCGGTGATCGCTCCCGCGCATAGATTTCGAACAAGTCGAGGACGTTGTCGATCTGCCTGACGCGCATTGAGCCTCCACTAGCGCTCGGTGATACTGTCGAAACACTAGCGCAATAGTTCATGACTGTGAACTTCTTTGCTCAGTATTGAATTGACACCGGAAGAAAGGCCAAATAGCGTCAGTCCAAATGGGCGCAAGACCCAGCGGGAACATACCGGGAGGACTGATGGCCGATGACATAATCCTGTCTGCCAATGGCCTGACGAAGGAGTTCAAGGGCTTCGTCGCTGTCGATGGCGTGGACCTTAAGGTGCGTCGCGGCACCATCCATGCGCTTATCGGCCCGAATGGCGCGGGAAAGACCACCTGCTTCAATCTGCTGACCAAGTTCCTGAGCCCGACACGCGGGTCGATCGTCTACAAAGGGCAGGACATCACCAACCGCAAGCCGGCCGATATCGCCCGCCTTGGCCTGATACGCTCCTTCCAGATTTCAGCCGTCTTTCCGCACATGAGCGTGCTGGAGAACGTCCGTATCGCCCTGCAGCGGCAAAGGCGGGATTCTTTCAACTTCTGGAGATCGGAACGTGCGCTCGACGAGCTCAACGACCGTGCCCAGGAGCTTGTCGAAGCCGTCGGGCTCTCGGAGTTTGTGGATTCGGTCGCCGGCGAGCTGTCTTACGGCCGCAAACGCGCGCTCGAAATCGCCACCACGCTCGCGCTGGATCCGGAAATGATGCTGATGGATGAGCCGATGGCAGGCATGGCCGCCGACGATGTGGACCGCATCACCCAACTGATCCGCCGCGTCTCGAGAGACCGGACGGTGCTGATGGTCGAGCACAATCTGTCGGTCGTCTCGACCCTGTCCGACTTCATCACGGTGCTTGCTCGCGGCAAGGTCCTGGCCGAGGGCGACTATGGGACGGTCTCGAAGGACCCGCGCGTTCTTGACGCCTATATCGGTGCCGGCCATGCATGACGCTGCTGCAAGCCAATCTGCTTCGCCCTCCGCAGCGACGGAACCGCTGCTCGCCGTGCGCGACCTCAACGCCTGGTATGGCGAGTCGCATGTGCTTCACGGGATGGCATTCGACGTCTATCCGGGCGAAGTGGTCACGTTGCTCGGCCGCAACGGTGCGGGCAAGACGACAACGCTCAAGTCGATCATGGGCGTGATCGAGAAGCGCCGGGGCTCCATCCGTTTCCACGGCAGCGAACTGGTTGGCCTCGCCTCCCGCCAGATTGCCAGGAAGGGCATCGCCTGGTGCCCGGAGGAGCGGGGGATCTTCTCGAGCCTCGATGTGAAGGAGAACCTCCTGCTGCCGCCGGTCGTTGCGCCAGGCGGCTTTACCCTGGAGCAGGTCTTCGAGCTCTTTCCCAATCTCAAGGAACGTCTGCACAGCCAGGGCACCAAGCTTTCCGGCGGCGAACAGCAGATGCTGGCGATCGGCCGCATCCTGCGCACGGGCGCGCGCCTGCTGCTCCTCGACGAGCCGACCGAGGGGCTTGCGCCTGTGATTGTCCAGCAGATCGGCCACATGATCCGAAAGCTGAAGTCGATGGGTTTCACCATCGTTCTGGTCGAGCAGAATTTCCACGCCGCCGCGACCGTTGCCGACCGTCACTACATCGTCGAGCAGGGGCGCATCGTGGACGAGATTGCCGATGACCGGCTGGAGGCCAGCATGGGCAAGCTTCATCGCTATCTTGGCATCTGAGGGTTCAACACAAGGGAGAGAGGACAATGAAGGTCGCGAAACTAATCCTGGCCGCCGCCACGGCGGCTCTGATGACGGGCAGCGCGCTGGCCCAGGACAAGATCGATGTGAAGCTTGGCGTGCTGAACGACCGGTCCGGCACCTATGCCGACCTCTCGGGCGAAGGCTCGGTCGTCGCCGCGAGGATGGCGGCAGAGGATTTCAAGGCGGCGGACAAAGGCATCAATGTCGAAGTGATCTCCGCCGATCACCAGAACAAGCCGGACATCGGCTCGAGCATCGCCCGCCAGTGGTATGACCAGGACGGCGTCGATGTCATCCTTGACGTGCCGACCTCTTCGGTGGCGCTCGCGGTCAGCGAGATCACCAAGGAAAAGAACAAGATCTTCATCAATTCCGGCGCCGGCGCGTCCGACCTCACCGGCAAGGCCTGCTCCCCCAATACCGTCCACTGGACCTACGACACCTGGGCGCTGGCCAACGGCACCGGCGGCGCCATGGTCAGGGCGGGCGGCGACACCTGGTTCTTCCTGACCGCCGACTATGCGTTCGGCCATGCGCTTGAGCGCGACACCGCGGCGGTGGTCGAGAAGGCCGGGGGCAAGGTGCTCGGCAGCGTGCGCCATCCTTTCCCGGGCCAGGACTTCTCGTCCTTCCTGCTGCAGGCCCAGAGTTCGGGAGCCAAGGTCATCGGCCTGGCAAATGCCGGCGCCGACACCACAAACGCCATCAAGCAGGCCGCCGAGTTCGGCATCGTTCAGGGCGGCCAGAAGCTCGCTGGCCTGCTGACCTTCGTCACCGACGTCAAGGCACTCGGCCTGAGCACCGCCCAGGGCCTCGTGCTGACGGAAGCCTTTTACTGGGACCAGAACGATGGCACGCGGGAGTTTTCCAAGCGCTTTGCCGAGAAACACGGCGGCGCCATGCCGACCATGGTTCAGGCCGGCGTCTACGCCTCCGTTCTGCACTACCTGAAGGCGGTCGAGGCGACCAAGAGCAAGGATGCCGCCACCGTGATGGCCAAGATGAAGGAAACACCTTCCGACGACCCGCTGTTCGGCAAGGGTGAGGTTCGCGCTGACGGCCGCCACATCCACGATATGTATCTGTTCGAGGTCAAGAAGCCGGAAGAATCCAACGGCGATTGGGACCTCTACAAGACAGTCGCCACCATTCCGGCCGCTGAAGCCTTCCGCCCGTTGGCAGATGGCGGCTGCAGTCTGGCCGAGTAACATCGTAACGGCTTGCCCGGGAGCGTCGGCTCCCGGGCCACACCCTTACCGGAACAAGGTCCGATGGCTGAAATTCTTGGCATTCCCGCCGCCGCACTCTACGGTCAGCTGCTGCTCGGCTTCATCAATGGCGCTTTCTACGCAACGCTGAGTCTCGGCCTTGCGGTGATCTTCGGGCTTCTCAACATCATCAACTTCACCCACGGCGCCCAATACATGATGGGCGCGTTCGTCGGCTGGATGCTGCTCACCTATCTGGGCATCGGTTACTGGCCCGCACTTGTCCTGGCGCCGCTGATCGTGGGGCTTGTCGGCATGGTCATCGAACGAACGATGATTTCGCGGCTCTACAAGCTCGACCATCTCTACGGCCTGCTTCTGACCTTCGGCCTCGCGCTGATCATCGAGGGCCTGTTCCGCAATGCCTATGGCGTGTCAGGCCTCGCCTATGCCATCCCGCCCCAGTTGTCAGGCGGCATCAATCTGGGCTTCATGTTCCTGCCGCTCTATCGGGGCTGGGTGGTGGTGGCTTCGCTTATCGTCTGCCTCGCCACCTGGTTCGTGATCGAAAAGACCAGGCTGGGGGCCTATCTTCGTGCTGCCACGGAAAATCCGACACTGGTGCAGGCATTCGGCATCAACGTGCCCCTGCTCGTCACGCTCACCTACGGATTTGGCGTTGCCCTTGCCGGCTTCGCGGGCGTGCTGGCCGCGCCGATCTATGCCGTCAATCCCATGATGGGCTCGAACCTCATCATCGTGGTTTTCGCGGTCGTCGTCATTGGCGGCATGGGCTCCATCCTTGGCGCCATCGTCACCGGTTTCGCGCTCGGTCTTGTCGAAGGCCTGACCAAGGTCTTCTATCCGGAAGCCGCCGCAACCGTCATTTTCATCATCATGGCGATCGTGCTCCTGGTGAAGCCGGCCGGCCTGTTCGGAAGGGAGGCCTGACATGAGCGTTAAAGCAGAACCGGTAGCCGGCGCCGCTCTTGCCGAGCGGGCTGGCCGCGGCAAACGCCTGCACGTGATGATTTTCCTCGGCCTCGCCGCCTTTCTGCTGGTCGCGCCGGGCCTGCTTTACCCGTTCTTCCTGATGAAGCTGCTGTGCTTCGCGCTGTTTGCGTCAGCCTTCAACCTCCTGCTGGGCTATGGCGGGCTGCTGTCGTTCGGCCACGCCGCCTATTTCGGCATGGCAAGCTATGTCTCGGCACATGCCGCCAAGGTCTGGGGATTTTCGCCCGAGCTCGCCATACTCGCCGGCGTGCTCACCGCGGCCGTCCTCGGCCTCGTCTTCGGCGCCCTCGCCATCCGTCGCCAGGGCATCTACTTTGCGATGGTCACCCTGGCCTTTGCCCAGATGATCTATTTCTTCGCCTTGCAGGCGCCTTTTACCGGAGGCGAGGATGGCATTCAGGCGGTCCCGCAAGGATATCTATTCGGCTTGCTCGACCTCTCCAACACGATGACGCTCTACTATGTCGTGGCGGCCATCTTCCTGCTCGGGGTGCTCCTCATCCATCGCATCGTCCACTCGCCCTTCGGCCAGGTGTTGAAGGCGATCCGAGACAATGAAGCCAGGGCAGTGTCGCTCGGCTACCGCACCGACCACTACAAGCTGGCGGTGTTCGTGCTGTCGGCCACATTGTCCGGCCTTGCCGGCGCCACCAAGGCGCTCGTGGTCCAGCTGGCATCGCTCACCGATGTCTACTGGGGGATGTCCGGCGAGGTCGTGCTGATGACGCTGCTCGGTGGTATGGGAACGATCTTCGGCCCCATGGTCGGTGCTGCCATCATCATCACGATGCAGAATTATCTGGCCAGCCTCGGCGCCTGGGTCACCGTGGTGCAGGGCGTCGTTTTCGTCATCGCCGTACTGATGTTCCGCGAAGGCATCATCGGTGTGCTCTCGAAGTGGCTCAAGCGGCCGCTGTGACAGCGATCACCAGCGCCCCTGAAAGCGCGCACGCAGGGGTCCTTGTGCTGCCACAACTGCGTCCGAGGGTGGGCGGAATTGATCTCGGCTACATTCGATCCGGTGATCCCCGGAGAGCCTTGGAGGACGCATGGCGAAGCATCGCATCTATTCTGTCAGCGTGGCCAGCGTTTACCCCCACTATGTCGCGAAGGCGCAGAAAAAGGGTCGCACGAAAGCAGAGGTCGATGAAATCATCCGTTGGCTGACGGGATACAGCCAAGAGACGCTAAACGACCAGTTGGCGAAGAACGCAAGCTTTGAGGACTTCTTTGCGCAAGCGCCTCAGTTGAATCCCTCGCGTTCGCTGATTTTGGGAGTGATCTGCGGGGTTCGTGTAGAAGACATCCAGGAACCCCTGATGCGGGAAATTCGCTACCTGGACAAACTGATCGACGAACTCGCCAAGGGAAGGACGATGGAGAAAATCCTGCGGAAATAGCCTGGTAATGGCTATTTCCGCCGGGGCTTGAACGCTCGGTTCCGCAAGCGGCGCTTTACGACGACAACGCCTCTCGAATGGCCCTGACCGCCGCGAGCGCGGTGCGGGTGCGCGTGGTGCTGACGAATTCCGGCCAGCTGGAGAGGATGACGGCGGCGAAGTCCGCTTCCGGGTCGATATAGACCAGCTGCCCGAAAACGCCGCGCGCCATATAGGCGCGGCGCTTGCTGTCCTCGATCCAGAACTGGTTGTGATAGGCCCCTTCCGGCAGCACTTCGTGATAGACGCCGCCGAAAAGTTCCGGCCGGGCGCCGGTTCGCGTTTCCTCGATCCAGGCGGCGGGAACGATGCGCCGGCCGTTGATCTCGCCGCCGCCCAGATGCAGCAAAGCAAAGCGCGCATAGTCGCGCAGGGTCGCGTTGAAGCCGCCGTCGCCGAGCGCGTAGCCAGCCGGGTCGACGGTGAAATAGGCGTCTTCCTCCGCCCCCATCGGCGCCCACAATTCGCGGCTCACCAGTTCGGCGAGCGGCATTCCGGCGGCGCGCTGCAGGACAAAGGACAGGACGTCCGTCTCGATCGAGCGATAGCGGAAGGAGGCGCCGTGCGCGCACTCGGCTTCCTTCAGCGACAGGATCAGATCCCAGACATTCGACGGCCAGTTGGGGTCCCGGCGCTCCTTCCAGCCGCAGGCGGCGTCCATCTGCGCCATATGAGAGTCGAGCGCGGTGTAGGTCTCGTCGAAGACGACGCCGCTGGTCATGTCCAGCACATGCTGCACCGTCGCGCCGCGATAGGCGGTTGCCTCGAGTTCCGGCAGGTACTGGGTGACGGGCGCAGCCGGGTCGACCAGACCGCGGCCGATCAGGATGCCGGCGACCGTGCCGACCACCGATTTCGCCACCGACTGCGACAGATGCGGCGTGTGCGGCGTCATGCCGTTCGAATAGCGCTCGGCGATCACCTTGCCGCGATGCAGCACCAGCATGCCGTCGTTATAGCTGGACTGGAGGAAGCCGCCGATCGTGTCGCTTCGGCCGTCCAGCTCGAAGCCGATCGCGTCGATGTCCTGCAGGTTCTGGGGCAGCGGGCTCGCTGGCCCCTGCCCGCGCCACACCTGGGTCGTCGGCACCATGTCGCGCACATGCTGGAAGGTCCAGCGGTTCCACGGCGCGCGGTCCCAGTCCTGCCGGGGAATGATGGCTGCTCCCGGCTTGGTCGGGTCACGGAACGGGGAAATGCTGGTCATCGCTTGATTTCTTTCGCTGTGTTTCATTCGGAAGCCGCCGGCGGCTCAATCCTTCCGGCGCAGATAGCTGCCGCCTATGAACTCGCCCAACAGGCTGCCCATGTCGCTCATCATCGCGAAATTGTCCCTGGCCTTCGGCCCGAGCTTGGTCGCCACCGCATCGATCATCAGGTTGAGGACGGCGCTGAGGCTGGCCGTCGAATCCCAGAACGTCTTCACATGCGTGTGCGCCTCGAACACGAGACGCGTATAGGCGAAGGCCCAGTGGCTGAACTTGTCGGTGACGATGATGAGCGGCATTTCCATCGACTTCAGCTTTTCGGCGAGCTTGATGCCGCGGGCTGCATAGGCGGCGGTGTCCACCATCACCACCAGGCTCTGCTTTGGATCGGCGGTTATGATCTCGCCGAAGGTGCCCGTCGCATTGTCGACGAAAATGACGTTCGGTCGGGCCCAGAGCAGGCGGCTGGCAAAATCCATCGCAAGGCCCTTGGACGCCTGGAAGCCGACGACGTAGACGGTGCGCGCCTCGGCGAGTGCGCTCGCGGCTTCGTCCCAGATGTCGGTCGTGGTCAGTGCATAGGCCTTGACGATGGCATCCAGCTCGAGGCGCAGGCTTTCCTGCAGCGCCTGCTGCTGGCCTTCGTGCATCTGGAACCGCGCCATGTAATCGTCGATGTCGCTGTCCTTCTCGACAACCGAGACGCGCAGCCGGTTCTTGAGGTCACGCAGGTTCTCGAAGCCGAGGCCGCGAACGAACCGCGACACGGTCATCTCGCTGACACGAACCGCCTGCGCGATGCTCGAGCCGGTCTCGAAGGGCAGCGTCTGGATATTGTCGAGCATGTAGGCGGCAAGGTTCTGCTCGGACGGGGAAAAGTCGGGCATTCGCGCGCGAAGGATCGCCTCGAGGTCGATCTTTTCCTCGCTGCCGTTCGGCACCCCGGCACCCTTCCTGTTCCGCGCTTTTGCCACGATATCCCGCTCCTAGAAGTTGCCGACCTGTACCGCAGGCAGGCCCTGCCCCCAAATGCCCGCGCCGCACTCCATCTTTAGCAACTGGGCAAGGCCGGTGCCGTCATGGGTGACATATTCATCGAGACGCATTGTTCCAAACCGGTATTGAGACGGAAGCTGAGTTCACGGGCGCCAGTTGGGCCAGCGATCCGACGAGTTCCTGCGTGTAGGGATCTTGCGGGGCGGAAAGCACCTGCCGGGCCGGCCCGTTTTCGACGATGCGCCCGCCCTTGAAGACATAGACGCGCTGGCAGATGCCGCTGACAACGGAGAGATCGTGGGAAATATAGAGCAGCGTCAGCGCGCGCTCCCGTTGCAGCCGAAGCAGAAGTTCGAGGATCTGCGCCTGGGTCGTGACGTCAAGTGCGGAGGTGATCTCGTCGGCGATCAGCAATTGCGGCTTGAGCGCCAGCGCCCGCGCAAGCCCGACGCGCTGGCACTGCCCGCCGGAAAGCTGGCGCGGCTTGCGGTCGCGCAGGGCGCGCGGCAGCTCGACCATCTCCAGCAGTTCGTCGGCCTGCATCTGCGCCGTCCTGCGGTCGGCAAGGCCATGCCGCCAGATCGGCTCGGCCACGGCCTCGGCAATCGTCATGCGCGGGTTGAGCGAGTCATAAGGGTTCTGGAACACCATCTGCACGCGCCGGCGAAAAGCCGTGAGCGCATCGCCGCCGAGGTCATGAACGTCCTGTCCGTCGAGGCGGATCGCCCCGTCGCTCGGCCTGTTCTGGCGAATGATCGCGCGGGCCAGCGTGCTCTTGCCCGATCCGCTTTCGCCGACGATGCCGACCGCCTCGCCGGCGGCGATCTGCAGGTCGATGCCGTCGAGAGCAAGGAATGAGCTGCTCTTGCCCGCCAGGCCGCCGATCAGGTCGCGGCGGACGGGGAAGGATACCGACAGCTTTTCAACGCTGAGCAGCGGTGCGGCTTTTTCCGGCTCCGCCGTCGCGCCGGGATAGGTTTTGCGGCTCGGCTGGGAATCGACCAGCAGCCTCGTGTAGGGGTGCTGCGGCCGATTGATGACGTCGTCGATCGGCCCCTCTTCCACCACCTCGCCATTGCGCATCACCACCACGCGCGAACAGATGTCGGCGACGACGCCGAGATCGTGCGAGATGAGGATGATCGCCAGCCCGCGCTCCCGGTTGAGGTCCTTGAGCAGCCCGAGGATGCGGGCCTGCACGGTGACGTCGAGCGCCGTGGTCGGCTCGTCGGCGATCAGCAGCTTCGGCCCGCAGCCAATGGCGGCGGCGATCATGGCGCGCTGCTTCATGCCGCCGGAAAATTCGTGCGGATAGGAGCGGGCGCGCTTTTCCGGGTCGCGGATGCCGACATCGTCGAGCAGTTGGATCGCGCGGCGCATTCCCTCGCGCGGGCCGATGCCGAGATGCCGGACCATGGGAGCTGCGATCTGCTTGCCGATGCGGCGCAGCGGATCGAGATGCGAGGCAGGGTTCTGGAAGATCATGCCGATGTCGCGGCCGCGAATGGCGCACCAGTCGTCTTCGCCCAGCGTCAGCAGGTCGCGGCCCTCCAGCGTCACCCGGCCGCTGGCCCGCGCCGCACCGGGCAGCAGGCCCATGGCGGCGCGGCAGGTGACGGATTTGCCGGAGCCGCTCTCGCCGACGATGCCAAGGATCTCTCCCGGATGCAGGTGGAACGACACGCCTTTGACGGCGTCGAACTCGCCGAACCCGACGGTGAGGTTCTCGACCTCGAGCAGTGGCCGCATCATGTCTTCTGTCCTGCTCATGCCGTGGCCTGCCTGCGCTGCATCTGTCCAAGCCCGTCGCCCAGGAAGGCGAAGCCGAGGCCGAGCGAAATCGCCGCCAGACCCGGAAACAGGCAGATCCACCAGGCCTGCTGCACGAAGGCCTGCCCGTCGGCGATCATCACGCCCCATTCGGCGAGCGGCGGCTGCGCGCCCATGCCGAGGAAGCCGAAGCTCGCGCCGGCCAGCATCACCAGCACGGCATCGCTGACCGCATAGGCGATGATGGGGCCGATTGCGTTGGGCAGGACATGGCGGGTCAGGATCGCGACGGGCGAATAGCCGAGGCACTTGGCCGCCTGGATATATTCGCTTTCGCGGATCGTCAGCACTTCCGCCCGCACCAGCCGCGCATAGCTGACCCAGCCGACAAGCGTGAGCGCGATGACGAAATTGACCAGCCCGGGGCCAAGCACGCCGACGATCGCCAGCACCAGCACGAAGAAGGGAAAGGCGACGGTCAGGTCGTAGACGCGCATGAACAGGCTGTCGACCACGCCGCCGAAATAGCCGCTGAGCAGGCCGATCGTGGTTCCGATCAGAAGCGGCGGCAGGACGCCGATCACGCACAGAAACAGGTCGACCCGGCTCGCGAACAGGACGCGCGAGAAGATGTCGCGGCCGACCTGGTCGGTGCCGAACCAGTGCTCCGCGCTCGGCGGCGAAAGCATGTTCATGATGTCGATGGCGTCGGGATCGAAAGGCGCGATCACTGGCCCTGCCAGCGCAAGGAACAGCCATCCGCCGAGGATGGCGATCGCCACCGTCATCGAGAGTGTCATACGCCTGGCGCGCGGCGCGGTTTCGGGCAGTATCGAGGCATCGGCCATTTGCGGTCTCCTCAAAGCCGAACGCGCGGGTCGATGAAGGCGGTGAGCAGGTCGACGGCGAGCGTGACCAGGACGGTCGACAACGCAAAGACCAGCGTGAGGCCCTGCACGACATAGTAGTCGCGCCCCAGCAGCGCGCCTATCATCAGCGTGCCCAGGCCGGGAACGGCATAGACGGTCTCGACGATGATGGCGCCTCCGATCATGAACGCCACCATGACGCCGAGCAGGTTGAGCGTCGGCAGCACGGCGTTGGGCAGGATGGTGCGCCAGAAAATCTCGCGCTCGCTTGCGCCCTGCGCGCGGGCGGCGGTGACGAAGTCGGCCGTGGCCTTTTCGATCAGGGCTGCGCGCAGGCTTTGCGTCAGCACCGGCACCACCCAGATGGCCGTGGAAAGCGCCGGCAGGAAGAGGTGATGAAGGTGCTCGGAAAACCCGACACCATAGCCCGACACCGGGAACCAGCCGAGGCTGACGCCGAAGAAGCGCGACATCATGATGCCGAGCCAGAAGACCGGAATGGTCAGGCCGGCGATGCCGACGAGGCGGATCACCTGGTCGGCGGTGCCGCCGGGCTTGCGCGCGCTCAGGATTGCGAGCGCGACCGTCGGCGGTACGGCGAGGCACACCACATAGATGGTCAGGAACAGGGTCGGCCACATGAATTGATGGATGAGCTGGCTGACCGGCCGCTGGAAACGCAGCGATTGGCCGATGTCGCCAGCGAACAGATTCATGAGATAGGTGAGGAACTGCCGCCAGAGCGGCAGGTCCAGTCCGTATTGGGAGCGGATGACCGCGATGGTCTCGGCGCTTGCCCTATCGCCGGCAAGAAGCCGCGCCGGGTCGCCGGGCGCCGTGTGCAGCAGCAGGAACGTCACGACGCTGATCCCGAGCAGCACGCCGGCGAGTTGTATCAGGCGACGCGCGATGAGTTGCAGAAGGGCCAATCCGGTTCTCCGATTACAGCAGAGGCGACGCACTTTCGGGTGAAAGCGCGTCGCCTGTCTTGGCTCACTTCACGATTGAAGTGTCTTCCAGCGTCCACTGGAGTGTCGGGGTGAGCTTGATGCCCTCGATGCGCTTGGAATAGGCCACCGCATTCGGTGCATAGTAGAGCGGGATCTGCGCGACTTCCTCGGTGGTGATCTTCTGGATCTCCTTGTAGATCTCCGCGCGCTTGGCCGTGTCGGTCTCGGTTGTACCCTTTTCGACCAGCTCGTCCACCTTCGGGTTCTCGTAGAAGGTGTTGTAGGAGTTAGAGCCGCAGGAGCCGCACACCGCCCAGCGAACCGCCAGATCCGGATCGGGGGTTTCGTTGTACCACCAGTTGGCCGCCGCGTCGTAGTCGCCCTTGCCAGTGGAATCCCACCAGGCGCCGCCGTCGACATTGACGATGACCGGCTTCAGCCCGATCGCCTGCCACTGCGCCTGCAGCAGCAATGCCATCTGCTGCTCGGTCGCGCCGGCGGTGGCGAGGATCTTCACTTCATGGCCGGCCATGCCGGACTCGGCCAGCAGTTCCTTCGCCTTGGCGGGATCGTAGGGAATGCCCGGATATTCGTCGTCGTGGAAATCGATGCTGCCGGGCAGCGTGGTGTTGGCGGGCTCGGCGTAGCCGCGCGTGATGGCCTTGGCCAGCGCCTTGTTGTCGATGGCGTAGGCGGCGGCCTGGCGCGCCTTCATGTTGGAGAAGGGCTCGCGCTTGTGGTTGAGCAGCGTCATGTAGATGGTGGTGGAAGGCTCAAGCCGCATGTCGATATTCTCGACGGTCTTCAGATCGTCGATCTGCGCCCACGGCACCGCACGCATCACGTCGACCTCGCCGGCCTTCAGCATGGCGACGCGGGTTTCGGGCGAAGCGATCTCGATCAACTCGACGCTGGCGTCCGACTTCGGGTAGCCCTGGCGCCAGTAATGCGGATTGGGCTCCAGCACGAGCTTTTCGTTCGGCTTCCATTCCTTGACCGCATAGGGGCCGGAGGTCACGGGCGCGGTGGAGAACGCCTTTTCCTCGCCCTGCTTTTCGACATCGGCCTTGGACACGATGCCCATGTTCCAGATCTCGAGATTGCCGAGGAAGGGCGCGAAGGCCGATTTCAGCTTGACCAAGACGGTCTTCGGATCGGCCGCGGTCACCGACTCAACCGCGCCCAGAGGCGCCGGATAGGCGGACTTCTTGTCGCTGCGGATACGGTCGAGGCTGAAGGCCACGTCATCGGCGGTGATGGCCGAGCCGTCGGAGAACTGCGCGTCGCGCAGGTGGAAGGTGTAGGTGAGGCCGTCCGCCGAAATGTCCCAGCTTTCGGCAAGTGCGGGCTCCAGCGAGCCGGATTCGGGATCACGCCGCAGGAGGCGCGAATAGAGCTGGCCGTAAGTCTCGATGTTGCCGGCGGCAGCCGAGCGCATCGGGTCGAGCGTGGTGGTCTGGTAGGGCGAAACGATGCGGATGGTATCGGCGGCGAGCGCCGGAACCGCCGAGCCCAGCCCTATCGCCAGGAGGGCTGCGCCGCGCAACAACGCGCCCGACGCCTGCGCGCGGGAACTGCTCCAAAAACTCATCTTGTCCTCCTCCGGAACTGTTCATTGGGGTCCGCCAGGACCTTGGAGAAGGGTATGTGATATTAATCACATTGGTCAAGTAGTGTGTGAAGTTTTTAACATGACTGCATGAGCTAGCATGCGTTTGCGAGATCGGCCTTAGGGAACTGCCGACCGCCTCGACGAAGGGAACTGCTCCAGCACTCGCCGTCCCCCACCCGCTTGCATAGCAATTTTTTAGGAAACGGAAGGCTCGCTTAGCAAGCTTTTAGGAAGAGATGTCCGCGCCGGGGCCATAGAAGCTGCCGCCATAACTAGCAATCACGGAGCTTTTCATGAACCACGCACATCATCCCACCGAGGCCGTCGATCTCAATGGCCGCTACGACCTTTACGGCCCCATTCACAAAGGTCTTCGCAAGGCGCAGTGCGATCTTCTCGTCCGGCTGGGCAACACCGATTTTGCTGAATCCGGCGCGACGGCGCAGCTGCTGTCGGATCTGCGCGGCCTTCTGACCCTCGCAGCTGCTCATCTCGAGCATGAGGACGCCCATATACACAGCGCGCTGCGCGCCCGCGGCGTCGTCTCCACCGACCGTCTCGATCATCAGCATGACGACCATCGCGGCACTTTCGCCGAACTCGAGGCGCTCGTGGCGGCTATCGAGGCTGCAAAGCCGCACGAACGCTCCGCCCTTGGCCGCCGCCTCTATCTGGCCTTTGCCACCTATATCGCGCACGACATCGAGCATATGCACGAGGAGGAGACCGTGGCGGCGCCGCAGCTGTGGTCGTTGTTTTCCGACGCGGAGCTGATGGCGATAGAAAACCGTATCGTGGGTTCGCTTTCTCCGGAAAAGGCAATGGCCTTCATGCGGCTGATGATCCCGGCCATCCAGCCGGCAGAGCGCGCCGCCATGCTCGGCGGCATGAAGCAGCAGGCGCCGCGCGAAGCCTTCGACGCCGTGATCGAATTCGCCGCCAGGCCGAACCTCTCGGCCGAGGAATTTGCCGATCTTGCGCGCCGTCTCGACCTTGTGGCCTGACCCTACCAGGCATGTCGATCCGCAACGGGACCCGCGATGCCGGTGCTGGCTGCAGCCCGGCATCGTGGGGCCTGTGCGCGCACGCCACCACCTGACGAGAACGGAAATTCTGCTATCGTTCGATTGCCGGTGAATGGCTCGTCGTCGAGGCCCGGCCATGGAGGGACGCTTGCAGAGTGAAATCGTCGTCTATCACATTCCCGTCTGCCCTTTTTCACAGCGGCTGGAAATTCTGCTGGAGCTGAAGGGAAAGCGCGACGCCGTGCGCTTCTCGGTAGTCGACATCACGCGGCCGCGCGACCCGGCACTTCTGGAGCTGTCGCGCGGGTCCACGGCGCTGCCGATCATGCAGACGCCCCAAGGTGTGCTCAAGGAAAGCCTGGTCATTCTGCGCTTTCTCGACGAACTCTTCCCGGAAAAGCCGGTGGCGCGCTCCGATCCCTATGAGCGGGCGGTCGAATCGATGCTGATCGCCATGGAAGGCGATTTCACCGCGGCTGGATACCGCTTCGTCATGAACCAGGATCGTGACCGACGCGCGGCCTGCCGAGATGCGATGGTCGCACAATATCGTAGGCTGGACGCTTTCCTGGAATGGCAGAACCCCGCCGGCACCTATCTGTTCGGGCGCTTCGGCCTGGCGGAAGCGGTCTTCGCACCGCTTTTCATGCGCTTCTGGTTTCTCGACTACTACGAGGATTTCGACATAACCGCACTCGACCTGGAACGGGTACGCCGCTGGCGCGAAGCCTGCCTGTCGCATCCCGCCGCGCAGCAGGTCTGCAAGGAAGAGATCGTCAAGCTCTACTATGATTACGCGATGGGCGCAGGCAACGGAGCGCTGCTTCCGGACCGCAGGGTTTCCAGCTTCTCCTTCGAGCCGCGCTGGCAGGATCGGCCCTGGCCGCCGCGCGCGAAGTATGGCCGGCCTGCCACGGATTCCGAGCTCGGCCTCGCTTAGCACCAGTCCGCATCCGAGCGATTACCGGCGCATGTCGACAGCGCGAAACATGCACGGCCGATGTGAAATCCCCGGCCGGCCACTTGCCTGCCTTGCCGACATCCAGCTAACAGACATGCGCCGGCCGTGACTCGGCAGAAAGTCGGACGATCGCATGCTCCTTCCATCAAAATGTCCACCGCGGGGGCCTGAAGCATGACCAGGCGCTATTCGGCGTTCTCGCTGTTCAAGGAGGGCCTGGCCGGCCAGACCGGCTGGGAAAAGGCGTGGCGCTCGCCCGAGCCCAAGAGCTCCTACGACGTCATCATCATCGGCGGCGGCGGCCACGGCCTCGCCACCGCCTACTACCTGGCGAAGAACCACGGCATCACCAATGTCGCGGTTCTGGAAAAAGGCTGGATCGGCGGCGGCAACACCGGCCGCAACACCACGGTGGTGCGCTCCAACTATTACTACCCCGAAAGTGCGGCGATCTACGGGCTGGCGCACAGCCTCTACAAGACGCTTTCGACCGACCTGAACTACAACATCATGTTCTCCGCCCGCGGTATCCTGACGCTCGCCCACAGCGAAGCAGCCATGGAAACCGCGGCGCGCACGGTAAACGCCATCCAGGTCAACGGCATCGACGCGGAACTACTCTCGGCCGAGGAAGTGCGCCGCCTGGTTCCGATCTACAATTTCGCGCCGGACGCCCGTTATCCCGTCCATGGCGGGAGCTGGCAGGGCAGCGCCGGAACCGCGCGCCACGACGCGGTGGCCTGGGGCTACGCCCGGGCCGCGAGCGGTCTCGGCGTCGACATCATCCAGAACTGCGAGATCACCGACTTCATCATCGAGGGCGGGCGCTGCCGCGGGGTTGTGACCTCGCAAGGCACGATCCGCGCCGAGCGCACCGGCATGGCCGTGGCCGGCCATTCCTCCGTGCTGGCAGCCAAGGCCGGCTTCGAGCTGCCGATCAATTCCTATGCCTTGCAGGCATGCGTTTCCGAGCCGGTGAAGCCCATCCTCGACACCGTGGTGATCTCGCCCGACAGCGGCGTTTATGTCAGCCAGTCGGACAAGGGCGAGATGGTGATCGGCGGCGCGCTCGACCGCATTCCCTCCTATGGCCAGCGCGGCAACCTGCCGGTGCTGGAAGGGGTGATTGCGGGCATGCTCGAGATGTTTCCCATCTTCGGCCAGTTGAAGCTGATGCGGCAATGGGCCGGCATCGTCGATGTCGTGCCGGACTCTTCGCCCATCATCGGCGAGTCGCCTCTTCCGGGCCTGTTCCTCAATTGCGGCTGGGGCACCGGCGGCTTCAAGGCGATCCCCGCCGGCGGAACGCTGCTGGCGCACCTGCTGGCCACGGGCGAGCATCACGACATCAGCCGCCCCTTCGATCTCGACCGCTTCGCTCGTGGCCGGCTGATCGACGAGGCCGCAGGCTCCGGCATCGCGCACTAGAGGAACACCATGCAGCTTTTCCCCTGCCCTTTCTGCGGCCCGCGCGACGAAAGCGAATTCCACTATGGCGGCGAGGCCGGCAACGTTCGCCCTGACGGCAAGGATGTGACGGCCGACAACTGGACCGGCTACCTTTACATGCGAGCCAACCCGAAGGGGCCGACGCGCGAAATCTGGGTGCATATGACATGCGGCGAGTTCTTCGCCATGGAACGTGACAGCATGACCCACACGGTGGGCGGATCGCAGGCTCTCAATGCGACGGAGCACGCAGCATGAGCGCCTCGCGTCTTGACCAGGGCGGCAGCGAGATCGACCGCAGCCGACCGCTGAGCTTCAGCTTCGACGGCCGCCGCATCGAGGGCTTTGCCGGCGACACCATCGCCTCGGCGCTGTTGGCCAGTGGCCAGCGCATCGTGGGCCGCAGCTTCAAATACCACCGGCCTCGCGGCATCTGGGGCGCCGGCGTGGAGGAACCCAACGCGCTGGTGGACATCGAAGGGGCCAACGGCCGCATCCCCAACGCGCGCGCCACGACCGAGCCGGCGCTGGACGGCCTGACAGTGAGAAGCGTCAACGCCAACCCGAACGCGCAGTCGGATCGCAATGCGTTTCTGGACCGCTTCGCGCGCTTCATTCCGGCGGCCTTCTACTACAAGACGTTCATGTGGCCCGACTGGCTGCTATTCGAGCCGCGTATTCGCGCAATGGCTGGCCTCGGCGTCGTCGATCCGGAGTGGAAGCCGCTTTCCGCGGCCGATCAGATCAACCACTATTGCGACGTGCTGGTGGTGGGCGCCGGCCCGGCCGGACTGGCGGCCGCAGCAGCAGCCGCTGATGCCGGCCATTCGGTCGTTCTCGTAGATGACCAGGCGCATGCTGGCGGATCTCTGCGCCACCGCGCCGGCGAGATCGACGGCCAGCCCGCCCTGCAATGGGCGCAGGGCATCGTTTCCAGGCTGGAGCGCGACGGCCACAAGGTGCTGCCGCTGACCACCGCCTTTGGCGTCTACGACCACAACCTGGTGGGCCTGAACCAACGCCATGCCGACGGACGGCCCGACACGCTTTGGCGCATAAGGCCGCGCCGCATCGTGCTGGCAACAGGCGCAATCGAACGCCCGGTCCCGTTTGGCAACAACGACCTGCCCGGCATTCTCTCGGCCGATGCAGCCCTTGCCTATCTGCGCCGCCAGGGCGTGCTGGTCGGGCGTCAGGTCGTGGTCGCCACCAACAATGACAGCGCCTATGAGGTGGCCGAAGCCATGGCCGCAAGCGGCGCATCGGCGACGGTGATCGACTGCCGCGACAACTCGGACAAGAGCATTGCCGGTGTGAAGGTCATGGCCGCACGCACGATTTCCACCGCGCGCGGACGCGGCGCTGTCGAGGCCGTCGTGCTGGACGACGGCACAGTTCTGCCGGCCGACTGCGTGCTGGTGTCAGGCGGCTGGACGCCCACGGTGCATCTCTTCTCGCAGGCGAAGGGCAAGCTGGCCTGGAATGAGGAATTGGCGACCTTTGTGCCGGGCAGCGAGGGTACGGGCATCGGCGTTGCCGGCGCGGCGGCCGGAACCGCATCGCTTTCGGAAGCGCTGGCGAGCGGCGGGCCAGCACTGGGCGAGTTCCGCAACCCCGGCGCGGCCGCGCCCCGCAGCACCGGTCCGGAAATGACGCTGGGCGTGGTCGGCCTGTGGCCGAAACCAAAGACAAAGGGCCGCGTCTGGATCGACTACCAGAACGACGTGACAGCCAAAGACGTGGAACTCGCGGCGCGCGAAAACTTCGTCTCGGTCGAGCACCTGAAGCGCTACACGACGCTGGGCATGGCGACCGACCAGGGCAAGACATCGAATCTGAACGGGCTGGCCCTGCTGGCCGACATTACCGGCCGCGCAATCCCCGAGGTCGGAACCACCACTTATCGCCCGCCCTTCACGCCCGTTCCCTTCGCCAGCCTTGCCGGCAGCCGCCGCGGCAGCATGATGGCGCCGGTTCGGCGCCTGCCGCTGGAGAACGTGCATCGCGCCGACGGCGCCGTCTTCCAGGAATATGGCGGCTGGCTGCGGCCTGCCTGCTACGGCGCCGGCGACACTTCGGCCGTCATCCAAGAGGAGGCGCGGCGCGCCCGCCAGTCGGTGGCGCTGTTCGATGGCTCCACGCTCGGCAAGATCGAGGTGGTGGGGCCGCAGGCGGCCGAATTCGTGGATTTCATCTACTACAACACCATGTCGACGCTGAAGCCCGGCCGCTCCCGCTATGGCTTCATGCTGTCGGAGAATGGCGTCGTATTCGACGATGGCATCCTGATGCGGCTGGACGAGCACCGTTTCGTGGTTTCCTGCTCCAGTTCGCATGTCGCCGCCGTACATGCGCGGCTGGAGGAATGGCGGCAGGACCGTTTCGGACGCAAGGCGGTCTATATCCACAACGCCACGTCGAACCTCGCCACGCTCACCGTCTCCGGCCCGAATGCCCGCGGCCTTCTCGAGGCGCTCGACCTTGAGGTCGCGCTTGACGACGAAAGCCTGCCGCACATGGCGGTGGCGCACGGCATCTTCGCCGACGAAGCCGTGCGGATAGCCCGCGTGAGCTTTACCGGCGACCGTAGCTACGAAGTCTCGATCCGGGCCGATCGCGCCGAACTGCTCTGGAGCCGGATGAAAGAGGCCGGCGCCGCCTTCGATGCCGTGACCATCGGCGTCGAGGCGCTGATGATCCTGCGCGCGGAGAAGGGCTATATCGTCATCGGCAAGGATACCGACGGCACGACGCTGCCGCACGATCTCGGCGTCTCCGGCCCGCGTGTGAAGCGCGACACGGAGTTTGTCGGCCGCCGCTCCCTGTTCACCGAGGAGGCAAGCCGGCCGGACCGCAACCAGCTTGTCGGGCTCGTCGTCGCCGAGGGCGAGAAGCCCCTGCCCATCGGCGCGCATGGCATAGAGCGCCGCGGTGAGGGGAAGCGCAGCATCGGCTTCGTGACCTCGTCCTATTTCAGCCCCACGCTCGGCCGCCCCATCGCGCTCGCGCTGATCGAGCGGGGAGCCTCGCGGCACGGCGAGACGATCGAGCTTCAGCACCTTGGCATGATGCGGCGCGCCACCATCACGCCGGCTTGCGCCTTCGACCCAGCGGGAGAGCGTCTCAATGCGTGACCTTGCCGAGAAATGGCCGATCGTTCCGGATTGGAGCACGGCAAGCATCGAGACCGACGGCCTCTCGGTCCGCACGATCATGGGCCTGAACCAGATTCTGGTGAGCGGCGACCTGGAGACATGGGGCCGCGTATCCGGCATGCTGGACGGAAGCGTCGGTGCATTGTCGGTCGCACAGGGCAGCCGCTATGCAGTGCGCATTGCGCGCGACCGCATACTTGCCGTTTCTGAAACGCCGCTGGGCTTTGCGCCGGGCTGGCACGGCAGAGGCTTCGCCGTCAGCGTGATCGACGCCGGAATGCATGTGTTCGAATTGAGCGGCGCCGACGTACCAGAAGTGTTCGCCCGCGGCACGACGCTAGATCCCGAAGGCTCGACGCCAACGGCGTCTCTGCTGTTCGCCGGCGCCAACGCTCTGGTCTATCGCTACGGCAGCGCCGACCGGATGCGCATCCATCTGGACCGCGGGCTGGCGCCCTATCTGTGGCAGTGGCTCGAACAAACCACTTCACACCTGTAGCCACGGCTAGCCAAACGGATCGGCTGGCGATCCGTTTTTGGAGCACCCTCAACTTTGCTCTGATGAACGACCTGGGGAGCTTGCACCTCGCCCGGTCAGTTCAGTTGCTTGAGCATGGCCTCCGCCGTCCTCAGGCTGAGCGCGGCGATGGTCAGCGTCGGATTGGCCGTCGCCGAGGTGGGGAACACGGCCGAGCCGACGATGAACAGGTTCCCATGGTCGTGGCTGCGCAGCTCGGCATCTACGACCGAGGTCTTCGCATCCGTGCCCATGCGGGCGGTGCCGATGATGTGGCCGGCGCCGGCCGCTTCCGGCAGATGCTGCATGCCGGTGGTGCCGAGAGCGGCAAAAATCTCCTCATGCGCCTTTGACGCCGCCGCGAGCCCGGCCTTGACGTACTCGTCCAGCCTGTAGGTGATCTTCGGCAGCGGAACGCCATAGCGGTCGCGTTCGGACGGGTGCAAAGCGATGCGGTTTTCGGGGTCAGGCAGTTGCTCGACCAGCGAAGCCAGGCGGATATGGCGGGACGTCACGTCGCGCAGGGCCGCATCGAGGGCGGCGCCGCGCAGCCCCTGCTTCACAAGCTCGGCCGCCGAGGTTACGGGCGCGCCGGTTGGCCAGGAATGGCCGTCATTGCCGATCTCGATGCGGAACGCGCCGCGCTCTTTGCGGAAGGGTCCGTCGCTGAGGTTCTCGATGCCGGAGGTGGAAAGCGGGCCGCGATAGGGCCAGACCGGCTGGTTCGAGAACGCCCAGCTCAACTGGGTCGGATGGTCCATCAGGTTGCGGCCGACCTGGTCCGAGCCGTTGGCGACGCCGCGCGGCGTCCGATCGGACATCGAGTTCAGGAGCAGGCGCGGGGTTTCCATCGCATGGGCGGCGACGACGAACAGCCTGCCGACCGCCCTGCCCGTGCTGCCGTCGCGGCGAGTGAAGCGGATCGCCTCGATCGCGCCGTCCGGGCCGGTTTCGATGAAGGTCGCGACCGTGGCGGCGTGAAGCTGCGCGCCATGGGACTTCGCCCGCTCGACATGCACCGTCGCGTCATATTTGGCCTGCACGGGGCAGACGGGTATGCAGCTTGCGCTGCCGCAGCAGCCTGGCCTGTCGTCCCGCTCGACCGAATTTCGCGCCTGCGGCGTGGAGCTGACGCGGTATTGCGTGCCTTCCAGCGCCTTCGCGAACGTCTTGTCCAGATAAGTCTGCGGGATGGGCGGCATCGGGAATGCGGCCGAGCGATGGGCGGTCGGGGGCGATCCTGGCTCGCCGGACACGCCAAGCTCGTTCTCGGCCTTCACGTAGAAGGGCTCGAGCTCGTCATAGCCGACCGGCCAGTCGACGCCGCGGCCGTGGTCGCGGGCAAGGGTGAAGTCGCCCGGCGACATGCGGATCGCCGTGCCCAGCCAATGCCAGGTGGTGCCGCCGACTACCTTGACATAGGTGCTGCGGAACTTGTCGGGACCGTCCTGTCGATACCAGTAGTCGGGATCATGGGCGACGGGATGGTCCACGTCGGGACCGAGAGGATAAGCGGATTCCGGCGTCTTGATGAGCGCACCGTGGAACCGGTCGACGGCATCGGCGCGGTCGACCTCGTCGCCCGCCTCGAGGATTGCCACTTTCAGCCCTTCCCGCGCGAGCCTGTCGGCGATCAGCACGCCAGCGACGCCCGACCCGACGATGACGACGTCGGCTTCGATCTCTGCCATTTCTCTATCCTCACGCGCTCGGGGGTTCGGACCAGTAGCCGGTGTCGCCGCCGCACCAGCCCTGCGGCTTGGTGTAGTCGAGCGCGTCCCAGATGCGGGCGTCCGTATAGGTTGCGACCTCCTCGCCCTCTGCCGTGCGGTGCACACCCGAATACCAGTTGGTGATGATTTCCTCCTCCAGCGCCTTGTCGTCCGCGCCGCCGGCGAGCAGCGAGAGCGCCTGCATCCTGCCGGTCTGTTCGAAACCGGCGAGGTATTTTGCGGCGATGGCAGCATCGAGGGAGGACGCATCGGCCTGAAGCAGCCGCGCCGAAAGCTTGACAAAATCGTCTTCGGAGACGCCTTCCGCCGCCATCGACGGCAGTCCGGTCATCAGCGAAAGCGCGCTGGCGCCGCTGAGCGCCAACATCCGGCGCCGCGTCAGGCCGGGTGCGGCGGGATGCCTCATCCTGTCGGTCATGTGGTTCCTCCGTTGCATGTCCGACCGGGGCGACGGCCGACAATTGCGCACACAAATCGCAGAGAAAATGTTTATCCCGACTTAACGGCAGCCCCTCGGCCGGCCGGGTCACTTGCCTGCGGGCATGATTTGGGCTGGAATGGGCCGCTAGAACAATAAACAGCTTCCATGCGACCGGCGAATTGGGGCGTCGTGCATGGCGGCAAGGCATCCCAAGGGCCGGCAGCCGCGACAGTGGCGCGAGGCCCCGGGAAATTGGCAGCCGCGCCGAAATGCGGCTCCTCTGGGGGGGAGGTGTTAGGCGGATGGTGGATATCCTGATTGCCGAGGACGAGCCGGCTATTCTGGAATCTCTCAATTTCATCCTGGGTCGATGCGGCTGGTCGGTCGATTCCGTTCACGACGGAGACGCCGCAATCGAGGCCGTGCGGCGCCTGCGACCCGGGATGCTGCTGCTGGACATCATGCTGCCCAAGAAAAGCGGCCTGGACGTTCTCAAGGCGATAAGGTCCGACGCGTTCCTCAAGCACGTTCCGGTGCTGATCCTGACCGCGCGCGGGCAGCAATATGACCGCCAGATAGCCGCGGAACTGAAGGCGGACGGCTTCGTCACCAAGCCCTATGCCAACAATGACGTGATCCAAGAAGTGCGACGGCTGCTGGGCAGCCCGGCGCAGGGCTGACATGGCGAGCCAGCGCCCGCCGAGGGCGGATGACGACCGCAAGCGCGAGGACACGGCCCTCGCCATACCGCTCTTCGGCGCGGTGCTGCTGCTTCCTCCGTTCCTCAATCTCTTCGCCACGCGAACGCTGCTGTTCGGCGTGCCGATGGAGGTGCTTTACCTCTTTCTCGTCTGGATACTTCTGATCGTCGGCGCAGTGATGACCTCGCGCCTTCTCCCCGCGCGCACCGGCAAAACTCATCCGGGCGACGCCGGAGACGAGATCAGGCCGGGCCTGCCGCCGGAGGACGAGTGATGCTGTCTCCGGATTTCGTCATCCTGACAGCCGTGGCCTATGTCGGCCTGTTGTTCGTGCTTGCCTATGTTTCGGACGCACGGGCAAAGCGGGGCAACGCCGGCTTCCTGCGCTCGCCGTTCGTCTACACGCTCTCCATATCCGTCTACTGCACCAGCTGGACGTTCTATGGCGCGGTGGGCACCGCGGCCCGCAGCGGGCTGGAATTCCTGGCCATCTATATGGGGCCGACCCTCGTTTTCGTCGGCTGGTGGTTCATCCTGCGCAAGCTCATCCGCATCAGCCATTTGCAGCGCATCACCTCGGTGGCTGACCTTCTGTCCTCGCGCTTCGGCAAGTCGAGCCGCCTTGCGGTGCTGGTGACGCTGATCGCGGTGGTCAGCATCACGCCCTATATCGCGCTGCAGCTCAAGGCGATCACCACCTCTATCCAGGCAGTGTCCGTGGCCAAGGGCGGCGGAGACCATCTGGCGGGGCTGGACGATGTCACCCTCGCTCTCGGCGTCGCGGTCGGCATGGCCCTGTTCACCATCCTGTTCGGCACACGCAACGTCGACGCGCGCGAGCAGCATCACGGCGTGGTCGCCGCCATCGCCTTCGAGGCGGCGGTGAAGCTGGTGGCGCTGATCGCCGTCGGCGTCTTCGTGGTGTTCGGCCTCGGCGGCGGCCTGACCGAAGTCTACGCGCGCGCGGTCGAAGCAGGGCTGGACATTCACGAACGCAGCGAGTTCGGCAGCCGCTGGGTTGTGGTGCTCCTGCTTTCGGCAAGTGCCGCGATCTGCCTGCCGCGGCAGTTCCAGATCACCGTGGTGGAAAATTCCAACGAGGAGCATTTGCGCACGGCGGGCTGGGCGTTTCCGGCCTATCTGTTCCTGATGAGCCTGTTCACCATGCCGATCGCGCTCTACGGCCTGGCCACCATGCCCATCGGCTCCAACCCGGACATGTTCGTGCTTACGCTGCCTATGTCCACGGGCCACGACGGGCTGGCGCTCTTCGCCTTCATCGGCGGCTTTTCGAGCGCCACCTCCATGATCATCGTGGCGTCCATCGCGCTGTCGATCATGGTTTCCAACCATGTGGTGCTGCCAATCGCCCTGCGCCGCTCTGGAAATCTGGCCGATTCGGGCGAGCGCGGCATTGCGCGCCTTCTGCTGCGCAGCCGCCGCATTTCCATCGGGGTGATGCTCTTCCTGGGCTTCCTTTATTTCTGGCTGACCGGCGATTCCGATGCGCTCGCGCCGATCGGGCTGATTTCCTTTGCCGGCGTCGCGCAGTTCCTGCCGGCGATGATTGCCGCGCTCTACTGGCGCTCGGCCACGGTGCAGGGCGCGCTGGCCGCAACGCTGATCGGCTTCGCAATCTGGGCGTGGACCGTGTTCCTGCCCAGTTTCGAATCGACCAGCGACACGGTCGCGACGCTGATGGCGGAAGGCCCGTGGGGAATTGGCTTCCTGCGGCCGGAGGCGATGTTCGGCATGAGCGGCCTCGACCCGCTCGTCCACTCGGTGTTCTGGAGCCTGTTCCTCAACGTCACCACGCTGGTCTGCGTGTCGCTGGCAACGAACCAGACCGCGCTGGAACGCATCCAGGCGGCACTGTTCGTGGACGTGTTCAAGCGCAGCCCCGGCGCCCAGCCGCACATCATCAGGGGCTCGGTGACCACTACCGAGCTGTTCTTCGTCGCCGAGCGCGTGCTGGGGTGGAAGCGGGCCAGGGAGCTGTTCGACACTTCCGACGTTCCGCGCGGCGAGGCAGCGGCGCGGCTAGGCGTTTCATCCGAATTCATCGCCAAGCTGGAACGGGAGCTGGCCAGTTCCATCGGCTCAGCCTCGGCGCATATCCTGCTCAGCAAGGTGGTCGCCGGCGACATGATCACGCTGGAGGAGGTGATGCAGATCGCCGACGAAACCCAGCAGGTCATCGAATATTCCCACAAGCTGGAACAGACGTCGCAGGAACTGCGCTCGACCGCGCAGCAATTGCAGGAGGCCAACGCGCTTCTGCACGAGCTTCACCGGCAGAAGGACGACTTCCTTTCGCAGGTGAGCCACGAGGTGCGCACGCCGATGACTTCCATTCGGTCGTTTTCGGAAATTCTGCTCACCGACGCCGAGCTGACCCAGGGGCAGAGAACGCGCTTCGTGACCACGATCCACAACGAAAGCGTGCGCCTGACCAAGCTGCTGGACGAGATTCTCGATCTCAGCGCGCTGGAACATGGCGAGCGTGATTGGGAAGACGTGCCCATCGACGCCGAGCAGGTGCTGGACCGGGCCGTGGCGGTTTGCGAGGCGCTTGCCCGGCAGCGGGCATTGTCGGTGGAATATGGATCAAGGGCGGAGCGCGGCCCGGTTTCCACCGATGCCGACCGGCTGAGCCAGGTGTTCATCAACATCATCGCCAATGCGATTTCGCACAACGACTCGCCCGCACCGCGGGTGCGAATCGAGAGCCGGATCAAGGCTGGCCGCTATGTGGTCGAAATCTCCGACAACGGCTCCGGAATACCCGAAGAGTTTCGCAGGAGCATCTTCGACAAGTTCGTGCGTGCCGGACGGGTGGAGCCCTCCTCCGTCGCCACACGCGGGCTGGGGCTTGGGCTGAACATCAGTCACAAGATCGTGGAAAAGATGAATGGCTCGCTGGAACTTGTCCAAGGGCCGCTTCCCGGTGCGTGCTTCCGTATCACGCTTCCGCTGCGCCGCGAGGCGGTCGCGGTCGCCGAATAGGCCCTCAGGTCGCGGCCATGGCGGCCGTTTCCTGCCGATGCGCGCAATCCTGCCGGGTGCAAAGGCGACAGGAAGGCCCCACCAGCTTCGGCTCGTACGACAGGTCGAGCCCATGGCCATAGACGGTGCGATCGGCATGCAGGATGTCGCACGCCAGCATGACGGAGAAGACCAGCGGCTGTTCCTGATAGGCCGAAACGCGCTTGGTTACCGCCTTGGCCAGAAGCAGGTAACGCCCGCCATTGGTGAATTCGCAGACCTGCCTGACCACGCCCGAGGCCCCGAACGCGTCATAGATCGGCCAAAGCAGGCAGCCATGCCCTGACCCCGGCAGCGTCAGCCCCGGCAGCGGGAAACGCTTTGTCAGGCGCCCTGCCCGATCCGCGCGCAAGAAGCCGAAGGGGACGCCCTCGCCACCCTTGCGCCGAAGCGTCACCAGCCGGTGCGCCGCCTGCTCGAAACTTGCCGTGTAGAGATGACCTAGCAGTTCGATGTCGTAATGCCGCTCCTCGGCATCGCGCAGGAATTCCGCATAGGGCATGACAATGGCGCCGGCCATGTAGGAGGAAAGCGCGCTGCGCATGAGCTGCCGCGCTTCGTCGGAGGTTAGCTCCATCGCGACGGACTGGCGCTCCAGCACATCGCCCGCGGCATGCAGCGCGTAGATGCGGCTCATCTGGAACTGGCGGGTGGCGGCGGTCGTCGAAGCGCGGAACCACAGCACCGCCGCCTCCGGATCGAACCTGTAGTGCTCGGACATTCTCTCGCGTTCAGGCCATTTGCGGCACGAAATGCCGAAGCGGCGCTGCAAGGCTTCGGCAAGGGCCGCCTCGCCGAAGGCACCATGCGCTTCCACTTCCCGCCGCAGGTTTTCGGCGGCATCTTCCAGCGCAGGAAAGTGATTGTTGGCCGTGATGATCGCCTCTTCGACCTCCCGCAGGGGCGATCCGGCTTTTTGTCCAGAGGCGGACTGATCGAAATAGGAGGCGAGATTGCGCACGATTTCGGTCAGGTCGTGCGCCTCGTGACTGATCATGCCGGTAAAACGGATACGGTCTGCCTCGGCAAGGTCCGGCACGCCATCAAGTATCTCCGCACTGGAGCGCATGGCGGCGATGCGGTTGAGAACCTGATGCAGCATCTGCGATAGCAGCGGGTCGGACCGGAGGCGGTTGGCGTAGGCTTCCATGCCGGCGCTGGTTTCCGAATAGGCGCGGTAGAGCCGGGTAAGAGCGGTTCCCGCCTCGGGAAAGCGCGCCACCAGTTCGCGGACTTCGCTTCGCTCGATTTCTATGCCGCGCATGACCGGGTCGGCCAGCAGCTCTTCCAGCCCCTGGATCATGCGTTGCTCGCTGAGGCCGGACAGCTCGTCCATATCCAGGCTCAGCCGTTCGGCAATCCGCATCAGCAGCTTGCCCCCGATCACACGCTTGTTGTTCTCGATCAGGTTGAGATAGCTCGGCGATATTCCGGCCGCGCGCGCGAGGGTCGCCTGCGCCAGGCCGAGCTGCAATCGTTTGCGCCGTATTCTGATGCCAATGGGTGCCCGCATGCGCCCTCCCCCTGAACGCTGTGTAAGACATTTACAAACCTGACTTTACACAAACATCATTGTTTACAAAAAAATCCATAAATATCAATTTGCTATTGCTCTATTTTCCACTTCGTTGACTCTTCAGGCCGAGGAGAACGGCGGCGCACGCCGCATTCAAGGAGGAGTGAAGCATGACGTCGCGTTTCAACAGGAGAAGCGTGCTCAAGGGCGCAGGCGCAGGCCTGGTGACCGCTCTGGGCGCACCTTATGTGTTCAGCAAGGGCGCCTGGGCGCAGGACTTCTGCAACAACCCGGCCAGCGGCAGCGCCATTTTCGGCTTCAACGTGCCGCAGACCGGCTCCTATGCCGAGGAAGGCCTGGAGCAGCTCAAGGGCTATGAATTGGCCGTCAAGCACATCAATGGCGAGGGCGACGGCGGCATGCTCAAGACGCTCAAGCCTATTGCGCTGAAGGGCAATGGCGTGCTCGGCCGCAAGGTCGAATATGTTACCGGCGACACCCAGACCAACACCGACGCCGCCCGCGACGGCGCACGCCGCATGATCGAGCGCGACAAGGCCATCATGGTCACCGGCTCCGTCACCTCCGGCGAGGCGATCGCACAGCAGAGCCTGTGTCAGGAAATGGGCGTGATCTACATGTCCGGCCTGACGCACTCCAACGACACCACCGGCAAGGACAAGCGCCGCTTCGGCTTTCGGCACTTCTTCAACGCCTTCCAGTCGGGCGTCGCCATCGCGCCGTTCCTGGCCAAGGAATACGGCACCGACCGCCGCGCCTATCACCTGACGGCCGACTACACCTGGGGCTGGACGCAGGAAGAATCGATCAAGAACGCCACCGAAGCGCTCGGCTGGGAGACGGTCGCCACTGTGCGCACGCCGCTCGGGCTCGGCGATTATTCGCAATACCTGACGCCGGTGATGAACTCCGGCGCGGACGTGCTGATCCTCAACCACTATGGCCACGACATGGTCAACTCGCTGCCGCAGGCGGTGCAGTTCGGCCTGCGTGACCGCCAGGCCAACGGCAAGAACTTCGAGATCGTCGTGCCGATGTTCTCCGAACTGATGGCCGTGGGCGCGGGCGAGGCCGTGAAGGGCATCATCGGCACCTCCAACTGGCAGTGGTCGCTGGACGACGAAGGTACCAAGGCGTTCACCAAGTCCTATGGCGAGGCCTATGGCGCTCCGCCGTCGCAGTCGGCCCATACCGGCTATGTGCAGGCGATCCTCTATGCCGACGCAGTCGAGCGGGCAGGAACCTTCTATCCGCCGGAAGTCATCAAGGCGCTGGAAGGCTTCGAGTTCGACGGCATGGGCAACGGCCCGACCCTCTACCGCGACACCGACCACCAGTGCTTCAAGGAAGTGCTGGTCGTGCGCGGCAACGAGAACCCGTCGAGCCGCTTCGACGTGCTGAACGTGATCGGCAAGGCCACACGCGAGGACGTCACCTACGATCCGTCGATCTTCGGCGGTGAGCTGGGCCCCTACGAACCCAACCAGTGCTGACATCCTTCCGACCCGGCGCTGCCAATGGCGCCGGGTCGACTGCTTTTTCCAGTCATAACGATCGGGGGTCAAACCCCGTGCGGGGAAAAATATGAACGCGTTCTTCGCGCAACTGCTCAATGGGCTGGACAAGGGTGGCGCCTATGCGCTGATCGCCCTTGGGCTAACCCTGGTTTTCGGGACGCTTGGCGTCGTCAATTTCGCGCATGGCGCGCTTTTCATGCTCGGCTGCTTCTGCGCCGTCACGTTCCGCTTCCTGATCACGATGGAAACCGTGACGCTCGATCCCGAGAAGCTCTCGCCCTGGGGGACGCCGGTGGAAGTGCGCACGCCGCTGGTGCAGAACTGGTTCGGTGACTTCGGGGCGCTTCTGGTCGACTATTCAGTGCCGATCTCGATCCTGCTGGCCGTCCCTGTGATGCTGGTGATCGGCATCGCCATGGAGCGCGGGCTTATCCAGCACTTCTACAAGCGCACCCATGCCGAGCAGATCCTCGTCACCTTCGGCCTGGCCATCGTGCTTCAGGAAATCGTGAAGAGCTTTTTCGGCGCCAACCCCATTCCCCAGCCAATTCCTTCGGATCTGCGCGGCGCGGCCGACATCGGCGCCTGGTTCGGCGCCGACCCGCATGTGTTGACCTATCCGTGGTGGCGGCTCATCTATCTCTTCTTCTCACTGGGGGTGATCGGCGGCGTCTTCGCCTTCCTCCAGTTCACCACCTTCGGCATGGTGGTGCGCGCCGGAATGGCTGACCGCGAAACGGTGGGCCTGATGGGCATCGACATCGACCGGCGCTTCACCATCGTCTTCGGCCTCGCCGCCGTGGTCGCGGGCGTCGCCGGCGTGATGTACACGCCGCTGCTGCCGCCCAACTATCATCTCGGCATGGACTTCCTGGTGCTCAGCTTCGTGGTCGTGGTTGTCGGCGGCATGGGCTCCCTGCCCGGCGCGGTCGCAGCCGGCTTCCTGCTCGGCATCCTGCAATCCTTTGCATCCATGACCGAGGTCAAGTCGCTCATTCCGGGCATCGACCAGGTGATCATCTATCTCGTGGCCGTAGTCATCCTGCTGGTCCGCCCGCGTGGCCTCATTGGCCGGCGCGGTATCATGGAGACCTAACCCCCATGTTCTCGCTTTCCCGCAAGGACTCTGCCTCTCTGGCCATCTTCAGCCTCATCGTCCTCACGATGCCTTTGTGGCTTTCACCGCTCGGCGCGGCCTATCCGGGCCTGATGCAGAAATTCGCGATCTACGCGATCTTCGCCATCGGCTTCAACATACTGTTCGGCCTGACCGGCTATCTCAGCTTCGGCCATGCCGCGTTTCTGGGCGTCGGCTCCTACACCACCGTCTGGTCGTTCAAGCTCCTGACCATGGACATGCTGCCGGCCATGGTTCTGGCGGTGACGGTGGCGGGCCTGTTCGCCCTGCTGATCGGTTATTTCAGCCTGCGCCGCTCGGGAATCTACTTCTCGATCCTGACCCTGGCTTTCGCGCAGATGTGCTACAGCCTGGCCTATTCGGTCCTCACGCCGATCACCAATGGCGAGACCGGCCTTCTGCTGGCGCGCGACGACCCACGCTTCCTCGATGCGCTGTTTGGCGCGCAGGCCGCGGCTTCCGGCTTGCCGACGCCGACCCTGCTCGGAACCACGATCTCCGGCTATCTCGGCTTCTATATCTGCGCGGTGCTGCTGATCGTCTCCTTCTACGTCTCGCAGAAGATCTTCGCCTCGCCCTTCGGCATGGCGCTGCGGGCGATCAAGTCCAACCAGACCCGCATGAACTACACCGGCTTCAACACCAAGCCCTACACGCTTGCCGCCTTTGTCATCTCCGGCATGTTCGCCGGGCTTGCCGGCGCGCTGCTTTCGGTGACCGACCCGCTGGCCGGCGCCGAACGCATGAAGTGGACCGAATCCGGCAATGTGGTGCTGATGACCATCCTGGGCGGTGTGGGAACGCTCTACGGGCCTGTCGTGGGCGCCTGGCTGATCAAATATTTCGAGAACATCTTCTCGGCCATCAACGTCAACATGCTGAAGAACGCGTTCTCCTTCCTGCCGGACGGGCTTTCGGACGCGGTGGTGACCATCCTGTCCAAGTTCGTGGGCGAAGGCTGGCACCTGACGCTGGGCCTGATGTTCGTGCTGATCGTGGTGTTCCTGCCCGGCGGCCTCGTGGAGGGAAGCCAGCGCCTTCGGCGACGGTTTCAGCGCGGCAAGACAGCACCCGACGACGCGCTTCGCACCCAGCCAGCGGAATAGGACGGCGCAGCCATGACCCAGACACCTGCAAACATCGTCCTGCATGCGGCGGACGTCCACAAGCACTTCGGCGGCCTCAAGGCGCTGTCGGATATCGACCTCCAGATCGAGGAGGGCAAGACCCACGCCATCATCGGCCCCAATGGCGCCGGGAAATCGACGCTGCTCAACGTCATCATCGGGCGCATCCCGCCATCCAGCGGCGCCGTCGTCTTCGACGGAACCGTTCTGACCGGGAAGGCCCCGCATGAGATCAACCAGCTCGGCATTTCACGCGTCTTTCAGACGCCGGAAATCTTTGCCGATCTGTCGGTTCTGCACAATGTGATGGCCCCGGCCTTTGCCCGCCGCGACGGCGCCTTCAAGATCAACATGTTCCGCTCGGTGGAAAGCGAGGCCGAAATCCGCGAGCAGGCTGGGGCGCTGCTGCACGACCTCGGCCTCTACGAACGGCGCGACGGACATGCCGGAGCCCTGTCGCGCGGCGACAAGCGGCGACTGGAACTGGCAATGTGCCTGATACAGAAGCCGCGCCTGCTGCTGCTCGACGAGCCGACGGCCGGCATGAGCCGCCACGATACCAACACAACGATCGAGCTTCTGCGCAAGATCAAGATGAGCGGCATGACCAAGGTCATCATCGAGCACGACATGCATGTCGTCTTCTCGCTGGCCGACAAGATTTCGGTGCTTGCGCAAGGGCGCATCATCGCCTCCGGCCTGCCCGGTGAAATCAAGGACGATCCGCGCGTCCAGGAAGCCTATCTGGGAGGAGCCCTCGAATGAACGTCCTGGCGACAAAGCGGGAAGCCATTTCGGCCGCGACGGAGTCCGACCCGAGGAATGCCTTCTTCGCGATCCGCGACATCCATGCCTATTACGGCGAAAGCTATATCGTCCAGGGCGTCACGCTGGACGTTCACAAGGGCGAGATCCTGGCCCTTCTCGGCAGAAACGGCGCCGGAAAGACCTCGACGCTGCGCGCCATCGCCCGGCTCGATCAGCCCGAATTGCGCAGCGGTGAGATCTGGCTGGAAGGCCAGCCGATCCATGCGATGAAATCCTACCAAGCGTCACGGGCCGGCATCCAGCTGGTTCCGGAAGACAGGCGCATCATTCCGGGCATGAGCGTGGAGGAAAACCTGAAGCTGGCGCAGATCGCGCCCGGCCACGGCATGTCCCTCGACGAGATCTACGCGCATTTCCCCCGTCTGGCGGAGCGGCGCACGCAGGAGGGCATCACCCTTTCGGGCGGCGAGCAGCAGATGCTGGCGGTAGCGCGCGCGCTGGCCCGCGACGTGAAGCTGCTGCTTCTGGACGAGCCCTATGAGGGGCTGGCGCCTGTGATCGTCAAGGAAATCGAGAACATCGTCTACGACATCAAGAAGCGCGGCATCACCACGATCATCGTGGAGCAGAACGCGGTCGCCGCCTTGCGGCTCGCGGACCGCGCGGTCATCCTCGACACCGGCGAGCTTGTGTTCTCAGGAAGTGCGAAGGAGTTGCTCGACAGCCCCGAACTGCGCAACGAGTATCTCGCCATCTAAGCGCTCGCCTACCCGCCCCCTTCAGGGGATACGCAGGGGGACGTCTGAGGGCGCCAACCCCTGCCACGACCGAAAGATCGCCTGTAACGAACTCTCTCCGGGCGCGCTTCACCTGAAAGCGCGCTCTCCGCGGGCCATCGCGGATCTGCCGAAGCACTCGGCTTGTCCGCGACTGAATTTTACGCATCCACTTTCGACCGATCGGACCAGGGTCAAGGCCCTGCGCTGTCGCTCCCTTGCGCGGGCCCTGCTTGGCGCCGATGCCTCACAACGCAGCACCGGTCGCACTGCCCGAACGACCGATATGCCTCATCCAAATGAACTAGGCGATTAAAATAATAACGCTCGACTTTACGCGAAATATACTACGATCCACGGATGCTCTAAGTCCGAATTTCAGTGGGAAGCCAGGAACCAATCACCGCTTTGTGAATTATATTATACACAACCGCATGTATACTTGGACGCGCAATCCGCGCGCGATGGTAACGCATATTATTACAAACATCTAATATGAACGCGGATGTATGTCCCACTGATCTGGAAGTATTCACTGATTTTTAAATCCATTCGCTTTCAATGGAATGTCAGGGGCGAGAATTCCATGAAACCGACCTCACTTCAGATCGATGCGCTGTCGAAGAAAATCGCAGCGTTCATGCCGCTGAAGCCGGAAGACTCAGTAATACTCGAAAGGCTGCAAGGGCAGCGCATCCTGATAGGTGCCGGCCGCGATATTGTCTATGAAGGGCAGCACCATCACGCCGCCTATGTCGTTCGCGAAGGATGGGCCTGTTCCTACAAGCGCCTTCACGACGGCGGGCGGCAGATCATCGACATTCAGATCCCAGGCGATTTCCTCGGTCTACGCAGCTTGTTGCTGAGGACCTCGGACCAGAGCTACGTGGCGCTGACCGATATCGAGATCAGGAAGGTGAACACCGATCGGATTTGGGAGGCCTTCCGCGAGTCGCCGCGTCTGGCGGTCGCCCTGCTGTGGGCGGCATCGCGCGACAACGCCATGGTGGTGGAGCACCTTGTCAATGTCGGCAGGCGGGACGCGCTATCCCGCACCGCCCATTTCCTGCTCGAACTGGCAATGCGGATGAGACTTATCGGCCACGGAAACTCCGACAGCTTCCCTTGCCCGCTCTCGCAGACCGTACTTGCCGATTCACTCGGCCTGACCGCAATCCACCTCAACCGCGTTCTGCGGCAATTGCGCGAAGCGAACCTGCTCGTGTTCCGCGATGGCGTGGTGACCTTCCTCAACCGGGAGTCACTGGCCGAACTGACCGGATTCGACCTGACCTATCTCGACCAGGACATCACTCCGACCAGATAGCCACGCGGCCAGCTGGTGAGCGCACGCGAGGGCAGCGCGCTCGCGCGTTCCACCCTCAACGCCCTTGCGACACTGCGAGAAAAAGGGAATGCGCCCGACGCGGCAGCTATTGCTGCGCCTGCTTCAACACAAAGCGCTGTATCTTGCCCGTGGCCGTCTTCGGCAGAGCCTCGATGAACTTGATCGAACGCGGATATTTGTAGGGCGCGATCACCTGCTTGACGTGATCCTGCAGCGTCTTGATCGTCATTGCATCGGCCGGCACGTCCTTGGCGAGCACCACATGTGCCTGCACGATCTGGCCACGCTCCTCGTCGGCTGCACCGATCACAGCGCATTCGGAGACGAAAGCGTGGCTGAGCAACGCCGCTTCCACTTCCGGCCCGGCGATGTTGTAGCCGGCCGAGATGATCATGTCGTCGGAGCGGGCGGCGAAATGGAAATAGCCGTCCTCGTCCTGGTAGAAGGCATCGCCGGTGAGGTTCCAGCCGCCGCGTACATAGGTTCGTTGCCGCTTGTCGGCGAGATAGCGGCAGCCCGTGGGCCCGCGCACTGCAAGACGCCCCACCTCGCCGCGCGGCTTCTCGTTCATGTCCTCGTCGACGATCTTCGCCTCGTACCCGCCGACAGGCTTGCCGGTGGAGCCAGGAGCGGAATCGCCCAGGCGGTTGGTGATGAAGATATGCAGCATCTCGGTGGACCCGATGCCGTCCAGCATCGGCTTGCCGGTCTTCTCCATCCAGGCATTGTAGATCGGCGCGGGCAGCGTCTCGCCGGCCGAAACCGCGACGCGCAGCGAGCTGAGATCCGCGCCCTTGTCCATGGCCGCGAGCATGACGCGGTAGGCCGTAGGCGCGGTGAAGCTGATAGTCGCCTTGTAGTTCTCGATGATCTCGATCATCTTCGGCGGGGTCGCCTGCTCCAGCAGCGTCGCGGCAGCGCCAAAGCGCAGCGGAAAGATGGCGAGGCCGCCCAGCCCGAAGGTGAAGGCGAGCGGCGGCGAGCCCACAAAAATATCGTCCGCGCGAACGCCCAGCACTTCCTTGCCATACGCATCGGCGATGATGAGCAGATCGCGATGGAAATGCATCGTCGCCTTGGGCTCGCCTGTGGTGCCGGAGGTAAAGCCCAGAAGCGCGACATCGTCGCGGCTGGTCGGCACGGCGTCGAACTTCACCGGCTTGTCGAGCGCGATGCGGTCGAGCTCGGCATCATGGTTCGCGGTGCCGTCGAAGCCGATCACCTTCTTGAGGAATTTCGAGGTCTTGGCGCAGGCGACGAGTTCATCGAGGATGCGCGAGTCGCAAAGCGCGAATTCGATCTCCGCCTTGTCCACGATCTTCGCGAGCTCGCCCGCGCGCAGCATCGGCATGGTGTTGACCACCACGGCACCGGCCTTGGTGGCTGCGAGCCAGCAGGCGACCATGGCGGGGTTGTTGGCCGAGCGGATCAGCACCCGGTTGCCCGGCTTGACGCCATAATTGTCGACCAGCGCATGGGCGATGCGGTTCGACCAGTCGGTCAGTTCCTTGTAGGTGCGGCGGCGGCCATTGCCGATCAGCGCGATGTTGTCGCCAAACCCCTTGGCCACCATGGCGTCGGTGAACTCGACGCCGGCATTGAGGGTTTCGGGATAGTCGAAGCCGTCGAGCAGCAGGTCGGGCCACTCCTCCACCGGCGGCAGGTTGTCACGAGCAAATGTGTCGATGTGCGCCGATGGCCCCAGCATTCATTATCCTCCCGCCAGCGTCTGCCTGGCTATTATGACTTTCTGTACGTCGGACGCGCCCTCATAGATGCGCAGCGCCCGGATCTCCCGATAGAGGCTTTCGACGACGCTGCCCTTGCGCACGCCGTCGCCGCCATGGATCTGAACCGCCTTGTCGATCACGCTCTGGGCGCGATCGGTGGCGTAGAGTTTTGCCATGGCAGCTTCGCGGCTGACGCGTGGGGCGCCGGAATCCTTAAGCCAGGCGGCGCGATAGACCAGAAGTGCCGACGCATCGATGTCGAGCGCCATGTCGGCAATGTGGCCTTGCACCATTTGCAGGTCCGACAGCGGCGCGCCGAAAAGTTCACGCGACGTCGAGCGCGCGACGGCCTCGTCCAGCGCGCGGCGGGCAAAGCCGAGCGCGGCGGCGGCAACCGTGGAACGGAACACGTCGAGCACCGACATGGCGATCTTGAAGCCCTCGCCCGGCTTGCCGAGCATGGCCGACTTCGGCACGCGGCAATTCTGGAACGACAGCCGCGCCAACGGATGCGGCGCGATCACCTCAAGCCGCTCGGCGATGGAAAGGCCGGGCGTGTCGGCCGGCACGATGAAGGCCGAAATGCCCTTGGCGCCCGGCGCTTCGCCGGTGCGGGCAAAGACCGTGTACATGTCGGCGATGCCGCCGTTTGAAATCCAGGTCTTCTCGCCTTCAAGAACGTAGAAGTCGCCGTCCTCGCGCGCGGCAAGGTCGAGATTGGCGACGTCGGAGCCGGATTTCGGCTCGCTCAGCGCGAAAGCGGAAAGCGCGGTGCCCGCCCGCGTACGGCTCAACCACTCGCGCTTCTGATCCACGGTTCCGAACAGCGAGATCGCGCCGGTGCCGAGGCCCTGCATGGCAAAGGAGAAGTCGGCAAGGCCGTCATGGCGCGCCAGTGTCTCGCGGATTATGCAAAGGCTGCGCACGTCGAGCGTGCTGACCGCCACATCGGGATCGACGGCCGAATATTCCAGCCAGCCGCCCTCGCCCAGCTTGGCCACCAGCTCGCGGCAGGCGGCGTCGACGTCGCTGTGGTCGATGTTCGCCAGATTGGCGGCGGCCCAGCGGTCGAGCGCGTCGGCGAGGATGCGGTGGCGCTCTTCGAAGAAGGGCCAGGTGAGAAAGCTGCGGTCCGCCATGTCAGTCGCCCTTGAAGACAGGTTTTTCGCGCGCGACGAATGCGTCGTAGGCGCGCTTGAAATCCTGGGTCTGCATGCAGATGGCCTGCGCCTGCGCTTCGGCCTCGATGGCCTGCTCGATGGACATCGACCATTCCTGGTTCAGCATGGTCTTGGTCATCATGTGACCGAAGTTCGGGCCGTCGGCGAGACGGCGAGCCAGCGCAATCGCCTCGGCGTCGAGCGAGGCGGCATCGACGATGCGGTTGTAGAAACCCCAGCGCTCGCCTTCTTCCGCGCTCATGGTGCGGCCGGTGTAGAGCAGCTCGGACGCGCGGCCCTGGCCGATGATGCGTGGCAGGATCGCGCAGGCGCCCATGTCGCAGCCGGCAAGGCCGACGCGGGTGAACAGGAACGCGGTCTTGGCCTCGGGCGTGGCGAGGCGGATGTCCGAGGCCATGGCGACGATGGCGCCGGCGCCGACGCAGACGCCGTCGACGGCCGCAATCACCGGCTTGCCGCAGTTGATCATGGCCTTCACCAGATCGCCGGTCATCCGGGTGAAGCGTAGCAGGCCCTTCATGTCGAGGTCCAGCAGCGGACCGATGATGTCGTGCACATCGCCGCCGGAGCAGAAATTGCCGCCGTTCGAGCCGAACACCACCGCCTTGATGTCGTCGGCATAGACCAGCGCGCGGAACACGTCGCGCAGTTCGGCATAGCTGTCGAAGGTCAGCGGGTTCTTGCGCTCGGGCCGGTCGAGCGTGACGACCGCGATGCCGTCCTCCACGCGCCAGAGGAAATGCTTTGCGACGTAACCCGCCATATCAGTCATTATCATCAACCTTCGCTGTCTGTTTCGGCGCCCTGCCGATGGTGTCCAGGATACCGATAACCTGCTCGCACGCCGCCGGCGGCAGGTCCTCGAGCACGGCGTTGACCCAGCGCGCATGCGCCGCCGCCATCTTGGCGAACTCGTCCTGCCCCTTCTGGGTCAGGCGCACCAGGGTGGCGCGCTTGTCGCCCGCTACCGGCACGCGCAGCACCAGTCCGTCGATGACGAGGCGTTCGATGATGCCGGTGACGTTGCCGTTGGAGACGCGAAGCGCTGCCGACAGCTCGCTCATCTTGAGGCCATCGTCGAAACGATCCAACGCTGCGAGCACGTCGAAGCGCGGCAAGGTGGTGTCGAACTCGGCGCGAAGGTTTTCGCGAACGACCTGCTCGACATTCTTGGTGACCTTCAACAGCTTCAGCCAGACACGCACCCGCGGCCTGACGGGACTGGAAGCACTCAACTCGTCGGGCAGTTGCACGCTCATATCTCGCCTCCCGACACCGAAAGGGCCTGGCCGGTCATGGAGCCGGAATTCGGCCCGCAGAGATAGAGCACACTTTGTGCCACCTCCTCCGGCAGCACGAAGCGGCGCTGCGGGTTGCCCTCCGTCAGCGCGGCGGCGGCTTCCTCCCGGCTCTTGCCGGTCTTCTGCATGATGTTTTCGATCGAGCGTTCGAGCATGGGCGTCAGCGTGAATCCGGGACAGACGGCGTTCACCGTAATACCGGTCTCGGCGAGTTCAAGCGCCAGAGAGCGTGTCAGCCCAATTACCCCGTGCTTGGCGGCTGCATAGGCGGAGACATAGGGGTAGCCCTTGAGCCCGGCGGTGGACGCAACCGCGACCAGCCTGCCCTCGCCGCGCTTCCCCATGCCGCTGGCCAGTGCCTGCTGGAAGGTCATGAAGACGCTGGTGAGATTGACGTCCATCATCCGGCGCCAGAGGTCGAGCCCGGTGCGCCGGAAGGGCGCGCTTTCGGCAGCGCCCGCATTGGCAACGACGATGTCAAGATCGCCGACTTCGCTGGCGATCTTGTTGAACAGCGCCTTGAGCGACGCTTCATCGGTGACATCGGCCGTCATGGCGACGATGTCTTTCGAGCTGGCAGCGACCTCCAGCAGCGCTTCCATGCGCCGCCCAGCGACGACGACGGTCGCGCCGGCATCTGACAGCGAGCGGGCAATTGCCGCGCCCATGCCCGAGCCGCCGCCGGTGACCAGTGCGCACTTGCCGGTCAACTCTCTCATACCGCGCGATCCTGCGCCGCCATCTCTGCAGCGCGCTCGGCGAGGCGGCGAAGCTGGTCGCGGCCCGGCAGGTATGGATCGGGCCATGCCTCGGCAGTATCGCCCAAGGTCGCCGCTGCCCGGAGCGTCCAGTATGGGTCGGTCAGGTGCGGACGGGCGAGACAGACAAGGTCGGCGCGGCCGGCGAGCAGGATCGAGTTGACGTGATCCGGCTCGTAGATATTGCCCACGGCCATGGTCGCCATGCCGGTCTCGTTGCGAATGCGGTCGGAGAACGGCGTCTGGAACATGCGACCATAGACCGGGCGCGCAGCCCTAGTGGTCTGGCCGGCCGAGACGTCGCAGATGTCGACGCCGGCTTCGCAGAAGATGCGCGCGATCTCCACCGCTTCCTGCGGCGTCACGCCATCCGGCCCTACCCAGTCATTGGCCGAGATACGAACCGAGATCGGCTTGTCCTGCGGCCAGACCGCGCGGATCGCATGGAAGATCTCCAGCGGATAGCGCATGCGGTTTTCCAGCGAGCCGCCATATTCGTCGGTGCGGTTGTTGGTGACCGGCGTGATGAAGGACGACAGCAGATAGCCGTGCGCGGCGTGGATTTCGAGCATGTCGAAGCCGCAGCGGTCCGCCATCCGTGTCGCCGAAACGAACTGGTCGCGCACCAGGTCCATGTCGGCGCGGGTCATCGCCTTCGGGGTCTGGTTCTCTTCCGACCACGGCAGGCCGGAGACCGACAGCACCGGCCAGTTGCCTTGCTTCAGCGGCTTGTCGGTGCCTTCCCAGCCGACGCGGGTCGAAGCCTTGCGGCCGGCATGGCCGATCTGCGCGCAAATCTTGGCTTCCGTCTCGGTATGGACGAAATCGACGATGCGCTTCCAGGCCACCTCATGTTCCGGCGCGTAGAAACCGGGGCAGCCGGGCGTGATGCGCCCTTCGGCGCTGACGCAGGTCATCTCGATATAGAGCAACCCTGCCCCGCCCTTGGCGCGCTCGCCATAGTGCACCAGATGCCAGTCGGTCGGCGTGCCGTCGATGGCCTTGTACTGCGCCATGGGCGAAACCACGACGCGGTTCTTCAACTCCATGCCGCGCAGCTTGAACGGCGCGAACATCGGCGCGCGATGCGTGCCCTGCGGCGCGCCGGCTTTTTGCTGGAACCAGCCTTCGGCGCTCTCCAGCCAGTCCTTGTCGCGCAGGCGCAGGTTTTCGTGGCTGATGCGCTGCGAGCGCGTCAGCAGCGAATAGTTGAACTGCACCGGGTCGAGATGGAAATAGCGTTCCACCTCCTCGAACCATTCCAGCGAGTTGCGCGCCGCCGACTGCAGGCGCAGCACCTGCACGCGGCGCTCGTCTTCGTAACGGGCGAAGGCGGTTTCGAGCGACTTTTCGGTGTGAACGAATTCGGCGAGCGCGACAGCGCTCTCCAGCGCCAGCTTGGTTCCCGATCCGATCGAGAAATGCGCGGTTGCCGCCGCGTCGCCCAGCAGCGCGATGTTCTTGTAGGACCAGCGCTTGCACAGCACGCGCGGAAAATTCAGCCAGGCCGAGCCGCGAATGTGGTTGGCATTGGTCATCAGCGCATGGCCGCCGAGATGCTTTGCAAAGATGCGCTCGCAGACCGCGATGCTCTCCTGCTGGCTCATTTCGCCGAAACCGAACTTTTCCCAGGTCTCGGTGCTGCACTCGACGATGAAGGTCGCGGTGTCGTTGTCGAACTGGTAGGCGTGCGCCCAGACCCAGCCGTGCTCGGTTTCCTCGAAGATGAAGGTGAAGGCGTCGTCGAACTTCTGGTGCGTGCCGAGCCAGACGAATTTGCAGGCACGGACGTCGATGTCGGGCTCGAACTGGGCGGCGAATTCGGTGCGGGCCCGAGAATTCAGGCCATCGGCGGCGACGACAAGATCATACTGTTCGGCATAGTCGGCAACGCTCTCAACATTGGTCTCGAAGCGAATTTCGATGCCGAGCTCTTTCGCCCGCGCCTGCAGCAGGAGAAGAAGCTGCTTGCGGCCGATGCCGCAGAAGCCGTGGCCGCTCGACACCGTCTTGGTGTCCTTGAAGTGGACGGCGATGTCATCCCAATAGGCGAAATGCGCGCGGATGGCTTCGGCGCTCACCGGATCGTTGGCGGCAAGGTTGGTCAGCGTCTCGTCGGAGAGCACAACGCCCCAGCCGAACGTGTCGTCCGGCTTGTTGCGCTCGATCACGACGATCTCCGCCGACGGGTCGCGCAGCTTCATGCTGATGGCGAAGTACAGGCCGGCCGGCCCTCCTCCGATACAGGCGATCTTCATCGGCAACTCCCTTCTGATGGGGAAAGGATGGCACCGCGCCCCGATAATTTCAAGCATGAAGTTTCAAGCTTGAAATTTTCTCGACGGTCGTGAAATCTGCCCCGGCTTGCGCATTCGCGAACGGCTTGGCAGGCACTTGCGCGACGGCCGCAGCGTGATTGATAAAGCGCGGGACAAGCCGGCGACGGCGACCAAAGGGAGGCAGGAAATGTCGGGAAACAAGATCACGGACTGGGACGACGCCTATTCGAACTCGGCCCATATTCCGGGCGGCGACGCCTACCCGGCAAAGTGGCACGCGGCAGCGGCGGCCTTCCGTGATGAAATGCGTGGCGCCGGGCGGCTGCGCGAAGACATCGCCTACGGCCCCCACACGCGCAACCGCTATGACCTGTTCCTGCCGCAGGCAGACGCCAAAGGGCTCGTGGTCTTCGTGCATGGCGGCTACTGGATGGCGTTTGACAAGTCGGCATGGTCGCATCTGGCGGCCGGGCCGCTCGCGCACGGCTATGCTGTGGCGATGCCTTCCTATGTGCTGGCGCCGGAAGCGCGCGTCTCCGACATCACCAGGCAGATCGGCGCAGCCATCAATGCGGCCGCTCGCGAGGTCGAAGGCCCGCTGCACATCACGGGCCATTCGGCCGGCGGACACCTGGTCAGCCGCATGAACACGACCACCTCGCCGCTCGAGCGCGATGTGGCGGCGCGACTGCGCAAGACCGTCTCGGTCTCCGGCCTGCACGACCTGCGTCCGCTGCTCAACACGAAGATGAACGAGGCGCTGCGTCTCGACCTTGCCGAGGCACGCGCGGAAAGCGCGGCCCTGCTCGAACCTCTCGACGGCATGGACATCACCTGCTGGGTGGGCGCCAACGAACGCCCCGAGTTCGTGCGCCAAAACGGCCTGCTCGAAAATCTCTGGAGCAGCTTCAACGCCGAGGTCTCAAGCGTCGAGGAAGCCGACCGGCACCATTTCGATGTAATCGAAGGTCTTGCCGACCCCGATCACAGGCTGGTGCGGACCCTGCTCGGCGTGTAAGACACGGAGCTGGACTGGCCGCTTCCGAGCCCCGCGCAAGCACGGGCTTTGCAGCGAATGCCTGATTGTCGAATCAATGCATGATGTTGGACCGGACGGCTCATGCGCCGGTCGAATCCCGCGTCAGGAGAGCACAATGAAAACCGTATTCGTCCAACTGCAATGCGTGCCCGGCCAGACCTATGCGGTCGCCGACCAGCTCTACGAGCGCGAAGTGGCCTCCGAGCTCTACTCGACTAGCGGCGACTACGACCTCTTGATGAAGATCTACATCGACGACGATGTCGACATCGGCAAGTTCATCAACGAGAACGTGGCCAATGTGCCGGGCATCGTCCGCTCGCTGACCACGCTGACTTTCAAGGCGTTCTGAGAGACGCGCGAAACATTGCGGCCTTGATTCAAGGCCGCAATCCAATGCCTTGTTTTCAGTCGGGTTTCCGGTCGGCGCGGCGCGCTGCGATATAGCGCATGGCCATCACGCGGCGGCGCAGGATCTCGGTGCGCATCGCCATCAGATGCAAGGTGAAGAACAAGACTGTGAAGCCGGCGGCCATCACCATCAGCGGCCACAGCATGCTGGAATCGATCGTCGGGCCGCCCATCCGGAACACTGATGCCGGCTGGTGAAGCGTGTTCCACCACTCGACCGAGAACTTGATGATCGGGATGTTGATGAAGCCGACCAGCGTGATGACGGCGGCCGCACGTGCAGAGCGCGCGGGATCGTCCAGCGCCCGCGTCAGCGCGATGATGCCAAGATACATCAGAAAAAGCACGAAGACCGAGGTCAGCCGTGCGTCCCACACCCACCAGGTACCCCACATCGGCTTGCCCCAGATGGAGCCGGTGACCAGCGCGAGCGCGGTGAAAGTGGCACCGATGGGTGCCGCGGCCTTGAGCGAGACGTCGGCCAGCGGGTGACGCCAGACCAAAGTGCCGAGCGACGACGCCGCCATCAGCGAATAGCACATCATGGCGATCCACGCGAAAGGCACGTGGATATACATGATGCGGACCGTGATGCCCTGCTGGTAATCCTCCGGCGCGGCAAAACCCAGGTAGAGTCCGACGGCCAGCAAAGCCACCGACAGGCCGCCAAGCCACGGCACCACCCTGTCGGCCAGCGCCAGGAAGCGTGTGGGATTGGCTAGATCGATCCAGCGGCCGGGCCGCGCGCTTGTTTCAGTCATGCCGGCCTATCTACCGCGAGCAGCCGGCCCCTGCAATGCGGGAGGTCGCCGCAGGCGCCTCCCCTTTTGGTGGGTCACGCCGCCTCCGGCTGCACCGAGACGTGGCTGAGCGCGCGCACGTCCTCGTCGGTCAGCAGGCCACCGGCACGCAGGAGTGCTGCGAAGCGTCCATTGGTTGCCGAAAGCTCGGCAAAACCGCCCATTTCCACGATGCGGCCGTGGTCCATGAAGACGACCAGATCGGCATCGCGAACGGTGGTCAGGCGATGGGCGATGATGAAGGTTGTTCGGCCCTGTCGCACGCGGTCGATCGCATCCTTGACCCGGCTTTCGGTTTCCACGTCGAGCGCGCTGGTGGCTTCGTCCAGAACCAGGATGGGCGCGTCCTTGAGGATGGCGCGGGCAATGGCGACGCGCTGGCGCTCGCCGCCGGAAAGCTGGCCGCCGCGTTCGCCGACATTGGTGTCATAGCCCTCGCTCTTGGCGAGAATGAAGTCCTGCGCGGCTGCCGCCTGGGCCGCAGCGTGCACATCGGCGTAGCTGGCGTTTTCGCGGCCGATGCGAATGTTGTCCTCGATCGAACGATTGAAGAGGCCGGCATCCTGGAACACGGTGGCCATGGCCTGGCGCAGCGACTTGCGGGTTACCGAGCGCGTATCCACGCCGTCGACCAGGATGCGTCCGCTCTGCGGCGTGTGCACGCCCTGAAGGAGGTTGATGAGGGTAGTCTTGCCAGCCCCCGTCGGGCCGACGATAGCCACGGTCTGGCCGGCGCGGATCTCGAAGGAGATGTCCTGCACGCCATGGCCGGAATTCGGAAACTCGAAGCTGACATTCTCGAAGCAGACATCGCCCTTGACGTTTTCCAGCTCGCCCAGGCCGGCCGGCTCCTCGCGCTCCGCCACCGAATCTTCAAGCTGGTAGAAGGCCTCGAGCTTGGCACGGGCGTCGAAGATCTGATTGACGAAGTTCGAAACCTGGTCGAGCCGGCTGATGAGCAGCGACGCAAAGCCGGTGAAGGCCACGATGTCGCCCACGCGCAATTCGCCGCGCGATACCAGCAGGGCGCCGATCATCAGCACGATCATCATCGAGATCGTCGAAGAGAGGCGGTGCAGCGCGCTGGCAAGCGCCCACCAGTCCAGAACCGGATATTGGGCCTGGAGCAGGTCGCGGATATGGCCGCGCAGCTTCTGGGTTTCCACTCCGATGCGGTTGTAGCTCTGCAGCACCGCAACGTTGTTGACTGAATCCGTCACGTGCGAAAACACTTCGTGATAGTGCGTCTCCACCTTGGCCTGGCCGTCCTTGGTCTTGTGCATCACCACCCGGCCTATGGCCACGTAGAAGACGCCAAGCCCCAGCAGCACCAGCGACATGCGCACATCGAGCGAAAGCGCCGTCGGCACCAGCAGCACCAGGGCCACGGCCGTGGTCAGGTGCTGGCGCATGAACTCCAGCCAGAGGCTGAACAGGCTTTCCACGGCGCGCAGCAAAGTATGCAGCGCCTGTGACGTTCCGCGCTCATGATGCCACGACAACGGCATGGCGACGACCTGTTCGAACGATTCGCACAGCAGCGCGGCGCGCCGGGCGTGAGCCATGCGGTCAGCCCCCCGGGCTACGAGCACATAAGCAAGGATGTTGAAGGCGCCCAGGCTAGCCCAGATCGCCAATGTCGGGACGACTTCCAGCTTCTGCGAGATGGCATCGATAACCCTGCCGAACAGTATCGGCTCAGCAATGGTTACCAGAGCAAGCACAATATTTGCTGAACAAATGAAAAAAACGCGCCGCTTTTCGGCAGCCAAATAACGAAGCGCTCGAAAATAGACTTCCAGCAATGACACGAAACTCACCTCGTGAAAGCTAAAGCCGTGCCGCACACCATCGCTGCACCCAGCATTGCCTGCCGCACCGCAAGACAATGCTCACATACAGACTTGGTTCCGCCTTTTCGAAACAACATCGAGCAACGTGCCGTAACTTGGCGTGATCGCATAACAGCTTGAGATTAAAGAAAAAATGTCAGCCATACGGCAAATTGATGGCGACCGGCCCCGGCAAGGGCCGGCCGCGAAAATATTCTTCGCGGCTAAAAAGGAACCCGCACCAACACCTGGCTTTCACCCCCGGGTTTCAGCTCGATGGAGTTCCCGTCAACCCGCTTTCCGTCATGCTCCATCGCAGCTTTGCGGATGCCTTTCTGGCGCTCCACGCGGATGTCATACACCGCGCCGCCCAGCTTCAACCTGGCCGAATAACCCTGCCAGTGCGTCGGCAGAACCGGGTCGATGACAAGGCTTTCTCCCTGCCAACGGATGCCCAGGATGCTCTCTGCTGCCGCACGGTAAAGCCAGCCTGCCGACCCCGTGTACCAGGTCCAGCCTCCGCGCCCTCCCTGATCGCCCACCGAGTAGATATCGGCGGCGACCACATAGGGTTCGACCCGGTACCTGTTGGCGGCGGCTTCGTCCAGCGAATGGTTCACCGGATTGAGCAAGCTGAAGCAACGATAAGCATCGTCGGCACGCCCCATTTCGGCCAAAGCTATGACAAGCCAGGTGGCGGCATGGGTGTATTGGCCGCCATTTTCACGCACACCGGGCGGATAACTTTTGATGTAGCCAGGGTCTTTTTCCGTGTTCACGAACGGAGGCGTGAAGAGTTTGACGATCTGGTTCTCGTCATCGACGAGCATCTTCATCGCCGAATCGATCGCTATCTTCGAACGCTCGGGGTCGCCCTGGCGGGACAAGACGCTCCAGGACTGCGCGATCGAATCGATTTTGCATTCCTGCGATTTGGAAGAGCCGAGCGGCGTTCCGTCGTCATAGGAGCCCCTGCGGTACCACTCGCCGTCCCAGGCCGATTTCTCCAGAGCCTGCTTCAGGCGCCGCGCATGCTTCTCCCAGCGGTCGGCACGCCTCGAATCGCCCTGCTCGCGCGCGATGGGCGCAAAGTCGCCGAGCGTCTTGAGCAGGAACCAGCCCAGCCAGACACTCTCGCCTCTGCCTTCCTCGCCGACGCGGTTCATGCCGTCGTTCCAGTCACCGCCGAGGATGAGGGGCAGACCATTGGGGCCGGACCGGCGGATCGCGAGTTCAAGCGCCCGTGCGCAGTGCTCGAAAAGCGGCGCGGTCTTCTTGGAAACCTCAGGGGTGAAGAAGCGGTCGTGTTCGCCTTCCTCGAGCTTCTCTCCTGCCAGGAAGGGAATGTCTTCCCGCAGGATCGACACGTCGCCCGTCACGTTCACGTAATGCGCAGTGCCGTAGGCCAGCCAGACCACATCGTCCGAGATGATGGTGCGTACGCCGGCGCCTGTCCGCGGCAGCCACCAATGCTGAACGTCGCCCTCCTCAAACTGCCGGTGGGCGGCATTGATGATCTGGTTGCGGGCTAGCTGCGGGTCGTGCATCAGCAGCGAAAGCGTGTCCTGCAACTGGTCGCGGAAGCCGAATGCGCCGCTTGCCTGGTAGAAGGCAGAGCGAGCGCGGATGCGGCATGCCAGGCTTTGATAGGGCAGCCAGTGATTGACCAGCGCGTTGAAGGGCTTGTCCGGTGTCTCCACCTGCAGCGTCTCGAGGAAGCCGCGCCAGTTGCGGTCGTTCTCGGCGAGGCGCTCGCCAAAATCCCGCTGCCGATGACGCGTGGCGAGTTCGCTCGCCTCCTCCGGCGAAGCGGCATCGCCAAGAAGGAAGAGCATGGACACCTCGCCGCCTGCCGGCACTTCGACGTCGCGTGCCAGAGCCGCACACGGGTCCAGCCCAGCCTCGACACGGCCCGACAGCTCCAGCCCCCGCACCACCACATGCGGCCTTTCGGCGGTTCCAAGATGGCCGATGAACTCGCTGCGATCAGCGGTGACGGTATGCAGAGCACCATCGCCGGCCAGGAATGCTACCCTGTCGCCGAATTCGAGGCTGAAGGCGTTGTTCGCCAGCAGCGCCCCGGTCCGGCGGTCCTGCGTCGGCACGATGGTAGGAGCCGACTTGGCGCGATTGTTGCCCAATACCCATTCGGCATAGGCATAGACGCGCAGGCGCACCGATGCGCCACCCGAGTTGCGGATACGCAGGCGCGAAACCTTCACCGGGTCTGTCGGATCAACCAGCTGGGTCACCTCGGCGGTCAGGGGGCCCCTGAAAGCGGTGAAAGTGCTGACGCCCTGTCCGTGGCGCGCCTCGTAGACGATGGATTCGTCCCGGACCACTGCCGCGAAGGGCGAAAATGCCTGCCCGTCGGCATGGTCATAGATGTAGATCGCCTCGCCGGGACGGTTGCTCACCGGATCGTTCGACCACGGGGTCAACTGGAAATCGCGGCTGTTTCGGCTCCAGGTGAAGGAAGCGCCTTCGGCTGAGGTGTGGAAGCCGAACGACGCGTTGGAGATGACGTTGATCCACGGCTGGGGCGTTGTGCGCCGCCGGTCGAGGCGCACGACATAATCGCGGCCATCCCGGTCGAACCCGCCAAATCCATTCCAGCCCTCCAGACCCGAACCATCCGCGACCGCCGCGGATCTGGCAGGAAGGCTCGGTTCGAGTTCCGTCGCCAATGTGCCCGCCATGGCTGCCTCGTCGGCAGCCGCGAGATCGCGAGCCTTCAAGGCTGTCGCTTCCGCGCGCTCGATCTGATCGAATATGGTGCCGTTGCGCGTGTGCAGGATGACACGCGCGACCGCCAGCAGCGTCTTGTAGGAGGTATCGTCCATGAGGTCGCGGCGCACAGCGAAGATGTGCTGGCGCGGGCCGAGCTCCTTGCCTCGCAGACGGCTGTTTTCGGCCAGCGTCTCGATGGCCTGCTGCAGGTCCTGCACGTAGGATGATGCCTGCTCATTTATTATGACCAGGTCTGCGAACAAGCCGCGAGCACGCATATACTCCTGGAAACGCAGCGCCTGGGCGACGATCTCGAGATCAGCAACGTCGCCGATGCGGAGCGCGAAGATCGGGAAATCGCCCGAAATTCCCATCGGCCACAGGGCCGACTGAGGCCCAAGGCCGGCCACCACGGTTTCCGCCGGGGCCCGCAGGTAGGGATCGGGATAGATCAGATAGCGCGCCAGCTTCTGAACATTGGCCGCATCCGAGAGGCTGAGGCCCAAGTGGCGCGTCTGAACCTGCGAGCGTGTCCAGGCAAGCATGGCCTGGCGCGGAAAGCTCTCGGGATGGTCGAGCCGCGTCACGGCGGATTCGACTTCCTCGCGGTCGGCTCCGACAACTGTCCAGAAGGTCAGCGATACCTTCTTGTTGGCAGGCACCCTGACCCGGCAGCGCAGCGACATGATCGGGTCCAGCACGAAGCCGGAACTGCCGCTGAGCCGGGCGCCTTCGTCGAAGGCCGCCGCATCGGCGATGGTTCGCCCACGCCCAAGGAAGGCACGGCGATCCGTCTCGGCCTCGGTATCGCGGGTTACGCCGGATGCGTCGGTCACGAAATGCGCCAGGAAGATATCGGGGTCGCTGTCCGAACGCTTGCGACGCGTGGCGAAGATCGCGCTGCTGTTGCCGGCGATTTCCGTTTCCACGAACATCTTGGAGAACGCAGGGTGAGCGCTGTCCGCGGCTTCCGGCGCCAGCACGAGCTCGGCATAGGAAGTCACCTCGATATGGCGGTCGGCAATGCCGTCATTGGCGATGGTGATGCGCCGGCCCTCGCCATTGCCTTCGGAAACCACGATGCACTCGACCTCGGAGCGCAACGTGCCGACTGTCTTGATGAAGCTTGCCTTGTCGTCGCAGAACAGCGTCTGCGAGTGCTCGGAGGCGGCGCGCTTCGGCTCCTTGGTGGACGACCACCAATCGCCGGTTTCGATATCGCGCAGGAACAGATAGCTGCCGAGCCGGTCTTCGACGGGGTCCGGCTGCCACCTGGTGACGGACAGCTCATTCCAGCGGCTGTAGCCCGAGCCTGTCGCCGTGACCATCACGGAATAGCGGCCGTTCGACATCAGGTTGGTGGAGCGCAATGCCCGCTCGGGCTCCACAACCAGGCGCGTGTCGGCGCTCTGTTCGAGCGTCTCGACCTTGCCGCGTTCGTCGGCCTCAGTGCGGACCGCCGAAACGGTAACATCGCGCGGAGCCTTTTCCTGCAGCAGCAGTTCGGCGGCCTCGATGACGGGGTCGCTGTGGAACCGATCACGCAGCCGGCCCTCGAAGATGGCATTGGCCACGGCGGCAATCGTCATGCCCTGATGATGGGCCATGTAGTTGTAGACCACCGCGTGGTTCGATCCATCGGGCACGCGCTGCGGCGTGAAGTCGACCGCATCGTAATATCCGTAGCGGCCGAGCGCGCCGATGCGTCTCAGGCGCTCGAGATTCTGGACCGCCTCGTGCGGCATGAATTGGGCGGCAAGCACGGTGGCGTAAGGCGCAATCACCGTGTTGCGGCCAAGGCCGCGCTTCAGCCCCAGCCCCGGCACGCCGAAATTGGTGTACTGGTAGGTCATCTCGCGGTCGCGCGCATTGTAGGCCGACTCCGAAATGCCCCACGGCACGTGCTTGGAGCGGCCGTATTGCATCTGGCGGTAGATCACCAGCTTGTTGGTCTGGTTGAGCAGCCCGCCTGCCGGCTCCTTCATGACCAGTGGCGGCATGAGGTACTCGAACATCGAGCCCGACCACGACATCAGCGCGCCCCTGAAGCCGATCTCCACAATCGGCCGGCCAAGCCTGAACCAGTGCTCGGTGGGGATGTCGCCCTTGGCGATGGCGAACAGGCTGGTCAGCCGCGCTTCCGACGCCAGCAGGTCGTAGCAGCTTTCGTCCAGTTGGTGCTCCTCGACGCGATAGCCGATGGACAGCAGCTTGCGCTCGCGCCGCAGAAGGAAGGAAAAATCCATTTCAAACGCGAAGCGCCGCGCGCGCTCCTGCAGGTTCTTCAGCTTGGCGCGGAGTTGCTCAATGGACTTCTCGTCACTGTGGGCGTCGTGGACATGCGCCTCGCATGCCGCTTCCAGCTTGGCCGCCCAGTCGATCAGCACTTCCGAGCGGGCCGAACCGACCTCGGTGTGGATGGCGCTGGCCAGCTTGCGGATCTCGCCCGACAACACCGCCAGGTTGATGGTGCGGATCGATGCCATTTCGGGCTGCAGCTTGATTGTTGCCACGGCCCGGCTCATGCCGTCGATGCGATCACGCAAGCGCTGGCGCAGCGGCCGAAGCTGGCGGCGGTCGTCCGGAAGGGCGTCGAGGTTCTCGGCGAGGATGGCAACCGCGTCGAGGAGGCCGTCGAAATCGCCCTGCAGGTGCACCGAAGGCGCTTCCGCCCATTCGGCGCAGGCTGCCGAGACCGTCACCAGGTGGCCGGCGAGATTGCCGCTATCGACGCTGGACACGTACAGAGGCTGCAGCGGACGCAAGGTGATGGTGTCGTACCAGTTGTAGAGATGGCCGCGGTAGCGGGTCATCCGCTCGATGGTGCTGAGCGTGTGATCGATCCGGTTTGCGGCATCGGCCAGGCTGATCCAGCCGAAGTCCCGCGCCGAGATGACCGAAAGCAGATAGACGCCGATATTGGTGGGCGAGGTGCGGTGGGCGACGACTGGCTGCGGTGTCTCCTGGAAATTATCGGGCGGAAGGTAGTTGTTGTCGGGCGTCACATGGGTTTCGAAGTAAGCCCAGGTGCGCCTCGCCACGATGCGCAGCCGCTGGACGTCGCGCTCCGAGATGCGCAGCCTGTCCTCGGTTTCGGCCGAACGGCTGATAAGCCAGGCGAAGGCGGGTGAACCGGCCCAGAAGATTGCGAAGAAGAACGCGACGAAGCTGCCGGTCGAGTCGGCCGCGACCGGAATGGCGAGGCCGGCGATCGCGATAATCACCGCGCCGCGCATCAACCGATAATAGGAGACAAGATCGTTGCCATCGCTTTTGTAGGCCTGGGAAGCGGTGCGCCACTCCAGCAGGTTTTGGCGGCTCACGAACAGGCGGTACAGCGTGCGGATGATGGAATCGCCCATCATCCAGGCATTGTGCGCCATGAGCACGACGCGCAAAGCCACCATCGCAGTGCCGAATGCCACATCGCGAAACAGCGCGCTGAAATGGCCGCGCGCCGTGGCGTCCCGCGTCTTGGGCAGCAGCGAATCGACGATGTCGAAAGTGGGCGCCATGAACAGGCTGAGAATAAGCAGCGCCTGCCACTGCGCAGCCTGCGTGAAGGGCAGCAGCGTCCAGCCCGCAACCGCCGCCGCCACCCAGAATATGGGCGTGAGGGTGCGGCGCAGATTGTCGAGCATCTTCCACCGCGACAGCGCCGGCACGCCCGACTTCGGGTCCAGCATGAAGCCCAGCAACTGCCAGTCGCCCCGCGCCCAGCGGTGATGGCGCGACGCGTCGACCGAATAGCGCGTGGGATAGTCTTCCACCACTTCGACATCGGTGACCAGTGCCGAGCGGGCCAGCGCGCCTTCCAGAAGGTCGTGGCTGAGAATGGTGTTCTCGGAGATGCGGCCTTTCAGGGCCGCCTCCATCGCGTCGATGTGATAGAGCCCCTTGCCGGTGAAGGAGCCATCACCGAACACGTCCTGGTAGAGATCGGACACGGCAAACACATAGGGGTCGAGCCCCCTGTTGGCCGAAAACACGCGCTGGAAGAACGAAGCCTCGTCGCCCGTCGTCAGCGAATGGGTAACGCGCGGCTGAAGAATGGCGTAGCCGGCCGTCACGCACCGATGCGTGGCATCGAATTCGGGGCGGTTGAGCGGGTGACGCATCTTGCCCACCAGCCTCTTCACCGCGTCGCGCGTCATCCTGGTGTCGGCGTCGAGCGTCATCACATGGACGATGTTCTCAGGCAGCGGCGCATCGGGGGGCAGGAAGGTGGTGTCGGCATCGCCGCGAAGAAGCAGGTTCAGCTCATGCAGCTTGCCGCGCTTGCGCTCCCAGCCCATCCAGCACTTCTGCGAGGGATTGTAGAGGCGGCGGCGGTGCAGCAGGTGGAACAGCGGCGCGCCCTCACCCGGATAGCGCGCGTTCAGCCTGGCGATCTCCTCGCGCGCGTGGTTGAGGATCTCCAGGTCCTCGGCAGTCTGCTCGGACGCGCTGTCGGGCCAGTCGGAAAGCAGCGCGTAGTAGATCTCGCCATGCATGTTGGCCAGGTGATGGACCTCGAGCTGGCGAACGTTCTCCTCCACATCGTCGCGCGAGCCGATCAGCGACGGCACGACGACCAGGGTGCGCGCCTCGGCCGGCACGCCGTCCTTGTACTCGTAGCCGACCAGTCTTGTCGGCCGCAGGAACAGCAGCACGATCGTGTTGAAGAACGCCATCGCGCCTTCGCTGGCCGGCACGGAGAAAAGGATCAGCATCAGCGCAATGGACGGCGACGACAGGCCGATGCGCGAGAGCGCCAGCCCCGTCAGCGTGAGCAACAGCGCCGTCAGGGCGAAAACGGGAACGACGATACCCAGCCAGCCGGTGCGCCGGAACACCCTCGCGAACCGAAGCCGGAATCCGGGCCGATAGCCGATGGCCCGTTCGAACTCGGGACGCTTGGGGCCGACCAGAAAGAAGCCGATGTCATTGCACTTCGTCGCAGCCGGAACAGGCTGGCCCTCGCCCTGCATAGGCTGGCCTTCGTCAGGCGCGGGCTCGCCTTCATCGGGCGCGAGCTGGATTTCATCGGCCGCGACCGCGGTACGTTCGCCCTGCTCCACCATTTCGGTCGCGCGCTCGGCGACGTCGTATTCGGTGAGCTTAGAGCGCCGCGCCAGATCTTCGATGGCGGTGCGGTACTGGTCGCGCGACTGGAAATCGAGCTCGCCGAAATTGCTGCGTTCGCGCAGAAGCGCATCGACGGGGCTGACGGATTCGAACCACAGCGTCCAGTCGACGTCGTTCAGAAGGCGCAGGCCGCGGATGATATTGCCAGTGGTCACGTTGCCGCTGGAAAGCATCTGGTGCTCGCTCAGGATGGTCTCTTCGGCATCCGAACCCGCGGTTTCGAGCTGCTCCTCGAGCCACACCAGCGCCTTTCCGGCATTCTTTGAGCCATCCCGCAGGCGGTAGAGCATCTGGGTGGCGAAAGTGGTGTCGCGCGCATGGGCGGTGTAGCGCGACAGGATTGTGCGCCAGGCCTCGCCGTCGCTTGCGGCCATGATCTGGTCGGCCACATTGTTGGCGATCTGGCGCATCTCGTGGGTCCTGTAGACCCGCACCGCCAGCCGGCGCAGATTCTCGATCAGCACGAAGCGCAACAGTGAGGGAAGCGCCCACAACTCCCCGATGCGCATCGGCTCGACACGCTGGTAGCCATCGACCAGCGCCTTGAACATCTCCGCCGATACGGTGCTGTCGGAATGCGCCACATAGACCCACGCAAGTGCAAGCGCGCGCGGCGTCACCACGCCGGTGGTCAGCTCGATGGTGGGAAGTTCGCGATAGAACCGGCGCGGCAGGTCGCGCTTGATCTGAAAGATGGTCTCTTCGACCAGATAGTTGTTGTCGAGCAGCCACTGCGCGGCCGGCGTTATGGTCTCGCCGCGCGCCTGCGCCGCATTGGTGGCGCGATAGACCTCGAGGATCTTTTCCGCGTTTTCCTTGTTGCGGGCGTGGAAATCGAAGGTCTCGAGGCCGTAATATTCCGTGAGCTCACGGCGCGCCAGGCTCTCACCCAAAATTCTCAGCCGGTCCTCCGGCAGGAAGTTCGATCGGATAGGCTGCTCTGCGCTTGCGAGTAGGTCAGAAACTGCCTTTTCCAGCAGGGCGGGGGTGGTCTGGAGATTCATCAATGGCGATTCCGCTCAACAGCAAACTGGCCGCGCCTTCGACGCAGCCATTTTAGGGCCAGAACAGTTCTGGTGGCGATTGGTTGCATCCAAGCAACGGCCAAACGGTCTTTTCTCAAAAATTATGAGTCAGCTGGAAATGCGTCGGACATTTCCCAATCAAAATCTCATTGGAATCAATGGGAAGACAAAGGATGTGAATTCGGGCATTTTCGTGTTTGAAAGCCCGTTTTCCACCGCCGGCGTGTGGCTCGCCTGGAAAACACATCGGCAGACAATCGAAAACGCACGACCCGATCGCGCCGGCAGAGCATAGGCGGAGCTATGCCGCCGCACGGGGCGGCGGCATAGCGCAAAATCGAATTTTCGAAGGACGAGCCTTAGACGGCGGCCGTGATGATGATCTCGACCTTGTAATCCGGGGTGGCCAGCTTGGCTTCCCCGGTGGCGCGCGCCGGCGTGTGGCCCTGCGGCACCCAGGCGTCCCAGACGGCGTTCATTTCGCCAAAGGTGTTCATGTCGGCCAGCCAGATGATTGCCTGGAGGATCTTGGTCTTGTCCGAGCCGGCCTTGGCCAGCAGCTCGTCGATGGAGGCCAGGATGGCCTTGGTCTGCTCGGTGACGCTGGCGCCCGGCGCACCAACCTGGCCGGCCAGATAGATCGTGTTGTTGTGGATGACGATGTCGCTCATGCGGGGACCGACATCGATGCGGCGGATGGTCATGGCTGGCTTCCTTCTTGTTGCTCCGTGCCCGGTTCTCTTTAGATTTCAGTGCTCTGCCGGGCAAGGCCGCCCCGATGGGAAACCCCTGTTTCTCCCCATCCATATCAGGACTTTGCCCCGGCCCTTGCCATTCCGGCATGTTGACTAATGTAATAACATCACATATCCAGACAGCAACTCTCCTCCCTGGGTCGCGGACCGACGATGACTGACGCCTGCCTCACCTTTCGCGACCTGACGCTCGGCTATAGCAGCCACCCGGCCGTTCACCATCTCAATGGCTCCTTCAGGGTCGGATCCCTGACCGCTGTCGTCGGCGCCAATGGTTCCGGCAAGTCGACGCTCATGAAGGGCATTGTGGGCGTGTTGAAGCCGATGTCCGGCCTGTGCGTGAACGCGCGCAATGCCCGCATCGCCTACCTGCCGCAGCAATCCGAGCTCGACCGTTCCTTTCCGGCTCGCGTCGTGGACCTTGTTTCATTGGGGCTATGGCCGCGCCGCGGCCTTATGGCGCGTTTCACTCGGGATGACCGCGCAGAGGTTTCCAAGGCGCTGAACGCGGTCGGCCTCGAGGGCTTCGAGAAGCGGCCGATCGACACGCTGTCCGGGGGCCAATTGCAGCGCGCACTGTTCGCCCGCGTGCTGGTGCAGGACGCGGAACTGATCCTGCTCGACGAGCCCTTCAACGCCGTCGACGCCAAGACGGTCAACGACCTCATTGAGCTGATCAAGCGCTGGCATGGAGAGAAGCGGACTGTGATCGTGGTGGTTCACGATCTCGACCTCGTCCGCGAGCACTTCCCGGAGACGCTGCTGCTGGCGCGCCGGCCCGTGGCCTGGGGCGCCACCAGGGAGACGCTGCGGCCGGAAAACCTGCTGCGCGCCCGGCGCTTCGATGAAGCCTGGCACGAGGACGCGCCCTGGTGCGAACCCGATCATGGGCACGAGCATGCCGATGGACACGCGCACTCTCACGACGGCCATCACCATCAAGAGCATGGCGAAGTGCGCGACCGCCCCGACCACGAAACCGGCCCAAGGGCAGCCTGAGCAGCGCCATGTATGATTACCTGATCGCCCCCTTCGTCGAATTCGGCTTCATGCAGCGCGCGCTGGCCGGCTCCCTGATGCTGTCGCTGGGCGCCTGCCCGGTCGGCGTGTTCCTGATGCTGCGCCGCATGAGCCTGACGGGCGATGCCATGGCACATGCCATCCTGCCCGGCGCGGCCGCCGGCTTCCTTCTCTTCGGCCTGCAGATCGTGCCGATGACCATTGGCGGGCTGGTCGCCGGCGTCATCGTCGCCCTGGGCGCGGGTGCTGTATCGCGCTTCACCGTGCAGAAGGAAGACGCCTCCATGGCGGCCTTCTACCTGATCTCGCTCGCGCTTGGCGTGCTGATGGTTTCGCTGCGCGGATCGAGCGTGGACTTGATGCATGTGCTGTTCGGCACCGTGCTCGCCCTCAATGACGACGCGCTGACGCTGATAGCGGCGATTTCGGCCATCACGCTGGTAACGCTCGCCATCTTCTGGCGCGCCATCGTGGCCGAATGCCTCGACCCATTGTTCCTGCGCTCGGTGAGCCGGCTCGGAACACCGGTGCATTTTGTCTTTCTCGGGCTGGTCGTGCTCAATCTCGTCGGCGGTTTCCAGGCGCTCGGCACGCTGCTTTCTGTTGGCCTGATGATGCTGCCGGCCGCCGCCGCCCGCTTCTGGACGGCGCGCGTGGAGCCAATGTGCGCGCTCGCCATCGTCATCGGCTTCGGCTCCTGCATTGCGGGATTGCTGTTGTCCTATCACGCCTCCCTGCCCTCCGGGCCAGCCATCATCCTCTCGGCAGGGCTGGTGTATTTCGTCTCGACCATTTTCGGCACGCGCGGCGTCTTCAACACGCGCCTGCGCCGCCACCGCCACAGAACCGCCTGACCGCCCTCACGGAGACCTCTTCGCAATGCTCAAGTCCCTTCGGCTCGCCACCCTTGTGAGCGTTATAACATTAACCCCGTTCGGTCTGGCTTCAGCACACACTGAGCCGCTGAAGGTGGTGGCCAGCTTCTCGATCATCGGTGATTTCGCCAAAAACGTTGGCGGCGGCCGCATCGACCTGACCACGCTGGTGGGTCCGGATGGCGACGCCCATGTCTATGAGCCCAAGCCGGCCGATGCCATGGCCATGAGCAAGGCGGATGTGGTGCTGGTCAATGGTCTGCATTTCGAGGGCTTCTTGCAGCGCCTGGTCGAGGCCAGCGCCACAAAGGCATCGATCGTGGAACTGACCAAAGGCGTCGAGCCGATCAACATGAGCGACGAGCACCACGATGAAGGCGAGGAAGATGAGAGCCACGCCCACCACCACGGCGACCTCGACCCGCATGCCTTCCAGTCCATCGCCAACGCAAAGATCTACGTGAAGAACATCGCCGATGCATTCTGCGCGGCCGACGCCGAGGGCTGCGAGAGCTACAAGGCCAATGCCGAAGCCTACACCCAGAAGCTGGCGGAAACCGATGATTATGTGAAGGCGACCGTCGCCTCGATCCCGGAAGACAAACGCACCATAATCACCTCGCACGACGCCTTCGGCTATTTCGAGCACGCCTATGGCCTGACCTTCCTGGCGCCGGAAGGCATCTCGACGGAAGCAGAGGCTTCGGCCGCGGACGTGGCGGCGCTGATCAGGCAGATCAGGGATGACAAGGCCTCGGCGATATTCGTGGAAAACATCACCAACGCCCGCCTGATCGAACAGATCGCCGCCGAGACCGGCGTGAAGCTCGGTGGCACGCTCTATTCGGACGCGCTGTCGAGCGCCGACGGCCCAGCCGCCACCTATATCGATATGATGCGTAGCAACATCGCCACGATCAAAGGCGCAATCACGGGAAGCTGAACGGACAAAGCGATTCAGCTCGCTCCGCCAACCCGCTGATGGAACGACGCTTTTCGCGATTGCGCTTCAGCCCTTATTTGAGTGATGCGCAAATCAGTTACGCGCCCTCGGGCAGTTGACCCGACCTCCCCTCTTCACATACTCAGGCGCATGTCCTGAAGGGAGGTCGGGCATTTCCAACGCCGTCCTCCTTCCCGACCAGCCAGCTACCGGCGCCAGATGCGCCACAAGGGGAGTTTTTCGCATGACCGAGGCCGTGACCATCGCACGCGACGGCGAGATCGCCATCGTGACCATCGACAATCCGCCGGTGAACGCGATGAGCTTTCACGTGCGCGAGCCGTTGCTGGCCGCGCTTACCGCCCTGCGCGACGATGCCTCCGTTGCCGGCATCGTGCTGGCCTGCGCGGGCCGCACCTTCGTGGCCGGCGCCGACATCACAGAGTTCGGCAAGCCGATGCAGGCGCCGGAGCTGCGCGACCTGATCGCCGCGCTCGAAACGCTGGGCAAGCCCGCAGTGGCCGCGATCCACGGCACGGCGCTCGGCGGCGGGCTGGAACTCGCGCTGGGCTGCCATTTCCGCGTGGCCGAGGCGAGCGCTAAGGTCGGCCTGCCCGAAGTGAAGCTCGGCATCCTGCCCGGCGCCGGCGGCACGGTGCGCCTGCCGCGCCTCGTCGGCGCGCTCAAGGCGCTGGACATGATCGTCTCCGGCACGCCGATCAGCGCCAAGGAAGCGCATGCGAACGGTCTCGTCGATGGGGTCGTCGAGGGCGATCTGATCGCCAGCGCCGTCGCCTTTGCGCGCGAGCAGGTCAAGTCCGGCAAGCCGCCGGTCGCCGTGCGCGACCGAAACAACCTGATCGAAAACGCCGATCTCGCCGCCTTCGACGCGCGTGCTGCCGAACATGCCAAGAAGGCACGCGGGCTGGAAGCGCCGGTCGCCTGCGCCGAATCCGTGCGCAATGCGCTCACCCTGCCGTTCGACGAGGCGCTGGCCAAGGAGCGCGAAATCTTCGCCAAGCTGGTCGCAGGCGACCAGTCCAAGGCGCAGCGCCACCTGTTCTTCGCCGAACGCGAGGCAGCCAAGGTGCCGGGCGTGGGTAAGGACGTGAAGCCGCGCGAGATTGCCCGCGTCGGCATCATCGGCGCCGGCACCATGGGCGGCGGCATCGCCATGGCCTTCGTCAATGGCGGCATCCCAGTCACGCTGCTGGAAATGAATCCCGAAGCCCTCGAACGCGGCCTCGGCACGATCGAGAAGAACTACGCGATCTCCGTCACGCGAGGCTCGCTGACCGAAGAGGCCAAGGCCAAGCGCATGGCCGCCTTCACCCCCTCAACCGATTATGCCGATCTCGCCAATTGCGATCTCATCATCGAGGCCGTGTTCGAGGAAATGTCGGTGAAGAAGGAAGTGTTCGGCAAGATCGAGGCTGTCGCCAAGCCGGGCGCGATCCTCGCCACCAACACCTCCTATCTCGACGTCAACGAGATCGCCGCGTCGACCAGCCGGCCGCAGGATTTCCTCGGCCTGCACTTCTTCTCGCCGGCCAATGTCATGAAGCTGCTGGAAATCGTGCGCGGCGCGAAAACCGCGCCTGACGTGCTGGCAACGGCGCTGGCCGTGGGCAAGAAGATCGGCAAGGTGCCGGTTGTCGTGGGCGTGTGCCACGGCTTCGTCGGCAACCGCATGCTGGGCGCGCGCGGCGCGGAGACCGAGCCGTTGCTGCTCGAAGGCGCGACACCCCTGCAGGTCGACAAGGTGTTCACCGACTTCGGTTGGCCGATGGGCCCGTTCCAGATGTGGGACCTTGCCGGCCTCGACATCGGCTGGCGCAACCGCAAGGCCCAGGGCAAGACGGCGATCATCGCCGACACGCTCTGCGAACAGGGCCATTTCGGCCAGAAGACCGGACGCGGCATGTATCTTTACGAAAGCGGCTCGCGTACGCCGACACCTGATCCGGAGGTCGCGGCCCTGATCGAGGAAAAGGCCAAGGAACTCGGCATCGAGCGCCGGGAGATTTCGTCCGAGGAAATCATCGAGCGCACCTTCTACCCGCTCATCAACGAAGGCGCGAAGATCCTCGAGGAAGGCATTGCCGCCCGCGCTTCCGACATCGATATCGTATGGGTCAACGGCTACGGCTTCCCCATCGGCAAGGGCGGTCCGATGTTCTGGGCCAGCCTCGAAGGTTTTGGCAAGATCGTCGAGCGGCTCGACTACTGGCACGCCCGCACCGGCAAGGACATCTTCAAGCCGGCCGAACTGCTGCGCAAGGCCGCCGCGACCGGCAAGCTGGCGGACGCAGCCTAAACACGTAAATCTCTTCGCGAGGCATGACATGCCTCGCGAAACTCGGCGGCCCGCACTATGTTTGCCGCAATCGACAAAGCGCCTGTGAGGAGCATCATGGAATACCGCCAGATTTCCGACGACTATTCGGTGTCGGGGCAGATCACCGCCGACGATATCGCCACCATCAAGGCGGCTGGCTTCAAGGGCGTCATCTGCAATCGTCCTGACGGCGAGCAGCCCGGCCAGCCTTCCGCCGACGAAATCCGCATGGCGGTCGAGGCAGCCGGGCTCGGCTTCCGGCACGTACCGATGATCAGCGGCCAGCCGGTGACCATGGAAGACGCCGAAGCCATGGCCAAGGCGCTGGATGAACTCGACGGCCCGGTCTTTGCCTATTGCCGGTCCGGCGCGCGCTCGACCAACCTGTTCCTGGCCGCGCAGCAGGTCAGAGGCTGAACCCTCTTCGCCCTGTCGCCTATAGCGGCAGGGCCGACGTTTCCTTCAGCGTCTGCAGCACGACCGCCGTCTTCACATGCTGGACGGATTCGTGCGGCAGCAGCACGCCGTTGACGAAGTCCGCCAGCGACCTCAGGTCCGGCGTCACCACTTTCAGAATGTAGTCCATCTCGCCGGTCAGGGCGTGCGCCTCCTGCACTTCGGGCAGGCGCGCAAGCAGATCGGCAAAGCGCTGCGCATTGTCCCGGTTGTGCGTGGCCAGCGTCACCGAGATCACATTGACCAGTGGAAAACCCAGCCGCTCGCGGTCGAGCACCGCGCGATAGCCGCGGATATATCCGTCATCCTCCAGCCTCTGGCGTCGCCGCGAACATTGCGACGGCGACAGGTTCACGCGCTCCGACAGGTCATTGTTGGTGAGCCGGCCATCCGCCTGCAAACATGACAGTATCTTGCGATCAAATTGATCAAGATGCGCGTCATTCATACCAAGCTGCCCTTTCCTACACGGTCCATGCGCATTTCGAGCACTTGCGGCATTCGAATGCAAGCACTGTGCGCTTACGCAGGCGTATCATTGGCCAAGATGAAAATTCGCGGCTTTCGATCCGCAGGAGGAGACCATGGGACCTTTCCCGCACGACGCGCCGCCCGCAACCATCAGCGCGGCCAACCCTGCCGGCACCGACGGCTTCGAGTTCGTTGAATTCGCCCACCCCGAGCCGGAAAAGCTCTCCGAGCTGTTCACGCGCATGGGTTATGTGCCGGTTGCCAAGCACCGGACCAAAAACATCACCATCTGGCGCCAGGGCGACATCAACTACGTGCTGAACGCCGAACCCGGCTCGCATGGCATGAAGTTCGTGGAAAAGCATGGGCCGTGCGCGCCGTCGATGGCCTGGCGCGTGGTCGATGCCAAGCACGCCTTCGACCATGCCGTTTCCAAGGGCGCCACGCCCTATGAAGGCGACGACAAGACGCTGGACGTGCCGGCCATCGTCGGCATCGGCGGTTCTCTGATCTATTTCGTCGACAATTACGGCAAAAAGGGCTCGGCCTATGATGCCGAGTTCGAATGGCTGGGTGAGCGCGACCCGAAGCCGGAAGGCGTCGGCTTCTATTACCTCGACCACCTCACCCACAACGTCTATCGCGGCAACATGGACAAGTGGTGGGATTTTTACCGCGACCTGTTCGGCTTCACCCAGATCCATTATTTCGACATCGACGGCCGCATCACCGGGCTGGTCAGCCGCGCCATCACGTCGCCCTGCGGCAAGATCCGCATCCCGCTGAACGAGTCCAAGGACGAAACCAGCCAGATCGCGGAATATCTGCGCAAGTACAATGGCGAGGGCATCCAGCACATCGCTGTCGGCACGGACGCTATCTATGACGCCACCGACAGACTGGACGGCAACGGGCTGAAATTCATGCCCGGCCCGCCGGACACCTACTACGAAATGTCGCGCAAGCGCGTGCACGGCCATGACGAACCGCTCGAGCGCATGAAGAAGCACGGCATCCTGATCGACGGCGAAGGCGTGGTGAATGGCGGGATGACGAAGATCCTGCTGCAGATCTTCTCCAAGACCGTGATCGGCCCGATCTTCTTCGAGTTCATCCAGCGCAAGGGCGACGAAGGGTTCGGCGAAGGCAACTTCCGCGCGCTCTTCGAATCCATCGAGGAAGACCAGATCCGCCGCGGCGTGATCAAGATTCAGGCGGCGGAATAAGCCGCCTCAACTTGCAGTCTAACCCCTTATGACCTAAATTCTGGTCATAAGGGGCAGGCTGATGAACCATCAGAGCAAATCGACTGTCTTTAGCGTTGCCGAGGCGAAGGCGCGCTTTTCCGAGATCATCAAGCGCGCCGAGGCCGGCGAGCGCTTTGTTGTGACACGACATGGCGTTCCGGTCGTTGAGATAGCAGCAAGCACGGACGCGCAACCGAAGAAAAAGTTGCGTGGCGCCATGAAAGGCAAAATCTGGATCGCGCCGGACTTTGACGAGCTCGGGCCGGAATGGGACGAATATGTCTCATGAGCGGCCGAGGCTATCTGCTCGACACTCATGTCTTCTTGTGGGACCTCGCCGACGACAAGCGGATTTCTCCGGTTCACGACGAAATCCTCCTCGGCGATGCGCCCAAATATTTAAGCGTCGCATCACTTTGGGAGATCGCGATCAAGGCAAGTATCGGAAAATTGACGATACCGCCTGGACTGTTGGAAACGATTGAAGCCAGTGACGTGAAGTTGCTGCCGATACTCCCCGAGCATGCGCTCCATACCTCATCGTTGCCACGACACCACGGCGATCCTTTCGATCGGCTGTTAATAGCCCAAGCGCAGTTGGAAGGACTAACGCTCGTTACAGCGGACTCCCACTTCGCCAGCTATGACGTGGCGCTGGCCTGATCCAGCCCGAGCCGCTCGACCTCGTCCTTCCTGAAGCGCAGGTCGTAGTCGAGGAAAAACTCATCAAGCTGCGGCGGCTTGACCGAGGTGCCCGAGAGCATCGCGTGCACCTGGCCGCGATGGTGGATCTGGTGCAGGAAGAGATGCGCCAGCAGGTCGCCTATCCTTTCGGGAATGATGCCCGCCGTGCCTCGGTCCGTCGGCACGCGGCGGTCGAGGTCGGCAAGCCAGAGTCCATCGCAAAAAGCGATCAGCCTTCCATCCAGCTCCGCTTGCGCGGCGGCGAGCCTTGCCGGGTCGTCATAGGCGACAAAGCGATCGAACAGCGCCCGCCCCTCGCCGCCCTCGGCCAGCATGTCGAAATAGAACAGGTCCACTTCGTGGATGTGATTGAGCGTTTCCTTGATCGAGGGAAAGAAGCTCACGCGCTCGGCCTCGAACTCGCCCGGCTGGAGAGCTAGCACGGCGCGATAGAGCCGGTCGTTGGACCAGCGATTGTTGCGCGCCATCTGGCGATTGTGGGTGAGCATATCCATGGCCGCCGCTCAACTCTCGTATTTTTGCACGGTCTGCTCGATCGCGCCGAAAATCGAGTGATGTCCGGCCTTGTCCTTCATCTCGATACGGACCGTGTCGCCGAAATGCAGGAAAGGCGTCTTCGGCGCACCTGTTTCGATGGTCTCGATGGTGCGCAGTTCGGCAATGCAGGAGTAGCCGACGCCGCCCTCGCCCACCGGCTTGCCGGGGCCGCCGTCGAGCTTGTTGGACACCGTGCCGGAGCCGATGATGGTGCCGGCCACCAGCGGGCGCGTCTTGGCGGCGTGGGCAATCAGTTGCGGAAAATCGAAGGTCATGTCCACGCCGGCATTGGCGCGGCCGAAGGCTTTGCCGTTCAGATCGACATTCAGAGGCAGGCTGACCTTGCCGCCGTCCCAGGCGTCACCAAGTTCGTCCGGCGTCACGGCGACAGGGGAAAAGGCCGATGAGGGCTTGGATTGGAAAAAGCCGAAGCCCTTTGCGAGCTCGGCCGGGATCAGGCCGCGCAGCGACACGTCGTTGACCAGCATGACCAGCCGGATCGCGTCGCGCGCCTCGTCCACGCTCGCGCCCAAGGGCACGTCGTCGACGATGACTGCAACTTCGGCCTCCATGTCGGCACCAAAGGCTTCATCGGCAAGCGGGATCGGATCGCGCGGCCCGAGGAAGGAATCCGAGCCGCCCTGATACATCAGCGGATCGGTCCAGAAACTCTCCGGCATGGCCGCGCCGCGCGCTTTCCGCACCAGTTCTACGTGGTTCACGTAGGCCGAGCCGTCCGCCCACTGATAGGCGCGCGGCAGCGGCGAGTGGGCGTGGTGCTCGTGAAAGCGTTCGGACGGAACTGCTCCGGTTTCAAGCGATTCTGCCATCGCCGACAGATGCGGGGAGATGCGCCGCCAGTCATCGAGCGCCGCCTGCAGCGTCGGCACCAGGAAGGATGCATCGGTGTAGCGGGTCAGGTCGCGCGAAACCACCACCAGTTTTCCGTCGCGCGTGCCGTTCTTGAGCGTGGCCAGTTTCATGGGCGGTCCGTCCCTCTCCCGTTGGTTTTACGGCGCGTTTGGCGCCGCAATCGCTGTCCAGCTTAGACCGCGCCGGCCTCAACTCCAATCGCCTTCGGGCGTGCCGTTGAAGCGCTTTTTCAGGTCCTTCCAGCAATCGATATAGTTGTCCTGGCGCGTCTCGAGCTCGGCGCTGTAGCGCGTCAGCATCTGGGGGAAGCGCGTCTCGAACATGAAGGCCAAGGTGTTGTCGAGCTTCACCGGCCTCAGCTCGGCGCGCGTGGCCTTCTCGAAGCCCGAGGCATCCGGTCCATGCGCCAGCATCATGTTGTGCACGCTGATACCGCCCGGAACAAAGCCCTCGGCCTTGGCGTCGTACTGGCCGTGGATCAGCCCCATGAATTCGCTCATGATGTTGCGGTGATACCAGGGCGGGCGGAAGGTGTTTTCCGCCACCAGCCAGCGCGGCGGGAAGATGACGAAATCGACATTGGCAGTGCCTTCCTCGCCCGATGGCGCCGTCAGCACCGTGAAGATCGAGGGGTCCGGATGGTCGAACAGGATCGCGCCGACCGGAGAAAAGGTCGCCAGATCATATTTGTAGGGCGCATAGTTGCCATGCCAGGCGACCACATCCAACGGCGAATGGTCGAGTTCGGTGACGTAGAACTTCCCGCACCACTTCACGGTCAGGCGGCAGGGTGTTTCCTTTTCCTCGAACCAGGCCACGGGCGTCTTGAAGTCGCGCGGGTTGGCCAGGCAGTTCGCGCCGATCGGCCCGCGGTGCGGCAAGGTGAATTTTGCGCCGTAGTTCTCGCAGACATAGCCGCGCACCGGTCCGTCGATCAGCTCGACCTTGAATACGAGCCCACGCGGCAGGATGCATATCTCGCCCGGCTCGACCTCCATGGTGCCCATTTCGGTAACGAAGCGCACGCCGCCCACCTGCGGCACGACAAGAAGCTCGCCATCCGCGTTGAAGAAATGGTCGTCCTTCATGTCGGCATTGGCGACGTAGACGTGGGCTGCCATGCCCGAGTGGCCGAGGACGTCGCCTGCAGTCGTGATGGTGCGGATGCCGGCCAGAAAGTCGGTAGGCGCGGCAGGCAGGGGCACGGGGCTCCAGCGATATTGACCAATCGGCAACTCATGGTCGCCGAGATTGGGGGCGCTCTTCCAGAGCGGATATTCGGTCGCCGCGAACCGCCCCGTGTGCTTGACGCTCGGCCGGATGCGGTAGAGCCAAGAGCGCTCGTTAGCGCCGCGCGGCGCGGTGAAAGGGGAACCGGACAGCTGCTCGGCATAAAGGCCGTAGGCGGGTCTTTGCGGCGAATTGCGCCCCTGAGGCAGCGCGCCGGGCAGGCTTTCGGTTTCGAAATCGTTGCCGAAGCCGGGCATATAGGAAAAGGCCATCGCATCCTCCCGTGACCAGGTTCGAGGCCGCCTTTGGCCCGGATTCCACCACCCGGTCCGCAAGCAAGCCTCTAACGGCTATGCAATAGTGAAATTAGCACATTGCAGCCTGAAATCCTTGGCCTGAAAGGAGGCTTGGGGCCACACCTTACCAGTCCATCACCACCTTGCCGGAGCTTCCAGTCCGCATGGCATCGAAGCCCTGCTGGAAATCGTCGATGCCGATGCGGTGGGTGATCAAGCCCGACACGTCGAGCGGGCCCTGCACCAGCGCGATCATCTTGTACCAGGTCTCGAACATCTCGCGGCCATAGATGCCCTTCAGGTGCAGCATCTTGAAGATGACCTTGTTCCAGTCGATCTCGAAGCCGGTCGGAGCGATGCCGAGAATGGCGATCTTGCCGCCATTGTTCATGGTGTCGATCATGTCGCGGAAGGCGACCGCCGAGCCCGACATTTCGAGACCGACATCAAAACCTTCGGTCATGCGTTCCTCGCTCATCACGTCGCGCAGGCTTTCCTTCGATGCATCCACCACGTGATGCACGCCGAGCTTGCGCGCCAGTTCCAGGCGCGCCGGATTGATGTCGGTGATGACGACCTTGCGCGCGCCAACGCATTGCGCCACCAGCGCGCCCATGATGCCGATCGGCCCCGCGCCAGTGACCAGCACATCCTCGCCCACCAGATCGAAGGAGAGCGCGGTGTGCACGGCATTGCCGAGCGGGTCGAAGATGGCGGCGATCTCGTCGGGAACATCATCGGGAATGGCCACGACGTTTTGCTGCGGCAACACGAGATATTCCGCGAAGGCCCCCGGCCGGTTGACACCGACGCCCAGCGTATTGCGGCACAGGTGTCCGCGCCCCGCCCGGCAATTGCGGCAATGGCCGCAGACGATGTGCCCCTCGCCCGACACGCGCTGGCTGACCTTGTAGTCTGTCACCGCCGCGCCGAAGTCGGCGACCTCGCCGACAAATTCATGACCGGTCACCATCGGCACCGGCACCGTGTTCTGCGCCCACTGGTCCCAGTTGTAGATGTGCACGTCAGTGCCGCAGATCGCGGTCTTGCGAACCTTGATCAGCACGTCGTTGGGGCCGATCTCGGGCACCGGCACCTGTTCCATCCAGATGCCGGGCTCGGGCCGCGACTTCACCAGGGCGCGCATCATGTTGGACATGATCTTGTTCCTCGAAACCGTTGATAAGGAATCCTTCTTTCGGCAAGCCTCATGTAGTGTCGGACCGCCGCTCAGGAAATGACGCCAAGTTCGCGCCCGACTGAACCAAACGCGGCAATCGCACGGTCGATGTCGTCGGCAGAATGCGCCGCCGACATCTGCGTGCGGATGCGCGCCTGCCCCTTGGGCACCACGGGGAACGAAAAGCCGATCACATAGATGCCATGGTCGAGTAGTTTCTGCGCCATCTCCTGCGCCAACGCGGCATCCCCGATCATGACCGGAATGATCGGGTGATCGGCGCCGGCGAGGGTGAATCCGAGCTTCGACATGCCAGCCCGGAAACGCGCCGCATTGGCATATAGCGTTTCGCGCAGGCCATCCCCACCCGCGATCAACTCGAGAACCTTGAGCGAAGCGCCCGCGATCACTGGCGCCAGCGTGTTGGAAAAGAGATAGGGACGCGAGCGCTGCCGCAACCATTCCACCATCGGGCCGCGAGCGGAGGTGTAGCCACCCGATGCGCCGCCCAGCGCCTTGCCGAGCGTGCCGGTGAGAATGTCCACCCTGCCCTCGACCCCGCAATATTCGGGTGTGCCGCGCCCATGCTTGCCGACGAAGCCCACGGCGTGGCTGTCGTCGACCATCACCATGGCATCGTACTTCTCCGCCAGGTCGCAGATGCCCGAAAGGTTGGCGATGATGCCGTCCATGGAAAAGACCCCGTCGGTGGCAATCATCCGGAAGCGGCAGTCCTGCGCCTCCTTCAGCCGCTCCTCGAGATCGGCCATGTCGTTGTTGGCGTAGCGGAATCGCCTTGCCTTCGACAGTCGCACGCCGTCGATGATCGAGGCATGGTTGAGGGCATCGGAGATCACCGCGTCCTCCTCCGAGAGCAGCGTCTCGAACAGGCCGGCATTGGCATCGAAGCATGAGGAGTAGAGGATCGTGTCCTCCATGCCGAGGAAGGAGGAGAGCTGCGCCTCCAGTTCCTTGTGCTCCTGCTGGGTGCCGCAGATGAAGCGCACCGAGGCCATGCCGTAGCCGTAGAGGTCCAGCGCGGTCTTGGCAGCCTCGCAAAGCTTCGGGCTGTCGGCCAGGCCGAGATAGTTGTTGGCGCAGAAATTCAGGAGCTTCCTGCCGCCGACCTCGATTTCGGCCGACTGCGGCGAGGTGATGATGCGCTCCGACTTGTAGAGCCCGGCCGACTTGAGACCGGAAATCTCCGCCTCGAGGTGGGAAAGGAACGCTTCGCTCATTGCCTTTTCGCCCTGTTGGAGCCTTGCCTGACTGTGGCGGCAAGCGCGACGAAAAGCTATCGGAAATTGGACCCCCGCGCTCACGATCATCCAACGGTTTCCGCCGCCGGCGTCTGGATCGGTCATTGCCGCGTGGATAGGATCGCCGCGCATTTTCAATGGAGTGGAGTTTGCAAATGGCCGACGGGCAGTTTCCAGTTTTCGACCTCGGGCAATTCGAAGGGGCCGACGCGGCCGAACGCCAAAGGCTGGGGGCCGAGGTGGACGCGATCTGCCGCTCGACCGGCTTTCTGGCCATCGCCAATCATGGCGTGCCGCAGGCGGTGATCGACGCGGTTTGGAGCAAGGCGCGCGAGTTCTTCGATCTGGCTCCGGAGGAAAAGCAGAAGGCACGCGCGCCCTACAAGGGCTATCCTTATGGCTATCTCGGGCCGGAACTGGAGGCGCTGGCCAAATCCCGCGATGTGGACAGCCCGCCGGACCTCAAGGAAAGCTTCAACGGCGGCCCCCTGCACACGCCGTTGGGCATGACCGACAAGGACGCGCTTGCCTTCTGCTATGCGCCGACGATCTGGCCGCAGGCGCCGGACGGCTTTGTCGACGCGTGGAAGAGCTACTACGCGGCGATGGAAGACCTGGCGGCGCGCATCATGCGGCTGTTCGCGGTCGCGCTGAACCTGCCGGAAGACTATTTCGAGCGCTTCATCGACGCCCCGATCAGCGCGTTGCGCGCCCTCAACTATCCGGAGCAGACGGTTCCCCCCAAGCCCGGCCAGCTACGCGCCGGTGCGCACACCGACTATGGCAGCCTGACCATCTTGCTGCCGCAGGAAGGCTCGAGGGGCCTGGAACTGATCACGCCGGACGGCAACTGGACGCCGGTGCCGCCGGTGCCGGGCGCCTTCATCATCAATATCGGCGACCTGATGGCGCTGTGGACGAATGACCGCTGGGTTTCCACCATGCACCGCGTGGTGAACCCCTCGCCCGAGGACGGCGGCATGGACCGGCGCCAGTCGCTGGCCTTCTTCCACCAGCCAAACTGGGATGCGGAAATTGTTTGCCTGGAGCAGTGCCTGGCGCCCGGCGAAGAGCCGAAATACCAGCCCGTGCGCTCAGGCCCCTATCTGGTGAGCAAGTTCCAGTCGACGACGAAATAGCTCGCTCAAAAAAAATTCGGGCCGCGCTTGGCGGCCCGAATTCCTGTCGCTTACGAGGCTCAATTCCTCAGAAGAACGCCTGGATGCCGGTCTGGGCGCGGCCCAGGATCAGGGCATGCACGTCGTGGGTGCCTTCATAGGTATTGACCGTCTCCAGGTTCTGCGCGTGGCGCATGATGTGGTAGCCGATCTGGATGCCGTTGCCGCCATGCATGTCGCGCGCCTGGCGAGCGATGTCGAGCGCCTTGCCGCAGTTGTTGCGCTTCACAAGGCTGATCATCTCCGGCGCGAACTTGTGCTCGTCCATCAGGCGGCCGACGCGCAGGGAACCTTGCAGGCCGAGCGCGATCTCGGTCTGCATGTCGGCGAGCTTCTTCTGGAACAGCTGCGTGGCAGCCAGCGGCTTGCCGAACTGCTTGCGATCGAGGCCATACTGGCGGGCCCGGTGCCAGCAGTCTTCGGCCGCGCCCATGACGCCCCAGGAAATGCCGTAGCGGGCGCGGTTCAAGCAACCGAACGGACCCTTGAGGCCCGAGACGTTCGGCAGCAGCGCGTCTTCGCCCACTTCCACGCCATCCATGACGATCTCGCCGGTGATGGATGCACGCAGGCTGAGCTTGCCGTCGATCTTCGGCGCCGAAAGGCCCTTCATGCCCTTTTCCAGCACGAAGCCGCGGATGGCGTCCTTGCCATCCTCACCCTTCAACTTGGCCCAGACCACGAAGACGTCCGCGATCGGCGCGTTCGAGATCCACATCTTGGAGCCGGAGATCTTGTAGCCGCTCGCCGTCTTTTCGGCGCGCGTCTTCATGCCGGCCGGGTCAGAGCCGGCATCCGGCTCGGTCAGGCCGAAGCAGCCGATCCACTCGCCCGAGGCGAGCTTGGGCAGGTACTTTTTCCGCTGCTCTTCCGAGCCATAGGCATAGATCGGGTACATGACCAGCGACGACTGAACGCTCATCATCGAGCGGTAGCCCGAATCGACGCGCTCGACCTCGCGCGCGATCAGGCCATAGGTGACGTAGTTGGCGCCAAGGCCGCCATATTCCTCCGGAACGGTAACGCCAAGCAGGCCCGCCTCGCCCATCTCGCGGAAAATCGCCGGATCGGTCTTCTCGTCCAGATAGGCCTCTTCGATGCGCGGCGCGAGCTTGTCGGCGGCGAAGGCTGCAGCCGCGTCGCGGATCATGCGCTCGTCCTCGGTCAGCTGGCCCTCGAGCAGGAAGGGATCATCCCAGACGAAGCTGGCGACGGCGCTCGCCTTGTTTTCCATGTTCATGACGTTTTCCAGATTTACTTGAAGCTTGAAATATTACTCTAGCGCGGTTCACCCGTCAGGGCAAAAGGCTTTTAGCACTGGCGAGCGAGGAAAGGAACAAACTGGTCCACGCCGTGTGCAGGCGGGAAACCATCCCTTCAGAAGGCCCCGCTTGCCCCTTTCCGCCATTGTGCCGGAATGAACTCGTTTAGCGCGATGGTAGCATTCCGTGAAGACCCACAGCATGTCGCGGCCATCGACGTTCTGGCACGCGTGGCGCCATCCCGAGCGCAGCCCATGGCGGCGGCGCTCAGGCGGCGAAACGCTTGGCGCCCGCGACGCACATCACCACAGCTGCTGTGACCGCGACCATCGACCATCCCACCGCTTCATGCAGCAGCGTGGCCGCTAGCAAGAGACCGAAGAAGGGCTGCAGCAGCTGCAACTGCCCGACCGCAGCGATGCCGCCCTGCGCCAAGCCCCGATACCAGAAGACGAAGCCGATCAGCATGCTGAACAGCGAGACATAGGCAAGACCGATCCAGGCCGGGCTGCCGATGCCCGCCCACGACACCGGCATGGTGTAGAGCATCAGAGCGCCCATCACAGGCAGCGACATCACCAAGGCCCAGGAGATGACCTGCCAACCGCCAAGCCTGCGCGACAATCTTGCGCCTTCCGCATAACCGAGGCCGCAGACGACGATTGCCGCGAGCATCAGCAGGTCGCCTTTCGGCGACGCCGAAAAGCCTTGCGTCAGAGCAAAGCCGGCCACCAGCACGCTGCCGACACATGAAAACAACCAGAAGGCCGGGCGCGGTCGCTCGCCGCCGCGCAATACGCCGAAGATGGCGGTCGCCAGCGGCAACAGCCCGATGAAGACGATCGAGTGGGCGGAAGTCACCTGCTGCAGTGCCAGCGCCGTCAGCAGCGGGAAGCCGACGACGACGCCCAAGGCCACCACGGCAAGGGAAAAGAGATCGCTGCGCGCCGGCAGCTTCTCACGGAACGCCAGCAGCAATACCGAGGCCGCGACGGCGGCAATGCTGGCGCGGGCGACGGTGAGGAAAACCGGATCGAAATCTGCCACCGCCACGCGCGTCGCCGGCAGTGATCCGCTGAAGATCAGCACCCCAAGAAACCCGTTGATCCAGCCGCTCGCCGATTTGTCCATGGCCCGCTCCCATTTGAGAGGCGGTATCGATCTTCGCGGCTGGCGCAGCCAGAGACAGTACGGTACAGTTTTGCCGAACTGTATTGCTTACGGGAGCAGCACAGATGACGTTGCAGCAACGCTTCGGCGATGAATCCGGCACGCTGGTGGAGCAGGTGATGCAGGCGATCCGCAAGCGCATCGCCGCCCGCACGCTGGCGCCGGGAGCAAGGCTGCCTTCCATCCGCGGCTTAGCCGAGGCGATGCAGGTTTCCAAATCGACCGTGGTGGAAGCCTATGACCGCCTTGCGGCCGAGGGGGTTATCCGCTCTCGACGTGGCGCCGGCTTCTATGTCGCCGGCCATTTGGTGCCGCTTTCGCTTGCCGAGATCGGGCCGCGACTCGACCGCGAAGTCGATCCGCTCTGGGTCTCGCGGCAATCGCTGGAGGCGGGCGACACCATGCTCAAGCCCGGTTGCGGCTGGCTGCCAAGGGAATGGATGCCGGAGGAAGCCATCCGGCGGGCGCTGCGAAACCTGGCGCGGACGGAGCAGATCAACCTCAGCGACTACGGCCCGCCACTGGGACTGGGGCCACTGCGCCAGCTTCTGTCACGCCGCTTGGCCGACCGCGGCATCGAAGCCGAGCCCCGCCAGATCATGCTGACGGACTCCGGCACGCAGGCCATCGACCTGCTCTGCCGCTTTCTGCTTGAGCCTGGCGACACGGTGCTGGTCGACGACCCCTGCTATTTCAACTTTCACGCCATGCTGCGGGCGCATCGCGCCAAGGTTGTCGGCGTGCCCTATACCTCGACGGGCCCGGATCTCGATGTCTTTGCGCAGACGCTGACCGAGCATCGGCCGCGGCTCTACATCACCAACTCCGGGCTCCACAACCCGACCGGCGCGACGCTGTCGCCGGTCACTGCCCACCGCCTGTTGAAGCTGGCCGAGCAGCACAACCTCACCATCATCGAGGACGACATCTTCGCCGATTTCGAGCCGGAGCCGGCGCCGCGCCTCGCCGCCTTCGACGGACTCGACCGCGTCATCCACATCGGCAGCTTCTCCAAGACGCTGTCGGCGGCGGTGCGCTGCGGCTTCATTGCCGCTCGCCCGGACTGGATCGAGGGGCTGATCGACCTGAAGCTTGCGACCTCCTTCGGTGGCGGAGCTTTTTCGGCCGAGCTTGTGCATGCCCTGCTGAAGGACGGCAGCTACCGCAAGCATGTGGAGGGTTTGCGCGAGCGGCTGGCCCGCGCCATGGGCGAGACCGGCCCCCGACTGAAGAAGCTGGGGCTGAAGCCCTGGATCGAGCCGCGCGCCGGCATGTTCCTGTGGTGCCGCTTGCCGGAGGGGCTGGACGCGGCAGACATCGCGCGCCGCGCGCTGGCCGAGAACCTCGTGCTGGCGCCCGGCAATGCCTTCAGCCTGTCGCAATCGGCCAGCGGCTTCCTGCGCTTCAACGTGGCGCAGTCGCTCGATCCGCGCGTCTTTGCGGTGCTGGAACGGGCGATGGGGGCTCAGCCCATTTGACACCGCGCATGATCCGTATCATGGTGTGATACACAATGCGGAAACCACATGATCGTTTCGTTCTACGACAAGATGACCGAAGGGATCGCCACCGGCGGCAAGCCGCCAAAGGGATTTCCGGCCGACCTGGTTCGTTCCGCGCAGCGAAAGCTCGCCATGCTGGATGCCGCCCACAAACTCAACGATTTGCGCTCGCTGCCTGGCAACCGGCTTGAGGCCCTGAAGAATGACCGCGCTGGACAGCATTCGATCCGCATCAATGATCAGTGGCGCATATGCTTCATTTGGACCGACGCCGGGCCGGACCGGGTGGAGATCACCGATTACCATTGAAGCGCGGCTTTGCACGATGACGCCAAGCCTGATGGATAAGGAACCATTCAAATGACGACGGAGCTACAGCCGGTACACCCCGGTGAAATCCTGAGGGAAGAATATTTGCGTGAACTGCACATGAGCGCGGGTGCACTCGCCAAGAAGCTCGGCGTCCCGCGCACTCGCATTGAAAGGCTGGTCAAGGAGACGACGCCCGTTACCGTCGACACGGCCTTGCGCCTTGCAAAATTCTTCCACACCACGCCACAGTTCTGGATCAATCTCCAGACCTCCTACGACATCAAAACCGAAGCCAGATCCTTGGAAAAGGAACTGGAGAAGATCGAACCGCTCGCCGATTTCGAACACGCAGCCTGATGTCGACACCATCAGAGGCATCTCTGCCGTGAGACCCAATCTTCTGACTTGATCCTAACTGAATAGCTTTTCCGCAGCCCTCGAATCCGAGTATTATGCGCGCCATGCAGATCCGACACCTCCCTGAAACGATGATCAACCAGATCGCGGCCGGCGAGGTCATCGAGCGCCCGGCGAGCGTGGTCAAGGAACTGGTCGAGAATGCGCTCGACGCAGGCGCGTCGCGCATCGAGGTGGCGACAGCCGGCGGCGGGCTCAACCTGATCCGCGTTGGCGACGACGGCTCCGGCATCCCGCCGGACGAACTGGAAATGGCCGTCTCGCGCCACTGCACTTCCAAGCTGGCGAACGACATCCACGACATCCGCTCGCTGGGCTTCCGCGGCGAGGCGCTGCCGTCGATCGGCTCGGTCTCGCGGCTCACCATCCGCTCGCGCACCGAAAAGGCCGATGCGGCGGCGGAAATTTCCATCGAAGGCGGCAATGTCTCTTCCGTGCGACCGGCGGCGGCCAATCGCGGCACCTCGGTGGAGGTGCGCGACCTGTTCTTCGCCACGCCCGCGCGCCTGAAGTTCATGAAGGGCGAGCGCGCCGAGGCAACCGCCATCGGCGACGTCGTCAAGCGCATCGCCATCGCCTTCCCCGCTGTGCGATTCACGCTCTCCGGGTCCGACCGCACCACGCTCGAACTGCCGGCAAGCAACGAGACTCCGGATGGCCGCCTTGCCCGCATCGCGCAGGTGATGGGCAAGGAGTTTCCGCAGAACTCCATCGCCATCGACGCCATGCGCGAAGGCGTACAGCTCACCGGCCATGTTTCGATCCCGTCCTATTCGCGGGCCAACGCGCTGCAGCAATATGCATATGTCAACGGCCGGCCGGTGCGCGACAAGCTGATCGCCTCGGCCATTCGCGGCGCCTATGCCGACGTGCTGCCGCGTGACCGCCACGCTGTGACCGTGCTGTTCCTGGCGCTGGATCCCGCCACGGTGGACGTGAACGTGCATCCGGCCAAGGCCGATGTGCGCTTCCGCGACCCCGGGCTGGTGCGCGGCCTGATCGTCGGCGCCATCCGCGAGGCGCTCGCCAATGCCGGCCTGCGCTCGGCGACCTCCGGCGCATCGGCGATGATGAGCGCCTTCCGGCCCGGCGCTGCCACCTACGGCCACCCGGGTCCCGCCAACGGGCATCGCAGCTTCAACCCCGGCTTCCGGGCTGCCGCAACGGCGGGCTTCGATGCCGCCCGCTCACCATATCGCCCGCTGGAAACGGGCGGCTTCGCCGAGGCCGCGCAGGCAAGCTTTGATGCGGGTCCGTCCGGGCCAAGCGTGGACGCCCGCGCCGGCCAGACGGAAATCCCCAAGGCCCTGCTGCAAAAGCAGCTTGGCGCGGCGCGCGCGCAGGTGCACGAGAACTATATCGTCGCCCAGACGGAAGATTCGCTCATCATTGTCGACCAGCACGCGGCGCATGAGCGGCTGGTCTACGAGGCGCTGAAGAACGCGATCCATTCGCGCCCCCTGCCCTCGCAAATGCTGCTCCTGCCCGAGATCGTCGACTTGCCGGAAGACGATGCAACGCGGCTTGCGGCGCACGCCGAGACGTTGCGCCAGTTCGGGCTCGGCATCGAGCGCTTCGGCCCCGGCGCGATAGCGGTGCGCGAGACCCCGGCCATGCTCGGCGAGACGGAGGTGGCGCAACTGGTGCGGGACCTTGCCGACGAGATCGCCGACAACGACACCACCGAGACGCTGAAGGCCCGGCTCGACGCTATCGCCGCCACCATGGCCTGCCACGGCTCGGTTCGATCAGGGCGGCGGCTGCTGCCGGAAGAGATGAACGCCCTGCTGCGGCAGATGGAAGCCACGCCCGGTTCCGGCACCTGCAACCACGGCCGCCCGACCTATATCGAGCTGAAGCTCGCCGACATCGAGAGATTGTTCGGCCGCCGCTGACCTCCGAAGCGGAGGAAACAACTTCGCCCGTACCGCGTCCGGGCTGTCATGCAGCTGTCATCGGCGCGTGATGAAAGCCGTTTCATGCAGAGCGGCACGGTCGGTCAAATGGCCAGTCTTTCCCAACATTGCGCTTCGCCTTCCGAGGCGCGCGGAGAGCGCTTTCTGATCGTGACCGACGCGTGGCACCCGCAAATCAACGGCGTGGTGCGCACGCTGGAGCGGCTGGCCGAAGAGCTGGAGGCGAAAGGCTGCGTCCTCGAGTTTCTGACGCCGCAGGACTTCCGGAACCTTCCCCTGCCCTTCTACGCCGAGATCCAGCTGGCGCTGGCAACGCCAGGACGCGTCGCGAAGCATATTCGCCGGGCACGCCCCGATCATGTGCACATCGCCACCGAAGGCCCGCTCGGCATGCTGGCTCGCCGCTTCTGCCTTCGGCACGGCCTCGCCTTCACCACCAGCTATCACACGCGGTTCCCGGAATATCTCAGCGCGCGTGCACCGGTCCCCGAACGCTGGAGCTATGCCTGGCTGAGTCGCTTCCACAATGCCGGCAACGGCACGCTGGTGGCCACGCCCTCGCTTGCGGCCGAGCTAACGGCGCGCGGATTCCGCAATGTCAGGCCATGGACGCGCGGCGTCGATACCGGCCTCTATCGCCCCGACCGGCCGCAGGTGCTGGAGCTGCCGCGGCCGATTTTCCTCTCGGTCGGCCGCGTCGCCGTGGAAAAGAACCTCCCTGCGTTTCTGGATCTCGACCTGCCTGGCAGCAAGGTCATCGTCGGTGATGGTCCCGACCTGAAACGCCTGCGCACGGCCTATCCCGACGCCATCTTCCTCGGCGCGAAAACAGGCGAAGAGCTGGCCGACATCTATGCCAGCGCCGACGTGTTCGTCTTTCCCAGCCGCACCGATACATTCGGCATCGTGCTGCTGGAAGCGCTGGCGAGCGGGTTGCCCATTGCCGCCTTTCCCGTGACCGGCCCGATCGACGTGCTTGGCGACGGGCTCGGCGGCGCACTGTCGCAAGACTTGCGGCAGGCGGCACTGGAGGCTCTGGCCATCCCCCGCAACGAGGCGCGCGCAAAGGCACTAACCTATAGCTGGGCGACCTGCGCAGACATTTTCCTGGAACATACTGGCGCCGCGCACATTGACGCGCCGGATACGGCCCGGAAGCCTTCCGCTTGACCTCGCGGCCGATTTGTGGCGGAACATTCCGGTAACACAGGCTTGAGCACGAACATGATGAACCGTTTCGAGGGTCCCGGCGCCCGGGAAGCCCGCATTCGCTATCTCGACGGAGATTTCCAGGTAACCAGCCCCGGCTCCTTCGTGCGCTGCGTCGTGACCGGCGAATCGATTCCGCTCGACGAACTCAAATACTGGAGCGTGGAGCGCCAGGAGCCTTACCTCAACGCCAGCGTCTCGCTGCAGCGGGAGCTCGAGGCGCATCCGGAACTGCGGGTCCGGCGCGGCTGACGCGTTTCCCAGAAGGCGCAAGGGTAGGCCTGCAACGATAGCAGCCACCCGACCAACCGGATCTAGGCTCTACCCCGCCGCTGCCGCCAGGCTTCCAGCGTGTCGCCGATGATGCGCGCAGGAGCGTGCTTCAGATCGAAGGCAGCGTCGATTTCCAGCACGTTTAGGCAATCCACGAGGTCTTTCGGCGCGTTGTGGCGCAGGCGCGCCGCGTCCTTCGCCGTCGTCACAAGTTCCAGCCCTTGCGCGTCGGCCACGGCCATCAGGTCGTCGAGTTCGTCCTTGCCATAGACGTGATGGTCGCCGAAGGAGCGCTTGAGTGCGACCGTGCCGCCGGCGCGGGCCACGGTGTCGTAAAACTTCTCGGGGTGCCCGATACCGGCAAAGGCGAGGAAACGCCGCCCTGCAAAACTCTGCGCGTCGCGCGGGCGCGCCACGGCCTCGAATACAGCCACACCGGCGCGCGAGGCCTTGCGCACGATGTGATCGGCGGCAGTACCCTCGCCCATCTTCAGCACCGCGTCGGCAAAGCGCAACTGATGCACCAGCGGAGCACGCAACGGCCCGCCGGGAATGACGTGGCCGTTGCCGATGCCATAGCGGGCATCGACCACCAGCAGCGCATAGTCGATGTGGATGTGCGCGCTCTGGAAGCCGTCGTCCATGATCAGGAAGTCGCAGCCCTGTTCCAGCAGCAGCTTGGCGCCGGCTGCGCGGCTGGCCGTTACCGCCACGGGCGCATGCTCGGCCAGCAGCAGCGGCTCGTCGCCCACATGCTTGGCGCTGTCGTGGGCGGCGTTGACGATATGGGGCTGGCTGAAATTGCCGCCATGGCCACGCGAAAGGAAGCCGGGCCGGAGACCCATGCGCCGCGCTTCGCCGGCGAGCGTGATCGCCACCGGCGTCTTGCCTGAACCGCCGACTGTGAAATTGCCGACGCAAAGCACCGGCAGGTCGAACCGCTCGCGCTTGGCGGTCAGCATGCGCCGGCTCGCCACCAATCCGTAGAGCATCGAAGCTGGCCACAGCGCATAGACGCGCCAGTCTGGCCGCTCCCACCAGAACGGAGGCGCCTCGCTCGCCACCTCTATTGCGTCCCTTTCAGCCGCGACTTCACGATCAGCGGCTGGATGAACGGATCGAGCGCCTTAAGCGTCTTTGCCAGCGCGCCGCGCATTTCGTCGACGGCGGTCATGCCGGCGGCAATCATGTTGCGGCGCACCTTTTCATTGAGCAGGAGGAAATTCACCGCGCCGGCAAGCATGTCCGGGTCGCGCACCAGCTTGGCGCCGCCGCGCTCGATGAGGCGTTGATAGCTCTCGCGAAAATTCTGGACATTGCGTCCAGCCAGAACCGCGGTTCTGAGCATGGCCGGCTCGAGCGGATTCTGCCCGCCTTCCGAGGTGAGCGAGCGGCCGACGAAGGCGATCTCGGTCAGGCGCAGGAAAAGCCCCATCTCGCCGATCGTGTCGCCAAACAGGATATCGGTGTCTGAGTCGATACTGTCGCCCGTGCTGCGCCGAGCCACTTTCAGGCCCATGGCGGCGAACTCTTCCACGAGCGAGGCAGCGCGATCCGGATGCCGTGGCACGATGATGGTGAGCAGGCCCGGATGGCGCGAGCGCAGCCGCATGTGCACATCCGCCGCCACCATCTCCTCGCCGTCATGTGTGGAGACCGCGGCCCAGGTCGGCCGCCGTCCGATCTGCCGCTGGAGTAGAAAAAGTTCCCGCTCGTCGGCAGGCGGCGGCGCGGTGTCCACCTTCAGGTTTCCCGAAACGGTGACGGGCCGCGCGCCAAGTGCGGCGAAGCGCTGGCCGTCGAGATCGGACTGCGCCACGACATGGGCAAGGTTTTCGAACAGCGCCTCGGCCAGATAGGCCCGCTTGTGCCAGGACGCGAAGGACCGGTCCGACAGGCGGCCGTTGACGAGCACCTGCGGCACGCGACGCTTGCCAAGCTCCAGGATGGTCATGGGCCAGATCTCGGATTCGGCGATGATCGCCAGATCAGGCTGCCAGTGGTCGAGGAAGCGGCTGACCGCCGGCTTCAGGTCTAGCGGCACATATTGATGGATGATGCGATCGCCGAGCCGTTCCTCGGCCACCCGCGCCGAAGTGACGGTGCCGGTGGTCAGCACCACGTTGATGCCGTAGCTGAGGATGGTTTCGATCAGCGGCACGACGGCAAGCGTCTCGCCTACGCTGGCGGCATGCATCCAGATCAGCGGGCCTTCCGGCCTTGGCCTTCCAGGGCGGCCGTAGCGTTCGCGCCGCCGTGCATGATCTTCCTTGCCCTTGGTGGAACGCCAGGTGACATAGGTGCCGATCACCGGATAGGCGAGCGATCCGGCCAGCCGATAGGTCGACAAAAGGGCGCGGGCCCAGCGCTCGCTCATGTCCGGCCACCGTCGACGATGCTGTAGGCCTCTTCCGTGGCCCGGGTCAGCGAGGCGGTCAGTTCCTGGCGCTTGCGCTCCATCTCGGCCGCGTCGGCATCGGCCGGCACATGTAGCGGCTCGCCCACGATCGCCGCCGAACGACCGAACGGCAGGTTGATCGTGGTCTTGTCCCACGTCTTTTCCAGAACCTTGCGCCGGCTGGTGGCGACCGCCAGCGGAACGACGGGCCTGCCGGACAGGCGGGCAAGCGTAACGATGCCCAGTCCCGCCTCGCGCGGGGTGCCATGTGGAATGTCTGCAATCATGGCCACGTTGGTGCCGGCATCAAGCGCCTTTTTCAGGGCAATCAGCGCCCTGGCGCCACCTTTGTCGAGGTGACGGACATCCTCACGGCCGCCGGAACCGCGCACTGCCTCGAAGCCCAGCTTTTCCAGCGCCAGCGCATTAAGTTCCGCGTCGGCGCTGCGAGAAACCATGGCCAGCATCTTTTGCCCTCGCGGCAGCAGGCAAGGTGCCAGCAGGTGCTGGCCGTGCCACAGCGCGATGATTGCCGGGCTGAGCTCGGCCTGCGCCTCCCTGAGGTTGGACGACCCCTTCGCGAGCGGATTGGTCAGGCGCACAAAGCGCAATGCATAGGCAAGGAAGCTCCCGATCGCGCCCTTGACGAAGCGCGACTGCGCAAGCGGCTTGCGGACCTTACGCCAAAAGCTCTGCACAACGCCCGCCTTGCGTTTCTTGCCGGCCGCCACCCTGGCCACCGGCGCCACTGCTTGGTCCTCCATCAGCGCTGACCGGAGGCCCCATTTTCGTCCGGATTCAACAGGCGATGCAGATGGACCACGAAATAACGCATATGCGCATTGTCGACGCTGGCCTGCGCCTTCGACTTCCAGGCGGTTTCAGCCGACTTGTAGTCGGGGAAAATGCCGACGATGTCCAGCTTGTCCAAATCGCGGAACTCGGTGGAGTCGAGCGTCTTCAGCTCGCCACCGAAAACCAGGTGCAAAAGCTGCTTTTTTCCGTCTGCATCGGCCATGGCTATTCCTGAATCGTGAATGCAAATTTGCCACTACCTAAAGCAAATCCGCGCATTTTGAAACCGCCTCGCCCGTCAGCGTTGGGCGATCACCTCCGCAATGACGGCAAGCAGGTCGCCGCTGCCGGCAACGAGCGCGTCATGCGACGTAATTGAACCGCCATAGGAGGGCGCGTTCCCCAACGTATTCAGAAGGCAACCACCCGCCTCGCGCAGGATCAGATCGGCTGCGGCGATGTCCCAGTCGTGGGCGTTTGGCTTGACGAAGGTGGCATCAAGAGCGCCTTCCGCGATCATCGCCAGCCGGTAGGCCAGCGAGGGGACGTGGGACATACGGCGCACCCGCTCGCGCCACGTCTCGGGCAAGGCCTCGAAGAATGGCTTCGGCCCGCCGATTACGGCTTCCGGCCCTGGATCACGCACCCGAATGGGCGCGCCGTTCTTCCAGGCGCCCGCGCCCGGCGTTGCAAAATAGACCTCTTCACGCGCCGGGCAATCGAGCACGCCGACGACCGGCTGGCCCGCCTCCACGACTGCGACGCTGATGCACCAGGTGCTTGCCCCCTCGATGAAGCCGCGCGTGCCGTCGATCGGATCGACGACGAAGGTGCGGCGCATCGACAGCCGCTCGCCGGTGTCGGCGGTTTCTTCCGACAGCCAGCCGTAGCCGGGGCGTGCCGCAGTCAGTGTCTCGCGCAGGAAGGTGTCGACCGCGAAATCGGCCTCGGTGACGGGCGACTGGCCCGTCTTCATCCACACTTCGGGATTGCGCTTGAAATATCGCATCGCGATACCGCCGGCCTCGCGTGCCGCATCGATCAGCAGCGAGAGGTCGTCCTTGCGACTCGTCATTGCGATGGCTTCAGTTGCCCGCAAGCGTCATCCCTTCAATGAGCAATGTCGGCGCGGCGGTCCCGAAATTGCGGTCAAGATCGTCAGCGGGGATCATGTTGAGGAACATGTCCTTGAGGTTGGAGGCGATAGTAACTTCCGCCACCGGATAGGCAAGCTCGCCATTCTCGATCCAGAAGCCGGAAGCGCCGCGACTGTACTCGCCGGTGACCATGTTGACGCCCTGGCCAAAGACCTCCGTGACATAGAAGCCGCTCTTGAGCGAGCGGATCAGGTCCTCGGGCGAGCGCTCGCCCGGCTCGATGGAAAAGTTGGTCGAACCCGGCGACACGGAGGAGCCACCGCGCACGCCGCGACCATTGGTCTTCAGCCCCAGTTCCTTCGCCGCCGAAACCGACAGGAACCAGTGGTTCAGCACGCCCTTGTCGACCATCACCAGCTTCTCGCCTTCCACGCCCTCGCCGTCGAACGGGCGGGAGGATGGACCGCGCATGCGCAGCGGCTCATCGATGACGGTGATGGAGGCCGACGCCACCTGCTTGCCCATCATGTCGCGCAGAAAGCTGGTCTTGCGCGCGACCGAGGCGCCGTTGATGGCTCCCCCAAGATGGCCGGCAATTCCGCGCGCCACGCGCGGATCGAACACCACGTCGACCGGGCCGGTCTTGGCCTTGCGCGGGTTGAGCCGCCGCACCGCCCGCTCGCCGGCCGTGCGGCCGATCTTCTCGGGCGTTTCCAGGTCGGCGAAGTGAAGGCGCGAGGAGAAGTCGTAGTCACGCTCCATGCCGGTGCCCTCGCCCGCGATCACGCTGGTGGAGCGCGAGAAACGGGTGGCGGCATACTGGCCGAGGAAGCCGTGCGACGTTGCAAGCACCAGCCCGCCCATGCCGGCACTGGCGCCGCTGCCGCCGGAATTGGTGACGCCTGGGATGGCAAGTGCCGCTTCCTCGGCTGCCAGCGCATCGGCCTTGAGCTGCTCGGCGGAAACGACGGTGCCGTCGATGAGGTCAAGGTCGCGAATGGTCTTTGCCAGCAGCTCGACATCGGCCAGCCCCTGGAACGGGTCTTCAGGTGACACCCTCGCCATGGCGACCGCCCGCTCCGCGAGGGCTGCGGGATCGGAAGCGGCCGTCGCCGATACGCTGGCGACACGCTGGCCAACGAATACACGCAGGGATACGTCCTCGCTCTCGGAGGCTTCGGTGCCCTCGACCTTGCCCAGGCGCACGGAAACACTGGTCGAGCGGCCGCGAACAGCGACAGCGTCGGCTGCGTCGGCGCCGGCCTTCTTGGCCGCCTCCACAAGCGCGGCGACCCGATCGGTCAGCCGTGCGGCATCCTGTGCAGTGTCGGAAATGTCGTTCATGCGAATCTTCCCAAACTTGCGTTCTTGGGTTCGTGCGCCAAGCGCGGCCGCCTGCTGCACCATCTATTGTTCCGCACCCTGTTGTGCAATGGGTTAGCTGAAGACTCTAGGCGCAATCGCCCGATGACTTAGCCCCTTCGCCGGTCACAACGCGCGAAGCCAACAAGGAAAGCCGAAAGCATGACGCCGTTTCACCTCGCCTTCCCCGTCCGCGACCTGGCTGAAACCCGCGCGTTCTATCGCGACGTTCTCGGCTGCGCGATCGGGCGCTCGTCAGAGACCTGGGTGGATTTCGACCTATACGGCCATCAGATGTCGGCGCATCTGCGCCCCGCAACGGCGGCCGCGGCCAGTGACGGGCAGGTCGACGGCAAGCTGGTGCCAATTCCGCATTTCGGCGTCGTCCTGCTTATGGACGACTGGCAGGCCTTGGCCGACCGGCTGCTGGCGCGCGACGATATCGACTGGCTGGAAAAGCCGATGCTGCGCTTTGCCGGTGAGCCGGGCGAACAGGCAACGCTGTTTATTCGCGACCCGTCGGGAAATGCGCTCGAGTTCAAGGGTTTTCGATCCCTCGAACAGGTTTTTGCGGGTTAAGACCCCGAGCAGCGTGAACACAGACCATCTGCCGCGAACACGGGTGGCGCAGTTCGCGGCCGGCTGCAGCAGCCGAACCACTCTGGAAATGAAAATGAGGGGCTAGGCGCGCCGGCGGTTTTCGCGTTTGTCCAGAACGACCTCGACCGCGCGCTTGAGTTCGTCCTTGATGGCGACTGTCTCGCCCATCACCGCGTCGATCTTGAGGAAGTCCAGCACGCGGAAGCGCGACACCGGCGGACGCATAAGAATGTCGGGCTGAGTATGCTCGAGCTTGCCGGCGATGATCGACTGCATCATCAGTTGCGAGGCGCCGAACATAAGGTCGATGGAGTTCGGCTTCCGGTATCCGTTGTCGGTGGGCGCGCCGATGACGTCGATGGCAATCACGATGTCAGCGTCCTTCTCCACCAAGTCGAACGGCACCGGGTTGTAGATACCGCCATCGATCAGCAGGCGGCCGCCGCGCTTGACCGGGCTGAACACCGCGGGGATGGCGGCGGAGGCCGCCAGCGCGGAATTGAGATCGCCCGAACTGAAAACCCTGAGCTGGTGTCCGAAGTAGTCGGTTGCCGTGACTCTCAGGGGGATTTTCAGCTCCTCGAAGGTGCCTGGGATTTCCGGCGGCAGGAACGATCTGAGGATGCGTTCTATGTTGAACTGGCTGACGCGCAGGCCGCCTTCCATCATTTCCGCAAACGTCATGGGCCGGGCCCGCCACATGCGGGTTGCCACTTCCGCCCGGCGCCCGAGGATGGACCGGGCGTAATCGTGTACTTGCCGGCCCGTCATGCCGGCAGCCATGCCGGCTCCCATGATCGCGCCGATCGAGGAGCCGGCAATTGCAACGGGGCGGATGCCCAGTTCGTCCAGCGCCTCGATGACGTGGATGTGGGCAAGACCGCGAGCTCCGCCGCCACCGAAGGCGACGGCGAAGGTTGGGCTCATCCATTGCCTCCCGCGGCTGCGGCAGTGGCAGCATCGGAGGGGCCGACGATCAGCTCGGCCGGGGCAACGTCCAGAAGCTTGCGCGCCGCCGCCTTCGTGTCCTCAAGCGTCACCGCATTGATGAGGCCCGCGCGACGCTGCATGTAGTCGATGCCGAGGCCCTCGACCTGAAGCTCCACCAGCGTGCTTGCAACAGCGCTCGAGGAGTCGAGGTTGTTGATGGGATAGGCGCCGATCAGGTACTTCTTGGCCGCCGTCAACTCGGCCTCCGTCGGTCCTTCATTGGCCATCTTGCTCACCACGTCGCGGATGACGCTCAGCGTCTCGTTCGCCTTATCAGCGCGAGTGGAGGTGCCGATTATCAGCGCCGAAGAGTGGTCGCTGTTCACCAGCGACGAACTCACGCCATAGGTCAGCCCGCGCTTTTCCCGCACCTCGTCGAAGAGCCGCGAGGAAAAGGTGCCGCCGCCCAGGATGTGGTTCATCAGAACGGCCGCGAAGAACTCGGGCTTGTCTCGCTCCACACCGGGATAGGTAAGCTGGATGCTGGTCTGCGGCAATGGGTATTCGACGCGAACCTGCTGCCCCAGCTTGGGCGCGATATCGGGCACCGGGGTGAGCGAGGGCTTCTCCGGCAGGCTGCCGAACAGCTTGTCCAGCTCGACCTTCAGGGCATCCGCATTGATGGCGCCGACGACCGCGACCTTCAGCTTCTGGCGGGCGAAGATGGCCTGATGCAGAGCGCGCAGGTCGTCCTGGGTGATCGTCGTCAGGGTCTTCTCGGTGCCCTCCGCACGCCTTGCATACGGATGATCGCCATAGAGCGCCGTCGCCCACTTGAACTGCGCCTCCGTGCTGGGATCGCGAGCGCCGGCAAGGATGCCGGAAACCATCTGCGCGCGAATGCGGTCCAGCGGTTCCTTGTCGAAGCGCGGTGCATTGATGGCCATGCGCAGCAGGTCGAACGCACTGTCCTTCTGCTCGGCCAGCATGCGCATGGAGCCATAGATCGCGTCGTTGTTGGCGCTGAAGCCCATGTCGGCACCGAGATCATCGAGGCGCGTCTGGAAGGCCTCTCTGTCGAGATCGCCCGCACCTTCGTCGAACAACCCGGTCATGAGAGTGGTCAGGCCTTCCTTGCCCTTGGGGTCTTGGGTGGTGCCGCCCTCGAAAGCGAAACGGATCGAGACGATCGGTACCGAATAATCTTCGACCAGCCAGGCGCTGACGCCGCTATCGGACTTCACTTCCTGGATGTTCATGTCGGCGCGTGCCGGCGCCAGGCCGTGCAGCAGCAACATCAGCGAGGTCGCAACGGTGGCCACGAAGCCAACCGCCGGCGAACGCAGGTCCATCTTCAGTGTCATTCAACTATTCCAGTTCAATTTGCGGGGGCGGCGGTGTTTACCGTCGGAGCAACGGCCGGAGTTCTGCCTTCAGGCTGTGCGCCGACCGGTTCAGGCCCGCCAGCAGGCGCATCCGCGCCGACAGGAGGCGCATCCGCCGTAGCGGGCTCGGCCTCTTCGCCGGAAGGCAGAAGATAGCTCGTCACCCCGATTTCGGGCCTCAGATACCTGGCCGCGACGGCCTGCACCTGCTCAGCCGTGACTGCACGGACCCTCTCGGGCCACTCCTGCACGTCCTTGACCGTCTTTCCCGTTGCAAGTGCTGCGCCGTAGATATTGGCCATGTTGGACTGCTTGTCGCGCGCAAAGATCATGCCACGCACATACCGGTCCTTGGCCTTCTGCAGCTCCTGCTCGCTCACACCTTCCTTGATGATGCGGGCGAGTTCGGCGTCGACCGCGCCTTCCACGGCTTGCAGGCCGCTCTCGTCGCGCGGCGAGCCGTAGAGCGTGAAGGACGTGTCGTCGAGCGAAGAGCCGTCGTAGAAAGCGCCAGCGTCAGAAGCGATGCCGCTCTTGACGATCAGCTGCTGGTAGAGACGGCTGCGCTGGCCGCCGCCCAGGATCTCTGACAGCAGGTCGAGCGCTTCTGCTTCACCGGGCTTGGCACGGGTATAGGACGGAACCACCCAGGCCCTGGAAAAACTCGGGACGGCGACACGCGCGTCGGTCAGCGTCACGGTGCGCTTGGTGTGCGGGGTCGGCTCGGTCGGGCGGATGCGCGGCGGCAGGTCCGGCCCGCGCGCCACCTTGCCGTAGGTCTTCTCGGCAAGCTCGCGCACCTTCTGCGGCTCGACGTCGCCAGCTACCACCAGCACCGCATTGTTGGGCGCGTAGTAGCGGTTGTAGAACTCGATCGCCTCGGGGCGGTTCAGCTGTTCCATCTCGTGCATCCAGCCGATAACCGGGATGCGGTAGGGATGGTTCTGGAACAGCGTAGCCTGGACCTCCTCGCCGAGCAGAGCCTCGGGGCTGCCCTCGATGCGCGAGCGGCGCTCCTCGAGGATGACGTCGCGCTCCGGCCCGATCACGTCGTCGGTGAGGATCAGGTTGCGCATGCGATCGGCCTCGAAACTCATCATGGTTTCGAGCGCATCCGGCGACACGGTCTGGTGGTAGGCGGTGTAGTCGTACGAGGTGAAGGCGTTCTCGCTGCCGCCGATCTCCGCGATCTTGGCCCCGAATTCGCCCGCCTTGTGGTTGGTCGTGCCCTTGAACATCAGGTGTTCGAAGAAATGTGCGATACCGGACTTGCCGGCCGGTTCGTCGGCGCTACCTATCTTGTACCAGACCATGTGGGTCACCACGGGTGCGCGGTGGTCTGGAATGACGACGACCTCCATGCCGTTGTCGAGCGTAAAGTTGGCGACGTCGGCGGAGGGTTCGGCGACGGCCGGAAGTGCAACTGCGGTGGCGACCAGCAGCGCAAGCGACGCGGCCCATGCCCGGCTGCGCGGCATCAGCCGCCCGGTTTCAAAAAACATCAACTGGGGCTCCTTGGCTTCTCGTTATTTTCGGCTTCTCGTTATTTTCACGAGCTTGCCGAGATATAGGTGCAAACACCCTATCCCGAAAAGTTAACAGATTGTCATCTGTCGTGAGAAAGAGGCCGATTCTAGACCAGAATCGGAAAAAACAGAGGCTGGTGAAAAAAGTTGAGCTTTTTGAGCCAGAAATTTCACATTTCTGTCCCTGAACAGGTTTCAGGCCCGCTCGATCAGGCGAATGATCGTTTCGCCGTAGCTACGTTCGTCGACGATCGAGAAGCCGGGGCCGGGATCGAAGGCGGCCGCTGCGCTTTCCTCCACGACGCATAGCGCATCCGCCGCAAGCCAGTCGCCCGCTAGGGCGGAGTGCAGCGCAGCCTCGCCGAGGCCCTTGCCATAAGGCGGATCGGCAAAAACCAGGTCGAAGGGCTGGACGGTGCCAGCCGCTCCCAGCTTGGCAGCATCTCGACGGAAGATCTTGGTGCGGCCGGTGAGGCCGAACGCCTCCACATTGGCGCGGATCAGCCCGCGCCCTTCCGCCGACTCCTCCACGAACATGCAGAATGAGGCTCCGCGCGACAAAGCCTCCAGCCCGAGCGCGCCGGTGCCGGCGAACAGGTCGAGCACCCGCGCGCCCTGCAGCCGGTCGGCGTAGCGATGCGCCAGCACGTTGAACAGCGCCTCGCGGGTGCGGTCCGTGGTCGGCCGAATTGAGTTGGTTCGCGGCGTGGCCAAAGGCCGGCCGCGAAACTCACCGCCGACGACCCGCATCGCCCTTGCCCCCGCGCGGCCCCGATGGACGGTCGTCGCCGCCGCGTGGTCCCCGGCCCTCGTCGCCTTCGCGGCGGGGCTTGCCGAAGCCCGACTTGCCGCCGCCGGCCTTGTCGAAGAAGGGCTTGCCGTGGTGCGGCTTGCCCGGTTTGCGGGCCGGCCCTTCCGACGTTTCGGCGCTCGACTTGCCCTTGCCGATGGGGCGAGCGCCCGGCGCCATCCACACATTGGCCTTCCGCACGCCCGGCGTCTCGAACGGCCGGCTTGCACGATCGCCACCCGGCTTTTCGCCGTGCTTGGACTTGAAACGCGGCTTGTCGCCATGGTCCGGCTTGAAGCCGCGTTCCGGCTTCGTTTGCAGCCGATCGCGCATGTCCCCGCGGTGGCGCAGTTCGTCGCGCCTGCGATTACGCTTGATCAGGCCGCCTTCGCCCACCTCAAGCGACCGCGGCTCACGCGGCGCCCGTGCCGGCGCGCCTGCATCGGCATCCCTGCCGAAATCACGGCTCACAGGCTTGTTGGAGAAGGGCTTGAGGATATCGGCGTCGAAATTCGCGCCTGCTTCCTCGATCAGCCTTTCGCCGAGCTGCTCGCGCAGCAGGCGCCCCTTTAGCTCCTGGATATGGCCCTCCGGCAGCTCTCCGAGCTGGAACGGCCCGAAGGAGATGCGGATCAGCCGCGCGACCTCAAGGCCGAGCGCGCCGAGGATGTTCTTGACCTCGCGGTTCTTGCCCTCGCGCAGTCCGACGGTGAGCCAGGCATTGGTGCCCTGCGTGCGCTCGAGCGAAGCCTCCACCGCGCCGTAGAAGACGCCGTCCACGGCAATGCCTTCCTTCAGCGCCTCAAGCTGCTTTTCGTCAACCTTGCCGTGCACGCGCACGCGGTAGCGCCGGAGCCAGCCTGTGGTCGGCAGTTCCAGCACGCGCGCGAGGCCGCCATCATTGGTCAGCAGCAGCAGGCCCTCGGTGTTGATGTCGAGGCGGCCGACCGTCATCAGGCGCGGCAGGTCGGCGGGCAGAATGTCGAAAACCGTCTTGCGGCCCTCAGGGTCGCGGTTGGTGGTCACCACCCCGGCGGGCTTGTGAAACAGGAACAGCCGCGTCCGCTCGGCCGGCGGGATGACCTCACCGTCCAGCTCGATCCGGTCCTGCGGCATGACGTTGAAGGCAGGCGAGGTCAGCACCTGGCCGTTTACCCGCACGCGCCCTGCCGCGATCAGTTCCTCGGCATCGCGGCGCGAGGCGATGCCCACGCGCGCCAGCCGCTTGGCGATACGCTCGCCCGGCGCTTCTTCCGCCGCGCCGCGGGCGCGATCGAACGGCCTGTGGCCGGCACCTGCCGGCTTGGGCCTCGGTTTTCCGCCTTCGGGTCTCGGACGTCCCTCGAAGCCGCCTTCGCGCGGGGCGCGCGGACGGTCGAACTGCCGCGCCGGCCGTTCGCCACTCTCAGCCTCGTTGCGATTCTCACGCGAAAAACCCTCGCCCCTTTCAGCTGCGCGCTCAAAGCGACCGGGCCGTGGGCCCTCGCGCTTCTCGAAGGGCCGCCCTTCAGGACGCGGCCGTTTCTGAAAGCCGGAACCACCTTCCTCGCGCGGCCTGTCGTCACGCCGAAACTCACGCCTCGGCCGCTCGGCATCGCCTTCGCGCGGCCGGTCGTCACGGCGAAAATCGCGCTTGGGGCGCTCGCCACCGGCAAAGGCATCGTCACGCCGCTTGGCAAAGGGACGGTCGGCGCCATCGCGCTCGCGCTTTACGAAAGGCTTGGCCCCTTCCTCGCGCGGCCTGTCGTCGCGCCGGAACTCGCGCCTCGGCCGCTCGGCATCGCCCTCGCGCGGCCTGTCGTCGCGGCGAAAATCGCGCTTGGGGCGCTCGCCACCGGCCGAGGCGTCGTCACGCCGCTTGGCGAAGGGACGGTCGGCGCCATCGCGCTCGCGCTTTACGAAAGGCTTCGAACCTTCAGCGCGCGGCTTGCCGCCAAAGCCTTGCTTGCCAGCGAATCCAGGTTTTCCGTCCTTGCGCGGCGCGCCATCGCGGCCTCGCGGACCACCCGGCTTGGGCCCGCCCTTGCGCGGGAATTTCTTTCGATCGTCGTCCATGTGGAATATGCCTTTCAGGGGCGGTAGATAACAGGAACACTTCACAGTTGCGAGGGGAATAAGGTTTGAAACGCCCTGATTTCATGGCGCTGGCACTTGCCGAGGCAAGGGCAGCAGCAGCACGCGGCGAAGTACCGGTGGGCGCGGTTCTGGCCGACGGCAACACAGTCGTCGCCACCGCCGGCAACCGCACCCGCGAGTTCAACGACCCGACTGCGCATGCCGAGATGCTGGCGATCCGCGAAGCCTCGCAAAAACTATCGGCGGAGCGCCTCACCGAACTTGATCTCTATGTGACGCTCGAGCCCTGCACCATGTGCGCCGGGGCCATATCCTTCGCGCGCATCCGGCGCCTTTATTTCGGCGCGGCGGACGAAAAGGGCGGCGCCGTGGTCAGTGGCGTACGCTTTTTTTCCTCTCCGACGTGTCATCATGTGCCGGAAGTCTATTCCGGCATCGCCGAATGCGACGCCGCATCGCTGCTCAAGAATTTCTTCCAGTCGCGCCGCGAGATTTGAACGCTAAACGCGCTCAGGCTTACCAGGGCAGAATGTTGCGCCAGCTGCCCTTGTTGGCTGCGGCCTTAAGGCGCCGCTCCTTCTTGTACTCGTCCTCGCCGATGTCCTCGGTCGGCGCGGTTTCGGCCGGCTTCCGATAGTCCAGCGGCGGCTCGCTGAGATATTTGCGCGACGTGGGGCTGCCCTGACGGTTTTCGGCCAAGCGCTTGTTGAACGCCTCGCGCTTGCTCTTTTCATCTTCGGCTTTGCCGATGCCCGACTCGAAGCTGCGCTGCGAGGCGCCGAGCGGCAAGGAGGGAGCAGAAGAAGGCGCGTTGACGTCGCCCTGGATCTCCGGACGCCAGCCGGGATTGTCACGGTTCTGCGTCGCTTCCGCGCGCAGCCGGGCCCGCTGCTGCTCCGGCGACTCCGGCCAGACGCTGTTTTCGGCCGTCACGATGCTGTTCTGCGGCGCCGGCAGGCTCAGCTTTTCGCCCGCCTTGGGCCGCACCAGTTCCGGGCGCGGCTTGTAATCTATGACAGCGCGCTTCTTCGGCGCGACAGAAAGAATACCCGTAACATCGCCGACAAGCTGTTCGCCGGCCGTCTTGTCCGTACCGTAGGTGGGAGAGCCGACGCAGCCAGAAACTGCCAGTCCGGAAACCAGCAACGCCAAAACAGACAGGCGCGCGTGCGTCTTTTCAGTCATGCCGGAAAATTTCACTGCAGTCCGCCTCTCGCTCTCGCCGGTTTCCGGGCGGGCGCCCGGACGTTCCCCATCGACCCTCTTCCGACGGGAATCCGGCGACAATTTGTCGACCGGTGTCCCGCGCTTTTAGCGCAAGCGGAAAGGAAGGGCAACGACCGTGCCGCCGCCCTTCCCGCACCTTCAAATGCGTCCGAGCGCTTCCAGTTCGCGCAGCGCCGCCGCATCCCGCGCCGAAACGTCCGGGAAGCGCGGGTCAGCGCCGATATCTGCGGTATAGCGCCAGGAGCGCGCGCATTTGCGCAGGCCCCTGCCCTCCGCCTTCTCCACCACCACGGCCACGCCCGGCACCTCGCGCAGCGTGAAGGCATCAGCCGGTGCTTCACCGCGCGTGACGACGAGGTCGCTGGTGATGCTGATCTCGGCCATGTCGACGTCGGCGAGAGCCGCCTCCAGAGCGGCATCGGCGATGTAGACGACCGGCACCGCCTCCAGCGAGGAGCCGATGGTCTTCCTTGCCCTTTCCAGCTCGAGAGCGCCGGTGACCACACTGCGCACATGGCGGATCTTGCGCCATTTTTCAGCCAGCGCATCGTTCTTCCATTCGGAAGGAACGGCGCGGAACTGCTCCAGATGCACCGACTCGGACGAGGGATAGCGATCGTTCCAGGCTTCCTCGGTGGTGAAGGGCAGCATGGGCGCCAGCCACGTCACCAGATAGTCGAACAGGTGGCGCACCACCTGCACGGCCGCCTTGCGCTTCACGCTGGAGGGCGCCTCGCAGTAGAGCGCGTCCTTGCGGATGTCGAAATAGAAGGCCGACAGCTCCACAACCATGAAGTCGAGCAGCGCACGGGTGATGCGCTTGAACTCGAAGGCGTCGTAGCCGGTGCGCACCACCTCGTCGAGCTCGGCCAGGCGGTGCAGCATCAACCGCTCCAGTTCCGGCATTTCGGCCAGCGGCACCACTTCGCCGTCGTCGTGGGCGAGCGTGCCGAGCATCCAGCGGATGGTGTTCCTGAGCTTGCGGTAGGCGTCGATATTAGTCTGCAGCACGTTCTTGCCGAGGCGCTGGTCTTCCCAATAGTCGGTCGTCACCACCCACAGGCGCAGGATGTCGGCACCCGACTGCTTGATGACGTCCTGCGGCACCACCGTGTTGCCGAGCGACTTCGACATCTTGCGGCCTTCCTCATCCATGGTGAAGCCATGGGTGACGACGGCGTTGTAGGGCGCGCGGCCGCGCGTGCCGCAGCTTTCCAGCAGCGAGGAATGGAACCAGCCGCGATGCTGGTCGGAGCCTTCCAGATAGACGTCGGCCGGCCATTTGAGATCGGGGCGATCCTCCAGCGTGAAGGTATGCGTCGAGCCCGAATCGAACCAGACGTCCAGGATGTCCATCACCTGCGTCCACGGCTCGTTGGCACGGCTGCCCAGGAAGCGCTCGCGCGCGCCCTCGGCGAACCAGGCGTCCGCGCCTTCCTTCTCGAAGGCTTCGAGGATGCGGGCGTTGACCTCTTCGTCCAGCAGCACATTGCCGTCGGCATCCACGAACACGGTGATCGGCACGCCCCAGGCGCGCTGGCGCGAAAGCACCCAGTCCGGGCGCTCCTCGATCATTGAGCGCAGGCGCGTCTGGCCGGCCGCCGGCACGAAGCGGGTGTCGTCGATGGCCTTCAGCGCGCGCGAGCGCAGCGTGGTGCCGTCGCCCAGTTCCTTGTCCATGTGGACGAACCACTGCGGCGTGTTGCGGAAGATGACCGGCTTCTTGGAACGCCAGCTATGCGGGTAGCTGTGCTTCAGCCGGCCGCGCGCGAACAGCATGTTGCGCTTGATGAGTTCGTCGATGACGGCCTTGTTGGCGTCGCCCTTCTTGCCGTTGTCGTCGATGACGCGCGCCGGCCCGCCCTCGCGATCCGGGCCGAAGCCCGGCGCGTCCTTGGTGAAGAAGCCTGCGTCATCGACGGTGAACGGCAGGCGCGTCTCGATGCCGCGCTTTTCGAGCGCGGCCGCCGCGTCCATCCAGGCGTCAAAGTCCTCGCGGCCATGGCCGGGCGCGGTGTGCACGAAGCCGGTGCCGGCGTCATCGGTTACATGATCGCCGGCGAGCATGGGCACCGGAAACTCGTAACCGCCGCCAAGGCCTTCCAGAGGATGGGAAAGGGTAAGGCTTTCAAGTGCTTCGGCTGAAACATTGCGAAGCCGATTCATAGTGATCTTGGCCTTGGCCGAGGCCTCCTCCGCCAGCGCATCGGCAAAGATCAGCTTTTCGCCGGGTCGCGGACCGAAATCGTTCTCGGCAGCCGTCACCTCGTAGAGGCCATAGCTGATGCGCGACGAATAGTTGACGGCACGGTTGCCGGGGATGGTCCAGGGCGTGGTCGTCCAGATGACGACATGGGTGCCCTCCAGCGCGGGCACGCCCTTCTCGACAGGGAATTTCACCCAGATGGTATCGGATTCGTAGTCCTGGTATTCGACCTCGGCCTCGGCCAGCGCGGTGCGCTCGACCACCGACCACATCACCGGCTTGGAGCCGCGATAGAGCTGGCCGGACTTGGCGAACTTCAGCAGCTCGCCGGCGATCCGGGCTTCGGCGTGGAAGGCCATGGTGGTGTAAGGGTTCTTGAAGTCGCCGATCACGCCGAGCCGCAGGAACTCCTCGGTCTGCACACCGATCCAGTGCGAGGCGAAATCGCGGCATTCCTGGCGGAACTCGTTGACTGGCACCTCGTCCTTGTTCTTGCCGGCGGCGCGGTACTTTTCCTCGATCTTCCACTCGATCGGCAGACCGTGACAGTCCCAGCCCGGCACATAGTTGCTATCGAAGCCGCGCATCTGGAACGAGCGGGTGATGACGTCCTTCAGCACCTTGTTCAGCGCGTGCCCGATATGGATGTTGCCGTTGGCATAGGGCGGGCCGTCGTGCAGCACGAATTTTTCGCGGCCGGCAGCACTTTCACGCAGGCGCTTGTAGAGGTCCATCTTCTGCCAGCGCGCCACGGTGTGCGGCTCCTTCTCCGGCAGGCCCGCGCGCATCGGAAAATCGGTCTGCGGCAGATAGAGGGTCTTGGAGTAATCGAGCTTTTCGGACGTATCGGTCATTGTCTTGCCATCGGATTGCCCGGCGAAAGCTGCCTCGGGCGTTCAATTGTCAAAATATCGGGGAACGGCCAGTCAGGCGCGTAGACAAAACTCCCGGACTTTCGGGCGGCATCAAGCCGTCCGGAAGGCCGGGCCCATAATTCGTATAGCAATCGCCAAGACGGGCACGAGGCATCTCATGGCCGCGCTTTTAAAGGACGCAAGCCGTGGAATAAAGCCCATAATGGAAAAGTGACCGCCTACATGCTGAAATCGAAGCGGTAGGTTGCCGAAATGCCGATCTGGAGCTGGTTGGGCGAGCCACGCTCCCGCACAAGGCTGGAGTCGCGCGCCGAGCCCATGAGCCGCGCGTATTCGCTAAAGAGGCTCGTGGTGATCTTGTCGGTCGTCCTCCAGGTCACGGCACCGCCGAAGCCCAGCGCACGCATGCCGCTTTCCGACTTGAACGGGCTCAGACCCGATGCAGCGGATTCCCTCGGGCTGACGCCGTAATAGGCATCGAGAAACCTGGCGGACGCAACCGACACCCTCGGACCACCGGAGACACGCACGGTCGGCGTGACATCCTCGAATGCGTCGACATGCACGTCGGCCACCACGCCGGTATGCGACCGGAGTCCGTGCCGCACCTCGCCGCGCACGCGCAGCCAGTCGGTCGGGTACACCTCGGCAAACACGCCGGCCTCGGCACCCCAGCGAACCGGATCGAGGCCCTTGAGTTCATCGGCATCGTCGCCATCGCGACCCCAGACGATCTTGCCCACCGGGCCGGCGCGCACCGCACCGGCATCGAACAGCGCAAACGATATGTTGTCATTGCGGGAGGTGAAGCGCGCCTGCGTGCCTGCCCTGCCGAGCGAAACCAGCGGCGAGGCGCCCATGAGCATGTATTTGGCACCTTCGTAATTGGGAGCCACGAAGCCGCTGGCACCCACAGTCAGATACCAGTCGCCGCTGAACCACCCCTCGGCTGCCGCATCGGCCGTGCCGGCCAGCAAGATTGCAGCCGCGCAGGCCACCGAAACCCGATCAAAAGACAATGTCATTTCCGCGTACTCTTTACACAAACGCTTGTGACAGCCGCTTTCGCCGGTGGTCGGTAAAATTTGAATTAACTGCGCCTGGCCGGAGCGCTCTTTCGCATATCGAACAAGCTGTTACTTCACTGGACGGGCCGCCCCAGCGCACTAGCTTCCTGCATGTAAGATCGGGCAGCGCCAACAGCCAATGGAGGCGGCGATGACTTTGCACTCTGAAATGCCTGATGCACTGAGGGAAGCGGTCAGCGAGACCAGGACCAAATGGGGCTGGTTTGTCGCCCTTGGTATACTTCTGCTGATCTTCGGCGGAATTGCGCTTGGAAACCTGTTTATCGCCACCGTCGCTTCAGTGTATTTGGTCGGAACCCTGATGCTCGTCGGCGGCATCGTGGAGATCATCCACTCCTTCGGTGTAAAGACCTGGGGCGGCTTCTTCTGGTGGCTGCTGAGCGGCCTGCTCTACGCCATCGCCGGGTTCCTGGCCTTCTACAACCCGCTGCTGGCTTCGGCGGTCCTGACCTTCCTGCTGGCGGTGAGCCTGATCGCCTCGGGCCTGTTGCGGCTGTGGATCGGCATCAGGAACCGCAGGGAGCGCGGCTGGGGCTGGATCGTTGCCGGCGGCGTTGTGTCGATCATCGCTGGCCTGATCATTGCCAGCGGCTGGCCGGTCAACAGCCTGTGGGTGCTGGGCCTGTTCCTGTCCATCGACCTGATCTTCCAGGGCTGGACATTCATCGCTTTCGGCCTTGCACTTCGCAGCATGATGCCCAGCCACATGCCCCCGGCGAGGGCATGACTGACAGCATCCGGCGAGGTGAGAACGCGAGCGTAGCGGCTTCCTACGCCGCGTCGTTCGCGAAGGTCAGCCGCCGGTCGAGCTCGGAAAGCGGCCTGACCCCGGCAAGCAATGCGCGGGCTTCCTGCTCGTCGCGCTTCATCTGCGCGACGAGCGCGTCAAGCCCGTCAAACTTCTCCTCGCCGCGCAGATAGCCGAACAGCGAGACCCGGCAGGTCTGGCCGTAGAGATCGCCCGAGTAGTCGAAGAGGAAAGTTTCCAGCAGGGGCGCTCCATTGTCGTCCACGGTCGGACGACGGCCGAAGCTGGCAACACCGTCATGCAGAGTGCCGTCGCCTCCGCGGAAGCGCACGGCATAGATACCGTGCTTCAGCGCGGTGCTTTCCGGCAGCGCCATGTTGGCAGTGGGAAACCCGAGTGTGCGGCCAAGCTGCTTGCCGCCGGTCACCTTTGCCTCGACGGTGAAGCGATAGCCCAGCAGGCCGGCCGCTTCCGCCACTTCGCCATCACATAGGAGTTCGCGTATGCGGCTTGAGGACACGATCTCCGCCCCCTCGTCGCGAAATGCGTCCACCAGCGTGACGCCAAAGCCAAGGCGCTCGCCGGCATCCATCAGGTAGGCCGGGCCGCCCTGGCGGTTCTTGCCGAAGTGGAAGTCGAAGCCGGTCACCGCGTGGCAGATGCCGAGCTTGTCGTGAAGTGTCTCGGCTACGAAGCGCTCGGCATCGAGGCTCGCGAATTCGCGTGTGAAGGGCTGCTCGACCACGGCGGCAAAGCCGAGCTCGGCCAGAATCTGAGCCTTCAACGGCGGCGGGGTCAAAAGAAACAGCGGCGTCTCGGGGCGGAACACCATGCGCGGATGCGGATCGAAAGTCAGCACCAGTGCCGGCACTCCGCGCCGCTGCGCCTCCTCCAGCGCCCGGTCCAGAACGGCCTGATGGCCGCGATGCACACCGTCGAAATTGCCAATAGCCACCACGCCGCCGCGCAGCGGCTCTGGCAATCTCTGGGTATCGCAAATGCGCTGGAAGGACTGGCTCATATGCTCTTCTACCGAAGCCTGGGAATGACCGCCAGCGGACGATGGCCGTGCTTTTCGAGGAAATCCGAAAGCCGCTCCAGATCGGGGTTGAGCGCATCGCCATAATCGCCGGCGTGGATGCCGCCGGACACATAGAGCACGTCCAGGCCATTGTCGGCCGCGCCCTTCACGTCAGTCATCATGCCGTCGCCGATGCCGAGCGCCTCTTCGGGGGCAACCTGGCGCCCCAGAACTTCACCGGCTGCGTCAAGCGCGGCGGCATAGATCGGGCGGTGCGGCTTGCCCGAAACAAGAGTTCGCCCGCCAAGCAGCGTATAATCACGTGCCAAGGCGCCGGCGCACCAGATCAGCCTGTCGCCGCGCTCGACCACGATGTCGGGATTGGCGCAGATGAAAGGCAGGTTGCGCGAACGCAGCCGCTGCAGCATCTCGGTATAGTCCTCGGGCGTCTCGACTTCGTCGTCGAACAAGCCGGTGCAAACCACGGCATCCGCCTCGAACTCCTCGACCAGTTCGCAATCGATGCCGTCATAGATGGTCTGATCGCGCTCGGGGCCGAGGTGGAAGATCTTGCGCGGCGCCGTGCGGATCAGGTCACGGGTGACATCGCCGGAGGTGACGATGCGATCCCATGCGTCCTCCGGCACCCCTATCGACGCCAGTTGCTCCACCACCCCGTCGCGCGGGCGCGGCGAATTGGTGATCAGCACAACGGCCAGCCCGTTCTCCCGAGCACGGCGCAAGGCCTCTCCAGCTTCGGGGAAAGGATCGATCCCGTTGTGCAGCACGCCCCAGACATCGCACAGCAGGGCGGCGTAGCGGTCGGTCAGGGCGTCCAGCGTTCCGATCGTTTCGGGCGACCCCGTCATGGCATTTCCTTCACTGTCGTCTTTCGTGGGATTGCTTGGGGCGAATGGCCCGGCGGCCCGGGATTAGCCCAAGCGCCGCAGCGTGTCACCACCTTTCGGTCGGGCCAGGCCCGGCCTGAGCCCCCGGCGAAAGGGAACACGGAACCGGCCGCCGCTGTTCAGGCGGCCCGTCGCGGCATCAATCCATATGGGCGGCGGGCGCGGCTGCCCCGACCGGCGCCACCCTCGGCTTTCGCAGAAGCAGGGCCAGAGGAATGGCGCAGAGCGAGACGATCATCATCAACTTGAAGTCGTTGACGTAAGAAATCATCATCGCCTGCTGCGTGACCAGCCGGTCGATCTGGGCCAGAGCAGCCAGGTTTCCAGACGCCGCGTCCGGCGACAGCGCCTGCAGGCTTTGATTGTAGGGAGTGATGTTGGCGATCAGCTCGGAATGGTTGATCTGCGTGTTCTGGGTCAGCATCACCGTCACCACCGAGATGCCGATGGAAGACCCGATATTGCGCACAAGGCTGAACAGGCTGGTGGCATCGGTGCGGTAGCGCGGGTCGAGCGTTGCGAAGGCAACCGTCGACAGCGGCACGAAAACCAGCCCCAGACCGAGCCCCTGCACAACGCCGGTAACGATGATCAGGTGGGAGTCCATCTGCGGCGAGAAGCCGGACATCGTGTAGAGCGACTGCGCCGTCAGCAACAGGCCGGTGACGACCAGAAGCCGAGCGTCGATGATACGCACAAGCCGCCCGACCATGAGCATCGAGATCATGGTGCCCACACCGCGCGGCGCCATGATCAGGCCAGTGGTGATGGTCGGATAGTTGAACAGCGTCGACAGCATCGGCGGCAGCAGCGCCAGGCTTGCCAGCAGGATGACGCCGATGACGAAGATGAACACCAGGCCGGTCGCGAAATTGCGGTCCTTGAAGATTTTCGGGTCGATGAAGGTGTTCTGCCCCGTCAGCAGATGCACGATGAAGACCCAGAAGCCGATGATCGCGAGGCCCAGTTCGATCCAGATCTCGACCGAGGAGAACCAGTCCACCTCGGCGCCGCGGTCGAGCATGAGCTGCAGCGCGCCAACGCCCAGGCTGAGCATGGCGAAGCCGAAGAAGTCGAAACCGCGCAGACGCTTGGCCACGGCCGGCAGATAGGCGGCGCATCCGAGGAAGGCGATGATGCCGACCGGCAGGTTGATGAAGAAAACCCAGCGCCAGTTGAAGCTTTCAGTCAGCCAGCCGCCCAGCGTCGGGCCGATGATGGGGCCGACCATGATGCCCGCGCCCCACAGCGCCATTGCCTGGCCGTGACGTTCCTTCGGGTTGATGTCGAGCAGAAAGGTCTGCGACAGCGGCACGATCGCGGCGCCGAACACACCCTGGAGCAGGCGGAAGGTCACCATGCTCTCCAGGCTCCATGCAACGCCACAAGCCATGGAGGTGATGGTGAAGCCCACGACAGAGGTGAGGAAAAGTTCCTTGCGCCCGAAACGGTCAGACAGCCAGCCGGTCACCGGCGTCATGATGGCGGCTGCAACGATGTAGGAGGTCAGCACCCAATTGATGGTGTCGGCCGACGCACCGAGGTCGCCCACCATCGAAGGCAGCGCGACGTTCGCGATCGTGGTGTCGAGCACCTGCATGACCGTCGCAAGCATGATCGACACCGTTATCAGTCCCCGGTGTGGGACCTCGGCGTGGGTTGTCGGGCTCATGGGTTAGGACCTGAAATGCGGACGCCATCTCGGAAGGCGCCCGCTGGATTTTCCTGTTACTTCACGTTGTCGGCTGCGACCGCGCTGGACAGCAGCCCCGGCAAGCCGCGGGCGACGCCGGTATCCACCGTCACGGTGGCGCTCATGCCGGTGCGCAGGGCGACATCCAGATGATCGGTGTCGACCTTCAGCCGCACCGGGATGCGCTGGGTAACCTTCACCCAGTTGCCGGTCGCGTTCTGCGCCGGCAGCAGCGAAAACTCCGCGCCCGTGCCTGCGCCGATCGCCTCGACCGTGGCCTTCAGCGGATGGTTGGGATAGGTGTCGAGCGTGACTTCAGCCTTCTGCCCCGGCTTCACATTGGTGAGCTGGGTCTCCTTGAAATTGGCGTCCACCCACAATTCGTCCGTCTCGACCAAGCTGAACAGCGGCGTGCCCACTCCGACGAACTGGCCCACCTTGAACGAAGAGGCCTGGGCAATCATGCCGTCGGCCGGGGCGCGCACGGTCGTCTGCTCCAGCGCGTAGGCTGCGTTGTCGCGCGTCGCCTGCGCGGCGAGCACGGTCGGGTGCTTGTCGGTTTCTATGTCGGGATTGCCACCGAGGGCGGCACGCGCGCTGGCGATACCCTGAACCGCGGCGGCATGCTGCTCTTGCGCCTTGGCCAGGTCGCGGCGCGCCTGATCCAGGTTCGATTTCGAGCTGAAGCCGCGGCTTTCGAGCTCCATGCTGCGATTGAACTGCGACTGGAGATAGGTCACGTCACCGGCGGTCACGCGCTCCTGCGCCACCGCTTGGCTGTAGGCGGCCCGCAGCTGCTCGACATTCAGCTTTGCCGCTGCCAACGCGGCGTCCGCCTGCGCCAGAGCGATGCGATACGGCTCCGGGTCGACGACGAAGAGAACGTCTCCCGCCTTGACCATCTGGTTGTCGGCCACGTTCACGCTAATCACGCGGCCAGCCTCCTGCGAGGCAATCGAAACCTTGGCCTGGCGCAGGTTGGCGTTGTCCGTTTCCTGGTAGCGTCCCCCGGTCACCCAGACGTAGCCGCCGCCAACGACCAGCGCCAAGGGCAGCGCGAGCATGAGGAACATGCGGCCTGCACGGCGCTTTCGCACCGGCTTTGCGGCCTGTTGATCAGCTTGGGCAACGGTCACCTTCGGCGAGAGCTTTTCCGCTTCGACCTCGGTGACATGGTCGTTGAGTTTCGAAACGGCATTCATCCTGTTGCACCCTTTAACAATGTCTGCTTGTGGTCCGGCGCTTCGGCGTCGGAAAGATTTTCAATGATCTTCGCAAGCCCACGGAGAACCCCCTGGCGCTCGCTGGGCGAAAGGCCGGTCAGTGCCTGCTCGAACACGTCCCCGGCCACTGCCCTGATCGCTCCAAATGCTTCGCGGCTTTTTTCGCTCGGAAAGATCATCCGCACGCGCCGATCGGCAGCATCCTGCCGCCGCTCAATCCAGCCGCCTTCCTCCATTCGGTCGAGCAGCCGCGACACGCTGATCGGCTCGACTTCGAGCAATTCAGCCAGGCGAGCCTGCGCGACCCCTTCATCCTTCACCACGCGCACCAGCAGCCGCCATTGCGCCGAGGAAAGTCCATATTCGCGACCCAGCTTCTCAAAGCGCCTGCGCATCAAACGCCCCGCGTCATGAATGAGAAAGCCGAGCCTTTCCGTACCTTCGAATTCCATGAGCGCGATATATTATAAGCATGCTTAGCATTCAACAGCCGTCTTGCGGGGATCGCAAAGATTTGACTCGCCAGCTCAAAGGGTAACGCCTCGATCCGCCGCCCTCTTTCCAGAGGCCCAACAGCAGCGCACATCAGCAGGCAACAGTTGCTCCGGCAGCACACGAGGCGCTGGCCCGGCGTTCCTCTCGAATCCTTGGTTTGCAAGCGTGGAACAGGTCCCGCCCTGGCAACTCAGCCTCCAGCTGGACGGAGCAGACTGATGCGCTCCCTCAAAGCACGCGACCGGACTGCACGCACCGGCAACTTGAAACGGCGCGCTATTTCGGACGGCCGCAGTTGCTCGGCCGCCAGCCGCCGCAGCTTGTTGATGTCCCTTTTGGTCCAGTACTTGTACTTGCCCCACCGCTTCATCTTGCTGGTGGGCACGCCGGCGCGCTCAGGGCAACGTCGCGACGACCCACTTTCCACAGCGAGAGAGATCGCAGCCTGCGCGGCAGGCAATTCGGTTTCGGTGTCCAGCGACATCGTTCAATCCAGCCCGAGAGGGCGCGCGCGAGGACCGCGCAACGCGAACTCAGGCCGGATGAACTGCCAACCGACCGTTACGGTCATAAAGGCCCACGTACATCTGAGTGGGATATTTATGCTGCAATTCACAGGTGTTAGCAATCGCCGCGTTTGGCCTTCGCCCGACCTGCGGCTTCTTGACTCCGAAACGGCCCCGGCTTATTTGATCCTCGCGTTAGCACTCCATCCCAACGAGTGCTAACGCTGGTCCGGGAAGCCCGGACGGAGGAATCGTTCAACATCCGCACCAAGGATAACCAAAATGGCAAAGTCGAATTTCCGCCCGCTTCATGACCGCGTGGTCGTTCGCCGGGTCGAGTCTGAAGAGAAGACTGCTGGCGGCATCATCATTCCGGACACCGCGAAGGAAAAGCCGCAGGAAGGCGAAATCGTTGCCGTCGGCTCGGGTGCTCGCGACGACTCCGGCAAGGTGGTTCCGCTGGAAGTCAAGGCCGGCGACCGCGTTCTGTTCGGCAAGTGGTCGGGCACCGAAGTCAAGCTCAATGGCGAAGACCTTCTGATCATGAAGGAATCCGACATCATGGGCATCATCGGCTGAATTCAGCAACCGCACCCATAGAATTTTGAATTTCGGGTCCGGAAACGGCCCGCTCCAGGAGCTTAGAAATGGCTGCTAAAGAAGTAAAGTTTTCCCGCGATGCCCGTGAGCGCATGCTGCGCGGCGTCAACATCCTTGCCGACGCGGTGAAGGTGACGCTTGGCCCGAAGGGCCGTAACGTTGTCATCGACAAGTCGTTCGGTGCCCCGCGCATCACCAAGGACGGCGTGTCGGTCGCCAAGGAAATCGAACTTGAGGACAAGTTCGAGAACATGGGCGCCCAGATGGTGCGCGAGGTCGCTTCGAAGACCAACGACATCGCCGGCGACGGCACCACGACCGCGACCGTTCTGGCCCAGTCCATCGTCCAGGAAGGCCACAAGGCGGTTGCCGCCGGCATGAACCCGATGGATCTGAAGCGCGGCATCGATCTGGCCGTTTCGGAAGTCGTGGCTCACCTCGTCAAGAGCTCGACCAAGATCAAGACCTCGGAAGAAGTCGCCCAGGTCGGCACCATCTCGGCCAACGGCGAGAAGGAAATCGGCGAGATGATCGCCGAGGCCATGCAGAAGGTCGGCAACGAGGGCGTCATCACGGTCGAGGAAGCCAAGACCGCCGAGACCGAACTCGAGGTCGTCGAAGGCATGCAGTTCGACCGCGGCTACCTGTCGCCTTACTTCGTGACCAATCCGGAAAAGATGGTCGCCGATCTGGAAGACGCCTACATCCTGCTGCACGAGAAGAAGCTCTCCAACCTGCAGGCCATGCTGCCGGTTCTGGAAGCTGTAGTGCAGACCTCCAAGCCGCTGCTCATCATCTCGGAAGACGTCGAAGGCGAGGCTCTGGCCACGCTGGTCGTCAACAAGCTGCGTGGCGGCCTGAAGATCGCCGCCGTCAAGGCTCCGGGCTTCGGCGACCGCCGCAAGGCCATGCTGGAAGACATCGCCATCCTCACCGGTGGCCAGGTCATCTCCGAAGACCTCGGCATCAAGCTCGAGAACGTCACGCTCAACATGCTGGGCCGTGCCAAGAAGGTGTCGATCTCCAAGGAGAACACCACCATCGTCGACGGCGCCGGCCAGAAGGCCGAGATCCAGGGCCGCGTTGCCCAGATCAAGCAGCAGATCGAAGAGACCACTTCGGACTACGACAAGGAGAAGCTGCAGGAACGCCTCGCCAAGCTGGCCGGCGGCGTTGCCGTGATCCGCGTCGGCGGTGCGACCGAGGTCGAGGTCAAGGAGCGCAAGGACCGCGTCGACGACGCCCTCAACGCGACCCGCGCGGCCGTCGAGGAAGGCATCGTTCCGGGTGGTGGCGTTGCGCTGCTGCGCTCCTCGCTCGCCATCAAGGCGGAAGGCGAGAATGCCGACCAGGCCGCTGGCATCAACATCGTGCGTCGCGCTCTGCAGGCTCCGGCCCGCCAGATCGCCTCGAACGCTGGTGACGAAGCCTCGATCGTGGCTGGCAAGATCCTCGAGAACAAGTCGGCTACCTTCGGCTACAACGCCCAGACCGGCGAATATGGCGACATGATCGCGTTCGGCATCGTCGACCCGGTCAAGGTTGTCCGCACCGCTCTGCAGGACGCCGCTTCGGTCGCTGGCCTGCTGGTCACCACCGAGGCCATGATCGCCGAAGCCCCGAAGAAGGACTCCGGCGCCGGCATGCCCGGCATGCCCGGCGGCGGCATGGGCGGCATGGGCGGCATGGATTTCTAAGGAAATCCATAAAGCACGCCCATTGCATCCAAAGATGCTCAAGCCCGCAAGCGGGCTTGAGTGGCGGCATGGATTTCTAAGGAAATCCATAAAGCATCAGGCTTACGGAAAGGGCGCCCTTGCGGCGCCCTTTTTGTTTGCGCAGCGCCGATTCGCCCCTGCCCCACGCGAAGCAATCTCGCAACTTTTTGCGTTGAAGGCCGTTAGCCGACGCCAACGAAAAAACTCGGGAGATACGGACATGGTGAACAAGGACCAGATCAAAGGCGTCGCAAAGCAGGCCAAGGGCGCTGTCGAGGAAGCCGCCGGGAAGCTCACCGGCAACAAGCGCACCGAGGCTGAGGGCAAGGTCGACAAGGTGGCCGGCAAGATCCAGAAGGGCTATGGCGACGCCAAGGAAAAGGTCAAGCGCACGCATTGAGCGTCTTGTTCTGGTAGCGGCGGGAGAAAGGCGGGCTTCAAGGCGCGCCTTTCTTCCTTTGGTCGCCTGGTCCTCACACGCCGCGATGGTCCGCCCAGGCTGGCGAGGCGCACTTCGGTGCTGATGCCGGCGGGGCAAGCTCCTGACAACACCGGATTGACAGAACCGGGCAACGGTTCCGTTATGAAACAGGAAAGCCTGCCGAGAGGGTCATGACCGAGAAACTTGTGATACGGAGACCCCCGGAGCGATCTAGGTCGTTCTCGCCCGTGGTCGAGCTAAGGCGATACACGCTCCACAACGGTCGCCGCGAGGACCTTATCCGCATCTTCGACGGCTATTTCATCGAAAGCCAGGAAGAGGCCGGCATGGATGTGATCGGCCAGTTCCGCGACCTCGACTGGCCGGACTGCTTCGTCTGGCTGCGCGGGTTCGATGACATGGTCTCGCGCAAGGCGGCGCTGGAGGCTTTCTACGGCGGTCCGGTTTGGGCGGCGCACAAGGATGCCGCCAATGCTACCATGATCGACTACAGCGACGTGCTGCTGCTGAAGCCGGCATGGGCGGGGTCCGCGTTCGATCTTGCCGGAAGCGTGCGCGACGAATTGGGCAAACTTGCTTCCTTCACGGTCTTGTCAGCCGTGATCTTCCACATCGCGCCGGAAACCGAGTCAGAGTTCGTGGCACTCATGGCGGAAGAAGCCGCACCGCTTCTCACCCAGCATGGCGGCCCGCCGATAGCTGCCTTCGTGACCGAACACGCCGAAAACACCTTCCCTCGCCTGCCGGTGCGGGACGAAGAGAACGTATTCGTCTTCTTTCAGCGCTTTGCCGACGCCCTGGCCCATGCCCGCCACGAAGCCGCCCTCGAAGCCGACCCCGTCTGGACGCAAGACCTCCTTCCGCGGCTGAAAAGGCATTTCACCCGGCCTTCGGAACGGCTTCGGCTGGCGCCCACGGCCCGTTCCCTGCTTTGAACCGATTAGGTTCGGCGTGCTTCCCACTCTGCACTTGAAGCCTATTGTGCAAAGCGGTAGGCCGTTGCCAGCGTTATAAAAATTTCCCGGAGGCGGCCTCATGAGCGCTCAAACAACCAGAACTGAAACCGATACTTTCGGGCCCATCGAAGTCGCGACCGACCGCTATTGGGGCGCGCAGGCGCAGCGTTCGCTTGGCAACTTCAAGATCGGCTGGGAGAAGCAGCCGCTGTCGATCGTGCGGGCGCTGGGCATCGTCAAGCGGGCAGCCGCCGAAGCCAACATGGCGCTCGGCAGGCTTGACCCTGCCATCGGCGACGCCGTCGTCAAGGCTGCGCAGGAAGTCATCGACGGCAAGCTCAACGATCACTTCCCGCTGGTTGTCTGGCAGACCGGCTCCGGCACCCAGTCCAACATGAATACCAACGAGGTGATCTCGAACCGCGCCATCGAGATGCTGGGCGGGGTTATGGGCTCGAAGAAGCCGGTCCACCCCAACGACCACGTCAATATGAGCCAGTCGTCGAACGACACCTATCCGACGGCCATGCACATTGCCTGCGCGGAACGGATCATCCATGACCTGCTGCCGGCGCTGAAGCACCTGCACGCGTCGCTGGATGCAAAGGCCAAAGCCTTCGACCACATCGTCAAGATCGGCCGCACCCACACGCAGGATGCCACCCCGCTGACGCTTGGGCAGGAATTCTCCGGCTATGCCGCGCAGGTCGCCTCCTCCATCAAGCGCATCGAGATGACGCTGCCCGGCCTGTGCGAGCTGGCGCAGGGCGGTACCGCGGTGGGCACCGGCCTCAACGCGCCGGTCGGCTTCGCCGAGAAGGTCGCCGAGCGCATCGCCGACATCACCGGCATCGACTTTGTGACGGCGCCGAACAAGTTCGAGGCGCTGGCGGCCCATGATTCCATGGTGTTCAGCCACGGCGCCATCAACGCCGCCGCCGCTGCGCTGTTCAAGATCGCCAACGACATCCGCTTCCTCGGCTCGGGCCCGCGCTCGGGGCTGGGCGAACTGTCGCTGCCGGAAAACGAGCCCGGCTCTTCGATCATGCCCGGCAAGGTCAACCCGACCCAGTGCGAGGCGCTGACGCAGGTCTGCGTGCAGGTGTTCGGCAACCATGCCTCGATCACCTTCGCCGGCAGCCAGGGCCATTTCGAGCTCAACGTCTACAACCCGTTGATGGCCTACAATTTCCTGCAGTCGGTCCAGCTGCTGGCCGACGCGGCGATCTCGTTTACCGACAACTGCGTGGTCGGCATCGAGGCGCGCGAGGACAACATCAAGGCCGCGCTCGAGCGCTCGCTGATGCTGGTCACGGCTCTTGCGCCGACCATTGGCTATGACAATGCCGCCAAGATCGCCAAGACCGCGCACAAGAACGGCACGACGCTGCGCGAGGAAGCGGTGGGTGGCGGCTATATCAGCGAAGCGGACTTCGACCGCCTGGTGCGGCCGGAGGACATGACCCGTCCGGGCTGACCGCTCGCCTGATCCCTCGGGACGACCAATCCGCACTCCGGCGGGCAGCTGTGCACGCCGGAGTGCGATTAGGTGTGAATCGGTATACAATGCGTTCGGAAGTTTCGATCTCGTCTTGAAACCAGTTCCGCGTTACTCCGCGTCATCGAACATCGTCTCAGGGGAAGAAACATGCCCAACAGTGCCATCGTACTCCTCGGCCGCATTTTGCTGTCGATCATCTTTATCCTCGCCGGCTACGGCAAGCTGACCGGCATCGCCGGTACCGCACAGTATTTCGCCAGCTACGGCCTGCCCGTGCCGACTGCCACGGCCGTGATCGTCGGCCTGATCGAGCTCCTCGGCGGCCTTGCCGTTCTCATTGGCGTTCAGACCCGCATTGCTGCCTATGTGCTGGCACTGTTCTGCGTTGCCTCGGCCTTGGTCGCGCACATGAACTGGGCCGACGCCGGGCAGCTCATCAATTTCCAGAAGAACCTGGCCATGGCCGGCGGCCTCCTGGTCCTTGCCGCGTTTGGCCCGGGTGCCTATTCGGTCGATGGCCGGCGCGCCTAACCGAAAGCAAGCACACGCTTCAGCAAAAAGGCCCGGTTCGACCGGGCCTTTTTCGTTGGACGACCTGGCGTCACTTCCCAGCCACGAAGGCCGGCTCGCCTTCCACGGCCATAACGAGCTTGCGCCCTATCAGCTTGCCAAGTTGCCCGAGCCGCCCTGCCGGGCGCTCTCCGAGCAAGTCGCCGAACTCCGTCGGGATCACCAGCGCCAGCACCCCATCGTCGCGTTCTTCCCAACGCAGTTTGGGGATAACCCCCGGCATCGAGGCCGAGAGGAGATAGACGACCCGGAACAGCGCGCCCAGCAGCCGGGCCCGCTCCAGATAACGAGGCGTGGCCAGCGACCTGAGTTCGGCGGCGCCGGCATCGTTGGAAATGCCTTCATGGCGATAGAGGCTGGCCAGCGCCAGATAGGCACGGCCAGGATGGTCGACGCCGATGAATGAGGCATGCGCGATGATGTTGAGCGACTGCGTGCCCCGATACTCCGGGTGCGCGCGCCAGCCGATGTCTGCCAGCAGGCAGGCCGCCTGGCGATAGCGGGCTTCGTCCTCAGTCTCGTCGACGCCGAAAGCAGCGAAGGACTGGCCGGTCCAGCGCGCCAGCTCATGCGCATGGGTGACCGAACGGGCGCGCAGCACCGCCAGTTCCTCCGACGCGGAAATGAGGGGGTCGAGCTTCTGTTCGCGCGGCGACAGCAGCGAGTAGAGGAAGCCCTCGCGCACGCCATGGGCCGAAACCACGACCTTGGACGGCTTCATCTTGGCGATGATCTCGAGCAGAACGGCCGCGCCGTATGGCAGGAGCGCGCGCCGGTTCTTGGACACGCCTTCGATGCCCTTCATCTTGTCGACATCGCCCTTGGCGACCTGGCGCAGGAAGGGCAGGCAGCTTTCGATGCTCATTTCATAATGATGCATGACGCTGAGCGGATAGTTCGTCATGTTCATATGCAGCCGGGCAAGGTTACGCCACGTGCCCCCCACTGCGTAGAACACCCTGCCCTGCCCCCGCCTCAAGAGCCTGGCCCGGGTCATCTCCTCGCGGGCAATACGTGCCGCAGCGGCAAGCGAGTTCCTGGCCATGTCCTGCAGGCGGAGGCCACCCAGTGGCAGCGTTATGCCGTCGCCGATATTTTCGCCTTCGACCTCGACCAATTCGAGACTGCCACCGCCAAGGTCGCCCACAATGCCGTCGGCCGGGTGGAAGCTCGACAATACGCCGAGGGCCGAATAGTGGGCTTCCTCGCGGCCGCTCAGAACGCGGATCTCAGTGCGCAGGATCTTCTCGGCGCGGTGGATGAAGTCCAGGCCGTTTTCCGCCTCTCGCGCCGCGGCAGTGGCAATCACATAAAGGTCGCCGGCGCCGGCCTGGTCCGAGAGTGCGCGAAATCGCCCGAATTCCTCTATGGCGCGGGTAACCGCCTCGGGGTCGAGCTTTCCTGTCGCAACAATGCCGCGCCCCAGCCCGGCGAGCATCTTCTCGTTGAACAGGATGGTGGGCGAGCGGGCGATGCCCTCATAGACCACCAGGCGAATCGAGTTCGATCCGATATCTATGACGGAAATCGGTCGGCGATCCTGCAATCGCCCCTGGGATCGTGCGATCATCAGGAGGGTTAGCCCTGGATAGCTAGGGTTTTCTTGCGGCGCTTGAACTGCGCGATGCGCTTGGGCGCATGCGACTTCAAGGCGTCGCCCCGTCCTGACAGGCTAGGATTGGTCATGAAGTATTCCTGCGCGTTGAACGGTTCTTCGCCCTCGTCCGGCACGATGCGCCGCGAGGTACCGTCTGCCAATACTTCGAAACTTTGCTGGTTGTCCATGATATTTCCCAGCATGATCTGGCCCAGCACCTGCTCGTGCACGGTCGGATTCAGGATGGGAACGATCGTTTCGACACGGCGATCGAGGTTGCGCGGCATCAGATCGGCCGAGCCGATATAGACGATGGCATCGTCGGATGGCAGGCCGTGGCCATTGCCGAAGCAATAGATGCGGCTGTGCTCGAGGAAGCGGCCGACGATCGATTTCACCCGGATGTTCTCCGACAGGCCGGGCACCTGCGGTCTCAGGCAGCAGATGCCGCGCACCACGAGGTCGATTTCCACGCCGGCAAGGCTGGCATCGTAGAGCGCGTCGATGATGATGGGGTCGACCAGCGAGTTCATCTTCATCCAGATCTGCGCCGGGCGGCCAGCCTTGGCATGCGCGACCTCGTCGGTAATGTGCTTGAGAATGCGGCTCCTGAGCGTCAGCGGCGACATCGCCAGCAGCATCTCTTCGGTCGGCTGCGCGTAGCCGGTGATGAAGTTGAAAAGCTGCGCCACATCCCGGGCGATATGCGGGTCGGTGGTGAAGAAGGAAAGGTCGGTGTAGATGCGCGCCGTGACCGGGTGGTAATTGCCGGTACCCAGATGCACGTAGTTGCGCAGCCGGCCCTCCTCCCGGCGGACCACCAGCGACATTTTCGCATGTGTTTTCAATTCGATGAAGCCGAACACCACCTGCACGCCGGCGCGCTCCAGGTCGCGCGACCAGCGGATGTTCGCCTCCTCGTCGAAACGCGCCTTCAACTCCACCAGCGCCGTGACAGACTTGCCCGCTTCCGCGGCGTCGATCAGCGCGCGAACGATGGGGCTGTCGTTTGAGGTCCTGTACAGCGTCTGCTTGATCGCCACCACATCGGGATCGGCCGCTGCCTGGCGCAGGAACTGCACCACCACGTCGAACGATTCGTAAGGATGGTGGACGATGAAATCCTTCTCTCGGATTGCGGCGAAGCAGTCGCCGCCATGGTCGCGCACGCGCTCGGGGAAGCGCGGGTTGAAGGGCGGGAACTTCAAGTCGTCGCGCGGAAGCGCCACGATCTCCGATATCTGGCTGAGTGCCAGCGGCCCCGTCAGCACGCTGATGCGCGAGGGCGACACACCAAGCTCGGTGGCCACGAACTCGCGCAGTTCGTCCGGCATCTGGTTGTCGAATTCGATGCGGATCACCTGGCCGCGCCGGCGCCGCTTCAGGGCCGTCTCAAAGAGCTGGACCAGGTCCTCCGCTTCCTCCTCCACCTCGATATCGCTGTCGCGAATGATGCGGAACGTGCCCGCGCCCTTGACCTCATAGCCGGGGAACAGCTTTCCGATGAACAGGTTGACGGTGGCTTCCAGAGGAATGAAGCGCACGCAGCTCTTGCGTGACGGCAGCCGGATATAGCGCTTCAGCGCCGGAGGAAGCCGCAGCAATGCCGTCATTTCCTCGCCGCTGTCGCGCTGGCGAAGCTGCAAGGCGATGGAGAAGCCAAGATTGGGGATGAAAGGGAACGGATGCGCCGGGTCGATCGACAGGGGCGTCAGAACCGGGAAAATCTGCTCCAGGAAGTGTTCTTCCAGCCAGGCCTTCTCGTCCTTGTTCAACGCGTTGCCCGCGACGCTTTCGATACCCTCCTTTTTCAGGAGCTCCGCCAGGCTGGACAAGCTCTTCTGCTGATCCTCCTGCAGGCGCTCCACCTCCACCAATATCTGTTCGAGCTGCTGCTCGGGCGTGCGGCCGTCGGGGCTGCGGACAGCTATCCCCTGCCGGACCTGACCGGCGAGGCCCGCCACACGCACCATGAAGAACTCGTCGAGATTGGCGGCGGAAATCGACAGGAAGCGCACTCGCTCCAGCAGCGGATGCCGCTGGTTCTGCGATTCTTCCAGCACTCGGCGATTGAACTGAAGCCAGGAGAACTCACGATTGACAAATCGGTCCGGGTTGCCGGAAGAAACGTCGCCGTCGGCAGTGCTTACGGTAGTGAATTCGGTCTGGACCGGCCTGAGTTCGTTCATTTCCCTCTTTATCCTTTTACGGCGCTTCGCCGCTTGTTGCGCCTAGCTTACCTCCTGACAGGGATTTGCGACAGTTTGATTTCGCACGGCTTGCAAAGCGATTGGCGAAGCACCAAACCCCTGCTATGAGCAGGCTGCAAGTGACAGGAGAAAGCCATGGCCGGCGGTTCCATTCCCCATTTCCAGAATGACGCGGGTCACGCCGTGATCGAGATCGGCGTGAAGGAATTCATGTGCGTGGGCGCCACCCCGCCCTTCGACCATCCGCACGTGTTCCTCGACATGGGCGCCGATTCGGAGAAGGTCTGCCCCTATTGCTCGACGCTCTATCGTTTTAACGCCAGCCTGAAGGCCAACGAGACGCGCCCGGAAAACTGCCTCTATAAGATCCAGGCCGCCTGACAGGCGTTTTCGCGCGGCGGCCGGTCCAATGGACATCTCGCGCTCCCGTCAGATTATCGTCGCAGGAGCCGGCATAGCCGGCCTCGCAGCGGCCCTCGCATTTGCCCGGCGCGGCTTTTCGGTCGAGATCTTCGAGCGCTCCGAAAGCCTCGTAGAGGTCGGCGCGGGCCTGCAGCTATCCCCTAACGCCACCCGTATTCTGGATCGATTGGGCGTTCTGGAGTTGCTCCTGCCGAAAGCGGTGCACCCTCAGAGCGTGATTCTGCGCGACGCAAGGACGCTTACCGAACTCGCCCGTGTGCCTTTGGGTGCCAGCGCCGAACAGCGTTGGCGTGCGCCCTATCTGGTCCTCCACCGGGCGGATCTGCAGGCCGCACTGCTGGAGGCCGTATCGCGTCTGCCTGCGATCAGGCTGACCAAGGGCGCCGAACTGTGCGGGTTTAGCGGCGATGGCTCTGGTATCTCCGCCAGTTTCCAAGCGCCTGGCGGCACTACCGCAGACACTAACGGCCTGCTTCTTGTCGGCGCAGACGGCGTCTGGTCCTCGGTGCGAGGCCTGGTCGGTGGAGGCGGCAGCCAGTTCCATGGCGAACTGGCCTGGCGCACGGTGATCCAAAGCGACAGCGAGGCGGGGCGCGCATTCGCCTCATTCGCTTCCGACGACGCGGTCAATGCGTTCCTGCATTCGGGCTTTCACCTCATTGCCTATCCGGTGCGCGGCGGCGCAGCGTTCAATCTCGTCGCCTTCACGCCCGGCAAGGAGCTTGCCGAGGGCTGGGCGGACAGGGCCGATGTCGCCATGCTGAGGCGGGCGATGCGCCACACCGCCCCTGCCCTGGCGCGACTGGCCGAAGATGCGGGCCCGTGGACCGCATGGCCGATCCACACCGTGCCGGCGAAAACCCGCTGGATCGCGTCGGGCGTCGCGCTCATCGGCGACGCCGCGCATGCAATGACGCCCTTTGCGGCACAGGGCGCGGCCATGGCCATCGAGGACGCCGATACGCTTGCCGCCTTCGTGGCGGACAGGTCGGGTGAGCTCGATCCCGCCCTCGCGGCATGGGAAGCTTCGCGGCGGCCGCGCGTGGCGGCTGTGGCCCGGCGCGGCGCCTTCAACCATTTCGCCTGGCAGGCCTGGGGGCCGGTCGCGCTGGCCCGCAACCTCGTGCTGAAGACCCTGCCGCCAGAGAAGCTCGCGGCCGACCTAGACTGGCTCTACGGCTGGGAACCCACATCGGGCTGAGCCTTTCCGGTTTCCACAAGCCCGCGCCCTCTTCCATGCCTCGCTGGAGGTCAGTCGCGCTGACAAAAAAGCCCGGCTGGATTCCAGCCGGGCTCTATTCGTGCGGCACTGACGGATCAATGCAGGATCTGCGACAGGAACAGTTTTGTCCGCTCGTGCTGCGGGTGGTCGAAGAACTCGCCCGGCGTGTTCTGTTCGACGATCTGGCCCTGATCCATGAAGATGACCCGGTTGGCGACCTTGCGCGCAAAGCCCATCTCGTGCGTCACGCACAGCATGGTCATGCCTTCTTCGGCCAGGCCAACCATGGTTTCCAGCACTTCCTTGATCATTTCGGGGTCGAGCGCCGAGGTCGGCTCATCGAACAGCATGATGCGCGGGTTCATGCACAGCGAGCGCGCAATCGCCACGCGCTGCTGCTGGCCGCCCGAAAGCTGGCCCGGATATTTGTGAGCCTGTTCGGGGATCTTCACCCGCTTGAGGAAATGCATGGCCACTTCCTCGGCCTGCTTCTTCGGCATCTTGCGCACCCAGATCGGCGCGAGCGTGCAGTTCTCCAGGATCGTCAGGTGCGGGAACAGGTTGAAGTGCTGGAACACCATGCCGACCTCGCGGCGCACTTCGTCGATCTTCTTGAGATCGTTGGTAAGTTCCTTGCCATCAACGATGATCTTGCCCTTCTGGTGCTCCTCCAGCCGGTTGATGCAGCGGATCATGGTCGACTTGCCCGAGCCGGACGGCCCGCAGACGACGATACGCTCGCCGCGCATCACGCGCAGGTTGATGTCCTTCAGCACATGGAATTCGCCATACCACTTGTGCATGCCCACGATGTCGATGGCCACATCCGTTTCCGAGATGTGCATTTTGGCGGCGTCGACCCGGATCTCTTCGGCTCTGACTGCGTTTTCTGTGGCCATAGGCCGAACCCCTTTATCGTTTGTGACCGGTTGCAAGCCGGCGTTCCATATAGATCGAATAGCGTGACATGCCAAAACAGAACAGCCAGAAAATGAACCCCGCGAATACCAACCCACTGATCGGCGTTTGAGGCGAGGCCCAGTTGGCGTCCGAGAAGTTCTGGCGCACGATGCCGAGCAGATCGAACATGCCTATGATAGTCACCAGGCTCGTATCCTTGAAGAGCCCGATGAAGGTGTTGACGATACCCGGGATTACCAGCCGCAGCGACTGCGGCAGTATCACCAGGTTCATCGTCTGCCAGTAACTGAGGCCTATCGACGCCGCTCCCTCATACTGCCCCCTGGGGATCGCCTGCAGACCACCCCTGACCACTTCGGCCATATAGGCGGAGGCAAACAGCACCACGCCGATCAAGGCGCGCAGGAACTTGTCGAAGGTCATGCCGGCCGGCAGGAAAAGCGGGAACATGACGCTGGCCATGAACAGCACCGTCACCAGCGGCACGCCGCGGATCGTCTCGATGAAGATCACACTCGCAAGCTTGATGACCGGCAGCTTGGAGCGCCGCCCCAGCGCCAGCAGGATGCCGACGGGCAGCGATACCGCGATGCCTACGATCGAAAGTACCAGCGTGATCGTCAACCCGCCCCAGCGCGCGGTTTCGACGAAGGGGAGACCGAACACACCGCCCACGAGCAGGAAGAAGGCAATGAAGGGAAAGGCTGCGAAAAGAAGGATGGCGTTGAGCCGCTTGTAGGGCGCGCCCGGCACCAGCAAGGGCCCCAGCAGCCCGACGAAGATTGCGCCGGTGAGCAGCACGCGCCAGCGCTGGTCGATCGGATATTGCCCGAACATGAATTGCAGGAACTTCGCACGCACGAAGGCCCAGCACGCACCCGACCAGCCATCGGGCTGGATGCCGCCCTGCGAGACCGTGGCGCAGAAGGTGCGGTCCGTTCCGAACCATTGCGCCTCCAGAAACGCCCACCGGAACAAGGGCGGCAGTATGAGCGCCAGAAGGGCGAGGCCCAGGAAGGTGAGAATCGTATCGGGCACCGAAGCGAAGAGATTTTTGCGCAGCCAGGCCATGGCGCCCTGCTCGTTGACCGGCGGGCGCTCGTCCGCGTCCAATTGCTGGCGCACATAGACGAGATCGGATTTGTACATGGCTATCTCTCCACCAGCGCCACCCTGGCGTTGAACCAGTTCATGAAACCGGACATCAGCAGGCTGAGGCCGAGATAGACGACCATCCAGATCGCGACGATCTCGATCGAATGACCGCTCTGGTTGAGGATCGTGCCGCCGATATGCACCAGGTCGGGGTAGCCGATGGCGATTGCCAGCGACGAGTTCTTTGTAAGGTTCAGATACTGGCTGGTGAGCGGCGGAATGATGATGCGCAGCGCCTGCGGCACCACGACAAGGCGCAAGGTCTGCCCCCGGCGCAGCCCGAGCGCATAGGCCGCCTCGGTCTGCCCCTTGTTGACGCCCAATATGCCAGCCCGCACGATCTCGGCGATGAAGGCCGCGGTATAGAACGACAGCGCGAGATAGAGCGACAGGAACTCCGGCCTTATCTGCGAGCCGCCGAGCAGATTGAAGGTGGATTTCTGCGGAAACTCGAAGCTTACGGGAAAGCCCGCGGCCACGAATGCCAGGAGCGGCAGCCCGACCAACAGGATGGCCGAGGTCCAGAACACCGGAAACCGCTCTCCCGTTTCGGCCTGACGCTGCCGCGCACGACGGGCAACGAACCAGCAAAGCCCCACTGCCACCAGCAAGGCGACCGGAATGAGCCAAGCCCCTTCGCCCCAGATAGCCCCCGGAAAGAAAAAGCCGCGATTGTTGAGATAGGCGCCGAAGGGAAGCGCGATGCTCTCACGCGGCTGCGGCAGCGCCGAAAGCACGCCCAGATACCAGAAGAAGATAACCAGCAAGGGCGGGATGTTGCGGAAGATTTCGACGTAAACCGTGGATATCTTTCGGATCAGCCAATTGTCGGAAAGGCGCCCGATGCCGATTAGGAAGCCGATAGCCGAGGCGGTGACGATGCCCATGACCGCCACCACGCCCGTGTTGACCAGCCCCACGAGCAGGGCCCGCCAGTAGGTGTCGTTGGACGAATAGCGGATCAGCGTTTCGCTGATGTCGAAGCCGGCGCGGCCATTGAGGAAGTCGAAGCCCGAGGAAATATTGGCGCGCCTCAGGTTTTCGATTGTATTGCCGACGATCCAATAGGCGAAGCCTACCAGAGCCACAAACAGTAAGAGCTGGTAAATCAGCCCACGGATTTTCGGGTCGTTCAGGTAGGAAGCGCCCGAATTTCCGCTTTCGCGAATCGTGCCCTGCAAAGCCATGTAGTCTCCCTTTGCACGGAGACGGGAGGCGCCCGGCGCCCCCCGGAACCGAAGATCACTCAGCGGATGGGCATAGAGTACTGCAATCCACCCTTAGTCCACAGCGCGTTAAGACCGCGCGCGATCTTCAGCGGGCTCCCGGCACCGATGTTACGGTCGAAAATCTCGCCGTAGTTGCCGACACCCTTGATGATGTTCACGACCCAGTCGTTCTCCAGGCCGAGATCGGCGCCCAGCTTGCTGCCCTCTTCGGTACCCAGCACGCGCTGGATGTCCGGATTGGTCGAGTTCTTCATCTCGTCGACATTGGCCTGGGTGATCCCGAGCTCTTCCGAGAGCACCAACGCGTTCAGCGTCCACTTGACGACATCGAACCACTTGTCGTCGCCCTGGCGCACGGCCGGGGCCAGCGGCTCCTTGGAGATGATCTCCGGCAGGACGATGTGATCGTCCGGCGACGCCAGCGTCAGGCGGATGGCATAGAGGCCGGACTGGTCGGTAGTATAGGCGTCGCAACGCCCCGAATCATAGGCCGCGTTGGTCTCTTCCAGCTTTTCGAACACAACCGGATTGTATTCGAGGTTGTTGGCCTTGAAGAAGTCGGCAAGGTTGAGCTCGGTGGTGGTGCCGCTTTGCACGCAGACCGAAGCGCCGGAAAGCTGAAGCGCCGAATTGACGCCCGGAAGCTTCTTGGCGTTGATCATGAAGCCCTGGCCGTCATAGTAGTTCACGCCCACGAAGTTGAGGCCGAGCGCGGTGTCGCGGCTGAGCGTCCAGGTGGTGTTGCGGGCCAGAAGGTCGATTTCGCCCGACTGCAGGGCGGTAAAGCGCTCCTTGGCGTTGGTGGGGGTAAACTTCACCTTGGTGGGATCGCCGAAAACGGCTGCGGCCACGGCGCGACAGAAATCGACGTCGAAACCTTTCCATTCGCCCTTGTCGTCAGGCGCGGAGAAACCGGCGAGAGCGGTGTTGACGCCGCACTGCACGAAGCCCTTGGCCTTCACGTCACTCAGCGTGTCTGCGGATGCGGCTGAAGCTGCGAGAGCGGCAACCCCGAATGCGGCAGCGCTCAGAATGAATTTCACGGTGTTTTTCATTACCCACTGACCCCTTGTCTGTTGTTGTTCGGGAATAACCCCCGTTGTCCCGCAAAAGCGGCAGCACCGTTCCGGCCCGTTTCCGGAACGCAGATCGCAGCGATGGTTGCGTTGCTGTCCTCCCATTAGCGAAAATCATCGAAAGCGATTATCACCATCACGTCAAGGCGAAATGGTCTCCCTGCACGCAAATCGGGGGATGATGCGCAGTTCGGCAAATGTTCCGCGCCGCAGCGGCTTTCCGGGTTCCATAGGGACTGCGCTGCCGCCGCAGCCTCGCTGGAGTACAAGAAGCCCGGACCTGTGCAGTTGCGCCGGCAGAAATGCCGTCTTATGCCAAGGCGTCTGATCAGAGCAGGATGCCATGGCAAAGCGAGATTTCACCAATACGGGTATCCATACCCAACTGGCTCATACCGGAAACGACCCGCGCGACTTCTACGGCTTCGTCAATCCGCCGGTGGTGCATGCCTCCACCGTGCTGTTCCCCGACGCCGCGACAATGGCCGCGCGCGCCCAGAAATACACCTACGGCACACGCGGCACGCCGACGACGGACGCGCTGGCAGCCGCGATCGACAGCCTGGAAGGGTCCGCCGGCACCATCATCGTGCCCTCGGGACTGGCGGCCGTGACCGTTCCACTCCTCGCCTTCCTTTCCGCCGGCGACCATGCGCTGATCGTCGATTCCGTCTATATGCCCACGCGCCACTTCGCCAACACCATGCTGACGCGGCTGGGCGTGGAGATCGAATACTACGACCCGCATGTGGGTGCGGGTATTTCCGCCTTGATGAAGCCGAACACGAAAGTCGTGTTTACCGAATCCCCCGCATCCAACACCTTCGAGATCCAGGACATCCCGGCCATCGTCAAGGCCGCCCATGCCGGAGGCGCGGTGGTGATGATGGACAACACCTGGGCGACCCCGCTTTACTTCAAGCCGCTGGACCATGGCGTGGACGTGTCGATCCACGCGGCAACCAAATATCCGGCCGGCCACTCGGACATCTTGCTGGGCACCGTTTCTGCCAACGAAGCGTGCTGGGAACGGCTGCATGAAGGCTTCCTGGCACTTGGCTGCTGCCCGGCGCCCGACGACGTCTACCAGGTGCTGCGCGGCCTGCGCACCATGGGCGTCCGGCTCGAGCGGCACGAACAGAGCGCATTGGAGATCGCGCGCTGGCTGGAGACGCAGCCCGGCGTGGCGCAGGTTCTGCACCCGGGCCTGGAGAGCCACCCCGGCCACGAAATCTGGAAACGCGATTTCTCGGGCTCGAGCGGCATTTTCTCCGTCGTGCTGGCTGGCGGCGGCCAGAAGCAGGCGCACGCCTTCCTCGACGCGCTGGAGATCTTCGGCCTCGGCTATTCGTGGGGCGGCTATGAAAGCCTAGCCGTGCACGTCTTCCTCGGCGACCGTACCATCGCCAAGGGGCCCTACGAAGGCCCGCTCCTTCGGCTGCAAATCGGGCTGGAAAATATCGAGGACCTCAAGGCCGACATCCAGCGCGGGCTGGCAGCCGCAAACGCGGCTTAGCCGGCGCGCATACCTCCCCGCCGCGGGCACTGCTCCAAGCAACCCGCGGCGCCGCCGCGGCATGGGGTTCTCCGGTCAAGACAATCGTAAGATTTGTCTGCAACGGTCGCCTCACACGGATAATTATCGGCGACTTCGGCATGTGGACTCTGGCACCTCGCTCTCAATCGATGGCCGGCTTGGTCATTTTTTTGGCTTTGGCGATGCTCCTCTTCACTGGAGGGACGCGCGCCGAGGAAAACCAGGTTCAGCCTCGGACCGTAACTGTCGGGGTCTATCTCAGCCCGCCATTCGTGTTCCGCCAAGGCGAAAGCTATTCCGGCATGGCGATAGAGCTTTGGGAAAGGGTCGCCGGCAAGCTCAAGGTCGCCTCCGAATATCGACCGTTTCAGAACTACGGCGAGTTGGTTGAGGCCGTTTCGAGCGGTGCCGTCGATGTCGCGGTCACCAATCTGAGCATCACGGAAAACCGCGCCAATCTTGTCGATTTCAGCCACCCCTGGTTCGATGCCGGGCTTCGCCTGATGGTGCCATCCAACGATGGGACAAGCTTTGGGGAGGTGCTGGGCAAGCTGGGAGACGCAGGCCATCTCCGGACCTATGCCTGGATCGTGATCTGCATAATGCTGGCCACGCTGCTCATGACCCTGTTCGACAGGCGGTTCGACGCGGATTTTCCAAGGCGGTGGCGCGAAGGCCTGGCCGAGAGCTTCTACCATGTGATGTCGATCGCCACATCGGGAAAGACCACGCGCAAGAACCTGTTCGGCTGGATTGGCCGGACATGGCAGGCCGTATGGATGGTGTGTGGCATAGCGGTCATCGCCTATTTCACGTCATCGGTGGCCAGCGTGATGACGGCCGTTCAACTCACCAACGAGATCAACGGACTGACGGATCTGCGCGGCAAGATCGTCGGGGTTCGGGCCGGCAGCGTATCCGAGGCCTACATGAAGTCGTTGTTCATCGCCACGGCGGCGTACGATCACATCGAGGACGCAGCGACGGCCCTGGTCAACGCCGAGGTGGACGCAGTCGTCGCCGACAGCCCGGTGCTGGAATATTTCACCTTCACAAACCCCGAGATGAACCTCAAGGTGATCGGCAACATCTTCCAGCCAGACAAGTACGGCTTTGCATTCACCGCGGGAAGCCCGCTGAGGCGACCTGCATCGATCGCCGTGCTTGCGGCGCAGGAAAGCGGCGATCTGGAAGCGCTCCGGGCGCGTTACTTCGGCTTTGCGCCCTGATCACCGGATTTTTGCCGCGCGTGGCGTCGTTGCACCGTTTTTCCCACAATGGGGGCTTGCTTCGTAAGGCCTTGAACTCTATAGCCCCCAAGGGTCCGGAGTGTAGCGCAGCCTGGTAGCGCACCTGATTTGGGATCAGGGGGTCGCAGGTTCGAATCCTGCCACTCCGACCATCGCAAGCATGGATGAGGAAAGAATGTCCGCGCGCATTTTCAGCCCCGCCAAGACGGCGATGCAGTCGGGTAAGGCCAAGACCGGTCATTGGGTGCTCGAATTCGACCCCGCACTGCCGCGCAGGATCGATCCGCTCATGGGCTACACCAGTTCGCGCGACATGAAGAGCCAGATTCGCCTGTCCTTCGGCACCAAGGAAGAGGCGATCGCCTACGCCGAGAAGCACGGAATCGACTACCGCGTGCAGGAACCCAAGGAAACCGCGCGCCGCCAGATTTCCTATGCGGACAATTTCCGCTATGACCGCAGGACGCCCTGGACGCACTGAGCCAAACCTCAGGCGCTCTGGCCGCCAGAGTGTGGTCCCGTAGCTCAGCTGGATAGAGCACCGGCCTTCTAAGCCGATGGTCGCAGGTTCGAATCCTGCCGGGATCGCCAACTCGATTTGGCAGACTGATTCATTACCGATACTAAGGCCGGTTTGCCCCCCACGCCCCCCATGTGCGGAAGAGCGGGACATCAGGGATCGTTAGGTCTCGATTCTCACGTCCAGATACGGCCGTGGCACAGGTCCGCACTCAGTCAACCAGATCGGCCGTCCAGACTGGATCGTTTACAAGGATCGCTTCGCCGTTGCGCAGGATCTCGAAATCGACAGAGGGCTCGCCTGCGGCATGGGGCACGGATATCATCATGCGCTGGCCGGGGCCGAGCGTTGAGACGAACCGGATCGGCTGCTCCTCGTCCCCGGAAGCCAGGGTCGCGACGACCCGATAGCCGTCTTGCTCGACCGTGTAATGGACGGCACCCTTGAAACGGCCGACATGAATGCTGTGCCCGCTTTCCGGCATCAGTTCCGACGCGGCAGTGGTGCCTGTTGCTGCGAGCAGGGCGATTGCAATTGCAGGAAAACGTCCGGTCATCGCCATTTCTCCTTAGGATCAGAGCGTGCGACTATAATTACGGTACAACTTCTCGCAGCCATGGGTACGACCACCCATTTTTTGGCAGCCAGCTTCCTAGTTTTGGCTGTTGGCTTTCCTGGAGCGGCTCGACAGCAGCCACGGCTCGCCACGCAGGCGCAGCAGGACTTCCATCCGGTTGGCGGCGTTGAATTTGCCGAGCACAGCTGAAACCTGGTGTTCGATCGTGCGCGGCGAGCGCGACAGGCGCCGCGCGACCTCCTTGTTGCTCTTGCCCTCGGCGATAAGGGCGAGCACCTGTTGTTCTTGCTGGGTCAAGCCGAGCGGGTGGTGGCGGGCAGCCTTGTATGGACCCCGGCGCGCCTTCGGCAACTGATTTGCGACGCCCAGGCGCTGCGCCAGCTTTCGCGCCAGCACCGCGGCAGGACGCGCCTCGATCGTCTCGAGCGTTGTCACGGCGCGAGCCAATGCTGGCCCGGCGTCACCTCCTCGAACCTGCATCAGTGCGAGTGCCGCTTCATAAGGAAGACCGAGGCTTGTCCATTCCGCCGCGGCTGCAGACGGATCGCCGCGAAGCTCGGCGGATCGCGGCGAGGGAACTCCCGTTCCGGGCGCGGGAAGCGGCCCCGCCATGCCGCATCGCCGCCACCAGGTCGCCAGTTCGCCGATATCCGGGGGACGGAAGTTGCCGAGGTCCATGGCGGCGAGAGCCGCCAATTGCTCATGGCTGGCGCTGAGGTCTTCGGCAAGCCAGGCCGCTTCGGCCAGGGCTAGGCGGACCGGTATGATGCGCTGTGGCTCGCCGGTCGGCAACGCCTCCTGGAGCGCCTGCTGCAGGAGAGTTGAACCGCTTGGTTCGCCCAGCCGCGCACGAACTCTGCCAAGCACGGTCAGCGCCGGCAGGTGCATTACAACGGGCAAGCGCTCCAGGCTCATGACGCCCTGAGCGATCGTCTCGGCCTCGCGAAAACGGCCTTGCTCCATACGAAGCTCAGCTTGTCGGCCAAGCAGGTATTGCGCCGCCGAATCGAGGTCGTACCTGGCACAGAAGGCGATGCCTTCGGCCAGCAGGCGTTCGGCGAGGGCGAAGTCCTTCAACACCACAGCGTGCTCGGCGAAGTTGGTGTAGGCTCGCGATGCGTGGTCATGAAACCCGTGCTCGAGCGACAGCGAGAGGCTTTCTTCCAGCAGTTCGCGACCGCCCTCGCGGTTGGCGAACAGGAGCGCGGTGCCGACATTGTTCAGGGCGTGGACACGCGTTTCGACTTCGCCCAGTTGGTCGGCCAACGCGATCGCGCGCAAACCCCAGTCGATCGCTTCGTCGAATCGATAGTGCAGCATGTTGAGCTGCGAGCGCGTGCTGTAGGCCATTGCCAGTTCCGGCCCGGGGGGCAGGCTTTCCACTTCACGCACGGCTTCGTCAGCGAAATGTTCCGCTTGCTCGCCCTCGCCGCGACGCCAGTGCAGCCTCGAAAGCCAGCGCAGATTGCGACCTACCTTGTCAATGCATCCGAGTTCCCGCCAGATCGCTATGGCGCGATGCCGTGCCTCGATGATCGAGTCGTAGACGAGCAGCGCCAGTCCGGCCTCGTAGGCCCAGTCTTCATAGAGCTGCGCGGCAAGTGCCGGCGGAGCGTGGGCAACATATCCGAGCGCCGTCTCCAGATGCGAGGCGGCTTCGCGATGCGCTCCCAGACGCGAAGCTCGTGCCGCGGCTTGCGGTGCAAGTTTGAGAACACGCGCTCCGTCACCGGCGCCAGCGGCGTGGTGAACCCTGCGTGAAAGCTGCGCGTTCGCCTGCGCCGCCGGAAGCTCGGATATCGCCGCCTCCACCTTTGCATGAAGTGAACGCTGAAGGCTCGGCGACAGCCGATCAAGTGTCGCCTGTCTGGCAAGTTCATGGCGGAACGTCAGGGCGCCCTGGCTGTCTCGCCGCAGCAATCGGCGGGCCACGCACTGGTCCACCAGGATTTCGGCCTCGCTACCCAGAAGGGCGCGGATCAGCCACGGTTCCACGCTTCCGGGGGCGATGCTCATCATTTCCAGAACCTCGCGCTCGCCGGCGGTCAGGCGTGATAGCCGCGACCATACCGCGTCGCGTATGGAATCGGGAATTTGCCCCGGCTCAACCTCGCTGCTTGCCAGAAGCTCGGAGACAAAGAAGGGATTGCCCTCTGTGACGCGGTAGAGATCGGCGCTTGCGCGGCCCGCCTGCTGCGCCAGCACGGCAACTGCTTCAGGAGAAAGCGGTTCGAGCCTTATGCGGGTTAATGATGCCGATGGGAGATCGCCGAGCACGTGCGTCAGGGGATGATCGGGGCCGATTTCGTCGCTGCGCGCGGTGAGGACCAGCATTGTACGAAGTACAGAAACACGACGACCGAGGTACTTTACGAGGTCGAGCGTCGCGTTGTCGGCCCAATGCACATCCTCGAAGACGAGCACCGTCGCACCTTCGGCACGCTGAAGCGCGTTTAACAGCGCAGGAAAAAGCCGCTCAGGCGCGGCCGTCTGATCTAGCAGTGCCACTATTTGCACGTCGAGTGATCGCGCCATGTCCTGCAGGGGACCGAGCGGTCGGGGTGTGTGAAGCGCCTCGCACCAGCCCCATAACACCTGGCAGCCTTCGCCGGCACGTTCCGCGAATTCTTGCAAGAGCGAGGTCTTGCCTATGCCAGCTTCCCCCTCGAGCAGCACAGTGCCGCCGCGGCCCGCCGCAGAACTCCGCGCGGATGCCAGCAAAGCTTCAAGTGGATCCTCTCGCTCCAGCAGCATTGTCAGCATACTCCCCGAGCTCATCGAGAGTATCACAACAAATCCACCCTTGCAGTTCGCCTTTCAGGGAGTTGAGGAACATTTGGCAATATTGGCCCGATCTTGATGTTTTCCGCCAAATGGCACCGCGCGTCTTTTTGCTGCTCCCGCTTCAGGCTTCGAACCGCCGGCACCCGCCCCCTCGGCCGGCTTCGCGCCTCGAAACCTGCAACGAACGGCAGATCACAGCCTCTCGAGCCACGCTGAGTGTTTTCCGACCGGCGCGGGGCTACCACGCCGACGCGAGCCTTCACACAGTGTTGACCCCGGTCGCACCGCGCGGCCGTTGTAATTCGGGCTCGGCGAGCGTTCTCTCTGCGAGGTACCCATGCTCGCGGTGGTCAACGCCGCGCGCCGCCGGAAAGCTTGCCGATGCAAACTGCCTACATAAATCGCGTCGCCACGGCAGTGCCACCCTACGACATTCACGAACCCTTCCGCCGCTTCGCGCAGTCAATGCTTCATGATGACCGGCGCAACTCGCTGCTGTTCCAGCGCATGGCTGACAAGTGTGGGATAGAGCATCGATACTCCTGTCTTGCGCCGAGCAATCTGCCGGAAGGCGACTGCGTCGATGCCGAAGGCTTCTACCTGCGTGGTGATTTTCCCGACACCACAGCGCGAATGCTGAAGTTCGAGAAAGACGCGCCGGTCCTGGCCCAAAAGGCCGTCGACACCTTGCAGCTCGGACCGGAACGAGACCGCATCACGCATCTCGTGGTGACATGTTGTACCGGTTTCTCTGCGCCCGGCCTCGATTTCGAACTCATCGAGCGCTGCGGACTTCCAAGCACGGTCGAGCGCACCATGGTCGGATTTATGGGCTGCCATGCGGCCATAAACGCGCTCAAGCTGGCCCGTCACATCGTTCGCTCGGAAGCCTCCGCCCGAGTGCTTGTCGTCAACCTTGAACTATGCACCCTCCATCTGAAGGACACGACCGACCTTGAGCAGATGCTCCTGTTTCTTCTGTTCGGCGACGGCTGCGCAGCATGTGTCGTGAGCTCGGAACCGGCTGGCGTGGCACTCGACAGCTTCCACGCGCTGCTGGTGCCCAGCACCCGCGAGTTGATTACCTGGAGTATCCGGGATTCCGGTTTCGACATGACACTGTCGGGGCGTGTTCCTGGCGCAATCCATGATGGCTTGCAGGAGCACGGGCGCGAGGTACTTGCTGGAGCGGCCGCCACATCGATCGATCTGTGGGCCGTGCACCCCGGAGGCCGCACCGTGCTCGACGCGGTCGAGCGTGCTTTCGAACTCGGGCCAGCGGCGCTGGCGGCGTCGCGCGAGATTTTGAGACGCTATGGCAACATGTCGTCCGCGACCGTCATGTTTGTGATCGAGAGGCTGTTGGGCTCGGGCGTGCGCGGTCGCACCGGTTGCGCGATGTCGTTCGGACCGGGACTGATCGCGGAAACCCTGCTGTTCCACACTGCGCCATGATCGCAACCGAAACCACGCAAGCGGCTGGGCGCGATCTGTCTCAGCGCAGCGCCGAAACCGAATGGCTCGATCGCGCCGATACGAGCCCCGAGGAACTGGCGCTGGTGATACGCGATATCGCCAGCTTCAACAGGGCGATGCTCGGACATTGGCCGGTGATCGCCTGGTTGCGTCGCGCTACCAAAAACGCGACGGCGAAAACCCCGCTGACCCTCCTGGATGTCGGCTGCGGCGACGGCGATCTGCTGCGGACCATCCGGCGCTGGGCACGCAAGCGCGGCCTGACGATCAGGCTGATCGGGATCGATCGCAGCCGCGAAGTCATCCGCATTGCACGAGCCGCAACCGACGAGGCCGACGAGATCGACTATCGCGTGACGGACATTTTTGACTACGTGCCGACCGCACCCATCGACTTCGTCGTCAGCAGCCTGCTCACCCACCATATGTCGGACGATCTGATCGTGAGATTCCTGCGATGGACGGAGGCGACGGCACGCAAAGGCTGGCTGACCTACGATCTCCAACGTCACCCCGTGCCGTTCCACTTCATCGGCCTCATGGGCAAGCTGACGCGGCTGCATCCGATAGCGATTGATGACGGCCTCATTTCGGTGACGCGTTCGCTGACGCGAGCCGAATGGCTGGCGCGATTGGACGAAGCCAACATTGCGCGCGATGCGGTGCAGTTGCGGTGGTTCCTGTTCCGTTTTGTCATCGGACGGCGGCGATGACCTGAGACTGCCGTCATCTGCGGCGGGCCGGCCGATAGCGCAATGGCTTGCGGATGGCATCACGACGTGTCCCGAGAATTCCTCAACGTCTTCACGCCGATAGGAACGGTCGGCGTTCCCGATAGGGAGCGGAAGGCTTCGCGATGATGATGCGTACCGAATTGCCTCTCACAGACGCCAGGACATGGATCGGCTTCTGCCTGATGTGCCTTGGCATGTTCATGGCAATTCTCGACATCCAGGTCGTGGCGACGTCCTTGCCAGCGATTCAGAAGGCTCTCGCAATTGATCCCGAGTTGATGAGCTGGATCCAGACCGCATATCTGATCGCCGAGATCATCGCCATTCCACTGACCGGCTGGCTTACCCGCACGCTGACGATGCGCTGGCTATTCACCGCCGCCATTGCGCTTTTCACACTTGCGTCCATCGGCTGCGCTGCAAGCAACAGTTTCTGGACGCTTGTTTCGTTTCGCGTGGTGCAGGGATTCGCCGGCGGAACGCTGATCCCGGCAGTGTTCGCCGCGGTATTCATCTTGTTCCCATCGCGAGATCAAGGGGTTGCGACGACATTGGCCGGCATCATGGCCGTGCTCGCACCAACGGTCGGGCCCGTCGTTGGCGGCTGGATCACGCAAACCTACTCCTGGCACTGGCTTTTTCTCATCAACGTCGTTCCGGGGCTGATTGCCAGTTCGGCCACGCCCTCTCTGTTGCCTCGGCACAAGACGAAGTTCGGCGAGAGCAAGGCATTGGATGGCTTGTCGTTGGTTTTGATGGCGGTTGCGCTCGCAAGCCTCATGATCGGACTGAAACAATCGCCACACGAAGGGTGGCTTTCTCCGACCTGCATTGGCCTGTTTTCCCTTTGCGTCCTCAGTGGCGGCCTCTTTGTCTGGAGAACCTTGCGGGCCAGCCATCCGATTGTGCAGCTATCGTTCTTCAGGGACCGCTCGTTTGCAATCGGGTGCATGTTGAGTTTCTTCCTGGGTGTCGGCCTGTTCGGCTCCGTGTATCTCATGCCGGTCTTTCTCGCGTTCGTGCGGGGACACGATGCCCTGGAAATCGGCTTGACCATGTTGGTGACCGGTGCTGCGCAACTCGCCACGGCACCCCTCGCCGTCGCGCTGGAGCGACGTCTCGATCCACGATTGCTGACCGCTTTTGGCTTCGGACTGTTTGCGCTTGGACTGGGACTAAGCACATTCGAGACGCGCAACACAGACTTCAGTGAAATGTTCTGGCCGCAGATCCTGCGCGGCGTCGCAATCATGTTTTGTCTGTTGCCGCCGACCCGCCTGGCGTTGGGGCGGCTGCCCGAGCCGGACGTGCCGGATGCAAGCGGTCTCTTCAATCTGATGCGAAACCTGGGCGGCGCGATTGGCATCGCGCTCATCGACACAATCCTCTACGGACGGACCAGCGGTCACGCGGACGCCCTTCTGTCCCGGCTCCTGGCTGGGGATAGCAGCGCCGCCGAGGCAATCGGACTAGACCCCGCATTGTTGGCGGCCGCACTATCCGGTCCGATAACGCCCGACGCCGAAGCCTTCGTGCGGCCATTGATCGAAAAGGCGGCGTTCGTCTGGAGCGTCAACGATGCATGGACGATGCTGGCAGCGTTCGCATCGCTGGGCGTCTTGCTGGTGCCATTCGCCTGGAGCCAGCAATCAGCAGCGACGATGAAGCCTAACTGATGGGGCGACGCAAGCTCGGGGATAACTCGTGGGTCACCCGCCGCCTCGTCACGCGTGCTCGGCGATCACGGCGAGGAAAGCTGGGCCGTAGCGGTCGAGCTTGGCTTCGCCGACACCGGGCACGTTCGCCATCTCGGAACGGGACGTTGGTCGCGCCGCCGCCAGCTCGATCAGGGTCCTGTCGTGGAAAATCACATAGGGTGGCACGTTCTGCGCGCGCGCCATTTCCGTACGCTTGCGCCGCAGTGCCTGGAACAGGTCATGGTCCGCATCGGGGACGGGGGATTGCGCCGTGCTGCGCGCGACCTTGCCGCGTTTGGCGCGCGTGGGCGCCGGCACGCGCAGCATCAGCGTCGGCTTGTCGCGCAGGAAGTCGCGGCCGGCGGGCGCGATCGACAGGCCGCCATGGCCGGCGAGGTCGACGTCGATGAGCCGTAGGGCGATCAGCTGGCGCAGGATCGCCCGCCATGTGCGGTTGTCGTGCTCGGTGCCGATGCCGAAAGTGGAGATGCGGTCATGGCCGAACTGGGCGATGCGCTCGTTTTCCACGCCCAGCAGCACGTCGACAATATAGGCTTGCCCGAAACGCTCGCCGGTGCGGTAGATGCACGACAGTGCCTTTTGCGCCGCGATGGTGCCGTCAAACAATTTTGGCGGCTCCGCGCAGGTGTCGCAATTGCCGCACGGTTCGCAATGGTCGCCGAAATAGGACAGCAGAACCTGTCGGCGGCACCCCGCCGTCTCGGCCAGTCCCAGCAGCGCATCGAGTTTGTGCCGCTCCATGCGCTTGCGCTGGTCTGGCGCCTCCGATTCCTCGATGAAGCGGCTGCGCAGCGCGATGTCCTCGTAGCCGTAGAGCATCAGCGTATCGGACGGCAGGCCGTCGCGCCCGGCCCGACCGGTCTCCTGGTAATAGGCCTCGATGCTGCCCGGCAGGTCGAAATGGGCGACGAAGCGCACGTCCGGCTTGTCGATGCCCATGCCGAAGGCGACGGTGGCGACCATGATGACCGCCTCGCCATGCTGGAACCGCATCTGGTTAGCCTCGCGCGCCGCCTTGTCCATGCCGGCGTGATAGGCGAGCGCGTCGTAGCCGAGGCCCTGAAGCCAGGCGGCGGTTTCCTCGGTCCTGCGTTTCGACAGGCAATAGACGATACCGCTCTCGCCCTCGTAGCGCTTGAGAAACTCCTTGAGCTGCGCGCGCGGATTGTCCTTTTCCTCGATGGCGTAGCGAATGTTGGGCCGGTCGAAACCGGCGATGAAGGCGTCGGTCTCGGCAATGGCGAGATGCGACAGGATTTCTGCGCGCGTCGGCTCGTCCGCCGTGGCAGTGAGCGCCATGCGCGGGGTGCCGGCAAAGCGCGCCACGACCGCGTCGAGCTGACGATAGGAAGGACGGAAATCGTGCCCCCATTGCGACAGGCAGTGCGCCTCGTCGATGGCGATCAGCGACAGCTTCACACCATCCAGCAACTCCAGCACGTCCGGCCGCAGCAGCGTTTCGGGTGCGACATAGAGGAGGTCGAGCGCGCCGGCGCGGATATCGCGCCAGAGGATGCGGCGCTCGTCGGGCGAAAGGTCGGAGTTGAGCCCCGCCGCCCGCACCCCAGCTTGGCGCAGCGCCGTCACCTGATCGGCCATCAGCGCCAGCAACGGCGAAACGACGAGCCCCATGCCGGGACGAACGATCGCGGGAACCTGGTAGCAGAGCGACTTGCCGCCGCCCGTCGGCATCAGCACGAAGGCGTTGTTGCCGGCAATTACATGCTCGACGATGCGCGCCTGCGGTCCCCTGAACGCATCATAGCCAAAGACTGTCTTGAGGATTTCGAGGGCGGTGGTCATCGGTGGCAGCACGGAGAATCATGGAAAGCCCTTCATAGCAGCCCACTCGCTGTCACCGGGGATTTATCTCCCCATGGGCGTCGCGGGCGGCGTTCGGAGCGCTGCCGCCGCTCCTTGGGTGCGGCTGCGCGTCGAACAGAATCGTTGTTCCCAACATGCCTGTCCACGCGGCGTACTGCCCTCTTGCGCTTGGTGCTTCCGGAGCTTAGCGGAGGCGACGGATATGCAGGAGTGCATCATGACTCCCAATTGTGGGATTGGACTGACCTTTTGGAAAACGACCGATCTTGCCGCCCGGTCCGAGGCGCGCGAACTGTTGTCGCTCGTCATCGACGCGCACGCAGAGGATCTGGTGGATCTCTTCTACAGCGCCTTCCTGGAAGATAGCGAGGCGTCCGCTTTCCTCAGCCATTCCGTGGTTCAGGAGCGCCTGAGCAATTCGTTGAGGAACTGGCTGCTGGATCTGCTGAACGTCGATCCCGAAGACGGGCTGGAAGCGTTCGACGAGCGCCAGAAGCAGATCGGCGAGATTCACGCCAGGATCAAGATCCCCATCCATCTGGTCATGGCCGGGGCGAGCATGCTCAAGAGCGGCGTCAGCGAACGTCTGCTGAAGCTGAACGCGGAGCAGAGGACCGTGACCACGGCGCTGATGCTGCTCAGCGAAATCGTGGACTATGCCATCCGCCGCATGAGCCAGGCCTATGTGAGCGGCACCACCAGGCGCGCCCAGGTGGATGAGGCGTATCGACTGGCGTCGCTGGGCCAGGATGTGAGCATCGAGCGCGAAAGCCAGCGCGCCGCACTCATGGAGTGGAGCCAATCAGTTCTTTTCAGCCTGTTCGGCGCTGCCAAGGGAGCACCGTTGGAGCGGATCTCGCAGTCTGCCTTCGGGCTGTGGCTGCGGCACCGGGCCGGCATGATGTTCCAGGGCTCGCCTTCGCTGGAGAGCATAGAGGACGCTGTCCAGCAGATCGACAGCGTGCTCCTGCCCAAGATCGACGAGGCAAGGTCGAGCAACGACGAACGGCTGCAGCAGGCGGTCGGCCGGCTGCAGAAGACCATAGACGAGATCAAATATCTTCTGGGCGACATGTTCCAGAGCGTCGCGGGCATGGAGAACGCGCGCGATCCGCTGACCAAGGCGCTTAACCGGCGCTTCATGCCTTCGATCCTCAGCCGCGAAATCTCGCTCGCCAATTCATCGGCCACGCCATTGACGCTACTGATGATCGACGTCGATCACTTCAAGCAGATCAACGACAAATGGGGGCATCCCGCCGGGGACGTCGTCCTGCGCCAGATCGCAGAAGTGATCATGGACAATGTGAGGCTCAGCGACTTCGTGTTCCGCTATGGCGGCGAGGAGTTTCTGGTGGCGCTTGTCGAGACGCCCGAGACCAGAGGCGTGGAGATCGCCGAACGTATCCGCACCCAGTTCCTGGCACATCAGCTTCAGCTGCCCGACGGAAACGTGCTGACCTCGACCGTATCCATTGGCGTGGCGACGCATCGCGGGCACCCGGACTACGCCTATCTGGTCGACATCGCCGACAAGGCGCTTTATCGGGCCAAGGCCGGCGGTCGCAATCGGATCGAGGTCGGAGGCGAATAGCCGGTCGAAAGCCGTTCCGCCTCCTGCGCGTCAGCTGGGCAGCGTGAAGCTGACAGATTCGAATTCGATGCGTGTCGGCCCCGCATAGGGGTGGGCATGCACCGCCAATATCCAAAGGCTCACCACCGCCGCAATGGCAAAGATGCTCAACGCATTGCGGCCCGCCCTGGGGCGATCGGCGTGAACCGACGCTATCGTGACCATGGACAGAAAGGTCAGGAACAGCACCAGGTACCATTTGTAGTCGCTGACCGAACTGCTGCCGATGGCCAGGCGCTTGTTTCGGGCATCCTGCAGTTCGTCGAAATCCTGTGTCATCTTGGCGATCAGCGAGCCCGGCGCGCCGTTTTTGGCAATTTGGATGATGGCAACTCGAATTTTCTGCAGCGCATCGTCCACCTCGGGCGAAGGCGAGCGGTTGGATGACATCCGCCACTCATATTGCTCCACCGCAGATTTGTAGGCCTTCAGCGCCTGCATCATCGCCGGCGCGTCGAGAGCGTCGGCGCTTGCCATGCCCCCCAGCCGCCTGACGCAGGAGCGCTCCTCGCTCGCGGCCTGCTCGGCCTGTGCCTTGAACGACCAGATGTCGGCCGCTGCAAAGCCAAGCGCCAGCGCCCAGGCCGTGGCAACGGTGCTGACAAAAGTCGCGACGGGGATGGTTTCGGGGACCTTTGCCGCCCGCCTTCGGAAATATTCCAGCAGTCCGAGCGAAATGATGAAGCACAACAACCCGAAGGCGGAAAACGCACCCAGCAAAGCCGCGGCGGACCAGGAAAAAAAGTCGTGCAATAAAGTCCCTCCCGAAGATCTACGGTCCTGTTTCCTGCCCGATTCAGGGTGTGTCGTCCAGCCTGAGTTCCTTGGTGCAATCGACCGGTCGGCGGCCGCCTTGACCGGTCACATCGCCCTAGATTTCGAACTCGGCCTGCCCTTCGTCGGCGGCGTTGATCACTTCGGCCGCCAGAGCCCTGGTTATGCGGGTCTTCTGTTCGAGCGCGGCGCGGTCGAGGCGATCGACGACCTGGATTGCGGTCGAAAGCGAGCGCTCGATGCGGCGGACGAGATATTGCACCACGGCCGGATCGACCTCGATCTGGCGGTCGGCGAAAAGCTTGGTGATGACGCCGGCCAGCAGCAGGTCATCAGGTTCATAAATCTCGACGGTCGCGGCCGCCTTCAGCCGCGAGGCAAGGTCCGGCAAGGTCACGCCCCAGCCGCCGGCAAAACGCCGTGCCGTCAGAAGAAGGGTGGTGCCTGTGGCGCGTATCTGATTGATCAGATGAAACAGGCCCGTCTCATCCAGCGGCCCCTGGTCGGCATCGTCGATCAGCACAGGCCGCGAGCCATCCACTGCAGCCACATGGGGCTCGATGTCAGTCGCATCGAGTGAAATCGCGCCCGAAATTTCGCGCCACACGGTGGCCAGGTGCGACTTGCCCGAGCCCGCCGGCCCTGCCAGCACCACCACAGGTGACGGCCAGTCGGGCCATCGGTCGACAAGCGCCACCGCCTGCGCGTTGGCCTGCGACACGACAAGGTCGTCGCGCGAATAGCCCGTGGCATGGCCGAGGTCGAGGGGAAGCTGGCGCGGTTTTTCCGGTTCGCTCATGGTCTTGGCAATTTATCGATCGGTCGTGCTGTCGCCGTCCTGGGCGGGGTCGGTCGCCTTGGCTTGCGTCACCTCGGCGTGGCCCCTGTAGAGCGGCGACTCCAGATAGCGGCTAATCCCGAAACGTACCAGTACCGCGATCGCCGCAGCCGCTGGCACGGCGATCAACAGCCCGACAAAACCGAACAGCGCGCCGAAGGCGAACAGCGCAAACATAAGCCAGACCGGGTGCAGGCCCACGCTCTTGCCGACAAGACGCGGCTGCAGGATGTTACCCTCGATGAACTGGCCGACAAAGAATACACAAGCCACTGCCACCACCATGAGCCAGTCCGGCCAGAACTGGACGAAGGCAAGCCCCACGGACAGCACGAGCCCGACCAGCGATCCCACATAGGGAATGAAGCTGATGAGCCCGGAAAACAGACCGATCAGCACGCCGAACTTCAGGCCGGTCAACGTGAGCCCGACCGCGTACATGATCCCAAGCACCAGACAGAGCGTGCCCTGCCCGCGCACGAAGCCGGCTGTGGCGGTGTTGATGTCGGTGGCGAGCTGCCGCACCGTGTCGACATGATCGCGCGGAATCCAGCTGTCCACGGTTGCGATCATCCTGTCCCAGTCGAGCAGCATGTAGAACGCCACCACCGGGGTAACCACGAACAGGCTGGCGATGGAGAACAGCGCCACGCCGGAGCTCCAGATCGACTGGAAAACCGTGGTGATAAACCCGAATCCCGTGGTGAGCAGCGAATTGAGCCCCTCGCGCAGACTGTTGGGATTTACGCCGAATCGCTGCTCGATCCATTGCGGATCGAAACTGGTGATCAGCCCTTGCAGTTGGGAAAGATACTCCGGCAGCTTGGCGATGAAGTCGGCGAGCTGAGTGGCGAGGATCGGAATGAGAATGACCAGGGCCAGCGTCAGAACGATGACGAAGGCGACGAGAATAAGGATGGTCGCCATGACCCGCGAGAGGCCGAGCCGCTGGAGCCTGTCGGCCACCGGATCGAGAAAATAGGCCAGCACCATGCCCGCCACGAAGGGCAGCAGGATGCCGCTGAACAGGTAGATGAAGAGGGCCAGCACGACGGCGGCGACGATCCAGAAGCGGACCTGCCGACGGAACACTGCGGCCGCCGCTTCCTCCTGCGTCACTTCAACCGTTTGGAGTCTCGCTTTTGCCATAGCCGTTCATGTGCCTGAGCCAGCCCACGAGATAGGCTGCCGCCGAAGTGACGGTCAAGAGCCCAGAGAGCAATATGAGCACGAGCCGGACGGGGCCGTATTGGGTCTGGAACGCCAGCTCGGCAAGTGCCACTGCGGCGAGCACGATCTGCACCGCGGTGTTGGCCTTCGAGACCAGGAGCGGCTTCATCGCCACCGGGTTGCCCATTACTGTCGACAACACGACCGCGCACACGATGAGCCCATCGCGCGAGACCACCGCAATGACCAGCCAGAGCGGCAGTTCCCCCATGAGACCCAGCATGACGAAAACGCTGACCAGCAGGAGCTTGTCGGCCATAGGGTCGAGATAGGAGCCCAGGGCCGAGCGCTGGTTGAAATGTCGGGCCACGAAGCCATCGATAGCGTCCGATGCGCCAGCGACGATAAAGCCGGCGAATGCCCAATCCGTACGGCGCAAGAGCAAGGCGTAGATCACGCCCGGCACCAGCAAGAGCCGCAGAATCGTGATCACGTTCGGAACCGTCACGACGCCATAGTCTCCCTCACTTCGATCCCGATACATGGTCGAGAGCATCGCCGGCTGCAAGATGCCACACGCGGACAGGATTCCCGCCACGTTTTTCCGCCGCAAATGTGTGGCTGTGTGGCCGCTGTCCTTGCGAGGCCGGATGGTTCATGCGAAGAGCCCGGCCATGTCATGTTATGCTAGTCGCGGCACGCGGCCCCATCAGCATTGTCCAGAGGAACGGCCATGAGCGAGCAGAAGAACGGGCTCACATATGCACAGGCGGGCGTCGACATCGATGCCGGAAACCTGATGGTCGAGAAGATAAAGCCGCTGGTGCGCTCCACCCGCAGGCCAGGCGCGGACGGCGAGATCGGCGGCTTCGGCGGACTGTTCGACCTGAAGGCAGCCGGTTTCACCGATCCCGTGCTGGTCGCCGCCAATGACGGCGTCGGCACCAAGCTGAAGATCGCAATCGAGGCCGGCAAGCACGACACGATCGGCGTCGACCTGGTCGCCATGTGCGTCAACGACCTGGTCGTGCAGGGCGCGGAGCCGCTTTTCTTCCTCGACTACTTCGCCACAGGCAAGCTCGACCCCGACCAGGGCGCGGCAATCGTCAGCGGCATTGCCGAGGGCTGCCGCCAGGCCGGCTGCGCGCTGATCGGCGGCGAAACGGCAGAAATGCCCGGCATGTACCAGGACAAGGACTATGACCTTGCCGGATTTGCGGTGGGTGCGGCCGAACGCGGCCAGCTTCTGCCCACCGACGACATCGTGGAAGGCGATGTGCTGCTCGGCCTTTCCTCTTCCGGCGTCCACTCCAACGGCTTCTCACTGGTGCGGCGCATCGTAGCGGCAAGCGGGCTGGCCTGGACCGACCCCTCGCCCTTCTCCGAAGAAGGCGAGACGCTCGCCGAGGCGCTGCTGGAGCCGACCCGCATCTATGTGAAGTCGGTGCTGCGCGCCATCCGCAACACGCACGGCATCAAGGCGCTGGCGCACATCACCGGCGGCGGCTTCCCCGACAACATTCCGCGCGTGCTGCCGGCCGATTTCTCGGCCGAGCTTGACCTCGACGCCATCGACGTGCCGCCGGTATTCTCCTGGCTTGCCAGGACGGGCGGCGTCGCCCCGGACGAGATGATGCGCACCTTCAACTGCGGCATCGGCATGATCATGGTCGTGGCCTCCGGACAGGCCGCCCAGGTGGCGGCGGTGCTGCAGGAAGCCGGCGAGAAGGTCGAGCCCATCGGCCGCATCGTGCCGCGCCGCGACACCGGCGTCATCTATCGCGGGAACATCTCCCTATGACCCAGCACCGGAAGCGCACAGTCATCCTGATCTCCGGGCGCGGCTCCAACATGGCCGCGCTGATAGAGGCAGCCGAAGACAGTGCCTTTCCGGCGGAAATCGTCGGCGTGATCTCGGACAAGGCCGATGCCGGCGGTCTGCAGCTAGCGGCCGCCAAGGGCATCGCCACGCGCATCGTCTCTCGCGGTGACTTCGCGAGCCGGCAGGCGCATGACGACGCCATAGACGCGGAACTGGCAGGTTTCGGCGCCGAAATCGTCTGTCTTGCCGGCTATATGCGGATTTTGACGCCCGCCTTTGTCGAAAGGTGGCAGGGAAGGATGATCAACATCCACCCTGCGCTGCTGCCTTCCTTCAAGGGGCTCGACACCCATGCACGCGCGCTTGCCGCCGGCCAGCGCATCCATGGCTGCACGGTGCATTTCGTGACGCCCGAGATGGACGACGGCCCGATCATAGCCCAATCTGCGGTGCCGGTGCTGATCGGCGACGACGAGCAGGCGCTCTCGGCCCGCGTGCTGAAGGCCGAACACGAGCTGTATCCCATGGCGCTTCGGCTGGTGGCCGAGGAGAAGGCGCGCATGGAAGACGGCAGAACCGTATTCTCCAACTTCGAGGCAGCGGACCAGGGCGGAACGCTGACCTCCCCCGGCCCGGCAGACAAGCCGATCGATCTTGAGGCGCTGGCCCGCATCACACCATAGGACAGCCGGCGCCCACCGACGCGGAGCCATCGCATGACGAAGGAACTGCTTCTTCTGCGCCACACCAAGTCCAGTTGGGACGAACCAGGCGTTTCCGACTTCGACCGCCCGCTTGCGCCGCGAGGCCGCAAGGATGCGCCGCGCATCGGCCGCGCCCTCGCAGAGCTCAAATGGCGTCCGCAGATGGCGCTGGTTTCGCCCTCGGCCCGCACGCGAGAAACCTGGAAGCTCGTGAAGGCCGAGACCAAGCATCTACCCAAGCCGACATTTTCCGAAGCGCTCTATGAAACGCCTGCGGAGCAACTTTTGGCCAAGCTGCGCCACGTGCCGGAAAAGGTCGATTCCCTCATGCTGCTCGGACACAACCCGGGACTGCAGGACTTGGCACTGCGCCTCGCAGGCCAGGGGTCCGACGAGGCAATCCTGCAGAAGCTGCGCAAGAAACTTCCGACCGGCGGGTTGGCCAGGCTGGAATTCGATGGTTCGTGGAACGAGCTCGGACAGGGCGAGGCGCGCCTCACCCATCTGCTGCGGCCGAAGGAACTCTGACGAAGTCAGGCAGCCCGCACCCAGACCTTGTTGTCGTGCACCGCTGCGCCGCCATAGGGTGCCGGCGCGTCCGAGCCGGTCAGCACATTGATGCCCTCGCCGCGCTCGTGCGCGTGGTTCGGCCAGACGCCCTCGGCGATCACCACGCCGCGCTTGATGCCGTCGAACAGCCGGGCGTGCAGCACCACCTCGCCGCGATGGTTGCCGACCTCGACGCGGTCCCCGGTCGCCACGCCAAGCGTCGCAGCGTCGTCGGGGTGGATCAGCAGTTCCGGCCGCCCTTCCTTCTCGCGCGACACCGGCGTTTCGGCGAAGGTCGAGTTGAGGAAATTGCGCGCGGGCGAGGTCGCCAGTCGGAACGGATGCTCCGCATCCGCCACCTCGATCAGGTCGACGTGATCCGGGAACTCCGGCAACTGGTTCACCGGGCCGAATATGCCCATGCTCTTGGGCGGCTTGTTGGGCGCAATGCCGCCGTTCCATTGCGGCTTGAAGCGGAACTTGCCGTCGGAGTGCCCGAAGCCATTCAGGAAATGCGCATCCTCGAACTCGGGTTGCATGTCCACCCAGCGGCTTTCCCTCAGGCTGTCGAAATCGCCCAGCCCGCGCTTGGAGAGCATATGGTCGATATGCTGGCGCTCGGTAAGGCCGAAGCCCGGCAGATGCGCCACGCCCAGCCGCTTCGCCAGTTCCTCGATGACATAGTGGTTGGTGCGCGGCCCCACCGGCGGGTCAATGAGCTTGGGGCCGAGCGTGATGTGCTGGTTGCCGCCGCCCTTGTAGATGTCGTCATGCTCGAGGAACATGGTGGCCGGCAGCACGACATCGGCGAGCCTGGCCGTATCGGTCATGAACTGCTCGTGCACGCAGGTGAAAAGGTCCTCGCGCATAAACCCTTGCACGACCAGCCGCTGCTCGGGCGCGACGTTCGCCGGGTTGGTGTTCTGGATCAGCAGCGCCGTGACCGGCGGCCCGCCATAGAGTGCGTCCTCCGCCCCTGTCAGCACCGGCCCGATGCGGGAATGGTCGAGATAGCGGACATTCGGGTCGCGCAGCTTCGTGCCTTCCAGAAGCTCGCCATTGAGCTTGTAGATGCCCGAATTGGAGTGAAACGCGCCACCGCCCTCATATTGCCAGGCGCCGGTGACCGCCGGGATCGACAGCGCCGCATGCATGTTGACCGAGCCGTTGCGCTGGCGTGAAAAGCCGTAGCCGAGACGGAAGAAGGTTTTCTTCGTCGTGCCGACCAGTCGTGCGAAGGCCTCGATCTCCTCGACCGACAATCCGGTGATCGCGGCCGCCCATTCAGGGGTGCGCGTGGCGAGATGCGCCTCGAGCCCCTTCGGGTCGTCGGTGTATTTTTCGAGATAGTCGCGGTCGGCAAGCCCGTCGCGGAACAGCACATGCATCACCGCGCAGGCCAGCGCGCCATCGGTGCCCGGCTTCAGCACCAGGCCCATGTCGGCCTGCTTCATGGTGGCGTTTTCGTAGATGTCTATGACGACGATCTTGGCGCCGCGCTCCTTGCGGGCCTTCACCGCATGGGTCATGACATTGACCTGCGTGACGACCGCATTGGTGCCCCAGATCACCACGCAGTCCGACTTGGCGATCTCGCGCGGGTCCGAGCCGCGCAGCGCGCCGGTGCCCAGAACATAGCCGGTCCAGGCAAGGTTGGTGCAGATCGAGCCGAAGAAGCCGGAATATTTCTTGGCGTGGCGCAGGCGTTCGATGCCGTCCCGCTGCACCAAGCCCATAGTGCCGGCATAGAAGTAAGGCCAGACCGTCTCGGAACCGTATTTTTCTTCCGCCGCGATGAACTTTTCGGCGACGAGGTCGAGTGCGGCTTCCCAACTCGCTTCCTTCCACTGCCCCTGCCCCTTGGCGCCGGCGCGCACCAGCGGCTTCAGCAGCCTGTCGGGATGATGGATGCGGTCTGCATAGCGCGCCACCTTGGCGCAGATCACGCCAGCCGTATAGCTGTTGTCCTTGGCGCCGTGGATGCGCCCGATGCGATCCGGCGCCAGAAGCTCGACGTTCAGCGCGCAGGTGGACGGGCAGTCATGCGGGCAGGCCGAGTGGCCAATTCGGATCGGGGCGTGCTGGTTCATGGCGCCTGTTTATGCCTATTTGCCGGCGCGGAATAGAGCCACCAATCTGGTTTGGCTGCAACCAATTAGTGTTGACTAATCGATAAGCGTACACTAATTTGTCTTCCATGATCGAGACCGCACCCATCACGACCGTCATGCGCGCACTGGCCGATCCCACGCGCCGGGCCGTGTTCGAACGCATCGTGTCCACCGACGAGATCACCGTTGCCGAGCTCACCCGCGGCAGCGGCGTTACCCAGGGCGCAATCTCGCAGCATCTGAAGTCGCTCAAGCACGCCGGGCTGGTGGTCGAACGCCCCGAAGGCCGCAACGTCTACTATCGCGCCGAACCCGCAGGACTGGCGCCGCTGTTCGACTGGATGAGCCATTACGGCATGTTCTGGCGCGATCGCTTCGCCGACCTGAGAACCCTGCTCAAGGAAATCGACCCATGACCGATACCATGCACAAATCCGACACGCGGGACATCGTGGTGCAGGAGGTGTTTCCGCACGCGCCGGAGACGATCTGGAACACCTTGACCAGCGGCGCGCTTATCGCGCGTTGGTTGATGGAGCCGGTCGGCTTCGAGCCCGTGGTGGGCAGCCGCTTCACCTTCCACACCACGCCGGCCGGCCAATGGGACGGCACCATTCATTGCGAGGTGCTGGAGGCAGCACCGAACCGGCGTTTCGCCTATTCCTGGAAGGGCGGGCACGACAGCAATGACGGCTACGGATCGTTGCTCGACACAGTCGTGACCTGGGCTCTCGAACCCACAGAAGCCGGAACGCGCGTAACGCTCACCCATGCAGGCTTCGAGATGCCGCGCAACGAGACCGCCTTCCGCAACATGAGTGGCGGCTGGAACAAGGTGGTGCCGCGGCTGCGCGCCATCACCGACGATCTGAACTGATCAACAACGCGGGCGGAGTATTTGTCCAGCGACCGGGCGGGAACCGCTCGGCGAGGGATGTCTTACGCCCCGCCCTGACCGGAGGAGAACAGACATGACGAAAGCCTATACCGGCGGCTGCGCCTGCGGCGCGATCCGCTACGAGGTGGCGGCCGAGCCCATCATGACCAATGACTGCCACTGCCGGCAGTGCCAGAGGGACAGCGGCACTGGGCACGGCTCCTACCTTGCCTTCCCACGTAAAGCCGCCACACTGCATGGCGAAGCTCGGAGCTTCGACTTTACCGGGGACCAAGGCGTGGTGAAGAGCCGCGCCTTCTGCCAGACCTGCGGCACGCCCGTCTACATGCTGTTTCCCGACGTGCCGGACATCTTCGTGGTCAGGGCCGGCACACTGGACGAGCCGGAGCGCTATCGACCGCAGATGGTGCTCTGGACGGAGACGGCACAGGACTGGGACCGGATCGACCCGGCGCTACCGGCTTTCGCCCGCATGCCTCCGGCGGCGGGGTAAGCCCCCTACTCCGCCATCCCTTCCTCATATTCAGCCGACAACTCCAGCCATTTGTCCTCATGCATGGACAATGAGGAGGTAAGTTGTGCGCGTTCCTTGGCGAGCTGGGTGGCCGCTGTCGGGTCCTTTTCGTAGAGGGTCGGGTTGGCCAGTTGATCCTCGATCGCGTCGATGCGCTTGCGGATGCGGTCCATCAGCGCCTCGGTGGCGCGGATTTCCTTGGCCACCGGCTCCATTGCCGCGCGGCGGGCGGCCGCCTCGCGGCGACGGTCGGCCTTGGAGGTCTCTTTCGCCTCGCGCTTTTCGCGGCGATCCACGGATACCCCGGTGACCATGGTGCGATAGTCCTCGAGGTCGCCGTCATACGGCTTCACCGTGCCGTCCTTGACCAGCCACAGCCGGTCGGCGGTCGCCTCCAGCAGGTGCCGGTCGTGGCTGATGATGATCACCGCGCCGGGGAAATCGTTCAGCGCCATGATCAGCGCCTCGCGGCTATCGATGTCGAGGTGGTTGGTCGGCTCGTCGAGGATGAACAGGTTGGGCCCGTCGAAGGCTGCAAGCCCCATCAGCAGGCGCGCCTTCTCGCCGCCGGAGAGGTCCTTGGCCGGCGTGTTCATCTTCTCGGTCGAAAGGCCGAACTGGGCGACGCGCGCCCTCACCTTTGCCTCCGGCGCGTCCGGCATCAGCCGGCGCACATGCTCGTAGGCGTTTTCCTCCGGCCGCAGGTCGTCGAGCTGGTGCTGCGCGAAGATCGCAACCTTGAGGCCGGGCGCAATCGTCACCGTGCCCGTCTCGGCCTTCAGGCGGCCGGCCAGCAGCTTGGCGAAGGTCGACTTGCCGTTGCCGTTCGCACCCAGAAGCGCGATGCGATCGTCACTGTCGATGCGAAGCGTCATCTTGCGCAGGATCGGGCTGCCCGGCTGGTAGCCGACATCGATGCCGTCCAGCGCCACGATGGGCGAGGCCACGGTCTTCACCGGCTCGGGGAAGCTGAACGGCCGCACGTGGTCCTCGACCAGAGCCGCGATCGGCTTCATCCGCTCCAGCGCCTTGATGCGCGACTGCGCCTGCCGGGCCTTGGACGCTTTGGCGCGGAAGCGGTCTACGAAGGACTGCAGATGCTTGCGCGCCGCCTCCTGCTTGGCGCGGCCCCTTTCCTGCAGCTCGCGCTGCTCGGCCAACTGCCGCTCGAACTGGTCGTAACCGCCGCGCCAGAAAGTCATCTTCTTCTGGTCGAGATGGACGATCGAATTGACAGCGCGGTTGAGCAGGTCGCGGTCGTGGCTGATCAGAAGAACCGTGTGCGGATATTTCGACACGTAGTTTTCCAGCCACAGCGTGCCTTCGAGATCGAGATAGTTGGTCGGCTCGTCGAGCAGCAGCAGGTCGGGCTGCGAAAACAGCACCGCCGCCAGCGCCACCCGCATGCGCCAGCCGCCGGAGAAGGACGAAGCCGGGCGCTTCTGCGCCTCGTCATCGAAGCCGAGACCGGCGAGAATGGTCGCCGCGCGCGCTTCGGCCGAATGCGCATCGATGTCGGCGAGCCGCACATGGATTTCGGCGATACGGTGCGGGTCGGTCGCGGTCTTTTCCTCTTCCAGAAGCGCTGCGCGCTCCAGATCGGCCTTCATCACGATGTCGATCAGCGGCTCCTCGGTGCCCGGCGCCTCCTGCGCCACCTGGCCGATGCGCAGGTTCTTCGGCAGGCTGATCGAGCCCGTCTCGGTCGGCTGGTCGCCGGTGATCGCCCGGAACAGCGTCGTCTTGCCGGTGCCGTTGCGGCCAACGAGCCCCGCCTTCGTTCCCGCCGGCAGCGTGAGCGAAGCGTGGTCGAGAAGCAGGCGTCCGGCGATACGGATGGAAAGATCGTTGATGATAAGCATTGCGGGCTTTTGCACCGGAGTTTTGCGGATCGCAAGGCCCAGCGCACTGACGAGGCCGCGCCAGACTTAAAACTGCCCAAACTCAGGCGAAGGCGCGACCTTCTTCGGCCCGCTGGAAGGCAATCAGATCGAGTTGCACGGAGGGCTCGCCGAGCGCTGTCAGCGCCATGTGAACCTGGCCGCGGTGATGCGTCTGATGATTGAAGAAATGCGCGAGCGCCGGCGCGAGGCGCTGCGAGATCGTGCGCATGTCCGTCACTGTCATGTAGCTGAAACGGCCGGCCAGCGCCTGGTCGCTCAGGCTGCTGATCCAGGCCACGATCCGTGCGTCCTCGGCCTGGCGGGCGGCGCGAAGCTTGTCGAAATCGTCGAAGAGGATGGCGTCAAGCTGCGAGGGGGCGTCGCCCTCGCCGGTAAAGCGCTTGAGCCAGATCCGGTCGGCGACCAGCAGGTGATTCAGCGTACCCAGCACTGACTTGAAAAAGGCGCCAACATCGCGGCGCAGCTCTTCCTCGGTCAGGTTTGCGGCCGCTTCATAGATGCGCTGGTTGGCCCAGAAATTGTAGGCCGCAAACATCATGAAATGCTGTTTCATGGATTTTCCTTCAGCGTGCAGACGACGGAATACCAACCATATCTAACCCCAGAGACGTGAAGCTCCGATTACCATTATTCACACCCGGAAGTGAGGCGTCGGGGAAACGCCTCGCTGGAAAAGCACGCATTGGGGCTTGCTTGCGGTCGCAAAGGGCCTCCTGACCCTTGGCAATATGGCAGACGCCCTGTATAGGGTCCGCCACCATCTCCACCCCATCTTCAAAAGGAAATACCATGGCGATCGAACGCACGTTTTCGATGATCAAGCCGGATGCCACCCGCCGTAACCTCACCGGCGCCATCACCAAGATGCTCGAAGATGCCGGCCTGCGCGTCGTCGCTTCCCGCCGCGTCTGGATGAGCCGCCGCGAGGCCGAAGGCTTCTACGCCGTGCACAAGGAACGCCCCTTCTTCGGCGAACTGGTCGAGTCCATGTCGTCGGGCCCGACGGTCGTGCAGGTCCTCGAAGGCGAGAACGCCATCGCCAAGAACCGCGAAGTGATGGGCGCCACCAACCCGGCCAACGCCGAGGAAGGCACCATCCGCAAGGTCCACGCCCTGTCGATCGGCGAAAACTCGGTGCACGGCTCGGATGCTCCCGAGACCGCTGCCCAGGAAATCAAGTACTGGTTCTCCGACACCGAGATCGTCGGCTAAAATCTTGAATCCGAATTCGGGTGCAAGCACCTGATTTCATTGAAAAGCCGGGGCGAACGCTCCGGCTTTTTTCTTGGCCGCGCGTTATCCGGGGCAGCCCCGCTCATGGCCTTTTCGAACTATCCTCGGCACCTGGCTTCTTCAGCATCTCGACCAGCAAAGTTTGAGGACCGGCGGTGAGCGGGTCGATCTCGTAGCGGCTGTTGTTTTCGAACCATAGCGTGTGATCGACGCTGATGGTTGCCTCCAGCAGGTAGGTGGCCGTCGGCCGAACGGCCAGCGGGTTGAAATGCAACTCAAACTTGATCGGCACCTGCGGATTCGGGATCACCTGCTGGCCGATGATTGCTGAAGGTTCGCCGGCGGGGGACGTTTCAATCAGCTGCACGGTGAGGACAGCGCCTGGTGGCAGCGCAATCCGCTCGCGGTAGAGCACCTCGCCGGTAACGGTCTTGTCCTCGGCCATCGATCGGGCGGGCAAGATGAGCGCGCCCGCCACCAGCGGTGCCAGGCCGAAGATCAGGATTTTAGCAAGCCTGCTCAACATGACATCGCCTCCTCGCGCGGCGATTTGACTTTGGCTTCCTGCGGCCAGGATCAGCGGCGCCAGCGCGCCGCCGCCTCGTCATCTGCTTCCTTGGCGTCGACCCAGCCGCCTTCCGAACCGTCGGCGTGGTGCTCCTTCTTCCAGAACGGCGCGCGCGACTTCAGATAGTCCATCAGGAAATTCGCCGCCTCGAATGCTGCCTGCCGGTGCGCCGAAGCCGCCACGACCAGAACGATGTTCTCGCCCGGTGCGATCTTGCCATAGCGGTGGATGGCGGTGAGCCCCTGTAGCGGCCAGCGTGAAACCGCCTCGGCGGCAATTCGCAAAATCTCCGCTTCGGCCATGCCTGGGTAGTGCTCGAGTTCCAGAGCAGCCAACCGCCCTGCCTCGTCACGGCACAGCCCGGTGAAGGTCACCACCGCGCCGATATCCGCACGCCCGCCAGTCAGCCGCGAAATCTCGGACTGGATGTCGAAATCCTCGCGCTGGATGCGCACATCGGGCGTCACGACGGCCGGCATGGATTCAGCCCCCGGTCATGGGCGGAAACAGTGCGATCTCGCGCGCGCCTGCGATCTTTTCCCCGTGGTCGACATGCTCCTGGTCGATGGCAACGCGGATCACGTCCGGATACTGCAGTGCGTTCTCATATTCCTCGCCGCGGCCCTTGAGCCAATGCAGCAGATCGCTCACCGTCTCCACCTCGGACGGCAAGGCGACTTCCTCTTCCGGCAGGCCGATGCGCTCGCGGACCCAGGCGAAATAGACGAGTTTGGTCGGGTTCTGTGTCATTCTTCGATGATATGCTTCACGCCGGCACGAAAATAGTCATAGCCCGTATAGAGCGTGACGATCGCGGAAATCCAGAGCAGCGTTATGCCTACTTGTGTCCAGTACGGCACGATCTTGTCGCCGGCCGGCCCCAGCAAAAGGAAGGCGATCGCGATCATCTGGATCGTCGTCTTCCATTTGGCAAGCTGCGTCACCGGCACGCTGACCTTCAGTGCGGCAAGATATTCGCGCAAGCCCGAAACCAGGATCTCGCGGCAAAGGATGATGATGGCCGCCCAGAGCGTCCAGCCAGCGATGGTGCGATCCGTGTCGGCCGCCAGAAGCAGCAGGCAGGTCGAGACAAGGAGCTTGTCGGCGATGGGGTCCAGCATGCGGCCGATATTGGAGGTCTGCTGCCAGGCGCGCGCCAGATAGCCGTCGAAATAGTCAGTGATGCTCGCCGCCAGAAACAGCGCCAATGCGGAATAACGAGCAAAGTCGCTTGAGCGCAGTCGGCCTTCCAAAAAGAAGCACAGCACGATCAGCGGCACCGCCAGGATGCGGCCATATGTCAGAATGTTGGGAAGGTTGAACGCATGCTTCCCCCTCTTATTCCCGCTTCTTTCAACCTTCGTAGTCACATCAGATACCTGCATAGGGGGTCAACCAAGTGGACGCGCCGGCCAAGCGCCGCTTCTAATAGCGCATTAATAGCGCAAACGTTCAACTGTCGTGGAAGTGATTGTAAACAATCCGCGCGATCGACTCCGAAATGCCGTCCACCGCCACCAGATCCTCGACCGCCGCGCGGCTGACCGCCTTGGCGGTGCCGAAGTGCAAAAGCAGCGCACGCTTGCGCGTTGGCCCGATGCCGCTGATCTCGTCGAGCGGGTTGCGCGTCATCTCCTTCTTGCGGCGCGCGCGGTGCGAGCCGATGGCGAAGCGGTGCGCCTCGTCGCGCAGGCGCTGCACGAAATAGAGCACGGGATCGCGCACCGGAAGCGTGAAGGATTCGCGCCCCTTGGCGAAAAACCGCTCGCGGCCGGCATCACGATCGACGCCCTTTGCCACGCCGATTGCCACCACCCTGTCCTCGATGCCGAGGTCGGAGAGGATCTGCCGCACCGCAGTCATCTGGCCCTGCCCACCGTCGATCAGGATCACGTCCGGCCAGGCCGGGAAAGCGCCGTTCGACACCTCATCCGCATCGGCCTCCCCCGCCCCATCCACGGCGTCGCCGTGTTCCTTGAGCAGGCGTGAGAAGCGCCGGGTCATCACCTCGCGCATCATGCCGAAATCGTCGCCGGGGGTGATGTCGGTGGAGCGGATGTTGAACTTTCGGTACTGGTTCTTCACGAACCCTTCCGGCCCGGCCACGATCATCGCGCCGACGGCGTTGGTGCCCATGATGTGCGAGTTGTCGTAGACCTCGATGCGCACCGGAGCATTCTCCAGACCGAAGGTTTCGGCCATGCCGGCCATCAGCCGCGCCTGTGTCGAGGTCTCGGCCAGCCGGCGCCCCAGCGCCTCGCGCGCGTTCTGGGCTGCGTGGTCCACAAGGTCCTTCTTCTCGCCGCGCTGCGGCACGGCAATCGTCACCTTGTGGCCGGCGCGGGTTGCGAGTGCCTGCGTCAGCAGCTCCTGCTCTTCAACCGCGTGGGAAAGCAGCACCAGGCGCGGGCATGGCTTGTCGTCATAGAACTGCGCCAGGAACGAGCCCAGCACCTCCTGTGCCTCCATTGCCGGGTCGGCCTTGGGGAAATAGGCGCGGTTGCCCCAGTTCTGGCCGGTGCGGAAGAAGAACACCTGGATGCAGACCTGCCCGCCTTCCTGGTGGATGGCGAAGACGTCGGCCTCCTCAGTCGACTGCGGGTTGATGCCCTGGTGGCTCTGCACGTGGCTCAGCGCCGCCAGACGGTCGCGGTAGATCGCGGCGCGCTCGAAGTCGAGTTCCTCGGCCGCTTCCTGCATGGCGGTCGAGATTTCGGTCTTCACCTTCTGGCTGCGGCCGGAAAGAAAATCCTTCGCCTCCGACACCAGTTCGGCATAGTCCTCGGCCGAAATCTCGCCCGTGCAGGGGCCCGAGCAGCGCTTGATCTGGTAAAGCAGGCACGGCCGGGTGCGGCTCTCGAACACGGAGTCGGTGCAGGTGCGCAGCAGGAAGGCGCGCTGCAGCGAATTGATGGTGCGGTCGACCGCGCCGGCAGACGCGAAGGGCCCGAAATAGTCGCCCTTGCGCGAGCGCGCGCCGCGATGCTTGAAGATGCCGGGCGACGGATGATCGCCGGTCAGCATGATATAGGGGAACGACTTGTCGTCGCGCAGCAGCACGTTGAAGCGCGGCCGCAGGCGCTTGATGAGGTTCGCCTCCAGCAGCAGCGCCTCGATCTCGGTGCGGGTGACGACGAATTCCATGGTCGCGGTCTCGCGCACCATGCGGCCGATGCGCTGGGTGTGGAAGCGGCCCTGGGCATACTGGCTCACGCGCTTCTTCAGGTTGCGCGCCTTGCCGACATAGAGCACGTCACCGGCCGCATTCATCATGCGATAGACGCCGGGCGCATTGGGCAGGCGCTTGACCAGAACCTGGATAACCTCCGCCCCCACCTTGCCCTCGGTGTCGCCGGCGTTGGCGGTCCAGTCGAGCGCGGTGAAGGAAGACTCGGGCGCCGCCGATGTGGCCTCGGCTTCCGAGACGTCCTCCTCCTCGACGTCATGTCCGGGCATGTAGCCGGCGACATCGTCGCTGGCTCTGCCCGCCCGGGGACGGTGAAGCGATTTCAGGTTGGGATTCGCGGGATTCATTCCACCATGCCTGTCACATCGGGCGTCTGCCATGCAAGATGCTGGCCGCCGTCTAGCGCGATCATCTGTCCGGTGACGGAGCGCGCTTCCCATAGATAGCGGATCGTTGCGCCGAATTCCAAAAGCGACGGCCCGCGCTTCAGAATCAGTCCCTCGACCTGCGCGGCGAAATCCTCCGGCTGCTGACGGCTGCTGGGCAGCGTCGGCCCCGGCCCGATGGCATTGACGCGAATGCGCGGGGCGAGCGCCTGCGCCATGGTGCGGGTCGCATCCCAGAGCGCCGATTTCGACAGCGCATAGGAAAAGTAGCGCGGGGTCGGCTTGCGCACCCGCTGGTCGACGATGTTGACGACGAGCCCCTCCGCGTCCGGCGGCAGGGCCTCGGCAAAGCGCCGCGTAAGAAGCACCGGCGCCTTCACATGGACGGCAAAGTGCCGATCCCACACCGCCCACTCGAAATCGGTGACTTCGTCGGCCTCGAATATGGAAGCGTTGTTGACCAGTAGCGAAACCGGGCCCAATGCGGCGGACGCCTGGCGGATCAGCCCATCGACGGCCCGCATATCGGTCAGGTCGGCCACCACCACCGCAGCTTCGCCGCCATTTGCAGCAACTGACGCGGCCAGTTCGTCGGCCTCGGCGCGCGAGCGATTGCAGTGGATGGCCACGGCGAAACCATGGGCGGCGAGATCCTCGACAATCGCCCTGCCGATGCGCTTGCCTCCGCCCGTGACCAGTGCCGTCCTGGCGATTTTTGTCATTTGTCCACCCCCTGATTGCATGCGCCGAGTTCGCTTGCCGGGCAAATTGGGCGCTTGAGACGTAAATTGCTGTTGGCGCCTTTGACGGCAATGTGGCGAGAGGCCCGTCAAATCGCCTCCAACGGCGGAGGAAATTCATTCATCGATTCAATATAGGCAGCGCAAGCGGTTGATAAAAGGCCATTTTTCCGGAGGTCGCTTGGAGGACGTTGCAGTGGTGTTGCCCGACCGCAACGTCACGTTTCCGCCTCATTGGCGCCAGCTAAAGACCCCATTTGAGGTACGCTGCGGCCGCAATTGACCCCGACATTCTGCCCTGTCAGACGCCACCCGGGTTCTCCCAAACCTGCGTAAGCGTCCCCCACAGAAGCAATTTTAGTGCTGTGGCTAAGGAGAGTAGAGAAATGGAAGCCAAGTTGAAATTCGCGCGGCCCCTGGCGGCTGCTATCGGGCTCATCGCCCTTGCTGGCGTGATCCCCGCCAACGCGGCCGACGTGGTCATGGAAGTGCCACCGGCACCGGCTGCGCCGATGGTGGAGCCTCCGCTCAACACCTGGTCCGGCCCCTATGCCGGTGTCACGCTCGGCTACGGGTTCTCCGGCCGCGTCAAGGACAACGAAGCCAACAACACCATCAACACCGAAGGTTTCATGGGCGGCGGTTTCGCCGGCTATAACTTCCAGATGGACAACTTCGTGGCAGGCGTTGAAGGTGACGTCGGCTATGGTGGCCTGAAGGGCGACAACACCGACACCGAAGTGAAGGGTGGCGTGAACGGCTCGCTCCGCGCTCGCCTCGGCTATGCGATCACCCCGGATGTCCTGCCCTACGTCACCGCAGGTGGTGCAGCGCAGAGCGTGAAGCTGACCGATGACATCGGCTCCGACAAGAGGACCATGGTTGGCTGGACGGCCGGCGTGGGCACCGACGTCAAGCTCACCGATCAGGTTTTCGGCCGCCTCGAATACCGCTACACCGATTACGGCAGCAAGGCGTTCGACACCGGCGCTGGCGCACGCGACATCAGCGCTCGCGATCACCGCGTCCAGTTCGGCATCGGTATGAAGTTCTAATATACACTTGCCTTAACGGGCGGGACGGGAGGCCGGGCGCTGATCAGCGCCCGGCTTTTTTGTTGCCGGAAAGCAAAGGAGAAACTCCTGCAGGTGGTGCAGCGAGGGCACGCAGAGTTGCGGCTCAGCCGCCGCGCACTGGTGGCATCACCGCTTTGGGCAGGCGGCAGGCCGCACGACGGTCGGCCTCGTCGCAGCTTCTGAAACTCAGGTCCTTGTTCATGCAGATGCGCACCTCCCGCAGGTAGCGCCGGTCGCAGGTCACCGCGATGCCGTCGCCCGGCAGCCCCTGGTTGGCGCGCAGGAAGGCGCGCTCGACATCCGTCGGATCGAGCATGAGATAGTTCTGCAGGCGCGTGAACTCTGCGGGAATATTCACCCTCTCGCGCGCGGCGCGCAGCACTTCGAAATATTCCTCCTGGTCAAGGCCGCTGCAGCTTCCATGCTTGCGCCACTGGTAGCCTATGAGGCCGACGGCGGGCATGATGTCCAGCAGCCCGCGCGCCATATTCCCGGGCACCCGCGGTCGGTCTGTCGGGCAATCTTCGGGATATCCGCGCTCGAACTGCGGCCACAACCCATGCACCACAAAAGCATAGGGCCTAGGGGCCGAGCATTGCCGGTTGTTTGGCCTGTCGCCCTCGGCTGCGCAATAGCTCGGCGACCATGACAACGACAGGACGTAAAAGTCGAACCCGCTGCCGATGGGAACGGCCGCCGGTGCGGCCGCGTGCGGAGCCTGCCCATGGACCTGATCGCCGACTGCCGGCGCGGCAAATGCGGCCAGCGCAAGCAGCGCCAGGCCCACTCTCGCGCCAACGGCCGTAATTCCAAGCGGCTTCATCGTCTTCGCCGGCAAACTCAGCGCAAGACGCGGCACTTGCCATCATAGACGAACCAGCGATCGAAGCCGGAAACGCAGAACTCCACATTCTCGCCGATGCTGGCCAAGCCCATGCGACCCTCGATCAGGTACCAGATGTCGCTTTGGCTGCCGTCCGAAAGGATGACCTTGGCGCCGCAATAAAGCCGCATGATCGGATGGCGGTAGCCCACCGGCACGTAGCGGGTTTCACGGATGTTGTAAAAATCGGTGATCGCCACGTTGGGCAGATACGGCACGTGGGTAACCTGGTAGCGGAAGCGGCTGGTGATTTTTCTGAGATAGCTCGGGTGGGCGCACAAGCTTATCGCCCCGGGTTCCTGACTCACCAGGAAGTCCGCGGCTCGCGTCTCAGGCACTGCAAGGAACGACCCGGCCGCGAGAACGGCAGCCATGGCGAATCGGGCGATACGTGACATTGCTGACCTCGTGAATCATCACTGAATGCGATGTCTGTTCGAGGATAGTGCGCAACGGCCGCAAAACGGTCAAGCGGCGGCAGTTTCTCCGGCAAGCCACTCGAGCGACCAGGCAGCGCCCTTTTCTTCCGCGAGAAGCGAATGCAGTACGGGAAGCAATGTCCGCAGTTCCTGCTCGAGCGTATAGGGCGGGTTGACCACGATCATGCCGGTGCCATCCAGCCGCGGCTCGCGCGAAGGCCGCCGGATCTCGAAGCCGATGTCCATGATCTTAGGTATGCCCGCCTCCGCAAGCGCGGCGCGGAAGTCGGCGACGGCAGCCCTGTCCTTGATCGGATACCACAGCGCATAGATCCCGCCCGGCCAGCGCCGGTGCGCGCGATGCAGGCCATCGACCAGGCGCTGGAACTCGCCTTCCTTTTCGAAGGGCGGATCGACCAGCACGAGGCCACGCTTTTCCTTCGGCGGCAGATGCGCGCCAAGCGCCAGCCAGCCATCCAGTTCCGTTACGCGGACCTGGAAGTCCTCGGCAAAGAGCGCCTTGAGTTGCTGCACGTCCTGCGGGTGCAACTCGATGGCGGAGAGCCGGTCCTGCTTGCGCAGCAGGCGGCGCACGATCAGCGGAGAGCCGGGATATGCTTCAACCCCGCCCTCCAGATCGCTCGCCTGCACCGTTTCAAGATAAGGCCGAAGCAGTTGCGCGGCCTCGGGCGGCAGCTTCGCGCCGAGCAGGCGTCCGATTCCCCCGTGCCACTCGCCGGTCTTGCGAGCCTCCTCAGACGAAAGGTCATAGAGGCCGATGCCGGCATGGGTGTCGATGACACGGAAGGCCTTGTCCTTCTGCTTCAGATATTCAACGAGACGCACCAGCACCACATGCTTGATGACGTCGGCGAAATTTCCGGCGTGATAGATGTGGCGATAATTCATGCTGGGTTCTCGTCGTCCTGCCCCTGGCGCACGGTCCGGGGGCCTGCCTCTCCGGCCAGGCGCCGCCGGTGGATGGCAGCCACAAGACCGACTTGTCCAACCGCCATCATAAGCAGGCCGAGCACGCGCAAGCCCTGGCTGACCTGCCAGATATTGGCGCGCAGTACCAAATCAATCGACCTTATGTAAATGCTCTCATCGTCGCGCGGCTGAAGGGTGAAGATATATTTCCCGTCCGCCACCTCCGAAATCACGCCGGCATTGTCACGATAGATCCGCTCGTTGATGGCCGCCGACCTCGCAGTCAGCCTTGCGTCGTTGAGCCTCAGCGGCCTTGAAAATGCCGTGCGCTCCCCGGAAGCCGCGGTGAGGATCAGGCCGCCGTGCGGGCCATAGCCGGTCAATTGGCCCACCACCCGCAAGTCGAGCAGCACGCGTAGCGGCGCCTCTTCAGCAGCGAGCCGGACTTCCACCGTGCGATAGCCGGCGGCATGGTCGAAGATCCTCCATGCGCCGACATGGTGACCGGAGAAAGTTTCCGCCCACCAGGGGTAGACAACGCCAAGCCCCACTCCCGCAATCAGCGTCAGTAAAAACAAGAGACGCATGGCAAGCCTGCCGCCGTTTTGTCGGCCACGCGGTCGCTGGTCGTCTCGACCCGGCGTTGCGCATCGGTCGGCTTGCGAACGTGCCGGCGGGAAGGCATCGAACCTGCTGCCGTATCAACGGCTTAAACGCGGGCGGTCGCTGCCGGTTCCGCCGGCCGAGGAGACCTCAGGCTTTCCGTTCCCAGCGCCTCTCAGGCGTCTGCTGCCAGTAAGTCACGGAGTGACCATGCGTTTTCATCAACTTCCAGTGCCCGCGCGCGGCTTCGAGTTGCATGGCGTCATGACCGTCGAACATGAACACAGCGCGCGCATAGACGCTTAGATCCGGCGGCTCGGCCCCATCGACCAGAAATCGGATCTGCGCCCCGTTCATATTGTCGTGGCTGGTGGTCAGCAGCACCGCCTGCTCATCAGGAAAGGGCTCGCGGTCGGTCGCATGCGCGATGAAGGCATCGTCCCGGAAGGTCCACAAATGGACGTCCAGTGCGTCACGGCGCTCTTCCGTTCCGGTCTGCACCACCGCCCGCCAGCCGCGCTCCACGCTCTTTTCGAGAAGGCCCGGCAGGGCATCCTCCAAGGTGGATTCGGTGAGATGATAAAAAAGAACCTCGGCCATGGCGGCTACGCTTATGCGATATGGCGAGCGTTGGAAACAAGCCGCCGCGCCGCACTGTCCGCCGGCGCGGCCGGCAGGTCATCCCTCATAGTGATCGCGCACCAGCTGGTCGAGCAGCCGCACGCCGAAGCCCGAGCCCCAGGACTGGTTGATCTCGTTGGTGGGCGAGCCCATGGCGGTGCCGGCGATATCCAGATGCGCCCAGGGCGTGTCCTTGACGAAACGCTGCAGGAACTGGGCGGCGGTGATCGACCCGCCATGGCGGCCGCCAATATTCTTCATGTCGGCGTTCTTGGAATCGATAAGCTTGTCGTAATCCTTGCCCAGCGGCAGCCGCCACAGCTTCTCCTGGGTCGTCGCACCGGCCGCTGCCAGCCTCTCGGCCAATTCGTCGTTGTTGGAGAACAGGCCCGCATGGCCGTGCCCCAGCGCAACGATGACGGCGCCCGTCAGCGTGGCCAGGTCCACCATGAATTTCGGCTGGAAACGATCGTTGCAGTACCAGAGCGCGTCGGCAAGCACGAGGCGCCCCTCGGCGTCGGTGTTCAAAACCTCGATGGTCTGGCCGGACATGGAGGTGACTATGTCGCCCGGCCGCTGGGCGTTGCCGTCGACCATGTTTTCCACGCAGCCGATGATGCCCACCGCATTGACCTTGGCCTTGCGCGCGGCCAGCGCATGCATGAGGCCGGTAACGGCTGCCGCACCACCCATGTCGCCCTTCATGTCCTCCATGCCAGAGGCCGGCTTGATCGACACGCCGCCGGAATCGAACACCACCCCCTTGCCCACGAAGGCCACGGGCTTGTCCTTCGACTTGCCGCCGTTCCACTGCATGACGACCAGCCGCGGCGGGCGCGCGGAGCCCTGAGCCACGCCCAGGAGCGCGCCCATGCCCAGCTTCTTCATTTCCTTTTCGGTCAGTACCTCGACCTTGACGCCGAGCTTCTCCAGTTCCTTGGCGTGGCCTGCGAATTCGACCGGCCCCAGCACGTTGGCCGGTTCGTTGACCAGGTCGCGCGCCAGCACCACGCCTTCAGCCACCGCCTGAGCGTCGGCGAAAGCCTTCTTGGCAGCGGCGGGGTCAGCGCACTGAATGGTGACCTTGGCCGGCTTGGCGGGCGTTTCCTTGCCGTTGCCGTCGTCCTTCCGGGTCTTGTACTTCTCGAAGCTGTAGCTGCGCAGCAGCATGCCGGCAGCCAGGCTTGCCGCCTGGTCAGCGCTCACCTCGGAACCCGGCAGATCGGCCACGACCGTCACCTCCGATGCCTTGCGAAGCTGCGCGGCGACCGTGCCGCCCAGCTTCAGCCAGGCATAGTCGTCAAGCTCCGCGACCTTGCCTGCGCCGACCGCAACCAGGCGCTCGAGCGGTGAGCCTTCTGGCGCCAGAACTTCCACCGTGGAGCCGGACTTCCCCGAAAACTCGGCTACCGGAAAGGCGCGAACGAAGGCCTTGCCCGGGTCGCAGGCTGCCGCGGCCTCGCCCAGTGACGCACCTTCGCCGGCGAGAACGATCGCCGTACCCTTCTTCGGCGAGGCGAATTTGGCAAAGCTGATGTTGGGCATCGACGTCATGGCAGCGCTTTCATCGAGAAGAGTTTGTGGACGGGTTTGGTCCGACATTTCGCGGTTTTGCATCGTTTGGCAAGGCAAGAGCGGTCTTCGCCAGCTTTTTGCTGCATTGTGGCTGTTGATCTAGCCCATCGTACATCGCGGCCATAGCTGCTAAAGCAGCCGCGAATCGACATCAACACTTGATTAACCAGCTTTTTTGGCGGTTTCTTATCCAATCCTGACGAGACTCCCTGTATGCGCCGAAGTGCAGACCAGAAACTGAGGCCGAGCCGCGACCGCTCCCGAGTGTCAGCGCGAACGCCCGGTCCGACCAGCCAGTGGGACAGGTCAGTAGTCACAGCGACCACAACAACGGAACTTCGCGGCATATGAAGGTCGTTGAACGCTACATATTCCGCCGAACTTTCATGATGTTCATGGGTGCGCTGCTCTGGACGATGGCAATCGTCTGGACGACACAGGTCCTTGCCCGCATCAATCTGGTCACCGACAGCGGCCAGTCGGCCCTTACGTTCTTCGAGCTCGCCACACTGATCCTGCCGTCGATCATCCCCATCGTCGTACCCTTCGCCTTGATCATCGCGGTGGCGCAGACGCTTAGCGTCATGAACAGCGACTCCGAACTGGTGGTCGTCAGCGCAGCTGGCGGTTCACGCCACATCATCGCGCGTCCGGTCGTCATCCTGGCGCTTCTGGCCAGCGTGTTTTCCTTTGCCGTCGACAACGGCATCGATCCCTATGCGCGGGAACGGGGTCGCCAGCTCGTCGCCACCGCCCATGCCGACCTTTTGTCGCTGGTGATCCAGGAAGGAACCTTCCGCAAGGTGGACGACGGGCTCTTCGTGCAAGTCGCCGAACGGCTGCCCGACGGCAGGCTCGGCGGAATCTTCGTTGCCGACTCGCGCCAGGAAGGCATGGACCTAGTCTACTACGCCAAGAACGGCGCCATCGTGCAGGACGACGAAAAGAGCATGCTCGTCATGACGGACGGCGTGGTGCACAGAAAGTCGCCGGACGGGAACCTGTCGGTGATCCGCTTCAGCTCCTACGCCTTCGATCTTTCGGCGTTTTCGGCTGCCGCGGGCGCCATCACGATGTACCCGAAAGACCGCACCCTCGCCTACCTGTACAACCCCGATCCGAACGACAAACTGTTCCAGAACAAGCCTCAAACCTACCGCGCCGAATTGCATCGGCGCCTGACGGAGTGGATCTATCCCCTGGTTTTCGCCCTGATTGCGCTGGCCGTGGCCGGCGACGCGCGATCGCACCGCGAAGGACGCATCAACCCGCTGATCACCGCCATAGCGATCGCGCTGTTCGTCCGCTGGCTGGGCTTTTTCGTGAGCAACCAGGCACAGACGAACCCATTGTTCAGTCCGCTCGTCTACTTCGTGCCTTTCGCCGCCTCCATGGTGGCCATCGCCTTCATCCGAAGCAACAAGACCATGGAATTGCCGGTCGCCTGGGCCGACGCGCTCTCGGAGATCGCCGGGCAAACAGCTGAACGGGTTTCAGCTTTGTGGCTCCGGCTGAAGCGCGGTGCGGGCCTGAAGGGAGGGCAGGCATAATGGGCTGGACCCTGGGGCTCTATTTCTTCCGCCGCTACGCCGCCATCACGGCGTGGTTCTTCGTCGGCATCTACGCGCTGATCTTCCTGATCGATTTCACGGAGTTTTCCAGCCGGACTTCCGGGCTGCCCCACTTCACCTTTCAAACGGCACTTGCCGTGTCGATGCTGCGCGTTCCGATGATCGTGCAGCAGACCGTGCCGTTCATTGCGCTGTTCGCCGCGATGGCAACCCTGGTCTCGCTCAATCGCAAATATGAGCTGGTTATCGCGCGCGCCGCGGGCATATCCGCCTGGCAGTTCCTGCTGCCTTCCTGCGCAGGCGCGCTGCTGTTCGGCATCCTGACGGTCGGAGCTCTCAACCCGCTGGCCGCGCATGGGCTTGCCCGCGCCGAGTACCTAGAGACGACAATCCGCTCCGGCGCCTCCAATGAAGTTTCCGCTTTCAAAGCGCCCTGGATTCACCAGAAGTCGGGCGACATCGACACGATCATCGGCGCGCGCGCCATCCTCAACCAGGGCCTGGAATTGTCCGACGCGGTCTTCTTCGAAATCGACCGCAACGGCGATATCGTCGAGCGCAAGGACGCCAAGCGGGCTTATCTTCGCGACGGCTATTGGGAACTCAAGGACGTCAAGCGCTTTCGCGACGGTGCCAGAGGAGAATCGATCCAGACTGACAGGGTAGCGACGAACCTGAAGCCCGAGTTCGTGCAGGAGCGCCTCGCGCAGCCCGAAACCATTCCGTTTTACCAGCTTCCAAGCAAGATCGAGGCTGCGCGGTCGTTCGGCTTGCGGGCAAATGCGTTCGCCATGCATCTCCATTCCCTCATCGCGCTTCCGCTACTTCTTGTCGCCATGACGCTCATTGCTGCAACAGTCTCCATGCGATTTGCGAGGATGGGGCAGTCCACCACGATGATTCTGGGTGGCGTCGTCGCAGGGTTTCTGCTTTATGTGGTTTCGGTATTGGTCAAGGCATTCGGAAACGCGGGATTCGTTCCACCATTCGTAGCGGCTTGGTTTCCGGTCGTCGTCGCGACCTTTTTTGGGGTGACTTTCCTGTTGTACAGGGAGGATGGTTAAGTTTGTGGGGGGCGCGGTGACACCAGCGCGAAAGACAACACGCTTGGCACGCCTTTACGGCGCGACGGCGCTTGCCTGCCTTTTTGCCTGCGCATTGCCCCTCGCCCCGGTTCACGCCCAGGAGATCGGCGCCCTGGCGCCCAAGGTCCCGGCCGGCTCGCAGATGCTGCTCGAGGCGGACACGCTGGTCTACGACCACGACGCAAACACCGTCACCGCGGTGGGCGGAGTGCGAATCGACTATGGCGGCAACCGCCTCGTCGCGCAGCGCGTGGCCTATGACCGCAAGACCTCGCGACTGATCGCCAGCGGAAACGTCGAGATTGTCGACAGCAACGGCACCAAGATCTTTTCCGACGAAATCGACGTCACCGACGATTTTGCCAACGGCTTCGTGAATGCTCTGCGCGTCGAGACCGCAGACAAGACTTACTTTGCGGCGGAAAGCGCCGACCGCAGGGGCGGCGTTCTGACGACGTTCAACAACGGCGTCTATACGGCCTGCGCGCCTTGCGAAGAACAGCCGGACAAGGCGCCCATCTGGCGTATCAAGGCGCAGAAGATCATCTGGAACGGCAAGGCCAAGACGGTGCGCTTCGAGCAGTCGCGCTTCGAGTTCTTCGGCTTCCCCATCGCCTATCTGCCAAGCTTCGAGATCGCCGACCCGACGGTCAAGCGCAAGAGCGGGTTTCTTCTGCCAAGCCTGAAGACCAAGTCCGAACTCGGCTTCGGCGTTGCGGTGCCCTACTACTTCGCCCTGTCGCCTACCTATGACCTGACGGTTACCGGCACTGGTCTCACCAAGCAGGGCTTTCTCGGCGAAGCCGAATGGCGCCAGCGCTTCAACTCGGGCGAATACAGCCTCAAGATCGCGGGCATCCGCCAGAACGACCCGGGAGCATTTATTCAGCCGAATGACCGTCACGGCATCAATTCCGGCCCCAAAGACGACCCCAACCACCTTCGGGGCATGATTGGCACCAAGGGCAGATTCGACCTCAATCCGCGGTGGGTGCTCGGCTGGGACATCCTGGCGCAGACCGACCAGAACTTCGCCTACACCTACCAGATCGACGGCTACAGCAACTACATCTACCAGTCGCAGATCTATCTGACCGGCCTGCACGACCGGAATTTCTTCGACCTGCGCGCGATGCGATTCCAGGTCCAGGATGACAATCTGAGCGACGAACGCCGCGACAAGGAACCTTGGGTTCTTCCGCTGCTGGACTACGCCTTCATTCCCGACGAACCCGTTTTCGGGGGCGAACTGGATCTCGGCGTGAACCTGCGCTCGGTAAGCCGTTCACACCTCGACTACAGGCCTGAAGTGCCGGCTGTCCGCGGCATCGATGGCACCTCGACCCGGCTCACTACGGAAGCGGAGTGGAAGCGCTCCTTCATCACCGAAGGCGGCCTGATGGTCACGCCGCTGCTGGCGTTCCAGGCCGACACCACCTCCGTCAGCCAGACGGCCGACTCGATTGATGCCATCAACAACATGGCTGCCCATTTGCCGACCCCGGTCGCGACCGATGTGCGCTCGGCCTACTATCGCGCCATGGCAACCGCCGGGCTCGAGCTGCGCTGGCCCGTGCTGTTCTCCTTCACCAGCGGCTCGCACGTTCTCGAGCCAATGGCGCAAGTGTTCGCCCGGCCAAACGAACCCTATGCCGCGCGGCTGGGTATCCCCAACGAAGATGCGCAAAGCTTCGTCTTCGATGCCACCACGCTGTTCGACCGCGACAAGTTCTCCGGCTACGACCGCATCGAAGGCGGCACGCGCGCCAATGTCGGCCTGCGCTATTCCGGTTCCTTCGAGAACGGGTGGACATCGAACGCGCTGTTCGGCCAGTCTTACCAGCTGGCGGGAAGAAATTCCTTCGCCTCGCCCGACCTGGTCAATGCCGGCGCATTTTCCGGCCTGGAAACCGATACATCGGATTTTGTCGGCCTCGTCGGCTTTGGTACCCCGCTGGGCTTCTCGGCTTCCGCCAGCGCGCGGCTGGATGAGCACACGCTGGAGGTCAGGCGCGCTGAGCTGAAGGCCGGCTTCAACTCCAGTCCGCTCTCGGTCACGGCGCAATATTCCTTCATCCAGGCCCAGCCACTTTACGGCTTCCCGTATGACCGCAAGGAGATGACCCTGGGCGCGTCTTCCCGCTTCCACGAGAATTGGCGCGCCTTCGGTTCCGGCACCTATGACTTCCAGTCCGGCGTGGTTACGCGGGATTCGGTCGGCTTCGCCTATGACGATGAGTGCTTCTCCTACACCGTGACGATGACGACGAAGCGTGACGCGAACCCTAATTCGGAGAGGCGGGAAAGGGACGTGCGGACCTTCGGGTTCAACATCTCTTTCCGCACGCTCGGCGATTTCGGCACGAACTCGACCCAGCTCTTCTCGCAGTGACGGTCGCCGTGGCAGAATTCGGTCATCCTTTCGCCGTATAGGGTCTGCAACCAAAACCATGTCTGTTCAGCAGGAAAATCGACGTCAGGAATCGAACGGTATGGCTTTGATCAGAAAATACCTCCTTTCGACGAGTTTTGCGGTGCTGGTGGCCGTGGCGCCAGCATCCGTGATGACGACCGTGCAGCCCGCCGCAGCCAGTGAGATCAAATATCTCGTCAACAACGCGCCGATCACCAGCTACGACATTCAGCGCCGCGCCGCCTTTCTCAGGCTACAGAATCGCAACGGCAACCTGAACAAGCTTGCAGCCGACGAGATGATCGAACAGTCGCTGCGCATGGCCGAAACCCGGCGACTGGGCATCAAAATTTCGGACCAGCAAATCGAAGACGCCTTCAAGCGTTTCGCCGGTTCCAACAAGATGACGCCGAAGCAGCTCGGCGACATCATGAACCAGTCAGGTGTCACGCCTGAGCATTTCAAGCAGTTCATCGGCGCGCAGATGGCCTGGAACCAGGCGCTCCAGGCTCGCTATCGCGCGCAGGGCGGCAGCATGAGCGAACAGGACGTTGTTCGCCGCATGCTCGAGCAGGGCGGCAGCAAGCCGACAGCCACCGAATACATGCTGCAGCAGGTGATCTTTGTCGTTCCCCAGAAGGAACGCGGCAAGATGGGTGCCCGCAAGCGCGAGGCGGAGTCGATGCGCGCGCGCTTCAACGGCTGCAACACCACCCGTGAATTCGCCAAGGGCCTGCTCGACGTCACCGTGCGCGACCTCGGCCGCCTGCTGGCGCCCGAACTGCCGCCGGAATGGGCCGACCAGATCAAGAAGACCAAGGCCGGCGGCGCCACCACGGTTCGCGAGACCGAGCGAGGCGTCGAGTTCATCGGTGTGTGCAGTTCCCGCGAAGTGTCGGACGACCAGGTCGCCAAGATGGTTTTCCAGGCGGAAGGAACCAAGGACGACCAGGCCGAACAGCTCAACAAGAAGTACATCGCCGAATTGCGGGAGAGAGCCCGCATCGTCGAACGCTGAGCTGTTGTGCGCCCTCATGTCCACTCCGCGCTGGCGCTGACGGGAGGCGATCCTTCCGGCATCGGCCCCGAGATCGCCATCGCCGCCTGGCTCGCACGTTCGACGGCAAACGTGCCGCCATTCTATCTGCTGACTGACCCGCCGCTGCTGTCTGCCAGAGCACGCCAGCTCGGCATCGATGTCCCAATCAGCGAGACCACGCCGGATAAAGCAATTGAGGTTTTCTCCCACAGCCTGCCTGTGGTGCCGCTCGCGGCACGCTTTGTGGACAGCATCGGAAAGCCGGACCCGGCCAATGCGGCCGGCACGGTGGAAGCGATCGACCGCGCGGTGGCGGATGTCTTTTCGTGCGCGGCCGCCGCTGTCGTCACCTGCCCCATCGCCAAGAAGCCGCTCTACGACGCCGGCTTCCGCTTCCCCGGCCACACCGAGTATCTCGCCCATCTGGCGAGCCTGAAGACAGGCCACGAGGTTACGCCCGTGATGATGCTCGCAGGACCGGACTTGCGTGCTGTGCCCGTGACCATCCACATTCCGCTTTCCGACGTTCCGGAAGCCCTCACCGTCGGCGGCATCGTCAGCGTCGCGACCATAACCGCGCGCGAGTTGCACACGCGCTTCGGCATCCAGAAGCCTCGCCTGTGCATTGCAGGCCTCAACCCGCATGCAGGCGAAGGCGGCGCCATGGGCAGCGAGGATGAGGCAATCGTGAGGCCTGCGGTCGAGGTGTTGCGCCATGCGGGCATCGAGGCAGTGGGCCCCCACCCCGCCGACACCATGTTCCATCCGCGCGCCCGCGCCACCTACGACGCCGCCATCTGCATGTATCACGACCAGGCGCTCATCCCGGCCAAGGCGCTCGCCTTCGACGAGACGGTAAACGTCACGCTCGGGCTTCCCTTCATCCGCACCTCGCCCGACCACGGCACCGCCTTCAACATCGCCGGCAAGGGCATCGCGCGGCCCGACAGCCTGATCGCAGCGCTCAAGCTGGCGCGCCACCTCGCCGACACGGAAAGCCACGCCAAATGAGCCTCGACGGCCTTCCGCCGCTACGCGAAGTGATCGAGCGCCACGGACTTCAGGCGAAGAAGTCGCTTGGCCAGAATTTCCTGCTCGACCTCAATCTCACAGGCAAGATCGCCCGCGCCGCCGGCGACCTCAGCGCATGCACCGTCATCGAGGTGGGCCCCGGCCCCGGCGGGCTTACCCGCGCGCTGCTGATGAATGGTGCCACCCGCGTGGTTGCTATCGAGCGCGACGAGCGCTGCCTGGAAGCGCTGGCGGAGGTTTCCGCCCACTATCCCGGTCGACTCGAGGTCATTCCGGGCGACGCCCTGAAAACCGATTTCGCCGCACTTGTGCCCTCGGGGCCGGTCAAGATCGTGGCCAACCTGCCCTATAACATCGGCACCGAATTGCTCGTGCGGTGGCTGACGGTGGCGGTGTGGCCGCCCTTCTACGAATCGATGACGCTCATGTTCCAGCGCGAGGTGGCGCAGCGCATCGTCGCCAAGCCCGGCACCGAGGCCTATGGCCGTCTGGGCGTGCTTGCGGGCTGGCGCACGCAGGCGAAGATCGTCTTCGACGTGCCGCCCCAGGCTTTTACGCCGCCGCCCAAGGTTACCTCTTCGGTGGTTCAGTTGATCCCGCGCGAAAACCCGCTGCCGGCGGATGTGCGCAAGCTGGGGCGCATCACCGAGGCGGCCTTCGGCCAGCGCCGCAAGATGCTGCGGCAGAGCCTGAAGGGCATCGAAGGCGCGCGCCTGCTGGAAGCCACCGGAATAGACGGAACCCGGCGCGCCGAGACGCTGGATATTGCTGAATTCGTGGCGCTCGCGAACGCACTATAGGTTCTCCCTCCTGGTGGAGGGAGAGGTCCCCTACTCGGCTTTTTCCTCAAGCAGGCCCGACACGAAGTCGAACAGACCGGGCCGCCGGTTGCGGCGCAGCCGCTCCGCGGTGACGATCGCCTTCACGGCGCTGAAAGCGCGGTCGAGGTCATCGTTGACGACGACATAGTCATAGTCCCGCCAGTGCTCGATCTCAACACGGGCGTTTTCCAGCCGCTTCTCGATCACTTCGTCGCTGTCTTCGGCGCGGCGCTTCAACCGCGTCTTCAGCTCTTTCATCGAAGGCGGAAGGATGAAGATCGAGACGATGTCTGCCGGCATCTTTTCCTTGAGCTGCTCGGCGCCCTGCCAGTCGATGTCGAAAAGCATGTCGCGGCCGGCGGCCATGGCAGCTTCCGCCGGCTCGCGCGGCGTGGCGTAGTAGTTGCCATGCACTTCCGCCCATTCCAGGAGCGCGTCGGTGTCACGCAGGCGCTCAAAGTCGCGATGCGAGACGAAATGGTAGTGAACGCGGTCAATCTCGCTGCCGCGCCGCGCACGCGTGGTGACGCTGACCGAGAGTTCGAGGCTCGGATCGCTTTCGAGCAGCGAGCGCGCAATGGTCGACTTGCCCGCCCCGGACGGCGAGGACAACACGAGCATGAGGCCGCGGCGGCGGATGGAGCTCGAAGGTAGGTCCGCGCTCATATGTTACTCCAGATTCTGTACCTGTTCGCGAAACTGGTCGACGACGGCCTTCAGTTGCAGCCCGATGGCAGTGACCGTGGCGGCGTTCGACTTCGAGCACAACGTATTTGATTCGCGGTTAAATTCTTGCGCCAGGAAATCGAGCTTGCGCCCGACGGCGCCATCTGCGGCAAGCAGGCTGCGCCCGGAGGCGACATGCGTCTTCAAGCGGTCGATCTCCTCGCGAATGTCGGCCTTGGTCGCCAGGAAAGCGGCTTCCTGATGCAGGCGTGCCTCGTCGAGCGGGGTGCCGGTATCCATCAGAAGAGCAACCTGCTCGGCCAGGCGCGCGCGGATCACCGCTGGCTGACGCGAAGGGTCTGCCTCTGCCTCAAGCGTCAGCGCTTCGATGGTGTCAATCTGCGCGCCAAGCACGGCCGCGAGCGCGGCGCCCTCGCTCTCGCGCGCCTGCACCAGGCCGGAGAGCGCCTTCTCCAGAACGGAAATGGCGGCAGCGTCGAAGCTTGCCCGTTGCTCCTCCGTCTCCACCGCTTCAGGCATTTCCAGCACGCCGCGCAGCGCAAGCAGCCCGTCGGCAGTGGGCGGCGCGATGCCGAACTGATCCTGCAGCCGCTTGGCCAGACCGGCCAGGTCCTTCAAAAAGGCCTCGTTGACCACCGGCTGGACCAGCGTCGCGGTCCCTCGCGTCACGTTCAGCGAGGCCTGGATGTTGCCGCGGCTGAAACGCTTTTGAACTGCCAGACGCGCCAGCGGCTCGAGCCGCTCGCAACCGGGCGGCAGCCGGAAGCGCACCTCGCAGCTCTTGCCGTTCACCGACTTGAGCTCCCAGGCGATCGTGGCGCCGCCATGCTCGCCCGCGGCCCGCGAAAAGCCGGTCATGCTCTGCAAGCTCATCTCGCGGTCCTCTTACTCACCGGTTACCGGGTACGACGATTGCGGCCGGCTGTCCTAAACGTATATTCCTGCGCCGTCCTGCCGCGCATCTTCCCTGCCCTGCGCCTACTGGACAGGGCTTGCTGGCTGCTCACCGTTTTGCTGTTCGGCAGCTGCCTTGGCGGCTTCCTCGGCTTGCTTCTTCTGCACCGCGCGCCAGCGCGCCACATTTGTATTGTGCTCGTCCAGCGTCTTGGCAAAGACGTGGCCGCCGGTGCCGTCGGCGACGAAATAGAGATCGTCCGTCTGCGAGGGATTGGCCACCGCTTCCAGCGCTGCCCGGCCCGGATTGGCGATCGGCGTGGGCGGCAGGCCATTGATCTGGTAGGTGTTGTAGGGCGTCGGCTTGTCGATGTCGGACTGGTAGATCGGCCTGTCGGCCGGGCGCCCCTTGCCCCCAAACAGACCGTAAAGGATGGTCGGATCGGACTGGAGACGCATCTTCTTCTTCAACCGGTTGATGAACACGGCAGCCACGCGCGGACGCTCATCCGCACGGCCGGTTTCCTTCTCGACGATCGAAGCCAGGGTCACGAATTCGTTGATGTCGGCCACGGGCAGGCCCGGCACGCGCCTTTCCCAGACCTCTTCCACCAGTCGCTTCTGGTGGGCAAGCATCTTGTCGATGATCTGCTGGCGGGTGGCGCCGCGGGTGAAGCGCTGCGTATCGGCCGCAAGGCTGCCCTCCGGAGGCAGTTCCGTCGGCATGTCGCCGACCAGCACCTCGTGCTCGGCAATGCGCTGGAAGGCCTGCTCCACCGTCAGCCCCTCGGGGATGGTCAGCGAATACATCACCGACTTGCCGCTCTTCAGCAGTTCCATCACGTCGCGCATCGAAGCGCCGGCCTTGATCTCATATTCGCCGGCCTTCAGTGCCGAATCGTTGCCATAGGCGCGCACGCCTAGGCGGAAGATGCGCGCGTCGCGGATGAGGCCGCGCCGTTCGAGCTGGTCGGCGATCTCCTGCACGCCTGTGTTCGGCTTCACCAGAATAGTCTGGGCGACGGTCGTCGGGCCGGGCCCGTCGAACTCGAGCTTGCCGAAATACACCGCCGCGCTGGCGGCAAGAACCACCAGCACAACGCTGGAGACCACGAAATTCAGGAATACGATGAACTGGTTGCGCGACGCGCGGGAGCGCCTGCGCGGCGGAGGCGGCGTGCCCGCTTCCGGTCGCAGCGCCTCGCTGGCGCTCTTGGGGACGATCGGTTTCGACGGCTCAGAGGGGCGGCCAAATTCGGCATCGGGAGGTGTCGTACTCATGGCGCCTCTATATCTGCTCTTTGCGTAAAAATCCCCACGAAAACACCGGGGTCAGGGGAAACCTGACCCTAAGGGCGAATATGGCAAAATTCGCTGCGAAGCGCGCCTTTCGGCGTCGCTCAGCCGTTATAACGCTGGAAAACCAACGAGGCGTTGGTGCCGCCAAAGCCGAAGGAATTCGACAGGGCAACGTCGATCTGGCGCTCGCGAGGCTTGTTGGGCACGAGGTCGATCGCCGTTTCCCGCTCGGGGTTGTCCAGGTTGATCGTCGCCGGCGCAATGTTGTCGCGAATGGCCAAGATCGAGAAGATCGCCTCTGCCGCTCCGGCAGCACCCAGCAGGTGGCCGATGGACGACTTGGTCGATGACATCGACACCTCGGAGGCCGCGTTGCCCACAAGCCGCTCGACCGCGCCAAGCTCGATCGTGTCGGCCATGGTCGAGGTGCCATGCGCGTTGATGTAGTCGATGTCGGCGGGCTGAAGGTTTGCGCGCTTCAACGCGGCCGTCATGCAGCGGAAGGCGCCCTCGCCGTCCTCGGACGGCGCGGTGATGTGATAAGCATCGCCGGTGAGGCCATAGCCGACGACTTCGGCATAGATCCTGGCGCCGCGCGCCTTGGCGTGCTCCAACTCTTCCAGAACCACAACGCCAGCGCCCTCGCCCATGACGAAGCCGTCACGGTCGCGATCATACGGGCGGGAAGCCTTTTCCGGCGTGTCGTTGCGGTCGGTGGAAAGCGCCTTGCAGGCAGCAAAGCCAGCCAGCGAAAGACGCGTGACCGGAGCCTCCGCACCGCCGGCGAGCATCACGTCGGCATCGCCGAACATGATCAGCCGGGCGGCGTCGCCGATGGCGTGCGCGCCGGTCGAACAGGCGGTGACCACGGCGTGGTTCGGGCCCTTGAGCCCGTGCCGTATCGAAACCTGCCCGGAAACCAGATTGATGATGTTGCCCGGAATAAAGAACGGGCTGATGCGACGCGGGCCACGGTCATGCAGGGTGAGCGCGTTTTCCGCGATCCCCTCGATGCCGCCAATGCCCGAGCCGATCATCACGCCGGTGGCATACTGCTCTTCCGGCGTCTTGGGTTGCCAGCCCGAATCCTTCAGCGCCTCGTCGGCGGCCGCGATCCCGTACAGGATGAAGTCGCCGATCTTGCGCAGTTCCTTCGGCTCGAGTACGGCCTCGGGATTGAAGGTGTTGCCGCTGCCATCGCCCCGCGGGATCACGTTCGCGATCTTGCAGGCAAGATCCTCGACTTCAAAATGGGTGATCCGGCGGGCGGCACTCCGACCGCTCAGAAGCTCTCTCCAGCCATGTTCAACGCCAACGCCAAATGGCGAAAGCAGACCCATGCCGGTGACGACGACACGCCTCATAGCGGTATTCTCGGAATGCTGGGCTATTATGGCGTCAGGCCGAGGCCTTGTCGATGTACTTGACGGCGTCGCCGACGGTCAGGATCGTCTCGGCCGCGTCGTCCGGAATCTCAACGCCGAACTCTTCTTCGAAAGCCATGACGAGTTCGACCGTGTCCAGGCTGTCGGCGCCCAGATCATCGATGAAGCTGGCGCCTTCGGTTACCTTGTCGGCTTCGACGCCGAGATGTTCGACAACGATCTTCTTGACGCGCTCTGCGGTGTCACTCATTTGGGCATCCTCGTCTTAAATTTGTCTGTCTTCGTTAACGGCACGCATGCCGGTAATCAAGTTGAAAGATATTCCCCCTAGGGAACGTGGCTACGGCGGCAGGGCGCGAGCCCTTGCCGCCGTACGTTCCTGGCGGCATTACACGAAAACTGGGCAACGTCCAATGCGAAAACGCCCTTTTCGTGCGGTTCGCGGGGCCTGTGTACAGAAATTGCGCCTTGCGTTGCTTTTTCCAAGACCCCGTCGCCACTCCCTTAGATCATCGCCATACCGCCATTGACGTGAATGGTCTGGCCGGTCACGTAGGCCGCTTCATCGGAAGCCAGATAGACGACAGCCGAAGCAACTTCCGCGCCGGTGCCCATGCGTTTGGCGGGGATGGCACCCATGATGGCCTCCCTCTGCTTGTCATTCAGCTTGTCGGTCATTGCTGATTCGATGAAGCCGGGGGCGACGCAGTTGACGGTCACGTTGCGGGTGGCGATCTCCTGGGCCAGCGACTTGGAAAAGCCGATCAGGCCAGCCTTGGAGGCGCAGTAATTGGCCTGGCCGGGGTTGCCGGTGACGCCCACGACCGAGCTGATGTTGATGATGCGGCCATTGCGGCGGCGCATCATGGGATGGGTCAACTCGCGCGTCAGGCGGAACACCGCCGTCAGGTTGACCTCCAGCACCGCATCCCAGTCGGCGTCGGACATGCGCACGAATAGGCCGTCCTTGGTAATGCCGGCATTGTTGACCAGGATGTCGACGCCTTCGAGTTCGGCTTCGACCTTCTGGCCGAGCGCCTTCACCTCGTCGCGGTCCGACAGATTGGCCGGAAACACTTTTACGCGCTCGCCCAGTTCGGTTGCGAGCGCCTCGAGCTTCTCGGCGCGGGTGCCGTGCAGGCCGACGGTCGCGCCCTGCGCGTGCAGCGCACGGGCAATCGCCTCGCCAATGCCGCCGGTGGCTCCGGTAACGAGTGCCTTGCGGCCGGTCAGATCGAACATTTTTGACTCCGCTTCCAAATGGTAAAGCACTCCCTTGGTAAGGGAGAGGTCGAGTTTCTTTCTCAGGCCAGCGCCGCAACCGCTGCTTCGACGTCGGCTGGCGTATTGATCGCGCTGGTGGCGATTTCCTTGTCGATGCGCCGGGCAAGACCCGAGAGCACCTTGCCGGAGCCCACTTCATATAGCGTCTTCACGCCATTGGCGCCGAACCATTCCACCGTCTCGCGCCAGCGCACGCGGCCGGTGACCTGCTCGACAAGGCGGGCGACGATCTCGTCCGGGTCGCTCAGCGGCTGGACGAAGACATTGGCCACCACGGGAACCACCGGCGCCTGCTTGGCGACGCCCGCCAGCGCCTCGCGCATGGCCTCGGCCGCCGGGCCCATCAGGGCGGAGTGGAAGGGTGCCGACACCGACAGCATCAGCGCGCGCTTGGCGCCCTTTTCGGTGCAGAGCTTTGCGGCGAGCTCGACGGCCGCCTTGGCACCGGAAATCACCAACTGACCACCGCCATTGTCATTTGCGATCTGGCAGACGGAGCCCTGCGCGGCTTCAGCGCAGGCGGCCTCCACCTCAGCCTGCTCCAGCCCGATGATGGCGGCCATAGCGCCCTCGCCCACCGGAACCGCCGCCTGCATGGCGTTGCCGCGAATGCGCAGCAGCCGCGCCGTATCTGCGATGGAGAACATGCCGGCTGCCGCAAGCGCCGAATATTCGCCCAGCGAATGGCCGGCGACATAGGCGACCTTGTCCTTCAGCGAGAAACCGCGTGCTTCCATGGCGCGCAGCGCCGCAAGCGACACCGCCATCAGCGCCGGCTGGGCGTTGGCGGTCAAGGTCAGGGTTTCCTCCGGGCCTTCCCACATGATCTGCGAGAGCTTCTGGCCCAGCGCCTCGTCGACTTCCTCGAACACCGCGCGGGCCTCGGGGAAGGCATCCGCAAGGTCCTTGCCCATGCCCACGGCCTGGCTGCCCTGCCCCGGAAAGGTGAATGCGACGGCCATAACAGGCTCCCGGAAATTGTTTCACTCGATGGCCGTGTGGCGCAAGGAAGGCCGGAAAGTCAAGGCCGCGCGCAGTATCTGCCCGAGCAAATGCGCATCGCGAGAGGACGAAAACCGCTGCTCGTCGTGGCCATCGCCTACCCGGCACGAGCGAAGCAGGCGCGACGCACACGCTTGGGTCACTGCGCTGTAATGGAGATTTGAACTCGCCAGATCCCGACGGCTGTCTAGCTTTTGTGACAATTAGATGACAGTGAGATGACACATTCTTGCATCGGGTGAGGTTTTGGAGTTGGCAAACCAGTTTGCAGCGGCACGGTCTGCCTCGGACTATGACGAGAAGCGCATGCTGCGCGGGCACAAGGCCGGCGCGATTCGCTTTGCCGGCACGCTGCTGCTGACGCTTCTGATCTCGGCCTTGCTGGTGTTCTGTGTCGAGCTGATCGTGCGGGGTTCGTTCTCGCAGACGCTCGACTTCTTCCGCCAGCCGTTCCGACCCAGTTGGACGACGGTCGGGCTCTTCGCGCTGCTGCTCATCTTTCTCGACGCCCTGCTCGGCCGCGCACATCATGCCTTGCTGCTGGTTGCGCCGCTGGCCCTGTTGCTCGCCTTCCTCGCGCACCAAAAGTCCTTCTATCTCGGCGACCCGCTTTATCCGACCGACTTTCTCTATGCCCGTCAGATCATGGAACTGATGCCTTTGCTGGCGCGGGACCGGCCGCTGATGGCGGTGGGGCTTGCCGCCGGCTGCCTTGCTGGCGCCGCGGTGCTGGTGGCCTGCTGGAAGTACTGGCACCGCCGGGCGCCGGTGCTTTCATTCCATGGCCGCGCCGCGCGACTGGGGGTGGCACTTCCCGCGTTGATCTTCTTCGGCTCGATCATGGACTATGCGACCTTTTCCTGGGCGCGTGACCGGCTGCAGATCATCCCCATGATGTGGGACCAGAAGGAGAACTACAACAGCAACGGCTTTGCCATCGCCTTCGCGCTCAACCTGCCGATGGCGAAGGTATCCGCGCCGGCGGGCTATTCGGCGCAGACCATCGAGGCAATCGCCAGCCCGGTAGCCGCGGCGACTGTCCTGCCGAGCGAACCGGCGGACATCATCATCGTCATGAACGAGTCCTTCTGGGACCCGACCCGGCTGCCCGGCATCGCCATCAGCCCCGACCCGATTGCCACCACGCGGGCGCTGCAATCCGGCCATGTCTTTTCGCCCGAATTCGGCGGCATGACCGCCAATGTCGAATTCGAGGCGCTGACCGGCTTTTCGAACGCCTTCCTGCCCTATGGCAGCATCCCCTACCAGCAATATGTGCGCCGTCCCATTCCCTCGCTCGCCAGCTTCCTGCGCTCCGAAGGCTATGATACCCGCGCCTTCCATCCATTCGCCGGCTGGTTCTGGAACCGCGCCCCGGTCTACCAGGCCTTCGGCTTCGAGCATTTCATGTCCCAGGAAAACCTGCCGGCGCTCGAGAGCCGCGGACCTCTGGCTTCCGACGCTGCACTGATCGAGGAAATGATCCGCCACGCGGATGCCGCCGAAAAGCCGTTCTTCTTCTTCTCCGTGACGTTGCAGAACCACGGCCCCTATGCGGCCGGTCGCTACTCGGACCCAAGCCATACGGTCTCCGGTAACGTGAGCAAGAAAAGCTTGGACAGCATTCTGAGCTTTACCGAAGGCACTGCCGACGGCGATAGGGCTCTGGCCCGGCTGCTCGAATGGGCAGGGAAGCGCGACCGCCACACCATCATTGCCATGTTCGGCGACCATCTGCCGCCGCTCGGGCCGGTCTATGTCGAGACCGGCTTCATGCAAGGCAATGTCGCCAAGCGCCTGGCACCTTTAGAAGAAATGAGCGTCCAGCACGAGACGCCGCTGGTGGTGTGGTCCAACCGCACCGGCCCGACGAAAGACCTTGGCTCGATCAGCCCGGCCTTCCTGCCGCTGCACGTGCTGGAGACAGCCGGTATCGGCCACCCCTTCTACACCGGCTTTCTGGGCGAGATACGAAAGCAGTTCGGCGTGATCGACCGCAACATGCTGGTAAGCGTCGATGGCGATGCGACGCCCGAATGGTTGCGCGCCAAGTCCATCGCGCCGGAAATCCGGGATTTCCGGCTGCTGCAGTACGACATCATCTTCGGCAGCCGCTACGCCGCCGAGAACCTGTTCCCGGAAGTGGCCTCGGAGGCACCGGGCTCAACCTGAGCCTGGCGGGTCCTGCAGAGGCCGGAAACGAGCGGCGGCGTCAGTTGGTGACGTAAAGCTGCGAGATCGCAAACGCGATATCCCTGAATGCGGCCTTCAGCTGGTCCTGACTCTTGGCGAGATAATAGTTCTGAGGCGTCGTGGCGCAGTTGCTGTACAACTCGCGGTTCGATGCGCTGTCGGCGCCAAGCACCACCGTGAACACACGCACGCCCTGCGCCTTGAGCTTGGTGCACATGCTCTGCGTCATGGTGTTGACGTTTGTCAGTGCCTTGCTCCGGTTCGAAGTCGAATCCAGGCGCCCCGTGCTTAGGTATCCGTAGGCGCCGTAATCCGATTTGTTGATGGTTCCGCTCTGGCCGAAGACCGTGTTCTCGCCGTCAGTGAAAACAACGACCACCTTGGTGGTCTCGTCGGACTTGAAGGCGTCGGCAGTGCCAAAATTAGGCGACAGCACCCGATATCCCCACGCCAGTCCCTCGGAAACGTTGGTTCCCGAGCCGTTCCAGTAGGTCATCTTGTCTATCTCGACCTTCAACTTGTCGAGTTTGTCCGTCAGCGGCGCGATCGGCGTCGGGCAGGCGTAATTGGGACCGGTAGTCAGCGGCGGAGTGGCGGTAATGAGGTAGTCGCCCGGAGACTTTTTGGTCGAATCCTTGGTTGTGACGTCGACATACTTATCGGTCGATTTCTGGATCGTGGCCTGGGTTGTTGTGCTGTCTCCCTTCTTGAGGGGATCCAGAAGATAGCTGTTGTTGAAGACGGTGCTGTCAGCATTTTGTCCCTTGAGAGGTGCACCTGGCTCATCGGGTGCGAAATAGGGCACAAACAGTGTGGCCGGCACTTTCGCGTCGGGCTTGGCATCGTCCTGATTGTAAGGGCTCGGGCGCGCCTCCACGCAGCCTTTCCAATCGACGAGAGGGTTGGAAATGGCAGAGGAAGGGGGGTCGGCAAAATAGACATTCTTGGGGTTCAGCAACCTGAACAGTTCCCAGTGGCCGATACGATTCTTGTTGGCCAGCGGCGTAAAGTTTACACCATTGAAGGTGTTGGTCTCCGTTGCGGGTATTTCCCGGCGCCTGTCGATCCATTCCTCCTTGAAGAATCCGTCGCCCTTGATGTTCACCGCCGTGACAAAGGGCACCAGCGCCGCACGGATCTCGCGCATAGGCGTCCTGTCCTTGGCATCCTGAAGCGTATCGATGAGACTTGTCGCCCCCTCGCGCAGGGCCTTCATGTTGCTGTCGCCCATCGAGCCGGTGTTGTCGAGCACAAGCGCGACTTCCAGCTTCGCCGTCGATTGATATGCGCTCGACGCGACCGCAACCTGGGCGCTTTGGCCGAAGACGAAACCCAGGTTCAGCGCGACGGTGGCATGCGCGGTGGCTGAGGTCTTTATGTAGTTTGTTCCCTGCTCGACAGTGAGATACGCGACGGGGCTAAGTAGGTCTCGACCGTTGGCAATATTGGCCTTGAAAAAACCCTGAAATGCGTCGTCTCGCGAAATCGATGCATCGGCCAGCCGCGACGCCGCCAGAACCGCCGAGTCGAGCGCATTCTGGAGCTTCGACCTGGCCGTCATGAGACTCGAAATGTCCAGCGCCAGTCCGACACCGGCCAGCACGGCAGGCAAAGCTATCGCGAACATCATCGCGAAGTTGCCACTCCTCGATTTCCAGAAGCGACTGACGAGCATCGTTACCCCCTGAATGCGTAGCAGACGGGCCTTTCCTGCGCGGACAAGGTGAAGACGAGGTTGATCCGACGTGATTCGGCCGACCAGATCGCAAGCGTGGTTAAAAATGCATTCGCGGCACCTGATGGCTGCGGCAACCTTGCTTTCTCGCCGGAATGCTTTATAGACGCGCGCAATCTGCCGGTCCCAGCTGGGGGCTGAACGGAGGGCCGGAGGCTCTTTTCGAGGAGCTTTCCGTGTGAAGCAAGAAGTGCTTCCGCCTCCCGTGTCTCCTCTCTCGACCGTCTCGTCATGCTCCTTTCTTCTCCTGAAGCGGCTGCGCCGTGAAGGGATCAAGAGAAGTTGCAGAGGCTTAGCCGCCGGAACCGGGCAGGGAAACGAAGAAAGGCAAAGAACAATGGCTCTGTACGAACATGTGTTTCTTGCCCGCCAGGACCTTTCGCAGCAGCAGGTCGACGCGCTCGTGGAGCACTACAAGGGCGTCATCACCTCGCACGGCGGATCGGTCGGTCGGGTCGAGAACTGGGGACTGAAGTCCCTCACCTACCGCGTCAAGAAGAACCGCAAGGCCTACTACACCCTGATGGACCTCACCTGCCCGCCGGCGGCTCTGGCCGAGATGGAGCGCCAGATGGGTCTGTCCGAGGACATCCTGCGCTTCATGACCGTCAAGGTCGAGGCGCACGAGGAAGGCGTTTCGGCAATGATGCAGAAGCGCGAAGAGCGTTCGGAGCGCGGCGACCGTGGCTTCGGCGACCGTCCGGGCCGCTCGGGCGACCGTGACCGTGACCGTGGCCCGCGCCGTCCGCGCGAAGCTGCTGAAGGAGGTGCAGAATAATGGTCGACATCAACCAGATCCCGACCCGGCGTCCGTTCCATCGCCGCCGCAAGACCTGCCCGTTCTCCGGCGCCAACGCCCCGAAGATCGACTACAAGGACGTGCGCCTGCTGCAGCGTTACATTTCCGAGCGCGGCAAGATCGTGCCGTCGCGCATCACCGCCGTCAGCCAGAAGAAGCAGCGCGAGCTCGCCAAGGCGATCAAGCGCGCCCGCTTCCTCGGCCTGCTGCCCTACGTGGTGAAGTAAGACCGGGCGTGGCCCCGAAAGGTTGCAGACTTTTCGGATAAGGACCACGCCGAAAGAAACACCGGAAAGGGCGGCCCGCCGCCCTTTCCCTCTTTCCGCGACGGGCGCGGCGAGAGACAATGAGATCCCGAGTTGAGGCCGGACTTCGCGAAGGCTTCTAACTGCCGGACAGGCAGGACAGCGACCCCAGGCGCCAAGCGCCAGCACGCTTCCTGACCCGTCTCGTACAAATCACGCCGCTTGCGGCACAGACAAAGGACAGGAACGATGGAAGTCATCCTTCTCGAACGTATTTCCCGCCTCGGCCAGATGGGCGACACCGTCAAGGTCAAGGACGGCTTTGCCCGCAACTTCCTGCTGCCGCAGGGCAAGGCGCTGCGCGCCAACGAAGCCAACAAGAAGAAGTTCGAAGGCCAGCGCGCCCAGCTCGAGGCCCGCAACCTGGAGCGCAAGTCGGAAGCCCAGCAGATCGCCGACAAGCTCGACGGCATGAGCTTCGTGGTCGTGCGCTCGGCTGGCGAAACCGGCCAGCTCTACGGCTCGGTCTCGACCCGCGACATCGCCGACATCGTGTCCGCCGAGGGCTTCTCGGTCAGCCGCACGCAGATCGAGCTCAACCACCCGATCAAGACCATCGGCCTCACCAATGTGGCGATCGCGCTGCATCCGGAAGTCGAAGTCACCATCACGCTGAACATCGCTCGCACGGCCGATGAGGCCGAGCGCCAGGCAGCCGGCGAGAAGCTGGATTCGGCCGAAGCCATCTATGGCGAGGACATCAACGAGAACGCCCGCCCGGACAACTTCTTCGACCCGAATGAGGAAGAAGAAGAGCAGGAATAATCTCGACGGTTCAGAACTAATCTGGACCAAAGCCCGGGCCCTAGGCCCGGGCTTTTTTTGTACAAACTGGAACTATTGCACCTGCGGCGCTTTGAAGCACAATAGGCGCCGACCTTTTTCGTGAATGCGGGTGCTGTGCGATGAATATTTTGCTGCAGCGCATCATCGAACGCTTGGTGCGCATCGGGAATCTGACTGTCACAGGGGCGAACGGCGCGTCCCGAAGATTTGGCGACGGCAGCGGGCAACATGTCCACATCGTGCTGCGCACGCGCAAGGCAGAACTTGCGATCGGCCTGGACCCGATGCTGGCCCTGCCCGAGGCCTTCATGGACGGCGATCTCGACGTCATCGAAGGCGACATTCTAGGCTTTTTGCACATTGCCTATCAGAACATGGGACCGAGCGGCGTCGAGGCGGCCTGGACCAGGGCCGTGGAAGGGCTTCGCCATGCTTTCCGGCGCATGCAGCAACTGAACACCACCGGCCGGTCGCGGCGCAACGTGCAGCGCCACTACGATCTCTCCGGCGAGATGTACAAGCTCTTCCTCGATACGGACATGCAGTACTCCTGCGCCTATTTCGAGCGGCCAGACATGACGCTCGAGGAAGCGCAGCTTGCCAAGAAGCGGCATCTTGCCGCCAAGCTGTGCATGAAGCCGGGCCTCAGCGTGCTCGACATCGGCTGTGGCTGGGGCGGCCTCGGGCTTTATATGGCCCGCAATTTCGAAGCAGACGTGCTGGGCGTGACGCTGTCTACCGAACAGCACGCAGTCGCAACAGAGCGTGCGCACGCCGAGGGGCTGCAGAATCACGTCCACTTCGAGCTGCGCGACTATCGCCACCTCACCGAGCGCTTCGACCGCATCGTCTCGGTGGGCATGTTCGAGCATGTCGGCGTCAACCATTACCGCACCTTCTTCGAGAAGTGCGCCACACTGCTGAAGCCCGACGGGGTGATGGTGCTGCATTCGATCGGCCGCAGCGGCCCGCCCTGCGCCACAAATGCCTTCATCCGCAAATACATCTTCCCCGGCGGCTACATTCCGGCACTTTCGGAAATTCTGCCGATCATCGAGAAGTCGGGCCTGATGGTCTCCGACGTCGAAATCCTGCGGCTGCACTATGCCGAGACGCTGAAGAACTGGCGCGAGCGCTTCATGGCCAATCGCGAGCGCGCCAAGGAAATCTATGACGAGCGCTTCTGCCGGATGTGGGAGTTTTATCTTGCAGGCTCCGAGGCCTCGTTCCGCTGGCAGGACATGATGGTGTTCCAGATCCAGCTCACGCGCCGCAACGACATCGTGCCCCTGACGCGCGACTATATCGGCAAGTGCGAGAAGGCTTTGGCCATGCGAGACGGCCCGACCGCGCCCCAGCCTGAAAAGGCTGGCAAGCGGCCGAAGCGACGCATTTCCGAGGCGGGCGAATAGCTGCCTCCTTGCCTTCCGGCAATTTGACCTTGAAGAATGCAGCAACAGCCGGAGGGCAATAATTGAGCATTCCCATTTTCGTCGCGGCCGCTCTTTGCGAGATCGGCGGCTGCTTTTCCTTCTGGGCGTGGTTGCGGCTGGGGAAGTCTGCCCTGTGGCTCGTGCCGGGCGTTGCCCTGCTGGTGGCGTTTGCCTGGCTATTGACCCTGGTTGATTCTTCCGCGGCGGGCCGCGCCTACGCCACCTATGGCGGCATCTACATCGCCGCCTCGCTCGGCTGGCTTTGGGTTGCGGAAGGTGTGCGGCCGGACCGCTGGGACCTGCTGGGCGCCGCGATCTGCGTTGCCGGCGCCTGCATCATCCTGCTGGCCCCGCGAGCGGCCTGAGCGCGAGCGCACCGCGTAAGCCCTTTTTCGCGTAGGACAACCACGTCGAGCCGTCGCGTTTCGTGCGCTTCCTGTTTTGTTCCCGTGTATCCGCCGCTAATCTCTGCAAACGATTCGCGTCAACCAGGATTCGCTTAGCCGGCCAAGCTGCCTGTGGATGGCTCGGGGTGGCTGTGAATAATGGGCACCAAGAGGCGATTGTTCACAAGTGGGCGGCTGTGTCTGATACCGCAGGATACAGGGCAAGGTCGGGGACAAGATGGCAGAAGCGGCACGCAAGTTCGAGGTGGCGGAAACCCCGCTCTATCGCGAGGCACCCAACAATATCGAGGCCGAGCAGGCGCTTCTGGGCGCCATCCTCGTCAACAACGACGCCTTCTACCGCGTCTCGGACTTCCTCAAGCCCGCTCATTTCTACGAACCGCTGCACCGCAAGATCTTCGAGGTGGCGAGCGAGCTCATCCGCATGGGCAAGATGGCCAACCCGGTCACGCTCAAGACCTTCCTGCCTTCGGACGAGAAGGTCGGCGACATGACCGTCGCCCACTACCTTGCCCGCCTCGCGGCAGAGGCCGTCACCGTCATCAACGCCGCCGACTACGGCCGCGCCATCTACGACCTTGCCACGCGCCGCGCGCTCATCACTGTGGGCGAGGACATGGTCAACATCGCCTTCGACGCGCCGGTGGACGTGTCGCCGCAGCAGCAGATCGAGGATGCCGAGCGCCGCCTGTTCGAACTGGCCGAAACCGGACGCTACGACGGCGGCTTCGAAAGCTTCAACGACGCGGTCAAGACCGCGGTGGACATGGCCAATGCCGCCTATATGCGCGACGGCCACCTTTCCGGCATTTCCACCGGCTTGCGCGACGTCGACCGCAAGCTCGGCGGCTTGCAGCCCTCCGACCTGATCATCCTTGCCGGCCGCCCGGCCATGGGCAAGACCTCGCTGGTCACCAACATCGCCTTCAACATCGCCCACGCCTATGAGCCGGCGCAGCAGGCCGACGGGTCCTTCAAGGCCGCCAATGGCGGGGTGGTCGGCTTCTTCTCGCTCGAAATGTCGGCCGAGCAGCTGGCAACCCGTATCATCTCCGAGCAGACCGAAATCTCGTCGTCGAAGATCCGCCGCGGCGAAATCACCGAGACAGATTTCGAAAAGCTGGTCGCCTGCTCGCAGACCCTGCAGAAAATCCCGCTCTTCATCGATGCGACCGGCGGCATCTCGATCGCCCAGCTCGCTGCGCGCGCGCGCCGCCTGAAGCGCCAGCGCGGGCTGGAAGTCATCGTCATCGACTACGTGCAGCTGATGCAGGGCTCCGCCAAGAATTCGCAGAACCGCGTGCAGGAAATCACCGAGATCACCACCGGCCTGAAGGCGCTGGCCAAGGAACTCAACGTTCCTATCATCGCCCTGTCACAGCTCTCCCGCCAGGTCGAGAACCGCGACGACAAGCGGCCGCAGCTTTCCGACCTGCGCGAATCGGGCTCGATCGAGCAGGACGCGGACGTGGTGCTCTTCGTCTATCGCGACGAATACTACCTGCAGAACAAGCAGCCCGAGGAAGGCACGGCGGAATACGAGGAGTGGCGGCTGAAATTCGAGAAGGTGAAGGGCAAGGCCGAACTCATCATCGCCAAGCAGCGTCACGGCCCCACCGGCACGGTCGAACTCGCGTTCGAGGGCCAGTTCACTCGCTTCTCGGACCTGGCCGAAGAGCATCAGCTGCCGGAACGGTACGAGTAGCGTCTTCGTGCGCGCGCGCTTGATCACCCTGCCGGAGACCGCTCATGGCTAAGACCCGCGTTCAGTTCATCTGCCAGAACTGCGGCACGGCGCATACGCGCTGGGCTGGCAAATGCGATGCCTGCGGCGAGTGGAACACGCTGGTCGAGGAAGGCACCAACAGCGGCATCGGCGGCGGCCCGGCTTCCACGCGCAGCGCGCGAAAAGGCCGGCCGGTCACCCTCACCTCGCTCTCGGGCGACATCGAGGATGCGCCGCGCATCGCCTCCGGCATCGGCGAACTCGACCGCGCCACGGGCGGCGGCTTCGTGCGCGGCTCCGCACTTCTGGTCGGTGGCGACCCCGGCATCGGCAAGTCCACCCTGCTCACGCAGGCCGCAGCAGCGCTCGCCGGGCGCGGCCACCGCATCGTCTATGTCTCGGGCGAAGAGGCCGTCGCGCAAATCCGCCTGCGCGCACAGCGCTTGGGCGTTGCCGGCTCTGCGGTCGAACTCGCCGCCGAAACCAATGTCGAGGACATTCTGGCGACCATCGGCGAAGGCAAGCGCCCCGACCTCGTCATCATCGATTCGGTCCAGACGCTGTGGACCGACCTTGCCGATTCCGCGCCCGGCACCGTCACCCAGGTGCGCTCTTCGGCGCAGGCGATGATCCGCTACGCCAAGTCCACCGGAGCGGCTGTGGTGCTGGTCGGCCACGTCACCAAGGAGGGCCAGATCGCCGGCCCGCGCGTGGTCGAGCACATGGTGGACGCGGTGCTCTATTTCGAGGGTGAAGGCGGCCACCACTACCGCATCCTGCGCACGGTGAAGAACCGTTTTGGTCCCACCGACGAGATCGGCGTGTTCGAGATGTCGGACAAGGGGTTGCGCGAGGTCGCCAACCCCTCTGAACTGTTTCTGGGCGAGCGCCACGCCAAGTCGCCGGGCGCGGCCGTCTTTGCTGGCATGGAAGGCACGCGCCCGGTTCTGGTCGAAATCCAGGCGCTCGTCGCCCCCTCGACGCTCGGCACGCCGCGCCGCGCCGTGGTGGGTTGGGACAGCCCGCGCCTTGCGATGGTGCTGGCGGTGCTCGAGGCGCATTGCGGCGTTCGTTTCGGCCAGCACGACGTCTACCTCAACGTCGCCGGCGGCTACCGGATTTCCGAGCCGGCGGCGGACCTTGCGGTGGCGGCGGCGCTGGTTTCGTCCCTCACCGGACTTGCCCTGCCCGCCGATTGCGTCTATTTCGGCGAAATCAGTCTTTCGGGCGCGATAAGGCCGGTTGCGCATGCGCAGCAGCGCCTCAAAGAAGCCGAAAAGCTGGGTTTTGGACAGGCCGTCCTGCCGAAGGGCAGCGAGGAAATGTCCGGGGGGATCGGGTCCGGTACTTTCCAACCCGCCACGCTCACGGACCTCGTTGTGCGGATCGCGGGATCCCTGCGCCGAAACACGGATGACTGACCGGGCCAGGCGGCGCGGTACGGCACAAGCTGTCATGATGGAGTGAGAACGACATGCCGATTACGCTGCTGGACGGGATTCTCGTCGGTTTCACTCTTGTCTCGGCCATGCTGGCAATGGTCCGCGGCTTCTCCCGGGAAATCCTGTCGATTGCTTCCTGGATCGCAGCGGCGGCAGCGGCATATTTCTTCTATCCGATGATGCTGCCTTATTTGCAGTCGCACATCGACAACGAAAAGCTGGCCATGGGTGCCGCGGCCGGCGTGGTCTTCGTCATCGCACTGATCGTGGTGACGGTGATCACCATGAAGATTGCCGATTTCATTATCGACTCCCGCGTCGGCGCGCTCGACCGAACGCTGGGATTTCTCTATGGCGCCGCACGCGGCATCCTGGTCATGGCCGTTGCGCTGATGTTCTTCAACTGGCTGGTCGGGACCAACCCACCCAACTGGATTGCCGACGCCAAGTCCAAGCCGCTGCTGGAAAGCATCGGCACCAAGATCGAGGGCCTGATGCCGGAGGATCCGGAAAAGTCCATCCTCAAGCGCCTGAAGCCCGGCGCCGCGCCCGACGCTGAACCCGGCACTCCGCCCTCGGACAACTCGGCCGAAACGCCGCAGGACGAAACCCCGCCGGCCGATAATTGATGGTGGCGCGTAAGGCGCCGGCGCCCTATATGAGGCCTTTCTGACGAGAGACTGCCCTATGGCACATGACACCTTGCTCGGCGAGGCCGATGACCATTTCCACGACGAATGCGGAGTGTTCGGCATTTTCGGCCGGCAGGATGCTGCCGCGATCGTCACGCTAGGCCTGCACGCCTTGCAACATCGTGGCCAGGAGGCAGCCGGCATTGTCTCCTATGACGGCTCGCAGTTCCATGTCGAACGCCATGTCGGCCTGATCGGCGACACCTTCACCAGACCGCAGGTGATCGATAGCCTCAAGGGCAACCGCGCAATCGGCCACACGCGCTACGCCACCACCGGCGGTTCCGGGCTGCGCAATGTGCAGCCGCTGTTCGCCGAGCTCGCGGACGGCGGTTTCGCCATCGCCCACAATGGCAACATCACCAACGCCATGACGGTGCAGCGCGCGCTGCAGAAGCAGGGCGCGATCTTCTCCTCCACCTCCGACACCGAGACGCTTCTGCACCTGGTGGCGACCAGCCGCGAGAAGGACTTCAACTCCCGCTTCATCGAGGCCGTGCGCACGCTGGAAGGCGCGTTTTCGCTGGTTGCGCTGACGTCGAAGAAGATGATCGGCTGCCGCGACCCCTTGGGAATCCGCCCGCTGGTGCTGGGCGATCTCGACGGGGCCTATATTCTCGCTTCCGAAACCTGCGCGCTGGACATCATCGGCGCCCGCTTCGTTCGCGACGTGAAGCCGGGCGAGATGATCATCGTCACGCCCAAGGGCATCGAAAGCGTGTTCCCCTTCGAGCCGGTCAAGCCGCGCTTCTGCATTTTCGAATATGTCTATTTCGCCCGCCCGGATTCGACGGTTGAGGGCCGCAACGTTTATGAAGTGCGCAAGCGCATCGGCATGGAACTGGCCATCGAGAGCCCGGTGGATGCTGATCTGGTCGTGCCGGTGCCGGATTCGGGCACGCCCGCGGCCATCGGCTTTGCGCAGCAGGCGGGGCTGCCGTTCGAGCTCGGCATCATCCGCAACCACTATGTCGGCCGCACCTTCATTCAGCCAACCGATTCCATCCGCCACATGGGCGTGAAGCTGAAGCACAACGCCAACCGCCGCATGATCGAGGGCAAGCGCGTGGTGCTGGTAGACGATTCCATCGTCCGTGGCACCACCAGCCAGAAGATCGTCCAGATGGTGCGTGATGCCGGCGCCCGCGAGGTGCATATGCGCATCGCCTCGCCGCCCACCCGCTCCTCCTGCTTCTATGGCGTCGATACGCCGGAGACGGCCAAGCTGCTCGCCTCGCGCATGTCGATCGAAGAGATGGCCGAGTTCATCCGCGTCGATTCGCTGGGTTTCCTGTCGATCGACGGGCTCTACCGCGCCGTTGGCGAGGCGCGCCGCGACAACGACCAGCCGCAGTTCTGCGACGCCTGCTTCAGCGCCGAGTATCCCACGCGCCTCCTCGACTTCGAGGACGTGGAGAATGTGCGCAGCCTCTCGCTGCTGGCCAGCAACGGCCAGTAGTATCGCCCAACCCTTTTGATCTTTAAGCTCGCTGCCCTGCATGGTTCATGCCGCGCAGGGCAACGCCTGGAGGACTGGCATGACCGAAACCCCGAACCTTTCCGGCCGTATCGCCCTCGTCACCGGCGCTTCGCGCGGCATCGGCTACCAGATTGCCAAGCAGATGGCGGCCGCCGGCGCGCATGTCATTGCGGTTGCGCGCACGGTGGGCGGGCTGGAAGATCTCGACGACGAGATCAAGGCCGCGGGCGGCCAGGCAACGCTGGTGCCGCTGGATCTCACCGACATGGGCGGCATAGACCGGCTCGGCGGCGCCATCAATGAGCGCTGGGGCAAGCTCGACATCCTGGTGGCCAATGCCGGCGTGCTGGGCGTGATCGCTCCGATTGGCCACGTCGAAGCGAAGGTGTTCGAGAAGGTCATGGCGGTCAACGTGACCAGCACCTGGCGCATGATCCGCTCGGTCGACCCGCTCTTGCGCAAGTCGGATGCCGGCCGCGCCATTCTGCTTTCCTCCGGCGTGGCGCATTCGGCCCGCGCCTTCTGGGCGCCCTATGCGGCGTCCAAGGCGGCCGTCGAGGTGCTGGGGCGTTCCTGGGCCGACGAGACCCGCAACATGCCGCTGCGCGTCAACTGTGTTAATCCGGGCGCGACCCGCACCGCCATGCGCGCTCAGGCCATGCCGGGCGAGAACCCCGACACGCTGCCCACCCCGGCCGAAATCGCCGCCAAGATCCTGCCGCTTGCCAGCCCCGCGCTGCGCGAAACCGGTATGCTTTTCCAGGCCCGCGAGGAGCGCTTCGTCGCCTACCGCGACCCGGAATAGGCACGCGCTCTCAACCGGTCACCGCCGGGCGGCGTGTCGCCGCAGCCGAAAGTTGCGGCGACGCATTGAGCGTCTGGAACACCACGCAATAGCGTTCCGTCAGCTTCAGCAGCGTCTCGATGCGCTCCTGCGGCTCGTCGGTATCGAGGTCGACTTTCAGCCTGATGGCGCCAAACCCCACCGGCGCATCCTTTGCCACGCCCAGCGTACCGCGAAAGTCGAGGTCGCCCTCGGCCTCCACCGATGCGTCCGCGAGGCGGAATTCCAGCGCCGTCGCCACGGCCTTCAGCGTCACGCCGGCGCAAGCCACCAGCGCTTCCAGCAGCATGTCGCCGGAACAAATCTGAAGTCCGCTGCCGCCGGTGGCGGGGTGCAGGCCGGCAACCGCCACCGCCCTGCCCGTCTCCACTTTGCAGGCGATCGACTGCTCGTCCACCGTGCCCTTCGCGCGCAGCGTTACCAGAGCGCGTGAAGGGTCCTCGCGGTAGCTCTCCTTCAAGGGCGTCTGCAGTGTCTTCAGTTCGGCCGCGTCCATCGCAACTCCTCCCCGTCGGCGCTGTTCGATGCCGCACCCTATCACGTCGACCCTCGCGTCCCAATCGGCAGGCCAATGTGAGTTGCCTGCCCCAACGCTCGCGTCTGCCTGGCTTAGCCCGTCCCGCATCTGCAATCGTATAGCTCTGCTGGGTGCCGTGGCCTTGCTGCTTCGGCGCCCTTGCCTTGAGGAGCCATCACATGACCGATGCCGCGATTGCCGACAGCCGCGAACGTATCTACGCCGGCATGCTGATCACGGCATTGTCGTACCTGCTTTTTTCGATGCAGGACGCTTCGATCAAGCTTCTGGTCACCGGGCTCAGCGTCTGGCAGATCCTGTTCTTCCGCAGCGCGGCCATTCTTGCCGGCTGCGCGGCTATCGGCGGCCGGTCCGTATTCGCGGAGGCATACCGCTCGAAGGCCTTCTATCCCATGCTGCTGCGCAGCTTCATCATCCTCGCCGCGTGGCTTTGCTTCTACAACGCCGCCAAGCATCTGCAGCTTGCCGAACTGACGACGATCTACTTTGCCGCCCCGGTCATCGTCACCATCCTCTCCATTTTCGTTCTTGGCGAACAGGTGCCGCTCGTGCGCTGGGTAGCGGTTCTGACCGGCTTTGTTGGCGTTTTCGTCGCCTGCGATCCCACTTCGCTCGGCCTCAGCATGCCCGTTATCATGGTGCTCGCCGCCGCCTGCTTGTGGGCGTTCGCCATCGTGCTCATACGCAAGATCGCGCTTTATGAGCGCACCATGGTGCAGATGGTGCTCAACAACGCCCTCTTCCTGGTCGTCGCCGGGCTGCCGCTCTTCTATTTGTGGCAGACGCCGAGCTGGGACGAATGGTTGCTGTTGACGGTTCTCGCCATTGTCGGCGGTCTCGGCCAATACGCGCTGTTCGAGGGCATGAAGCGCGCCCCTGCCTCCGTCGTCGCGCCCTTCGAATACACCGCACTCGTCTGGGCCTTCGTGTTCGGCTTTGCGATCTGGGGCGACATTCCGCGCCGCGAAGTGTTCATCGGCGCGGCGCTTATCTTCCTTGCCGGACTGGTGATCATCGCCGGCGAGCACTTTCGGCGGCGCGCCTGATGCAGTATCCACTCGCCTCGCATGCTCCTGACGGAGCGCTGTCAGCACGCCTGACGTAAAGGGCGCGCGGCGCCCACGCCCCGAACGAGGAAATTCCAGTTCCATGACACCCACGGATCACACCGGCGAACGCCTGCTGGGCATACTGCTCGTCACTGGAGCGGCCGCCATCTTCGGTCTTGCCGGCGTGCTCACCAGGTCGGTCAATGCCGAACCGCTTGTCATTTCCTGCTGGCGCGGCCTTGTCGGCGCGCTGCTGATCACGGCCTACGTGTTCTGGCAGCGAGGCCGGGCCGGCTCGCCAAAGAGCCTGCGGCTGGGTTGGCGAGGATGGTTGATGGCGCTGATCGGGGCGGCCAACAGCCTCGCCTTCATCGCCGCCTTCAAATACACCTATGTCGCCAATGTCGCGATCATCTTTGCCACGGCTCCCTTCCTGGCGGCGCTGTTCGCGTGGCTTTTGATGCGGGAAGGCGTGCGCAGCCAGACCATGCTTGCGGCTGCGCTATCGCTCACCGGCGTCGGGCTGATGGTGTTTTCGGGTGTCGGCAACGGCAACCTCCTGGGGGACGGCCTGGCGCTTCTGATGACCGCCGGCAGCGCGCTCTACACCGTTCTGATCCGCGCCTTTCGCGACACACCGGCCGTCTGGGCTGGTGCGGTGTCGGCCTTCATCGTTTTCGCGCTTGCCTGGCTCTTCACCGATCCGCTCGCCATATCGGTGCACGACGCGCTCATTCTGGTGGGCTTCGGCGTTTCTTTTGCGATGGCCTCGGTCATGTGGACGGAGGGCGCGCGGCTGATACCCTCCGCCGAAGCCGGCCTGCTCGGTTCGGCCGAAGTGCCCTTCGCGGTAGTGTTCGGCTGGATCTTCCTTACGGAAATTCCGCCGGCCGCAAGCATGGTCGGCGGCTCCCTCGTGCTCCTTGCCGTATTTGCCCATGCCGGGCGCGACTGGCTGCAAGCACGCGCCCGCACGGCCTGAGCGCTTGCGCAAAATTCAGCCGAGCGGGGAACCATCCCAGTTCGTCAGGCGTTGCAGGGGTTGGACGGGCTCGTCCCCATGCCCAACCCCTCGCCCGTCCTCTTCTCAAGCCGGCCCACAGGCCGGCTTTTCTTTGAGCTCGGCCAAGCCGTTTGCGCGCCACACACTCGTGCATTGACGTGGATACAGCATAGTCTACCCTTCTGGCCGAAGCGGCCAGCAAGAGCCACGGCAAGGACACGCGCTGGGAGAGCGGCATGATCCTGAGCGGCACAATCGCCCTTTGCATCGTCGCGGCCTATCTGGCTGGCGCGCTGTGGCAGAAATTTCGCCTCGGAATCACTCTTCAGCAGGCGTTGCTCTATCTTCCGCTCAAGCTTCTCTACCGGATCCGCGACAGCAAGATTCGCCTTGCGCGCGACGCGAAGGCGCCGGTGGTCTATGTCGTCGCCCACCAGTCGCGACTTGAACCGGCGCTGATGCTTGCGCTGTTGCCGGAGGATACGCTTCACATTTTGGACGAAGCCTCCGCCCGCTCGGCATGGCTCGAGCCCTGGCGGGCGCTTGCCCGCACCATCGTCTTCAATGCCGAACACGTGTTTGTCAGCCGACGGCTGGTGCGCGTGCTGAAGGGCAAGGGGCGGCTGGCCGTCTATTTGCCCGACAATGTAGAGCCGGACGTAAAGACCTATCGGCTGTTCCGGGCCGTGGCGCGGATCGCGCTGCGGGCCGATGCCCAGGTAGTGCCGATATTCGTGGGCGGGGCACGTCACCTGCCCCTCTCGCTCACCCCCGCCGAAAAGGCGCCGCGGCGATGGTTTCCGCGGCTCGTCATCAGCGCCCTTCAGCCGGTGAAGATCGCCGACCTCATGGCCAGCAGCGTCAAGCAGCCGGCACGCGCCTCGAACGCCCTCTTCGATCGCGTCGCGGAAACGCGGCTGGCCGCCACCGATCCCGACCTGTCACTGTTCCTGGCGGTTCGCGACGCTGCCCTGCGCTTCGGACCCGGCCGTCCCATCGTGGAGGACAGCAGCGGAACTCTCAGCTACCGGCGATTGTTGGCGGGCGCGCGGATGCTCGGCCAGAAACTGGCCGCCACGAGCGCCCCCGACGAAGCAGTCGGCATAATGCTGCCCAACAGCAACGCTATGGTGCTGTCGCTTCTGGCGCTGGCATCCGGCAGGCGCGTGGCCACCATGATCAACTTCACGGCTGGTCCGGCAAATGTGACAATGGCCGTTCGCACGACGCTCACCCGCGTCGTCATCTCGTCGCGGGCCTTTGTCGAAAAAGCCAGGCTCCATGAAGTCGTCGAGGCCGTGGAAGCCGGCGGCGCGAAAGTCGTCTGGTTGGAAGACCTTCGCAAGACCTTCTCGATGGCCGATCGGCTCGCGGCCGCTTGCCTGTGGCGCAGGCCGATTCATGCCCAGGACGCCGCGAAGCCCGCCGTCATCCTGTTCACGTCGGGTTCCGAAGGCAGCCCGAAGGCGGTGGTTCTGTCCAGCCGCAATCTCGTCGCCAACGCCATGCAGGCGGAGGCCCGCATCTCGATCGGTGCCGACGACAAACTGCTCAACGTACTGCCCGCCTTCCATGCTTTCGGCTTGACCGGAGGCACTATCCTGCCGCTTGTTGCCGGGGTGCGCCTGGTGCTTTATCCGTCGCCGCTCCACTTCAAGGCCATTCCCGAACTGGCGGCCAAGATGCGCCCGACGGTCATGTTCGGCACCGACAGTTTTCTCGCCGCATACGCCCGTGCGGCCGGCGACAACGATTTTTCCGGCCTGCGCTTCGTCGTGGCCGGCGCAGAGCCGCTTCGCCCCGCCACCCGGGCCCAGTGGCGAGAACGCTTCGGCACGCCAATCATCGAGGGTTTCGGCCTTACCGAAGCCTCTCCGGTCGTGTCGGTGAACACGGCAACCCATGGCCGCGACGGCACGGTGGGCCGCCTCCTGCCCGCCATCCGCATGCGGCTGGAGCCGGTGGAAGGCCTCTCCGACGGCGGCCGGCTGCAGCTCAACGGCCCGAACATGATGCTCGGCTACATGATGGCTGAGGCGCCGGGCGTTCTGCAGCCGCGGGCAGATGACTGGCTGGACACGGGCGACATCGTATCCGTCGACCGCGAAGGCTTCCTGACCATACGCGGCCGTGCCCGGCGCTTTGCCAAGATCTCGGGCGAGATGGTTTCGCTGGTGGCGGTCGAAAGGCTGGCCTACGAACTCTGGCCGGAGGCCAGCCACGCTGCGGTGGCGGTTCCCGACGCCCAGAAGGGCGAGCGCATCGTCGTGCTCACCACCGCGTCGGAGGCCGATCTGGCCCTGCTGCGTCAGTTCGGGCAGCAATCGGGCGTCGGCAACGTCATGCTGCCGGACGCCGTGGTCAAGGTATCGGAACTTCCGCTTCTGGCTTCCGGCAAGACCGACTACGTGGCCGCAAAGCGCCTGGCGCTCGAAATGCTTGGGCGGGAGGCGGCCGCCTGAACTGTCTTCAGTGGGCCGCTGGCTGGTCGGTGCTGGCGGCTTTCGCGGCCTCAAGCTTCGCGCGGCGGGAATAGGCGCGCGCGCTGAGCGGCAGGAAGACCAGATAGGCGATCACGGAAACCGACAGCGTCTGCCAGGGATAGGTGATCAGCAGCAGCACGAACAGCGCCACCCCGAGTATCACCGGCAGGACCCTGTCGCCCGGAACCTTGACCGTCTTGCCGGAATAGACCGGCAGCCGGCTGACGAGCAGGAATGCGACCAGCACGGTGAAGCCGCAGCATACGAAACCAACCACACGGTCGGGCACCACAGCGCCCAGGAAAACCAGATAGATCGGCAGCATCACCACCACCGCCCCGGCAGGCGCGGGCACACCGACGAAATACTCTGCCTGCCAGGCCGCGCGCTCCTGGTCCTCGTCCAGCACGTTGAAGCGCGCCAGCCTCAGGCCGCAGGCGATCGCAAACAGCAGGGCGGCGATCCATCCCGGCGAGCCGGCACGGTCGAGCAGGAAGGCGTAGAGCACGAGCGCGGGCGCGACGCCAAAATTCACGATATCGGCGAGCGAATCCATCTGGGCGCCGAACTTCGACGTCGCCTTCAGGATGCGGGCGACGCGGCCGTCGATGCCGTCGAGGAAAGCCGCGATCAGCACCATCACCACAGCCGTCTCGAACCGCATCTCGAAGGCCAGGCGCACGCCCGAAAGGCCGGCACAGATTGCCAGCACCGTAATGAGGTTGGGCAGGATCATGCGCAGCGGGATTTCGCGGATGCGAGGGCCGCCGCGGCCGTGCGGTTCGAAGGGTTGGAAGGGCGTAGGCACGGGTTAGGAGATCCGCACCAGAGGGGTGGCGGCAGTGCCGCCGAACTCGGCCAGCACAGTCTCGCCGGCAACCGCAGTCTGCCCCACAGCCACGCGCGGAGTGCTGTTTAGCGGCAGGAACACGTCGACGCGCGATCCGAAGCGAATCAGGCCAAAGCGCTCGCCAACGCCGATATTGGACTCGGTATCCGCCCAGCAGACGATGCGGCGCGCAACCAGCCCGGCGATCTGCACGACCGCAATCGTGCCGTTGGGGCTGTCGACAACGAGCCCATTTCGCTCGTTCTCGTTGCTGGCCTTGTCGAGCTCGGCGTTGAGGAATTTTCCGGGGCGGTGCTCGATACGCGTAATCCGCCCGCGCACCGGAGAGCGATTCACGTGGCAGGAAAACACGTTCATGAACACCGAGATGCGGGTCATTTCGGCCGCGCCCAGCCCCAGCTCGCGAGGCGGAACCGCGGGGCCGACCGCCGACACCACGCCATCTGCCGGGCTGATGACCAGCCGGTCGTCGACCGGGGTGACCCGCTGGGGATCGCGGAAGAAATAGGCGCACCACGCTGTCAGGATCAGACCGATCCAGAACAGGTTGATCGAGAAGAAGCCCAGGATCAGCGTCGCCGCCGCGAACGCACCGATGAAGGGGTAGCCTTCCCGATGCACGGGCACAAATACGTTCTTGACGGTGTCGACGAGACTCATAGGAAGGTGGAGTATCCCATTGGAAATGCCGGCCTGCTTACCGGAAAGCTCCGCCGGCCGCAACGCAACATTGCGAAAACCGGCAATGGGGCTCAGACTTCCTCGGGTTTGCGCCTGACGACAACCCCCAGTTCGTCGGTTTCGCGAGCAATCCGCAGCCGCTCCTCCGCCTCCGTCGCTTCGCGCTGGCGTGCCCACATGGAAGCATAGAGCCCATCCTTGCGCAACAGGGTGGCATGGGTGCCGCGCTCGGCGATCTGGCCATCCTTGAGCACGATGATCTCGTCGGCCGAGATCACGGTGGAAAGCCGGTGCGCGATGACGATGGTCGTGCGGCCGCGGCTCACCAGATCGAGGGCGGCCTGGATCTCCTGCTCGGTATGGGTGTCGAGCGCCGAGGTGGCCTCGTCGAGCATGAGAATGGGCGGAGCCTTCAGAATGGTGCGCGCTATTGCCACGCGCTGCTTCTCGCCACCCGAAAGCTTGAGCCCGCGCTCGCCTACCATCGCCTTGTAGCCGCCTGGCAGATGCTCGATGAAGCCGCCGATCTGCGCCAGGTCGGCCGCGCGTTTCACCTCCTCATCGGTGGCGCCGGGGCGACCGTAGCGGATGTTGTAGGCGATGGTGTCGTTGAACAGCACCGTGTCCTGCGGAACCATGCCGATGACTCCGCGCAGAGTTTCCTGCGTTACGTCGCGAATGTCCTGGCCGTCGATCAGGATCGACCCGCTCTGGATATCGTAGAAGCGGAACAGCAGGCGCGAGATGGTCGACTTGCCGGCTCCTGACGGACCAACGATGGCAACCGTGCGGCCGGCCGGCACTTCGAAGCTGACGCCCTTGAGGATCGGCCGGTTGGGATCATAGGCGAAGTGCACGTCGCGGAATTCGACCTTGCCATCGCGGACGGCCAGGGGCCGCGCGTCGGGCCGGTCGACCACCTCCTGCTCGACGTCGAGAAGATCGAACATGTGCTCGATGTCGGTCAGGCCCTGGCGTATCTCGCGGTAGATGAAGCCGATGAAGTTGAGCGGCACCGCAAGCTGCATCAGCATGGCATTGATGAAGACGAAATCGCCGATGTTCTGGGTGCCGGCCATAACTTCGCGCGCCGACATCCACATGGCGACCGCCATTCCGGCGCCGAAGATCACGCCCTGGCCGAAGTTCAGCCAGCCCAGCGAGGTCCAGATGCGCGTGGCCGCGGTCTCGTAGCGCGCCATCGAGCGATCGAAGCGCTCCGCCTCCATCCGCTCGTTGTTGAAGTACTTCACCGTTTCGAAGTTCAGGAGCGAGTCGATCGCCTTCGTGTTGGCGTCGGTGTCGGACGCGTTCATTTCGCGCCGGATGCCGATGCGCCAGTCGCTCGCCCAGACGGTGAACCAGGTGTAGATCGCGACCGTTACGGCCACGACCACCACATAGAGCCATCCATAGGCAATCGCGAAGATCGCCGCCGTCAACGCGAATTCAATCAGCGTCGGCACGCTGTTGAGGATGGTGAAGCGAACGATGGTCTCGATGCCCTTGGTTCCGCGCTCGATGATGCGCGACAAACCGCCGGTGCGCCGCTCCAGATGAAAGCGGAGGGACAGGTCGTGCAGATGCACGAATGTCTTGTAGGCAAGCTGGCGCACCGCATATTGGCCAACGCGCGCGAACAGCGCATCGCGCAACTGGTTGAAGCCAAGCTGGACCACCCGCACGAGATTGTAGGCCAGCACGAGCATGACCGGCGCCAGCAAGAAATCGGGCAGCGGCGGCAGCGGAGCATGGTCGCCGGCCAGCACATTCGTCGCCCACTTGAAGAAATAGGGCACGGCAACGAGTACGAGCTTCGCCACCACCAGGAAGACCGTTGCCCAGACCACCCTCGCCTTCAGGTCGGCCCGGTCGGCCGGCCACATATAAGGCCAGAGATTGAGCAGTGTCTTCAGCGTTGAACCGGAATCGGCGGAGACTGTCTTGTCGGCCACTAAGCTATGCCTTTGAATCTTGTTTTTCTTTGCCCGAGCAACAGGCTTGTATGAGGTCTGCGACCTGATTGGAAAATGCGGTCAGCGCCTCGCGATCAATCTCGTAGAGCGAACGCTGCCTTTCCGACGAAAAGCGCACCAGCCCTGCCTCGACCAAAACCTTCAGGTGCTGCGAGACCGTGGATTGCGCCAGATCGAGTTGCTCCACGACATCCTTGCAGCAGCAGGACTGGCTGCCGGCAAGATAGCGCAATATCTCGATCCGCGCCGGGTGCGACAGGGCAGCAAACCGCATCGCCGCCTGCTTGGTGGCAGCGTTGGCGCAATTGCCGGAAGCGAAATCAACCTGAACCATCATCGTATATCGGCGATATACGATGATGCCCCATTTCTCAACTGCTTAAATCGAGGACGCCGCAAAAATAGGACATTTCGCCCTCTTTTTCGCCTGCCGCCGTTCTTCCCGTATTATTGTGGCAGCGTGGTGGCCTGCTCGCCGACCGCCTTCATATCGGCCGCCTCGCCCTGGTGCGTCTTCTCAGGCACCCTGAAAACCTGGCCCGGCCAGATGCGGTCGGGATCGCGGATTTGATCCTGATTGGCCAGATAGATGGTGGAATAGCGCACACCCAAGCCGTAAACCCGGCGCGAAATGCGCCAGAGACTGTCGCCGCGCCGGATGATGACCGCGCCGTCGACATTCTGAAGCTTCGGTGCCAGTTCCTGCGGGTTTGCGGCGGCGACTTCACCGGAGCCGGCCTCAGCGGCTGACGCCGGAGCCTGCTCAGGCTTTGCGTCTGCGTCGGGGGCAACCGCGGAGACGGCGTCGCCCGGCTCGCGCTCGAACGGCACAGCGGCGCGAGCCGCGACCTTGACGCCATCTGCTTCAAGCGCGTCGACGCGAATGATGTAGTCGCCCACCGGCAGGTCCCGCTCGGTCTCGATCAGGAAACGCCCCCCGGCGGAAGCGGCAACCTCGCCCAGCAGGATATCGTTGGCGTAAGCGCGGAGCTTTCTGCCCGCATCGGCCACGCCCGCAACGAAGACCTTGCGCCCTTCGATCTCGACCGCCTCCACCTTCACCTTCGGCTGGCCTGAGGCCGCGGGCTCCTGGGCAACCGATGAAGGCGCCGGCTGTGCAGCTGCGACGTCCTGAGCAGATTGCTGCTCGGTGGATGCCGCAAGCTCACCGGCGGACGGCGTCGTCTCCGATGAAGCACCCGCAGCGGGCTCTGCACCGGACGCCTCCTGCTCGGCCACCTTGGGCGCCGGCTCGGGTTCTGGAACCGAGATCAGCTTGCTGGGCGCGCCGGGCTGCTCGACAAGCGCCAGCACCTGACCGTCCTTCGTCTCCGGGATGGAAACGATGGCCGTTTCGGGCGAGGTCGACACCACATTGTCGGGATTGGTCGAACGCAGCACGATCTGATGAGCGCCCGGCTTCAATGGCTCCTCGATGACTACCGCGAAGTCGCCTTCGGCCCCTGCCGTGGTGTTGCCGATCACCTTCGCGCCGAGAACGATCTCGACCTTGGCCGAAGGTGCGGCCTTGCCGGCGATGACAAGCGAGCCATTCGCTTCGGCGCGCACAATATCAAAGGACGGGGCGAGAACCTCGGCCGCTACGTCCGCCGTCTTTGCAGGCGCTTCCGAAGCTGCGGGGCTTTCGGCGGCGGTCTGGCCGGCGTTCCCGGCCTCTCCGGTGGCCGGCGTCGCCTGCGGCTGTGCCGGAAGCCTGCCTTCCTTCGTCTCGGCAGTTGTCGCGGCTGCCTCGGGCGTTGTCACCACGGCTTCGGGCTTTCGGCCAAGATAGGGATCGAGCGCGCCGGACACATAGGCCGTCACCGCCGCGGCGGCCACACCTCCGGCTAGAAACACCAACGCCCTGTTGATCGTGCTCGCCATAACCCCAGCCCCTTAGCCATCTAAAGCCCGTCTACCCTGTTTTCGCGATACCGACAAGAAAAAGCCCCGCAATTTGTCTTGACCGGGATCGGCTTGGTATTCACCAATCAATTTCATGAACCCGATTCGATCCATCTGCGTTTATTGCGGCTCCTCGCCCGGTCGTGGCGACGTCTACCTGAAGGCTGGCCACACATTGGGCCGATCGCTGGCGGAAGCCGGATTGCGGCTGGTGTACGGCGGAGGCACCAAGGGCATCATGGGTGCCGTTTCCGACAGCGCCATGCGTGCCGGCGGCAAGGTCACGGGCATCATCCCGCGTTTCCTGATCAGCAAGGAAGCAACCGAAACCGCGCTGGGCCGTCTGGACGAACTGGTCGTCACCGAGAACATGCATGAGCGCAAGCACTTGATGTTCGAGAAGTCTGATGCGTTCATTGCGCTGCCCGGCGGCATCGGGACGGTCGAAGAGATCGTCGAGATCATGACCTGGGCCCAGCTTGGACACCACCGCAAGCCGATCGTGTTCGCCAATGTCGACGGCTTCTGGGACCCCATGCTGGCGCTTCTTGAGCATATGAAGGCCGAAGGCTTCGTCCACACGAGCCACCTGGTCAACCCGATAGTGGTCGACCGGGTCGAGTCGGTGGTCGCCGCCGTGCTTGCCGAAGGCGCTGCCGTGGACACGCCCGCCACCGGCGTTCAGACGCTCATCGACAAGCTCTGATCGTCGCTGCTGCGGAATGCCGAGTGCCTGCGCCTATTGGGCAGGCTGCTCAACGCGTTGGAAGAACATCGACCAGGTGTAGATCGCCAGCGCTGTCCAGATGATGGCAAAGGCAACGAGGCGCATCTGGCTGAACGGCTCGCCGAAGATGAATATCGCGATCAGGAAAATGATCGACGGCGCGATGTATTGCATGATGCCGATGGTCGAATAACGCAGCAGCTTGGCGCCGAATGCATAAAGCATCAGCGGTACTGCCGTGACCGGCCCGCAGACGACAAGCAGGGCGATATCATAGGGGTCAGAGGCCACGAAGTGCCCTTCGCCGCGCATCTGCAGCCACACGATATAGGCAAGAGCCGGCACGCACAGGATCATCACTTCGAGGAAGAAGCCCTGGCTCGGACCGATCGGCAGCGTCTTGCGCAGGAAGCCGTAGATCGCAAAAGTCATGGCCAGGGCGAGCGACACCCACGGCACGCCGCCGGCATCGAAGGCGAGCACGAGCACGGCCACGGCGGCCAGGCCAATCGCTGCGACCTGGAAGCGGTTGAGCTTTTCGCCGAGAAGCACCGCGCCCATGACCACGCTGACCAGCGGATTGATGTAGTAGCCGAGCGCTGTTTCCACCGCCCGGTCGGACGCGATCGCCCAGACATAGATCCCCCAATTGCAGGAGATGAAAGCGGCGGTGACCGCAGCCATCAGCACGGTGCGCGGTGAACGTAGCGCGGCTTTCACGTCGGCCGTGCGGCCGAGGAACAGCAGCGTGGCGCCGGCGATCGGCACGGACCAGACCACCCGATGAGCGACCACTTCGGCAGCCGGTATATGTGCCACCGCCTTCATGACCAGCGGCAGCAAGCCCCAGAGCAGGTAGGCTGAAAGCGCAAACAGAAAGCCGCGCGAGGCGGCGTTGTCGGAGGCCCGAGTATCGATTGTCATGCCACACCTATGCGCCCGCCGGGTGGCGAGCACCATTTCAAACTTCTGATGGATGCTTGTGTTCAGCTGATAGTTGAACCGGCTGCGCTATTCGGCTGCGACCAGCCCGGCCATTTCGCGGTTTTTCATCAGTTTGTAAATGATCGAATCCATCAAAGCCTGGAACGAGGCATCGATAATGTTGTCTGACACGCCCACGGTGGACCAACGCGCGCCGGTGGAATCAAGCGACTCGATCAGCACCCGGGTAACGGCCTCGGTGCCGCCGTTGAGGATGCGCACCTTATAGTCTGCCAACTCCAGATCGCTGATTTCGCTCTGGAATTTGCCGAGGTCCTTGCGGAGGGCGATATCGAGCGCGTTGACCGGACCGTGGCCCTCGGCCACCGACATCTTCTCTTCGCCGTCGATGCTCACCTTCACGATTGCCTCGGAAACGGTCTTCAGTGCACCGTTCGCGTCGTAGCGGCGCTCGACCATGCAGCGGAAGCTGGTGACCCGGAAGAAATCCGGCACGGTGTGAAGGAAACGGCGGGCAAGCAACTCGAAGCTGGCATCGGCGCCCTCATAGGCGTAGCCCTGCGCCTCGCGTTCCTTGACCGCCGAGATCAGCGCGTCGAGGCGGTGGTCGTCCTTCGGCACATCGATCCCGCGCCGCTTCAGCTCGGCGATGAAGTTCGCCTTGCCGCCCTGATCCGACACCATGACCCTGCGGCGATTGCCGACCGTTTCAGGCGGCACGTGCTCATAGGTCTGCGGCTCCTTGATGAGCGCCGAGGCATGGATGCCGGCCTTGGTAGCGAAAGCGGATGCGCCGACATAGGGCGCCTGCGGCTGCGGCGCACGGTTCAGCAATTCGTCGAAGCTGCGCGACAGCCGGGAGATGTCCTCCAGCTTCTCCGGCGAAATGCCCGTTTCAAAGCGTTCGGCGAAGGCCGGCTTGAGCACCAGCGTCGGGATGAGCGTGACGAGATTGGCGTTGCCGCAGCGTTCGCCGATGCCGTTCAGCGTGCCCTGGATCTGGCGCACGCCCGCCTCCACGGCAGCGAGCGAATTGGCGACCGCCTGCCCGGTGTCGTCATGCGCATGGATGCCTAGGTTCTCGCCGGGGATGCCAGCCGCAATGACCTTGCCGACGATTTCCCGAACCTCCGACGGCTGCGTGCCGCCGTTGGTATCGCACAGCACCACCCAGCGCGCGCCGGCCTCAAGCGCGGAGCGCGCACAAGCCAGCGCATATTCCGGATTGGCCTTGAAGCCGTCAAAGAAATGTTCGCAATCGACCATCGCCTCACGGCCGGCCGCGCGTGCAGCCTCTACTGATGCCGTGATCGAGGCGAGGTTTTCCTCGTTGGTGCAGCCCAGCGCCACGCGCACATGGTAGTCCCAGCTCTTGGCGACGAAGCAGACCGCATCCGCCCTGGCCTGCAGCAGCGCCGCCAGACCCGGATCGTTGGAGGCCGAGACGCCGGCGCGCTTCGTCATGCCGAAGGCGGAGAATTTTGAACGCGAAGTGCGCTTTTCGGTGAAGAAGGCGGTGTCCGTGGGGTTTGCGCCCGGATAGCCCCCTTCGACATAATCGAGACCAAAGGCATCGAGCATGGAGGCAATCGCAATCTTGTCCTCGACGTTGAAGTCGATGCCCGGCGTCTGCTGGCCGTCACGCAGGGTCGTGTCGTAGAGGTAGATGCGTTCTTTGGTCATGGATTCCATGCTTTCGTCGTTCCGCCTGAGTGCCTGGCGGTCATGATTCAGGGTCAGCGCTTTCCCGCGTAGGTATCGGTGGCCCGGATCAGCCGGTCGAGGATGCCCGGTTCGGAATAGGCGTGGCCGGCGCCCTCGATGAGGTAATACTCAGCTTCCGGCCACGCCTTGTGCAGCTCCCATGCGGTGGCCGGCGGGCAGGCCATGTCGTAGCGGCCCTGCACGATCACACCCGGAATTCCCTTCAGCTTGCCGGCGTCGCGCAGGAGCTGCCCGTCGTCCATCCAGCCGCCGTGGACGAAATAGTGATTTTCGATGCGGGCGAAGGCGAGCGCGAATTCGTCCTCGCCGAACTTGTCGCTGGTCTCCGGCTCCGGAAGCAGGGTGATGGTCTCGCCCTCCCACACGCTCCATGCCTTGGCCGCGGCGATGCGGGTTGCCTTGTCGTCGCTGGTCAGGCGGGCGCGATAGGCTTGCACGAAATTGTCCCGCTCCTGCTCGGGAATCTGGGCTATGAAGCGCTCCCACTTTTCCGGGAACATCAGCGAGGCGCCATGCTGGTAGTACCAGTCGACCTCGCTGCGGCGTAGCGTGAAGATGCCGCGCAACACCAGTTCGCTGACGCGCTCGGGATGGGTCTCGGCATAGGCGAGCGCGAGCGTCGAGCCCCAGGAGCCGCCAAACACCAGCCACTTCTCGAAGCCGGCCATCTCGCGCAGGCGTTCGATATCAGCCACGAGGTGCCAAGTGGTGTTGGCCTCCAGCTCGGCATGAGGCGTGGAGCGGCCGCAGCCGCGCTGGTCGAACAGGATGACATCATACAGCTTCGGATCGAACAGGCGCCGGTGTTTTGGGGAAATGCCGCCCCCGGGGCCGCCATGCAGGAACACGGCCGGCTTGGCGCCCCTGGTTCCCGAGCGCTCCCAGTAGATCTTGTGGCCGTCGCCCACATCGAGCATGCCGCTGTCGAACGGCTCGAGTTCGGGATAGAGCGTGCGCAGGTTCTCGGTCATTCCGTTTGCCCTCTTTCCGGTGGCCAGATCTCGGTGTCGTAGTCGGGATGCTGGTAGGAAACCAGCGTCGAAAGGAATTCGGCCGCCGCCTCGTCGGCCATCGTCTCAACCCCAGGCAGGTGCGGCACCTGGTCGACATAGGGCAGCTTGGCTTCGATGCCCCACTGGATTTGCGGCGCGAGACTGGAGGGGTCGTCGAAGGCGCCGATCATCAGGGCGACGCCGTCGGGCGCTTCATAGGTGAGCGGCGTGCCGCATTTGCTGCAAAAGCCGCGCGAGACGTGGTTCGACGACTGGAAATGGCTCGGCTCGCCGCGCGTCCATTCGAGGTTTGCGCCACGCGCCGAGACAAGTGGCGCGTAGAAGCCTCCGCTTGCCTTCTGGCACATGCGGCAATGGCAGACGGAAGCTTCACCCAACGCCCCCTCGACCCTGAACCGCACCGCGCCACACTGGCAGCCGCCGGAATAGATGGGTTTGTTGTCGAGGCTCATCTCGTTCCTCCAGAACCCTATTCGGGCGTATGGCAGACGGCTTCGACATTGTTGCCGTCAGGATCGAAGACGAAGGCGCCGTAGTAATCCGGATGGTAGTGCGGACGCAGGCCCGGAGCGCCATTGTCCTTGCCCCCCGCGGCGATCGCGGCCTTGTAGAAGGCGTCCACCTCAGCGCGCGAACGCGCCGAGAAGGCGATATGCTGGTGGTGGCCAGGCTTTTCGCCCTCGTGCAGCCAGAAGGTTGGGCGGTCGCGGCCATAGCCGCCAACCATGACCCCGCCGGTATATTCGGCCGGCACCATCATCAGCAGCGACGCGCCAAGCGGCGCCATCGCCTTGTCGTAGAATGCCTTCGAGGCATCGAAATTGCTTACGGTAATGCCAAGGTGGTCGATCATCGCTTCACCTCCCATGTGGTCACACGTTCGCCGGTCGTGGGGTCCTTGCCGTCCTTGAGTTGCACGCCCTGCTCTAGAAGCTCGGCGCGGATGCGGTCGGCCGAAGCCCAGTCTTTTGAGGCAATGAACGCGAGCCGCTCCGCGATTGACTTGGCGATGGCCTCCTCATCGACGTCCGCTGCCTGAAGCTCGAAGCCGAGGAACAGCATAGCCGATTTGAGCGCTGCCGCAGCTTCTTCATTCTCGTCGCCGACTGCCTGTCCGGCTAGATGCGACATGAACTGAAAGGCCGAACTGGTCGCAAGATCGTCGCACAGCGCTTCGACGATGCCTGCCGGAACCGGCGTTGCCCCATCCGGGGCCATGTCGGCCGCGCGCTTCCACTTGCGCAGGGTGTTTTCGGCTTCCTCGAGCTTGCGCACGGAAAAATCGATCGGCTCGCGGTAGTGCGTCATCAGCATGGCAAGACGTAGCACATCGCCCGGCCAGTTGCGGCCGCCGAACTTTTCGGTCTCCAGCAACTCGTTGATGGTGACGAAATTGCCCTCGCTCTTCGACATCTTGCGGCCTTCGACCTGCAGGAAGCCGTTGTGCAGCCAGTAGTTCGCCATGACATCGGTGCCGTGGGCGCAGCGCGACTGGGCGATCTCGTTTTCGTGGTGCGGGAAGATGAGGTCGAGCCCGCCGCCATGAATGTCGAACACCTCGCCGAGATAGGCGGCACTCATGGCCGAGCACTCGATGTGCCAGCCGGGGCGCCCCCTGCCCCACGGGCTGTCCCAGCCCGGCTCTTCGGGCGAGGAAAGCTTCCACAGCACGAAATCGCCGGGGTTCTTCTTGTGCGCATCTACCGCGATACGGACGCCGGCCTGCTGCTCGTCCAGATTGCGCTTGGAGAGCTGGCCGTAGTCCGGCATCGAGCCTGTGTCGAACAGGACTTCGCCCGCCGCTTCATAGGCATGGCCGCGCTCGATAAGGCTCTGAATGAGAGTGATCATGTCGGCCTTGCCGTCGGCGCGCGGCTGCACGAATTCGGTGGCGCGGGGCTCGAAGGTCGGCGGCAGGGTACCAAGGGCCGCGACGTCCTTGTGGAACTGGTCGGCGGTCTTCCTGGTCACGTTGGCGATCGCCTCGTTCAGCGGCAGATCCGGAAAGTCGCGCAGGGCACGCGCATTGATCTTGTCGTCCACGTCGGTGATGTTGCGGACATAGGTGACGTGATCGGCGCCATAGAGCTGGCGCAGCAGCCGGTAGAGCACGTCGAAGACGATGACCGGCCGCGCATTGCCGATATGGGCGAAGTCATAGACCGTCGGCCCGCACACATACATGCGCACATTGTCGGGATCGATCGGCACGAAGTCTTCCTTCGTGCGCGTCAGCGTGTTGTGGAGCCGCAAGCCCTTAAATCCGTTCGACATTCAAAATCCCAGTCCGTTCGGCAATCCGCCGCAAGCCGGCAGACGCGATGAAGCTCCAGCCTGCTGGCCGGGGCGTTTGTCCTGTCGAGAGAAAAGGCGAAAACGTCCGGACCAGCGCGTGCGCTAGCCAATAATGCAAATGCCGCCAATGGCGAAAGGCGTTTTCATGGGCAGCTTTATCGCCTTCCGCGATATTGCCGTCAAGTCGCAACTTCGCAGCAGACATGTCGCCTTCCGGCCGCCCAATGGATCCGTAAGGGTTTATTAAACATACAGTTACTGGAGTTGCCAAGCCAGCCAGGCGCCCGCCGGACGTCACGATTTCGTCCCAAAGAAGGCGCATGCAGTGGCGGTTAAATGGCACTAGACGTTGGGGAACAGGAAGATGTCAGCCATGAAGAGCGAAGCAGAACGTATCCGCGCTCAATATGCGGCGCTGACAAGCCACTATCGCGCCATCGGTCCGGCCGCGATCTTGGCGGCTGTGCTTGCCGCCAAGCGCAAGGGAGCCTCAGCCGGCAACAAGCCGCGTTGACAGGCTGATACCTATCGCGGCCATGACCAGGCCGATCAGCACGTCGAGCACGCGCCACGCCGATTGGCGGGCGAAGATGGGCTGCAGCAGGCGCGCGCCATAGCCGAGCCCGAAGAACCACACAAACGACGCCAGCGCCGCGCCGAGCCCGTAGGCCACGCGGTCGTGGCCTTCATATCGCGCCGATAGCGAGCCCAAAAGCACCACCGTGTCGAGATAGACGTGCGGGTTGAGGAAGGTGAAGGCCAGACAGGCCGCCACCGCAGCCTTCAGGCTGCCTTCGCCCGTCTTGGCCGCCTGCAGCACATCCGGCTTCGCGGCGCGCCGGAAGGCGACGACCGCATACCAGAACAGGAAAACCGCCCCGCCGATGGTGACGATGTTGATCAGCGTCGGCGATTGCGAGATCAGCGTACCAAGGCCGGCAACGCCGGCGGCGATCAGCAGCGCGTCAGACAGCGCGCAGATCAGGCATAGCACGAAGACGTGCTGGCGGAGCAGGCCCTGGCGCAGGATGAAGGCATTCTGCGCGCCGATCGCGATGATGAGCGAGGCGCCGAGAAGGAAGCCGGAAAGTGCTGCCGGAACAAGGGCTGAGATCATGAACAGGATTGCCTGATAAAGGAACTAGAAAAGGGTCATTTGGCTGGACGGGTCGGCAATTGGCTTCTTTCGCGCTGGCTTGGGCGGTTCGGATTGCTCGGACGGCTCAACGCGCGCCTGTATCTGGGGGCCGGTATTGGCGACCTTGTTCACAAGGTCCGAGACCGGGATGGGCTCGAAGAAGCCGGGCTCGGCTGGCCGCAGCAGGTCGGCCACGTGGCGCGGCTCCTGGAAACGGCAGTCCAGCCAGCGCGAGAAATCCTGCTGGTGGATCACCACCGGCATGCGGTCGTGGATATGGGCGATGTCGCTGCTGGCGCTGGTGGTCAGGATCGCGCCGGTATCCATCTCGGAACCGCCCGGCTCGGCATAGGTCTCCAGCAGGGCGGCGAAGGCAATCACCCCGCCATGCTTCGGGCGAACCCAATAGGCCTGCACCCGCTTGCCGCCGATCTGACGCCATTCGTAGAAACCCGAGGCCGGGACCAGAGCCCGGCGGTGGCGCATGGCCGTGCGGAATGAATTCTTCTCAGCAGCGGTTTCGGAGCGCGCGTTGAACAGCAGCGGAAAGTCTCGCGTGTCCTTCACCCAGGTGGGAATCAGACCCCAGCGCACGAGAAGCGAGCGACGGTCGGGAAGGTTGGACCCCGGCTCGCGCAATTCGCCGGCCGTCACCATGAGTATCGGCTGCGTCGGCGCGATGTTGTAGCGCGGCGGAAATGGCTCGAGATCGGCCAGCGAAAATGCCTCGCCAACCTCCATGGGACTGGCAGTCAGCGCAAAACGTCCGCACATTCCTTCATGATACCGTTTGATTTCGCGGCCAATGTGGCGGTGGAAATCCTGAACGGCAACCTGTATCGGTTGGGCCACCCGGCCCATCCCCAGCCAATCGGGCCGAAGCGAAAGAGGAGACGATGTCCGCACGGCAGACCATCCCCGCGGTTTCGGTGGCCCTGATGCGGGGCGACCGCATACTGCTGGTCAAGCGCGGGCAGCAGCCGTCGCGCGGGCGCTATGCTTTTCCCGGCGGGCGGGTCGAGCCCGGCGAAACGGATGAAGAGGCCGCACTGCGCGAGCTTTTCGAGGAAACCGGGCTGGTGGCAGCCGACATCAAGCCGCTGGGAACCTATTTCATCGATGCGGAGCGGGACGGACTGGAAATCACCTATCGGCTTCAGGTTTTCGCGGGCCAGGACTGCGGCGGCGAGCCGCGCGCCGACAGCGACGCCGAGGAGGCCGCCTTCTTCACGCTTGCGGAATTGGACGCGCTGCCGGTTACCGACTCCGTTGCCGAAGTGTGCCGAGAGCTTTTGCGGCACGGCTCGTTCAATGCTGCCGTTGGCCACAAGGAAGTCTTCTGAAGCAGCTTCCTCTTCAAGAAGTGAAGTGAAGCCGCGATGTGACGGCCAGCCAAGAAGAACAATTCGGGGGGATAGTGGCCTTACCGCCTTGCGGCTGACAAATTGTTTCGCCACAAGGCGTCATGGGCCGGACCATGCCGTTCTTCATAGCATTGCTTGTCGCCATCTCGACGGCCGCAAGCCCCGTGCGCGCGGAGGAAGCCCCCTTCGAGGGAAACCTGATGCGGCTGGCTGAAATTCTCGGCTCCCTGCATTTCTTGCGAAACCTTTGCGGCGAGCACGGCGACCAATGGCGCCAGCAAATGGAAAAGCTGCTGGACGCCGAGAAGCCGGATGCTGCGCGCCGCGCAAAGTTCATCGCCAGCTTCAATCGAGGCTACCGCTCGTTCGAGGGAACATACGCCAAGTGCACCAGTTCGGCGGCCGAAGCTATCGCCCGCTACATGAAGGAAGGCGAGACGCTGACGCGCGAGGTGACGGGGCGCTATGGAAATTAAGCACGTCTCCACATTTCGTTTTCGCGCCGCGCCGCGAATCGGAGGGCTGTGCTAGGTTGTTAACGATGGGTGTACGGGGAAGCTCAAGTTGATCCGAATCGGGGGATCAAGACTTGAAAGGTGAAAGATGACGATCGAACACGGTGTCAGCGACCTCGATGCGCTGGTCAGAGAAGAAAAGCGGCTGACCGCCGTGGAATGTCACAACGAGGCATGGGCCGAGGGTTTCTCGGTCGGCATCGAGGCCGATATCCTTGCGGAAGCCGCGCTTGCCACCGCCTTTGGCGAGATCCTGCGCACGAATGGCGAAGACGCCGCACTGGCACTGCTTGATCGCATGCGCGAAAAAGTGATCGCCGGAGAGTTCGAGCCGCTCCGGCTGCGACATTGAATCATCCCTAAGACCGATTTTTCGCTATAAGTAGTCGATGGGCACCGAATTGATCGTGGCCCTGGAGAGGATGGGACATGCAGACACCGACGCGTAGCGGATCTCGGAATCGCAGGAGTAGCGGCTTTGCCGCCGCGCTTTGGCTGGCTGCGGCCGGAACAGCCTTGCTGCCGACGATTGCGACCACGACGCCTGCCTTCGCGCTGAGCGAGATCAAGCGGGAGGAACTGCCCACGCCTCCGGCTCAAACGCTCGACAACGAGGCAACCGGCGAGACCGCAGCGCCGCAAGGCGAGGAAGCGCCCGGCGCGACCGCGCCCAGCAGCGCGGCCCACGCCAACGAAGACCCGAACACTCCCCTGCCCGAGATCATCTACGACATCTCGAAATTGCCGGAGCCGGTGCAGCGCATGCGCCAGTTGATCCTGGACGTTGCGATGGGCGGCGACATCGAGAAGCTTCGCACGCTCGTCGGCACGGGCGACGATGCCACCCAGCTCTCGGTCACGGGTCTCGAGGGAGACCCGATAGAGTTTCTGAAGGAACTGTCCGGCGACAAGGACGGCGAGGAAATACTCGCCATCATCGAAAACGTCCTGAATGCCGGCTATGTCCACCTCGATCCCGGCACGCCTGAAGAACTATATGCCTGGCCCTATTTCTTCGCGATGCCGCTGGAGCGCCTTACGCCGCGCCAGCGCGTGGAGCTGTTCAAGATCGTGACCGCCGGCGATTACGAGGACATGAAGAGCGACGGCGCCTACAATTTTTATCGCCTCGGGATCACTCCCGAAGGCAAATGGGCATTCTTCGTCGCCGGCGACTAAGCCGGCGAGGCATCACTCCACGGGAAGCGCTTCCGAGAACGCCACGGGCTGGCCCTGTCCGCCCGTGACGATGTCGCCTTCCCACATCACGCGGTTGCCGCGAATGATTGTGCCCACTGGCCAACCCTTGACCTCCTTGCCATCGTAAGGCGTCCAGCCGGCTCTCGATCCGGCCTGGGCATTGGTGATGACTTCGGTGCGCTTCATGTCCACCACGGTCAAGTCGGCCTCGTAGCCAGCCGCGATACGCCCCTTGCGCGCCATGCCGAACAGGCGCTGCGGACCATGGCTGGTCAGGTCGACAAACCTCTCCAGGGTAAGCCGCCCTGCATTCACATGGTCGAGCATGATCGGAACCAGCGTCTGCACGCCTGGCATGCCCGATGGCGAGCCAGGATAGGGCTTGGCCTTCTCGGCCAGGGTGTGAGGCGCATGGTCGGAGCCGAGGACGTCCACGATGCCCTGGCTTATGCCGCGCCAGACCCCATCGCGATGGCGCGCAGAGCGCACGGGCGGGTTCATCTGGATCAGGGTTCCCAGCTTGGCGTAGTCGTCGGCCGTAAGCGTCAGGTGGTGCGGCGTGGCCTCGGCGCTCGCCACATCCTTGTGGTGTTCAAGGAACTCTATCTCTTCCGCCGTGGAAACATGCAGCACGTGGATGCGGGCCCTGGCCGCCCGAGCTATCCGCACCAGCCGCTCCGTGCAGCGCAGGGCAGCAATCTCGTCGCGCCAGACCGGATGCGAGGAGGGATCGCCCTCAATGCGTTCGCCCAGGCGCTCGCGCAGGCGGAACTCGTCTTCCGAGTGGAAGGCGGCGCGGCGGCGCGTATTCTTCAGGATTGACAGCACCCCTTCGTCGTCCTCGACGAGCAGATCGCCTGTGGACGAGCCCATGAAGACCTTGATGCCGGCGGCACCCGGCAGGCGCTCCAGCTCGCCGACATCCTTTGCATTGTCGCGCGTGCCGCCGACCCAGAAGGCAAAGTCGCAATGCATGCGATCGGTGGCGCGCGAAACCTTGTCGGCCAGAGCCTCCGCGCTGGTGGTCAACGGATTGGTGTTGGGCATTTCGAAGACGGCTGTAACGCCGCCAAGCACGGCCGCAAGTGACCCGGTTTCCAGGTCTTCCTTGTGCTCAAGCCCGGGCTCGCGAAAATGCACCTGGCTGTCGACCACGCCAGGCAGGACATGCAGGCCCCTGCACTCGATGATCTCTCCGGCCGAGGCCTGACGCAAATCGCCGATCGCCGCGATGCGGCCGGCACGCACGCCGACATCCCGCACGCCGCTGCCATCGTGGTTGACGACCGTGCCGCCCTTGAGAATGAGGTCGAACGTCGCTGTCATTTGCCACCTTCCCGGCTCTTGCTCCTGCGATGCGGGGGGCTTACGTAATGGCCAACCGATTTGCAAGTCAGGTTCCGCCCATGGTTTTAGCACTGCTTTCCGACCGTTGCCTCATTTCTGTGACCGGCGCGGAGGCGGAACATTTCCTGCAGAACATACTTACCACAGACCTCGACGCTTTGGCTCCGGGCGAGGTAAAGCCCGGTGCGCTGCTTTCGCCGCAGGGCAAGATCCTGTTCGATTTTTTGATCTCGCGTGATGCAACAGGCGGCTTCCTTCTCGATTGCCGCGTCGACGTGGTTGACGATTTTATCCGCCGGCTGACCCTCTACAAGCTGCGCGCGAAGATGGAGATTTCCAAGCAATCTCAAAAGGTTGTCGGCGTTAAGTGGGACGTCGATTCACCTGCTTCAGAAGCAGAATCAAACGCCGCGCGCAATGGCGCTGCGGCGCTGCGCGACGCCCGCTTCAAGGCGCCTTTTCCGGTGTTCAGGCTCTACGGCCAGTCCTTGCAGCTAGCGGCCGACGCGAGCGAATGGCACGCGCTGCGCATAGCTCATGGCGTCGCCGAAAGCGGCAGGGACTTCGAACTGGGGGACGCCTTCCCGCATGACGTTCTGCTCGACGAGACGGGCGGCGTGGGCTTCGGCAAGGGCTGCTATGTCGGCCAGGAAGTGGTTTCGCGCATGCATCATCGCGGCACTGCGCGGCGGCGCGTGCTGTTGGTTTCGGCCGAAGCGCAGCTGCCGGAGCCTGGCACCGCAATAATCGCCGACGGCCGCACGATAGGCACGCTCGGCTCCGTTGCCGGCCGGCAGGGCCTCGCTGTCGTCCGTATCGACCGCGTGAAGGACGCACAGGACAAGGGCGTCGCGATCACAGCCGCGGAGATCCCCCTCACGCTCTCAATCCCCGCATGGGCGAAATTCACATTTCCGCAGGACGCCACGAACGCGGGGGAAGCATGACAGCCGACAAGGTCGGCGCCCCACCGCGCGCCTGGCAACGCATGCTTTCGGGTCGTCGCCTCGACCTGCTTGATCCCTCGCCGCTGGACATCGAAATCTCCGACATAGCGCATGGCCTGGCGCGTGTGGCGCGCTGGAACGGCCAGACCGGTGGCGACCACGCCTTCTCTGTCGCGCAGCACTCGCTGCTGGTGGAAGAGATCTTTTCCCGGCAGGCAAAGACGCCGACGCCCGTCGAACAACTCACGGCCCTGCTGCACGACGCGCCTGAATATGTGATCGGAGACATGATCTCGCCGTTCAAGTCCGTGGTTGGCGGCGGCTACAAGCTGGTCGAGCAGCGTTTGCAGCACGCCATCCACGTTCGCTTTTCGCTTCCCCCGGAGATAAGCGAGAGGCTCAAGAAGCAGATCAAGCGGGCCGACCAGATTGCCGCCTATTTCGAAGCAACGGCGCTTGCCGGCTTTTCGGTTCAGGAAGCGACGAAATTCTTCGGCCGCCCGCGCAGCATTTCCGCGGACGGATTCGACCTCGCCTGCCACCCGGCAAAGTCGGTGGAGCGCGCCTTCCTGAAGCGGTTCGCCGAAATCGAGCGCCTGCGCGGCGCGGCCTAGTTCAACGGAGCGTCAGGCCGCGCTGCCGCCGGAAACGCCGGACGTCATGGCACTGTGCTTGCGCAACGCATTGAGGAAGCCCGCCCGCGCCTCGGGAGATGAAAGTCCGCGGGGCTCGTAGACATGGCGGGCGAAGAAGAACTCAGTCAGGCGAAACGCCTGCTCGATCGTGGCCATGTCCGTGCATCGCCCTGCCCCGCCGATCAGGAAGGCCGGCAGCGGTAGCATCTTGTCGTGCCAGGGCAAGCCGGCCTCGCGGGAAACGGCGCGGCCTGATTTCGGCGAGACGTAGACCAGCTCTTCGCGCCCGCCCGTGGCGGCGCATTCGGTCAGATCGAGGCCAAATCCAAGTTCTTCCAGCATCATCAGTTCGAAGCGCACGACAAGCTCGCCGGCGGCGGAGGCATCGTCCAGATGCGAGATCAGCAACTCCAGCATCTCGTATAGGCCCAGATGCAGTTCGCGTTCCGGCAGAAGGCGCAGATGCGCGGCCAGCGTCTGCAGGCCATAGACTGCACAGGCGCTCTCGAACAGGCGGGCTGCGTTGAGTTCCAGCGGCTCGACCTGGAAAAAGCCCATATGCTCGTCCAGGCGCGCTCGCCAGATCAGATCGACCCGGTTCCCGACCTGCAGCACAGGTTGCGCCTTGCGCGAGCGCCCGCCACGGACCATGCCGAGGTGGCGCCCATGCGCGCGCGTCATCACCTCAAGTATGACGCTGGTTTCGCCATGCTTGCGGCTGCCAAGGATTATGCCCTCGTCGCGCCATTCCATAACGGGAGTGTTGGCCGCTCAGTGCGGGAATTCAAGGCCCATTTCGCGATAGCGCTCGGGGTCGTCGCCCCAGTTCTCGCGCACCTTCACGAACAGGAACAGATGCACTTTCTGTTCCAGGATGTCGCTGATCTCCTTGCGCGCCGCCTGGCCGATGGCGCGGATCGTCTCGCCCTTGTGGCCCAGAACGATCTTCTTCTGGCTGTCGCGCTCGACATAGATCACCTGCTCGATACGCACGGAGCCATCGGCCTTCTCCTCCCAGCTTTCGGTTTCCACGTGGGACGAATAGGGCAGTTCCTGGTGCAGGCGCAGATAGAGCTTCTCGCGGGTGATTTCGGCGGCGAGCTGCCGCATCGGCAGGTCCGAAATCTGGTCTTCCGGATAGTACCAGGGGCCGGCGGGCAAAGTCTTGGCGAGATGGTCGAGAATGGCCTTGCAGCCCGCGCCGGTCAGCGCCGAGACCATGAAGGTGCTGTCGAAGGGAACGCGCTTGTTGGCCTCTTCCGCCAGCACCAGCAGGGTTTCCGGCTTGACCCGGTCGATCTTGTTGAGCACCAGCACCTTGGGCTGACGCACTTCGGCCAGATTGGCGAGGATCGTGTCGGCGTCGCCCCTGATGCCGCGCTCGGCATCGATCAGCACCATGATCACGTCGGCGTCCTTGGCCCCACCCCAGGCGGTGGTAACCATTGCCTGGTCGAGCCGGCGGCGCGGCTTGAAGATGCCGGGCGTATCGACAAACACGATCTGCGCGTCGTTGTGCGTGGCGATGCCGCGAACGATGGCACGCGTGGTCTGCACCTTGTGGGTGACGATCGACACCTTGGCGCCGACAAGCTGGTTGACCAGCGTCGACTTGCCGGCGTTCGGCGCGCCGATCAGGGCGACGAAGCCGGAATGGGTGACGGGTTCAGTTTCGCTCACGCTTCATTTCCTTCCTGGCCCCAGACGCCCTCGCGCTGGAGCATGCTTGCTGCGGCGGCCTGCTCGGCCTCGCGCTTCGATCGGCCGGTTCCATAGGCCGGCGTGAATTGCCCTACCCGAACGCTGACCTTGAAGACCGGATCATGGTCTGGCCCTTCGCGGCTTTCGATCTGATAGCTGGGCGTGGCGGCGGCCGCCTGATGCGCCCATTCCTGCAGTTCCGTCTTCGGGTCGCGGCGGGCTGCACCTGTAACCCTGGAACGCGGTTCCCAATAGCGCAGAACGAACCGGCGGGCGACATCCAGCCCCCCATCGAGATAGAGCGCGGCGATCAGCGATTCCAGCGCATCGGCGCGAATGTTGACGCGCTTGCGCCCGGCGAGCGTCTTTACCTCGCTGCCGGCGCGGATCAGTTCGGTCAGTCCGATTTCGTCCGCGATCTCGGCCAGTGTCTCGGCATTGACCAGCGCATTCAGGCGAACCGAAAGCTCGCCTTCGGCCGCAGCCGGGAAGGCGTTGAACAGCATGTCGGCCACCACCAGCCCCAGCACGCGATCGCCAAGGAACTCGAAGCGCTCATAGTCGCCGCCGACCTTGACGCCGCGGGCACTGGCATGGGTGAGCGCACGCTGCAGGCGCTGGACATCGGTGAAGGCATGTCCGGTACGCTCGCGCAATGCATCGGCGAGCGCCTGTCCGGTCGGTCGTTTGTTGGCCATGTCCTAGTGGACGAACGTAAAGAGGCGCGAGGCGCGCAGCTGCGTCGGCCACTTCCAGATTTCGAGCGGGCTCGCACCCTCGGCGATGGAGAAGAAGATGATGTTGGCGCGACCGACAAGATTCTCCGACGGAACGTAGCCAACCGAGAAGCGGCTGTCGGTGGAATTGTCGCGGTTGTCGCCCATCATGAAATAGTGGCCTTCCGGAACCACGAACTCACGCGTGTTGTCGCCGATCGAATTTGGCGTCAGGTCGAGCGTGTCGTAGGAAACGCCATTGGGCAGCGTCTCGCGATAGACGTCGACCGGGCGGCTGACCTCCGTGATGTCCGGATTGTCGATCTGGCCGATCTTCACACGCGGGACGCCCTCCCCGTTGATGAACAACTGGCCATCCTTCATCTGGATGCGATCGCCGGGCAGGCCGACCACGCGCTTGATGTAATCGAGCGACGGGTTGGGCGGGAACTTGAAGACCGCGACATCGCCGCGCTCCGGCTCGCTCCCCCAGATGCGGCCCGAGAACAGATCGGGCGAGAACGGCAGCGAGTAGCGCGAGTAGCCATAGGCCCATTTGGTCACGAAGAGATAATCGCCCTCCAGCAACGTGGGGCGCATGGAACCCGAAGGAATGGAAAACGGCTGGAACAGGAAAGTGCGGATAACCAGTGCAAGCAGCAACGCCTGGATGATGACGCTGACCGTTTCACCAAGCCCGCCGGATTTCTTCTGAGGTTTGTCGGCCACGCTCATCTCTTCCTCGTTTCTGCGTCTCGGTATAAGGGCTCGGCGCGTTCGGAGCAATGTCTAGCGCTTGCCACGAGCGCCATGAAAGCGGCGGTTATTCGGCGGGAAGCGCTTCAATGATCACAAAGGCTTGGGCCAGCGGGAAATCATCCGTGATCGTGAGATGAATGACCGCGCGGCGACCCGCCGGCAGCATGTGCTGCAGCCTTTCGGCCGCACCGCCCGTCAACTGCATGGTCGGCTTGCCGCCGGGAAGGTTCACCACCCCCATGTCCCGCCAGAACACCCCGTGCGCCATGCCGGTTCCGAGCGCCTTGGCGCATGCCTCCTTGGCAGCGAAGCGCTTGGCGTAAGAGGCCGCACGCTCTTTGCGGCGCTCCGACTTGGCCTGTTCGATCTCGGTGAAGATGCGGGCCTTGAAACGCTCGCCATAGCGCTCGAGCGACTTCTCGATTCGCCTGATGTCGATGAGATCGCTGCCGATGCCGATGATCATACAGCCTGGGCCCTCAGATGTTCCGGCTTCCCGGCTTGACTGCCGGAATGGCCGCGAGTTCCGGCGGAAGCTGGTCCGCCGGATAGGCCGGCACCTCATATTCGGCAAGCGCGATCAGCGGCACGCCGACATCGCTCTTGCCGGCAGAACGGTCGATGATGCAGGCGGCCGCGACGACTTCCGCTCCAAGATCGCGCAGGCATTCGATGGTTTCGCGGATAGACAGCCCGGTCGTGACGATGTCCTCAACGATCACGACACGCGCGCCTTTTTCGATCTCGAATCGACGCAGACGGAATACGCCGCCCTCCCGCTCGACCCAGACCGCCGGCACGCCGAGATGGCGCGAGGTCTCGTAGGCGGGGATCAGACCGCCGATGGCCGGACCGACGACGTAATCGATGGCACCCGGCACTTCCGCGCGGATCTTCTCGGCCAGTGCCCGGCACAGCCGTTCGGTCTTGTCGGCATGCATGAAAACCCGTGCCTTCTGCAGAAACACGGGGCTGCGCAGGCCCGAGGTCAGGATGAAGTGACCTTCGAGAACTGCACCCGCCTCGCGAAAAATATCCAGCACCTGGTCGGTATTCATGCTGCTCCCGTCATAGAAATGGTCAGCCGTTGACGCGCTTTGCATCGCTGACGCTCGAATTTTCCTTAAGCTGCGAAAGCAGCCGGTTCAGATGCTTCAGGTCCCACACCTCGAGGTCGACCAGCATTTCGGTGAAGTCAGGCGCCGTGCGCACCATCGACAGAGTGTGGATATTGGCGTCGTTCTCCGCAATCACCTGGGCGATTTCTGCAAGCGAGCCCGGGGCGTTGATCGCCACCACGGAAATGCGGGCAGGAAAGCGCTCCTTGGTTTCCTCGTCGATGTCCCAACGCACGTCGATCCAGCGCTCCGGCTGGTCGTCGAAGGCGGTCAGCGACGGCGACTGGATGGGATAAATTGTTATGCCGGAACCTGGTTGCATGATGCCGACGATGCGGTCGCCGGGCACGGCACCCTCCGGTGCGAAGCGCACGGGCAAGTCGCTGCGCACGCCGCGGATGGGGACTGCTCCTCCCGCCTTGCTCGGGCGGCCATCCTTGCGGCTCCCTGCCCGCCCGGGGATCTGGAACAGCATGCCGGCGGCATTGCGGATCTTCGACCAGCCTTCTTCGCGCGGCTTTGGCGCCTGCGTCACCCGCTCGTCCTTGTAATCGGGGAACACCGCCTTCATCACGTCGGTCGAAGACAGCTCACCGCGACCCACGGAAGCGACGACATCCTCGACGTCCTTGCGCGCAAGCCGATGCAGCACCGGCTTCAGGCTGTCCTTCGTGAAGGTTTTTCCGGCCCGTTCGAAGGCACGTTCGAGAATGCGCACACCGAGGCCGGAATACTGCTTCCGGATCGCGTTCTTGGTGGCGCGACGAATGGCCGAGCGCGCCTTGCCCGTCACTACCACCGATTCCCAGGCCGCAGGCGGCACCTGCGCCTTGGAACGGATGATCTCGACCTCGTCGCCATTCTTCAACTCGGTCATCAGCGGCATGATGCGGCCGTTGATCTTGGCGCCGACGCATGTGTCGCCAACGTCCGTGTGGACGGCATAGGCGAAATCGATGGGCGTGGCCTTGCGCGGCAGCGCGATCAGCATGCCCTTTGGCGTGAAGCAGAACACCTGGTCCTGGAACAGCTCCAGTTTGGTGTTCTCCAGGAATTCCTCGGGGTTGTCGCCCTCGGCAAGCTGCTCGATGGTGCGACGCAGCCAGGCATAGGCGTTGGTTTCCTTGGAGATCGTGTTGCTGGCGTTGGTCTTGCCGCCAGTGTCCTTGTAGAGCGCGTGCGCTGCGACGCCGTATTCGGCGACCTCGTTCATTTCCCGGGTGCGAATCTGCAGTTCGATGCGCTGGCGCGAAGGGCCCACGATGGTGGTGTGAATGGAGCGATAGTCGTTCTGCTTCGGCGTGGAGATGTAGTCCTTGAACCGCCCCGGCACCATGGACCACGTCGTGTGGATGGCGCCGAGCGCGCGATAGCAATCCTCCACGCTGTCGACGATGACCCGGAACCCGAAGATGTCGGAAAGCTGCTCGAAAGAAAGCGCCTTGGCTTCCATCTTCCGAAACACGGACCAGGGCTTCTTCTGCCGGCTCGTAACCGTCGCCTTGATCGCATACTTCTCGAACAGGGCCGACAGCGACCTTTCGATCTCGGCGATAACGCCCTTGTTGCGGCTCGAAACATCGTCCACCCGCGCCGTCACCGTGCGGTAGGCTTCCGGATTGATGTAGCGAAAGGCCAGGTCTTCCAGCTCCTCGCGCATGCCTTGCATGCCCATGCGCCCGGCCAGCGGCGCATAGATGTCCATCGTCTCCTCGGCGATGCGGAGCCGCTTGTTCTCCGGCATGTGGTCGAGCGTGCGCATGTTGTGGAGGCGATCGGCGAGCTTGACGAGCAGGACACGCACGTCTTCCGAAATCGCCAGCAACAGCTTGCGCAGGTTTTCCGCCTGTTCGGCCTTCTTCGAGACGAGGTCGAGCTTCTTGAGCTTGGTCAGCCCCTCCACCAGCTTGCCCAGGTCGGCTCCGAAGAATTCGTCGATCTCCTGCCGGGTAGCGCTGGTGTCCTCGATCGTGTCATGCAGCAGCGCCACCGCGATGGTGGCCTCGTCCATGCGCATGTCCGTAAGGATAGCCGCAACTTCGAGCGGGTGTGAGAAATACGGGTCGCCGGAGGCGCGCTTCTGATGGCCATGTTTCTGCATCGCATAAACATAGGCCTTGTTCAGCAGTGCCTCGTTCACGTCAGGCTTGTAGCGCTGGACGCGCTCGACAAGCTCATACTGACGCATCATGGGCACGATCTCACATACGGATAAGAATCATGCGCCAGATCGTCCGACCTGGCGCATGCCATAAATAACCACGAAACTGCCGGCAGGAAAGTACCGGCACACCTTCGAAAGGTTAGAAATCGTCGCTCTTCTCGGGCGCCACCAGGCCTTCGATGCCGGCCAGCAGGTCTTCCTCGCTCATGCGATCGAAGGTGATGTTCTCTTCCTCGCGCTCCTCTTCGGTCGAAACGGCGGCCATCTCGCTCTGGTCCACCAGCGCGTGACCCTCGGCTTCCGGCTCGTCGACCTCGACGTGCTTCTGCAGCGAGTGGATCAGGTCTTCCTTCAGGTCGCCCGGCGACAGAGTCTCGTCGGCAATCTCGCGCAACGCCACGACCGGATTCTTGTCGTTGTCGCGCGGGACGGTGATCGCAGCGCCCTGGGAAATCAGCCGGGCGCGGTGACCAGCCAGAAGAACCAGTTCGAAGCGGTTCTCGACCTTGTCGATACAATCTTCAACGGTTACGCGGGCCATGGATTGCCCCTTTCATACGCGAATTCAATGGAAAACAGGCGCGGTCCATAACCCGAACAGCCGCAAAAAACAAGCTTAAAGCTTGATTTCCACGGCAGACGGTCTCCGGGCTACTTGCCCCGCCTACAGCGGAAAAGGAAGTTCACTTTTTCTTGCATATCGTCACAAACCCCTTGGAATGCGCCGAGGCGAGCGATATTTTCGGACATGATGAAATTATAAAAATTTTTTTACAAGGCAACTCGCCGACGGAGTGTGCGTTTTAACGAAATTTCCTATTGCTCCAAAGGATACTTCACATGTTTGACCCGCGCGAAAAAATTGCTCTTTTTATAGACGGCGCCAATCTCTACGCGACGTCGCGCGCGCTTGGTTTTGACATAGATTATCGCAAGCTACTGTCGAGCTTTCAAAAGCGCGGATATCTTCTGCGCGCCTACTATTACACCGCTCTTGTTGAAGACCAGGAATACTCATCGATACGTCCACTTATCGATTGGCTCGATTATAATGGCTTCAAAGTCGTAACCAAGCCTGCCAAAGAATTCACGGACTCCAGCGGACGCCGAAAGATCAAAGGCAACATGGATATAGAGCTTACCGTCGACGCGCTTGAGCTCTCCGATGTTCTCGATCATTACGTGATCTTCTCGGGCGACGGCGACTTCCGCACGCTGGTGGAAGCGTTGCAGCGGCGCGGCAAGAAGGTTAGCGTGGTTTCCACCATGGCCTCCCAGCCCCCGATGATCTCCGACGACCTGCGCCGCCAGGCCGACCATTTTATTGACCTCATGACCCTGAAGGGCGAGGTTGGCCGCGACCCGTCCGAGCGGCCGGCGCGCAAGGCCGAATCTGCGGATGCCGACGCGGACAGCGAAGACTATTGATGCCAGAAAACGTTGAGCCTTCGCGCGACTGCGCGCTCTGCCCTCGCCTGCACGATTTTCTCACCCTCTGGCGCCAGCGCGAACCCGAATGGTTCAACGCGCCTGTACCGACATTCCTGCCGCCAGAAGGCGAAGACGGGGTGCGCTTGCTGATTGTCGGCCTGGCGCCGGGACTGCGCGGCGCCAACAGGACCGGCCGCCCCTTCACCGGCGACTATGCGGGCGACCTGCTCTACGACACGCTGATCCGCTTCGGCCTGGCCCGTGGCAGGTTCGAAGCGCGGCCCGACGACAGCCTGGAATTGATTTCGACGGCGATTACGAACGCCGTGAAATGCGTGCCGCCGGAAAACAAGCCAATCGGCGTCGAGATCAATACTTGCCGGAAATTCCTCAGCCTGAATCTTGGCCGCTTCCGAAACCTGGAAGCCATTCTGACGCTGGGAACCATTGCCCACCAGTCCACCGTTCGGGCCTTGGGCGGACGCGTGGCCGAACACCCATTCAGCCATGGCGGGCGCCAGCAGATCGGCGACGTAGCCGTCTTCTCCAGCTATCACTGCTCTCGCTACAACACCAATACCGGCCGGCTGACCGAAGAGATGTTCGTCAGCGTTTTCCGCGAGATAGCAGCTTTTCTAGGCAGATAGCGCGGACAGGCAGGCGCGAACGCCCGCAAGCAGCGGATGCCATTAGCCCCGCTCCTTGAGAAGACGCCCCTTCTCGCGGTTCCAGTCGCGCTGCTTTTCGGTCTCGCGCTTGTCGTGAAGCTTCTTTCCGCGGGCTATGGCCAGAAGCAGCTTCGCACGTCCCTTGTCGTTGAAGTAGATCTTCAACGGCACCATGGTCATGCCTTCACGCTCGACAGACTGCTTCAGCCGCGCCATTTCGCGCTTGCTGACCAGAAGCTTGCGGCGGCGCCGCGGCTCATGGTTGAAGCGGTTGCCCTGCAGATATTCGGGCACGTAGGAATTGATCAGCCAGATCTCGCCATCCTCGGCCGAAGCATAGGACTCCTGGATGTTCGCCTGGCCTTGCCGCAGCGACTTCACTTCCGTTCCCGTCAGCACGAGGCCGGCCTCGATCGTGTCGACGACCTCGTAGGAAAACCGGGCCTTGCGATTTTCGGCGACGACCTTGCTGTTTGGATCGGCTCTCTTAGCGTTCATGGCTTCGCAGTGCGGGAACCCGCATCAATTGATCAGGCCGGCGTGCTTCATCGCCGCGTCGATACGCTCGGCCGTGGAGGGCTCGATGGTCATGAGCGGCGAGCGGAGAACATTTGCAACCTTGCCGAGGCGAGAGAGCGCATATTTGGCGCCGGAAACGCCGGGCTCGAGGAAGATGGCCTTGTGCAGCGGCATCAAACGGTCCTGAAGCTCCAGCGCGCGTTCCTTGTCGCCGTTGAGGGTAGCCTCCTGGAATTCGGCGCACAGCCGGGGAGCGACGTTCGAGGTAACCGAGATGCAGCCGACGCCGCCATGGGCGTTGAAACCGAGCGCGGAAGCGTCCTCGCCCGAAAGCTGGATGAACTCCTTGCCGCAGGTCAGCCGCTGTTCGGATACGCGCTCGACCTTGCCGGTGGCATCCTTCACACCCACAATGTTGGGGAAGTCGTGCGCCAGGCGGCCCATCGTCTCGGGGGTCATGTCGATCACCGAGCGCGGCGGAATGTTGTATATGATGATCGGCAGTTTCGTGGACCTGGCGACGGTGGCAAAGTGTTCGTAAAGGCCGCGCTGGGTGGGCTTGTTGTAGTACGGCGTCACGACCAGAACCGCATCGGCCCCGACCTTTTCGGCGTGCTCGACCAGACCGACCGCCTCGGCGGTATTGTTGGATCCGGCCCCGGCGATGACAGGAACGCGCCCGTTGGCGACCTCAACACAGGTCCGGACGACGTGCCGATGCTCTTCATGCGAAAGCGTCGGCGATTCTCCGGTCGTGCCGACCGGAACGAGGCCCTTGGTGCCCTCTTCTATCTGCCACTCGACAAAAGCTCGGAAGGCTTTCTCGTCGAAACCGCCATTCGCCTGGAATGGTGTCACGAGCGCGGTCATCGAGCCTCTGAGCATGTGGTCAACTCTCTCTGCAACCTTGCGGTTGGGCAGTCCCTTTTTGATGTCGCGGCTTTCTATCCGAAAACTAAGCCGCGCACCATAGTCTTGACACGGTGACGCGGCAAAGAACCAACTGGTCCAGATAGGGCAGTGCCCGGCGTCAGACTTTTTCGGAGAGGGGAAAACAGGCTTTTGGAAAGCCGCGCTGCACAGGATTTTTTGGCAAGAGATGCTTGGCATAGGGCATTTTCGGTTCGCACTACTCGGAGCACTAGTCGCGCTCGCGCCCCCCACCGCGATGGGCGAGAGCGTGGACGCGCAGACGACATCCGCCATCGTGAACAGGCCGGGCGAGATGCTCCTCCCCCGGCCGGCAAATCTGGGCGACATATCCCCGCTGAAGACGGGCCTCGATGCTCTTTCAGCACGGGATATTGCGCGTGCGCGCTCGCTGCGGGACGCCCTTCCGCAAGACTCGCTCGATCGCCACATCTTGTCGTGGGCGATAGCGCTGCGCGGGGGCGCCCTTGTGCCCAGCGCGGAAATCTCGGCCACGGCCAGGGCCTTGAGCGACTGGCCCGCACAAGACGCCTTGCGGCGCAACGCCGAACGGGCGCTGCTGCGTGAGAAACCGGCCCCCGCCGAGGTCGTCGCCACCTTCCACGGGAAAGCTCCGCAAACCATGGAAGGCATCATTATCCTGGCGCGCGCGCAGGTTGCTCTGGGAAACCCCGAGACCGCGCGAGCGGTGCTGCTGCCGTTCTGGCGGACCGCGAAATTGTCTCCGCAGGAGGAGGCCGCGATCCTGAAAGAGTTCGGGGCGCTGATCCCCGCCACGGATCATCGCTTTCGCATGGAACGCATGCTTTACGCCGACCGAGTGCCCTCCGCCCTCAGCGTTGCGAAGCTCGCAGGCGCCGAAGCCCTAGCTGCCGCCTGGAGTGCGGTGATCAAGAACGACGGCAATGCCGGCAAATTGCTCGACGCCGTGCCGGCGGAGCAGCGCTCCGCCGGCTATTTCTTTGCCCGCGCGAAATACCTGCGCAAAGGCAACAAGATCGAAGAGGCAGCAGCCGTGATGCTGCAGGCCCCGACCAATCGCGGGGCGCTGGCCGATGCGGATGCGTGGTGGATCGAACGCCGCGCGCTGTCACGCGAACTGATGGACAGGGGCGATGTGCAGACGGCGTACAGGATTGTGGCCGCGCATTCCGCGGAAACCCCTTCCAACGCCGTCGACGCGGAATTCCACGCCGGCTGGTATGCGCTGCGCGGACTTGACGACGCCGGTAAGGCGGCAGAGCACTTCTCGCGCATCGCCATTCTGGCGGAAGGCGCGATTTCGCGGGCGCGCGCCTACTACTGGCTCGGGCGCGCGGCCGAGGCTGGCGGCCCCGGCGATGCGAAAGACTATTTCGAGCGCGCGGCGAAATTCGGCACCACCTTCTACGGGCAGCTCGCCGCCGAGCGGATCGGGCGCAGCACCGTCGAAGTCGGCACTCCGATGCCGACGGAAGCGGACCGGCGCGATTTCGACCAGCGCGAGGCCGTGCAGGCCATCAAGCGCCTGGAAGAAGCCGGATACGCGAGCCTGGCCGATACACTCTGCCAGGACCTCGCCGCGCAACTGACAAGCCCGGGTGAACTCGCGCTGCTCGCGCTCACGGCCGAGCAGCGCAATAACCACTTCCTGGCGCTGAAGGTTGGCAAGATCGCCGCATCTCGCGGCATCGAGATCGGCGCGCTTTCGCACCCCATCGGCGCGATTCCGGCCACCGCCAATGTCTCAGGCGCAGGCGAGGCGCTAGCCTATGCCATTGCAAGGCAGGAAAGCGAGTTCAAGGTTTCCGCCGTATCAGGCGCCGGCGCCCGCGGCTTGCTGCAACTGTTGCCGACAACCGCCAAGGAGGCGGCGAAGAAGGCAGGACTTCCGTTCTCGGCGGCTCGGCTGACCACGGACGCGGGGTACAATGCCTCGCTTGGCGCGACCTTCCTGGGCGAGCAGCTAAGCCGCTTCGACGGCTCATACGTGCTGACCATCGCAGGCTACAACGCCGGGCCGCGCCGCGCACAGGAGTGGATCAACCGCTTTGGCGATCCACGCGGCAAGGACGTGGACACGGTGGTGGACTGGATCGAGCGGATTCCCTTCACCGAAACGCGCAGCTATGTCCAGCGCGTGATGGAGAATTTTCAGGTCTACAAGATGCGCTTTTCAGGGCAATTCGATATCGTTGGCGACCTTACGAGCGGCCGCTAGTCTAGCCGCCAAGGCAATATCGAGGCGTCCCCACCCATTATCGTCGCTGCGCTCGCTGTTGGCCGGACCGCCGGCCCCTGGGCAGCAGCAGACGCTGCAAAAGCGCTTCGCTTTCCCGGGGCCAATGATCTAGGGTTCTTGCAAGTGCAGGGCGTAGCCGTCCGCCGCAATGTCAAATAACAAGCGCTCTTGCCACCTGACCACAGGAGCCTGAATGGCCGACACTGCAGAGTTTTCGGATTTCTTCTATTCTGCTCCGGATGGTCTTCGCCTTCACGCCCGTATCTATGGCGCAGCGAATACTGGCAAAACGCCGGTGATCTGCCTGCCTGGCCTAACCCGCAATGCGAGGGATTTTCACGAACTTTCGCTGCATCTATCCCGCGCCAGCGCGCGCAAGGTAGTCGCATTCGACTACCGCGGTCGCGGCCGATCCGCCTATGACAAGAACTGGCGGAACTACAATCTGAACGTCGAGGCCGACGACATTCTCGCGGGCCTCACTGCGCTCGAAGTTGAGCACGGTGCATTCATCGGCACCTCGCGCGGCGGGCTGATCATTCATCTTCTGGCGGCAATGCGACCTGGCGTGCTGCGGGCTGTGGTCTTGAACGACATCGGGCCGGTCGTGGAAGCGGCCGGGTTTGCGCGCATCCGCGCCTATCTGGAAACCGCACCCAAGCCGAAGAGCTTCGACGAAGCGCTTGCCATGCAACGGTCTCTTCACGGCAAGGCGTTTCCGGCCCTGAGCAGCAGGGACTGGAAACGATTCGTGGTTGCGCTTTACCGCGACCAGGGCGGCATTCCGGTGCCCGACTTCGATCCGGCACTTCTGAAAACGCTGGCTCAGCTGGACCTCAGCGCCCCCTTGCCTACCATGTGGCCGCAGTTTCAGGGGCTTTATCCGGTGCCCATACTCGCAATTCGCGGCGAACACTCGACGTTGCTTTCCGCGCAAACGCTGCAGGAGATGGAGCAGCACCATCCAAGGCTCGAAGCGCTAACCGTTTCCGGCCAGGGCCACGCCCCGCTGCTGGAAACGGGCGAGTTGCCCAACCGGATCGCCGGCTTTCTGGACCGCGCAGACGGCGAAGCGAACTGACTCGCCGCCAGCGTTTCTCGCCGCACAAACGGCACAAAAAAAAGACCCGGCGGTTGCCCGCCGGGTCTCTCAAATCAGCTGATAAGCCGATTAGAACGAACGCTGGAAGCGCAGGAAGCCGCCCCAGTTGGACTCGCGCTCGCCGTCCTGGAAGCGCGACTGGTTCCAGGCCACTTCCGGGGTGATGACGAAGCCCGGAACGAGCTCGTAGGCGACGTTGGCGACAACAGCAGTCTGGCGCGGAGCCTCCCACTTGCCCTTGCCCTGAGCCCACGAAGCCTGCAGGTTGACCGAAGCCTTCTCGTTGACCTTGTAGGTGCCGCCGCCCCAGACAGCCCACTTGCCGCTCCACTGCTTGTAGAAGCTGACGGGGATGTTCTTCTCGCTGCCGTAGCCGGCCATCGCGAAGAGCGAGAGCTGCTCGGTGGCGTTGACGTCGAGGCGGAGCTTGCCAGCCCACTCGTTCCAGACCGAGTCGTAGCCGACGACGCCCGAGACGCCGCCCCAGCCCTGGGTCCAAGAAGCACCGGCAACGACGTGCGGAGCGTAGGTGTCGATCGTGTAGAGAACGCCATTGCCCTCTTCAACCGCGACCGCAGCCGAGAAGCCGTTGCCGCCGGTGTAGGTGTAGGCGATCTGGTGCGTGTCGAACGGGCCGTAGGCGATCAGGTCGTCTTCGATGACGCCGCCGGCATAGCCGGTCAGGGTCGAGAACAGCGAGTCGGTCTTGCCGATGCGGAAGCCGCCGAGTTCGATGAAGGCGTGGTTGATGGCGAAGCCGGTAGCGGTCGTCGTCCAATTGCCATCGGTAGCCACCAGTTCATCATCGAACTTGATCTTATCGGTGGTGACGGTGTCCCAGTTGTAGTTGATGTGCATGTAGCCGCGCAGGGTGCCGAGTTCGGTTTCCGAACGGGCGTCGAGCTGCATGGCAGCGCGGGCGCGCTTGTAGTAGGTGTCATGCGTATTGACGTCGGCAGCGGCACGTTCGCCCAGGAGGAATTCGAGGGTGTCGCGCTTGTCGGTGACGTCGATCAGGCCACCGTAGCCGCCCTTGCCAACGCCGATGTCGTAACGGATGTAGCCGCCGACGCGCAGGCAGGTCTCGGTGCCCGGGATGTAGTAGAAGCCGGCGCCGTAGACGTCGCAAATGCGGACGTATTCCATCGGCTCGGGCTCAGCGACGACGACAGCGTCGGCCGCGCGAGCGCCGGAAACTGCGACGAGGGCCGCAGCGGAGCCGAGAAGAAGGCTCTTGATGTTCATTTTCTGACCTCCAGTCAAAAGTTAATAAACGGGTCTGGGTATTTTTTGCTGAAGGACAGCGTTTCCCTGCCCCATCCCCAATATTGAAAAAGACACGATCGCTCGCCCCTTCCTCGATCCTGAGATTACTCACGGCGCGGCGCCGTTCAACCAGGATCGTACGTTCGGCGTGGCTGCCGGCGCGCTATCCAATAGTCATGTGGCACAAATGACACGCTTTGCCGGAGCGCCATAATAAGTCGTTAACCTTTGCACTACCGCCGCGCCCGCCACCCTCTTGTCGAGCCCAGGAATCGCGGCGCGGCGGGGGAAACGATTCGACTTTTCTCCGTCCGGCGGGGCTGGCCGGGGTGCGCCCGCACCTTTCCAGCGGCATGAGGGCAAGTTTTTCGGGATTTCGTGCGCTTTTTTCGACATTCGGCTTTTATGCTTATTGCTTGTGGCCGCCCTTTTCATTATCCAGCGAAGCGCCGGAGAGGTGGCCGAGTGGTCGAAGGCGCTCCCCTGCTAAGGGAGTAGAGGTCAAAAGCTTCTCGTGGGTTCGAATCCCATCCTCTCCGCCAGCCACCTTCGAAAAATCCATATTTATCACGATCTTCCTTTGTTCGCTTGCCCGCCAAGCGGCCATATGCACCTTATTTCGTGTAACAAACTGTGTAACATTGGCGGTTCCGACTTGCGAAAAACAGGCATACCCACCCCGCACAAGCGCGATGGCGTCTGGTACCTGATCCGCCGCGTCCCCAAGGAGTTTGCAGAGCTCGACCGCCGCGGGCTGGTGAGAATCAGCACGGGAATCGCAGTAGCCGACGATCCACGCGCCATTCGCGCCCGGGATATGGTCAAGCAGCTCAGCATGGAGCTCGAGGCTTACTGGAGCGGAATGCGTGATGGGCAATCGGCCGAGGCGCGGTTGCGATTCGAGGCCGCACAGAAGCGCGCTCGATCGCTGGGGCTCACCTATCTGACCAATGAGGAGCTGGCTGCTGGCCCGGCCGACGATCTGATTGAGCGCATTCGTTTGCTCATCAGTCGCAACGCGGTTGAGGACGAGAAGGAGGTTGCAGCCATCATGGGCGGCGAAAAGCCCCCTGCCCTGCTTCTCAGCGGCCTGCTCGACGAGTTCGAATCGTTGGAGAGCCAATCGCTGCTCGCCATGTCGGAGAATCAGAGGAAGAAGTGGCGCAACCCAAAGAAGCGGGCGATCGCCAATCTGATCGAGGTGGTCGGGGACAAGGAAATAAGCGCCCTCACGCGCGACGATGCGGTTTCGTTTCGAATTTGGTGGCAAAAGCGCCTGGCGGGCGAAGGCCTGGACATCGGCACCGCGAACAAGGACATCGGCCACATCAGCAAGATGCTCTACACCGTGGACATGACGCACCAGCTCAAGCTGGATCCGGTATTCAAGAGCCTGCGCCTCTCCGGCGAAGTTGTAGCCCAGCGCGCCGCTTTCGAAGCCAGCTTCGTCCAGGATCAAATCATCAACTCCAGTGCGCTGGCCGGCCTCAATGATGAGGCGAGGCGAATCGTAATGCTGATTGCGGACACGGGCCTGCGTTTGTCCGAGGCGGCGAACCTTCTGCCGGAGAACATTCGGCTGAACGACAGCGTGCCCCACGTCCAGGTCCGGCCGGCGGGCAGGAAGCTAAGACGGAGCATTCCGCCCGCGAGATCCCGCTGGTCGGCTGCGCGCTGGCGGCCATGGAGCTTCAGCCAGAGGGTTTCCCGCGCTACCGCGACAAGGCGGCTTCCCTCTCGGCGCTAGTGAACAAGGTCATGGGCAACAACAATCTGCTGCCGACGCCGGATCACAGCCTCTACAGCCTGCGCCACACCTTTGAAGATCGCCTCACGGCGGTTGAGGCGCCCGAAAAGGTCATCGCCTCGCTGATGGGCCACAAGTGGATTCGTCCGAAGTACGGGTCCGGACCGTCGCTCGAGCAAAAGCGAGACTGGCTGCAGAAGATCGCGTTCAAACCGCCGACGCAACTTTGAACTCCCGCTTCATGAGAGAAGCCAAAACCTGCTGCGCGCGATCCCGGGCATCCGCATGACCCGCGCGCAAGCTGCTTGGCCCTTTCTCGTCCGGGCTTCTCACTGGCGATAGCTTGACTGAGTTATGCGATGTTATGTTCGAAGTAGCACCGGCGCGTAGCAGCCCCCTGCGTCGCCGAAATCCAACAACATGCTGTTCGGGGCGACGTTCTACTCGGTCGTAGAAGCACTGGGAGCGGTCGTCGGTGCCTTTGAAGTTTAATGGCGGGATGGGGGCCGTCAGCAGACTGGCGGCTTGTGACAAGAGCCGCGCGAGTAGCGGACGTTGAAGTCGAAGGCTCTAGCACCCCGGATATGGCCCAAATGGCACTTTGCAAAGTGACGAACATGCTGCTGCTTGCAGGCAGTTGTAATCCGTGGAATGGATTTAGTAGTCGAGCCCGCCGGAACAGGACGGGCCCAGTTCAGCCCTGTTGGAATGCCGCCCGGAAGAACGTGTAGTGGTGTCTAACGAAGTCGACGGCGGCTCGGTGTTTGACCGCTTGCCCTGCAAGCTTTCCGTAGGACGTCCCGCAAAGTACTGGCGCAACAACCACTTCGTTCCGCATCGGGTGAAGGGCGATGGGGAATTTGTCAAACAGCGCGTGGGTGTCGGCGCGGAGAATGAGGCCGTTGCTCGTATCATTGCGATAGCTGACGCTCTCCGAGAAGGGGATGACGTGAGCGGCTTACAAAACGGCCTCTACGCGGCAGTCTGTGATGAGGCACTTGCCATAGAGATTGAGAAGATCAGCTCGAAATTTGGACTGCTCTGGCCGCGCCTCTTGCTTCGTGAAACGCCGCTGAAAACCATCGAGTATATTCGCCTGATCCAGCTACAATGCCTTTTCTTCACCGGTCATGTATTGCGTCTTAATCGAAGAAAGTAGCGCCTCCTGTCGTCCAATGAAGTCGGTCACGACGCGCCTGAATTCGGCCGTAACCGGTCACGTGGAGGTTCACCCGTCCAAGTTTTGCGCAATTGGAAGGTGGGTGTCTTGGCGGTAGCAAGACCCTGCTGCAACGCCTCCCGGCTTTATGAAATAGATTGGCCACGGCGTCTAATGTTGTGGGGCATGGCCGCCGGGAAACTGAATAGCAGGTCGAGATTGTCAGCTCGGAAAACCGACTCGGAAATTTCGAGCGGTTCGCCGTTCGGAGTCAGATTCTGGCCGATGACCGTCAGGACCGGTTCACTGCGCCGAACCTTGAGCTCCACGGCTTCAGTCTCGCCAGGTAGTCTCGCGCTGACATAGGTATCGTGGCGGATGAAATCGGGGATGCCGAGAGATCTGAACAACTGCGTAATACTCGGATTGTCCGCAGGGATCGCGGGCAGTTGGGATACGACCGTCGGCGAGAAGTGATGATACGACAGCGAGACGGGCCTCCCGGCGACACTGCGCACGATGACCGCCACCGGCACCGGCACCAGGCGTGAAAGGCCGAGCAGGCGGGCGATCCGCGGGTTGGGAATGCGGCGGCGGGCCGACAGCAGCGCCGCCTTGCCCGGAAGGCCCATGCTTTCCACGGCCGTCGAGAAGCGCGTGCGGATCGATACGGGCAGTTGCAGCCGACTGCCGGTCACCCTGCTTCGTGCGCCCTGGCCGCCTTCGATCATCCCGTCCTGCTTGAGTGCCCTGAGCGCACGGCGCAGCGCGTGGCGGCCGGTTGCGAACCTCTCCATCAACTCTGCCTGCGGCGGTAGATAGCTGCCGTCGGCGAATTCGCCCGTGCGGATCGCTTCGGCAAGTTTGTCATGAATCTGCCGCCAGGCTTCGTCGCCGTCGGTCTCCATCGTCACCATGGCGACTCAACTCCGTCCGTTCCGCATTGCTCGACCAAGTTGCCAACCTGGCGTGAAACTAATGTGAAAGCTCCGCCGAACCGCGCTTCTGTAACAGGCGTGTCACGGAAGTACCGTTGTGTCCTCCCCACACCAGCCCGCAACAGTGCGGACGACAGGAGACGAACGAACGATGCTTCAGGCATTTCAGGCACCCGGACGGTTCTGGAAGGGCAACCTGCACGGACATTCATCGGCCTCTGACGGCACGATCGATGCCGGGGAGGCCTGCCGGCGTTACCGCGCGGCCGGCTACGACTTCACCGTCGTCAGCGATCATTTTCGCGCCAAATACGGCTTTCCGCTTACCGATACCCGAGCGTTCCGCACCGACGATTTCAACACGATCCTCGGCGCCGAACTGCATGCGCCCGCGACCGCACGGGGCGTCGAGTGGCATATCCTCGCCGTCGGCCTGCCCCTGGACTTTGCACCGCCGACGCCAGAGGAAACCGGCCCGGAAATCGCCGCCCGCGCCCGTGCTGCCGGTGCCTTCGTGGCCATCGCCCATCCGCACTGGTATCAACTGACGATCGAGGATGGCCGAGCCATCGATGCCGCGCAGGCCGTCGAAGTCTACAACCACACCAGCCAGGTGCATACCGACCGCGGCGACGGGCTCGTCATGCTCGATGCGCTGCTTTCCGAAGGGCGCCGCCTCCTGGCCATCGCCGTCGATGACAGCCACTGGAAAAACGGCGATGCATTCGGCGGCTGGGTGATGGTGAAGGCCGAGCAGAACACCCCCGAGGCCCTGCTCGCAGCCCTGCATGCCGGCGCATTCTACGCCAGCCAGGGACCGGAGATCCACGACATCAGCCGCGAGGGCGATACGCTCGTCGTCCGTTGTTCGCCGGCCGCCGCGGTGATGGCCGTCGGGCCGGTCAGCGACAATGTGCGCGCTCATGCCGCCCCGGAAGGAGAGGAGCTGACCGAAGTGCGGCTCGACGTCTCGCGCTTTCACGGCGCCTGGTGCCGAATTGCCGTCGCCGATCGGCAGGGCCGGCGCGCCTGGACCAATCCGCTCTGGTTCGACCAGGCAGCCGAAATCAACCCCTAAAGAAGATGGACACCATGAAAAGCATTACCACTTCCGCAGCGCTTGCGGCGTTTCTCGCCGCCTCCACCGTGCTTCCCGCGGCGGCGGCCGAACTGCGCATCGCGCTGCCCACGCAGATCGACAATTTTGACGTTCAGTCCCAGACCGGAAACGATAGCGCTCCCATGCTCTATCAGGTCTACGACACGCTGATCGAGCGCGACTTGTTTTCCGATTCCGTCTCGTTCAAGCCCGGGCTCGCCACCGAGTGGAAGAAGATCGAGCCTACGGTTTGGGAACTGAAGCTGCGCGATGGCGTCAAGATGCATGACGGCACCGTCATGGATGCCGAAGACGTCGCCTTCTCGCTCAACCGCGTGTTCCATCACGAAGATCCGGAATTCTTCTCGACCTGGGGCCGCTGGTTCTACAATTTCAAGGACGTGGAAGTGGTCGACTCGTCGACCGTGCGCATCCACACGATCAAGCCGGAGCCGCTGTTCGAGACGCTGATCTCGTCGCGCCAGGCCGGCATCACCTCCAAGGAGCACTACGACAAGCTCGGCTTTGCCGAGGCGGCGCTGCACCCGGTCGGCACTGGACCCTACAAGGTCAGCCAGTTTGTCGCCAAGGACAAGGTCGTCATGGAGCGCTTCGGTGATTTCTGGGGCGAGCCGGCGCCGTTCGACAAACTGACCTTCCAGAAGGTCTCGGAAGTGGCCAGCCGCGTGACCGGTCTCGTTAACGGCGAGTTCGACCTGATCACCAATATTCCGCCGGATCAGGAAAGCGCGCTCAAGGTCGACGGTGTCGAGACCATGGGGGTCGTCTGGCCGATGTACCATGTCTGGGTCGTCAACATGAGCAACGGCGCGACGGCCGACCCGCGCGTCCGCAAGGCGATGCGCTACTGCACCGACTCCAAGGCGCTTGTCGATGGTCTGTGGGCTGGAAAGGCAGCAGCGGCCACCGCATTGCAGTACAAGGAATTTGGTTCGCCCTATTACGATCCCGCCTATACGACCGAGAAATACGATCCGGCGGAGGCCAAGCGGCTGCTCGCCGAAGCCGGCTACAAGGGCGAGCCGGTCGTCGCCCAGTTCACCAAGAGCTACTATCTGTACGGCGATCTCGCCGCCCAGGTGATCCAGCAGCAGTGGAAGGAATGCGGCATCAATCTCGAACTCCAGCAAATCGAGAAATACGATTACGAGAAGGCAAACTTCCGAGCCTGGTCGAACCCGCTCTACTATCCTGATCCGATGGGCGTGATGGATACCCACTGGTCTCAGTCGTCCTGGACCTACCAGCAGAAGCTTTGGCAACCGCAGAGCCCGGAATGGGCCGCGACCTATGAGATAGCGCGGTTTGGTACGGATCCGGCCGAGAGAAGCGATGCCTATCGCAAGCTTCTGGAGATCGGCGATCAGGAATCAGGCTGGATCTCGCTTTACCAGCCCTATGAACTCTACGCGATGCGCAAGGGCTTCAGCTTCCGCATTCCGGCGAACGACCGCCCCTACGTGCTGCCGCTGCGTGCCGGCGAGGTCGACGTCACCAAGTGACGTCCGCATCGGGGGCGGAGGCCTTTGCTTCCGCCCCTCTTGCCATGAAAGACAGTTCCATGCTTCGCTTTTTCCTCTGGCGATTGTTGCGCGCGCTCGTGACGATGTTCTTCGTGCTGCTGATCGCGTTCCTCACCGTCAGGTTTTCGGGCGATCCGCTCGAATCGATGTTTCCGGAGGGCGTGACCACCGAGCACGCCGAAGCGCTCTATCACCGCTGGAATCTCGACCTGCCGCTTGCCGACCAGTTCACGATCTATCTCAGCCATATCCTCACCGGGGATTTCGGCCGCTCGCTCTTTACCGAGGAGCAGGTCTGGAAGATGTATTCCGATCGCCTGCCGGCGACCCTGTCGGTCGGTGCGCTGGCGCTTGTCGTGGCGATTGCCATCGGCATTCCCCTGGGCGCCATCTCGGCGCTGAAGCGCGGCAGCGTCGCGGAACGCTCGCTGATGGGCATTGCCTTTCTCGGCTATGCGGTTCCGCATTTCGTGCTCGGCATCGGCCTGATCCTCTGTTTCGGCTACTACTGGCGGCTGCTGCCAACCTCGGGGCTTGAATCGCCAGCCCACTACATCCTTCCGGTACTGACTCTGGCCGTGCCGATGATTGCAGGCGTTGCCCGTTTCATGCGTGCGGCAATGCTCGACACGATCGGCAAGCCCTATGTGATGACTGCAGCCTCCAAAGGGCTTCGTGAAGGCGCGATCGCCCGGCGTCACGTGTTGCGCAATGCCATGATCCCGCTGATCACCGTGCTCGGGCTGGAGATTGCCGGTCTCGTCAATGGCTCGGTTTTCGTGGAGGCCGTCTATTCGCTGCCGGGCGTCGGGCGTGTTCTCGTCTCCTCCGTCGAACAGCGCGACTTTCCTGTGCTGCAGATGGGGGTGATCGCCTATGCCGGCATCGTCGTCTTCATCAATCTGTTCGTGGACCTTGCCTATATGCTTGCCGATCCGCGTGTCCGGGTGGAGGGCTGAGATGGCCGCTTCCAGTATGGCCGCATCGCCCTCTCCGCGCCGGCTCCGTTTCGCCACCGCTGCGCTGGCGCTCATCCTGATCGCCGGGGCGCTTGCGCCCTGGCTCAGCCCGCACGATCCCAATGCGGTCGATCTCCTGCGCCGCTCTGTGCCGCCGGCCTGGCTTCCTGGCGGAAACTGGCAGTTTCCGCTCGGCACCGACCAGATCGGCCGCGATCTGCTCTCGCGCTGCCTATGGGGCATCCGCACCTCGTTCGGCATCGCCGCCCTTGGCCTCATCTTTTCGGCCGCCCTTGGCATCGCCATCGGCATCGCTGCGGGTCTCGGCGGTCCGTGGACCGACCGGGTGCTGATGACCTTCGTCGACGTGTTCATTTCGCTGCCCAACCTATTGCTGATGCTGTGCGGCATCGCCCTGCTCGGCACCGGCACATGGGTGCTGGTGGTGATGATCGGCCTCGTCAAATGGGAGGGCTATGCCCGGCTGGTGCGCGGCGAGGTGCTGTCGATTCGCGAACAGGGCTATATGGAAGCGGCCCGGGTCCTGGGCTTTGGCCCTGTCGCCATCGCGCTTCGGCATGTGCTTCCCAATCTGCTTTCGCCGCTTGTGGTCATCCTGACGCTCAGCTTTCCTGGCGTTCTGCTGATGGAGGCGGGTCTTTCCTTTCTCGGCGTCGGCGTCCAGCCGCCCACAGCTTCGCTCGGTCGCATGATCGGCGACGGACGCGACCATCTCGTCAACGCCTGGTGGATTTCCGGCGTGCCGGCGCTGGTGATCGTCGCCATCACGCTGCTGTTCCAGATCATTGGCGATGCGCTGCGGGATCAAGTCGACGAGTGGCGCAATGGCTGAAACACTTCTCTCCATCCGCAACCTTCGACTGGACTTTAGCACCGCGCGCGGGGACGTGTCGGTTCTTCGAGGCATCGATCTCGATCTCGCTGCAGGCGAGGTCACAGCACTTGTCGGCGAGAGCGGATCCGGAAAATCGGCGCTGGGCAAGTCGATCCTCGACCTTCACGCGCCGCCGTTCGTCGCCTCGGCTGCCTCGATGCAGGGAAGCATCCGCCTTCAGGGCGAGGAGCTTCTTGGCGCCCCGGCAGAGCGCCTGAAGCACCTGAGGGCGCGCGAAGTCGCGCTGGTCTCGCAGGAGGCGCTCTCCGGCCTCAATCCGGTGATGCGCGTCGGCCCGCAGATTGCCGAGGCTGCCCGGGCGGCAAACCCGGAACTCAGCCCGATCGCCGCCGAAAGACTGGCACGGGAGATGATCGCCGCCGTCGGACTGCCGGAGCCAGACGCCCGATATCGGGCCTATCCGCATCAGCTTTCCGGCGGCCAGCGCCAGCGGGTGATCATTGCGATCGCGGCGATCCGTCAACCGAAGCTGATGATTGCCGACGAGCCGACCACCGCGCTCGACGTGACGGTCCAGGCCCGCATCCTCGATCTGCTGCGCGCGCTGCAGGCGAAGCACGGCATGGCCATGCTGTTCATCACTCATGATCTTGGCGTGGTGGCGCAGATCGCCCAGCACGTCGCCGTCATGTATGCCGGCCGGATTGTCGAGCGCGGACCGCTTGCTGCTGTCTTCACGAGGCCGCGCCATCCGTATACAGCCGGCCTGATTGCCGCCTTGCCGGAAGCCCCGACGCGTACGGGCCGCCTCGACGGCCATCCCCCGGATCCGGCGACGCTTTCTGACGGCTGCGCCTTTGCACCGCGCTGCCCGCGCGCGACAGGGGTCTGCTCGGTCGCGCCGCCGAACCGAATCCTCGATGACTCTACCTTGCTATGCTGGAACCCGATCCCATGACGCCGGCAATCCGACTCGAAAATGTATGCGCAGCCTATCGCGGTGCTTGGCCGCAGAGATCGAACGGGCGGCTTGCCCTCGACCGGATCGAGTTGACCGTGCCCTCTGGCAGCATTTACGGAGCGGTCGGGGAGAGCGGATCGGGCAAATCAACGCTAGCCCGCGTCCTGCTCCGGCTGATGCAACCGACTTCCGGGTCCGTTGCGGTGGCCGGACAGGATCCCTACCGGCTCAAGGGGCGCGCGATCGCGCAGTTCCGCCGGCTCATCCAGCCCGTGTTCCAGGACAGCATGGCGGCACTTGATCCACGCGTCCGCGTGGGCGACAGCCTGCGCATGGTGCTCGATCTGCATGCGATCGGCCGCCCCGGCGACCGGCAGCGGGCCGTGGAGGACCTGCTGACGAGCGTCGGCCTCGACGCCTCTCTTTGCGGGCGATTTCCACATCAGATCTCCGGTGGCCAGCGGCAGCGGGTGACAATTGCGCGCGCCCTGTCGATTTCACCGCGAATCCTGGTTGCCGACGAACCCGTTTCCGCGCTGGATCTGACGGTTCAGGCCCAGATCCTCGACCTGCTGTCGCGCCTATGCCGGGAGCGCGGCATGACCATGCTGTTCATCTCGCACGATCTCGGCGTCGTGCGCCGCATTGCCGATCATGTCGCGGTGATGAAGGATGGACGGATCGTTGAAAACGGGCCGGTCGCCGCCGTTTTCGATCGGCCAATGATGGACTATACGCGCATGCTGCTCAACAGCGTGCCGCGCGTCGATTTCGCCAGGCTTTCTGAACAGGCGTATTCGCCCAAGGCTCCAAAATGGGAACCTGTCGCCGTCTAGCAACCGGAAGCTCCCGTATCCGATCAAGGCGAATGCCTCGTCGTCTATCACCGCGCGCCACGCCTCCTTCGCCAAGCTCGTAGGGCCGCGGCCGACATGCTAGGCTGCTCAACGCGCGGCCTAGCACCGACACGGCTAGAGACGGGGCCTTTCGCCTTCACCACGACGCTAAAAAACGCACGCTGTGGTACACCCTCAAATAAGAGTGCGTATTCCCGAATGCCGTGCAGCTAGACCGGAGCTTTCCCAATCGCAATAACTGGGAGCCCGAGACGAGTTTTGGTAGTTCGGGCCGCGCCACAGCGTCTGCTTTTGGCCGTTGACAACGGTACCTAAAATGACCGACATCGGCGCAAAGCAGTCACCATAAGGCCCGCCTGATGTAAGTCGCGCTTTAGACAAGCAGCCCTTTCGCCGGAGCCCGGAAATTCGCAATCAGATTTTGCAAGGTGCACGGCCGACAGCGTGGCTGAGCCCTTGTAAGCAGCCAAGCCGGTCCAGGATTGCAGTGCCGCCCTCTTGACCCCGGGGGGCACCCGATTCCATTTTCGTGACGCACAATAATCGCAAGGACGCCATCACCGAGGACAAGCCCAAACGGAAACGAGGCCGCCCGCTCAAGGGCGACGCTCCAATGTCTCCAGCCGAACGCCAGCGTCGGCGTCGCCTTCGGCTGATTAAGGCCGCACGGCTTGGAACCTTGGTGCACATCTATGCCGATCGGATGGCGGATCGGCTCGAGATGGCGGACGGGCAGATCCAGGAGTTGAGGAGCGCCCTGCGAGAACAAGACGCCCAGCTTGCCCCGGCCTGTTGTTGAAGATCGATTTCTCGATCAAAGTCCTGAGGAACAATCTGACGTTACTGCAGCAGACGCTACCGCCCAACCAACACTCGTAGTGCGGCCACCCTCCCGCGCCGTCGAGCGAACGGCTGCTCTTCAGCTCGATAACGCCCGCTTCAGTCTCGGATGAGCCGAGGTTCCGCCTGCCCGAGGACTCGCGCCCGCCAAGATAACCGCAGCCGCGAGCGAAAGCAGCCCAGAGTTCGGGAAACGAATGATCGAAAGCTGTGTCGGGGCCGCGAACGGACTGTCAGCTTCTGGGTTGCGCGACCCGAAAGCGGCATCGCGGGGCTGCCGACACGCCGCATCAGCTCGCGCTGACGGTCACGAACTTCGTGATGAGGTAGGCTTCGGTCGCTTCCGACCCGCCCTCGACGCCGTAGCCGGAATCCTTGATGCCGCCGAACGGTACCTCGGGCAGCGACAGGCCGATGTGGTTGATGGTGGTCATGCCGGCCTCGATCTCGGTCGACAGGCGATGCTCGGCTTCCAGCGAGCTGGTGAAGCCATAGGCCGCCAGGCCGAACGGCAGGCGGTTGGCCTCGGCGATCGCCTCGTCCAGCGTGCCGATGCGGTTGATGATCGCCAGCGGGCCGAACGGCTCCTCGTTCATCACCCGGGCGTTGGTGGGCACATTGGCGAGCACGGTCGGCTCGAAGAAATTGCCGGTGTTGCCGATGCGGCGGCCGCCGGTGCGCAGCTCCGCCCCCCGGTCGACGGCATCCTGGATCAGCGCCTCCAGCGCCGGGATGCGCCGCTCATTGGCCAGCGGTCCCATTTGCGTGCCGGCGTCGAGGCCGTTGCCGACCTTGGTGGCGCGGAAGGTGTCGACAAAGCCGTCGACGAAGCCGTCGAAGGCGTTGCGCTGCACCAAGAAGCGGGTCGGCGAGATGCAGACCTGGCCGGCGTTGCGCAGCTTCGAGCCCGCCAGCGCCTTGACCGCCTTGGCGAGGTCGGCGTCGTCGAGCACGATGGCCGGGGCATGGCCGCCGAGCTCCATGGTCGCCCGCTTCATGTGCAGGCCGGCGAGCGCGGCGAGCTGCTTGCCGATCGGCGTCGAGCCGGTGAACGAGATCTTGCGGATCACCGGATGCGGGATGAGATATTCGGAGATCTCGGCCGGCACGCCGAACACCAGGCCGATCACGCCCGCCGGCACGCCGGCGTCCTGGAAGGCGCGGATCAGCTCGGCCGGGGAAGCCGGGGTCTCCTCCGGCGCCTTGACGATGATCGAGCAGCCGGTGGCCAGCGCGGCCGAAAGCTTGCGCACCACCTGGTTGATCGGAAAATTCCATGGCGTGAAGGCGGCGACCGGGCCGACCGGCTCCTTGGTGACGACCTGCCGCACGTTGGCTGCACGGGCCGGCACGATCTGACCGTAGGTGCGGCGCGCCTCTTCGGCGAACCAGTCGATGATGTCGGCGGCGGCCATGATCTCGACGCCCGCCTCGGCGAGCGGCTTGCCCTGCTCGCGCGTCATCAGCCAGGCGATGTGGTCCTTGCGCGCGCGCAGGAGGTCGGCAGCCCTGCGCATGATCTTGGAGCGCTCGAACGCCGACACCTTGCTCCAGGTCGCGAAGCCGCGCTCTGCCGCCGCCAGGGCAGCGTCGAGGTCTTCGCGCACGGCATGGGCGACGGTGCCGATCGCATCGCCCGTCGCCGGATCGATGACGGGAATGGTGCGGCCGCCCTGGCCGTCGCGCCATTCGCCGTCGATCAGCAGCTTGGTGTCGGTATAGGTGTAGGCGGCGTCGGCCATCAGGGGTCTCCGTAGTTTCTCGGGGTCGTCGCTGTCACGAAGATCAGCGGGCGGGCGGCAGGTTATCCAGCCTGTTTGTGTTGAAAACGGGGGGGCGCCGCATAGCCTGCAACCAGCGCAACGAACAGCGCCTGCCGCGGGAGATGCCGCGGCAGGCGCGTGCTGCCGTCAGGAATGGGCCAGCAGGAACTGCCGGACCGGCGGCGCGACGCGGTCGGGCGCCTCGATCAGGATGGCGTGCTTCAGGCCGTCCAGGATCACCAGTTCCGAGTTCGGCAGCGCCGCGGCGATCTGCTTGTTGAGACGCGGGTTGCAGCCGCCATCGAGCTCGCCGGTCAGCACCAGCGCGGGAGCCGTCACTTCGTGCAGCCAGGGGCTCATCTCCGTCTCGGCATAGATGTCGAAGACGTTGAGGAAGACCTCGGCGGGCGTGTCCACCACCTGCTGCTTGCGCCACTCGATGACGTCTGGGTGCTCTGCCGCGAACTCGTCGGTGAACCAGCGCGCCGTCAGCGTATCGAGCACCTGGCCGATGCCGCGTTCGCGCATGGCCGCGACCACCGCCTTGACCTTGGCGCTGTCGTCTTCGGTGCGGAAGGCGGCCGTCGACAGCAGCCCGAGCGAGATCACCCGCTGCGGAAAGCGCCGGGCGTAGGCCGGCCCGATCATGCCGCCGAGCGAATGCCCGGCGAAATGCGCCCGTTCGATGCCAAGCTTGGCGCGCAGGTGCTCCAGGTCGTCGACGAGATCGTCGAGACCGAAGCGGCCCGAGGGCACCGGCGAGTCGCCATGGCCGCGCAGGTCATAGGAGATGCAGGTGAACTTGTCCTTCAGCTGCTCGACGAGCTTCGCCCAGCCGGCACGGCGTGCGCCGATGCCATGGATCAGGAACAGGGCAGGCCCGCTGCCCTCGATGGAGTGCACGCAGTCTATTGCGTTGCTCATTGTGCCCGCCTCAATTGCTTCCGGCTGGCTTGGCGTCGGGATAGAGGTCCGAGCACAGCTCGCCGCCGACACCCCAGTCGGCCTTGTCGACGTCCTTGATGATGATGTGGACCGACTGCGGCTTGCCGCCGCAGACGTCGATGAAGCTGTCCGTCAGCGCCTTGACCAGCTTGCGCTTCTGGTCGACCGTGCGGCCGCTGAACATTTCCACTTTGATGACCGGCATTTCTTCAGTTCTCCGTTTTCGAGCTAGGGATCAGGCGGCGGAGCGTGTCCACACGCCCGAAAGTTGAGTCGAGGCAACCAGCGGCGCGTGTCTATCGGGCCGCGGCCTCGCTTTCAGGCCGCCACTCGGCCCAGGGGCGCGGCCTGCTGCCGATGGGCGCGACCCGGCCGCCATCGGCGGTGTCGTAGTAGATGCCGAAGCAGCCCGCCGCCCTCTCGCGGAAGAAGCGCTGCAGCATGCCCTGCATCATCGTGCCCCTGACCAGGGTCCAGGGCTCGTCCTCGACGCCGAAGGATGCGGTCTGCGTGCCGTCGTCCAGGCTGCCGCAGCCGAAACACGCCGTCGCCTCGGTCGTGAATACCATGGTGGTGTGAGCCTCCTCTTCCTGGAAGACCGAATAGAGGAAGGACGGACTGGCGGCGATTCCAAACCGGGCGAAAATCTTGCCGATGAGGGTGCTGTGCTGCTCGCCGGCCTTGAGCGGCGCGCTCGGCACCTCCCAATGCGCCGCGCCGGCGCGGCGGCAGAGCACCACGCGGCCGTCATGCTCCAAAAGGCCGCCGACGTGAAGCGGCACCGCCAGCTGCTCGAGTGTCTGGACTGCCAGGCCGAAGCCGACATAGCCACCGCGGAAATAGCCCAGCGGCTGGCCGACCGCGGTGCGGAATTCGGTGACGGCACCGATCAGGATGAGATGATCGCCGGCGTCGACGAGCTGGCGGCGCTCGCAGACCATGTTGGCGAGGCTGCCCTCGAGCACCGGCGGGGTTGCCGGCGTGAGCGTGTCCAGCGCCGCCTCCTTGGCCGGGCTGCGCGAGGCGAAGGCGGCGGAAAGATCGCGCTGCCCGTCGCCAAGGATGTTGACGCTGAACCGGTCGGCCCGGCTGAAGACGCCGGCGCTGGCCGCCGCCTTCGCCAGGCAGACAAGGATCAGCGGCGGGTCGAGCGAAACCGAGGTGAAGGAGTTTGCCGTGAATGCGCTCGGCGCGCCGTTCTCGTCCCGCGCCGCCACCACGGTGACACCGGTCATGAACGAACCTAGCATGTCGCGGAAGGCGCGGCGATCGCAGCTCTGCGCATCCACCCAGACGTCATGCGACATTTATCCCTCCTCCGAACAACTCGGCGCGTGGCGCGAGCGACGGCAACCGCCGGCTCGCGCGCACGCTTGGCCCTGATCAGGCAGCGCGCTTGGCCGAAGCCGAGATGTGCGGCATCACCTCGCTGGCGAAGCGCTCCATGGCCTCCAGCGATTCCTGATGGGTCTCGCCGATGTTCACGTTCATGATGAAATCGTCGATGCCCAGCTCGGCATATTGGGAAACCCGGTCGACCATTTCCGAGGCCGTGCAGATGATGAGGTTCTGCGACAGCTCCTCGATGGTCTGCTTCTGCGGCAGCGACTTGATGACGCCGTTCTCGACGATGCCGGGGCCGGTGAACACGTTGTTGAAGCGGCCGTAATACTCATAGGCGAGCTCGGTCTTGCGCTTCACGTCGGCGTCGTCCTTGGCAAGCAGGCAGACCCGCGACAGCGCCAGTCGCAGGTGCTTGCCCGCCTCCCCCAGTTCCGCCTTGCCGCGATGGAAGGCGTCGATCTGCGCCGTCATCTTTTCCAGGGTGGCGTCGAGCGGGGTCGTCTGGATGTGGAAGCCGCGCTTGACGGAGGCGTAGATGGCCTCGGGGATCAGTGCCGCCATCATCAGCTGCGGCATCGGCTTGGTGACCGGACGCGGCATGACGGTGATGGGATCGAACTTGTAGTACTTGCCGTCCCACGACACCTCTTCCTGTGTGAAGAGTGCGATGAGCAGGTTCAGCGATTCATCGAACTTCTCGCGCGAGTTTTCGATGGGCGTGCCCATGCGGCCCATCTCGTAGGCAAATGCGCCGCGGCCGACGCCGATGATGAGGCGCCCCTCGCACAGGATATCGGCCTGGACGGCCTGGCCGGCGAAGACGCGCATGTCGTGCAGCGGCAGCACCGAAACCGAGGTGACGATTTCCACCCGCGACGTCACGCTGGCGACCTTGACGGCCATCTGCAGCGGGTCCGGCACCAGCAGGATGTTGATGAGGTGGTGCTCGGGGATGGTCACCCCGCGATAGCCGAGACGATCGGCGAGCACCGCCTGCTCGATCATGTCGGCATAGAGGCGGTCGCCCCCATACGCCGGGTCCGGATAGTACGACGACAGAAAGTGATTGAACTCCACGAGGCGTCTCCAAATTGAATTGGAGGCAATATGCCATGGCACATCAGTTTACGAAATCAAATTATATCGGCAATATTATTCGCATAATCCGAATTTTATCGGTGAATATACGCAAACGAAAAAAGCCGCCACGCGAATGCATGGCGGCTATTGGTTCAATCAGTCTCAGGCTTGGGCTTTACTCGCCCGTCCAGGACTTGACGCGGTTCGGATGGGCTTCGACCCATTCCTTGGCAACCACGGCGGGGTCCTTCTTGTCGACCGACATGGAATAGATCCACGCGCCCACTTCCTCGGGCTCGATCGCCACCTTGGAGAGGAACTTGGCGATCTCGGGCGCGCGCTCCTCGAGCGAAGCCGAATAAGCGATGTAGATCGGCTGCGGTGGCGTCGCGCAGGTGATCTTGCTTTCGCTCAGCCAATTGGCGGATTCCTTGGGGTCGACATATTTGTAGCAACCGTCGGGATTGTAGTCCGCCTCGCCCTTCTTCGAGTCCATCGCGTAGCCGTTGAATGCCGGCTCCTCGAGCTTGGTCAGGTCATAGGCCTGGTGCAGCGCTTCCGGCTTCCAGTAGTAGAACAGAACGCCGGTCTTCTTCTGGAACGCGGTGGCGATCTGCGCCTTGATCAATGCATCGGAAGCCACGATCGGATCGTAGAGCTCCTCAAGGCCGTAGCTCACTGCCTTGACGCGATAGATGTTGGTGACGCCCCAGCCGGGGCCGCCCGGCCAATAGTCGCCGCGCCCGTCGCCGTTGATGTCGAACAGCTTGGCGATCTCGGGCTTCTTGAGGTCCTCGATGGACTTGATGCCGTACTGCTGCGCGATGAAGGTGGGAATGTAGAACCCGTCGGTCGCGTTGTAGGGCTTCTCGTTGAGGCGTACCTTCTTCTCCTCGGTGACGAACTTGTCGATGTTCGTCTGCTGCGCGCCGGACCAGACGGCCGGATGCACGTCGACCGAACCGTCGCCCTTGGCCATGGCCGCGAACACGGCAGTCTGGTCGGCGGTGATTAGTTCGACATCCGCCCCGTATTTCTGGGTCAGGATTTCCTTCAGCACCGCATTGACCACGCGCGGCTCGTCCCAGGTCAGGTCCGCCAGGACGACCTTGGTGCCGGCATTGGCAAAGCCACTCTGCGTGAAGCTGAACGCTGTTGCCAGCGCCAGTCCACATACCCAATTTCTAAGATTCATAACTTCCTCCCTGTGATTGTGAAAACCGCGACCTATCCGCGGTCGGTTTCGCGCTTGCCGACCAGTCGATCGAAAAGAATTGCGCAGAAGACGATGCCGAGCCCGGCGAGGATGCCTTCGCCGTACTGGACGTTTTGCAGAGCAAAGAGCACGTTGTAGCCAAGGCCGCCGCCGCCGATCAGGGCCGCGATCACCACCATCGACAGGCACATCATGATCGTCTGGTTGATGCCGGCGCGGATGGAGGGCAGCGCCAGCGGCAGCTCGGCCTTGAGCATCGTCTGCAACGGCCGGGCGCCGTGGGCCAGCATCGCCTCCTTCACGTAGACCGGCACCTGCTCTATGCCCAGGCAGGTGAGCCTGATGAGCGGCGGAACCGCGAAGATGACCGTTGCAATCAGCGCCGGCGGCTTGCCGATGGAGAAGAAGGCCACGGCCGGCAGCAGATAGACGAAGCTCGGCATGGTCTGCATCAGGTCGAGCAAGGGCGAGACCACTGCGCGGGCAACCCTGTTCTTGGCCATGAGAATGCCCGTCGGAATGCCGATCAGGATGCAGACGCAGAGAGATGCCAGAACCAGCGCCGAGGTGGCGATCGCCTCGCTCCAGTAGCCGAACAGGCCCAGATAGCCGAGCGCGACCCATGCCAGCGCGAGCAGCCCTATCCCGCCACGGCGCCAGGCGAGCAGGCCCGTGACGGCGAACATGACCGGCCAGGGCGTCATGGTCAGCAATGCCTCCAGCGAGGTGAGCAGGCCAAGGAGCGCGCGCGTGATGATCCGGAACACGCTGTCGCCCTGCGCAGTCAGGAACATGACCGTCTGGTCGATGCCTTGCGCCGTCGTGCCTCGAAGGGACTGCATGGCGGGGAAGCGCGAAAGCGAAGCAGCCACAGGCAGAGCCGAGTTGGCAACGAAGATCGCGGCCAAGGCGATGCAATAGACCACGAGGCCAAGCAGGCGGTGCAAAACCTCGCCACGCTGGCGGGCCTGCGCAGACGCCCGGCGCCCGCTCCACGCGACCCATGCGATTGCCGCCGCGCGCCCGACCACCAGCGACGCCAGCGCCAGGAAGTAGCGGCCTTGCGCCGCAAGCCCCGCGGCAAGGCCATCCGATAACAGATAGATCGCGAGAGCGGAATTCGGGCGCGGACTGGAGGCCAGCAGCGGACCAACCAGCATGTCGAGGCCAATGGGGGCGCCAGCCGGCTTGCCAGGCGACACGGTGGCGCTCTCCGATTCAACGGTTTGATGCTTCATCGCCATCCTACTCCCGACCAGCCCGGACCGCCTTCAAGATCTCACGCACGCCGACAACCCCGGCAATGGAGCCGCCATCCTCGATGATGACCGGCCGCTCGTGCTTCAGCTGAAGCTGGATGAGCTCGTCCAGATCGGCGTCCGGGTGGACTCTCGGCCAGTCGGCCGTGGAGCCGGCTTCAGCCGAGGCACCGGGGCGGGCGTATTCCTCCAGCGGCACCATCACGCGCTCGGCCTTGACCAGGTGAACCTTGGAGATGCCCTCAACGAACTGCGCGACATAGTCGTCGACCGGCGACATGACGATCTCTTCCGGCGTGCCGATCTGCACGATCTTGCCGTCGCGCATGATCGCGATGCGGTCGCCAATTCGAATTGCCTCTTCCAGATCGTGCGTGATGAACAGCGCGGTCTTGTCCAAGGTCTTCGTAAGCCGCCGGAACTCCGTCTGAAGCTGTCGCCGGATCAACGGATCGAGCGCGCTGAACGGCTCGTCCATCAGAAGAATGCTGGCATCCGCGGCCAGGGCGCGGGCAAGTCCCACCCGCTGCTGCATGCCGCCGGAGAGTTCCTTGGGATAGCGGTCTTCCCAGCCGCGCAGGCCCACGATCTCCAGCGTGCGCCGCACTTCCTGCTCGCACTTGGCGGCCTGCTCGCCCCGCAACTCAAGCGGCAGGCGCGTGTTCTCCGCAACGGTGCGGTGCGGAAGCAGGGCCACGTTCTGGAACACCATGCCGATCTTGCGGGCGCGTATCTCGCGCAGCGCTGCCGGATCGAGCGCGGCCATGGAGCGGCCCTCGATCTCGACGTCGCCGACAGTCGGTTCGATCAGCCTGTTGATGTGGCGGATCAGGGTGGACTTGCCCGACCCCGACAGGCCCATGATGCAGAAGACCTCGCCGCGCCCGACCTCGAAACTGGCGTTCTGCACCGCAAGCACGCATCCGTGCTCGTTTCGCGCCTCTTCCCGACCGATCTCGCCGGACAGGATCTTGTCCAGAATTTGCCGGACCTTTTGGCCGTTTCCGAAGACCTTCCACACGTTGCGGCAAGAGACGGCCGCAGAGGTCTCACCATGGGATAAGGATGTTGGCTTCACCATTGGTTCCTTCTCAGCAGCCATAGCGCGAGACCGCCCGTTGGCTTTGCAGCGCCGGAAGGCGGGGTACAGGCCGCACGCCGCTTCACGCGCGCGCGCCGGTCGCCGCTTCCGGCAGCGGCGCCCAGGTGCCGAATGCACCGCTGCGATAGAGTAAAGCGTCATCATGGTCATTTTCGGGGATGTCGAGCACTTCCCCGATCAGGATGACATGGGTGGCCACGGCATGGCTCGTCACTAGGCGGCACTCGAACGTCATCATGGCATCGTTTAGCACCGGCGCCCCGTTGGCGCCTTTACGCCAGGCGCCGGCCTCGAACCGCTCCTCTCCGATCGCGCCGCTCTCGATTCCGGCAAAACGGCGCGCCAGGCCAAGCTGTTCGCTCGTCAGCATGTTGACCGAGAATGTCCGCCCTTCGCGGATGGCCTTGCAGGTGCCGGTCTCGGCGTTGAGGCAGACGAGGATCTGCGGCGGCGCGGCCGACAGCGAGCAGACGGCCGTCGCGGTCAGGCCGACACGATTTGGGGCCTCGCCTGTGGCTATGACGCACACGCTCGCCGGAAACCTGCGCATGGCCAGCCGGAATTGCTCTGACGTGCAGCTCATGACCTCCCTTTCACACACGACGCGCCGCCCCTGGGGGCAACGCCGGGCGCTTGCGCCCTTCACCTCGGGGCTACTCTTGACAGAGAGGCATAATCCCGTAAATCAAAATATTTTAGTCGTAATGTTCGATAATGTCGAACTAAGATCGACGATGTCCATGGATGGGGAGGAGGCCGCAAACATGAACCTGTCGCACGTGCACACTTTTTTGGTGGTGGTCGAAACTGGCAACCTCAACAAGGCCGCCACCAAGCTCAACGTCACCCAATCCACGGTAACCGCGCGGATAAACGCGCTCGAGGACGTGATCGGCCAGAAGCTGCTTCGGCGCATAAAGTCCGGCGCGGAGCTTACCGCCGCCGGTTCCAAGTTCCTCCGGCACGCGCAGATCATGGTACAGGTCTGGAAGCAGGCGCGGCACGACACCTCCCTTCCAAAAGGCTTTGACGATGTCTGCAATTTCGGCTGCGTGGATTCGCTTTGGCCATCGGCCGGCGAATGGTGGGTCAACAGCCTGAGGGCGGCCTGCCCGACCATCGCGCTCAATGTTCAATGTGGCAATGAGAGCGAGAACCGGCTCTGGCTTTCAAACGCGATCGTGGACATAGCAATCGCATACGAGCCTCCGATCACCAGTGGGTTCACAATCGACCCCCTTTTTGAGGACGTATTCCTCGAAGTGTCGACGGTACAGCGCGACCTGATGCGCTGGGACCCGATGTATGTCTACGTCGATCACGGCGAGGATTTCCGGCGCTGGCATGCCGGAGCGTTCCCGGTCGACGAGACCGCGATCGTGACCTTCACGAACAGTTCCCACGCCTTGAACCACATCCTGTCCTGGGGCGGCTCCGCCTACCTCCCGGCCAGAATTGTCGCGCAGCATATCCAGGACGGGCGCCTCTTCGAGGTCAAGGACGCGCCGAGGTTCTCGCGCACCTGCTACCTGGCAAGAAACACAAGCCGCACCTCGAAATGGCCGTGGTGGGACACGATCTGCAACAACGCTAAGAGCGCTTCCTATTCTGCCGACATATTCCAAATCCGAGGTTAGCAGAGGTTGGAAACATCCTCTGAACATCCGGCGAGCAAAACTGTTCCTGATCACGCATGCAGCTTTAGCTCTAGCGGGCTGGAGCGATAGCGGCTTGCAGCCCCTGCCTGTCCTGGTAGATCGCGGGTCGCAATTATGAAGACGGGAGTACCGCCGAAGCCCTAAGCGTCGGCTCGGTCCATGTTGCGGGCCCGTCCAGATCGGCTCGGCCTCGGACGTGCCGATCTCCATGCCCAGGACCTCGCGCCGTCCGTGGGCGTTGACGCTGACGGCGATGATGACGGCGACGGAAACGATGCGGCCGCCGCGCCGGACCTTCAGATAGGTGGCGTCGATCCACAGTTACGGCCAGTCGCCCTCGATGGGCCGGGTGAGGAAGACCTTGACCTTGTCGTCGATCTCTTCGCACAGGCGGCTGACCTGGCTCTTGGAAATGCCGCTCATGCCCATCGCCTTGACCAGGTCGTCGACCGAGCGGGTCGAGATGCCCTGGATGTAGGCTTCCTGGATGACGGCGGTCAGCGCCTTCTCGGCCATCCGGCGCGGTTCGAGAAAGGTCGGAAATAGCTGCCGCTGCGAAGCTTCGGAATACGCAGTTCCACCAGCCCCGCCCGCGTCTCCCAGTCGCGCTCGCGGTAGCCATTGCGCTGGGCAAGCCGGAACGCGTTCTTCTCGCCATAGGCCGCGCCCGTCTTCGCGCCGACCTCCATCTCCATCAGCTTCTCGGCGGCAAAACCGATCATCTCCCGCAGCAAATCGGCATCGGCGCTCTTCTCAACAAGCGAACGCAGCTTCATCATTTCGTCGGTCATCGGTGGTCTTCCCCTCAGGTTGGTCTTGAACAACCCGACCCTACCGGAAAAACACTGATGGCCACCTCGCCAGTTACACCACTCTCGGGGACGTCATCATGCCGAGCCGACATGGCTGCGACGCAGTTGGTTGCGGTAGCAATACCAGAGCCGGATTGCGACTTGGGCGGACCGAGTTGAGGGTATTCGCCGCCACACCCAATGACCTAGCGGTAATTCATCGGTCACTCTTCTAACCGTACTCGATATTGGTAGCGACCATCCCCGTCCACCACCACGAGTTCGCCAGCGCTCGAGCATTGTTATTCCGGAGGCAGGAAGCTATCCAGCCCTACCCCTGAACAACTTCTTCGCACCGTCCAGATCACCACAGGACCGCCATCCCAGGTTATCGATATGTCCCGAGCGGCCCAACTTCTTGGAGCCGCCCACTACTCCTTCGGAAAATGATCAAAAAATTCGCGACGATACATGTGGTTGTGATCGATGTTGCCGTGCCCCCCGAAAGTTGATGCGGCTTCTTGTCAAACGCCTGCTCAAGCCACCGTCCCCGCCCAGTTACATGAGCCGCCCATTGAACCAACTGCCGGCTTTCTACGTAACACAGGTGTAGATCTGAGTTCCGAGGGAGCAGCCATACATGAACGTTGATAAACCTGGGGAGGCCGGGACGACGTCCGGCGGGTCGGCGTGGGTGACCGGCGCCGGTTCCGGCATCGGCCGCGCGCTTGCGCTCCGCCTCGCCGAGGAGGGATGGAATGTCGCCGCAAGTGCGCGGACGGCGACAGACCTCGCCACGCTTGCCACCGAAGCCCCGGGCTGCATCCACGCGTTTCCGCTCGACGTAACGGACGCGGAGGCGACGCAGAAGGTCGTCGCGAAGATCGAGGATAGCTTGGGGCCGCTCGATCTCGCCGTGCTCAACGCCGGCACTTACGGCCGCGACTCCGCAGCGCAGTTCGACGCCGCCGCGTTTCGCGCCACGATCGACGTCAACCTGATGGGCAGCGTCCATTGCCTGGCCGCGCTGATGCCGCGCATGCTTGCGCGCGGGGCCGGGCACATTGCCGTCGTTTCCTCGGTCGCCGGCTATGTCGGCCTGCCGGGTGCCGCCGCCTATGGCGCGTCCAAAGCCGCGCTTATCAACATGTGCGAGGGGCTCCAACCTGAACTTGCAGCGCACAATGTGCGCCTGAGCCTCGTCAATCCAGGTTTCGTAGACACTCCGCTGACGCAGAAGAACGACTTTCCGATGCCGTTCCTGATTTCGGCCGATGCGGCGGTCGATCACATCATGGCTGGGCTGAAATCCCGCCACTTCGAGATTGCCTTCCCCTGGCAGATGGTGCTGTCGATGAAGCTTCTGGCGGCACTGCCGGCAAGGTTGCGCCTTGCCGTGACGCGCCGCATGATCCGCAGTTGACGACCGTGCCCCTCATTCAATCGCGCTGCAGCAGGAACTGGCCGACATCGATCCTCCCGCTGCGGAAGCCGATGGCGCAGTAGTGCAAATAATAGCGCCACATGCGCTTGAAGCGCGCATCGAAGCCAAGCGGCTCGATGCGATGCCAGGCCGCAACGAACGCCCTGTCCCAGGCAAGCAGTGTCCTGTCATAGTCGGCCCCGAAGAAATGCCTGTCGAGCACAGCCAGCCGCCGCTCCGTCGCGATGGAGGTGAAGGCCGTTGGTGATGGCAGCATGCCGCCCGGAAAGATGTAGGTCTGGATGAAGTCGGCGTTGCGGCGGTAGTGGGCGAAATGTTGGTCGGCAATGGTGATCACCTGGACGATGGCCCGGCCGCCAGGCTTCAGGAGCGACCGAAGGGCATCGAAATAGGTCGGCCAGTTTTCCTCTCCGACCGCCTCGAACATTTCGATGGAAACGATCTTGTCGAACTGGCCCGCGCAGTCGCGGTAGTCCTGAAGCCTGATTTCGACCCTTTCAGCAAAACCTGCCTCAGCCATGCGGTCCCGCGCGAACTCGGCCTGCTCGCGCGAAAGCGTAAGCCCGGTCACCCGGCAGCCCGTCTCGCGCGCCGCAAATTCGGCGAAGCCGCCCCAGCCGCATCCGATCTCCAGCACATGATCATCCGGGCCAAGCTCCAGTGCCTCGATGATGCGGGCGTATTTGGCCCGCTGCGCATCGGCCAGGGACTGATCGTCGCGCAGAAACATCGCCGACGAATAGGTCATCGTCTCGTCGAGCCATTGCCGGTAGAAGTTGTTGCCAAGGTCGTAGTGGAAGGCGATGTTGCACCGGCTGCCGGCACGCGTGTTGGCGCGAAGCCGATGCCGCAGGAATGCGACGAGCCTGGCCGGCCCCGGCGCATCGAGGACGGTGGCGAGCGCAGCTTCATTGGCAATACCCAATTGCAGCACGGCGCCGAGATCAGGGCTGTCCCAGTCGCCGTCGATATAGGAGCGGGCAAAGCCAAGGTCGCCGCCGCTTGCCAGCTTCCACGCCAGCTTTCCCGACCGCACGTTGAGGGTTGCCGACGGACCGGGCAGCGCCCCTTGCGCGAAATGCGTGCTGCCGTTTGGGAAACGGATGGTGAGTTGGCCTACGGCGATCCTGTCTGCCGCGCGGCAGAGAAGACGCGCCCATAGCGGCCGGCGAAAGCTTTTCGCGCAGACCGACTTTCCTTCGACGTTGCTCATGGGTGCTTGTGTCCTGAAATTTTTCCCGCCACGATGGTCGTGGCGATCTTGTTGGCTGCAGCGCTATGCCGGTGCACGGGGATGCCTTTCCACCAGATGCGCAACGCCTCCCAATGGATGCCCAGGGTCACCTTGAGCGTCATCAATGGGTAGCGGATGAGCGCGCGGAAAAGCGCGCGATCCGACACCGGCTCGCGCCGGCCGGAAAACGAGGCGACCAGAAGCGGGCCCTCCGCGTCCGATTCATCGATACGTACAAGCACCTTGTCGCCCGGCGGCTCGATGTGGAACCGGTAGAAGCACGACATCGGCAGGAAGGGCGAGACGTAAAGTTCCTTGGCGCAGGCCTGCCGCACCGGTCCCGTCGCGCCATCCTCAACGGGAATGACGTAGGTGTGGCGCTCGCCGAAAGTGTTGCAGACTTCGTAGAGAATGGCCCGCAACGCGCCGCCGGAGGCATAGCAGAAATAGACCGTCAGCGGATTGAACACGTAGCCGAAAATACGGGGATAGCACAGCACGCGGATGCTCATCCCGTCATCCAGCCTGCCGGCTTCGCGCAATCGCGCTTCGACCCAGGAACGCAGGCCGCCCGCGCTGCCGTCGCCGTGGTCGGCGTCCCAGAAGCTCAGCACGGCACGACGGTTGTAGCCGAACAGCCGAGACAAGGCGCTCATGGCCTCCAACTCGTCCACATCGAGCAGAAGCGAAAAGACTCGGTAATGCAGCTTGTGACGGCGCGGCCTTGCGCGTGCATGCATCACCTCGCCCATGAAAAGCGCCGACTGGAAGCTCATTCCGCCGCCTCCAGTTGGGGCTGGAGCGCAATGCGCCCGGATTCGTCACGAACCCGCCAGGGCCGTCGCACATCAGCAATGCTTTCGGCAACGGCCAGCCCCGACTGCAGGCCGTCCTCGTGGAAACCGAACCCGAAATAGGCACCGCAGAACCAGGTGTTGCGCTTGCCTTGAAGGCGCCAGAGCTGCTGCTGGGCGTCGAGCGCGCGCTGATCGAACAGCGGGTGCGTATAACTGTAGCGTCCGATGACCTTCGGCGGAGCGATCTCACGGGTCGGATTAAGTGTCACGAACAGCGGGTGGCGCATATCGAGGTTCTGGAGCCGATTCATCCAGTAAGTCACGCACAGTGGCTGGTTGGTTTCGTCGCGGCTTTCGCCGATATAGTTCCAGCTCGACCAGACACGCCGGCGCTTTGGCATCAGGTTTTCGTCGGAATGCAGCACCGCCAGATTGTCGGTGTAGCGGAAGGCGCCGAGCAGGTCCCGCTCCTCATGGTCGGCATCGGCCAACAGGCCGAGCGCCTGGTCGGCATGGGTAGCAATGACGACATCGGTGAAGGTATCGACGTTTCCGGCGGTGTCGGTGACGACGACGCGACCATTCTCGCGCGAGATGCTGCGGACCCCGACGCCCAGCCGGACGCCCTCGATGAAGCTCGCGCTCAGGCGTTGAACATATTCCTGGCTGCCGCCAAGAACGGTTCGCCACTTCGGACGGTCGGCGAGGCTGAGCAGGCCATGGCTCGCAAAGAACCTGACGAAGGCAAGAAGCGGGTAGTCGCGCATCTCGCGCGCAGTGGTCGACCAGATCGCCGCCCCCATCGGCAAGAGATGATCCTCGATGAAGGCCGGCGCATAGTGGTTGCGATCGAGATATTCGCCGAGGCTGACGCCGCGGAGGTCTGAGCGAACCAGCAGGGCCGGCGCCTCGCGGTAGAAACGCAATATGTCCCGCATCATCCGCCAGAAACGCGGTCGCACGACGTTGCCTCTCTGGCCGATCAGGCCGTTGAAGCCGGAACCGGAATATTCGAGCTTGCCACCCTCGAGGGAAGCGGCGAAGGACATGTCGGAGCCAGCCGTCGGCACTCCCACTTCCTTGAACAGGGCAACGAGGTTTGGATAGTTGCGCGCGTTGTAGACGATGAAACCGGTATCGACAGGGATAACCCCGTCTTTCGTCGGCACCATGACCGTGTTGGAATGACCGCCGAGGCGCTTCTCACTCTCGTAGAGTGTCACGTTGAGCTTACGACTAAGCAGCCAGGCCGCCGAAAGGCCCGAAATGCCCGACCCAACGACTGCCACCCGGCGTTCATGGTCCGGCAACTCCCTGTTGGTATGAACTCGCACTTTCTACCTCTCCGATGCTGCTACAGTCTTGTTTGCTCATACGCAGCGAAAGTCGCGCCGGATCGGTCGGAGCAAAAATTTCGCGAAGCGGTGATCCGACTGCCGTTCGATGACGTATCGACGGCATGAACACTATCGTTCCCATAAGCGCGCCGGCGTGGCAGAAACGTTCTATGGTGGGGTATTGGCGCCTCTCCGCGCCGCGGCATTGCGAGGTGGGAAATTCAGGTATGCTCCGCAAGACTGATGCCGATCAAACGCCGGACATGGTCGCACTGCTGTGCGCGGTAGGTGCGCGGAAGGACCTCGACGCCTATGAGGCACTCTTTCGCCATTTCGCGCCGCGCGTCAAAGCCTACATGGCGCGTATGGGCGGCGACGGTCATCTGGCCGAGGAACTTATGCAGGAAACCATGATCGCGGTCTGGAACAAGGCCGACAGGTTCGATCCGTCAAAGGGCGCGGTATCGACCTGGATTTTCACCATCGCGCGCAACCTGCGCATCGACGCTTTCAGGCGCGAGAAGCGACCGGATTTCGACCCCAACGACCCCGCCTTCGTACCTGATGACGTGGCGCCGGCCGACGCCGAGTTCGATGCCCGGCAGGCTTCGGAGCAACTCCACCGGGCGATCGCGGCGCTGCCAGAGGAACAGGCGGCGCTGCTGAAATTGTCCTTCTTCGAGGACCAGTCGCACAGCGCGATCGCGACGCGTCTTAATCTCCCTCTGGGAACGGTCAAGTCGCGCATGCGCCTCGCTTTCGACAAACTGCGGGCCGCGCTCACCCAATCTGGAGATATATCGTGACCATCCGTCACCATATCAGCGACGACCTGCTCGTCAGTTATGCCGCCGGCAGCCTCGCCGAAGGCTGGAGCATTGCGGTCGCCACGCACCTTGCCCTCTGCCCGTCTTGCCGGCGCCGCCTGACCGTGGCCGAAAGTATTGGCGGCGAGCTGCTCGAGACCATGGCCGACGATGCCGCCGTCGACGATTCCTGGGCCAGTGTACGCAACCGCCTGCAACAACAGGCCGGAAGTCCCGCGGCCGCTTTGCGGCAAACTACATCTGCCGGACACGGCGGCGGATTGCCAGAGCCGTTGCGCTCCTATGTCGGCGGCGACATCGACACCCTCAAATGGCGGCCGCTCGGGCGCGGCGCCTACCAGATACCGATCAGGACAGCGGACCGCGAGACGAAGGTCCGGCTGCTGCGTATACCCGCGGGCAAGCCGGTTCCGGAGCACAGCCATGGCGGGCGCGAACTGACCCTGGTGCTCAGCGGCAGCTTCGTCGATGGTGACGACAAGTTCGGACGCGGCGACCTCGAAGATGCCGATGCAAGCCTGACGCATCAGCCTGTAGCCACGCCGGACGCCGACTGCATCTGCCTTGCGGTGACGGACGCGCCGCTGAAGTTCCGCAGCTGGATCGTTCGGGCGATTCAGCCATTCCTGGGCATATGACCGGGCGTCCTCGCCCTGGAAGCGCCGAGAGCATCGCATCTATGTTCGCCAGCTACGCTATCGCTTATGCCGCTACAGCCGTCGTCTTCTTCGGCATCGACTTCGTGTGGCTGTCGACCGTTTCCACCAGCTTCTACCGCAGCCGCATCGGGAGCCTGCTCCTGGATCAGCCCAATCTCAGCGTCGCGGGCCTGTTCTATCTCGTCTATGTCGCAGGCATCGTGCACTTCGCAGTGATGCCGGCGGTAAACGGTGCGAACTGGGCGACGGCGCTCGTCAATGGCGCGTTACTCGGCCTCGTCGCCTATGGCACTTACGACATGACCAACCTGGCCACGCTGAAGAACTGGTCGTCCACCGTCAGCGTCGTCGACACGATCTGGGGCGTGGCGCTGACAGCAACCGCGGCAACTTGCGGATATTTGCTTACCGCTTGGACGGTAGGCAAGCCAGGCTGACTGTACCCTGCCGCGCAGGCAGCGAGAAAAGGGCAGTAACCAGCAGCCACATGCCGCGAAACAGGCATAGTGCGGCCGCTCAGTTCATCACCACGACCCCCGCGGTAAGCGCGGTCGCAAATGCGGTCCATGCCGCATAAGGCAGGAAGAGGATCGCCGCCAGCCTGTCCTTGTTCCAAGCCGCTATGATGAAGCCGATGACCGCCGCCAATGCGGCAATGACGACCACCAGGGCCAAAGCCGGTTGCTGAGCCCCGAAGAACACGGGCGACCACAGAAAATTGAGCGCCATCTGAACGAACCACAGCTTCATTGCGGCGCTGCTTCGATCGCGAAGCCAGCATCGCCAGCCAGCGATGGCGATCAATATGTAGAGAGCCGTCCACACAGGGGCAAAGACCCAGTTTGGCGGCGTGAATGACGGCTTGTTCAAGCTCGCATACCATTCGCCCGGCAGCGTGGCATAGCCGATGAGCATGCCGATCAGAACGACCGCCAGTATGAATAGGATCAGGGAAAAGGCTTTCGACATCAGGTTTCCTTTCGATCTGCGTTCAACCGCGAAAAACGGACGACGGCCGCATCCGCGAGTGGTTCCTGATCATCGGTCTTGCTGTGCCCGGCCGCGCTGTCGATGCGCGCTCGCAATGATCGTTGCGCATCCTCGCCGAGAGGAAAATTCCACATGACGGCAATGGCGGCTGCCTTGGGCAGAATCGGGAACCAGGCATAGAGCGCGGCCAGCGTCGCAATCGCTGTCTCCGGCATGGCTCCAGCGGCGCTGCTTTCGAAACCCGACCAGGCAAGGATGGGAAAGACCAAGCCGACGCTCAGGGCAAGAGACAGCTTGGTCGCCAGCCCCCAGGCGGCAAAATAGAGCCCCGAACGCTGTTCGCCCGACTTTGCGGTGTCGTAGTCGATAACGTCAGCCTGGATTGCTGGCGGCAGAGCGAGATCAAAGCCCAGAAGCAGTCCTGTTGCCGCGCAGATGACGGCGAATGGCACGATGTCACCCGCACCGAGGAAACCGGCAAAGGCGAACACCACGCAGGCGACGGTCATCGCCGCGCACCACGTGCGGTGTTTGCCCGCTTTTCCCGCGAGCCAAACGGCCATGGGCACACCGAGAACCCCGCACAGGAAATAGAGGCAGAGCAGTGGTCCGCGCATCTCGGCAACACCGAGCCGTTCGGAGACGAAATAGAGAAACAGCGTCGCCGGGATCGCGTTGGCAAAGCCGTTGAGTAGAAACGCGAAGATGAGCCGGACGAACGGCCTGTTGCGAACAACGAAGCGCAGGCTCTCCGCCAAGCGCAGCCGCGTCGTCGAGCGATTGGCCGGCTCCGGTACGATCTTGACGGCGAACACGCCGAAAGCCGGCAGGAGCACCAGCGTCAGGACGGCGATGGCGGCCAGGCCGTGGAAACCATCTATCCTGTCGAGCCCAACCGCGAAGGGCAGCACCACCGCGATCACCGTTCCGATCAGTGTCGCCCCTTCGCGAAAGGCCGAAACCACGGAGCGACCGCGATAGTCCGTCGCCAGTTCCGCGCCCCACGCGGTGTAAGGCAAAAGCGTGCCGGTATAACCGACCGAAAGCAGTGTGCCCCACAATGCCAGATAGCCGACGCCGGCGCCCGAAGGCGGCCAGAAGACCATGAACGCGGCCAGGGCCGTCAACGGCACGCACAGCAGAAAGAACGTCCGCCTGCGCCCGGATTTCATGAAGAGGCGGTCACAGAGCCAGCCGATCATCGGGTCGCTTGCCGCATCGATCAGCCGGATCAGCAGCAGAACTGTCCCGACGGCTACGATTGGGAGTTGGAGATTCTGCGCATAGAATGTCGGCACGATCACATAAAGAGGTAGCGCCAACGCTGCCAACGGTATAGCCGGCAACGCATAACACATCAGCTTGAGCGTCTGCCCCGACAGACGGTTTCCGGTATTGGCCATCTAGTCGCCGATACGCGCGGTGCCCGAGGCACCGTCGTCACGGAGCCAGAAAATACTGCCTTCGCCGAGCGACGTGATCTTGAAGCAGAACTTGCGGCCCTTGTACCAGGTCGGCCATTGCTGGCACAGCGAGTCATCATCGACCCACCAGCGGCCTTCCTCCTTCGGCGCGAACATGCTCGCCGCCGAAATGCCGGAGACATCGCCAACGACCACGCCATCCCTTCGGTAGCGTAGCGGAAGGGCAATGCCGAACGGCGTATTCAGCCGCACCGTCTCTCCGGCAATCAGCTTCTTGATCTTTGGGCCGTCCAGTTCTTCGGCCGCCGCGGCTCCAGCAGTCAGGCACAGCATGGACAGCAGAGCCAATGCGAAGGATCTTGGAGCAGGAAGTGACATGATCAAGTCCTTCTTGGTCTTCCACCTTTGCGGGCGTGGCAGGGGGCGGACCAGTCCCGTCAGCGCCGGGAAAATTCCACCCGCGTCAGTGCCACCGGTAGCCCGAACTTCGTCACAAGCGCCTTGTTCAGCAATGTGCCGTCGTCCTGCAGGCTCATCGTGTCGTGAAACCGCACGCGGTTGCTCCTGTTCCTGGCGTCGAGGTCGACCAGATAGCTGAAGCGGGCCGTACCGCCGCTGATCGTCACCAGCGTTTCACCGATGACGTCCTCGCGTGTGCCGCGATACTTGTCCTTGGCGATCTTTTCGAACCGCCAGGTCTTTCGGTCGTGCTCGCCATTGTCGTAGACGAAGTCTTCCACCAGGGTCAGCGTCTTGCCGTTCCATTTGCCGAAGAGATCGACGGTGAATTTCCGCTTCACGCCATTGATGGCGCTGAAGCTGCCAACGGCGGATGTCCTTCCGGCAAAATAGCCTTCCAATGAAAAGTCCCCCGCAGCCGCGGGTGACCAGCCAAGCAGAAGCGTTATTGCCAGACCCGACAGGCCTAGTTTCCCGCTGTCCATCGCATGCCTCCAATCTCTCGAGAACTTGCACACGGATTGTGATACGGCGCCGCGACCCGGGTGGATCACCGGGCGGGCGCAAGCGGGTTTGGCAACCCCAGTCAAGATTCGCTTGGTGAGGGACGGGCTGCGCTCGACAAGGCCCTTCCACATCGGCGAGAAGCGCAACGTGCCCAGTTGGAGGCGCACCTCCGCCAGGCTCGCACGTCCGGTTCAACTCTCAAAAAAAGAAGAAGCACCCAGCCCACGCTGGAGACCGGGGCACACCCGCCGGACGCCTTTAGCTCTTTACCCTTTTCTATCGATTGTCGAGTAGGAGGCCAAGTGTTCCAGCGATGCAGACGCCGGAGTCGTGACCGGGCTCGACGGATAGCAGGCCGGGATTTTCCAGTTTAACAAAAGCGAAACGCCACCGTCGCCTTGGTCTGAAGTCCAGCTTTAGGCTGTTGCCCAGCCGACGACGGGCAAGACGAATTGGAGCAGGGACCTACCTATGAGCAAAGCAGCTGGGGCAGCGCGCGAAACAGAACGGTTTTTTGGCTGCGATCGTCTCGGCCTTCCGGTCATCGCCTTTGGTCATGATGGAAGCGTTCGATATGCGAACGGGCCTGCAATTCGACAGGCAGGAGTTGACCCGTCTTCGCAACGAGCGTTCTTCGATCGGCTTTATCGCTCTCGACGACTTCCAGAACACGCATCCGGCATTCGGCGGTCTGGCACCGTCGAGTTGGGCGATGGCAGCAGCCAGGTAATGTGGGAAACGACGGACGACGATCTCGTCGTTGTCGCCCTGACTCCGGCAGAGGAGCCGGGGGCCGAGCATGGTGTCTTTCCCTTGGATGAGCTGACCGGCCTCTGCGGCCGTGCGGAACTCCTGTCCCGGCTGGAGGCAGAAACTGCGGATGCCGCGGAGGCGCGCGATGACATCGTCGTATACGCCCTGGATCTCGACCGCTTCAAATTCGTAAATGATACGCTTGGGCACCCAATCGGCGATGCCCTTCTCAAGGCAGTTGCCAAGCGCTTGCGCAACGCTTGCCGCAAGGAGGACATCGTCGCTCGTGTCGGGGGAGATGAATTCATCATCCTCCAGACGCATGTCAGCGGCGCTGCCGACGCAACAGGCCTTGCCGAAAGGCTGGTGGACCTTGTCGGCCGCACTTATGTGATCAGCGGCCATTCGGTGAATATCGGCGTCAGTGTCGGCATCGCGTTTTCAGGAGCCGATGCCTGCACGGCCGAGAGGCTGCTGCAAAACGCCGACCTTGCCCTTTATCGCGCAAAGAACGAGGGTCGCGGCCGGTATGCCTTGTTCGATCCGGAGCTGCACGAAAGGATGCAGCGTCGAAGGGCGCTCGAGATCGATCTGCGCAGGGCACTGGCCTTCAAGCAGTTCGCGCTCGTCTACCAACCCCAGATAGATCTCGCCAATAATTGCATCACTGGTTTTGAAGCGCTCATTCGATGGCATCACCCCCAGCGAGGGGTCGTCTCGCCGTTGGATTTCATTCCGCTGGCGGAAGAGATCGGCCTGATCACGCAGATCGGCGAATGGACTCTTCGAACTGCATGTACCGACGCGTCCAGATGGCCGGGCGATTTGTCCGTGTCGGTCAATGTGTCTCCCGTGCAATTCAGAGGCGGCAACTTGGGCGATGTCATCGTGTCCGCCCTGGGCAACTCTGGCCTGGCACCCCGGCGGCTTGAGCTGGAAATCACCGAAAGCGCTCTTCTGAGTTACACCGACGAAGTTCTCGCAACACTGAATGCGGTCAAGGCACTTGGGGTGCAGGTATCCATGGATGACTTCGGAACCGGCTATTCCTCGCTCAGCTACCTCCAGAAGTTTCCCTTCGACAAGATAAAGATCGATCAGTCGTTCATCCGCGGCGCAGACGACCGGCTTGAGTGTCAGGCTGTGCTCAGAGCCGTTGCAGGACTTGGCGTGAGCCTCGGCATGAAGACCATCGCCGAGGGGGTTGAGACCGAAGAACAGTTGGAACGGGCGCGCGCCGAAGGCTGCACCTCCGTGCAGGGCTACCTTACCGGTCGGCCGATCCCCGAGATCGATATCGACTCGTTTCTGAGCTCATGGAACCAACAAAAAAAGGGGATTGGGAGTGAGTAAAGAGCTCTATCGACTCGTCTATTACAGCCGCAACCGGATACCCAAGCATGGCGAGGAGTTTAAGCGGGCGATCGAGCAGATCCTTGCGACCAGCCGTGCAAACAACTCGCGCTGCAACGTGACGGGTGCATTGATCTTCAACTCGGGTTGCTTCGGCCAGGTTCTGGAAGGCCACCTCAAAGACGTCGAGGAAACCTTCGAACGCATCCAACAAGACGACCGTCACGGTGACGTGTCACTTCTTGCCATAGAGCCGATCGAGCACCGCAACTTTGCTCAATGGTCGATGGCTTTGGTCAGCGGCCTGCCTGAAAATGACAGCGCATTGACGTCGATAGGATCGCAAAGCGGGTTCGACCCCAGCAAACTCAACGGCGATGAACTCCATGCCACGCTGCACCGGCTGCTCTTGGAAGAGGAAGCACTTCTGAGGTGACGCACTGCGAGTTCCGCTTCGGAGGGGATATGGATCGTCTACTGGGTTCCGCCGATCGATCCCAAGGGGAAACTTTCGGGACCGTCTCGAAGGACGCCAGCTACGATTTTCAGCGAACGCCCCGTGCCACTGCGGTTGAGTGACGTTGCCCCCATGTTTTATCCAGTTCTAAGTTCGTTTTCGGCAATGGCGCCGGATGGGGCAAGGTCTTCGGCGATCCCGTGTCGCAACCGCACTGCTCGAAAGGTTGCTTCACCATGCCATCGTTATCCAGAATGGCCTCCTCAGGAGGTGCAAAGGATCTTGGTCCGTTAGACTAGCCTACAGCTTTTCCCGCAAAACCTCCTGGCGGCCGCCGATTGCTCGGGAAGGAGGGCTTTTCCCTCCTTCCCGGTTCAACTCAGCGGTACGGATAGCCGGCCTTCTCCATGTCGGCAGCGTATTTTTTGAAGATCTCGACGACGCGCGCCGCCCGCGGGCTCTCGCTCGCGACTTCGTCCCAGAAGCTCTCGGCGTCCTTGACGACCTTTTTCCACTCCTCGGTGGGAATCGAGGTCAGTTCCATTTTCTCGCCCTCGACGCGGAGCTTCGCCTCGCCGCCCCAGTACCAGACCATGCGGTAATAGTGCGATTGGTCGATGGTAGTGCGGTAGAGCTGCTGTAGATGCGGCGGCACTTTCTCCCAGCTCGGGGTGTTGACGTAATAGGAGCCGAACCAGGCGCCGGTGATGGAGTTGGACAGGGCATAGTTGCAGATGTCGGCCCAGCCCATCTCGTACATTTCGGTGAAGCCGGACCACAGCACGCCGTCGAGATCGCCGGTGCGCAAGGCCACTTCGACATCGTCCCACGGGACCGTCACGGGGATGAGGCCGTAGCGCGACAGGAAGCGGCCGGCAGTCGGGACGCCGAAGACACGCAATCCATTGAGGTCGGCAAGCGAGCGGACCGGCTTCTTGACAGTAAAGACATGCAACGGATCCCAGGCGCCTGTCGAGAGGTAGGTGACATTTTCGACTTCAGAGTAGGCTTCCTGCCAAATCTTATCGAGGCCGCAATACATGAACAGGGCGCCGATGTCGGGACTGTAGCGCGTGGCAAACGGGAAATAGCCACCGAACACCGCAATGTCGACGGGCGCGGCCATAGTTGCCTCATCCGACTGGATGGCGTCGAGCGTGCCATTCTGCAGGGCGCGGAAGAGCTCGGAAGTGGGCACGAGCTGGTCGGCATAATAGAGCTCGATCTCCATCTCGCCATTCGCTGCGGCGTTGAACGCATCGACCTGCCGCTTGATCACATGCTCACCGAGCGACGGCCCGGCATAGGTCTGCAGCCGCCAGCGGATCGGCGCCTGGGCGCGGACGATGGCCGGGGCGGCCAGGGCCGCCGGCGCGGCGAGGCCGGCCGCGGCGAGAAACTTGCGCCGGCTGGCGAGGATCCTTTCAGATGGGGAAGGCCTGTTGCTGTCTGTCATTCTTTCTCCTCCTGTGGTTAGCGGCATCAGCCTCGGAAATAGCTGGGGAGCCAGGTTGCGATCTGCGGGAACAGCATGAGCAAGGCGATGGAAAGCCCCATCATCAACACGAACGGAACGATGGAACGGTAGATGTCGATGAGCGTGATCTCCTTCGGCGCCATTCCGCGCATCAGGAACAGATTGTAACCGAAGGGCGGCGTGATATACGCGATCTGACAGGTCATCGTGTAAAGGATGCCGAACCACACCATCTGGTGATCGATGCCGAGGTCGAGCCGCTGCACCAACGGGATGTAGAGCGGCGCGACGATCACCAGCATCGCCGTGTCGTCCAGGAACATGCCCATCAAGATGAAGCTGAGCTGCATGAGCAGGATGACCATCCAGGGCGACAGTTCCCAATTGTGGATGAAAATGTTCTCGATGGCGCGGACCGCGCCAATCCCGTCGAAGACGGACGAAAAGGCGAGCGCGGCGAGCACGATCCACATGAACATGGCCGTCACTGACATAGTCTCGCGCGCCGTCTCGATCAGCAGCCCGATGCTCAGGCGCCGCTTCCAGGCCGCCGCCACCGTGGCCGAGGTCGCGCCAACAGCCGAGCTCTCGAGCAGGTTGGTGTAACCCGTCACGAACAGCCCGATCATGAGCAGAAAAATGACGACCGGAGCGATGCCGGCGCGCAGGAGAAGAATCTTCTCCCGCAGCGGCATGGCTAATTCCTCCTCGCTCAATTCGGGAGCCAGCTTCGGATTGATCTTGACCCGAAGATAAACATAAGCGGCGAAGATCCCCGCCATCATCAGGCCCGGGAAGATCCCCGCAAGCCACAGATCCGATACCGGCTGGCGGGCGATGACTGCAAAGAGCACCATCACGACCGATGGCGGCAAGAGTATGCCGAGCGTCGATCCGCCCTGAACGACCCCGGTGATCAGCACCTTGTCATAGCCGCGGCGCAGCATTTCTGGCAGTGCTATCGCCGAGCCGATTGCAAGTCCGGCGACCGACAGGCCGTTGATGGCGCTGATGATCACCATCAGCAAGATAGTGCCCATGGCGAGGCCGCCGGGGAGCCTGCCGCACCAGATATGCATCATCTTGTACAGATCTTCGGCAATGCCTGACTTCGCCATCATGTGGCCCATGTAGACGAAGAGCGGTAGGGTTAGCAGCGCGTACCAGGAGAACAGCTTGAAGACCGCGTTGAACGGCAGCTCGGCCGACGCGTTGCCGTAGAGTGCCAGGGCAGAGGCACACGCTACTGCGCCAATCATCGCAAAGACGCGCTGGCCAGTCAGCATGAGCAGAATCATGCCGGCGAACATGATCAGCGCAACGGTCTCATAGCTCATCGTGCGTCTCCGTCACGGATGCGCAGGACGTCACGCAAGAAGATCGCGATGCATTGCAAGATCATGAGCAGGACACAAATATTCATGAGAATCTTGATCGGTACCAGGGAGGGCGCCCAGAGCGACGGAAGGCGTTGATTGGTGATCCAGGAATATTGCAGTGAGGAGATGCCGCCCCACAGCAAGACCGCCAGATAGAAGATGACCAGCCAGATCGTGATCGAATCGACGATCGCCCGGCCGCGCACGCCCAGGCGGGCATAGAGCAGGTCGAGGCGGACATGACCCTCGTCCTTCAGAGTCTTGGGGCCGGCGAGGAAGTAGAAGGCGGCTAGGGTGAATTGGGCTGTTTCCAGGGTCCAGTTCTGTACGACGCCCAACGCCTTGTCTGAAAAAACGTCGTACAACAGCACCAGGATCATGACATAGATCAGGACCATGGCGAACCAGCCGATCCAGTCCGACATGCCGTCCATGAACCGCACATATCTTTGAGCCATCGAAGACATTGATTTCTTTCTTGTTCCGCCTGCCTGCCTGCTAGATGAGCTTGACCTTCGCCGCGTCTAGCGCAGCCTGGACATCCTCGCCCGGCAGCTGATCGCTGACGATCATGTCCACATCTTCGAGAGGGCAAACCCGGTGCAGGGCACGCTTGCCGTATTTGGCCGAGCCTGCGACGACAATGATCTTTGACGCGTGCGCGCACATGGCACGCGCGATCGCCGCCTCCTCGAAATTGGCGTCCATGGGACCCACTTCCGCGTCTAGCGCCGCCACGCCGATAACGGCATAATCGGTGTGAAACTGCGTGATCTGCGCCAGCGCTACGGGCCCGACGGTCTCGACGTTGTCCGCTGCAAAACTACCTCCCAGAAGGAATACCCGGGCCTGCCCTGAGCCCAACACGCGGGCGATGAGCAGGGAATTGGTGATGACCGTAATGTCCTGCGCATCCGCCAGCGCCTTCGCGCAGGCCAGCGTTGTGGTTCCCGTATCGATGAAACAAGTATCGCCAGGAGAGATCAGGTCTCGGAGCTTCTGGGCGATAATCGCCTTTTCGGCCGCCTGTTCCGACATGCGCTCTTCGAAGCTGCTCTCCACATGCAGGCGGATGCGGCGCGCACCTCCATGCACCTTCTGCAGCGCGCCAGTCTCGGCGAGATGAGCCAAATCCCGGCGGATGGTCTCGGCTGAAACGCCGAAGTGTGTCGCCAGATCCGGCACCGACACTTCGCCGTCCCTTTCGACGCACAACAGGATTTCTGCTTGTCGATCCCCCGGCCTCAATGCCCAACCCCCACATCAGACGAAGTACCTAACGCCACAATTTCTGCCTGTGTCAACAGATGGCTGAGCATGAATTGCCCTTTTGCGCAAATCCCGCTGTAATAATTGACTATTTGGTCATCTTGCGGAAGAATCCCCCATTCAACGAGGGACAGGAGTTCCAATAAAGATGCCGGTTCAGGCACTGACAGGGCGCTTTGACGTGGCAATCATCGGCGCGGGCGTAGTCGGCTGCGCCATTGCCCGGCGGTTCGCGCTCGCAGGCGCACGCGTCGCCGTGATCGAAAAGGCGGTGGACATTCTCGACGGTGCTTCCAAAGGCAATTCTGCCATTCTGCACACCGGCTTCGACGCACCGCCAGGCTCGCTTGAACATGCCTGTATCCGGGCGGGCTATGAGGAATATTTGTCCATGCACGACCGGCTTGGTTTGCCGGTTTTGCGCTGCGGCGCGCTCGTCATAGCCTGGAACGAGGAGGAGCAAGCGGCCCTGCCGGCGCTAATGGATAAGGCGCGCGAAAACGGCGTAACGGATATCGAGCCCCTGGGGCAGGCTCGACTCCGCGAAGCCGAGCCTGCACTCGGGCCGGCGGCGTGCGCGGCTTTCCGTGTTCCCGGCGAATATCTCATAGACCCATGGGCAGCTCCCTTCGCCTACCTGCTGCAGGCGGTCGAGAACGGCGCCGAGGTCTTGCGCGGTGCCGAGGTCACGGCCGCGCGGCGGGAGGGCGATTGGCTGCTCGACACAACGCGCGGAGAGGTGCGCGCTGGGCTGGTGATCAATGCGGCCGGAAATTTCGGCGATCTGGTCGACGAACTGCTGATCGGGCGGCGCGATTTCACCATCAAGCCGCGCAAGGGCCAGTTCGTCGTCTATGACAAGCCGGCTGCCGCGCTGGTGCGGCACATATTGCTGCCCGTGCCGACCGCGATCACCAAGGGCGTCGTCGTCTGCCGCACGGCGTTCGGCAATGTTCTGGTGGGGCCGACCGCCGAAGATCAGGAAGACCGGCTGCGTGCCGGGCTTGACCGGGAGAAGCTTGCCGCCCTGATGCGCCGCGGAGAGGAGATCTTGCCTGCGCTGAAGGATCACGAGGTCACGGCAATCTATGCCGGCCTGCGGCCCGCGACCGAGCGCAACGATTATTGCATCACCGCGCATGAAGGGCTGTCCTGCATCACGGTCGGCGGCATCCGCTCGACCGGCCTCTCGGCAGCGCTCGGCATTGCGCAGCATGTCGAGCGGCTGGCGGGCCTCGTGCTCTCGCCTCCTGCCAATCCTGTCTGGCCGAGCGTCCGCAATATTTCGGAGTTCCAGCCGCGCGATTGGGAAAAGCCCCGCCATGGCGGCGTCGTTTGCCATTGCGAGTTGGTCACCCAGCGCGAAATCATGGATGCGCTTTCCGGTCCCCTGCCGGCGCGTTCGCTGGCAGGGCTGAAGCGGCGCACCCGAGTCACCATGGGGCGCTGCCAGGGCTTTTACTGCTCAACAGAACTGTCGCGCCTGACGCGGGGCCATTTCGACCAGCCCATGTCGGAGACGATGGAATGAGCCTTCCTTCCCAGGTCGATGTCCTCGTGGTCGGTGCCGGCCCCGCCGGGCTAGCAGCAGCGACGGAGCTCGCCGGTCACTGCAATGTTCTGGTTGTGGACCGGGAAAGCGCCGCGGGCGGCATTCCGCGCCATTGCGGCCATTATCCCTTCGGCATGCGCGAGTTTCACCGCCTGATGAGAGGCCCGGATTACGCAAGAGCGCTGGCAACGCGCGCTGAGGCTGCTGGCGTGCAGCTGGCGCTGAATGTCAACGTAATCGCGCTCCATCCCGGCCCGTCCGTCACGGTCACGGCCGATGGCGGCGTCTCAACAATCGCGGCCAGACGCGTGCTGCTCGCCACCGGCGTGCGGGAAAGTTCCCGCGCCCAGCGGCTGATCGGCGGCACGAAGCCGGGGGGCATCCTGTCGACGGGGGCGCTGCAGGGCCTGGTCTATCTGGAGGGCAGCAGGCCCTTCCGCCGTCCGGTCATTCTCGGCACGGAACTCGTTTCCTTCTCGGCTATCATGACTTGCGCCCATATCGGCATTCGCCCGGTCGCCATGATCGAGCCCAACGTGGCGCCCACAGCGCGCTGGCCCTCGGCGCTCTATCCGCGCCTCAAGGGGATTCCGCTGCATCTGTCGACACAACTTCTCGCCATTGAGGGCCGCGATCGGGTTGAGGGCGTGGTCGTCGAAGGCCCTGCCGGGAAGCAGCACATCGAAACGGACGGCGTGATCATCAGCGGCAGATTCCGGCCCGAGGCGGCGCTGCTTGCCAATGGACCTGTGGCGCGCGATCCGGCGAGCGGCGGTCCTGCCATCGACGCTATGGGCCGCTGTTCCGACCCGACATATTATGCCGCCGGCAATATGCTGCGCCCAGTGGAAACCGCCGGCTGGTGCTGGGCGGAAGGGCGGGTGGTCGGCCTGGCGATACTGGCCGACCTGAAGGATAAGGCGCCAGCGCAGCGCCAGCCGGTGACCCTGTCCGGGGATGCGCTTTCCTGGGTCGTGCCGCAATTCCTGAGCGGGTACCGCGCCCTCGACTGGCTGCAGCTGCGCGTCAACCGGCCGGTCAAGGGGCGTCTGTCCGTGCGCGTGAATGGCCACGAGGTTGCCTCGCGCCGCATCCATAGCCGCCAGGAGCGGCGCATCCTCTTGCCAATGCCGTCTCAGGATGGCCCAGTTACGATCCTTCTGGAGGAATGATGCGAGCGCTCGCCATCGATCAGGGAACGACTTCCACTCGAGCCTTCGTGGTCGACGAGTCGGGAAATCGCCCCGTTCACGCAGTCGAGCACCGGCAATATTATCCGCAACCCGGCCGTGTCGAGCATGATCCGGAGGAATTGCTGTCGAGCATCCGCGCCTGTCTCGACGCCGCGCCGGATGTCGATTGCGTCGGCCTCGATAATCAAGGTGAGAGCTGCCTCGCCTGGGATTCGCGCACCAAGCAGGCAATCACGCCGGTCATCGTCTGGCAGGACGACCGGACGGCGGACATTTGCGAGCAGCTCAAGCAGCAGGGCCTCGAACGGATGGTGCGCGAGCGGGCCGGCCTGCCGCTTGATCCCTACTTCTCTGCCTCGAAGCTTGCCTGGATTCTGCAGCATGTCCCTGAGGCAAAGAAGCTTACCCAGCTGGGACGGTTGCGGCTCGGCACGACGGACGCATTCTTCCGCGACCGGCTGACTGGCAATTTCGCCACCGATCCGACGACGGCCTCGCGCACTTCGCTGATGAACCTGCGCACGCGCGAATGGGACCCGGAGCTTTGTCGCATCTTCGGCGTGCCGATGGAGGCCCTGCCGCCGATCCGCCCGACGTCCGGTTATCTTGGCAAGCTGCCACATGGCGCGCCGCTGACGGCGAGCATTGTCGACCAACAAGCGGCGCTGTTCGGCCATGGCGCGCGTCTTCCGGGCCATGCGAAAATTACCTTCGGAACCGGCGCCTTCGCGTTGGTGCTGACCGACGGGCTTCAGGACAGCGGCACGCTTCTGCCGACCATTGCATGGGCCGAAAGCGGCGCTGAGCCGATGCACGCGCTCGATGGCGGCGTTTATACCGCATCTTCTGCTGTCAACTGGGCGCACAACCTCGGGCTTTTTGATGAATTGTCGCAGATTGACCGGTTTGCCTGCAAGCCCGCCATTTCGCGCGGCCTGGTCTTCGTGCCAGCGCTATCTGGCCTTGCCGCGCCGCATTGGGATAGATCGGCGCGCGGCGCATGGTTCGGCCTCAGCCTCGACACGACGCGGCTCGACATGGTGCAGGCCGTACTGGAAGGCATAACCTTCCGCGTCGGCGAAGTTCTTGCCGAGATGGAGAAGCGGGTGGCGATCCGGCCGCCAATCAGCATTGATGGCGGCATGAGTCGCAACCCCTGGTTCTGCCAGTTCATCGCCGACATTCTCGGCCGCCAGATCCGCGTCTCCGGCGAACCGGAGCTCACCGCGCTTGGCTGCGGTCAACTCGCAGCGCGGGGAGCAGGAGGCGAACTGCCCTATGCACCGGCGGACAAGATCATCGACCCGCGGCCCATCCCTGCAGCCTGGGCGGAAACCTTCCGCACCGCGCGTGAGTCGGTGCAGCAATTCGGCCGGCGCTGAAGCCTCAAGCCACCTCCCTCGCGCCGCCGGGCTTGGTGCCCGGCCAGTCACTCGCCGCCATCGACGGCGCGCGCAGGGCCAGTCATGGTAGAAACCGGCCGGCGACAACGAGATGGCTCCGGAGATTTCCCTGGACCTGGCGAAACGCCCATCGGCACACATTGGCGATAGAGTGCTTTAGCGCCTCCCCACCGCTCTGCTGACTGATGTAGGGTCCTTGAAAAGGTGTATCCTAGCAGATTGCAGGCACAGCGACCCCGCGTGGCTTGATCGATTCGACAAAGCCATCGAACAAACGGGGTGCCGCCATGAGCGTCCGTGCTTCATCAGCCTAGATATTTTGATGGCAAGAGCGATTGCGACGAGCATACGGGGTTTGCGCACCAACACAGCCATGAGTTCTCCGGCGGAGCCTTGCGGCTAGGGGGTGCCTTCTTGCGCCGCTCGAACGTAATCGAGCGCAGCCGTCCGATCATGCGCGAACTCATGCTGGAGACGGGCGAAACATCCAATCTCGGCATCGACAAGGACGGGAACGTGTTGTTCGTGAGCCAGGTCGAAACGCATGACTCGATCCGCGCCTTTTTTTTCCGCTCGGAACATTGTCCCCGCTGCACGCCTCCGGTATCGGCAAGGCGCTTCTGAGCGCGTATGACGAAGACCGGCTTGCCCAATTGTTCGAAGGAAGACCTGGAACGGTTCACGGAAAACACGGTACGCAGCTTCGACCAGCTTCGGGATGAACTGAACAGGACGCGGGACCGGGGCTACGCCTTTGATGACGAAGAGCGGACGACGGGGATGCGCTGCGTTGCAGCCCCGATCTTGAACGTCCACGGTGAAGCGGTTGCGGGGATTTCCGTATCGGGACCAAAACACCGCGTTGGCGATTCCGACGTCCACCGGATCGGCGAGCAAGTAAGACGCGCCGCAACAATGGTGTCGCGACGCCTTGGCGCTCCCTGATGAAATTCCCGCCAACTGGTGCGCCGCCGCGGCGAGAGGCGGTTCCGGCCTCCTGTCGCCCAATCGTTGGTGACGGGCGCGCTGAACACGCGCCCCGCCATCTTGCCGTCAATCCGCAAATTCAAGCGACGAGGCGGCTTGAAGTGCGTCTGTCACGATCTTCACGGCATTTGCATCCAGCGGTGTCTGCGGGCGGATCGGATCGCCAACCGCATAACCCTGGAACTGCAACGCCGCCTTGAGGCAGCTTGCCAGGCGAAAGCGCGCGAAGACTTCGTTGAAGCCCCACAGCCGCTTCTGAACCCTGGTGGCATACTCCCATTCCCCGCGCTTGCAGGCGCTGTAAAGTTCGACGCTCTGCTCGGGCAGCACGCAGGCAGGACCTGCAAACCAGCCCTTCCCTCCCATCATGAGCACGCTGACAGCAATGTGCGACGATGCGGCAAACACGTCGAGCTTGCCCTCGCAGCGGTTGAGGATCGACAGCAGGCGGCCCGTGTTCGTCGAGGCATCCTTCAGGCCGACAATGTTCGGATGTTCCGCTATCGTGCAGATCGTGTCGATGGAAAGATCCGTGCGCTGAAAATTCGGGTTGGTATAGACAACGATAGGGAGATCCACACTGTTGGCAATGTCGAGGAAATAGCTCCTGACTTCCTGTTCGCTGAGCGGAAAATAGGAATCCAGAACCCCTACGATGCCATCGACGCCAATCTTCTTGTAGAGTTTTGCCTGCTCGATGGCTCCTTCGGTGGAGACGCTTGCGACACCCGGCACGACCGGAACCCGCCCGCTGCTCGCCTCAACGACGACCTCCACGATACGGCGCTTCTGCTCGTCAGTGAGATAGGCATATTCGCCGCTGCTGCCGAGGGGGGTCAGTCCGGTCACGCCTTTGACGATCAGGTCGTTGCAAAGATCGCCCAACACTTTTTCATCGATGTTGCCGTCGGCTGTCAGCGGGCTGACAAGGTACGGTATGACGCCGTAAAAATGCGACATGTATTGTCTTTCTGCCGTTCGTTGGAAGATTGAAGGATACAGGGCTGACGAGTCAGGCCGAGAGGATGACGCGCTCGAAGGCAGCCGAAAGCTGTTTGGCAGCCTTCCTCAGCATCGCCTCGAGTGGCTCCTCGTCCAGATTGCGTATGCGCGAGGAGGGACCGACGATCGACACGGCATAGATCACGCCGATCTCCTTCAGATGGACCGGAGCGGCGATGGCCATCAGCCCGGAATCGATTTCCTCGCGGCAGTAGGCAATGCCCTTGTCGCGGACCCGCACATACTCTTCGCGGACCTTCTCCGGGTCCGTAATGGTCTTTTCCGTCAGCGGGGCCAAGGGCTGACTGAGCACGCGGTTCCAGACCGTCTCGGGCTGATAGGCAAAGATCGCCTTGGCGGCCGCGGCCGCGTGAGCGGGAACGACGCGCCCGGGATTCACATAGCCATGGGCATCCTTTGCGGGCGACGCCATCACCAGGTTTTCCACCTTGTCGCCACGCAGCACGGACAGGAATGCGGTTTCGTTGGCTTCCTTCGCCAGTTCATGCAGCACGGCATGGGCCACCGTCACCGTCTGGTCCGGATCCATTATGCCGCGCAGCAAGCCGCGAATCCGGTCCCCGAGAACATAGATCGCCGAAGAGCCGATGGATTCGTTCTTCTCAAGCTGGACGCAACCGGCACTTGCAAGCGTCTTCAACAGGCGGCTTGTCGATGCTTTCGGCAGGTTCAGGTCATTGCGAATGTCGGTGAATGATCGCCCCTGAGGATAGCTGACAAGCAATTCCAGAATCTGCAACTGCCGCTCCAGCGGATCGCGGCTCTGCTTTTCAGTTTCCTCCATGGCCAGGCCCCTCCCGTATTTGTGCTCATTTCTATCCGGCTTTTATCTTGACCGCTTTCGACCTGTCCAGTAAGAAAGTTCCATTAAATGGAAATAAAGTTCCGTTTAATGGAACTCGTACTTGAGAAAGCAGGGAGGACACGGCGTGGCTTTCAAGTTGAGAATTACAGGTGCTGCAATTGGTGCGGTGATTGCTGGTTGCGCAAGTTTGGGAGTAGCGCAGGCCCAGGACAGCAACGTTACGCTGCGCCTGTCCCATAATCTTCCAACCAACAACGCGCTCCATTACGGCGTCATGGAGCCTTGGGCGAAGGCCGTTTCCGAGGCGTCCGGGGATACGATCAAGATCGATATCTATCCGGCACAGCAGCTCGGCGCCGCCAAGGACCACTACAACATGGCGCGCGACGGCATTGTCGACATCGCTTTCTATCTCGTCGGCATCGAGCCGGGCCGTTTCCCGATCGTTTCCGGCGCTGAAATCCCGTTCCTTGTGTCGAACAACGACAAGGGATCGCGCGCGCTCTATGAGTGGTACTCGTCTTACATGGACGCCGAGATGCCCGACGTGAAGGTCTGCGCCATGTTCTACGACGGCGGCGGCAGCATCCATTCGCGCAAGAAGGTTGAAGTGCCCGAGGACCTTCAGGGCATGAAGATCCGCTCGCCCAACAAGATGGCTGCGGAACTCTACCGCCTGGCGGGTGGCGCACCGATCCAGATGTCGGCGAACGATGCTGCGGAAGCTGTCGAGCGCGGCGTGGTGGATGCGGTTTCCTTCCCGTGGAAGCTGACGACTTCGCTCGGTGCGGATCGTGCGTTGAAGTACCACATGGATACCAAGCTCTATTCGCTGGCGACGGCGCTGCTGATCAACAAGTCTTCCTATGATGCCCTTTCGGACAAGCAGAAGGCCGCGATCGACCAGAATTGCGGTGCTGACGCTTCCGAACACATGCCCAAGGCATGGACGGAATATGAAGATGAGGGCCGCGAGATCCTCAAGAACAAGGAAGGACACGAGATCGTGTCGCTTTCCCCGGAGCATCTTGACCTGTGGAAGGCGATGGCCGCAAGCGTGCGCGCTGCCTGGGAGAAGGAAGTGGCGGCAACCGGCGCTGACGGGGCCAAGATCTTCGACGAGTTGAAGTCGAAGCTGGATAGCTACAACGCGAGCTACTGACCCGGGAGAGGTTGCGCCATGCGTATTCTGCGATCCGCACTCGACCTGGTCCCTGCACTTCTCTTGATGTGCATGGTCCTCTTGACCGCGCTTTCGGTGATGAGCCGCTTTGCAATCAACATGCCGCTGCCGGATGACTATGAGCTGACGCGGCTACTGTTGGGCGTAGTTGTATGTTGGGGTGTTGCCGGTGCTTTCCGGAATGAAAGCCACATCTACCTGGATGTGTTCTGGGGGCGCCTGAGCGACAGGGTGAAAAATGTGGTTAGCCGTATTGGCGCGCTCATCTCGTTTCTGATCATGAGCGGCTATTGCGCAGCCCTTTTCATCAAGGTGCAGGATACGATGCGCGCGCACTTGCAGACGCTCGACCTTGGAATCCCCATTTGGGGATTCCAGGCGGCTGCCTGGCTGGGCATTCTTGCTGCCGCCCTCTTGCTGTTGAAGCAGGTTGTTTCGCCCGCGCGACAAGAAACCACCCAGATCCTCCTGTGACGAGCGAGGCGTCAGCGGATACCTGACGCCTCAATTCGCGGCCCGGGCCGACCTCACCACAAGATCTATCCGGAAAGTATTCCAACATGGATACCAATCTCGTCATTGGCGTCGGCTTCGGGCTGATGCTGCTCCTTTGCGCCCTACGCGTTCCCATTGGCCTGGCCATGGGATCAGCCGGAATGGTCGGATTTGGTCTTTTGACCGGATTTGCACCGGCATTCAAACTTGTGTCCCACTCGGTAATCACGACGTTTTCCGACTATACGATGGGGCTCATTCCGCTGTTCGTCCTGATGGGCGCTGTCGTCGTCGCATCCGGCATCAGCGCCAACATGTTCCGTGCCGCACAGGCATGGTTCGGTGGCTTTAGGGGAGGACTGGCGACAGCTACCATCGCGGCCTGCGGCGGGTTCGCGGCAATTTGTGGCTCATCTGCCGCCACGGCCGCAACGATGACGCGCATCGGCCTGCCGGAAATGCGCGGCTACGGCTATTCCGACAGGCTGGCGACCGGCGTTATCGCCGCCGGCGGCACGCTCGGCATCCTTATTCCGCCCTCGATCGCGCTGGCGATCTACGGTCTCATCACCCAGCAGAGCATTGGCCTGCTTTTCATGGCAGCGATTGTTCCCGGCCTCTTCGCCGTCCTTTTTTACATGCTGACGGTTCGGATCTGGATCTGGAGACGGCCGCAAGACGCACCGACGGGCCAGCCGACACCGCTGGTGGAGCGCGTTTCATCCCTCGGCAAGCTGTCACCCATGCTGCTTCTCATCATCCTGGTGATCGGCGGCATTTATGGCGGGCTGTTCACGCCGACTGAAGCAGGCGCCATTGGCGCAGCCGGCGCAATCGTCATCAGCTTTGCGATGGGAAGCTTCTCCGGCAAGCGACTTGTAGCGGCCCTGATTGAGAGCGTTCACACCGGCGCGGCAATCATCACCATCCTGGCAGGTGCCTTGCTGTTCGGCTATTTCCTCACGATCACGCAGACGCCGCAGAAAATCTCCACCTTGCTGATGGAAGCAAATCTCGGCGCCTATGGCACACTGGCAGTGATCCTGCTCGTCATGCTCCTGCTCGGCTGCATCATGGATGCAACGGCTGTCGTGCTGATCACGGTTCCGATCGTCTTTCCGATCATCACCCAGCTTGGTTTCGATCCGATCTGGTTCGGCGTAGTCGTCACCATGACCGTCGAGATCGGCATGATCAGTCCGCCATTCGGTTTGAACGTGTTCGTCATCAAGGGGCTGTCACGCCAGACCGACATCTGGGAAATTTACAAAGGCGTCACCCCCTTCATCATGGCGGACATTCTTCGCATCGTCCTGGTGTGCGCTTTCCCGGCGCTGGTGATGTTCCTTCCAAACCTCATGAAGTAGCCGCGGCATCCGCCACCAGGCGTGGGAATTTTCCCCTGGCCTATAGGCCGCAGGGTTCCGGGCATTCGCCAGCGGACCCCGTGGACTCGCATATTTCGAAATTCAATGTTCCTGCAGGAGTAGTCTGGTGCCGTTTGTAAACATCAGGAATGGGCAGCTCTATTACGAGGAGGCCGGACAAGGCTCGCCTCTCCTGCTCATCCCGGGTCTTGGTGGGGTGGGAAGCTTCTGGAGAAAGCAGGTCGAGTTCTTCCAGAACCATTTCCGCGTCATCATTCACGACCATCGCGGCACGGGACGCAGCATGGCCGAAACGGAAAAGTTCTCGGTCGATCTCATGGCGGATGACGTCGAAGCCCTGATTGCGCAGCTTGGCCTCGGCGATATTCACATCATTGGCCACTCGACCGGCGGCGCAATTGCACAGACCCTGGCCATCCGCCAGAAATACGACCTGCGCAAGCTGGTTCTCAGCGCCACCTGGGCCTATGGTGACGAGTATTTCCGCACACTTTTCGGAACGCGCCTGCAAATTCTCGAGAAGATCGGAATGCATGCCTACGAGCAGTTCGGACGCATCGTGCGTTATCCGCCCTCGTTCCTCGGCAAGAACCCCGAGTTTCTGCAGCCATCCGGCAACAATGAAAGCGGCGACGCGCCGACTATCGCGTCGCGCATCCAGGCCTTGCTGGATTTCGATTCTCGCGATCAGCTCGATCGGATCGACGTCGATACGCTGCTGATTGGCGCGATCGACGATGCCGTCACTCCGCACCACCTCTGGGACGAACTCGCCGAAGGCATCAAGGGCGCCAAAATGGTGAAGCTGCCGGAAGGGGGGCATTTCTGCCCCCAAACCGCAGCCGACGCTTACAACACTCACGTGATGAACTTCCTGCAAGGCAGGGCGTGATCGCGTCTTCGATCCCCAAAAGACCAATCATTTCCCGGGAGAGCCACATGTCGTGGAAAAAAGAGACTATGCCGACGATGATCGATGCGGTGTCGGCCTATCGTGAAACGCGGATCGAAGAGCGCTTGCCGCGCTGGGAAGCCCGATTGCGCGTCAACGAGGAAGAGTTGCGCAACTTCATGGCAATTCCGCTGGCAACGCATGAGCCCCAGTTGACCGCGCCGCGCCTTCCGCTCAAGACGGAAACTGTCACCGGCTCGGGATCGTACACCGCGAGCAATGCCAGCGCGTTGGCTGACAAGGTGCGCTCCAGGGAAGTGAGCGCGTTGGAGATTGCCGAGGACTATATCGCCAGGGCGGAGGCCGTGAGGAGCCTCAATCTGTTCACGTCATTCGACGGCGACCTCATGCGTGAGGAAGCACGTTCCATCGACGCGCGCATCGCGAAGGGAGAAGACGTCGGCCCTCTGGCGGGCGTGCCGGTTCCGATCAAGGACTTCATGTTCGTGAAAGGCTATCCGCGCACCGGCGGCACGCGCGCGTTGCCGGCAAGCACCGACCATCACGATGCGCCCGTCGTTGCCAACGTCCGCAAGGCAGGCGCTGTCATGGCAGGCATGACCAACCTGCACGAGCTTGCCTATGGCGCGACCGGCATCAACCCGCATTTCGGTCGCGTCGGCAACCCACACAGCCCCTATCATCTGGTTGGGGGTTCAAGCTCGGGCGCGGCAGCCTCCATTGCCGCTGGTCTCACGCCGGTGTCGGTAGGAAGCGACACATCCGGTTCCATCCGCATACCCTCCACCTTTTGCGGCGTGGTCGGGCTGAAGCCTTCCTATGATCGCATCGAGCGCGGCGGCGTTCTGCCGCTGGCATGGTCACTGGACCATCTGGGACCGATCGGGCAAACCGTCGAGGACGCTGCGCTTCTCTACGCTGTGATGGCGGATATCGATCCTTCTACGGTCTGCCCTTCGGCCGACACCGCGATTGCCGGCATTCGCTTCGGCAAGCCGTCTCATTACTTCTACGACGAGGTCGATGATGAAATCCTCGCCCGCATCGACCAGGTTATCGAGAGGCTGGCGCTCAAGGGCCACAGCATCAATCCGGTCACCGTTCCTGCCATTGAAAACTGCCTGCCAATCCATATCCAGACGGTGACCGCGGAAGCTGCCCAGGTCTATTGGGAAGCGATCGAGAAGGCGCCGGAGGTTCTGGGAGAAGATGTTCGGGTGCGGCTCGAAGTCGGACAGTTCCTGTCGAGCGTCGACTATGTCAAGGCGCAGCAACTGCGCACCATGCAACGCGAGAACCTCCAGGCCGTGCTCAAGGACGTCCATGTTCTGATCACGCCGACGGTCGCAACCGTGGCACCCCGCATCGAAGACGAGTTTGTCGTCATCAACGGCAAGGTTCGTCCGATGCACCCGGCCCTGACGCGGTTCACGACCCCGTTCAACCAGTCGGGACTTCCTGCGATCACGCTTCCCTGCGGCTTCAATAGAGACGGACTTCCGATGGGGCTCCAGCTCGCCGCGGCCTTTGGTGAAGAGAAACTGCTTCTGCAGGTAGCGCAACAGGTTCAGGCGGTCATCGCCGAACTGTGACGCGCGTTACGGTGGGAGGCGGTTGCGCAGTACCGCCGTACCCACCCCGGTTCTTACGAGGCTGGTGATGATGTGTCCTTGAAGGTCATCAAGAAATCGCCATGAAGCCACCTTAGGTAACTGATAAAAGGGCTTGATGTTCAGAATGCACGTGTCCACCGACCAATGGCAAACTATTGGTTGTGGTCAGTCGACGATGACGGCAACGAGGACGCGGCTCCGGTGTCGAGCCCACGTGGCTATCGGCGAGGCGCGGGACGGTCCCGCGCCCGCCGCCCGCTTAGAGCCCGAGCTTGTCCAGGGGCGGTCCAGGATATCGGCTGTAGTCGGGCGCGCCTTCTGGCGTTCCCAGCAAGTCGCGCACCGCACGGATCCCCTGGTCCATGGCCGAGTGGGCATACGCGTAGGCGCCACTGTCGGCGTTGGCGATGGCGATACGCCCCCAAGGCTTGCGCGCCGTCATGATCGGCAGTGGACCATCTGGCCAGTAGGCATCCCATGGCCGCATGTATTCATAGGCATATCCATGAGCCCAGCGATTGCAGGTGATTGCCTCGATGTCGCGAGCGGCGTCGAAGCCCCCGGCGCCTAGCGCGCGGTTCAGCATGTCGCGGATCGAGCGCTCCATTTCCTCGAAAGTGAGGCTGTAGAGTTCCCGGCGCCCGGCGAGGAACTGGTTGCGCGCGGTGTCGGCCGGCGGCGCGAAGACCTTGGTGAGGTGAAGTACCACCGGGTCGGAGGGTTTGTCGGCGAACCTGTAGTCACCCACCGACACCGGAAAGTCGATCGAGGCGCCGCTCCAGAAGTTGCCGCGTGCACTGAAGCGGTCAATCTTGAGCTTGTCGAAAGCCTCCCAGTTGCGGATCAGCACGTTTGCGTAGATAAGCGGCACCTTCTGCTGGTCGTTGAGCGCCGTCACCTGCTCTTCTGACAACTCGTCGGTAAGGTATGGGATGACGCGGTTCCAACAAGCGAGCACGACATGGTTGCCGGTAACCGTGAACGGCTTGCCATCTTCGCCGGCATAGGTCACCACCACTCGCTCCGCGCTTTCCGGACTGCCGTCATGGGCCACCTTGACAACAGTTGAGTTCAGCCGGATGCGCACTGGATCACCCGGAAGATCGAGCTTGCTGTAGTCGAGTGTGCCGGTAGAAATCTCCTCCATCGTAGAGCCGGGCAAGGCCGCCGGGATCAGACCGCGCACGAGGGCGCGAGCAATGCCCGCATTGCCTTCGGGGAAATGGTGGATGTAGTCGTCCGGCCCGGCGAAGTTCACCCGGCCGCTGGGAGCCATGTTTTTGTGGACCGACTCGCCAAGGTCCATGCCATCAAACCCGGGGCTGCCATTGGTCCAGGCGTCGAGCGCGCTGGTGCCGTCGATGCCAACACCGAAATAGCCCATGGTCGTGGTCTTGTAGAGGTCGACGAGCTGCGGGTCGGCTTTCACGAAGTCGAGCAGGAACTGCTTGTAGGTGATGGCGCTGAGTTTCTGGAGCTTGTCCTCGCGCGTCAGACCCGGCAGGTAGTCGGCAGGAGCGTCGATGAGCTTGATGAGATCGGTCTTTGCCTTGTCGTTCAGCGGAGTCTGCGCGACCCACGCGGCGGTATCCTTGGTACGGACGACCAGCTTATCCTCGCCCCATTGCTCGGAGAAGAAGAACAGCGCCTTGTTTGACAGGCCCCGCTCGTCGCGCCATTTCTGATTGAACCAAGTCTCGAAGCGGCTGAGGTCGATTCCCACGTCGCTGATCAGTTTCTGCACCGCTGGGCTGAAGAAGCTTGGCGTGTCGATCGACTGCGAGCCACCATAACCGACGATCTTCTGGCCGTTCGAGGCAACATACTCGTTGCGCTTGGCATGGCCGCCGAAATCATCCAGCGGGTCGATCACCAGCACGCGCTTGTCCGGACCGGCCTGCTGGCGGTAGATATAGGCTGCAGTAAGGCCCGAGATGCCGGCGCCAACGACAACGAGATCATAATGTTCACCGGTCGGGGTGATTGCGCCAGCCATCTCCCAGTAAGCGCCGTCCCGTACCGCATGCATGACGTTCTGCGCTGCATCCGTTTGGCCGCGCAGGCCAGCGACCCCGGGCGGGTAGGCGGTGGCAGGGCCCGCTTGCGCCTGGACGGCGCTGGGCTTGAACGCTCGCATCGCCAGAGCCCCACCCACGGTGAATGCGAGTCCATCGAGGAAGTCGCGCCGGCTGATCGGCCGGTCCATGCCCAGTCGCTTGTCTTCTTCAGTCCAGTCCATTTTTTTGACTTCCTCAATCGTTACATTCAAATACATTCGCTCAATTTGCCAATGACCTTTCGGCCCAAACACTAATTAATATGGCACTGTATTGAAAGCGTATTTTGCTGCTAGACGGCATGTCAATATCGACCCATAGCACATTCTTCAACTGGTGAAGCATTGATCAAAATATTCTCAGGTGGAGCCCCTTTTCCCTGCGAACAGTAAGATCCTGTGACTTATCGAAGCTATACTCGCTCAGCCGGTTATCCCTCGAGAAGACATCGTCGCGAGAGGCGGCACCGACCATCTGGTGGCGAGGGCGATACGCGGTCGTGGCATGGCGGCCACCATGGGTACCGGCGCGCATCGCGTGAGAGCCGCGATTTGAAGCCACATTCTGGAGATCGGTTGTGCCGGGTAGTTAGCCACATAAAGCATTTTCGGCTCGTACTGCGGCACATAGATCTTGTCTGCGACCGCTGACTGGATGATGACCTTGTCGTTTTCCCCCGTCACGTTTCGAACAGATAGTGGATCTGCAGCCACAGTGGTGAACCATCGTCGCACATAAGATGTTGCAGCGGGGCCTCAAGAGCCTTCATACCCTCGCTGACCATTGCCATCCTCCGGGCTGGAACATTCGCGTCGATTTTCGCCAAGAAGGCCTTTATTGCGTGCAGGCCTGCCCAAAAATCAGCGGTTCCTTTGTGCCCCGTCACGGAAAGCGGCGTGTTCGTTTCGGGGGCCTCGCAGAGGCCTTCCGGTCGGTGGCTGAGATCTTCAACCATGGCCTCGAGCTCCGCGGCACTGTAGTGTATCCAGTTGACGCCTAAGCCGCCGCATTCGTTGCAGCCGCTACCTACGTCACAACCGAATATGTTGCTGTGCTGGTACCGGGCGATTGGTCGACCTTCTTCGATGTCATAGCAACCACTGCACGGTTGCCACCCCCAGGCAGCGCCACTAAGACTTTCCTCCTTAATGGTTTCGGCGATCGATGTCGCGAAGTCGGGCTCGGCCGTGGCTTTGGTAACTGCGAACTCTCGCTCGATCTGGTTGCGAACACGATGGGCGGCGCAGACTGCCGTATGATGTTCCCGTCCATCCTCCCCTTCGGCGCCAATACTGGTCGAGCAAATCCGATAACTGCATTCGTGCTCTCCTGGATGTCAGATACTGCGGCCGAGCGTTGTGCTCGGCGCCATCTAGGAGCCGGCCGCAATAGGCTTTGCCGACGCGCACAGTCTCATGTTCCCAGTCGGCGGGGCAATGGTCATAGGAGCCGAAACCAGGACCCACTCCGCCCCGCAGATTTCGAAGATCTGGGACGCCGATCCACTCGCCGTCCTGCTTGTGGTGGTAGGCGGTTCCGGTGTCCGCGCAGTCGTCGCGCAGGGACGCATCGATGCGCAGCATCTTGGCGCCGAACTTCTCCTCACGGGCGCGGCCGAAATGCCGGCGGCGGCCGAAGATTTCGACGACTCGAAGCCTTCGGTGTCGGGGGTTTCTGTCATGCTTTCATCCTCGTTTGCATGAGCGCCCAAACCTTCCGGGCGCGGTGTTCATCGGAGCGGATAAGGAAACGGAACAGATCTCGGGCGAACATTGCCCAGGCGTTGTGGTCACCATGGAGGATGATGCCGGCGTCCTCGAGTTGCCCGCGCTCGAGATTGAGCAAGATCCGCAAGCCGTTGTGAAACTCGTCGAGGGTCAAGGCGGGCCCTCCCCACCGCCGCTCGTAGCGTCGATGTTGCGGTACTCACCGGTGAAGGACACGGCTATCACCCAAGGGTTGGCATCCCAGCCGAAGCCGCGGGAGGCGTTGAGGCCGTCCCAAAGATCAACGAAAGGAAGTATGAACCCGCTTGAAGACGTGTTTCTGAGGGTACCGCCAGGTCAGCGGGTCGAACCAACATAGGGTTCGACGCCTTCCGCCCGCGCGTCATCTTCGCTGATCTCTTGCAGCCGCTGCACGCGCACGTCGGTGACGGTCAGCGTGAGGCGGGAGGCCCAGCGAGGCATATGCATGCGTCCGCCAATGCTCGCGCACCCATAGCCGGTCGCCCGGTCGCGCGCTCACGCCATGCCTGCTCGATGGCCGACTTGCTCGGGAGCTGAATGTCGTGAAAGCCGAAAACTGTACGCCAGGACCGTGCAGCGGCCGGCGGCGGCAGCGCAGCAAAGCCGGCGAACATCTCAGCCATGTTGGCGACGCCATAGCGCTCGATGGCGCGGGTAGCCTCTATGTGCTTGGCGATCGCCGCGATGTTGTCGGCTACGCGGTCGTAAGTATCGCATGGCAGGCAGTGCGGCTTGTCGCCGAGGTGGAAATACAGCGCCACCCGGGGATCGGTTGGCTGAGGCTGGCCAGATCGCGGCCGGCCGTCGAGCCGAGGCTCGATGTTTCGTGGAGATGACGTACTGGCGCACCCCGAGGCGATCGATCTCCAATTCCAGGCGGTCGACGGCGTCAGCGATGGTCAGCGATTTCGTTTCCATGTAGCGGCCGTTATGCACCTTCTTGTTGAAGGGCGCCGATTTGCGGCTGGTGGATCGTGGGCGGCCGGCCGGCCATGTCAGCGGATAAGCAGACGTCATGTCACTTCCTCCGATAGGAACCGCTATTGGGCTTGCCGTCCTCACGGGTGAGGCCGGCGAGCTTGGTCACGCTGGTGGGTTGCTGAAATTGGCGGTACGCGGGATTGACCGTGTAGACGTTCCTGTCGCGATCATTGATCGCTGTGGCGCAACTGGCGCCGGCAGCGACGAGTGCATCAACTCAAGCGACTGCGTCCTTCCGATCCGAGAAGTCGTCTTCAATCCAGGAGCGGGTCTTGCCGCTCTCCTCGACCCAGCCGACAACGCGATACATCCCGATCGGCGCCCCGAGTTCGATATGAGGGCGCGTGGTTTGCCAGCGCCGAGGGGTTTTTCCGGCACCGACGTCATGCGGGATCTCCGCCTGGTCGCTGCGCCTTGCCCTCGTCGACCTTGCGGTGCTCGTCTTTGAGCCAGGCCAGCAGGTCGGCGCTGCTGGTGAAGGCGCCGAGCGGGAGCTCCAGCCGGTGCTGATCGTGATGTGCGGAAAACACGATCCAGCCGCCATTATCGGCGGACAGCACCCGATAGCCGAGCTGCGGCAGCGCGGGCTTCTGGGGGATCGACTCGACGCGGGCGCCGAGGGGCGTCGCTATCCCTTCCGACGTCACCATGACACAGCTCCGACAGCTCGCCGCGCGATCGCACGGCGGCCCCCGGGACTGTGTAACATGAATTAAGAATGCCGGATTTCTGCGGATCTACGGGACCAATCGAATCCCATCCTCTCCGCCAGCGCTCATTACCAGCGATCGCGGTTCCCCGGCTTTCCTTCCGACCCACTGAACGAATCGTCCCCAAAGGCCCTTGCGTGCGCCATGCATGCCCAAGCCGGCAGGAAGATTGCTGAACCCTCGCCGAATCGGACTGATGCGCCTCGCCCGCTGCATTTCCTTTCCTGGCTCCGCGGCACGTCATCGACCAAGAATCACGGACGACAAGGCCATGCGGCCTGGAACTGCGTGCGCCTCGGCGCGGGAAGGTTGCATTTGAATCAAATGCCCCTGTGCATATTGAGACTTGGATAAAGGAATCGCTGCCCAATGGCGGCATGGAAACGACAGACCGCTACGACCTTATTCTCGATCCCTCGGACACCTGGACCGTGTGGGACCTCATCAACGACGAACCGGCGATGTTCGGCGATCATCTCCTGGCGGGGATGACCGAGACCGAGGCAAAAGCCGCGCGCGATGTGATGAACGACGCCTGGCGACGGCTTAACGAGAACGCCAAGCTGCAGAAGCGGACAAACGCGGCATAGCCAGGCGCGCCGGATAGCCCGGGCGAAGCGACTCGCGACTCAAGCTGCCCGACCCATCCGTCGCCCTGCCTAAGGCCGGGCCATCAGGCCGTCGCTTCCACCATAGCGGCGAGCGAGCGGAGAACCGTTTCCCGTTCATCCGGCGTAAGGACGTCCACCTCGAAAAGCCGCAGGCTCCGCATGCCTTCGAGCGCGAGATAGACGATAAGCGCCTTGGCTGCGTTGCTGGAGTTCGCTTCGAGGCGGTCGAGAAGCTTTCGGTTGAAGCGCCTGACGGGGGCCAGGAACTCGGGGCTCTCCGCCATCGCCGCCAAAACACCCGAAGCGGGCGGCTGGGACTGCTCGAGTTCGGTGACAAACATTTTTAGGTAGGACGAGATCAGGCTGTTGGGACAACCCTGTTGCTGCTCCTCCTTCCTGTTCAGGGCCGCGTCGAACTCGCTCAGATGCTGCTCCACCAGTGCCTCCAGCAGCTTGGCCTTGCTGGGGAAGTGATAGAGAAGACCGCCTTTCGAGACCGCGGCACGCTGCGCGACGGCATCAAGCGAGAGGTGAGCCGGCCCGACGTCGCGCGCTACTTGTGCGGCCGCCGCTAGGATTCTCTGCCGGGATGTCACCTTCTCAGCCGCCATTGGAATCTCCGAAATACATTGACATTACCGTCCAGACGGTACAGTAAATGCCACCAAGTTTTCAACCACTGCTTTTTCCGGAAGGCAGCGTGGGGATGAAGACGTGTGCCTGAGCCAGCTCAACCCAGTTTTTCGATGTCGGTGACGCTATGATAAAGCGCTTCCTTATTGCCTTTGTTCTCCTTGTGCTCGTTTGCGGCGGGATCGTCGGTTTCAACCTGTTCCGCGACAACGCCATCAAGCAGTTTTTCGCCAACATGCCGGTGGCGACGCTCACCGTGTCGTCGCAAGAGGTCGAACCGGTTACCTGGACGCCCGGTATCGAGGCCATCGGCACGGTCAGCGCATCAAGGGGTGTCGACCTGACCGTCGAGACCGCCGGGCTGGTCAAGGAAATCCGTTTCACCGCCAACGAGCAGGTGAAGGCCGGCGCCGTGCTTATCCAGCTCGATGACGCCGTTCAGCAGGCGGATCTTGCCGCGGCCAAGACGCAGGCCGCGCTCGACAAGACGACCCTGGAACGCGCCGCTGTGCTGCAGAAGCGCGGCGTGGGTTCGGATGTGACGGTCGATTCCGCTCGCGCCGCAGCCGATGCCTCTGCCTCGCAGGTCGCCAAGCTTCAGGCGCTTGTGGACCAGAAGCAGCTTCGCGCCCCCTTCAACGGCACCGTCGGCATTCCCAGGGTCGATCTGGGCCAGTATCTCGCCCCCGGCACCATCGTCGCCACCCTTCAGGACCTGGAGACGATGTATGTCGATTTTTCGATTCCCGAACAGCAGATTGGATTGCTGAAGATCGGCGGCCATGTCCGCTTCGGCGTCTCGTCCGAGGATATGCCGTTTGAAGGAACCATCATCGGCGTCGAGCCGAAGGTAGACCCGGTTTCGCGCCTCGTGGCGGTTCGGGCCGAAGTGGCCAATTCCGGCGGAAAGCTCAGCCCGGGCCAGTTCGTCCAGGCGCGCGTTATCCTGCCTGAGGAGAAGAACGTGGTCGCGTTGGCGCAGACCTCCGTGGTGACCAGCCTTTACGGAGACTATGTCTTCGTGATCCGCCCGGAAGAGCCGCAGGCAGCGGCGAATTCTGGCGGCGCGGGCGTCGTGGACGAGGCCAAGGCCTCCGAGCAGCCCGAGCCGAAGCTCGTAGCACGTCAGGTTTTCGTGAAGACGGGACGCCGCTCCGACGGTCTTGTCGAGATCCTGCAAGGGGTTGCCGCGGGCGACCAGGTGGTGACGGCAGGCCAGAACCGGCTTTCCAACGGCGCGCCGGTGGCCATCGACAACACCGTCAACCCTGCCCTTCCGACCCAGCCGGAGCAGGCAAAGAAATGAGCTTTTCCGACATCTTCATTCGTCGGCCGGTCCTGTCGACGGTCGTTGCCCTGCTGATCCTGCTTCTCGGCTTCCAGGGCATCTTCAATCTTTCGGTGCGGCAATATCCGAAGGTCGATGAAACGGTGATCACCATCACCACGGCCTATCCGGGCGCGAGCCCGGATCTGATCCAGGGCTTCATCACCGCGCCGATTTCCTCTGCGGTCTCCACGACCGAGAACATCGACTATGTCACGTCGCAGAGCCGGCCTTCGGCCAGCATCGTGACGGTGCAGATGAAGCTCGGCTCCGATCCCGACGTGGCGCTGACCGAGGTCATGTCCAAGGTGCAGCAGGTCAAGAGCAAGCTGCCGAGCGACGCCAAGGACCCGACCATCGTGAAGGGCACCGGCCAGCAATTCGCCATCATGTATCTGGCGATGCAGAACCCGAACATGACGTCGGAGGAGCTGACCGAATATATTGAGCGCGTGATCCGCCCGCGCGTTTCCACCATCCAGGGCGTGGCCGAAGTGCAGGTGCTGGGCGCGGCGAACTACTCGATGCGCGTCTGGATCGACCCGATCCGCCTGGCCGCCCGCGGCCTGACCGCCGCGGAAGTTCTGAACGCTATCAATTCGTCCAACTTCCTTGCCGCCCCCGGCAAGACCAAGAACGAATATGTCGCACACTCCATCACGCTGCGCTCCACGCTGCAGAACCCCGAGGCCTTCGGCGCGCTGCCGCTGCGGTCCGACAAGGGCAATGTCGTGCGGCTGCGCGATGTCGCCAAGGTCGAGCTCGCCGCCCAAAGCACCGACACGGTGGTGAATTTCAACGGCAATCCGGGCACCTTCATCGGCGTGTTCCCCACCCCGTCGGCGAACCCGCTCGACACTGCCTCGGCCGTCATCAAGGAACTGCCTGCCATCCAGAGCAGCCTGCCGGATGGCATGACGATCAATCTCGTCTACGATTCCACCGAGACGATCAGCGCTTCGATCTCCGAAGTCTTCAAGACCATCGCCGAGGCGGTCGCCATCGTGATCGTGGTCATCCTGCTGTTCCTCGGCTCGTTCCGCTCGGTGGTGATGCCGGTGGTCACCATTCCGCTGTCGCTGATCGGTGTCTGCTTCATCCTTCTGACGATGGGCTATTCGATCAACCTGCTGTCGCTGCTGGCGATGGTTCTGGCCATCGGCCTTGTGGTCGACGACGCCATCGTGGTGGTGGAGAACATCCACCGGCATATGGAAGAAGGCATGTCGCCGATGCAGGCGGCGTTCAAGGGCATGCGCGAAATCTTCGCGCCGGTGGTGGCCATGACCATCACGCTTGCCGCCGTGTTCGCACCGCTCGCCTTTACCGGCGGCCTGACCGGTTCGCTGTTCAGGGAATTTGCCGTTACGCTGGCAGGCGCGGTCATCATTTCGGGCTTCGTCGCCGTCACCATTACGCCGATGATGTCGGCCCGGCTGCTGAAGCCCGGCCATGGCCGTTTCCAGAGCCTGGTGGACCGGACCTTCGACAGCATTGCCAATCGCTATGAGCGGCTGGTTTCCGGCTCGCTGAAATACCGCCCGGTGACGATGCTGGTCGTCGTGGCGCTGGTGGCGGTGACCGGCTTCATGTTCGTCAAGACCTCGAGCGAGCTGGCGCCCGAGGAGGATTCGGGCGCGCTGTTCTCGCTCATCCAGGCGCCGCGCTACGCCACGACCAAATACACCAGTCTCTATGCCGACCAGATTCGCGACCTGACGGCGGATCTGCCCGAACTGCGCGCCAACTTCTCCATCGTCGGCCTCGGCGGCGAGACGAACAGCGGCTTCTCGGTCTGGGCGTTCAAGGACTGGGCCGATCGCACGCGCTCGCAGAAGGAAATCCAGCAGGACATCCAGAACCGGCTGAAGAAGGTGGCCGGTGCCCAGGCGCTGGTCTTCGCGCCGCCATCTCTGCCCGGCGCCGGCGGCGGCCTGCCGATCTCGCTGGTCATCCAGTCGACCGGCGATCCGAGCCAGGTGTTCGAAGTGGCCGAGGCGATCAAGCAGAAGGCGACGGCTTCCGGGCGATTCATCATCGTGCAGAACTCGCTCTCCTTCGACGCGCCCCAGGTGACGATCACCATCGACCGGGACCGCGCGGCGGCGCTCAATATTCCCATCCGGGATATCGGAACGACGCTCGGTCTGCTGGTCGGCGGCGGCGCCATCGCGCAATTCGATCGCGACGCCAACAGCTACGACATCATCACCCAGGTGCCGGATACCTTCCGCGGCAATCCGGAAAAGCTCGGGCAGTTCTTCGTCCGCAGCATGACCGGCGAAATGGTGCCGCTGTCGGCCGTAGTGAACATCAGCACCAATGCCTCGCCGGCCTCGATCGAGCAGTTCAACCAGCTGAACTCGGCCACGATCTCGGCCCTGCCCCTGCCGGGCGTGACCACCGGCGACGGCCTGGCAACGATCGAAGAAATTGCCAAGCCGCTGCTGCCTTCAGGCTTCTTCGTCGACTATTCCGGCCAGTCGCGGCTGGAGAAGGAACAGGGCAATACGATCCTGATCGCCTTCGCCCTCGCCATTGTGGTGATCTATCTGGTGCTCGCGGCGCAGTTCGAGAGCTTCCGCGATCCGCTGATCATCATGATGTCGGTGCCGCTTTCGATCTTCGGCGCCCTCGTCCCGCTGAACCTTGGGCTCGGTACGCTGAACATCTACACGCAGGTGGGCCTGATCACGCTGATCGGCCTCATCACCAAGCACGGCATCCTGCTGGTCGAATTCGCCAACCAGCAGCGCGAGGAGCATGGCCTTTCTCGTATGGAGGCGATCGTGGCTTCGGCCAAGGTACGCCTGCGGCCGATCCTGATGACCACCGCCGCCATGGCGCTCGGCGTGGTGCCGCTGATCAAGGCGGCAGGCGCTGGCGCCGCTGCGCGCCATTCCATGGGCCTGGTGATCTTCTCGGGCGTTCTGGTGGGAACGCTGTTCACCCTGTTCGTGGTCCCGATGTTCTACACGCTGATTTCCCGCAAGGATTTCGCGCGCAAGGACGCCGGCGAAGCGGCGCCCGCGGCGGAAGTTGCTGCACACTGACGCTTACCCGGCGCGCCCGGCCGATCTGTTCGGGCGCGCCGCTTTCTGCCGGTGGAATTGACGGCTTCCAAACCGCCTGGCACGCAAGAATCCTGAGGCCTGCCCGGCCGAACTCTGCTATCTGCGGGCAGACGCGATGGCCCATGAGGTTGTCGCCCCCTGAAATTTGAGAGCCATGAAACCATGAAGCAGCGCCCGCCCCTGACCCCGATCATCGCCGCCCTTCCGGCAATGGTGCCTTTCGTCGGCCCGGAGGCGCAGGTGAGAATGAGCGGGCGGCCGTTCCGCGCCCGCATTGGTGCGAATGAGAGCAGCTTCGGCCCCTCCCCGCGCGTGATCGCAGCGATGCAGGACGTCGCCAAGGATATGTGGATGTACTGCGATCCCGACAATCATGATCTGCGCACCGCGCTCGCAGCTCACCTCGGACTCGGCTCCGACAATGTGGTCGTCGGCGAAGGCATCGACGGTGTGCTGAACCTGGCGGTTCGCATGCTGGTTTCGCCCGGCGACGCGGTGGTCACTTCGCTTGGCGCCTATCCGACATTCAACTTCCATGTCGCCGGCGTCGGCGGCAGGCTGGTGACGGTGCCCTATGAGAACGACCGTGAAAGCCTGGACGGGCTGCTGGCGGCGGTGAAACGGGAAAATGCGCCACTGGTCTATCTCTCCAATCCCGACAACCCGATGGGCACCTGGTGGGAGACGGACGAGCTGATCCGCTTCATGGACGCATTGCCCGAAACCACCATGCTGATCCTGGACGAGGCCTATGGCGAAACGGCGCCGGCCTCCGCGCTGCCGCCGATCGAGGTCGATCGCCTCAACGTGCTGCGCATGCGCACCTTCTCCAAGGCCTATGGCCTCGCCGGCATCCGCTGCGGCTACGCCTTCGGTGACGCCCAGCTGATCTCCGAGTTCGAAAAGATCCGCAATCACTATGGCGTCAGCCGCATGGCCCAGATCGCCGGCGAGGTAGCTTTGGCCGATCAGGACTACCTCGCCACGGTAGTGGGCAAGGTTGCTGCCGGGCGCGACCGCATCTCGGCGATTGCTCGCGAGAACGGCCTCGCTCCCATCCCGTCCGCCACCAATTTCGTGACCATCGATTGCGGCGGCGACGCCGATTTCGCCATGAAGGTGATGCAGCACATGCTGGCTCGCGGCGTCTTCATCCGCAAGCCGATGGCGCCGGTGCTCAACCGCTGCATCCGTGTCAGCGTGGGCCTTGACCACGAACTGGAGATTTTCGGCGAGGAACTGCCCGGTGCACTGGCAGCAGCCCGCGGCTGATTTCCCCAGGGCGCGGCGGGCGAACTGCAACTCCGCGCCTCTCGCTTACGCCGATCCAATACCGGCCCCCGCTCTCTGATCGGAGCGGTGGCCGGCTGCTCCTCGCCTCCGGAATTTTGCACGCAACAGGGCTGCCGCCCCTGCGAAGCCTGACGCCAAGTCCGGGCTACATAGGCCGTTCCAGAAGGCGATCCTTCTCCCACTCGAGGCGGAAGCCCAGCTCTCCATTTGCCCTCTGCTGCCCCCGGTAAGGCGCCATTCCATGCTGTCAGTCGCGCCTTGAATTAATTGAACGCTCGTTTTATTATTTTCTCCAGCAAGGGAGCAGTGGATGGCGCGAACGACAGGCTCCGACGGTGGAAGGACGGAAGCCGCCATTCGGGACGCGGCGATCAGTCTGATGGCGCGTTTCGGCTATGAGGCTGTCTCCATGCGCCAGCTTGCCGCCGAGGTCGGCGTGCAGGCCGCCGCCCTCTACCGCTACTTTCCCACCAAGGAAGACCTGCTTTTCACGCTTATGCGCGAGCACATGGAAGGCTTGCTTGCCGCCTGGGAAGCTGTGCGCCCGGCCACCGACGATCCGCGCGCGGAGCTTGCCGCCTATGTGCGAAACCACATCCGCTTCCATGTCGAGCGGCGGCATTCGACCCATGTCTCCAACATGGAGCTTCGCAGCCTTTCGCGCGATAATTTGACCGCGATCCTTCGGCTGCGCACTGCCTATGAAAAGGAACTGCGCCAGATACTGCGTGACGGGACGGAAGCCGGCGTTTTCGACGTCGACGACATCGGGCTGACGGCAATTGCAATCATCCAGATGATCACCGGCGTGATTGTCTGGTTCCGCCCGGACGAGCGTCTCTCGGTGGAAGAAGTGGCCGAGACCTACCTTGCCATGACCATGCGCCTGACCGGCGCGGACAAGCCCAGGGAGCGCCCCTATGTACACGCAAACGCTTGATTTCGGGCAAGGCGAGGACATCGAAGCATTGCGCGACCTCGTGCGGCGCTTCGCCCAGGACAGGATCGCGCCGCTGGCGGCGGAGATAGACCGCGCCAACCAGTTTCCGGAGCATCTCTGGGCCGAGATGGGCGCGCTCGGCCTGCTTGGCATCACCGCTTCGGCCGATTTTGGCGGAAGCGGCATGGGCTATCTCGCCCATGTCGTGGCAATGGAGGAGATTTCGCGCGCTTCCGCCTCGGTCGGCCTGTCCTATGGCGCGCATTCAAACCTCTGCGTCAATCAGATCAACCGCTGGGCCACGCCGGCGCAGAAGGAGAAGTTTCTGCCGCCGCTGTGCTCCGGCGAGAGGGTCGGCGCGCTCGCCATGTCGGAATCAGGTTCGGGATCGGACGTGGTGTCGCTGAGGCTGCGCGCCGAAAAGCGCAATGACCGCTATGTGCTCAACGGCACTAAGATGTGGATCACCAACGGCCCCGACGCCGATACGCTGGTGGTCTATGCCAAGACCGACCCGGAGCAGAAGTCGCGCGGAATAACCGCGTTTGTGGTCGAGAATACCATGCCCGGCTTTTCCGTGGCGCAGAAGCTGGACAAGCTCGGCATGCGTGGCTCCAATACCGGTGAACTCGTGTTCGAGGATGTGGAGGTGCCGTTCGAAAACGTGCTGAACGAGGAAGGCGCGGGCGTGGAGGTTCTGATGTCGGGCCTCGACTATGAGCGTACCGTGCTGGCCGGCGGCCCGCTCGGCATCATGGCCGCCTGCCTGGACGTGGCGGTTCCCTACGTGCGCGAGCGCAAGCAGTTCGGGCAGCCGATCGGCGAGTTCCAACTCGTGCAGGGCAAGCTCGCAGACATGTACACAACGATGAACGCCGCGCGCGCCTATGTCTATGGCGTGGCCGGCGCCTGCGACCGAGGCCACACCACCCGCAAGGACGCGGCCGGCTGCATCCTCTTCGCCGCCGAAAAGGCCACACAGATGGCGCTCGACGCTATCCAGCTTCTCGGCGGCAACGGATACATCAACGACTATCCAACCGGCCGCCTGCTGCGAGACGCCAAGCTCTACGAGATCGGCGCCGGAACGAGCGAGATCCGGCGCTGGCTGATCGGCCGCGAGATGATGGCGGAGAGCCTCTGACATGCCTGTCATCCAGTCCCAGCTTTCCCCCTCCTCCGACACCTTCAAGGCCAATGCCGAGCACATGCGCACGCTGGTGGCCGATATTGCCGAGAATGCTGCCATCGTCGAGGGCGGCGGTTCGGAGGAAGCGCGCAAGCGCCACACCGCGCGCGGCAAGCTCCTGCCACGCCAGCGCCTGGCCCAGCTGCTGGATGCCGGTTCGCCCTTTCTCGAAGTCGGTCAGTTCGCGGCCTGGAACATGTATGGCGGCGATATTTCATCGGCCGGGATGATCGCCGGCGTCGGCCGCGTCGAGGGGCGCGAGGTGATGGTCGTCGTCAACGACGCCACCGTGAAGGGCGGCACCTACTATCCGGTCACGGTGAAAAAGCACCTGCGGGCGCAGGAAATCGCCATGCAGAACAACCTGCCTTGCGTCTATCTGGTCGATTCCGGCGGGGCCAACCTGCCCAACCAGGACGAGGTATTTCCGGACCGCGAGCATTTCGGCCGCATCTTCTACAACCAGGCCAACATGTCGGCGGCGGGCATTCCGCAGATCGCCTGCGTCATGGGCTCCTGCACGGCAGGTGGAGCCTATGTGCCGGCCATGTCCGACGAAACGATCATGGTGCGCAACCAGGCCACCATCTTCCTGGGCGGCCCGCCGCTGGTGAAGGCAGCAACCGGCGAGGAGGTGACGGCCGAGGAACTGGGCGGTGCGGATGTCCACACACGGCTCTCAGGCGTTGCCGACCACTACGCAATGGACGACGCGCATGCGCTGGCGATCACAAGGCAGATCGTCAGAAACCTGAACCGAAAGAAGATGATTGGGCTCAATCTGAAGAAGCCGATCCCGCCGCTCTACGCGCCGGAAGAGATTTATGGCGTCGTGCCGACCGATACCCGCCACCCATACGACGTACGCGAGATCATCGCCCGCATCGTCGACGGCTCCGAGTTCGACGAGTTCAAGCAGAACTACGGCTCCACGCTGGTGACCGGCTTTGCCCATATCCACGGCATGCCGGTGGGCATTCTCGGCAACAATGGCGTGCTGTTTTCGGAAAGCGCGCTGAAGGGCGCGCATTTCATCGAACTGTGTTGCCAACGCAAGATCCCGCTGATCTTCCTGCAGAACATCACCGGCTTCATGGTGGGGGCGAAATACGAGGCCGGCGGCATTGCCAAGGACGGCGCCAAGCTGGTGACGGCGGTGGCCACCGCACAGGTGCCGAAACTCACCGTCATAATCGGCGGCTCGTTCGGCGCCGGAAACTACGGCATGTGCGGTCGCGCGTTTTCGCCTCGCTTCCTGTGGATGTGGCCCAACGCGCGCATCTCGGTCATGGGCGGCGAGCAGGCCGCAACCGTGCTTGCGATGGTCAAGCGCGAGGGCATTGAGCGCAGGGGCGGCACGTGGACCGAGGAGGAAGAAGCTGCATTCCGCGCGCCGATCCTCGAAAAATATGAACACGAGGGCCACCCGCTTTATTCCTCGGCGCGGCTCTGGGACGATGGCATAATCGACCCGGCAAGAACCCGCGACGTGCTGGCGCTAAGCCTTTCGGCCACGCTCAATGCACCGGTGCCGGACACGAAATTCGGCCTATTTAGGATGTAGCGTCACTCCGGCGCGGGCTCGAAAGAGCAACCTGACGACGAAGGAGCCTGACATGACTGCCAATCCGAGCAAATTTGTCTGGTATGAGCTGATTACCAGCGACGTCGATGCTGCAGAAAACTTCTACAAGACCGTGGTGGGCTGGAAGTGCGAGCCCTGGGAAAGCGGCGGCGAGATGCGCTACGTCATCATGAAGGCGGGCGATACCGGGGTGGCCGGCGTCATGGCCACTCCCGCGGAAGCGGCCGGCATGAAGCCCGCCTGGATCGGCTATCTCTATTCCGCCGACGTGGACGCGGCCACCGAAAGCGTGCGCAAGGCCGGCGGCAAGGTCATACGCGAGCCTGAGGACATCCCGGAAATCGGCCGCTTCTCGGTGGTGACCGACCCTCAAGGGGCGTTGTTCATGATGATCACGCCCAAGGGCGAAGGCGGCACGCCAGCCCCGCAGATGACCCCCGGCCATGTCGGCTGGCACGAGCTTCTCGCGGCAGACTGGAAAAGCGCTTTCGACTTCTATGCAAGCCAGTTTCACTGGACCAAGGGCGACGCGGTCGACATGGGGGAGATGGGCACCTACCAACTGTTTGCAGCCGGTGGCGACGCGATCGGCGGCATGATGACGAAGCCGCCGCAGATTCCCTCGCCGCCCTACTGGCTCTATTACTTCAACGTCGGCGACATCGACGCGGCCGCAAAGCGGGTCGCCGAAAACAATGGCAAGGTTCTGATGGGGCCGATACAAGTGCCGGGCGGTGCCTGGATCGTACAATGCACCGATCCGCAGGGCGCACTCTTCGCGCTTGTCGGCAGTCGGGCCTGACCGGCGAGGTCGGACGTTTCGGGAGGGTTGATGTTCAGCAAGATTCTGATCGCCAATCGCGGCGAGATCGCGGTTCGCGTCGTCCGAACCGCACGGCGCATGGGCATTCGCACCGTCGCGGTCTATTCCGACGCGGATGCCGGCTCCCTACACGTGTCCATGGCCGACGAGGCGGTGCATATCGGCGCCTCGCCGGTCGGCGAGAGCTATCTGCGCGGCGACAGGATCGTAGCGGCAGCCAAGGCCACCGGCGCCGAAGCAATCCATCCCGGCTACGGCTTTCTTTCCGAAAATCCGGACTTCGTTGAAATGGTGGAGGCGGCCGGACTGGTGTTCATCGGCCCTTCCGCTGCCTCCATCCGCGCCATGGGCCTGAAGGACGCTGCCAAGCGCCTGATGGAAGAGGCAGGTGTGCCCGTGGTGCCGGGTTACCATGGCGAAGCGCAGGACATTGTCCTATTGGCCTCCAAGGCTCGCGAGATCGGCTATCCGGTTCTGATCAAGGCGCGTGCCGGCGGCGGCGGAAAGGGCATGCGCCGGGTCGAGCATGCCGACGAATTCGCCGACGCGCTGTCGGGTGCGCGGCGTGAAGCGCAGGCGGCGTTTGGCGACGACCGCGTGCTGATCGAGAAATACGTCGAAAAGCCTCGCCACATCGAGGTTCAGGTCTTCGGCGACAATTTCGGCAACGCCGTCCATCTGTTCGAGCGCGATTGCTCCGCGCAGCGCCGGCACCAGAAGGTGATCGAGGAAGCCCCCGCTCCCGGAATGACTGATGGAATGCGCCAGGCCATGACCGAAGCGGCGGTGAAGGCCGCCAAGACGATTTCCTATTCAGGCGCAGGCACCATCGAATTCATCGTCGATGCTTCCGCTGGGCTGAGGCCTGACCGCTTCTGGTTCATGGAAATGAATACCCGCTTGCAGGTCGAGCATCCGGTAACGGAGATGATCACCGGCATCGATCTGGTGGAATGGCAGCTTCGCGTCGCCGCTGGCGAGAAACTGCCGAAAAGCCAGGAAGAGATCGCGTTCTCCGGCCACGCCTTCGAAGCGCGCATCTACGCCGAAGACCCCGAGCGTGATTTCCTGCCAGCCATCGGCACGCTGCACCACCTGGAGTTCCCGAAGAAGGCTCCGGAGGGCTCGCCGGTTCGCATCGAGACGGGAGTGCGCCAGGGAGATGCCATCTCGCCCTATTACGACCCGATGATCGCAAAGCTTGTGGTCCACGCTGATGACAGGCGTTCGGCGCTCGACACGTTGGTGGCTGCGCTGAAGAAGACCCGAATTGCGGGCTCTGTTACCAATGTCGGCTTCCTGACCGCGCTTGCCCAGGACGCGGATTTCGCCGCGGGCGACGTCGACACCGGCCTGATCGGACGCAAACAGGCGGCGCTGACTGCGAAACGCAAACCTGATGCTGGCACTATTGCCCGTGCTGCCTTGGCAGTCTCCGGCATAGTTCCGCTCGAGCTCCTCCCGGACGATCCATGGGTGGCTCTGGCAGGCTACAGCCATTTCCATCCGATAGAACGGCAAGTGTCCCTGCATTTCGACGCGCAGGAACATACGGCCACCCTTGTCACTCTCGCGGAAAATCTCTTCGCAGTTCGCGTCGACACCGCCGCCCCCATCACCCTGTCGCGGGACGACCTCGCCGCAACCGCGCTGTGGCCGGGCCATGTGACGGTTTTCGGAAACGGCGCCTCCTATACGTTCACCGTGCCCGATCCCTTCGCGAATGCAGCGGATGCCGAAGCTGGCGTCGGCAGCATGCGCGCGCCGATGCCCGGTCTCGTCAAGCTCGTGCGCGCCGACAAGGGCGACACCGTGAAGAAGGGCCAGCCGCTTCTCATTTTGGAAGCGATGAAGATGGAGCACACCATCGCGGCCCTGCATGACGGGACCATTGCGGAAATCGCCGCTGAAGGCGCGCAGGTGACGGATGGAACCGTCCTGGTTCGTTTCGTCGAGCAGGCAGGCGCCTGAGGCGCAGCAAATCCGAACCGTCGAAACGAAAATGGCCGGGACTAGCCCGGCCATCTCGTCAAATCGCCAATATGGCGTCCGGCATTACTGCTCGATCGGAGCGTACTTGCCGTCGTGCCACTGGTTGATGTCGTAGGCGGCGTTCTTGAGGTCGCCCTTCTCGTCGAACACGACCGGGCCGACGACGGTATCGATTGCCTCGCCGTTCTTCAGCGCCTCGGCGACCTTCATCGGGTCGTCGGTGCCGGCGCGCTCGATGCCCTGCGCGAAGGCCTGGATCACGGCATAGGAGAACAGCGTGAAGCCCTCCGGCACGAAGCCGCCGGCCTTGATCTTCTCGATGGCTTCCTTGGCTTCGGGCTTGGCCTGCGGGTCAGACGGGAACACGAACATCGTGCCTTCGCCAGCCGGGCCGGCGATCTGCCAGAATTCCGGCGAGGCGATGGAGTCCGGCATGATCAGCTGGAACTTGAAGTCCTGCTCCGACGACTGGCGCAGAATGAGACCGGCTTCGGGGTGGTATCCGCCGTAGTAAACGACGTCGGCCTTCATGCCCTTCAGCTTGGTGACGAGCGCAGAATAGTCCTTCTCGCCGGCGTTCAGGCCCTCGTAGAGGATTTCCGTCAGGCCGCCTTCGTTCATCGTCTTGCGAACGGCATCGGCCACGCCCTGACCGTAGGCGCTCTTGTCGTGCAGGATAACGACGTTCTTGCCGGCATACTTCTTGGCGATCCACGGGCCGATGAAGGCGCCCTGGGCGTCGTCGCGCGTGTAGAGACGCATGATGGTCGACCAGCCCTTGGCGGCCGCGTCGTCCGTCATGATCGGGTTCGATGAAGCCGGGCTCATCATCAGCACGCCGCTTTCGGCATAGACGGCCGAAGCCGGAATGCTCGAGCCCGAGCATGCGTGGCCGTCGATGAACTTGATGCCATTGGCGACGATGCGGTTGGCCACCGACACCGCCTGCTTCGGATCGCAGACGTCGTCTTCGATCGCGATCTTGACCTGGCGGCCCATCACGCCGCCCTTTTCATTGATAGCCTTTGCTGCGGCCTCAGCACCCTGCTTGAACTGATCGCCGATATTGGCGAGCTGGCCTGTCATCGGGCCAACCACAGCAAATGTAATGTCGTCGGCGCGCGCAGCCTGCGCCGCCAACACGAAGCCGACCAGGGCGGCTCCGAGCAATGATTTCTTTATCACCTTAATGTCCTCCGATATCGGCATGGCGCCGAAAGCCACCTTGTTTATCCCAGGCTACGCGGAAATATCATTTGCGGCGGTGGCGATGCAACACGCCCACGCCGACAATCAAACGCAGAAAGCCGCGCGGCATATTCTTGCTGCGCGGCTTTCTGGTTGCGCGCATCGAACGCGTGTCCCCCGCCAGATGCGATCAGTTGCTCATTCGGTGCGCGGCTCGCCCGCCTCCAAGCTGCCGCGTTCTTCTGGTGGGGCGTTGCCGTCTTCGCGGCTTTGGCCCATTTCATGTTCACATGCCGAGCCAGCGGCTCAGTGCATCGTCATCCATTCGCGCGCTTCACGCAGCGCCCGGGCAATCTCGGGCTTCGACATCGAACCCGAAAGCTCGGCGCGAAGTTCGGCTGCACGGGCCGAGCCCTTGATCGCAGCGATGTTGAACCACTTGTGGGCGGCGACGACGTCAATCTCGCAGTCGCGGCCGGTGGCATACATGATGCCAAGCTCAAGAAGAACATCGGCCTGTGCAGCGGTTCCGATCGCGCCGACGCCGGCCTCCATCATTTCAAAGCGTGCCATTTTGAAGGTCCCTGTCCGTTGCTGGAGAGCGGCCTCTTTTTGTCGTCGCGGGCTGCTCTTCCGATGCTTCGAAGGATGAACCCGAGGCTTGAATTCGCCGTTAAATCGCGTGCTTAATTTGGCGCAAACAAAGTTCAAACAACTGGTAAATTACTGAATTCATTAAGGATGCAAGGCCGCGAAACCGCTGGGGTTTCCGAAAAATTGGATGAAAATTCACGCCTTGGCCGGAAACCCTTTTCTAACCAAGAATGCGGTGAACTTGCGCTGGATACTCCAACATTCTCCTGAAAAAACGTCCGGAGCCCCCCGCAAAAACCCTTCTCTCCTGCCGTTGCGGCAGCGCTTTCGTTTTCCGAGGCGTTGGATTAGCTTACGTTTGCGTAAGCGGCCGATGCCGGCGAGCTCGGCCAGCCACGCCTAAGGGAGGACATGGATGTTTCGCAAACTGAGCATGGCTATTGCCGCTTTGACGCTGATGGCAGGCGCCGCATATGCCGACCCGATCGAGGGCAACTGGAAGACGCAGAGCGGCGAGACCGCAGCGATAGGAAACTGCGGAGGTGCTTTCTGCATCACGCTGAAGACCGGCAAGCACGCCGGAAAGCAGATCGGCAAGATGAGCGCCAGCGGCGAAGGCAGCTATGCCGGCTCCATCACCGACCCGGCCGACGACAAGACCTACAAGGGCAAGGCCAAGCTCAACGGAGGTTCGATGAAGATGAGCGGCTGCGTGTTTGGCGGCCTGATCTGCAAGAGCCAGAACTGGACGAAGCTCTGACGAGAGCCCGGATACCGATCAGGAGCCGGCCCGCGAGCAGCCGCTGCGCGGGCCGGGTCATTTAAAGGTCCATCAGGCGCGGGCGCGCTGGCCGAACAGGATCTTTTGCGCTTCCTTGTCGGTCGCAAGGTTCTGGCGCTCGCGTTCTTCCTTGCCGACATCGATGCCGCGCCGCACCGCAGGCCGTGCCTTCATCGCCTCGAACCAGCGCTTGAGGTTCGGGAACTCGTTCAGGTCCTGACCCTGGCGCTCGTAGCCCATCACCCAGCCGATGCTGGCAATGTCGGCAATCGAATAGTCGCCCGCGAGTAATTCCCGATCGGCCAGGCGCTTGTTCATGACGCCGTAGAGGCGGTTCACCTCGTTTGTGTAGCGCTCGATCGCGTAGGGAACCTTTTCGGGCGCGTAGACGCGGAAATGGTTTGCCTGGCCGGCCATGGGGCCCAGCCCGCCCATCTGCCAGAAAAGCCACTGGTCGACCTCGACGCGCTGGCGTTCATCGGCGGGATAGAGCTTGCCGAACTTGCGGCCGAGATACTGAAGAATGGCTCCGGATTCGAACACCGAGATCGGATCGCCGCCCGGCCCCTCGGGATCGATGATGGCCGGCATGCGGTTGTTGGGCGAGATCTTCAGGAAGGAGGGCTCGAACTGCTCGCCGCGGCCGATGTTCACATATTTCACCGTGTAGGGAACGCCCAGTTCCTCGAGCATGATGGAGATTTTCCAGCCGTTCGGCGTCGGCCAGTAGTAGAGCTCGATCGGCTTGGTCTGCGTCGTCATGAAGTGGCCTCCAATGTCTCACTCGGGGTCTCCTGCACATAAGCAGGCCCCGCGCAAACACAAGAAGCCGTTTCGTAAACGGCGATTAATAAAATTGAACCCAAGATGAATGGACCTATCAGAGGCCATTCAGCCGCGCTCAGGCATTGTCATCCGCATTGAAGGAGGCGCGGACAATGCTTGCTCGTCGGTTCACGATCGTCTGTCTGCTGATGGCGCTGTTCGGCATGTTCTTTTCGATGCTCGTAGCGCAAAGCCACTCGCCTCATTCATGGGAGCACGGCGCGGTTCGCCCCTGCTTCTTCGAAACCGGGCTCGTTTGCGCGGTTGGCCGCCATTGAGATGCCGCATTCCTCTGCGTAAAGAAGCCCGCTCATGAAAAAAGCCTTCGAACTTTTCCCGACATTCTTCACGCTGCTTCCTCGCGCAGCCCTGCTTGTCGGCCTGGTGGCAGGCCCGGCGCTGGCCGTTCCGGCCGCGCGCTCCGGCAGCGGTGCGACCATCGAAGCACCAGCGGCGAAGAAAACCGGTGCCGGTCTTTTCCTGCTGATGAGCCTGCAGCGCTCCAGCTGACAAAATACTGCAGGGTTTCGCGCGTACCCTCTCCCAAGAGCAACGGCGAAACTCTATATTGGGTCATGGAAAAGAGAATCTATCCGGAACCCATTGAAACGATTTCCTGTCCAGAGCCTTTTGGACAGCAGTTTTTCTCGGACGCTGCCGAAGCGGTGAGCGCTCTGAAGATGCTCTACAAGCGCAACACCACGTTCTTGCGGAGTTCTTTCGCTTCGCTGGCAGAGACTGGCGACACCAACAAGCGTTATCGCGCCTTCTACCCCGAAATCAGGGTGACGACGTCTTCCTACACGCAGATCGACTCCAGGCAGGCCTATGGCCACATGCCCTTGCCCGGGCGTTATTCCACGACGATCACGCGCCCCGACCTCTTCGAAAGCTATCTGATCGAGCAGCTTCGGCTGATCATGCGCAATCACGGCGTGCAGGTCACCATTGCCGAGAGCTCGACGCCGATCCCGCTGCATTTCGCGTTCTTCCAGGACGCGAATGTCGATGGCTCGATTGCCGAGCGCCTGAAGCGCCCGATCCGCGACCTGTTCGACGTGCCGGACCTCGACGGGACCGACGACCACATCGCCAACGGCACATTGGAGACCCTGCCGGGAGAACCGCGCCCGCTGGCGCCATTCACCGCTCAGCGCATCGATTATTCGCTGCACCGGCTGGCGCACTACACGGCGACGGTGCCCGAGCACTTCCAGAATTTCGTGCTGTTCACGAACTACCAGTTCTACATCGACGAATTCTGCGCCTATGCCCGCGGACTGATGGCCGATGGCGGCGGAGGCTACGAATGCTTCGTAGAGCCGGGCAACATCGTTACCATGGCTGGGCAGGCAGCGCCCGCCGAAGGCGCGACGCTGGCGCGCATTCCGCAGATGCCCGCCTACCACCTCAAGAAGCCCGGCCATGGCGGCATTACCATGATCAATATTGGCGTTGGCCCGTCCAATGCCAAGACGATAACCGACCATGTCGCCGTGCTGCGCCCCCATGCCTGGCTCATGCTCGGCCACTGCGCGGGCCTGCGCAACACCCAGGCTTTGGGCGATTATGTGCTGGCGCATGCCTATGTGCGGGAAGACCATGTGCTCGATGACGACCTGCCGGTCTGGATTCCCATTCCGGCGCTGGCCGAAATCCAGGTTGCGCTTCAGGAAGCGGTGGCCGAGGTTACCGGCCTTTCCGGCTACGAACTGAAGCGCATCATGCGAACCGGCACGGTCGCCACGATCGACAACCGGAACTGGGAACTGCGCGACCAGCGCGGCCCGGTGCAGCGGCTCTCGCAGTCTCGGGCGATTGCACTGGACATGGAATCCGCCACCATCGCAGCCAACGGCTTCCGCTTCCGGGTGCCTTATGGGACCCTGCTCTGCGTTTCAGACAAGCCCCTGCACGGGGAATTGAAGCTGCCCGGAATGGCGACGGAATTTTACAAGCGGCAGGTTGCCCAGCACCTGAACATCGGCATCAGGGCGGTGGAAAAGCTTGCCGAAATGCCCATGGAACGGTTGCATTCCCGCAAGCTGCGCAGCTTTTCGGAGACGGCGTTCCAGTAACGCCGCCTCAGCCCGGCGCGGCGTATCTGTGCTGGCGGCAGCAATCTAACGACGCGGCGCGTGCGCCGCCGAGTTACGCCCAACGGGCATCTTGAACGACGCGTATTCTTGCCGATAAGGACGGGCATGGACACGACGCTCTTTCGAACCAGGATCGGTCTGGCAGCACTTGCTGCCGCTCTTGCGCTCTCGGTGCCGCTGGTCGCGGGCTTCTTTAACGCGCTGCATCCGGCCTTTGATTCATTCGCGCATTTCCGCATCCATCTGGCCGTGATGATGGCGCTCGCCGCCTTGCCTCTGCTTGCCGGGCGCTTCTGGAAAGTGGGCCTCATGACGCTCGCCTTCGCCCTGGCGGCCACGGCAACCGTCTCGAGTTCGATGCGTCTTGCGGGCTTGGGGTTCGTGCATGCCGGGCCTGCAGCGAAGGATGGCGAGCATCCCGTCTACAGGCTGCTCCAGATCAATCTGCGCTATGACAACCCGGAGCCGAACAAGGTCCTGTCGCTAATAGGCCGTCTCCGCCCGGACGTGGTTACATTCGACGAAGTGTCGGACATGTGGAAGGAAAAGCTGACGCTTTTGTCGTCCGCTTATCCGCACCAGATCTTTTGCCCTTATCCCAACTCCGTTTTCGGCGTTGCGATCCTGTCGGCCCGACCGTTCATCGAGGGGGCGGAAGCAGAGTGCTATGAGCGTGGCTCTCTCGCCATAGCCCCACTCGACTTCGGCGGGCGTGCGGTCGATATTGCAGCCCTTCACCTCGGCTGGCCGTGGCCGTTCGAACAGCCGCGACAGATACCCGCACTGTCGGGCCCGCTGTCCATGCTCGGCCAGACCGCCTTGCTGGCCGGGGACTTCAACGCAACCCCCTGGAGCAAAACCGTACAGCGGATAGGCGCAATGGGTAAGCTGACGCTGGTTCCGTCCGTCGGCCCGACCTGGCAATGGTACCGGCTGCCGGATTTTCTGCGTTTCGCCGGCTTGCCGATAGACCAGGTGCTCCACAAGGGAGACGTGACGGTTCTCTCGATCCGGACCTTGCAGGAGGTCGGATCGGATCATCTGCCGGTATTGGTGGAATTTTCACTCAAGACCGCCCCTCCGCTCGGGGAAGGTGCGGAGACAGCAACGGCTGCTGCCGAGGCAGCACCCCTGCTGTAGCTCGCACTGCGTGCGAGGTGTCGCAAATACCGGAAATCGCCCCCGCTTTCCGGTCGCCGCCTCAATCCCCCAAGACCTGAAGCAGCGGAAAGCCGGCAGGGCTTGATGTAGCCCTGCCGGCTTCGGCGGTATATTAGTTCTGTGCCATCAGGCCGGAGACCAGCTTCTCGACGTTGCCGCCGAAGTGGTGCTCCCTGGCGTCGAACTGCCGCTGGCGGCCTTCATAATTGGCATAAACCTGCTGAACGCGCTGACGCACCTGAGCCTGGGTTCTTGCGCAACCCGGATCGTTGGCGTTCGCAGCGCTTGCAACTGCTGCGTGTGCCGCGTTGACCATGTCCTTGGCGATGCGGCCATGCTGCTCCTCATGGACGCGAACGCCCGCGAAGAACTTCTTCCAGCGCTGCTGGAGATCAGGCGACACCTTCCCGGCGAGGCGCGGAAAACGATAGGTGATGTAAAGGGTCGCGTCGGCGCTCTTCAGCCGGCAGCTGCCGCCCGACTTCGACCAGTCCATGTTCCACTTCACGTCGTAACGCGTCGCGGCCATGGCTCGGGCCTGCAAGCCCTGCCGTGGACCCTTCTGATTCATGGACTTCATGATTTCCGCACCGTTTCTACCGGTGACGGCATAAGTTTCAGTCTTGACGACTACCTTGGTTCCGGCATGGGCGAAATTCGCCCAGCCGCAGGCAAGGGCAAGCACTGACATTCCAATGATACGCATGGCTACACACACTCCAACTAGGGGGGTGGCCAAAAAAGCACATCGGAACGTTTATTTCAACAGTTTGTTAACCATAAAAATCTACATATTGGGGTAGACAGGCCCTTCTCCGCCTTGCGGGGGCTGCCAGTTGATGTTCTGGTTGGGGTCCTTGATGTCGCAAGTCTTGCAGTGGACACAGTTTTGGGCGTTGATGACGAACTTCGCATCGCCGCCTTCCTCGACCCATTCATAGACGCCAGCCGGGCAATAGCGGCTCGAAGGCCCCGCAAAAACGTCGTGCTCGGAGCGCTTCTGCAAGGCCATGTCCTGGACCTGCAGATGGATCGGCTGGTTCTCCTCGTGATTGGTGTTCGACAGGAACACCGAGGACAGCCTGTCGAAGGTCAGCACCCCATCCGGCTTGGGATACTCGATCTTGTGGTGCTTTGCGGCCGGCTCGAGCGAGGCAGCGTCGGTCTTGCCGTGCTTGAGCGTTCCAAAGGGCGAGATGCCGAACAGCGTGTTCAGCCACATGTCCAGCCCGCCCAGACCGACGCCCACCAGCGTGCCGAAGCGCGACCAAAGCGGCTTGACGTTGCGGACCTTCTTCAGGTCCTTGCCGATCTCGCTTCCGCGCCACTCGTTCTCGTAGCCCGCGATCTCGTCATGGCTGCGGCCATCGGCGATCGCCTTGGCCACATGCTCGGCAGCCTGCATGCCCGACAGCACCGCGTTGTGCGAACCCTTGATGCGCGGCACGTTTACGAAGCCTGCCGAGCAGCCCATCAGCGCGCCGCCCGGGAAAGTCAGCTTCGGCACCGACTGCCAGCCACCCTCGGTGATGGCGCGTGCGCCATAGGAGATGCGCTTGCCGCCCTCGAAAGTGCCGCGGATCGCCGGATGCGTCTTGAAGCGCTGGAACTCCTCGAACGGCGCAAGATAGGGGTTCTTGTAGTTGAGGTGGACGACGAAGCCCACGGCAACCAGATTGTCCTCGAGGTGGTAGAGGAACGAGCCGCCGCCTGTCTTCATGTCGAGCGGCCAGCCGAATGAATGCTGCACCAGGCCCGGCTTGTGCTTTTCCGGCGCAACCTGCCAGAGTTCCTTCAGGCCGATGCCGAACTTGCCGGGCTCGCGGCCTTCGTCCAGCCTGTACTTGGCTATCAGCTTCTTGGAGAGCGAGCCGCGCGCGCCCTCTCCGATCAGGACATACTTGCCGAGCAGCGCCATGCCGGGCGCGTAGTTCGGCCCATGCGAGCCGTCGCGCTCCACGCCCATGTCGCCGGTAACCACGCCGATGACTGCGCCTTCCTCGTTGTAGAGCACGTCGGCAGCGGCGAAGCCCGGATAAATCTCGACGCCCAGCGCTTCCGCATGGCCGGCCAGCCAGCGGCAGACATTGCCCAGCGACACGATGTAGTTGCCGTGATTGTTCATCAGCGGCGGCATCAGCATGTTCGGCAGACGCACCGATCCGGCAGGGCCAAGCACGAGGAAATGGTCGTCGGTCACCGGCGTCTTGAACGGATGATCGGCCTCCTCGCGCCAGTCGGGCAGAAGCTTGTCGATGCCGACCGGATCAACCACTGCACCGGAAAGGATGTGAGCGCCCACTTCGGCGCCCTTTTCGAGCACGACAACGGAAAGCTCGGGATTGACCTGCTTCAGCCGTATGGCGGCTGAAAGGCCCGCCGGCCCCGCGCCGACGATGACCACGTCGAATTCCATGCTTTCGCGTTCAATCTCACTCATCAAGTCCTCCGCACCACTGCTTGGCCCTCAATCAGGCATCCTGCTGGCTTTCGGGCTCCCATAGCGCATCCGAAAGCGACGCGAAACCGCGCAACTGACATATTGCGGAGTTTGCACCAGCTTATATTTTTCCGTTGGGGAACCTAGTCACCATTGACGTAAACGTCAAACAATTGCGCAATGGCCACCCACCAATTCACGAGTTTGTGCAGGGGCCTGTTCTCCGTCATACTCCGTCCATGCGTCACATCGAGCCTGCCCGGTCCGTATCGATGCGTTTTGGCGCGGCGCAACACGCCGCAGCGCCCTGGTTGCTCTTCACTCTGCTTTTTGCCTCAACTCTTCTCTTTTCCCCTCCCGCCAAACCGGAGGATACGCCTGCAAGCAGCCCTTGGGTTGCGGGCGGTTATTCCTTTTCCGACGAACTGGGCGGCTTCCGGATCCTGTCGGCGAAAGGCAGCGGCACGAAAGCGGACCCGTTCGTCATCTTCGAGGAGCTTTACTCCGCAAGCCCGGTGACCATGACGATCCGCGCAACAAAGCCGACCCGCGCTTTCGATTTCTCCGGGGACTATGCCAACGGCTTTCTCAACCTGAAGCTGGAAGTAATGAACGGCAGCGGGCAGCCATGGGTGGAATTTGAATTCGAGCTTCAGGAAATCCTTGACCAACCAAGCACGTATGGCGACGGCCTCTCCTTCGACCAGCGAGGCAGCGATGCCGATGCGATCTCGTCGGAGAGCTTCTCCGCCTCCAGCCGCCATTTCGAGCCTTACGATCGACTGCTGTTCCGCGATGGCAAGATCGACCCACGACAGACCGGCTCGTTTGGCTTCCTGATCACAGATTACACGCCGACCAGCGTATTTTATCTGGTGCAGGACCCTCGCATCCCTTCGAGCTGACTTGCATTCGCGGCCCGCGCGGAAGATTGTAGGACATGACTTCCAGCCCCATACATGAGCAGCCCGGCCTGCGCGAGTTGCTCGCCTTCTATTCGGAAGCCGGCGTCTATGAAGCGCTGGTGGAAGAGCCGGTCGACCGCTTTTCGGAAATTGCTCAACCCGGGCCGGTCCAGGCGCCGCGCATGTCGGCTGCGCCGGAGAATCGAGGGCCGGCTGCAGCCGATCGTCCGCGCGCGGCTGCCCAGCGCCCGGCCCCTCCGCCCGCGCCTGCCGCCAGCGCTGCAGTGCCCGACGAGGCTCAGGTAGCACTTGCACGCGAGCTGGCCGCCCGCGCCAGCACGCTGGACGAACTGCGCGAGCAGATGGCGGCTTTCGACGGCTGCAATCTCAAGTTTACCGCCAAGAACCTGGTTTTCGCCGACGGCAACCCCAACAGCGCGGTGATGCTGGTGGGCGAAGCGCCGGGCCGCGACGAGGACATTGAGGGCCTGCCCTTTGTCGGCCGCTCGGGGCGTTTGCTGGATCGCATGCTGGCGGCCATCGGCCTCGACCGGAACTCGGCCTACATTGCCAACGTCATCCCGTGGCGCCCGCCCGGCAACCGGACGCCGACGCCGCACGAAACCGAAATCTGCCGCCCCTTCATCGAGCGGCAGATCGAGCTGGTGAATCCCAAGGTTCTGGTGGCGCTGGGCGGGCCGTCGGCCAAGCTACTGCTGAACACGACCGAAGGCATCTTGCGCCTGCGCGGCAATTGGCGAACGCACCAGACAAGATCGGGCACATCCATCCCGACGATGCCGACGCTGCACCCGGCCTATCTGCTGCGAAACCCCGCCCACAAGAAGCTTGCCTGGCGGGATTTTCTCGAGGTCAAAGCCAAGCTCAAGGAGCTGAGCTAGCCGGCAGCGCAGTATGTTTTGCGGTGCGGAGAAGGCCCGCTATTTGTAGCGCCGCAAACACGGACACCGACGCCGCCTGTGCGCCGACGAAGGCTACGCCCAACGCCGTCGGCGCCAAATGCCCTGAGACCAGCAGACCAATGCTGGCGGCAACCCAGAGCACATTGATGCCGATGATATCGATCAACGTGATCCGCGCTACAGCCGGGCGTTTCGAAACCACTACGAGAAGGGCTACAAACGGCACAAGCAAGACGCCTGCCCAAAACAGGAGTTGCTGCGGAAGCCCCAGGAGAGGCGCAAGGAACGATGCGCCTGCGATGACCAGCAGCGCGATCGCCCCGGTGGCGACGGCATCCAGCAGCAAGGCGTTGCGGATGAAAGGTGAGACGGTAACGGTCATGGCTCTGCTCCAGTTGAGGATCGCATCGGGCGGCTGTGCCCGCGCGGCCTTCAACCTGACAGGAGGATGAACCGCCGGCGATTACGTGGCAGGTAATAGTATTGGCCGCGGCGTTTGAGTAGGTTCCAGCCATGGGCACGCAGCAGCTTTCCGTAGGAGGTCTCATTCGCGAGTGGCGCATGCGCCGCCGCCTGAGCCAGCTCGACCTTGCGGCCGAAGCAGAAATCTCTCAACGCCATTTGAGCTTCGTGGAGAGCGGCCGCGCCGTGCCCTCACGCGAGATGGTGCTGAACCTGGCCGAGCAACTCGAAGTCCCGCTGCGCCAACGAAACCAGCTTCTGCTGGCCGCCGGCTATGCGCCGACCTTCAGCGAAAGCACGCTCGACGACCCCTTGCTGGCACCTGCGATGGCGGCGGTGGAAATGGTGCTGAAGGGGCATGAGCCCTTTCCAGCCATTGCGGTCGACCGTCACTGGAATCTGGTTGCCGCCAATGCTGCCCTCGCCCCACTTCTGGAAGACATTGCCGACGCCTCGTTGCTGGCTCCGCCAGCCAATGTGTTGCGTCTCAGCCTTCACCCGGCGGGTCTGGCGCCGCGCATCACCAATCTGCACGACTGGCGCAGGCATCTGCTTGCAAGGCTCAGGCGGCAGATCGATGCTTCCGGCGATCCGACGCTGACGGAACTCGAACGCGAATTGCTCTCCTATCCGGGTGCTTCACCCACAAGTCGGCCGACGCATCCGGCCGCAGCCGCGATCGCGCATCCCCTGCGGCTCATGATGGGAAGACAAGTTCTGTCGTTCATCAGCACAATCACCGTCTTCGGCACTCCGATCGACGTGACGCTGTCAGAGCTTGCGATCGAATCCTTCTTTCCGGCCGATCCCGACACGGCCGGCCTTCTGCAGAAGCTGGCGGCGGAACGCGATGCAGCGGCGAAGCCACTCACGAACTGAATCGGCCTGACGGGGCTCAGGGCTGCGATGGAGCTGCCTTGCGGGCAGCCTTGCGTTCCAGTCCCAGGCGCTGCTCGCGCCAGATGATGAAGATGCCCGCGCCGACCACGATAAGGCCGCCGACCAGCACATGGATCGTCGGCACGTCGCCGAAGACGAAGAAGCCCACGGCAATGCCAAGGATCATCGACGTATATTCGAACGGCGCCACGGTGGAGGCATCGGCGTAACGATAAGCTTCGGTCATCAGGATCTGGCCCAGCCCGCCGCAGCAGCCCGCCATGACGAGCAAGGCGGCTTGCGTCATCGTCAGGGAAGCCCAGCCGAACGGATAGGTGAACAGCGACAGGACGGTCGCCGTCAGCGAGAACCACAGCACGATCGTCGCGGTGCGCTCGGTGTGCACGAGGCTGCGCACCACGATCATGGCGCAGGCCGACACCGCCGCCCCTATGAGTGCGGCGGCAACGCCCAGCATTTCCTCGTTGGCCAGCCCGCCCCCGCTCTCAAACAAGGTGAGCTTGGGCCAGGAAATGATGCAGACGCCGATCAGACCGACGACGACGGCGCTCCAGCGGAAGACGCGGATAGTCTCGCCCAGGAAGATCGAGCTGAAGACCACCACCAGCAGAGGCTGGGCATAGTTGAGCGTGATTGCCTCGGGCAAAGGCAATCTGGTGAGCGCGAAGAAGCTGAGCCCCATCGCCGTCACGCCAACGGTGCCGCGCAGGATGTGATTCAGCGGACGCCTGGTGTGAAAGGCGGTGAATAACTCTTTGTTGAACCCCAGGAAAACCAGGATCAGCGGCATCGCGAACAAGGAACGGAAGAACACGATCTGCCCCGAGGGCAGCGGCCCCGCCGCCTTGATCAGCGACGACATGGCCACGAAGACGGCGACGGACACGACCTTGAAGGCGATGCCGGTGAGCGGCTTGTTGACCCGCGAACTCTCGGAATTCTTCACTTTGTTGCCACAGCGTCCCGGATCGTTTCCCATATGCGCGACGGTGTCGCCGGCATGTCGATATGACGAATACCATAGGCGCGGTAAAGAGCGTCGATGACGGCGTTCATCACGGCCGGCGCCGCGCCAATCGTGCCGGCCTCGCCCGCCCCCTTGATGCCGAGGGCATTTGTGGTGGATGGCACGTTGTGCGTTTCGAAATGAAACGAAGGCAGGCTGTCGGCACGCGGCACGGCATAGTCCATGAAGCTCGCGGTCAGCATCTGGCCGTCCTCGCCATAGACGGTGGTTTCGCTCAGCGCCTGGCCTATGCCCTGGGCCACGCCGCCATGTATCTGCCCGGCAAGCAGCATCGGGTTCACGGTAACCCCGAAATCGTCGACGATGGTATAGCCGACGATCTCGACATGGCCGGTATCGGGGTCGATCTCGAGTTCGCAAATATGCGTGCCGTTCGGATAGGTGGCCTCGTGCTGGACGAAGTCGCCGGCAGCCTTCAGGTCTTCGGGGTTGCTGGCCGCCTTGGCGATCTCCGCGAAACCGATCGCCCGGTCCGTGCCGACGATGCGCGCGGTACCGTCGACCAGTTCGATATCGCCCGGCGCGGCCTCCAACTCGTCCGCCGCGATCCGGCGCAGCTTCTCGGCCAGCGCCTCGCCAGCGCGGGCGGCGGAAGCCCCGCCCAGCGGGATGGAGCGGGAACCTCCCGTGCCGCCACCCGTCTCCAGACGGTCGGTATCGCCCTGCAGCACCTTCACGCGCGCGACGTCGACATTGAGCTTTTCGGCCACGAATTGCGCGTAAGCCGTGGCATGGCCCTGGCCGTTGGACTGGGTGCCGATCGCCAATGTCAGCGTACCATCCGTTTGGAGTTCCAGATAGGCGGGCTCGGAACCGGGAAATGCGCTTGCTTCGACATAGGTCGCCATGCCGATGCCGCGGATCTTTCCGGCTGCCTTCGACTGCGCGAGGCGGGTTTCGAAGCCATGCCAGCCGGCACGCTCCATCGCCAGCCGCATATGTCCCTCGAAGTCGCCGACGTCGTAATTCCGCCCGGACTGGGTGCGATATGGAAACTGCTTGATGAAATTGCGGCGGCGGATTTCGTCGGGCTCGATGCCCAGATCTCGAGCGCAGGTATCGACCAGCCTCTCGATCATGAACGCCGCTTCGGGACGCCCGGCGCCGCGATAGGCATCAACCGGCGTGGTGTTGGTGTAGACGCCATCGATGGTCACCGCCAGCGCGCCGATGTCATAGACGCCGGTCGACATGGTCGCGCCGATATAGGGAATGAACGGACCGTATTGCGAGCAATAGGCGCCGAGATTGGCAAGCGTGCGCACACACAGCCCCAGGAACCTGCCGTTATCGTCCAGAGCCATCTCGGCGGTGACGACGTTGTCGCGCCCTTGCGCATCGGCCAGGAAATGTTCGGTGCGGTCGGCAACCCACTTCACGGGTCGTCCTAGGCGGCGCGCAGCCTCGAGCACCAGGGCATGCTCGCGATAGACGAAGGCCTTGGTGCCGAACCCGCCGCCGACGTCCGGTGTCACCACGCGCAGCTTCTCGGGCGCGATGTTGAACACTTGCTCGGCCAGAATGGAGCGCATGGAGTGCACGCCCTGCGAACCGGTGGTGAGCTGATAGCGGTCCTCGCCGGCGTGCCACTCGCCGATTGCAGCGCGCGGCTCCATGAAGTTGCTGACGAGGCGGTTGTTGACGAACTCGATGCGCGAAACCCTGGTCGCCGCGGCGAATGCCTTGTTGGTCTTGGCCGCGTCGCCGATCTCGTAGAGGAATGCGCGGTTGGATCCCAGTTCCGGCCACACCAGCGGCGTTTCCGGGTCGAGCGCGGTCGCGGTGCTGCTGGCGGCCGGCTCGGCATCGTATTCGACCTCGATCAACTCGGCCGCGTCCTGCGCCTCCGCGCGGCTGTCAGCGACCACAAAGGCGATGGCGTCGCCCACATGATGCACCCGTTCGCGACACAGGATCGGTACGTCGCGAGTGGGCGCCCGAGAACCGTCCGGCTGCTTCTGCATGACGCCGGACTTGAGATCTCCGAGCCCGGCAAGATCGGCCCCTGTGAGGACAAGGTGAACGCCGGGGGCCTTCCGCGCCGCCTCGGCGGACACCACCTTCAGAGCCGCATTGGCCACCGGCGAGCGCAGCACGTAGCCATGCAGCATGGCAGGCAGCGAAATGTCGTCGGTGTAGCGACCCTGCCCGGTAATAAAAGCTGCATCTTCGACGCGGAGGACGGATGCGCCCACTCCGAATCTGGGCGTGACGTCGGTCATGGCAGCCCCGCGAGCTTCGGTGGAGAGTGTGGGCCTGAAATAGGTCCGAGGTCAGTTTTGTCGAGGGTGGGATTGGTGTAAATGGCAGTGCAGCCAACTTCTTGTGGGCCAGTCGCGAGCGGCCCGGCGAGAAGTCTCGCTCCGTCCTGCGGGGCCACAAGGAGAAAGTCGTGACGATGCGTACAGATACCGGTCAGGTGTTCCGGCTCGAAGACTACCGGCCCAGTGATTACCTGATCCCCTCGACCGAGCTGACTTTCAAACTCTCGCAGGAAAAGACCGTCGTCGTCGCTGAACTCACGATCGAGCGGCGCGAAGGCATCGCGGGCAATCCGCCGCTGGTGCTGGATGGTGATGGGCTGACGCTGCGGCGCATCGCGATCGACGGCAACCCCCTCGATGCCTCGGCATATAGCGTGACGCCGGATGAGCTTGCGATCGCCGCCCCGCCGGCAGCCGGTCGTTTTCACCTGACCCTCGAAACCGAAATCGACCCGTCGCGCAACCAGGCCCTGATGGGCCTCTACCGTTCCAACGGCGTCTATTGCACCCAGTGCGAGGCGGAAGGCTTTCGCCGCATCACCTATTTCCTCGACCGGCCGGACATCCTTTCCGTCTACACAGTGCGCATCGAGGCGCGTCGGGACGAGGCCCCGCTGCTGCTCTCAAATGGCAATCTGGGCGAGCGCGGCGACCTCGCGGACGGCTGGCACTATGCGGTCTGGCACGACCCGTTCCCGAAGCCGTCCTACCTGTTTGCGTTGGTGGCAGGCGATCTCGGCCGCGTCGGCGACAGCTTCATCACGGCCTCCGGCCGCACGGTGGAGCTCGGCATCTATGTCGAGCACGGCAAGGAGCCGCTCGCCGCCTATGCCATGGACGCGCTCAAGCGCTCCATGCGCTGGGACGAGGAAGCGTTCGGCTGCGAATACGATCTGGACGTGTTCAACATCGTCGCCGTGTCCGACTTCAACATGGGCGCGATGGAGAACAAGGGCCTCAACATCTTCAACGACAAATATGTCCTGGCCGACGAGGAAACCGCGACCGATACCGATTTCGCCAATATCGAGGCGATCATCGCGCATGAATATTTCCACAATTGGACTGGAAACAGAATCACTTGCCGCGACTGGTTCCAGCTCTGCCTCAAGGAAGGTCTGACCGTCTTCCGCGACCATGAATTCTCGGCCGACCAGCGCTCGCGCGCTGTGAAGCGCATCGCGGAAGTGCGCACTCTGCGGGCGCATCAGTTCCCCGAGGACCAGGGTCCCCTCGCCCATCCGGTGCGGCCGCGGCGCTATCGGGAGATCAACAACTTCTACACGGCCACCGTCTACGAAAAGGGCTCGGAGGTGGTGCGAATGATCCGCACCATCGTGGGTGCCGAAGCCTTCCGTCGAGGAATGGACCTGTATTTCGAGCGCCACGACGGCGACGCCGCGACCGTCGAGGATTTTCTGAAGGTGTTCGAGGATGTTTCCGGCCGCGACCTGTCGCAATTCGCGCTCTGGTATCATCAGGCTGGCACGCCCAATGTGACGGTTGCCTGCTCCCATGACGCCCGCGCCGGCGAATTTACACTGGAGTTCGAGCAGTCTGTTCCGCCCACGCCTTCGGAAAGCCGCAAGCAACCGATGCACATTCCGCTTGCTTTCGGACTGGTGGGACCGGATGGCCAGGACATCGCCTGGTCGCAAGTAGAGGGAGCGAGCGTCGAGGACGGCGTCATCCATCTGCGCAAGCGCCGGCACGTCGTGCGGTTTTCAGGCATCACAGAGCGGCCGGCCCTGTCCCTCAACAGGGGCTTTTCCGCGCCGATAACCCTTGCCATCGAGCAGAGTGCGGACGACCGGGCCTTCCTGGCGCGGCACGACAGCGACACCTTCTCGCGCTGGCAAGCATTCAACACCCTGCTCACCGAAACGCTGGTCGCTGCTTTCCGCAGCCTGCTCGGCGGCAAGAAGCCAGAATTCGCGCCGGACCTTCTGCAGCTTGCCGGCGCCATCGCTGCCGACGAAACGCTGGAGCCGGCCTACCGCGCACTGGCGCTGTCGCTGCCAGGCGAAGCCGACATCGCACGCGAGATCGGATCGAATATCGACCCGGACGCCGTGCACGCAGGCCGCGAGGCGCTGATGGCTGCAATCGCGGAGGAAAACCGCCAGCTCTTCAAGGAGTTGTACGAAAGCCTTCACCACGCCGGCCCCTTCAGTCCTGATGCCGCGAGCGCCGGCAGGCGCGCATTGCGCAACGTGCTGCTCGACTATCTCTCCGCGCTGCCGGGCGGCGGCGCGCTGGCGGCCAGCCATTACTCGGCCGCGACCAACATGACGGACCGCATCGCGGCGCTCGCCGGGTTGGTGCATCGTCACAGGAACTCGCCGGAAGCGGTTGAGGCGCTGGCGGCATTTGAAGCCCGGTATCGCAGCGACGCACTGGTCATGGACAAGTGGTTCCAGATCCAGGCCTCCACCCCGGGGCCGGAGGCAGTCGAAGTCGTACGCGCCCTGATGGAGCACCCTTCTTTCTCGATCTCCAACCCGAACCGCGTTCGTTCGCTGGTTGGCACCTTCGCAAGCGCCAACCAGACCGGGTTTCACCGCGCCGACGGCGCCGGCTACCGGCTGTTTGTCGAGACGGTGCTGGAGGTCGAGAAGCGCAATCCGCAGGTTGCCGCACGCCTGGCCACTGCGTTGCGCTCGTGGCGCTCGCTCGAGCCGGTCAGGCAGGCAAAGGCCCGCGAGGCCCTGCTGGAGATCCGCGCAGCCGAAAGCCTCTCCCCGGACCTTCGTGACATCGTGGAGCGGACACTCGCCTGACGCAGGGGCATTAGCAAGTTTTTAAAGGTTTTTTCCACCCGCCTATGGACAACGCGAATCACCTTTGATTCCTTATGGATGATTCGGATGTGCGGTGTTGCCGGATCGTTTTTTAAGAAAAAGGTTTCGGGGGCCTGGATATGGCGAAGGCGGACGCGTTGGGCGCGCCCGGTGAGAGTGCTTTTGTCGAGCGCAGAAGCAGCACTCTAGCAGGAAATGCACGGATCATCGCCGCGCCGGCCTACCGCCGGCTGCTGGCGGCCGAGCCTATCCTGCGCCGCTCCATTCCGGCCCTGATCGTCCTGTTCCTGCTGGTCATCGCCGCAGCGCGCATCCTGTCGCTCTCGGCATGGAACGACGAGGTGGAACGCAATGCCAAGGCGGTCCTCGGCCTGGCCGCCGCCGAGCTTGCGAATTCGGTCACCATCGCTGCAACCACTGGCACCGCCCTTGCGGAGACCAGCCACGAGTTGCTGGAGCGCACCCTGCAGCAGGGCGCCATGGGCAGCCGGCATGTGCTCGCAATCACCGACGGCACCTTCAAGGTGCTTGCCGTGTCGCCGGAATCGACCCGGTGGTCGGGCAAGCCGCTCGATGGGATTTTGGCCGGTGCGCAACCGCTCTTCCTGTTCGGTGAGCGCGCCGGCGTGATGGAAGTCCGTGTCGATGGCCAGGACTGGTATGCCGCGCTCAGCATCACCAAGGATCGCAAGGCCGCAGCCGCCGCGCTGATTTCTCGGGATGCCGTCTTTGCCGAGTGGCGCAAGACCGTGTCGCTCAACGTCACCCTTTTTGTGGTGACCGCCGGCGTGCTCATCATCGTGCTCTACGCCTATTTCAGCCAGGCGGCGCGCGCAAAGGCGGCGGACCGCCTCTACCTCGAAGCGCATCAGCGCATCGACATGGCGCTGGTTCGCGGCCGTTGCGGCTTGTGGGACTGGGACATGGTGCGCGGCAAGATGTACTGGTCGCGCTCCATGTACGAGATGCTGGGCTACGAGCCCTGCGACGCCATGCTCTCCTTCGGCGAGGTGGACGACATAATCCACGAGGAGGACGGCGACCTGTTCCAGCTCGCCAACCGCATCGTCTCGCGCGAGATCGACCATATCGACCAGGTTTTTCGCATGCGCCACGCCGACGGCCACTGGGTGTGGATGCGCGCACGCGCGCAGGTGATCGATCCCGATGCCTCGGAAATCCAGATGATCGGCATCGCCGTCGACGTGACCGAACAGCGGCACCTGCTGCTGCGCTCCGAGGCCGCCGACATGCGCCTGCGCACGGCGATCGAGAACATCACCGAATCCTTCGTGCTGTGGGATGCCCAGCAGCGCCTGGTGATGTGCAACACGAAGTACCAGCAGGACAACGGCCTCTCGGATCGCGACGTGGTGCCCGGCACGCCGCGCCAGGCGATCGAGCAGCGAATGACCGCCTTCGCCGCCGAGCGACGCCTGCCGAGCGCAAACGCGCATCGGGGCGGCGCGACCTACGAGCGCCAGCTCGCGGATGGTCGCTGGCTGCAGGTCAACGAACTGAAGACGCGCGACGGCGGCACGGTTTCGGTGGGCTCCGACATCACCCAGATCAAGCAGCACCAGGAAAAGCTGGTGGACAGCGAGCGGCGCCTGATGGCCACGATCCACGACCTCAGCCTGGCGCGCCGCGCCGAGCAGGAACGCTCGCGCGAACTGGTGGAGCTGAACAAGAAATACATGAAGGAAACCGAGCGCGCCGAGGCCGCCAACCGCGCCAAGTCGGAGTTCCTGGCGAACATGTCGCACGAGCTGCGCACGCCGCTCAACGCCATCATCGGCTTCTCGGAAGTCATGGAGACCGGCCTGTTCGGTCCCCTTGGCTGCACGCGCTACGAGGAATATGCCGGCGACATTCTCAGCAGCGGCAAATATCTGCTCGGCGTGATCAACGACATCCTCGACATGTCGAAGATCGAGGCCGGCCAGTTCTCGATGGAAAGGGAGGAGATCGATCTCGGTCCGCTGATCAGCGAGACGGTGCGGGTCATCTCGCTGCAGGCCGCCCAGAAATCGATCGAGCTGGAGACCAATATCGCAGACTCGATCAGGTTCTACGCCGACCGCCGCGCGGTGAAGCAGATCGTCATCAACCTGCTGTCCAATGCGGTGAAATTCACCGGCCAGGGCGGACGCATCTCGCTGCGCGCGCGCAATGCCGCCGGGGCGCTGATGATCTCCATCGAAGATACCGGCTGCGGCATTCCGAAGGCAGCCTTGAGCAAGCTCGGGCGCCCCTTCGAGCAGGTACAGAACCAGTTCTCCAAGAACCACACCGGCTCGGGGCTGGGACTGGCAATCTCCCGATCGCTGGCCGAACTGCACGGCGGCGCGCTCAAGATCCGCTCCACCGAAGGCGTGGGAACCATCGTCTCGGTGCGTATCCCCGTGCGCAAGGCGCCCGAAGCAATCAAGCAGGCGGCATAGGCGGGGCCAGGATCAACGGCCTATTGTGAGCTTCGCTTGCCGCGCAGCAACCGGTCGAAAATTCCCCTCACCTTTCGCTCGGTGTCCTTGAGGTACGCTTCCAGCACCCCGAAATCGGGAAGATCCGTCGTGTCCATCAGGAGGTTGGCAAGGCCGGGGGGCATGTCGTCGCGCTCGAAAGGCCCGGTCAGGCAGAGCCGCGTCATCTGGGTCAGCCCCAGGTAGAGCCCGTAGGCATCGACCAGTTCTTGCCTGACTTGCGCATCGGCGAATTCGGACGTGAGGTGCGAAAGGATCTCTGCCGTGCCGGTAACACGCCGATCGGCTTCGACCCGGTGCGTAAGGACCGCCACCTGGGAAATGAATTCCAGATCGATCAATCCGCCGGGAATGAGCTTGAGATCCCACATATCCCGGGCGGGCTTCTCGGCCTCGATCATCTTGCGCATGCTTGCCGCTTCCTTCGCCACCTTGGCGAGGTTACGGTCCATGGCGATGACTGTCGCGACCTCGGCCTCGACGGCCTGGCACAGCACCGGATCGCCGGCGACCGCCCGCGCACGCGTGAGCGCCATATGCTCCCAGGTCCAGGCGTCCTCGCGCTGGTACTTGCGGAAGGCATCGATGTGGGTGGCAACCGGCCCCTTGTTGCCCGAAGGCCGCAGCCGCAGGTCAAGCTCATAAAGAACGCCCTCGGCCGTGGGCGCCGATACGGCTGCGATCAGTCTTTGCGTGAGCCGGGCGTAATAGTGAGACGGCGCGAGCGGCTTTTCCCCGTCGCTCTCGTCGACTTCGGCATCATGGTCGTAGAGCAGGATGAGATCGATATCCGAACCGGCTGTGAGCTCGCGGCTGCCGAGCTTGCCCATGCCGAGTATGGCTGCCCTGCCGCCCTTCACGCGGCCGTGGCGCACCGCGAACTCTTCAATAACGGCGTCCAGCGCGGAGCCGATGGTGAGATCTGCAAGGTCGGAAAACGCTTTCCCGGCCCTGGCGGCGTCTATCGAGCCGGTCAGAAGGCGCACGCCTATCAGGAACTTCTGCTCGGCAGCGAAGATGCGCAGCCGGTCGAGTATGTCCTCATAGGTCTTGGCGGCCTCCAGGAAGACCTTCAGCCGCGTAGCCAGATATTCCCTGTCCGGCAGTTCCGAAAGTAGTCCCGGATCGAGCAGCCCGTCGAAGACGTGCGGCCGGCGCGTGATGATGGCCGCAAGCCTCGGCGCCGCGCCCATGATGGTCGCCAGAAGCCGCAGCAGCGCGGGGTTCGACTGCAGCAAGGAGAAGAGTTGGATGCCGGCGGGCAACCCGGCCAGAAGCTCGTCGAAGCGCATCAGCGCCTCGTCGGCCCGGTGCGTCTTGCCGAAAGCCTCGAGCAGGGCGGGCGTCAGCTCGGTCAGCCTCTCCCGCGCTTCGGCCGACTGGGTGGCGCGATAGCGCCCGAAATGCCAGCTGCGGATAACGCGGCAAATGTCGCTGGGCCGCTGGAAGCCGAGCGTGTGCAGCGTCTGCAACGTGTCGGGGTCGTCCACGTCGCCGGTGAAGACCAGGTTGCCCACGCCCGAAGAAAGCTCCGGCGCGGTTTCGAACAGCGCCGCGTAGTGGCGCTCCACCTGCTGCAAGGAGGCACGAAATTCGGCAGAAAATGCCTCGCGATCGGCAAAGCCGAGCATATGCGCGATGCGCTCCAGCCCCTCGTCGTCCTCGGGAAGCGTATGGAGCTGCTCGTCGGCAACCATCTGGATGGCGTGTTCAACCCGGCGCAGGAACCAGTATTGCTGCGTCAGCGCGTCCCTCGCATCGGCCGTTATCCAGCCGCGTGCCGCAAGCTGCGCCAGCATGGGTATGGTTTCGCTGCCTCGCAGTTCCGGAAAGCGGCCGCCGGCAATGAGCTGCTGCGTCTGCACGAAAAACTCGATTTCGCGGATGCCACCGCGACCGAGCTTGACGTTGTGCCCCTTGACCGCGATCTGGCCGTGGCCCTTGTGTGCATGGATCTGGCGCTTGATGGAATGGACGTCGGCAATTGCCGCAAAGTCCATGTATTTGCGCCAGACATAGGGCTGGAGTTCCTTCAGGAAGGCCGCACCCGCCTTCAGGTCGCCGGCCACCGGCCGCGCCTTGATCATCGCGGCTCGCTCCCAGTTCTGCCCTCGCCCCTCATAGTAGATCAGCGCCGCCTGAACGGGGATCGCCAAAGGCGTGGAGCCCGGATCGGGCCTGAGGCGCAGGTCCGTGCGGAAGACATAGCCGTGCTCCGTGCGGTCCTGAAGGATGCGCACCAGCCGCCGCGTCAGCCGCGCGAACAAATCCGCCGCTTCATAGGGCTCAGGAACTGCCGGCGCTTCGGGATCGAAGAACACCACAAGATCTATGTCGGAGGAGAAATTCAGCTCGTGCGCGCCCAGCTTGCCCATGCCGAGCAAGATCCAGCCGGAGCCTTCGGAAGGGTTTTCGGGCCGATGCAGCTTGAGCTTGCCTTGCCCATGTGCCTCGCGCAGCAGGAAATCCACCGCTGCGCATGTGCATGCATCGGCAAGGTCGCTCAGCCGCCGCACGGTCGTGGCCGTGTCGGCATCCGCAGCAAGCTCCGCCAGCGCTATCAGAAAATGCGCTTCGCGCTTCAGCCTGCGAAGCTCCGTCATCAGGCTCTTTTCCGACACGTCTTCCGCGTAGGCGGTCGAGCGAATTGCAGCCTGGATGGATATCAGCCGTTCATCGACCGTGTGGTCGAACAGCGCGTCGAGCATTTCGGGCCGCTGCCGGGCGCAATCGCGCATGAATATGGAGAGGTCGAAGACCGCTTGCAGGAACAAGGCCAGCCGGCTTTCGCCATCCAACAGGGTGGCCAGCCGCTCGAGCCCGTCGTTACGGGCTGCATCGGCGATCTCCGCCATTTCTCGGCAGGCCCTGTCCCGGTCAAGTGGCATCAGTTCGGGAACGGGCTCTGCGAACCAGTTCTGGTTGCTTGCCGCCGCCGCCGTGCCAGCCGTCATTTTCCGGGCTCCCTTTGTGGGAATATCATGGTGACAGATAGGCCGGGATCGGCCGGGGCAAGTTCGAGCCGGCCATGATGAAACTTCATCACCGCCTTGGTCAGGCTGAGTCCCAGCCCGGAACCAGGTTGCGAACGGCTCTTTTCCAGCCGCACGAACCGTTCGGTCGCCCTTTCACGGTCGGCCTGATCGGGGATGCCCGGACCATTGTCAACGACCCTCAGGCGCACCTCCTTGTCAGCCTTCTCGAGGCTCACGCGCACCTCTGGCTTATCGGTGGAACCGAGCGAATATTTGATCGCGTTGTCGACAATGTTCGACAATGCCTGCCCGATGAGCTCGCGGTTGCCATGGACAACAAAGCCCTCGCCGACCGATGCCTCCAGGCTGGCCCCGTCTTCCTCCGCCAGCGGCTCGTAGAGCTCGACCACATCGCGCACGATTGCGGCGAGATCGACCTTGCCGACGGCTTCCGCGGAATAGCCGGCCTCCAGCCGTGAAATCATCAGGATGGCGTTGAAGGTTCTGATCAGCTGGTCGGATTCGGCGATCGTGCTTTCCAGTGCGGCGCGATGCTCGGCCGGGCTGGACTGGCTGGCCAGGGCGGCCTCGGCACGATTCCTCAGGCGGGTCAGGGGCGTCTTCAGATCATGGGCGATGTTGTCCGAGACTTGTTTCAGACCCTCATTCAGTTCCGCGATGCGCTCGAGCATGGAATTGAGATTTTCCGAGAGCCGGTCGAACTCATCTCCCGTTCCGGTGACAGGCAGCCGGCCCGACAGATCGCCTCCCATGATGCGCCGGCTGGCCTCCGAAACGCTGTCGATATGCTTGAGAGCCCGGCGGCCGACGAAATACCAGATGAGCAGCGCGCCCAGACCCATCATTCCCAGCGCCACCATCAGGGCGCGGCGAACGACGACGCGAAACCTCTCCGGCTCGCTCAGGTCCCGGCCGACCAGGATTATCATCTGATTGGGCAGCCGAAGAACCACGGCGATCGCCTTGTGCCGCAGCTCTACATGCTCCTGCACGGATTCGGACCCGGAAGAATCCGCGCTTCGTCGCTCGGAACTGCTTTCGCCATAGCGCTGATAGGCGAAGGGGCGCTCGGTCCAGCCATCCACGGACAGGACGCCCGGCTCGAGGCTCTCGACATTTCCGGAAAGAATGCGCCCGTTGGAATCGGCGATCAGGTAGAGATTGGCCCCAGGCTGACGCGCCCTGCGTTCGATGGTGCGGACCAGAAACGGCAAGCCGCCCCTCTGGTAGGACTGGCCGAGCCCCTGCACCTCTTCGTTGATCGTATCCATCGTCTGCGCGGTAAGCATGCGCGACGAGAGCGACGTCATGTAGAAGACCAGCACCACGGCGCACAGCGTGAAGAGAATGAGGTAGAGCGCCGACAGCCGCGCCGCCGTTGTCCGCATGATCGCAGGAAGGCGCAAGGCCATCGGCTAGCCGGCCTTGAGCATATAGCCGGCGCCGCGCACCGTATGCAGGATCGGACTGTCAAAGCCTTTCTCGATCTTGCTGCGCAACCGCGAGACATGCACGTCGATGACATTGGTCTGCGGATCGAAATGGTAATCCCAGACATTTTCCAGGAGCATCGTGCGCGTCACCACCTGCCCAGCGTGACGCATCAGATATTCCAACAGGCGGAACTCGCGCGGCTGAAGCGTGATATCCCGCGAAGCGCGGCGAACGGAGTGCGAGAGGCGATCGAGCTCCAGGTCGCCGACCCGATAGACGGTTTCGGCATCGCGAGCGCCGACGCGGCGGTTCAGCACCTCGATCCGCGCCAGCAGTTCGGAGAAGGCATAAGGCTTGGTCAGATAGTCGTCGCCCCCGGCGCGCAGGCCGGTCACCCGGTCGTCCACTTCTCCCAGTGCCGAGAGGATCAGAACCGGCGTGGTGTTCCCGCGTGAACGAAGCCCGGCAATGACTGAAAGTCCATCGCGGCGCGGCAACATTCTGTCCACGATCATCACGTCATATTCGCCGGAATCCGCGAGCGCAAATCCGGTTTCGCCGTCGCCCGCCACATGCACGGTGTGTCCCGCCTCGGACAGCGCCTTCTGCAAGTAGTCTGCGGCTTCGCGATCATCTTCGATAACGAGAATCTTCATCGCTGTACTATACGCGATTTCAGTCGGCTCAAGGATACTTACCTGCATCGCCGTGTTCCCAAAGAACGCGGCAGCAGGCCGCTCTCGCAACCTGCTGCCGCCTGGCTTTCTGCGAAGCCGCGAAACCTGGGCAGCGATCGGCGCACTGCCGACCGCGACCGTTGCCTAGCCTTGGCTAAGCGGCAAGGTGACGAAGCGGCTCGAGTTTTCGCGCGTCACCTGCACCAGCACGGCCTTTCGGCCTGCCTTGGCCGCTTCGGCCATGGCGCTGGTCATGTCGCTCACGCGGTTGATCTCGATCGAGTTGACGGAGGTAATCACATCACCGGCCTGGATGCCCCGGTCTGCTGCATCGCTGTCGGGATCGACGTCGGTAACCACGAGCCCCTTGCCGTCGTCCGCGCCGGCAACGGTCAGGCCGAGGCTTGCCAGGGCGCTCTCCTGCTCAGCCGGCGACGAAGGCCGCGACGATGACGCCTGCTTTTCCGAGGTCGGCAGCTTGCCCAGGTCGATCTTCACCGTCTCCGACTTGCCGTTGCGCCAGAGAGTGACGTCCACGGATTTGCCGGGCGGGTTGGCACCGATGATCCGCGCAAGTTCGCGCGAAGAGGAAACCTGCTTGCCGTCCACCTCTGTGATGACATCTCCAGCGACGATTCCAGCCTTCTTGGCGGGACCGTCGTCCTGAGCGCTGGCAACCAGAGCGCCCTTGGCATCCTTGAGGCCCAGCGACTCGGCAATGTCGGGCGTCACAGGCTGCACCTGCACGCCGATCCAGCCACGTTGCACGGTGCCGTCGCTCATCAGGTCCTGCACCACCTGCTTGGCGGTCGAAGCGGGGATCGCAAAGGCGATGCCGACGCTGCCTCCAGATGGCGAGAAGATGGCCGTATTGACGCCGACGACCTGCCCACTGAGGTTGAAGGTCGGACCACCGGAATTGCCCCGGTTCACTGCAGCGTCGATCTGGATGAAGTCGTCATAGGGACCCGCGCCGATGTCGCGGCCGCGCGCCGAGACGATGCCGGCGGTGACGGTGCCGCCGAGGCCGAACGGATTGCCGACCGCGACAACCCAGTCGCCAACGCGTACCTTGCCGTCGTCGGCGAATTCGACATAGGTGAACTTGTTGTTTCCGTCGACCTTCAGCACGGCAAGGTCGGTGCGCGGATCGGCGCCGATCAACTTGGCATCCAGTTCCTTGCCGTCATTGGTCACGACCGTGAAGGATGTGCCGCCATCGACGACATGATTGTTGGTGACGAGGTATCCGTCTTCGGAAATAAAGAAGCCCGACCCTTGCGCGACGGGGCGCGGCTGGCGGTCACGATAGCGGTATCCGCGCGGACCGTCCTGGTCGCCGAAGCCGCGGAACTGCCGGAAGAACCGCTTCATCGGATGATCGTCGGGGAGATTTTCAAAGCCGCGCGGTCCCGAGAAGAACCCTTCCTCGTTGCTGGCCGTCTGGTTGGCCTTGGCCTTGACGCGGACACTGACGACGGCGGGCGAAACGCGCTCGACCACGTCGGCAAATCCCGGCACCTGCGGCGCCTCGACACGCACCGCATCGGCAAGAACCGGAATGGTTCCCGACGTAACCGCGCCGAGGCCGATAGCGCCCGCAACGGCGATGGAGGCGACAGCGGCGAGAAGCCGGCCGCGGCTCTTCGAAACGGAGTTGGGAGAACTGGTCATGGGCTATCCTCTCGAACAGGGATGCTTGCGAAGCGCACCCTCTGCCAAAAGAGATATTCGCGCCGACCTTACGGCGTTCTTTCCGGCGAATGAAAGTTTCGTAATGTTCGAGGCGACGGCCGCACTCGCCGTCTATTTGTCCCGACGCAAAATCGCCTCGAGCGCCTGCTTTTCCTGCTCGCTGAGCGCCGAAACATCGTTGGTGCGTCTGGTCCGAGCGGCATAGTACATCGCCGCTCCACCGCACAGCAGCAGCACCAGCGGCGTGCCCCACAAGAGCGCATTGCGCAGGCTGAATCTGGGTTTCAGCAGAACGAATTCGCCGTAGCGCGAGACGACGTAGTCGAGCACCTGTTCGTCGGTGTCGCCGGCCTTCAGGCGCTCGCGCACGAGAATGCGCAAATCCCGCGCCAGGTCGGCGTCCGACTGGTCGATCGACTGGTTCTGGCAAACCATGCAGCGCAATTCTTCCGAAAGCGCGCGCGCCCGGCCCTCGAGGGCCGGGTTTTGCAGCACCTCGTCCGGCTGAACGGCAAGGGCCGCACCGCCTGTCATCAATGCGCAGGCGATCGCTGCCATGGTTATGCGAAGGGACCGCTTCATGGCGCGACCGGCTTCAGTTTCTGAGATGCTCTTGCACGCGTCGGCGCGCCCACGCGCAACCGCCGGTCGGTGAGCGATACAGTTCCGCCGATCATCATCACCAAGCCGCCGAGCCAGATCAACGTCACCATCGGCTTCCACCACATGCGCACAACCACGCTTCCGTCGGCGGATTCATCACCCAGCGCGACATAGAGTTGGCTGAAGCCCATGGTTCTGATGCCGGCTTCCGTGGTCGGCATGCGGCGCGCAGGATAGAAGCGCTTGGAGGAAACCACTTCGGCGCGGTCCTTGCCATCGGCTCCCAGCAGCACGAACCTGCCGCGGTCTTCGGTGAAATTCGGCCCTTGTGCAGGGTGAATGCCTTCAAAGCGAACGGTGCGGCCAGCGATCTCCACGGTCTGGCCAGGGTGCATCGTCAATATCTGCTCGGTTTCGAACGAAACGACGCTGACGATGCCAAGCATGGTCACGCCCAGCCCGAGATGCGCCAGCGCCGTGCCGAACACCGAACGCGGCAAGCCGATGAAACGGCGGAAGGCGACATTCATCGAGACGTTACCCAGCCCGGACTTCAACGCCAGATCCGTCAAGGCGCCGAGAACGAGCCAGACTGCAATGCCGATGCCAAGCGCGGCGAACACAGTGGCGCCATCGATGAAAAGCATGGCCACCAGCACCGCAAGCAGCGAGCCGCCGAATGCCGTCATCAGGCGCTGGGCCGCCCCGAACATGTCGCCCCGCTTCCAGGCCAGCAGCGGTCCGAAGGGCACGAGCAGCAACACGGGGATCATGAGCGACCCGAAGGTGAGATTGAAGAACGGCGCGCCGACGGAGATCTTGTCGCCTGTCACGGCCTCCAGAAGCAGGGGGTAGAGCGTCCCGATGAGGACCGTCGCGGTCGCGGTCGTCAGGAACAGATTGTTGAGCACCAACGAGCCTTCGCGGGAGATCGGCTGGAACATGCCGCCCGCCGTCAGGGTTCCCGCACGCAGCGCAAACAGCGCCAGCGATCCGCCGATGAACACGGTGAGAATGCACAGAATGAAGACGCCGCGGCTTGGGTCGGTCGCGAAAGCGTGCACCGACGTCAGAACGCCGGAGCGCACCAGGAATGTGCCGAGAAGCGACAGCGAGAATGTGAGGATCGCCAGAAGCAGCGTCCAGATTTTCAGCGCCGAACGCTTTTCCATCACGATCGCCGAGTGCAGCAGCGCCGTTCCCGCCAGCCATGGCATGAACGAGGCATTCTCCACTGGATCCCAGAACCAGAAGCCGCCCCATCCGAGTTCATAATAGGCCCAATACGAGCCCATGGCGATGCCGCCGGTCAGGAACACCCAGGCGGCAAGCGTCCAGGGCCGCACCCAGCGCGCCCAGGCGGCATCTATCCGGCCCTCGATAAGGGCGGCGACGGCAAAGGAGAAGCAGACCGAAAACCCGACATAGCCGAGATAGAGAAGCGGCGGATGAACGGCGAGGCCGATGTCCTGCAGGATCGGATTCAGATCGCGCCCTTCGATCGGAGCCGGTATGAGGCGCGCGAAGGGGTTCGAAGTGGTCAGGATGAACAGGAGGAAAGCCGCGCCGATCCAGCCCTGCACAGCCAGGACATTGGCCCGCAAGGTCGCGGGCAGGTTGGCGCCGAAGGCCGCCACCAGCGCTCCGAAAAAGGTCAGGATCAAGACCCACAGCAGCATGGAGCCTTCGTGGTTCCCCCAGGTGCCGGTAAGCTTGTAGATAAGCGGCTGGAGCGAATGGGAATTCTCCCAGACATTGGCCACCGAGAAATCCGACTGCAAATAGGCGACCGCGAGCGCCGCAAACGACAGTGCCGTCAGGGCAAATCCGCTGACGGTAACCGGTCCGCCCACTGCCATCAGCCGATCATTGCCGGTGCGCGCGCCAACCATCGGCACCACCGATTGGACCAGCGCCAGCGCGAACGCCAGAACCAGCGCGAAATGTCCGATTTCAACCATGGCGGCGCGGGTCCTTCACTCAGTTCTCCTGCCACACACCCTTGGCCTTCAGGCCATCGGCGACTTCCTTGGGCATATAGTTCTCGTCATGCTTGGCCAGCACGCTGTCGGCCACGAAGACGCCATCGGAACCGAAGCTGCCTTCGGTGATCACGCCCTGCTCTTCCCGGAAAAGGTCCGGCAAGATTCCGGAATAAGTGACCTTGACCGACTTTTCGTGGTCGGTCACGCCGAAGCTGACCTTTGTCCCCTGCCCGCGCACGATCGTGCTCTTTTCGACCAGGCCTCCGAGGCGGATGCGCTGGCCGGGCTCCAGCGTCGCCGCTTGCAGGTCGGCAGGCATGTAGAAATACGAAGCCTTTTGCCCAAGCGCGTAGAATGTCAGTGCGGTCGCCGCCACCAGGAAGGCCGCACCGCCTGCAATGATCGACAATCTCTTCTGCTTGCGCGTCATGCGTTCACTCCGTCGCCGACAGGCCAAGCGTGGCCGCGAATTCGGCGAATTTCCGACCGTCTTCGGTGCTGGCTCCCAGCGCTGCAAGTCCTCGGGCAAGCGCGTCCTGGGCCTGGTCCTTATTGCCCAGCACCATGTAGGAACGCAGAAGCCGCTGCCAGCCTTCCGGATCGTGCGGGTTCTGCCGCAGCTTTTCGTCAAGGCCGGCCACCATCGTTTCGATCATCGCCTTGCGATCCTGCTGCGACATGGCCGCGGCCGCATCCATGTCCTGCTGCGTCGGACCGGCGTCCGGCTTGGCGGGCCCCTCGGCCATCCTGCGCGTGGTTTCCGCCAAGGCCTGTTCGGTAGGAGAACGCCATGGCGAATCCGCCGGCAGGCTGGCAAGCATGGCTTCCCACGCCTTGACTGCCTCGGTCATTTTCCCGTCCTGAACCAGCGCCATGGCAAGATAGAAGCGCGCCTTTGGCTGGTCCTTCTCCAGCTTCAACGCACGCTCGAACGCCTGCTGCGCCTCTGCTGAAACCAGCCCGTCGCCCGCATTGGTGAGCGCCTCGCCGAGGCCGGATTCGCGAGCGGCGGTGGAACCTTGCAGTCGTATGGCGTTGCGGTAGGCGGCCACCGCATCGTCAAAACGACCCAAGCGGGCATATACCGGCGCTAGCACATCCCAGCCGCGACCGTCCTGCGGATTGGCGGCAAGATGCCCTTCCGCACGTGCAATCAACTCGTCCACGGAACTTTCCGCGGGATTTTGCGCGAGGCGTTCGCGAAGCGGCTGTGCCGGCATGTCCGGGGACCCGAGAACGCCGTAAAGACCCCAACTCACCAGCGGCACCGCGAGAACGGCGGCGGCGCCCACGATCCTGCCGGCATAAGTGAAACGCGACGATAGCCGCTCGGCGGCATCGTCACCGCCCAGCCGAATGATCCGTCTTGCGATTTCCGCCCGCGCCTGTTCGGCGTCCGCGGGCTGGATCAAACCGCGCGCGACGTCGCGATCAAGTTCGCCGAGTTGATCGCGATACACCTCGAGGTCATGAGAACTGCCCGCCGCGACGCCTCGCGCGCGCCCGGCCAGTGGCAGCAATACCGACAAGCTGGCCCCAAGCGTAAGCAGGGCGGCGATCAACCAGAAAACCATGCCCTCTTAATATCCTTCGACGCATGCAGTGCCAACCTGCAGCGCCTGCGGCGGATTGACGGTGGGCGGCTATTCCAAAGGGTTAAAAGCCAGGCTCAGGTCAGCGGCGTCCAGCTTCCGTCCGCATTGCGGCAAGCCGTTCCACGTGCAGTGCGCGACTGACCGGAAATATAGACCGTTTGCGAATATTGGCGACAGTCCTGGGAGCCGACTCGATATGGCTGCGCGGCAACCACCTGACCCGACCGTCCGGACCGACTGCCCTGCCAGCTTACCGGCTGGCCGCTCTGCGTATATTCCAGCGCCCGGTATTCTGCCTCCAGCGCGTTGCGGCGCTCACGTTCGTCCAAGCCCGTGCCTATCGACCCGCCGATGAGGCCGCCTGCCATCGCGCTGATGATCGTCGCAGCAACCCTGCCCTTGCCGGCGCCTGCCTCGCCTGATGCAAAACCGCCGGCTGCCGCGCCGGCGGCTGAGCCCCTGGTGCCGTTCAGGCCGACTGTGCTGCAGCCCGAAATTGCAAGCAATCCGCCCGCGAGTGCGATGCCAATTCTCACGCCTGCCACCAATTCGAAATTCCCCTAACCGATCAAAGGCTTGCAAGGTCTGCGATAGGACCGATATTTGGCCGAAATTTGGCCAACCGGGAACTTCCGCCACAATACTTCTCTATTGTACTCGGCGTAGCTGGACAATCGCTTTCAGGCCCCCGAGCGACGAGCGCTCCAACATCAGTCGGCCACCATATTCGTTGACCAGTTCGGCCACGATTGCCAGGCCAAGCCCTGTTCCGGGTTTCGTCTCGTCAAGCCGCTTGCCGCGTCTCAGGGCTTCGCGGGCCTTTTCCTCGGGAATGCCCGGCCCATTATCCTCGATAATCAGCGAGAATTCGGCGGAAGCCGTGGCTTGCTGGCCTATCTGCGCCACAGAAACGCGGACGTGCCCGTCAGCCCACTTCATTGCGTTTTCGAGCAGGTTGCCGACGATCTCCTCGAGATCCTCACGTTCGCCGCCGAAAACGATTTCGACTGGCGGCGCTACGAAGGAAAGGTTGATACCTGGGTTCAGCTTCGCCATCACCCTCACCATCCGCTGGAGCACGGGGGTGACAGGCGTCCTGAACACGACGCTGTCCCGCTGCGCGGCCACTCTGGCACGGCGCAAATAGTGCTCCACCTGGCTCTGCATCGCAGCAGCCTGGTCGGCGATCAATTTGCCCTTCTCGCCGCCGATTGCGCGTCCTTCGTTCAGGAGCACCGCAAGCGGCGTCTTCAACGAATGAGCCAGGTTCCCGACCTGGGTTCGCGAGCGTTCGATGATGCGGCGGTTGTTGTCGATCAATGCGTTGGTTTCGTTGGCCAGCGGTTCGATTTCGACCGGAAATTTGCCGTCAAGCCGCTGCGCGCGGCCCTCGCGCACCATGGCCAAGGCCTCCCGTACGCGCCCGAGCGGCCGCAGGCCGAGCAGAATCGCAATCGCGTTGATCGCGATCATGCCCACGCCGAACATCGACAGATAGGTGAACAGGCGCTTGTCGAACGCCCCGATTTCCTTTTCCAGTTCGCTGCGGTTGCCCATCACGCGAAAGCGGGCAATCCTGTTCTTGGCATCGAGAACGAATTCGTTCTCCAGCACCTCTATCTCCTCGCCGGAGATGCCCTGCATTCTGTAGTTGCGTTGAAACGATGCATTGAACGGCACTTCCGAGACCTGGGGAGACGGTATGGTCTCGGTCATCGACAGCGAGCGCAGTGTCCCGCTCAGTCCCGGCGAAACTGGCTCCACCGCCCAGTACCAACCGGATTCGGGTTCCGAGAACCGCAGATCGCCGAGATCGGGTCCGCCGGTAAGGACCCCCGGTTCCGACACGCCCACAGAGCCGATCAGATTGAACAGATGCGCCGAAAGCAGGCTCTCGAAGCCCCTCTCGCTCGCCTGACGGTAGAGTGTCGCAATCACCGTATAGATGACAATAAGCGCCACCACCGCCCAGACCGTGGAAAAGCCGATGACGCGGAAGGCCACCGATCTTGGGCCGAAATTCATCTCGCAATCCTGCCGTCTGGGCGGCCGGCGAGCATCTGCCGCATCTTCACTGAGCAGGCTCGCGAATGCGGTATCCCATGCCTCGGACCGTCTCGATCATGTCCACGCCCATCTTCTTGCGAAGCCGGCCGACAAAAACCTCGATCGTGTTGGAATCCCTGTCGAAATCCTGGTCATAGAGATGCTCGACCAATTCGGAACGCGACACCACATCGCCCATGTGATGCATCAGATAGGCAAGCAGGCGAAACTCATGTGAGGTGAGCTTCAGCGGCACGCCGTCCACATCGGCCTTGGAGGCCCTGGTGTCCAGCCGCAGCGGACCGCACGAAAGTTCCGACGAAGCATGGCCGGCAGCACGGCGAATGAGAGCGCGAACACGCGCCAACACCTCTTCGATATGGTACGGCTTGGTCACGTAGTCGTCGGCCCCGGCATCAATTCCGGCGACCTTGTCGCTCCACCGGTCGCGTGCAGTCAGGATCAGAACCGGCATCTTCCGGCCGTCGCGCCGCCAGCGCTCGACCACGCTTATCCCGTCCATCTGCGGCAAACCGATGTCGAGCACCACAGCGTCGTAGGGCTCGGTGTCGCCAAGGAAATGCCCTTCTTCGCCGTCGAAAGCCCGATCCACCACATAACCGGCATCGCTCAAAGCCTCGGAAAGCTGCCGGTTCAGTTCCTTGTCATCTTCAACGACCAGTATCCGCATTCAATTATTTTTCCGTCACCCCAAAAACAGGCAAAGCATCAGATCAATTTTTGTCTCATGCGAATCGCCGCATGCCTGTGTCAATTCTGTGGCACCACGAATTCAGACCGGCGGGGGCGTTGCCCATCCTTTCCGGGCACGAGCACGACAATCACGCAGACCGACTGCCCTCCTTGCGTGGCGGCGCTCGCCTTGGCAAGCGTACCGCCATTCTGGGCAGCGACCTGCTGGCCGATGGCATAGCAATCGGCTGCAGCGATAAGGAAGCTTCCATCGCCCTGTCCCGCAGCCGGCGCCGCAACAGATTGCGACGCGACGAGGCCTGACAGGCAAAACGCCAGGGCGGCAGACCGGGATCGGGAGCGGGTCATAATCATGGTCGTCGTTTTAGGAGATGGCTGCTGAACGCGAAATGAACATAGATCAGCAGCTAATCCGCGAGCCTGCAAGCCCCATCGGCTCCCTCGGGGAAAGCGAAGGGGAGCAGGGACATTTGCGCAACCATATCGCGTTCTAGATCAGTGACATCCGGTGGATCAGAGGAAGCCCCCAGCCAGCCGCGACACTCAACTGCCTGACCTTGATACTGACCTCGGCCGCACCGCCTCCCAGGTCAGCCTGCATCATTGCAGCCGGATAGACGCATCGGGGCTCAGATACCGAGAGAGTGCGGACCGTCCCGCCATCTGCATCCGCAATATCGATTCGATATTCCTCACGCTCCTCACCCAGGGGAATTTCGCTGGCATCCCAGTCATCCGCATGGCTTCTCCCCCGTCGAATCCATGAAATTGCAAGGTCACCGTTTCTCTTCCGCTGCGCCCTTAAATGCACCGGCGCCAGTGGCAGGCGTGCACGCATCCCTCCCGCTGCCTGGACGGTGGCAAATCTGGCGTCCGAAAATTCAGCACCGGCCGGCCCCACGCGCCAGTTCAGCAAAAGGCCGATCTCCGAAGCCCGCAGCCCCGCGGGCCGTACCGCCTCGTCGAGGAGAACAAAGCTCGAGCCCGCTGGGGCACCTGCCTCCATCGCGTCGCCGGTTCCAAGCTGGCCGCGCAGCAGCGTTTGCAAGCGCCAGATGTCCGGCCCGATTTCCTCCGCCTCATGGAATTGGATCACCTCCCAGGCGCCGTTCGCCGATTTGATAGCGGCGGCATTCGCCCCGTTGAGAAGCTGCAGGGGGCTCACGCTCGAGAGTTCGGCGTCGAACATTTCCACGATGATGGGATGGCGCCGGTCGAGCCGGCCCTCGCGCCCCTGCGGCAGCGCTTCCACCACGCGCCCCATGCTTGCAGGCTGGGCTATCGCGCCGCGTTGGGCAAAGCCCGTGTCCTCCGGCGAAGCAAAAAGCAACTGGCTTTTCCAGGTCTTCTGCCAAACGGCAGCCCTGAATTGATCTTGCGGCTCGCCCTCGCCCGGCCCTGAGGGAAGGTCCAGAAACTCCACATGCGGCTGACCGACGATGATGGGAGCAGCGGGCTTCGGCTCGATTTGCGCAGGGTGCCAGCCGCTCGGTGACGAACGCACGATCTGCTTGGCAGCCACCTTGCGAACAAGCCCGTCCTCGATTTCCATGACCATGAATTCGGAGTTCGCGCCAGTTCCGGCCAGGCGCAGCACCTTGCCCGGCGCGACATCCGCGTTGGGCGAGGTAACAGCGAAGCTGACGCTTTCGCGCTCGGCCCATATTCGCCGCATCCAGTCGTCCAGAAGCGCTTTTGCCTCCGCGCTTTCCAGCACGCCCGGAAAGGAAATGACCTGCTGCCGACTTCCAGGGGCGCCCTGGCGAACGGAGCGGACAGTTCCTGCCTGATATTCCATCAACGGATCGCGGAAAGCGAGAATACCTTCCGCCGGCAGCTGGTGGTCCGGCATCCGAACCGTCTCGACCACCGCGTTCCGGCCGTCATAGATGAACTCGCTGATTTCGAGTGGCCCGCCGTTGCGCCTTGCACGGCTTCGAAAGACCAGTCGGTCAGCCTCCTCATGCACTGCGATGTCAAACAACTCGATGAGCGGCTCCAGCGCCGCCCGCGCCGAAGTCGGGTCCGCGATCACATAACCCTGCACGGTACCGTCGACTTCGAGTGTATCGGCTGACGGCAGGCCGTGGTCCGCGAGGATACCGTCGATCAGCGCCGCCACCGAAGGGTTGCCCAGCCTGCCGTTCAGCCAGTGGCCACGGCTCCAATTGTCGCCGTCGGACCAGACATCCTTGCGCAAGGGAAAGGCCGGATAGGGCCTTGCATCCCAGGCCCAAAGGTAGATTCGCTCCGGGTCCACCATCCTGCCGCCGTAAAGCGGCGAGAGCGGATTGTTGCCTTCCTTGAAACCCGCGTCCTCCGGATTCCAATGACGCGCATGCGCGTCCAGGAATCGCTGCTGTGCAAGGTCGCAGCGACCGCCATTCGAAAAATACGGGATCGCATTTTCTATCGACTTCGGGTCCGGAAAGACGTTGGGCTGGTTCGGCCCCTTGTCCACCGCGGGGCAGCCAAGTTCGGTGAACCAGATCGGCTTTGAGCAAGGCACCCATGCCGTCGGGTTATAAACCTCCTGTCCGCCGACACGGTTGTAGTGCGTGTTGCTCCACCAGCCGACCAGGTCCTTGTAGCGATAGATCCAGGGCTTGCCATGGCTGCCATCGGTTATCGGCGCGCGTTCGCGGTGCAGGCGCGCATCGGGCGAAGGATAGTACCAGTCAAAGCCCTCGCCGCTCGCGATGGCATGGGCGAGGCCCGTCGCATCATAGGGTCCATGGAAACCGTCCGGGTTCGCGCCGGAATAGTCCTCGTCGCGCCAGTCCGACAGCGGCATGTAGTTGTCCATGCCAACGGCGTCGATCGCTGGATGGGCCCACAGTTCATCGAGATGGAAATAGACGTCCCCGCTGCCGTCGGCAGGCTGATGGCCGAAATACTCGCTCCAGTCCGCGGCGTAGGTGACCGCAGTGCCGGCCCCGGATATCAGCCGCACATCGGCCGCCAGTGCACACAGGGCCTCCACGAACGGAAAGGCATCGTTCTGGTCGCGCAGCGTGGTCAGCCCCCGCAGCTCGGTTCCGATGACGAACGCGTCCACGCCGCCAGCGGCTGCTGCGAGATGCGCGAAATGCATGAGGAAGCGCCGGTAGCCCCAGTCGCCCGCCGCGCCCGTGAACCGCACGCCGTCAGAAGTTGCTACAAATTGGGTGCGCAGCGCGCTGCCGCAAAAGGCCGCCACTTGCGCCCGCGCGGCCGCCGTTCGATCGGCGCTGTCGGCATGCATCGGTGCCGGGTGGCAGGTGATCCGCCCCCGCCAGGGATAGGCCGCCTGCGCCGCCTCGCCATAGGGGTCTGGCAGCGTGTCTGCGGCAATATCCATCATGACGAAGGGGTAGAGCGTCACCTTCAGCCCGCGCGCCTTGATCTCGCGGATTGCCGCGATGATGCTCCGGTCCGATGGCGTGCCGCCATAGGCCGGCCCGTCGCCAGACCATGACACGACCTCCGCCGCGCCTCGGCCGATGCCTGACGAACTCCAGGCATCCGAGAAGCCCGAAGCCGTTCGGCTGGTCACCATCGGGCGTATCCGGGACTCTCCCGCCCGCAGGTCGTTGCCGAACCAGGTGGCCACCAGAGCGACATGCTCGAGGTTGGGACAAAGCATCTGCAACTCGTCGAGCGATGCCGATAGATTGCTGCCGGCGTGGAGAACATGGCGGTTTGCGGCGCTGCTGTCGCCGGGCCGCTTCTGCTGGGTAACGAGGCGCGGCGACAGGCCATACTCCGTCGCTCCGGGGATGAGACACACCGCCCGCACCTGCCGGGTTGTTTCGCCTACCGGCCTCAGCACCTCGAACTGGAACTGCGGAATGCGATTACCAAAGTCGCCAAGCGCGAAGCGCTCGAACACCACATAGGCCAAGCCGCGATAGGCCGGCGCGTTGCCGGTCCCCTGCTTCGCCTCGATCAGCGGGTCGACTGACTGGTCCTCGCTTCCACGATATATCCTCACCTCGAAGTCGTTGCGGTCGATCTCCCTGCCATCAGCCCAGATGCGGCGAACCCCGGCGATCTCCCCTTCGCACAAGGCGAAAGCGACATTGGCAAAGTAGGAATATTCGGTCACACGCGGCCCGCCACCCTTGGAGCCCTGCCGCCTGGTGGTGCTCGCCTCCTCGAAGCGGGTGGCCCAGATCAGCGTGCCGCCTATGCGCGCACTGCCATAGACGCGCGGGATCGAGGCGCCCTCCTCGGCCGTGAAGGGCCTCGCGCCAGTCAGGCGTGGTCCTTCGACATGTCGGGTGCTGTCGATCAGGGCGCGGTCTATGGCATAGCCCGCCATCGCACCGACCGCCGAGCCGATCGCGCTTCCCACGGGGCCGAGCACGCCGCCAAGCGCGGCACCGGCAGCCTGCAGCAAAATGGTAGCCATCGGAGCCTCCGGATTTCAGCGGGATTGCGGTTTTTCGGGAAAGGCGAAGACGCCAGCAATGCGGCTTCGCCATTGCGGCACCAGCGCCGAAGCGACCACCGCATGCCCCTGATAGGCATGGATGAATCGCTCCGGCGCGATCATTATCGCAGCGTGCTTGGCAGGCAGATGCGGCCGCCAGCGAAACAGAACCAGATCGCCGGCGGACGGTTGCTTGGACGGCTTTTCGGTGCAGTGCCGCCGCGCAGCTTCAAGCATCAGGTCCTGCCCGCCCGCCTCGGCCCAGTCGGGCGCATAATGCCCCGGCTGCTCGGGCTCGCGTCCATAGACCGCACGCCAGACTCCCAGCACGAGGCCAAGGCAGTCGCAGCCGACGCCCTTGCGCCTGCCCTGATGCCGGTAGGGTGTGCCGAGCCACGACATGGCTTCCGCCACGATCAGCGACGCCACGGAGGTAGTTTCTGGCTGCTGCTCGCTCATGGCACGATCGGTTTCCCGTCGAACTGGCCACCCTCGACGATATAGCCGTAGGCGGCGTCATTGCCCGGCAGATGCGGGAAGCCCTGAAAATTCAAGGCATTCGAGAACTTTGCCTTGCAAGTCGCAAAGCTCTTGTCACAGCCCGCCGTGATCGAATACGTGTTGCCAGCACGTATTTCCGGCCCCACCGCCGGCCTCAGAGTCAGAGCTACGCCTCGCATATCCCTGCGATGAGCGACGATGCGCTCACTGCGTCCGGCGCGCGCACCGCTCGTCCAGACCATGACCCCGTGGGAAAACCAGCCCGGCGCGAACGCCTCGAGGCCGGTAACGATGATGGTGCCATCCTCCTCGTGGGAAGACACCTCGCCTGTTGCCGAATAACCCTCGCGGTCCAGCGCGAAACGGCACCGCCGGTCGCCCAGCTCCGCGTCGCAGGCACGGCCGACATAGCGTCCGTTGGGTTGTTCCAGCGCCCGGGTCAAGCTTTCCAACTCCGCAACGAACCGCTGGTCGCTGCGCGTGATCTTGCCGATGGTTGCCGTGCGCAGCAGCACGAACTGCTCCGGCCGGCGCCAATTGACCAGGAATGTCTCGAGCTTGGCGTTGTCATACAGGCCGGCGGCGATGTCCTCGTCACTTATGTTCGCCGACGACAGCGCTCCCTCAACATCCGCCGTGTCGACCGCCAGCCCCAGCGTCTCGCGCGCCTCGCTGGCGCTGAAGCCGGTCTCGGGCTCGAAGGTCAGACCGTCCACTGTCAACGCACGGTCGTGGTCGGTGTAGCCGCTGGCCGCACCGTCAGTCCTGGTCAGGCGCCAGCAATGGCAGACGGTGGTGACGTCGCGCGAGAGGTGCTCGGCTAAAGCCTGCGGATAAGCGCTCAAAGCAGCACCTCCACCAGCGGGATCGACGGGATCTGCCCCGCCTTGAATGCAGTCAGGCTCATCGACATGCGTTCGCTGTCGAAGCGCACCGGCACATCGAATTCATAGCCGGCGGTAACCTCCGCATTCTGGGCAGGAACGGCATCTGGCGCGAACACGATCTCGCCACTGGCATCGAGCGAGAAATCGGCCGAGGCCACCTCGACCCCGTCGACGGCGACCTTCAGCGTCGAGGCCACCGGCTTCGAGATCAGCCGCTCATAGGCGTCCTCGCCGGTCCCATAGCGTTTCACCAGTTTGAACCGGCTTGTGGTCCCGTCGCCCCGCCCCAGGACTTGGTCTTGCGGCGAAGGCGTCTCCTCGGGCCGGCACGACTTCATGTCAAAAGGGTCGCGAAAGCGGAACGCGTGGAGCGAGCCGCGCCGCGCCTCGAAGAAGACCAGCACGTCATGCAGGTCTTCCAGGGTCCTCACACCGGTGCCGGCGTCGTAATGGCGGCGCGATTGCGAAAACCGCGCATTGCGTTTCTCCCGGCCCGACGTCAGGGAAACTATCTCGTTGCGCCGCTCCGGCCCGCCGGTAGCACCAAAGGAAACCGCGAGCGGAAACCGCACCTCGTGAAAACTGGCAAGTTCGGACATGCGCCCCCTCAAAAGGTTCTGGTGCCGCGCGAAACCGCCCGCGCCAGCATGCCGGTGATCTGCGCTTCGGATTTGCGGAACGAAGCCGCGTCCGGCGTCGAGACGTTGAACACGACATTGACCGGCGCGCCGCCGCCGGATGCGGCGACACCCAGCCGCCCGTCGGAAGACCGCTGCAAGGGCAGGATCGCTTCCGGCCCCGCCTCACCCATCAGGCCGAGGCTGCGTCCCATCGGAAAGTAGCTCGGCGCGGACACCACCCCACCGTTGGCAAACGGTACGACGTGTCCGGGGACCCCGCCCTTGGCGAAAGGCAATATGCCGGCAAGCCCGCCGAGCAGGCCCGAAAACAGAGAACCGGTCAGCGACTGCAGCGGCTTCAAACCCTCCTGCAGCGCCATGCCGGCCAGGTTGAGCCCGATGCGCCGAAGCACGTCGTCGAGTTCCCTGCCACTCACCGCCGCGCCCTTCAGCGCGCCCGTCAGCTGCGCGCCGAAGCGGTCGGACAGCTTTTCCAGGTTGTCCAACGCCGCTTGAAATGGCGCAATATCCGCATTGATCGAGACCGTCACGTCCTCAACCATGCTCCCTCCTCTCTATTGCTTGTCCGGAAACGCCTGCATCAAGGCAAGCAGGTCGTCGCGGCGCGGCGCACCGTCGGCCGCCCTGGCCAGCGTGCTTGCCGCCCGTTCGAATTCGCGCGGCGTCATCGCCCAGAACGCCTGGGGTGAAAGCCGCAGCAGGCCGAAGCCCATGGCCATCACCTGGTTCCACGGGAATTCGCGCGGCGTGCCTGCCGCGGCTTTCAAGGGTTTGGCGTGTTCCCCTGCGCAGAGGCGCCGAAGGTAGCGGTGAGCAGGTCGGAAACGATCGCGGCGAAGCCTGTAGCCCCGTCGGTCGCCTGCATGCAGCGCACGTCCTCATCGGAAATATCCTGGCCAGCGCCGCGCAGCCCTGCCCCGATGATTCGGATCATGTCGAGCGCCGAGAGGCGCCCCCGCGAGAAGCGCTCCACCAGCGCCCCGAGGTCGTCGGCGGCATAGGCTCCCTCCAGTTCCGCCAGCGCGCCGAGCGTCAGGCAGAGCCGATGGGTCTTCCCGTCAAGTTCGGCGGCGATCTCGCCACGTCGTCTGTTTGCCGTCACGGCGTCACCGTGAAGCTGACCGGGCCTGCGGATTCGAGCGCCATGTCGAATGTCACCTCGCCATCGTGGGTGCCGGTATATTCGAGCGAGGTGATCTGGAACGGCCCCTGCACCAGCCCGAAACTTGGGATCGATAGCTGCCAGTCGGCAATCTCGCCGGCAAAGAACCGCGAGCGGATCGCCGCGTCCGACTGGGCATCCTTGAAAATCCCCGATCCGCTGATCGAGGCGCGCTGGACGCCGCTGCCGGCAAGCAATTCTCGCCAGCGCCCGGCGGAGTCGGAATTGGTAACGTCGACGGTTTCGCTGTTGAAGGCAATGCGCTTGGAACGCAACCCGGCGACCGTGATGAAGCTTCCCGCTCCCGTGGAGTCGAGCTTGAGTAGAAGGTCCTTGCCCTTCTGTGCGACCATGTCTGGCCTCCTGGAATGTGTTGGATGAAGAGCCGGGCCGCAGCCCGGACGATCACGCCGCTTCTTCGATCACCGCCCGGTAGCGGAGCAGGCCGTGATGGACCGAAAGGTCGTCGTCATACCTGGCCTCGGCAAACTCCAGCCGCATATTCACCAGATGGTGCGCGTCGAGCGCGAGAGAGCTGTTGTCGAGGCACGCCTTGGCCGCCTCCATGATGTCCAGGGTTTCCTTTTTGCCCTTGGCCTTGGACCAGATGTGAAGGGTAAAAAGGTGCTCGCTGCCCTTCTCGGTTCCCGTGCTCCAGTCGTAAACGCTGGTGCGACCGAAAGTGAGATATGGAAAGGGCAGGTTCGCCGGTGCGTCGTCGTAGATCTTGGCGCCTCCAAGCAAGCCGGTCAGAACGGGGTCGGCCCCAAGCGCTGCGAAAATCGCTTGCTGCAATTCAGCTGCTGGCGCCGTCATCGCTTCCCCCCATCCGTCGGGTTGCCATGCCACGCTGGTCCTGCGCAACGCGCCGGACCCGCACTTCCGCACGGTAACCTCGTTCTGCTTCTTCCGCCAGATCATGCGCCTGCCAGCGCAGCGCCCGTACAAGATCGTCGATCGTCAACTTCATGGCCAGTTTCATGGGCGAACCTCCTTCGCCCGGCAGACAAGATACCGGCCGCTTTCATCAGGATCGTGCACGGTGAGAATGTCGAAACTCCGGCCAGGCTTCGTCAGCCGCATTCCCGTCACCACGCCCTCGCGCCACCTGATGGTAACGCGATGGGTCACGGTTTCCAGCATCTGTCCCGCGCCGAATACCGCCTGCGCAGATACCGGCTCGATCATTGCGAAGACGCACCCGATCTCGGACCAGACCTGCTCGTGCCCGCCCAGCCCATCGGGCATTGGCGTGCACGACTCTAGCGCAAGTTCCGTGTTCAGTCGCCCAGGGTCGATGAACTGCGCCCGCATCACAGCCTCCGCTCACGGTAGCTTGCAAGCATTCGCTCATAACCGGCCGGATAGGAGACCGGTTGGTCTCCCGGCCCGAAGGCGGTGCGAAACTCGTACCAATGTGCAGCCAGCAGCGTCACCGCCCGCTTCAGCAGGTCCGGAACGTCCGTCCCTGCCTCGCCGAAGCCGGCGGAGAAGTCGATTTCGATGCCGTTGGCGATGCGCAGGGGCTCCGGACGCCGCTCGAAATGCAGCCGGGCCGGCCTAGACAGCGTGTCGGCCAGATAGGTGGCCGGATCGAGCACCGCGGCCTCGCCTTCGCTGCCATAGACCGTCACCGATAGGATTTCGCGAACCGGATGCCGCGCCAGCAGCACGAAACCATTCTGCGGCCAGCGGTCGAGCACCAGCCGCCAAGCCTGGTTGATCATGGCCATGCCCGTCGCGCGCTCGACGTCCTCGCGCGCCGCCCGGATCAGGCCGGAAAGCAGTTCGTCTTCGCTGTCGTGCGAGAGGCGCAGATGGCGCTTCATCTCGACCAGCGTCACCGGCTCGACTGCAGGGTCGACCGTTCGCAAGAGCGTCATGCGGTTACCTTCGTTTCAGTGGGATTGAAAGCGGCGGCTCCGAGGAGGACGCCGGAGCCGCCGTCAACGACGCGGCGAACCGGAAGGGGCGCCCGGCTGTCTTTGCGTCGTCGAAGCGAAAGCCGCCCGGTCAGGCGGTCGCGAACTTCAGCAGCTTGATCGCGTCAAAATCCTGGACGCCGCCGCCCACCCGCTTGGTGGTGTAGAACAGCACGTAAGGCTTCGCCGAATACGGGTCGCGCAGCACCTTCACCCCGGTGCGGTCGACCACGAGATAGCCGCGGCCGAAGTCGCCGAAGGCGATCGGCGTGGCGTCGGCTGCCGCGTCCGGCATGTCCTCGGCCTCCACCAGCGGGAAGCCCATCAGCATGGCGCGCTGGCCGGGGGCCGCGGGCGGCTGCCAGAGATAGTTGCCGTCGCCGTCCTTGAGCTTGCGCAGCGTGGCCTGCGTCTTGCGGTTCATCACCCAGTTGGCGTTCTGGCGATAGCCCGCCTTGAGAGCGTAGACCGTGTCGATCAGCACGTCCGACGGAGCATCGTCGGGCAGGCCGCCCGCCTTGCCGGTCAGCGTAAGGCCGATCTTGCCCCAGGCCCAGTTCGACTCGGCAACCGTGGGGTAGCTGAGAAAACCCTTGGGCTTGTTGGTGCCGTCGCCGGAAACGAAGGCCGCGCCCTCCTGCTCGGCAAACGCCGCCTCCACTTCGCTGGAGATCCACTGGTCGAGATCGACAACAGCATCCTCCAGAAGCGAGGCCGTCGCTGCCGGCATGGCATAGAGCTCCATGGTCGGGAACTGCAACTCGGCCAGCGTCGAGGCGGCGGTCTGCGGCCGCGCGGTGGTTTCGCCGACCCAGCCCACCGCCGGCCCGCTGATTGCGAAGGGCTTCTTCAGCACTGCCGCCGACACCTGCCGCACCGAGGCAATCGAGCGGATCGGCGACAGAGCCGTCAGGCGCCGGCCGATCTCGGCTTCGGTTTCGTCGGGCACCAGATAGCCACCGTCCTGGCCGGAACCGTAGGACATCGCTTTCGTGTCGAGCGAGCGCAGGAGCCGGTCGTCGCCGCTGCGCACATAGGCCTCGAAGGCGGCCTTGTGCTCGTTCTGCACATGGCGCGCGCCGCTGCGGCCGAGCGCCGGCCTGACGGCCTTCAGCGAGAGATCGTCGAGCGCGCGCTTGTGCTCGTCCAGTGCGCGCGAGATGCGGTCGACCTTCTCGCTGGTCACCACATCGGCGCCGCGCCTTTCGAGCTGCGCCAGGCGTTCGTCGTTGCTGTCCTTGAAGGCCTCGAAGGTCGACATGAAGTCGCTGAAGGCCTCGGACAAGTCGAGATGGCCGCCGGAGGCCGACTTGGTCTCCAGCACCATGGGATTGGCTTCAATCATGGAAGGGCTTTCCTTGTTTCGTTGATCATGCGAGTGGCCTGCCGGATCGTTTCCAGCAGTGCCGCTTCCGGTCCCGTTGCGGCATCCCGCCCGCCCACGAGACTTGCGAAGCCCTTGGAGACGACCCTGCGGGCCTCGCTTCGTGTCAGCCCAGCATCCCGCGTGAGCCAGCATTCGAATTCGCGGATTGTCGGCAGCCGGCGCGCCTTCACGGTGTCGATGCGCGCTTCCGGCAGCATCGGGAAGGTCACCACCGAAATCTCCCAGAGATCGGCCTCGAGGATCCGCCTCACTCCGCTCGCCGGATCGCGCTTGGCGCGCACCGCGTGGAAACCGATGGAAAGTCCGTCGAGCGCGCCGCCGCGCATCAGGTTCAGCACGTCGCGTGCGCGGCCGACTTCCTTGGCGAGCCTGCCCCGCACGAACAGGCCGCGGGCGTCCTCGCGGATTTCCGTCCAGGCGCCGATCGGCTCGTTCGGATCGTGCTGGAACAGCATGCGAATGCCCGATGCGCCGCGCGCCTTCAGCGAGCGGGCAAAGGCACCGCGCTCGACCACGTCCTTGCCGAGATCGACCTTGCCGAACAGGCTGGCATAGCCCGAAAAGGTGCCGTCCGTTTCCACGTCGTCCAGCACGAGATCCACGAATTTGCGCTCGCAGCGCCTCGCCATGGCGTCAGCCTTCATCGGCATTCTCCGTCTCCGAATTCTTTTGAAGCAATCGCCCGAAGCTGTTGGCCTCAAAGGCGCGCATGGCAAACCCGAGCGCCCACCAGGCGCAGAGGCTGGCGGCGGCTGAACCCATCAGCACCAGCTCGCCCGGGCCGATCAGGCTCTCGATGCCGAGTTCAGATGCAATCTTGAGGCCGGCCGTTCCGCCAAAGACGAGGCCGCAGACCACGCCCACGGCAAAGCGCGCCGCCGCCTCTCGGCGACCGTGAGGAAGGATGTAGGCCAGCGAAATGGCGGAACCGGCGACCGCGCCGGCAACCTTCGCCATCCACAGCCAGTGGGTGTCGTTCATGAGGTTCGTCCAGTTTAGTGGGTGGAACAGGTGGCGGCGGCCGGGAACCCGCGCCTATTGCGCGCGTCCGCCACGCCGGCAGATGTCGGGCAGCGGGGTAGCCGGCGCTTTCACATCAGGTCTGCGCTGCGATAGCCCGCGCGACCTTCGTGGATGCATCTCAATTCAGATCAATCAGATCGAAGCGCGCCCGGCAGCTTTCCGGCCGCCTGGGCATCACCGCAGCCTTCTCTACGACGGTGCCTCGTCACCGCAGAACCAGCGCCACAGATGAAGCGTCAGCATCTCGATGATGAAAACGACGAAGGCCACCGGGATGGCCCAGGAAAGAAACAACAGCACGATGCTCTGAAGCACCAAGGAATGGCTGTCGGGATCGTAGAATTCACCTTGTGGATTATGCTGGGCCGCAATGTATGCCATCAAAGCTCCCACGATCGAGCCAAGCAGTACTCCGTTCAGAAGAGGCAGCAGCGACAGTCTTCCGAACCGCCGTCTATTCATTCGTGTCCATCCAAGGTTTGGAATTGTAGACTGACTGCACACGGGCACCATAGTCGGTGACCTTTGTAGCGCCAAGATCATCGTAAAGGGACGGAAACTCTGCTCGCCCGAGATGCCGAGCGACATAGGTGGCGTGCCGTCATCCCCAACCAATAATAACCTGATCAGGCCATTTGGGGTGGTTACGCCAAATCGTAATGGCGGTCGTCCTCCCGAATACCTCGGCCTCCAGGATACGGTTTCCCGGCACATCGACGATTGCAATCTTGCCGCTGGGCGTTTCGATTGCCCCTTCGAAGCTCGATTCATATCCCGGCGCAACCTCGGCGACGGGTCCGAGTGTCAGTTCCGTCTGGCCAAAGTCCTCATGCATACACACCACCGCAATGCACGCCGACGTCCACTGAATTTTCTCGTCGGTGAAAGGATCAGGCGGCATTGCGCCCTTTATGTCCTCTATGAAAACGACACCATTGGGCACAGAATATCTGGTTTTCATTTCTGCCCCCTATAAATTAGTGCACGAACATATCCGACTTGCCTCAGACCGGAGCCAAAGGCAGCGCTGGGCCGAAAGTTCCTTGGTGGCCGCGCCACGCAGCTAACCCCAGCCAACCAAGACTTGATCCGGCCATTTCGGGTGGTTCGCCCAAACCCGTACTCGCGTTCGAGCGCCTGGAACTGCCTGCTCAAGCAGGGCTAATCCATCGACGGTCGAGATCATCAAACTTCCGGTAGGCGTCTCGATCGTTCCGTCGAATGCGATTTCGCCTTCGACCACAAGCTCATCAGCCTTTCCCAGAAAGAACTCCGTCTCTCCATCATCTGATGGGTAGCATCCCACAGAGACACAGCTTTCATTGTAACTCGGCAGAGCCCCATACAAATGCTCAGGAGGCTTACTTCTCAGATTATCAAATATAAATACGATGGAATTTATTGGAGACGATTTGACAATTTCCATATCCGTTCCCCCGTCGATAGCCTTATATTGCCGCCACCTTCTGCTGCATGACAATCGTCGGGGGAGAGTCGGCCACGCTTATCCGTCAGTGGTCCGGCCGGAAGCCGGCCTTCTCACCGAACCCGCGCGGCTGATAGCCCACCGCCTCGCGCTTTTCGTCGTCGGTCAGGAAGCTCGCCGCTTCGAGCCGCGCCCACAGCGCATCCCGCTCGCCCGACAGGCCCTCGACGCAGTCGGCGTCGTACCAGAGCCTGAGATCGGCGCCGAAGGCAGGCGCCAGCCAGGCCGACAGTTCCTTGGCAGTGCGCGCCACCAGCGGCAGGATGGTCAGCCGGTAGAAGGCGCGGTTGGCCTCCTGGTAGTTCGCATAGGTGTTGTCGCCGGGAATGCCGAGCAGCATCGGCGGCACACCAAAGGCCAGCGCGATGTCGCGGCTGGCCGAATGCTTGGCCTCGATGAAATCCATGTCCTTGGGCGTCAGCCCCATCGCCTTCCAGTCGAGGCCGCCCTCCAGCAACAGCGGGCGGCCGGCGCGTGTCGCGCCCGAATAACCTTCCTCGAGTTCTGCCTTCAGGCGTTCGAACTGCTCGTCGGTCAGGTTGCCGCCTTCCTTGGGCGCATAGACCAGCGCGCCGGAAGGTCGCGCCGAATTGTCCAGCAGCGCCTTGTTCCAGCGGCCGGCGGCGTTGTGGGTGTCGAGCGCCATCAGCGCCGCCTCGAGCGGCGGAAAGCCGTAATGGTCGTCGAGCGGGTGAAACAGCGTCAGATGCAGCGCTCCGCCGCCGGGAGACGCGCCTATCGGCGTCTTGCGCTTCGCCGCACCCTCCCGGTATTCGAGCGCCGACGGCCAGCCGCTGGCGTCCGTCAGCACCGCCACCCGGTCCGGCCGTAGCAGGTGCAATTCGCGTGCATCCTCCCCAGCCTCGATCATCTCGACATAGGCGTTGCCGGCGAGCAGCAGGTGCCCGTACAGCGCCTCCAGAAACGTCGCGCCGGCCTGCCGCTGGTTCGGCCGCTCGAGCAGTCGCAGCAGGGGATGGTCATCGAGCTCCGCCGCGCCCTCGTAAAGAAGCCAGGGGATCGCGGATGCCGTCTCGGCAATCAGCCGCACCCCGCGGTGCACCACGGGGTTGCGCATGAACCCCTCTCTGGCAAGCGCAGCGTAGTCGCGATGCGTCCAGCGTGCCTCGCCTTGAGCGTGTAGCGCGACGAAGCCTGCCGGCCCGACGCCCTTGCGCTCAGGCCGCGCACCGTCGCTCCCCGCCATGCGAGGCCAAGGCCATTTCCAAGCCATGTGTCTATCCTGATTAGAGAAAATCGCGGATGCGCGGACGCCCCGAGCCGTCCGGCAGCAATTCGTTCACCGCCCAGACCAGCGCGTCGAGGCGGTCGGGCGAACGGTTGTTCGACAGGCCGTTTGGCCCGAAGTCGCACATTTCGTCTTCCAGTTCGGGAAACCGGCCCGCATGGCGCACCCTGCCCTGCTGGTAGAGCATCGCGACAGGCTCAGCCCGCAGCCATTTTCCGCGCCGCGCACGCACAGCCTTCACCGGGATCACCGGATCGACCGTGCGGATCACGGCCGTCACCATGTCACCGCCCTGGTTGACTTCGGCCACCAGGCAGTCCGCCTGCAGATGGTGGAACAGAGCGACCGCCGCGCCAGCCCAGTCCTGCGGGCGCGCTGCCTTCACCGTCCCATCTGCCAGAACGATGACCGTTCCGGCCGCGTCCAGCCCCGCCGCGACGATGCCGCAGGCGTCGGAGGTTTTGTGCGAACTCGCCGGCGGATCGACCGCGACCACGACGCGGCGAAGCTCCGGCAGTTGGTCCAACCGGGCACGCTCCACCGCCTCGCGCGACCACAGCGCATCCTCGCGATCTTCGATCAGTTCGCCTTCCAGTTCCTGGCGCCCGAGCCGCGTCCCGCCATAGAGCCTCTCGACGCTATGCAAAAAACCCTCCGCGAGATTGCCGGCATTGTCGGCCGTGCGCATCCGCGTCACCAGCACCGTGGGGTCGGCAAGCAGCCGCTTCAGCAGCCTGGTCGGCCGGGGGGTGGTGGTGATGAGCTGTTTTGGCTGCTCGCCCAGCCGCAAGCCGAACTGCAGCATGTCGAAACAGGCCTCGGCATTTTTCCATTTGCCAAGCTCGTCGCACCAGGCCGCCTCGAATTGCGGCCCGCGCAGGCTTTCGGGATCTTCAGATGAAAATATCTGCGCAACCGCGCCGTTGCTCCACACCAGCCGCCGCCGGCTTGCCTCAAAGCGCGGCTTGTCATGCCGCGAGATCGTGACGATGCCGGAAGGCCCGTCGATCATCACCTCGCGGACATCGCCCAGGGTCTCGCCGATCAGCGCGATATGCCGGTGCCCATTCCTGGCGAAAGGCGAAAACCCGCGAACCAGGCTGTTCACCCACTCCGCCCCGAGGCGGGTCTTTCCCGCCCCGCGCCCGCCCACCACCAGCCACGTCGCCGGCCATGAGTTCAGGGGATACTGTTCTATGCGGGCGTTGCGGAACCATTCTCCGGCAATGTTGCCCAGCCCTTCATCCCTTAGGTTTTCGGCAGACCAGTTGCCTTGCGTATCCCTCAGCCAGTTCGATAATTCGCTCGTCGATGCGCTTGAGAAGTCCGGCCATGTCTGCATCGCGTTTTACGTGGTTCTCCTTCGTCCCCTCGTCGCTGCGCACGATTTCCCAGATCTTCTCGAGCGTGCGCGTCAGGGTCGAAATCGCGTCAATGCGGACCTTGTCCAGCCCAGCCGCGCCCTGACCAATGCCAATCCCTACCTCTTCGAGCTCCTGGATCAGCCCGTCCACCAGCTTCGCCAGCCTCCCGTTCTGCGTCGCGCGATCGGTCAGGCTCCCATCCCGCCAGCCCTCGCGGGCGGCGCGTGTCGCGATCGTCGCCTGCAGCCAGCCGGTGGCAGAGCCAAGCTGTTCGAAACTGGGCGTCGCACCTTCATAGAGGGCGCGCGTCGCCACCCAGCGGTCCCTGGCCGGTGTCGTCATGCTGAACTCTCTGATTGAATGAAAATGCCCGCGCGGGCGTCGAGCCTGCCCCCCTTCTCGGGAACCGCTACCCACACTTTTCGGACGATAGCGAAACACTACCAAAGCACCGTCACGGTGTCAAGAATAAATTCCTAACGCACTTCAATTTTCTTCGCGCCCGTCGTGAAGCTTGGATTTCCCGCGTGGCATCCGGTAAGAATGGAACGTCGAAGCCGTCGTCGGCATTTACCGACTATAAATTGCGACATGGTTCTTCATTAATACCGAGTGCAACAGCCGGGCGGCGGAAAAAATGGACGACCCCTCCGCAAAGCGAAAGCCGAAAGCCCCGCGAGCCGGTATTTTCCTGGCCATTGATGCATGGATCGATTCCTCGCTCTACGAGGCTGGCTTCCGGGCGCGCGAGTTCTGGGAATCGATGACCATTTTTTCCCGGCGCTTCCGCGTCAGCGGCTGGCGCCGTGCCGTCATCGAGGTCTTGAGCGAAGGCTTCACCATGGGCGCGGCCGGCTCTGTCATCCTGCTGGCGCTCGCGCTACCCGCCTTCGAGGAAACCGCCGGCAACTGGCGCCAGCGGGACGACTTCGCCGTCACCTTCCTCGATCGTTACGGCAATGAGATCGGGCAGCGCGGCATCATCCAGCGCGATTCCATCCCGGTCGATGAGATGCCCGACTTTCTGATCAAGTCTGTGCTCGCGACCGAAGACCGCCGTTTCTTCGACCATTACGGCATCGACTTCATGGGCCTTTTCCGCGCCATGTCGGAGAATGTGCGCGCCAATTCCGTTGTCCAGGGCGGTTCCAGCATAACCCAGCAGCTTGCCAAGAACCTGTTCCTCAACAACGAGCGCACCTTCGAGCGCAAGATCAAGGAAGCCTTCCTGGCAATCTGGCTGGAACAGAACCTGTCGAAAAAGGAAATCCTGCAGCTTTACCTCGACCGCGCCTATATGGGCGGCGGCACCTTCGGCATCGCCGCCGCCGCCGATTTCTATTTCGGCAAGTCGGTGAAGGATCTCACCCTCCCCGAATCCGCCATGCTCGCGGGCCTGTTCAAGGCGCCCGCGAAATACGCGCCCCACGTCAACCTGCCGGCCGCGCGTGCCCGCGCCAACATCGTCCTGTCCAATCTGGTGCAGAGCGGCTTCATGACGCCGGGCCAGGTCCTCTCGGCCCGTCTTCATCCGGCAAGCGTCGTCGACCGGGGCGATCGCAAGAGCCCCGACTATTTCCTCGACTGGGCGTTCGAAGAGGTCAAGCGCATCGCCGAAAAGTCAGGCGTTCATTCCGTCGTGGCGCGGACCACGGTCGACATGAACATCCAGAAGGCCGCGGAAGAGGCCGTCGAGTTCAATCTGCGCCAATATGGCAAGGAATATCGCGTCACCGAAGGCGCAGTGGTCGTCATCGAAAATAATGGCGCGGTCCGCGCCATTGTCGGCGGCCGCGACTACGGCGCCAGCCAGTTCAACCGCGCCACCAAGGCCCTTCGCCAGGCCGGCTCGTCCTTCAAGCCCTACGTCTATGCCACGGCGATGGAACATGGCTTCACGCCAAACTCGGTCATTTCCGACGGCCCGATCAGCTGGGGCAACTGGTCGCCGAAAAACTATGGGCGCAGCTTTTCCGGCCGCGTCACACTCGCAACGGCGTTGATCAGGTCCATCAACACCGTTCCGGTTCGCCTGGCCAAGGAGCACCTTACCACCGCGCCGATCAAAGCCTTGGCCGAGGCCATGGGCGTGGAATCGCCGCTCAGCTCGCACAAGACGATGGTGTTGGGCACGTCCGGCATGACCGTGATGGACCAGGCCACCGGCTACAGCGTCTTCGCCACCGGCGGCTTCGCCGGCATGCGCCATGGCGTAACGCAACTCCTCACCCATTCCGGACAGGTCATCTACGACTACGATCGCGACGGGCCCAAACCGAAGCGCGTGCTTTCCGAGAAGGCGCTGTCGGCCATGAACTCCATCCTCGTGCAGATTCCCGAAGTCGGCACAGCACGCAGGGCGGCACTTCCGTCCATCCGCTCCGCGGGCAAGACGGGAACCACGCAATCCTATCGGGACGCCTGGTATGTCGGATTTACAGGCAACTACACGGCGGCGGTGTGGCTCGGCAATGACGACTATTCGCCCACCCGAAACATGACAGGCGGTTCGCTGCCCGCCATGGTTTGGCAGCGTCTCATGACCTACGCGCACCAGAACATCGACATAAAGCCCATCCCGGGTATCGACCATCCATATGTCGACCCGAAGGTCGCGGAAAAGGCTGCCGAAATGGAGCAGAAAAACGCCGACGCGGTTGACGCCGACCTGGGTCGCCCCCCCATCCTTTCCAGCGTCACCACCCGGACGCTGCGCGAAATGGGCAAGGCATTCCAAGACGCGCCCGCTCTCGAGGCTCCGACCGGACCGGAAGAGCTTTCCAAACTATGATGTTCACCGCCGGCAGCCGTCCGCTGGAGGCCTTCCCGAGGCGACTGTCCGCCCTGCCTTGACCGTCCCATGCACCTTATGCCCAAGTGGCGTTTTTACGTTTCGGCGTGCTATGTTCAAAACCACCCTTCTTACGGCGCTAGCCCTCGCCATCGCCATCTGCGGCGGTGCATCGAGCGTCTGGTACGCGCTCAATCTGCAGGACGGTGTCGGCGCCGTGTCTGTCGGTTCCTGGAACGCGTTCCCGGACATCGGAACGCCGGCAGCCGACCCCTACACTAAAGCCCGCGTGGCCCGAGACGGCGTGCTGGTACTTGGTAGAGCCGAAGGGGTCACATTCATCGCCGAACATGACGCCGACGGCGAGCCTCTGCGCAGGGAGTGCAACTACTCCGTCGAGGGCACCGTGCCGCCATCGAGATTCTGGACCCTCTACGCTGCCGACGAAACGATGACCGTCATCGAGGGCCGGGAGAATCGTGCCCCGGCGCTCCACTCTCTTGAAATGCTGCGCCAGCCGGACAATTCGGTCGCGATTGCCATTGCGCGGCACCCTGCCCCGGGCAATTGGCTGGCCGTCGCCGGCAGCGGCAAGATGTTCTTCGTGCTGACGCTCTACGACACGACGAGCGCCAGCAGCACCGGCATCGCCGACGTCGAACTGCCGCGCATTCAAAAGGCCGACTGCAATGCTTAGGCTTCTTTACGCCGTGATCCTCGGGCTCATCGGTGCCGGCATCGTTCATGTCGCCGTGCTGCTGCTCATTCCGGATATCTCCGACCGTGACGTCTGGTCGAAGTTGCAGTCGTCGTCCGATCTCTACAAGACCACTCGTCTGAATTCAGCACCGGGGTCGGCGCCCATCGTCAAGTCCATCGACCCGCTGTTCAGCGCTGCCGCCTGCCGCTTCGATCTCAACGATGGTGTGCTGCGGGTCACAGGCCAGGGCCACACGCCCTTCTGGTCGGTGTCGGTCTATAACCGGGCGGGCGAAAACATCTACAGCTTCAACGACCACACGCTTGCACGCGGCGGGGTGGATTTCTCGGTCGCAACCCCCACACAGATGATCGAGGTGCGCAAGGAGTTTCCAGACGGGACTGGAAATTCGATCTACGTCGAGACTGCCTCTGATGAGGGGATCGTGGTGGTGCGAAGCTTCGTTCCGGACCCAAGCTGGAAAAAGTCGGTATCGGATTTTCTCGACGGCATCTCCTGCATGCCGGAATAACTCTCAGGTCTAGCTGTCAGTGGCGGGGCACCGGTTTGTCCGGTTTCGCGCGTTCATCTCCCCCGCTGGCCTCGTCCAGGTCGGTGTGTCGCTCGTAACGAACGCCTGGGAAAATGATTATTGTCGCCAGCAGTTCTGACGGCTTTCCGGCAGGTCTGTTTGCCGCCCTCCGCGGCACAAAAGACACGATGCTGCCCATGACACGCGCTTCCCTCTCGGATAACCAGAGTAACAACGCAACGCCTCCGTTTCCGATGAGGCCATTCCGAGGTTAACGATTGGTTACCGCGGGCGTTCCACAGTCCAGAGAATTAAAAAATTTCCGCTGCGAGATCATTCGGCAGCTGCAGGCAGATCAACTGCTGCCGGAACCCGTTGCATCTCGCGGTCCACTGCCCCCGGGAGAGCGGCCCTATAAAGAGATCGTAGGTTAGCAAGCTGTGAACCGAGAACCGACAGTTAACGCAACGCTAACGGATCGCAGCTAATTTTATCCTTGTCTCGGAGCACCGCCCCAAGCTGTCCAAACAGCCCGGGCATCCGGGGCATGGCGTTTCGTGTCGGCGTGGTTTTTGTGTCATCTTCAGACTTCAGGCAGCTAGCCTTGAAAGGCGAAGCGGGAAAGAGCGAGCGGCTGTTTCGGGCGGCCATCTCCGCTTTTTGTTCGCTCCCCCGCCCCACCCGCCGGGAGATCGTCCAGCTTGAGGATCTTGCCCTGCCCCTCTTCGACAAGGTGTCGGTCGAGGGCAAGCGCTTTGCTGCCGCTGCCCTTTCGGAATGCGAGAATGCGCCGCGCGCGCTTCTGCAGCGCCTCTGCAACGAAACGGTCGACATTGCAGCTCCGCTGCTCATCCGTTCCCGGCTGCTGAAGGACATTGATCTGATCGCGTTGATCGGTCGCCACGGGCTGCCTCACGCGCGCGCCATTGCCCGTCGCCCAAATCTCAACCCCGTCATTCGCGATCTTGTCGCAGCGCTCGAAAACGCCAGGCAGGTGCAGGCCCCGGCTGTCGAGGCTGCGGCAGTGCAAAAGCAGCCTTCGGCTTCCGGCAGCCTCACGGCCGACGACGCCCGCCAGAGCCTGCGGGCCATGATGCTGCCTTCCACGGGTGGCGCCACGCCAGAGGTTCGTAAAGAGGACGTGCGCTCGCCATACGAGCGGCTGCGCGATACCGCGCTGATCGGCAACTCGGCTCCATTCCACATCGCACTGGGCGATGCGACTGCAATCGGTTTTTCAGCAGCCAGGTCAATCGTAAATGCGGCCGATCATTCCAGGTTGCTCGCTGCCCTCCACTCACTCGGCCTCAGTGAGGAACGCGCCTATCTCGTTGTCAGCGCCTTGTTTCCCGGCAGTTTTGCAGACCGCGACAGCATACGGCGCTTTCTCGCGCGCTATCGCAAGCTGAGGAAATCAGAAGCCTCAACCAGGTCGCCAGAGCCGGCAAACGCTCGCGAAAGCGTGCAGCTCAAGGCTTCGTGACCGATATCAGCTCTTCGACGGGCATTGCCCCGGCTTCGATTTCCACCACCCATATATCGGGATCGAAGCGCTTCTCCTTCTCCAGCCGTGCATCCAGCGCTTCGGCATGCTCGCCCGCGTGGATTGAAGTGAAATGCCGCTCGTCCGGTCGCCGCGTGTCATAGCTCGTTTGCGGCGCGGGCGCGTAGAGCTCGACCTGGCCAAGGCGATCGCGCGCAAGCACGAAAACCGCACCGGCCTCGGTCGCGCCGCGTTTCACGATCGCCGCAAAGCCGCCTGCCGCAAAAACCCTGCGCAGCAGGGCGGAAACCCACATATCGGTTGTAAGGCGCATTGATGGCGGTGCTCTGTTGAGGACGGCCGGTTCATACCAGCAGCGGCCGTCAGCCGCCAGTGCATCGCCGTGTTCCACTGGCCGCAGGGCGAGCCGGTAGCGGCAACTCAGCTTGTCAGACCGACTTCCTTCATCTTCAGGTAGACGGCCTCTTCCGGCTCGCCGGTTTCCGGCAATCCGAACAGCGACTGGAACTCCCGGATCGCAGCCTTCGTGCGCGCGCCGGCTATTCCATCCACATCGATGTCTTCGTTGCCGAACGCCCTCAAGCCGCGCTGGATATTCTCTGTGAGGCGGGTCAGCGCGGAAGGATCGGCGGCCGGTGCTTCCTGGACGGGCTTGGCCTGCGGTGTAGGCTGCGTCTCCCGCGCGGCAGCGGCGGGAGGAATGGCAATTTCGCTTGGCAGCGTTCCCAGTTGGCCGAGCAGCTCTTCATCGACCTGACCGGTAACGGCCAGCCCCATCTTGCGCTGATAGCTCTCAACAGCCCGGGTCGTCGCCGGTCCGCTCAGACCGTCCACTGCCCCCTCGTAGAAGTTCAGGCTTTTGAGGATACGCTGTACCTGCTCGATGACCGGATCGCCCGCCGGCCGCGCCGGCATCTCATATGCGCGCTCTATGTGTATGGTCGTTTCAGGCTGTTCGCTCGAACTGGCGTCCGTGCTTGCCGGCCCGCTCAGTTCTCGCGTGGCAAAGAAGGCGCCCTTATGCGCGTGCGGCTGATACCAGAGCGCATTGGCCGACACATAGAACAGTGAAACGAGAAAGGCTGTCGAGCCGCCAACCAGCACCGGGTTGCGCGTGATCATGCCTCCGACGAGCGCCAAGCCGCCCTGCATGGGGCTGGCCTCGGGCGCCGTCCGTTTAACCCGCTTTGCGGAGCGAGCCATACTCATCCTCCGACTGACTGCCGCCGGTCCGCAGCTTCACCAGCGCGCCCTTCTCGGTCTCCGCCGTCTGTGAAGAAGGGCCGGCCACAGGCAGGCTTATGTTCACGGTAGTGCCTTCGCCCACCGCGCTCTCGATCGACATAGTGCCTTCGTGAAGGGTAACGAGCCCCTTCACCAGCGAAAGCCCGAGGCCGGTCCCTTCGAATTGCCGCGTATAGTCGTTCTGGACCTGCGTAAAAGGCCTTCCGAGGCGGCAGAGGTCATTCTCGGCGATGCCTATGCCGTCATCGCGCACCCAGAAGTGCAGGCGCGAACCGAGCCTCCGCGCGCCCATCGTCACGTTGCCGCCGCTTGGCGTGAACTTGATCGCGTTGGAAACCAGATTGATCAGGATCTGCTGGACGGCGCGCCGGTCGGCGTGAATTTCGCCCGCTTCCGGCGCCACCTGCGCCGTCAGCGAGATCGTCTTGGATTCAGCCTGCAGGGTCATCATAGATTGGCACATCTCCACCGCATCCGCGAAACGGAAGGTTTCCGGATTGGTGGCGTAGGTGCCGGCCTCGATGCGCGAAACGTCGAGAATGGAATTCACGACCGCCAGCAGGTGATGCCCGGAATCGCGAACCAGGCTGACATATTCCTTCTGCCGCTGGTTCTGGAATCCGCCGAAGGTTTCGTGCAGCAGCATATCCGAAAAGCCGATGATGGCATTCAGCGGCGTGCGCAGTTCGTGGCTGACCGCCGCCAGGAAGCGGCCCTTGGCGATTTCAAGCGCTTCCGCGGCTTCATTGGCCGTGTCGAGTTCCGCACGAAGGCGTGCCATCTCTTCATTTACACGGACGAGCGCCGTGAACGCCCTCCTGCCATCGCTGCCGCCGATCAACTCGACGGAAAACGGCTGGTAATTGTCGTTCGATCCGTTCGCATCGACCCGCGGCAGCCGGATTCGCACGTCAACTGTCCGATGCGCTGCGCCGCCGCGCAGGTCGGCCAGCGCGCACAAATATGCCACGCGGTCGGAAACATGGATGCGTTCGAACAGCCCCGTCCCCAGCAGCAATTCCGGCTGAACGCGGAAGATGTCCCGACCCTGTTTGGAAACGTCGACGATATCGCCGTTGGGCGACATGCGAATGACGACCGCCTGGACGATCTCTTCCAGCCGCGGCTGTTCCGCGTCAGTCGCCTCGCTCGCCGCGGGCTGGAAAACGCCCGGCAGCCTTATTGCCACGGTGACGAAATAGGCAAGCGGCACCAGCCAGTGCCAGCCGGCCACGGCCGTCGTCTCGACCAGGAGGTTAGATCCGACCAGCGCCTGCAAGGGCACCACGGCCAGGGCCGCGCCCACGGCCCACAGCAGCGAGCGCGGGTTGCGGCTCTGCCACCATGCTTCCAATGGCAGCGCCAGAATCAGCGCAGACATCGGCGAAGCCAGGCCACCGGCCGCCGCGATGCAGCCGGACAGCACCACGGTGCCGAGCGCAAGAGCCGCGCCGGCGGCAAAGCTGCTGCTACCTGTCGCCGCGACCAGCAACAGGATGAACCAGGCCGCTCCGAAAGTCGCGCAGACGAGCGCCAGCGTGGTCGCCGTACCAGACAAGGCCGGCAGGAAAAGCCCTATGGAGGCGGCCGCCAGGAAGGGCGCCGTGAGCATGATGCCGATCAAGCGCCGCTGGGCCGCGCGGGCGGCCTCATCGCGCACCGACGGGTGCACCAGACGGTCGCAGCCCCCGTCAACGGCGCCGAACACCTCGCTGGCTCTGGTGGTAAAAAAACTCACGCAACGTACTCGCAACTACTCCGCTTCGCGGATGACTTTTGATCGTCTGTGAACCTCGCACCCAGCCTTTAAAGAATGGATAAGGCAGCCCCGATCAGCGCGTTGCCGGGGCCGAATATCGGAAGCCGTGGGCCCAAAAGGCACCCCGGTTTCTTTCATGGTAAATGGAAGGTTAGCCGGCGCCGGCCAATGGAGGTTGTGCAGCCGCCGCTTCCGGAGGCGGCCGGTCACCCGCGATCGAAAGCGAAATCAATAGCTTCGATGGTTAGCAGAACCTTACGGACTTGGCTCAAATAACGGCAGCCATGATTCCGGTCCCGTTTCGTTAAAATTTGAATCGAATTCGTCGATAATGCCACCGTCTTGCGCAAGCGCTCCTTTGCGTAGCGAATGCAATTGTGCTCAACAGACGATGCCGCGCCGTTCGACATGCGCGGCCCGCATGCAACGAGGCAAGGACATGGGCTTTCTCCTCCGAACCGCTTTCTGGCTGTCGCTGGTGCTTCTGCTGCTGCCGATAGGTTTCAGCGACAAGAATGGCGATGAGCCCGGTGTCGGCGCTTTCCAGGCTTTCCTGGCTGCGCGCGAAGCCCTCGGCGACCTTGGCGGCATTTGCGAACGCAAGCCGGAAGTATGCGAAACTGGAAAGTCCGCCCTCCACACGGTCGGCATCAGGGCGCGCGAGGCTGCCCGCATCGCTTTCGAAATGCTCGACAGCCAGTTCGGCGAGCCCGACAAGGCCACCAAGACAGGAAGCATTCCCGAAGAAAACTGATTCCCGGCGGAACGCCGCACGACGATCTGCCCTCTCTCAGGACCTTCGGTGTCTTCTTTTTCCGTGACGCGGCGCGTCCACGCCACTATATCGAGCCTATGACGACGACGATCCAAACTATCCGCGACGACTTTGCCTTCCTCGATGATTGGGAGGATCGCTACCGCTATGTCATCGAACTCGGTGAAACACTGCCACCTTTTCCGGACCACGCGCGCGACGACGCGCACAGGGTGCAGGGCTGTGTAAGCCAGGTCTGGCTCCTTACCGGGCGCGGCGAAGGTTCCGACCCCATCGTGCGGTTTCAGGGCGATTCGGATGCCCACATCGTGCGTGGCCTGGTGGCCATCCTGCTCGCCCTCTATTCCGGCCAGCGCGCCAGCGAGATCCTTGCCGTCGATGCGGAGGCAGTTCTTCGCTCGCTCGGCCTCGATGAGCATCTGACACCCCAGCGTGCCAACGGCCTGCGCTCGATGGTCAAACGCATCAAGCGCGAGGCCGAAGACACGCTGCGGCAGGACGCCTGAGCGCCGCACAGGCAATCATCCGATGTTCGGGCGGTAGTCTTCACTTCCCCAGTGGACTATCGAGCCTGCCGTTCTGCGTCTGTGCGCCTGCGGTTCGTAATGACGGCTCAGCACCCCGAGCGCGGTCTTGAGCACGATCTTGGCTGACCGCACAGGCCAGCCCCGCTCGGCCTCCACCAGTTCCAGCCCCTTCAGAAAGCAACATATGTCGATGAGGACCCCCGACAGTTCGGGGCCCACGGCATTGACGGCGCGCTCCACGCGCTGGCGGGCCGCCAGCGCGGCCTCGGTCAGTTCCGCCACCCCGTTTGCATCGGTTCTTCGCCGCAAGGCCACGCTTGCCTCCCAGTTAGCGCCGAGCCGGGGCATGATCTGCCCGCGCGTAAAGTCTGCGCGCAGACGCTCGCCCGCCGTGAATTCCGCCTGGGAGAGAAAAGGCCTGCCGCATTTCGTCTTTCGTCGCATGAGCTGACCAAGCGGCGATTCCGAAAGGTTCACCAGCGCGTAGTCCGGCATTCCATCCGCACCGGCGACCCTCACCACATCGAGGTCGATGGCCTCGCCTCCACGCCGCATGCCCACCTTCGGTGTTGCGCCATGCACTTCCGGCGCCAGCACGACCGTGCGGCCGTGGCGGGCGACGATGCCTGCGCGCTGCATCCTGTCCAGAGCTTCCTCGGACACGCAGATCGTACCGCGTGTCTTCTCCTCAAGCAGGACCGTGCCCTTGACGGCCGCGTCCCCCACCACGGCCTTGCCGCCCAACAGAAAACGGACGATCCGCCGCTCGGCGTGTTCATTGTGCGACTTCTGCATGGTTCTTAGCGCTCCAGCCTGTCCCGAAACGCTGCGATAATCACGCGCTCCATCATTGCCACGACCCTGTCGAACTCCTCCACGTCGCGCATATCCTCGATCAGATGGCAGGCGTACACGACCGTCGTGCGGTCTCTGCCGAAACTCCGCCCCACATCGCTCATGTTCAGGCCCAGGATCACATGGGCGACGTACATGGAAATCTGCCTGACTCGAGAAACTCCCAGCGACGTGCGCCCCGGGCGCCGAAGTTCCTTGCCCGAAACGTTGAACAGCGCGGCAGCAATGTCCATCAGGCATTCACATGCTTCCAAGGCCTCCTCTTCTCCCCACTGAAACCCACGCCCTACCGTTCGATGCGCCTTCGCCCCCACTCTTGCTTTGGTCTGGGCCTTTTCTGTCGTGGCAGCAGTGAACACAAACCTATCCCTCCGTTAATAGGAATTGTTTCTTATATACACCAGCCGCCCGCCATGTGAACAAAGAGGAAACAAATACTTCGTCGGAAAAACTTAAGGCGCTGAAAACATGGCCTTTATTCCACTTCCGGTGTCCGCCAGCCGAGATATTCATCCCCGGTCTCCGAACCTCGCGGATAGTTGCTGCATGACGCAACAGGAGTTTCCCCGATGGACGATATCCGCTCTGAGTTCTCGAGGTTCCAGGCCCGAAAATCATCGGAAACCGCATTTGCCGGACAGCTTGCCGCGTTGCAGCTTGTCTGCGGCATAGATCTCTCGTCAGCGCTCGCCGCGGGCCCCGAAGAGAAGGCCAGGCTGCAACATCGTCTCAGGCGCGCGATTGAAAGGGAGCGGCTGCGTGGAATGCGGCGCCACTGGAGCTACGACCTGAACCGTCACATCGCTCTCAAGCAGGCGCTCGACCGCCTATCCGAGGCGGAATCGGTTTCTCCCTCCGCCCCTGAACCCGGCCGGTCACCTTCTGCATTCGGAAAGGCAAGGGCGTCGCCCAGAAGTTGCGGCGGCAAAGCCGGTATGGTCCACGCCAGCCACAATCTCGAAGACCTCGGACGAGTATAGACAGGTAATCGAAATAAAAACGGCGCCCGGAGGCGCCGTATTCTTTGCAAGAAATATTTTGGTCTTCTTTACGCGCCTTTGCGCTTGCGCCCCAGACCCATCTTCTTTGCGAGCTGCGAACGGGCCGCAGCATAGCTCGGCGCTACCATCGGATAGTTCGGATCCAGGCCCCACTTTTCGCGGTACTGATCCGGCGTCATCCCGTAGTGCGTCATCAGGTGGCGCTTCAGCGACTTGAACTTCTTTCCGTCTTCCAGGCAGATAATGTAGTCGTCCTGGACAGAACGCTTCGGATTCACTGCCGGCTTTTGCTTGTCGGCAGGCGGTTGCTCAACCGCCCCCCCAACGCGGCCCAGAGCGGCGTGCACATCGGCGATCAGGTTGGGCAGTTCACCGACCGGCACGGGGTTGTTGCTGACATAGGCGGCCACAACATCAGCCGTCAATTCAATCAGCATCTCGTAGTTTCTGCTCGGCGTTTCGACAGTATCCATACTCTTCAGGCCCCAAGGTAAGTTTGAAAGGTGCCCCTTTGTTAATTGGCGGGGCTTGGCGCGATTTAACGAAGGCGAACTCCACCACGATTCGCGTCGCAACACCTTAATGAACTTCACAAGCAATCAAGTCAATTAAATATTTCGTCATCAACGGAAATGATTAGCGTTCAGGGCCAATATTTAGATGGCTAGACTTGGCCAAATCCAAGTTCCTGCCCGCCTTTTCAGAATTTGTGGCAATGATCAGGCCGTAAAATGGCGGCAATACATCTTCCAATGCCGGCATTTCAACTTTGAGTAGTCTTCACGACAGATTGAACGCCGCGCTCTATGTCGTCTCTCAGCGATTTGCTCCACAGGCGGCACCCCGCAGCGTGGGCCGCTTTGGCCAGGAGATGCGAGGAGATCGGCACCGTCATCAGGAAGAACACGACCCCGGCCAGCGCACGCATGGAGATGGCAAGGTCTTGCGATTGGACCGCCAGCGCGATGAGCATCACGCAGGACCCAAGGGTTCCCGCCTTCGAGGCCGCATGCATGCGCGTATAGAGGTCCGGCAGCCGCAGCAGCCCAATCGAGGCAACGAGCGCAAACAGCGCACCGATGACGATCAGGATACCTGAGACATATTCGAGCAGCGCAGTCATCATCGCTTCGAACCTCGTCTCGCCCGGGCTTTCTTGGAAGTGGTCTTCGTCTTTTCCTGCGGGCGGCTGGCCACGAAGCGTGCGAATGCAACCGTGGCCAGGAAGCCAACCAGGCCGAGCGCAATGGCAATATCCACGTGGAAGGAATAGCCGGTCTTGATGCCGAGCACGGCAATGAAGCCAATGGCAATCGCCACGAGCATGTCCAGTGCCAGTATACGGTCGGGAAGAGACGGTCCGCGCAGGACGCGCAGCACCGTCAGCAGCAGCGACAGGCACAGTAGTCCCAGCGCCAGCATCACGCAGAAGGCCAGAAAGCTGTCGGCAGCAATCACCGGAACGCCTCCATGATCTTGCGCTCGAAACCGTCGGCGATATCACGCCGCGCCGCGTCCGGGTCCGAACAGTCGATTGCATGCACGTAGAGCGTGCGCCGGTCGGCCGATACGTCGACGGAAAGCGTTCCGGGCGTCAGGGTAATCAGGTTTGCCAGCAAGGTTATTTCGAAGTCACGGTCTACGGTGAGCGGATAGGCGAATATGCCGGGCTTGAGATCCATGCGCGGCGATACCACCAGCTTCGCCACCCGCCACGCCGAAAGGATCAATTCCTTCACGAACAGCACGACGAGCGACGCCACCTTCCCCACTCGCAGGAAGCTGCGCAACGAGCCGATATGCTCGCGCACCAGGTAGAGGGTGATGCACCCCAGAACCACACCGAACAGAATATTCGGCAGCGAAAGCGAACCTGTTATCGCCGCCCAGGCAAACGCCAGCAGTATTATGCTGAGATAGATTGTCATCAGCCGCCTCCAGCCGGAAACACCGCGCCGATATAGCCGGAACTATTCAGCAGCCCTGCCGCAGCTAGGTTCGCCACCCGGATCACCGGCTCGGGAAACAGCCCTAGCAGGACGATCGGCAGGCTCAAGGCTATTAGTGCGCCATGTCCAAGAAGCAATCCAGCAGGTTCGGCCCGCGCCGCTGCGCTGCGCCCGCCGGCCGGCTCACGCCAATATGCCAGCAGGAACATGCGGCCGGCGGCGATCATCGTTAGGAAGCCGGAAAGCAGGATGGCGCCGGTCAGCCACCAGGCATCGGCGTCCAGCGCCGCCTTCACCAGCATCACCTTGGGCCACAGGCCAGATGCCGGCGGCAGCCCGGCCACCGCCGCGGCCAGAACCAGCGCGATGCCCGACAGGAGCGGCGAGGTGCGGTAGAGGCCCGAAAGCTCGTGCAGCGAGAAGCTGCCCCCCAGTTCCCTCATCATGCCAGCGAGAAGGTAGAGCGCGGTCATGATGAGCATCGAATGCAGGGCGTAGAAGATCGCCCCCGCCACGCCCGTCTCTGACCCCAGCGAAAGGCCGGCCAGCATCACCCCCACGCCGGAAATCACCAGAAAGCCGAAAACCCGCCTGGTGTCCGACTGGGCGAGCGCCCCGAGCGCGCCGAGGAGCATGGTGGCGATGGCCACAAGGCCGATCAGTTCCGACATTGCGGCGCGTTCGACCGGAAACAGCATCACCAGGGTCCGCAGCAGCGAATAGATGCCGATCTTGGTCAGCAGGCCGCCAAACAGGGCCCCCACGACGATGCGCGGCGTGTGATACGAGGCCGGCAGCCAGAAGTTGACCGGGAACGCCGCCGCCTTCATGCCGAAGGCCAGCAGATAGAGCGCCGCAAGCGTCATCAGCGGTGCGGTCTCCCGCAGGCCGCTCGCCTTGCGGGCAATGTCGGCCATGTTGAGCGTGCCGAAGATGCCGTAGAGATAGGCGGTCGCGATCAGGAACAGCGTGGTCGCCACAAGATTAAGGATGGCATATTTGGTTGCGCCGTCGAGTTGCGCCTTTTCCGATCCGAGGATCAGCAGGCCGAAGGACGAGATCACGAACACTTCGAACCAGACGTAGAGGTTGAAGATGTCTCCCGTCAGGAATGCGCCGCTCACGCCCGTCATCATCAGCATCAGGAACGGGTAGAAGCCATAGCGTCGCCCTGACGCGCCGATGTCGCGCAAGGCGAAAATCGCGCAGATGAAGGCAACGCCACCGGAACCAAGGGCAAAGAGCGCGCCCAAAGCATCCACCGTGAAGGATATGCCGAAGGGAGGCAGCCAGCTTCCCATGGTCATTGCCAGCGGCCCGTTCTCCAGAATCCGCGCCAGCAATGCCGCCTCGGCGCCCACCAGCGCGCCAAGCCCGACCAGCGCGACGATGCCGTGCCAGCGCGTCTCATGGCGGAACATCAACAGCACCGCGCCGAAGATCAGCGGGATGATGATGGGTGCTACCACCAGCCAGTCCGCCGCCGTCACCGGCGTGGTCATCATCCCGGCAGCTATTTCGACTGCCCTTTCGGTCTCGCCAGTCATCGTCAGTATCCCAGCGGCGGAAGCGGCTCGCCTTCCGGTTCGGCCACGCGCATGCCGTCAGTGTCGTCGGTTCCGATCTCCTGGTAGGCGCGGTAGGCCAGAACCATCAGAAAGGCGAAGAACGAGAACGAAATCACGATTGCGGTCAGGATCAGCGCCTGCGGCAGCGGATTGGCCACCTGTCCCACCGTCGTTTCGAGCCCTTCCGGGATGATCGGCGGCCCGCCGCGCTGGATCCGTCCCGCGGTGAAGATCAGCAGGTTCACGGCATTGCCGAAGATCGCGACGCCCAGAAGAATGCGGATCACGTGCTTGGACAGCATCAGATAGATGCCGACCGCAAAGAACAGCCCGACGAGGATTGAAAGCGCCGCCTCCATCAGCCGTCCTCCCTTTCCTCGAGGGCGAGCGCCGTGGACGTGATCGAGCCGACCACGACAAGATAGACGCCGATGTCGAAGAACATCACCGTCGACAGATCGACGCTGACGCCGAGAAAGCTGACGCTCGTCCAGAGCCCCGTCAGGAAAGGCACGCGGAACACATAGGACAGAAGGCCGGCAAGTCCCGCGAGCAGCAGCCCGAAGCCGGAGACGGCCATCGGATGGAAGTACATCGCTCGGCGCACCGCCGGCACGCCATGCGCAATGCCGAGGATCGCGAAGGCCGATGCGGCGATAAGCCCGCCAATGAAGCCGCCGCCGGGCTCGTTATGGCCGCGCAGCAGCACGAAGACCGAGAACAGCAGCATCAGGCTGGTCAGGTAGGGGGCGGCAGTGCGAAAGATCAGCGTCTGCATTTCAGGCGTTCTCCCTCTTTCGCACGTGGCGCCTTTCGTTCTTCGCCCGGATGCGTATCAGCGCCAGGATCGACAGGCCGGCGATCATAACCACCGAGATCTCCCCCAGCGTATCCAGCCCGCGGAAGTCGACGATGATGACGTTTACGACGTTGCGGCCGTGGGCGACCACCAGCGAGTGGTTCTTGAAGAATTCCGTCAGCGTTCCGTCGAACGGCAGTTGCGTTACCTTGAGCAGGAACAGCCCCAGGGCGCCGCCGCACGCCGCCGCAACCGCTGTGTCCAGCAGCTTTCGCCCAAGGGGCCGATGCTCGGACACAGCCAGCCGCAGTCGCGTCATCACGAGCGCGAGGATCACCACCGACAGCGTCTCCACCATGAACTGGGTGAAAGAGAGGTCCGGCGCGCCCATCAGCATGAACAGCAGTGCAATCGCGAAGCCTTGAACGCCCAGCGACACGATCGCGGTCAGCCGGTCCTTGGCGTAAACCACCGCACCAAGTCCGATGACGGCAATGATCATGATCGTGACTTCGTAGAACCATGGCCAGGGCAGTTCCGGCATCGCCGGCAGTTCGTCGAACATCACCATCGGCACAAGAAGCGTCAGCGCGACGGCCATGAAGGTGACAACCATGTAGAAGTCCATCCGGCCATTTTGCACGGTGCCCGTCACGGCCGAGGAGAAGCGGACAAGCCCGCGCATGGCCTGGTCGAAGCCGCGATCAGGCCCCCAGCCGATCGCCTTCAGCAGTAAGACCATCGCGGCGCGCAGCCTGGCCTGTTGCAGATAGGCGGCGACACCCAGCGCGACCGTAAGAGCCGAAAGCAGCAGGGGCATGCCAATATGCGGCACCGTCGAGATGTCCACCTGAAGCGGCTGCCCGGCGACGGCGCTTGCCATCGGCGAGGAAAACAGACGGTGAGCCAAGCCTGAAAGCAACCCGGCGGCAAGGCCGCAAACGGCCAGCACGAGCGGACCGAGCCACAGCAGCACCGGCCCTTCATGCGCCTGCTTGGGTGCATTTCCCGTCGGCCCGACAAACGGCCTTAGCCCCACCGCGAAAGCCACGGCAAACATCAGCGCGTTGCCGACAATGGCCGCCAGCGCCGCCAGACTCGTCCAGCCGCCAACAGTCAGCGCCGCATAGATCTCCTCCTTGGCGAGGAATCCGAAGAACAGCGGCAATCCGCCCATGGAAAGCGCTGCCAGCAGCCCGGCCGCAAACGTGATCGGCATGGCGCGGCGCAGCCCGCTCAATGAGCTTATGTCGCGAGTACCCGTCTCATGGTCGATCAGGCCGGCAACCATGAACAACGCACCCTTGAACAGGGAATGCGCGATCAGATAGAGCGCCGCCGCCTCGATCGCCTTGTCGGAGCCGAAGCCCGTCAGCATCACCAGCATGCCGAGCGACGCAACGGTGGTATAGGCCAGCATCAGCTTCAGGTCGGTCTGGCGGATTGCCAGCAAGCTTCCGACCAGCAGCGTCGTGCCGCCGAACAACACCAGGGTGGTCTCCCAGACCAGCGTATCGCCCATGACCGGGTTGAGGCGCATCAGAAGGTAGACGCCCGCCTTCACCATGGTTGCGGAATGGAGATAGGCCGACACGGGCGTCGGCGCCTCCATCGCGTTGGGCAGCCAGAAATGGAACGGGAACTGCGCCGACTTCGTGAAGGCGCCTCCCAGAACAAGCACCAGCGCGGCCAGATATAGCGGGCTGCCGCGCAGCGCGGCCGCGGACCCCAGCAGGGACGACAGTTCGGTCTGGCCGGTAGCGCCCCAGATAACGACCAACCCGGCCAGCAGCGAGAGGCCGCCCAGTCCCGTCACCACCAGCGCCTGCAGTGCGGCACGCCGCGATGCCTCGCGGCGATGGTCGAAACCGATCAGCAGGAACGAGGTCAGCGAGGTCAGTTCCCAGAACACGAACAGCATCAGGAAGGAATCGGAGACGACCAACCCCTGCATCGCGCCCATGAACATCAGGATAAACGAGAAGAACCGCCCTTGATGCTCATGCCCCTTCAGGTAACCGCCGGCATAGAGCACCACCAGCGCGCCGATCCCGGCGATCAGCAGCGCGAAGGTCAGCGACAGTCCGTCCAGGTACCAGGAAAAGCGAACGCCGAGGCTGGGGATCCACTCATAACCACCGCGCACCGCCTCGCCGCCGGCGACGACATTCACCATGCCGGCGAAGTGGAAGACGATCCACAGTGGCGCCAAGGCCAGCACCCAGGCCGCATTGTGCTTCAGGACTCGGGCGAGTGAAGGCGCCAGCAATGCGGCCACAAACGGCAGTATCAACGCGAAAAAAGTCAGAAGCTATTCCCCCGTTGCCTTTTTCCGCAGCCGCGAGCGGGCCTTCGTGCGGCGAGTTGCAAAACTTGTTGCGGTTGAAATAAACGGGGGGCTTACGCTGGGCAAGTCCTTCTGGCGCTATCCTCAACTTTCACAGTGTCGCACCTGGCTTGCCGGCAACGCCTACATCCGACTACGCGTGAGAAGCGCATCGGATCTTGTCTGGCGCCACCACTCTCGTCCGCTAAATATACCTGACAAGGGAGCGGCACTTGAACACGCCAGCGCGAGCGTGTTCACTCTTCTTTCGGAATTCAACGATGCGAGACACGATGACTCTTTCAGGTAGCTTCCCTCAGATAATGGCCCCGACAACGGCAGAGCGGCCGGTCCAGGACACAAACCACGGCATCTCTCGCGTCGACGAATTCTCCTGGCTGCGGGCGCAAAACTGGCAGGAGGTTTTCCGTGATCCCACGAAGCTCGACCCAGCCATCCGCGACCACCTGAACGCTGAAAACGTCTACCAGACAGCGCTGATGGCCGACACCGAGGAACTGCAGAAGCGGCTGTTTTCCGAGATGAAGGGCCGCATCAAGGAGGACGATGCCTCCGTGCCGATGAAGGACGGGCCCTTTGCCTATGGCTCCTCCTTCAAGAAGGGCGGCCAGCAGCCGCGCTTTTTCCGCATCCCGCGGGATGGCGGCGAGGAAAAGATCATTCTGGACGGCGATGCCGAGGCCGAGGGCAAGGCCTATTTCCACATCGGCGGCATCGAGCATTCCTCGGACCACGACCGCCTTCTTTGGTCCTTCGACGACATGGGCTCTGAATTCTTCAAGCTCCATGTCCGCGATCTGTCGACCGGTGCCGACCTGGCGGACCAGGTCGCCGACACCGGCGGCTCGGGCGTCTGGAACGCCGGCAACGACGGCTTCTTCTACACGCGGCTCGACGAAAACCATCGCCCGTCCAAGATCTTCTACCATGCGATCGGCACCGACCCCTCTGAAGATCGCCTGGTTCATGAGGAAACCGACCCCGGCTTCTTCATGGATGTTGGCGGCTCGCGGCGGAAGGACTGGATATTCATCAGCATCAACGACCACGAGACGTCGGAACAGTGGCTCATCCGCATGGACGACCCGACCGCCGAGCCGAAGCTCGTGGCCGCGCGCGAGACCGGGATGCAGTATGAACTGGAGGAAGGAGGCGATGTCTTCTTCATCCTGACCAACGCCGACGGCGCCAAGGACTTCAAGATCATGACCGCGCCAGTCTCCGACCCTGGCCGTGAAAACTGGAAGGAACTGGTGCCGCACGAGCCCGGCCGCCTCATCCTGTCCGTACTGGGCTTCAAGGACTTCATGGTGCGGCTGGAGCGCAAGGAAGGCCTGCCGCGCATCGTCATCCACGATCGAAACACCGGCGAGGAACACCTCATCTCCTTCGAGGAAGAAGCGTTTTCGCTCGGGCTTGGCGGTTCCTACGAATACGACACCGACGTCATCCGCTTCTCCTATTCGTCGATGACAACGCCGAGCCAGCTCTTCGACTACAATATGCGCACGCGCGAGCGCGTCCTACTGAAGACGCAGGAAGTGCCCTCGGGCCACGATCCGGAGAACTACGTCACGCGCCGCCTGATGGCCGCCTCGCATGACGGTGAACTGGTGCCGATCTCGCTGATCTACCATCGCGACACGCCGCTCGACGGCTCCGCACCTTGCCTGCTCTACGGCTACGGCTCCTATGGCATCACCATTCCCGCCTCCTTCAACACCAACTGCCTGTCATTGGTCGACCGCGGCTTCGTCTATGCCGTCGCGCATGTTCGCGGCGGCAAGGACAAGGGCTATGCCTGGTACGAGGACGGCAAGCGCGCCAAGAAGACCAACACCTTCCTCGACTTCATCGCCGCGGCGCGTCACTTGGTTGCGCAAGGCTACACCTCGCACGACCGCATCGTCGCCGAGGGCGGTTCGGCCGGCGGGATGCTCATGGGCGCGATCGCCAACATGGCGCCCGAGGTGTTCGGCGGCGGCATCATCGCCGAAGTGCCCTTCGTCGACGTACTCACGACCATGCTGGACGACACCCTGCCCCTCACCCCGCCGGAGTGGCCCGAATGGGGCAACCCGATCGCCTCGGAGGCCGATTACAAGACCATCGCGGCCTATTCGCCCTACGACAATGTCGAGGCGAAAGACTATCCGCCGATCCTGGCGGTCGCCGGTCTCACCGATCCGCGCGTCACCTACTGGGAGCCGGCAAAATGGGTCGCCCGGTTGCGCAAGATGAAGACGGACCAGAACCCGGTCCTGTTCAAGATCAACATGGATGCAGGCCATGCCGGGGCGTCCGGCCGTTTCTCGCGGCTGGAAGAGATTGCCTACACCTACGCCTTCGCGCTGAAAGTCACGGGCAAGGCATCGGCAGAACCGGCCTGATTGGCGGGAAGAAGCGGCGCGTTTCCGGCCCGGCGCGCGCCGCTCTCGCTATTCAGCCGCCGTCTTTCGCGGCGGATAGCCGTTCGGGTGCGGCGGCACCGCCTTCAGATAGGCCGCGATTGCTGCGCGGTCTTCCGGCGTTAGTTTCGCCATGTTCCTCTGGACCTCGACCATCGAGCCGCCGACCGAATCGTAGTCGGGCGTGAAGCCTGTCTCCAGATAGTTGACGATGTCGTCCTCGGACCAATCGCCGATCCCGCCCTCGCCCGAAGTGATGTTTGGCACGATGCCATCACCCTCGGCGGCCGTGGCGCCAGCCAGCCACTGGCTCGTCCTAGCAGCGCCAGTCATTTCGCGCGGCGTGTGGCATTCGCCGCAATGTCCCGGCCCCTCCACCAGATAGCGGCCGAGCACTGCCGGCTCGGAAGCCGTTCCGTCCAGCGCCACCACGGGCTCGGTCGTCAGATAAAGCCGCTTCCACAGGCCGATCCCGCGCCGGATGTTGAACGGGAATGCGAGCGAATGGTCCGGCGCCTTGCCCGAAACCGCCGGCAGCGTTTTCATGAATGCATAGAGGTCGGCCACATCTTCCGGCTTCATGCGCGCGTAGGAAGTGTAGGGGAAGGCCGGGTAAAGATGCTCTCCCGAGGGCGAGACACCGCGCATCACCGCATTGGCGAAGTCTTCTTCGGACCAGGCGCCGATGCCGTCCCTCTCGTCCTGGGAAATGTTCGGCCCCACAAACGTGCCGAACGGGGTCTTGAACTCCATGCCTCCGGCGAGTTCCAGCTTCGCGTCGCCCTCTGCCTTGGGCCGGGCATGGCAGGAGGCACAGCCTCCCGCCCAGAAGATGCGCTCGCCCCTAGTGGCATCGCCTGTCCGCAACGCGGCGATCTCGCTCGTGTCGAGTCGAACCGGCGCCGTCAGGAACCAGAATGCGCCGCCGCCGATCGCGCAGAGCGCAATCGCTCCGGCGGCCAGTCTTGCAATGCCCCTCATCGGCCGCTGCTAGCCCTTCTTGATGCGGAAGGTCTCGTGGCAGGAGCCGCAATTCTGCGCAACCTTGCCGAACTCTGCCTTGAAGGCGTCAAGGTCTGCCGGCGCGGCCGCCACGGCAGCTTCTGTGTCGGCCTTGAACTTGTCCACCGCCTTCTGGAAGCCCGCCATGTCTTCCCAGATCTTAGGCGAGGCCGTCGTATCGCCGCCCGTTTCGCTGCCCTGCGGGAAAAGTGCCGCGACATCGAACTTCTGCGCGTCCTCGTTCAGCGTCTTCAGCGCGGCCAGCACGAGCTCGGCGTCGAAGGGCTGCTCGCCCTTGGCGATTGCGGCGATGCTCTTCAGCGCCTTGCCGTTCGCCTTCATGATCTCCTGCCGTTGGGCAATCGGATCGGCCATGGCCGCCGTGCCGGCAAATGCGAGCATGGAAACGGCGAGCACGAGTTTTCTCATAGATGACCTCCAGGTGATTTGGCTGTTCGGGAATCTCAGCGGCAAACTGGACGAAAACGTGCTGACATGCTCTTCACGCTTTCGTTATCAGGCTGTTACAACCCTTTGCCGGAAAAGAAAAACCCCGGCCGAGCCGGGGTTTTCCGAAGCGAAACGGCTCAGGCCTTTTCGTAAAGTTCGAGCACGTAGTCCCAGTTGATCAGGCTGTCTACGAACGCCTCGAGGTACTTCGGGCGCAGGTTGCGGTAATCGATGTAGTAGGAGTGCTCCCATACGTCGACGCCGAGGATCGGGGTCGCGCCGTGCACCAGCGGGTTCTCGCCGTTCGGGGTCTTGGAGATTTCGAGCTTGCCGTCCTTGACGGAAACCCAGGCCCAGCCCGAACCGAACTGCGTCACGCCGGCGTTGATGAAGTCGGCCTTGAACTTGTCATAGCCGCCCAGGTCGCTGTCGAATGCCTTCTGCAGCGCCGCCGGCAGCTTGTTGCCGCCGCCGCCCTTCTTCATCCACTTCCAGAAATGGACGTGGTTGTAGTGCTGGGCTGCGTTGTTGAAGAGGCCTGCGTTCTTGCCGAAAGACTGCTTGACCACTTCCTCCAGCGACAGGTTTTCCATGCCGGCTTCAGCGGCAAGCTTGTTGCCGTTGTCGACATAGGCCTTGTGGTGCTTGTCGTGGTGATACTCAAGCGTCTCCTTGGACATGAAGGGCTGCAGGGCCTCGTAGTCGTAGGGCAAAGCGGGCAGTTCAAAAGCCATTGGTCATACTCCCTCGTTGGCAATTATGAGCGATGTCTATCGGCGTCCGGTTACGCACAGACATATGGTGAAGACGAATCCGAACAACCCCGTGTTCGATAATACGGCTCCTTCTAGATCATCATTGTGAAAAGTGGCAGCTTGTTTCCTGCAAAAAGCCGCGCCTGTCGAAAACAGCCGTTCTCAACCGACGGGTGTCGAGTGCGCCCAGTCCCAATAAAGCTCACGCGCCTTCTTGGCCACCGGTCCCGGCTGCATGGTCCGGTCCTCGATCTTCGTCACCGGCACGACCTTGGAGTGATTACCGGTGGAGAATATCTCGTCGGCCTGCATGAAATCGCGCACGGTCAAGGTCTTCTCGGTTGTCTGGAAGCCGTAGTCGGCAAGCAGCGACATGGTGCGCGAACGGGTGATGCCGGCAAGGAAGGTCCCGTTTGCCGCCGGCGTGAAGATATGGCCGTCCTTGACCATGAAGATGTTGGAGGATCCCGTCTCGGCCACGTTGCCGAGCATGTCCAGGACCAGCGCGTTGTCGAAGCCGCGCATCTTGGCATCGAGGATGGCGCGACCGTTGTTGGGATAGAGGCAGCCGGCCTTGGCGTTCGTGGGCATGGTTTCGATGGTCGGCCGGCGGAACGGCGAAACCGTCAGCGAAAAGCCGGTGGGCGGCAGCATGGGTGATTCGTAAAGGCAGAGGCAGAAGCGCGTCGAAGCCGGATCGGCCGGCACGCCCATATAGCCGCCATGCTCGGCCCAATACATCGGACGGACATAAACCGCCGTGTTGCCGTCGAACTTCTTCAGGCCGTCCCAGGTCAGGCCGATGATCTCATCGGCGGTCATCGTGGGCTTCAGCCCCAGTGAAATCGCCGACGCGTTGACACGCCGGGAATGCAGGTCGATATCGGGTGCGACGCCCTCGAACCAGCGCGCGCCGTCAAACACGCTGGTTCCCAGCCACATGGCATGGCTGCGCGGGCCAAGGATGGCGACGTTACCTTCGTACCAGTCGCCGTCCACATAGGTCCAGGTCCTGGTCTGAGCTGGCGTTGAAAGTGACATGAGCTGACGTCTCCCTTCAGGTTCCGACATGGAAGACGCTTTGGCCGCCTCCGTCAACCGCGACACCACGGAAACGTTTGATGCCAGCGGCCGGGCGCAATAGGGTGAGTGTCGATTGCCTGCATGGCTGAAGGGGAGGACCGATGCGCCATCCAGCCTATGTCTTCGACGCCTACGGCACGCTGTTCGACGTGCATGCGGCAGTACGCCGCCATGCCGGCGCCATCGGCCCCGACGGCCAGCTGCTGTCCGAGATCTGGCGGGCAAAACAGCTCGAATATTCCTGGGTGCGGACCTTGATGGGGTCCTATCTCGATTTCTGGCAATTGACCGAGCAGGCGCTGGACTTCGCTTTCCGCAAGGTCCCCTCCGCCGACCCCGCCTTGCGGCAGGAATTGCTCGATGCCTATTGGCAGCTCGATTGCTATCCGGAAGTTCCGGCGGTGCTCAAGGCGCTCAAGGCCGAAGGCGCGCGCATTGCCATATTGTCGAACGGCTCCCCAGCCATGCTCGAAGCGGCGGTCAGGTCGGCTGCCCTCGACCAGGTGCTCGACGACGTTTTCTCGGTTGATGAAGTGCGCCGGTTCAAGACCGACCCGGCCGTCTACGACATGGTCAGCACCGGCTGGCGGCTCTATCCGGATGCCGTTTCCTTCCAGTCGTCCAACCGCTGGGATGTGGCCGGCGCCACGCGCTTCGGCTTCCGCACCGTCTGGATCAACCGGACGGGCCAACCCGACGAATACCAGGACCTGAAACCCGGCCTCATTCTGCCTTCGCTGGAAGGCCTGCTGTCCGACAATCGCCCGTGACGCACCTGTGACCCAAAAGCCACAGCAACCCCGCCGTCACATCGTCGCCTTTCTTTCTTCACCCTGAAGCCAGATTCAAAGTCACCTATCCACCCATCCAATGAGGGGAGAAAACCGCGCTGCTGGTGCAGCGTTCACCCATTCTTGCGATGTCGTTGGATATCCCTTTCGACATCTGGAATTTGAAGGGCATCCATGACTGATTCGCTTACCTCCACCCGCCTGAGCCGTCGCGGCTTTCTTGGCGCCGCGGCCGTCAGCGCCGCCTCTTTCGCAGTGTCGGCCTGCAGCACCGTCTCACGCTCAAGCTATACCGAAGGCCCCCCTCCGATTGCTCCACAGGTAAGCGTCGACCCCGTATTTGGCGATTACACCACCATCTACGGCCCGGTGACTGACGAGGGCTACGAGATTCCCGCGATCCCGCTGAAGAAGATGGACAAGCGCTTCCTGCGCCAGATCGTTCAGGATCCGACTGGCGAACGGCCGGGCACAATCGTCATCGACACGTCCAATCACTATCTCTATCTCGTCCGCGAAGGCGGCGAAGCGGTGCGCTATGGCGTCGGCCTCGGCCGCGCCGGCTTCGAATGGTCGGGCCGTGCCGTCGTCCAGTGGAAGCGCAAGTGGCCGACCTGGACGCCGCCGGACGAAATGATCGGCCGCCAGCCGGAGCTGGCCAAATACAGCGCCCGCAACGGCGGTATGCAGCCGGGCCTGAACAATCCGCTCGGCGCCCGCGCGCTTTACATCTTCAAGGACGGCGTGGACACGCTCTACCGCCTGCACGGCTCGCCGGAATGGTTCTCCATCGGCAAGTCGGTCTCGTCGGGCTGCGTGCGCCTGATGAACCAGGACATCATCGACCTTTACGATCGCGTCCCCAACAAGACGCCAATCCTGGTAACGGGCAGCGTCGGCGTGGCCTGAGCCACGCCTTCTCTGTTTCTCATCGGTCTGCCGGGTCGCGATTCGATCGCGGTCCGGCAATGAACTCCGAGCGCCACTATTTCCTGAGCACGCCGAGAATGCCGCGCACCAGTTCGCGGCCAAGGGTCGAGCCAACAGAGCGCACCACCGACTTTATCGCCGCTTCCGTCACCGTCTGACGGTTGGATGGACGCGGCTGGCTTTGGCGTCCGCCTGTCGGCGCAGGGCCGTTTCCAAAGTCGGGCAGCGTCCAGCCACCGTTCTTCTGTGTCTCGCCCTGCGCGCCCCCCGGGCCAGCCCGCTTCTGCAGCATCTCGAACGCCGATTCGCGATCGACCATCTGGTCGTACTGGCCCGCCACGGGACTTGCGTTCATCACGCGCTGCCGCTCCTCTGGCGTCAGCGGCCCGATGCGCGAGGAGGGCGGCCGGATGAGCGTCCGCTGCACCATGGACGGGATTCCCTTTTCCTCCAGCGTGGAAACCAGCGCCTCGCCGGTGCCCAGGCTGGTGATTGCCTGAAAAGTGTTGAAATCGGGATTTGGCCGGAACGTATCGGCGGCCGTCTTCACCGCGTTGGTCTCGCGCGGCGTGTAGGCACGCAGTGCGTGCTGGATGCGATTGCCTAGTTGCGCCAGTACCGTCTCGGGCACGTCGAGTGGGTTCTGCGTCACAAAATACACGCCCACACCCTTCGAGCGGATCAGCCGGACCACTTGTTCAACACGTTCGAGCAGCGCCTTCGGCGCCTCATTGAACAAGAGATGCGCCTCGTCGAAGAAAAACACGAGCCGCGGCTTCTCCGGATCGCCGACCTCGGGCAACTCCTCGAACAGTTCCGACAACAGCCACAGCAGCAAGGTCGAATAGAGTCGCGGATTGGTCATCAGCCTGTCGGCGGCCAGCACGTTCACGGCACCGCGGCCATCGCGCGTGGTGCGCATGAGGTCGGCGATCCGCAGCGCCGGCTCGCCGAAGAAATTGGCGCCGCCCTGCTGCTCCAGCACCAGCAGCGAGCGCTGTATCGCGCCGACGGACGCCTTGTTGACATTCCCGTAGCGCGCCGAAAGCTCCACCGAGCGGGTCGCCATATGGGCCAGCATCGACTGCAGGTCCTTCAGATCGAGCAGTAGCAAGCCTTCCTCGTCGGCAATGCGGAATGCGATGTTCAGCACGCCTTCCTGCGCATCTGTGAGGTTCATCAGGCGCGACAGCAACAGCGGCCCCATCTCGCTGATCGTCGCCCGAATGGGATGGCCCTGTTCGCCGAACAGGTCCCAGAAGATCGTCGGCGTTTCACGGAACTCATAGGGTTCCAGTTTCACTGCCTCGGCGCGCTTGAGCAGAAAATCCTTCGCTTCCCCGGGCGCTGCTATGCCCGAGAGGTCGCCCTTGATGTCGGCACAGAACACCGGCACGCCTGCATTCGAAAAGCCCTCGGCCAGAACCTGCAGCGTTACCGTCTTGCCGGTTCCCGTCGCGCCCGTGATCAGGCCGTGACGGTTTCCGTATTTCAGCAGCAGTTTCTCCGCCCGCTGGTAGCTGTCGTCCGGCTTGCGGCTGGCGCCGATGAAAATGCTGTCTTCCTGGGCCATTTTTTCCTCTCGTCTGCAGCAATGCGCCGATCGGCTCGCCGGGGCAGCAGGGCCTGAGGGCTGCTCAAAGGTATAATTGCAGGGGTGCAGCGCCACAACGACAATCGAAACGCTGGCCGTCGCGCCTCCGCAACTCCGCGCCAACATGCGAGAAGACCGATCGTCGGTTGCGCTCTGTTGTTCGGCTGCATAACCTGTGCTGCATTGCAGCGCCGACACTATGGCCGTAGATTCAGCCAGCCTGGAAAGCCGGGTTGAGAGGGACGAGCATGGACACGCGAACCGTCTTCAGCGATGTCGAGTTTGCCGTGGGCGACCGCGACCAGTGGATTGCCCTTGCGCAAAAGGCACTGGCGGGCGCCTCCTTCGAGGAAACGCTGGTGTCGCACACCGACGATGGCATTCGCATCGAACCGCTCTACCCGCGGGCGACCGCGCCCGAATTCCTCGCCCGGCAAAACCTCGATTCGCCATGGATCATGGCCCAGCGCATCGACGACACCGACCCGCTGCGCGCCAAGATGCAGATCAACGAGGAAATTGACCAAGGCGCAACCGGCCTTGCCCTGGTCTTCGAAGGCGCACCCAATGCCTTCGGCTACGGGCTGCCGGCCAGCGCCGAGGTTCTGGAATCGGTTCTTGAGGACGTCGCGCTCAACCGCACCTATCTGCGCATCGACGTGCACCCGTCCAGCCGCGCCATGGCCGACTGGCTGGTGGCGATTCTCACCAAACGCCGCGTCGACCCCTCCAAGCTCAACCTTTCCTTCGGCATCGACCCGGCCGCGATCTTCGCCGGCACCGGGCGGCTGCGCATGTCCATCGAGGCCCTGCAGGCATCGATGCCGCAGTCGCTGGCGCATTTCTTCGCGCTCGGCGTCCCCGGCATGCTTCTGGAGGCTGACGGCCGCGTGCTCCACAATGCAGGCGCCACGGAGGCACAGGAACTCGGCGTGATGATGGCTTCCGCCGTCGCCCATCTGCGGCTGTTCGAGGAAGCCCGGCAGGCGCTCGTCTACGCCGCCCCGCATATCGGCTTCTCGCTCAGCGTCGACCAGGATCAGTTCCTGTCCATGGCCAAGATCCGGGCGTTGCGGAAGCTCTGGGCGCGCGTCCAGCAAAGCTGCTCCATCGCCCCCTCGCCCGCCACGATTCACGCCGAGACATCCTATCGGATGATGACGCTGAAGGACCCCGAGACGAACATCCTGCGCACCACGCTTGCGGGCTTCGCCGCCGCCACCGGCGGTGCGGATTCGATCTCCATCCTGCCGCACACCATTGCCCATGGCCTGCCCGATGCCTTCGCGCGGCGGATCGCCCGCAACACCCAGCTCATCATGGCCAGGGAAAGCCACCTTGGCTTCGTCGCCGATCCGGGTTCGGGCTCGGGTGCCGTCGAGGCGCTGACGGCCGAGCTCTGCGAAGCGGCCTGGCGCGAGTTCCAGAAGATCGAGGCGGAAGGCGGCGTGCTGCAGAGCCTTGCCGAGGGCCACATCCAGCGGCGCGTGCACGAGGCGCGCGACCGTCGCGCGGCCGAATACAAGGCCGGCAAGCGGACGCTGATCGGCACCACCATCTACCCCTTGGCTGCCGAGCCGGAGGTAGTGACCATCCCTGCCGACCGCCACCCGGCGCCGACGGACGGCACCGTTTTCTGCGAGCCTCTGCCGCCATCCCGGCTCGACGAGCTGATCGGAGCTGACGCATGATTCCCGACTTCTCCCGGCTCGACTGGTCCGATCCGTGCTCCGAACAGGCGAGCGCCAAGGCCGAGATCTGGCACACGCCGGAAGGCATCGCCGTAAAACACCGCTACGGCCCGCACGATCTGGCCGACCTGCCTTATCTCGACACCTATCCGGGCATCGCGCCCTATATTCGCGGCCCCTACCCGACCATGTATGTCCAGCAGCCGTGGACGATCCGGCAATATGCCGGCTTCTCGACGGCCGAGGAGTCCAACGCCTTCTACCGGCGCAATCTCGCCGCTGGCCAGAAGGGCCTTTCGGTCGCCTTCGACCTCCCCACCCATCGCGGCTATGACAGCGATCATCCGCGCGTGGCGGGCGATGTCGGCATGGCCGGCGTGGCGATCGATTCCATCCTCGACATGCGCCAGCTTTTCGACGGCATCCCCCTCGACAAGATGACCGTGTCGATGACCATGAACGGCGCGGTGCTGCCTATCATGGCGCTCTACATCGTGGCGGCGGAAGAACAGGGCGTTGCGCAGAAGGACCTCGCCGGAACCATTCAGAACGACATTCTGAAAGAGTTCATGGTGCGCAACACCTACATCTACCCGCCCAAGCCTTCGATGCGGATCATCTCCGACATCTTCTCCTACACTTCGCGCCACATGCCGAAGTTCAACTCGATCTCGATCTCCGGCTATCACATGCAGGAGGCTGGAGCGACGGCGGACCTGGAGCTCGCCTACACCATCGCCGATGGCATCGAATATGCGCGCGCCGGCGTCGCGGCCGGCCTCGACATCGACAAGTTCGCGCCGCGCCTCTCCTTCTTCTGGGCCATCGGCATGAACTTCTTCATGGAAGTCGCCAAGCTGCGCGCCGCCCGGCTGCTCTGGGCGAGCCTGATGCAGAAGAATTTTGCGCCGAAGGACCCGCGCTCGCTGTCGCTGCGCACCCACAGCCAGACCTCGGGCTGGTCGCTGACCGCGCAGGATCCCTACAACAACATCATGCGCACCATGATCGAGGCCATGGCGGCGACGCAGGGCCATACCCAGTCGCTACACACCAATTCCTTCGACGAGGCGCTGGCGCTGCCCACCGATCATTCGGCGCGCATTGCCCGCAACACGCAGTTGGTGCTGCAGAAGGAGTCGGGCACCACCCGCATCATCGATCCGTGGGGCGGCTCCGCCTATGTCGAGCGGCTGACGTACGACCTTGCAGCGCGCGCCCTCTCCCATATCGAGGAAGTGGAGAACCTGGGTGGCATGGCGGCCGCGACCGAAAGGGGCATACCCAAGCTGCGCATCGAAGAGGCTGCGGCTCGCACACAGGCGCGGATCGACTCCGGCGAGCAGGCGGTAGTCGGCGTCAACGTCTTCCGGCCGGAGCAGGACATCGAAGTCGACGTGCTGAAGGTCGACAATGCCGAGGTCCGCGCGCGCCAGCTTGCCAAGCTCCAGCAACTCAAGGGCACGCGCGACGTGGCCGCCGTCGAAAGCGCCCTCGATGCGTTGACCAAGGCTGCGCAGAGCAATGAAAACCTGCTTGAATTTGCGATCCGCGCCGCGCGCGCCAAGGCGACCGTGGGCGAAATCTCTTATGCGCTCGAAAAGGCCTTCGGCCGCCATGTCGCGACCGTCCAGACGATTTCCGGCGTCTACCGCGCCGAGATGAGCGAAAACGCCACCGCCGACCGCGTCCAGCAACTGGTTGAAGCATTCAAGAAGGAACACGGCTCCAAGCCGCGCATCCTCGTCGCCAAGATGGGTCAGGACGGCCACGATCGGGGCCAGAAGGTGATCGCCAGCGCCTTCGCCGATCTCGGCTTCGACGTAACCGTCGGCGCCATGTTCCAGACGCCGGAGGAGATCGCCAAGCTCGCGGCCGAAAATGATGTCCACATTGTCGGCGCCTCTTCCCTGGCCGCCGGCCACCTGACGCTCGTTCCTGAACTGCGCGACGCGCTGAAGCGGCTGGGCCACGAGGACATCGTGATCGTGGCCGGCGGCGTGATCCCGCCGCAGGATTACGATGCCGTTCTCAAGGCAGGCGCATCTGAAATCTTCCCGCCCGGCACAGTCATTCCCGAGGCGGCGGAACGGCTTCTGGAAAGGCTGCTCCAGCCGAGCTAGGCCGATTGATTGTAGGACCGCTCTGCATGTGTTATATCTTCCGTTATAACAATGACGGAGGCGACGATGAACGTCGTGGTGCGCAAGATCGGAAACTCCGAAGGTGTCATCCTGCCCAAGGAGGTGCTCGACCGGCACAATCTTCGTGCCGGCGACACGCTCGTGCTGATCGAAGAGGGAAATGACCTCAAGCTTCGTCCTGCTTCGGACGCCCCCGAGGAGTTCGAGCGCAAGATGAAGATCGCACGGGAGCGAATGAAGAAATACGAGGTTGCCTACCGGGCACTCGCCAAATGACCGAATTCCACTCGCGGGAATTCGTCGAGGCAATGCACGCGGAGCAACTTCGTCTTCACGGCGGCGCTGCGGGAATCCGCGATGATGGGATGCTGGAATCGGCGCTCGCGAGGCCCTTGCAAAAGGAGGCCTATGGCGAGCCCGATCTTTGCGATCTAGCGGCCGCCTATCTGTTCGGGATCGTCAAGAACCATCCGTTTGTGGATGGCAACAAGCGGACCGGCTTTGCCGCGGCCGACCTTTTTCTATATTTCAATGGCCTCAGCATCGAGGCCGAGCAGGAAGACGTCATCCAATTTGTGCTTATGGTGGCCGCCAGCGAAATTGACGAAGCCGGTGCGGCCGCGTTCTTCCGCGACCATACCGAGCCGATATCAGGCTGATGTTTGCGCTCAGCCGGCCTTCAGCTCGGTGATTTCCCACTCCTTGCCATTGACCGTGGCGGTGTCGCCTATTCCCTTGCCGAAGAGCGCCATCGCCATCGGCGACACGTGCGAAATCATGCCGTGCGTGGGGTCTGCCTCGTCTTCCCCGACGATCTTCCAGCTCTTCTTCTTGCCGTCCTCGTTCTCGATCGTCACCGTCATGCCGAAGCGCACCACATCGCTGTCGGGTTCGGGCACCGACAGCTCCGCCGTCTCGCGCCGCGACGCCCAATAGCGCAGGTCGCGCGAAACGAGCGCGATGCGCTCCCGGTTACCCTCACGCTCGGCCGCTGCCAGATTTTCGCGCAGCGCCACCAGGTTGGCTTCAATCAGGGCGAGACCCTTTTCGGTTACAAGATTGCGATGCTCGCTGACCGGCCGCTCGCCTATGTCGGCAATCGCATTTTCGCTATCTTCTTCGCGCGTAAAGGCTCTACTCATACAGGAAGCTTAAGCGTTGGCCGAATTTACCACAAGCCTCCTCCCCATGCTCCTTTGGTTGGCCACGATGGGTTAGGCCAACACCCCTGTTGGGCGCAGACCGCCCACGTTGATGCCGTTCCAGTTCGTCAGCACCGGCTGGGCAAACTCGCGCAGCTTTCGTGCCAATGTCTCGTCATGCGCGACCAGCTTCGCCATCACGGCTGCCACCATCACTTCAGCCGCGCGTCCCGCGCCGTCGTCACATTTCAAGGCGATGCCAAGCCCAAGTTCCGGCACTGCGGCACAGAACACGCCCTCAGCCCCGATCTTCACGAAAAGCCGGCCCGGCGCGCTGCGCATGAGCCGTGTGTCGAACCTGTCAGTGCCGGCCACATAAAACGGTTCTGCCATGCATGCCCCAAACAGTCGCTTGGCGGCTTTCGCGCGGCTTTCCGCAAGGCCTATTCCTGTCGCCATGCGGGCAAAGCCATGCGCAAGGTTTCGCAATGGAACGGCATAGGTGGGGATGGAACAGCCATCCGTGCCGCGGTTGTCGCCGTTGTGGGCCGCACCCGTCACGTTCTCCAGCGCCTCGCGCAGCATTTCCTGATAGGCGTGGCCCGCCTTCACATAGCCGCGATGCTCGATGCCTGCATGGCAGCATGCGCACAGGAAACCGGCGTGCTTGCCCGAGCAATTGTTGTGCAGGCCGTTCGGCGTGCCGCCGCTGCGGGCGAGTTCCGTGGTGGCCCTCTGATAGGATGGCCAATGCGCACCGCACTCCAGCGCGTGTTCGTCCAGCCCTGCCTTCGCCAGCATGGCGCGGGCAAGCTCGACATGCTCGACCTCGCCATTGTGAGAGGCACAGGCCAGTGCCAGTTCCTTGTTGCCGAAGCCATAGGCGTCCGCCGCACCGGTCTCCACCAGCGGCAGCGCCTGGATCGCCTTCACCGCCGAGCGCGGAAAGATCGCGCGCTGCGTGTCGCCGATTTCCAGCACCGGCTTGCCGTCGGCATCGAAGACCGCCACCGCGCCCCGATGCGCGCTTTCAACGATGTCCCCGCGCAGGACCTCGACCAGAACCGGATTCGACATGAACTGATGACCTCGTTGCAAGCAGGAATGCAGACGAGTTGATAGCCGCCCGCCAGGCCGATGCAAGGGAAATCCAGTGCCGGAAGGTCGCCCGGGTTGTCGGCCACGCATCGAGGGCGTTGTGCCTGGAACCCGGAGCTAGGGCTCGGCCGTGACACCTGCGGCCAGAAAACCGCCATCGACGGCAAGGGTGTGGCCATTGACGAAGCTTGCTTCCGGTGAAAGCAGAAAAGCGACCGCCGCCGCGATCTCCTCCGGCTCACCGTACCGGGCTTGCGGCACACGACCGAGCCAAAGCCGGCGCGCCGATACCGAATATCCATCTGTCTCCGAGGTCGCCTCCGTCGGCCCCGGAGCGACGCAATTGACCCGCACGCCGCGGCTGCCGAGTTCCAGCGCCAGCACCTCCGACATCAGCTTGACGCCCGCCTTGGACGCGCCATAGGCGAGATAGCCGCGATTGGCGCGCAACCCCGAGACCGAGCCGATGTTGACGATGGACAGCCCTTCTCCCATGCGCTCCAACGCCGCCTTGGCGGCGATGAAGGTGCCGACAAGATTGACGTCCAGCAACTCGCGCAGCAATTCGGCGCTGGTTTCCTCGGCCGCAGCCTCGCGCGAAATCCCCGCTGCGTTGACCAGGCCGCCGATCAGCCCGAGCCGATCCACCACCTCGTCCAAAGCGGCGTCGACCTCGTCCTCGTCGGTCACATCGGCCTGCAGGAATATGGCGTTGTCGTCAGCGAACTCGTCCTCGGCCCCCGCAAGCGCCAGTTCGTCCACATCGATGATCGCCACCGTCCAGCCGTCGTCCAGAAGCCGGCGTGCAATCGCCATGCCGATACCCGATGCGCCTCCGGTAACGACGGCCGAGTGCTTCATCTGATGCGATCCAGGATCGAGACGTAGTTGGCGACGGCAGCACCACCCATGTTGAAGATGCCACCCAGCTTGGCGCCCGGCACCTGGATGCCCCCAGCCTCACCCGTCAGTTGCATGGAGGTCAGCACGTGCATGGAAACGCCGGTCGCGCCGATGGGATGTCCCTTGGCCTTCAGCCCGCCAGAAGGGTTGACCGGCAGCTTGCCATCCTTGGCGGTGTAGCCCTCCAGCGCGAGCCTTGCGCCTTCGCCCGGCTTGGCCAGACCCATCGCCTCGTATTCGATAAGTTCGGCGATGGTGAAGCAGTCATGCGTCTCGACGAAGGACAGGTCGTCCAGCGTCACACCCGCCTTCTTCAGCGCGCGCGTCCAGGCCTGCTCGCAGCCCTCGAAGGCGAGGATGTCGCGCTTCGACATCGGCAGAAAATCCTGCACGTGCTCGTTGGCACGGAACGCCACGGCGCGGCGCATCGCCAGCGCATCCGTGCTATCCATCAGTACCAGAGCCGCCGCGCCGTCCGAAACCAGAGAGCAGTCGGTGCGCTTGAGCGGGCCGGCGACAAAGGGGTTCTTCTCGCTCTCGGTGCGACAGAATTCGAAGCCGAGATCCTTGCGCATCTGCGCATAGGGGTTTTCGACCCCGTTCTTGTGGTTCTTGGCGGCGATCATCGCCAGCGCGTCCGATTGGTCGCCATAGCGCTGGAAATAGGCCTGCGCGATCTTGCCGAAGACGCCGGCAAAGCCGGCCGGCGTGTCGCCCTCTTCAGGGAGATAGGAAGCCTTCAAAAGATTGGTGCCGATTTCCGCCGCCGGCGTCGTCGTCATCTGCTCGGCACCCACCACCAGCACCACGCGCGCCGCCTTGGCATCGATGGCGCGGATGCCAGCCCGCACGGCCGCCGAGCCGGTCGCACAAGCATTCTCCACGCGCGTCGCCGGCTTGAAGCGCAGCCGGTCGTCGGTCTGCAACACAAGGCTTGCGGTAAAATCCTGGGCGGAGAAGCCGGCGTTGAAATGGCCAAGCACGATCTCATCCACGTCGTCGGGTCCAAGGCCGGCGTGTTCCAGCGCCTCCGCCGCGACTTTCGTGATCAGGCTTTCCAGCGTTTCGCCTTCCAGCTTGCCGAAGCGCGAATGCGCCCATCCAACGATGCAAGCAGTCATGAGACTCTCCAAATTGGCTTGTCACTTCTAGCACAGTATGCGCGCAGACGTAACTGTTCAACTATGAACATATAGGGCAAGCATCTGCCAGGGCGAGGTGCCGTATCCGGCACCTGCTTGGAGCTTGTCGCAAGCACCAAACCCGATGGCGGGTTTTTTATTGATTGATCCGTCAATAAAAAATAATGTTGGCGGCTGGAGGAATTGAAGTGCCCAAGGTCGGAATGGAACCTTTGCGCCGCAAGGCGCTGATCGACGCGACGATCTCGGCGATCGGCGACCGCGGCTCTCTCGACGTCACCATGTCGGAGATTGCCGGGCGCGCCGGCGTCTCGTCAGCGCTCGCGCACCATTATTTCGGCGCCAAGGACGAGCTTCTGCAGGCGACGATGCGGCATCTCTTGTCCGAACTCGGTGCGGATTCGCGCGTCTCGCTTCGCGAAGCCACGAACCCGCGTGAACGCGTGCTCGCCGTCATCGCGGCCAACTTCTCCGATAAGCAGTTCCAGGCAGGCACCATCGCGGCCTGGCTCGCCTTCTATGTCGAGGCGCAGAAGTCGCCCGCCATGCGGCGTCTACTGCGGGTCTATGCGCGCCGGCTGCATTCGAACCTGATGAGCGGGCTCTGCGCGCTGATGCCCCGCAGCGAGGCCGATCGGGTCGCTGAAGGCATCGCCGCCCTGATCGACGGCTTCTACATCCGCCGCGCCCTCAAGGACGGCACGCCCAACGCCGCGAGCGCAATCGCGGTGATCGAAGACTATCTCGAGACCAAGCTTCACCAGCAGAAGGCGGACAAATGAGCCGGCGCCCGAACATCTTGATCATCATGGTCGACCAGTTGAACGGGACGCTGTTCCCCGACGGCCCGGCTGATTTCCTGCATGCGCCCAACCTCAAGGCGCTCGCCGCCCGCTCGGCCCGCTTTCGCAACAACTACACCGCCTCGCCGCTCTGCGCGCCGGGCCGCGCCTCCTTCATGAGTGGGCAACTGCCCTCGCGCACCGAGGTCTATGACAACGCCGCCGAGTTCGTCTCCTCGATCCCGACCTTCGCGCATCACCTGCGCGCCGCCGGCTATCACACTGCCCTTTCAGGCAAGATGCATTTCGTAGGCCCGGACCAGCTGCACGGCTTCGAAGAACGCCTGACCACCGACATCTATCCGGCCGACTTCGGCTGGACGCCGGACTACCGCAAGCCTGGTGAGCGCATCGACTGGTGGTATCACAACCTCGGCTCCGTCACCGGCGCCGGCGTGGCCGAAATCAGCAACCAGATGGAATATGACGACGAGGTCGCCTTCCTTGCCGGGCAGAAGATTTACGAGCACGCCCGCGCTTCGGAAGACCCGCAGCGTCGCCCCTGGTGCCTGACCGTTTCCTTCACCCATCCGCACGACCCCTACGTCGCCCGCCGCAAATACTGGGACCTCTACGAGGACTGCCCTGCGCTGGAGCCTGAAGTCGGCTTCATCCCGAAGGAGAGCCAGGACCCGCATTCGCAGCGGCTCTACCTCGCCAGCGACTACGACAGCTTCGACATCACGCCCGAGCAGGTGCGCCGTTCGCGCCGCGGCTATTTCGCCAACATCTCCTATCTGGACGACAAGGTGGGCGAGCTGATCTCGGTGCTCGAGCGCACCCGCATGCTGGACGACACCATCATCCTGTTCTGCTCCGACCACGGCGACATGCTTGGCGAACGCGGCCTGTGGTTCAAGATGAACTTCTTCGAGGGCTCGGCGCGCGTGCCGCTGATGGTCGCCGGCAAGGGCATCTCGCCCGGCCTGATCCAGGCGCCGACCTCCAACCTCGACATCTGCCCCACCCTCTGCGACCTCGCCGGCATCGACATCGCCGACATCATGCCCTGGACGGACGGACAGTCGCTGAAGCCTCTGATGCAGGGCCAGCCGCGTAGCGAACCGGTGCTCATGGAATACGCCGCCGAGGGTTCTTATGCGCCGCTCGTGGCGATCCGCGAGGGCAGATACAAGTTCGTCCACTGCGAGATCGATCCGCCGCAACTCTTTGATCTGGAATCGGATCCGCTCGAGCGCGTCAACCTCGCCGCCGACCCGGCCAATGCCGCGCTGGTCGACGAGTTCATGCAGAAGGTCCGAGCGCGCTGGGACCTGGCCGCCTTCGACGCCGCCGTGCGACAGAGCCAGGCCCGACGCTGGGTTGTCTACCCAGCGCTGCGCAACGGCTCCTACTACCCGTGGGATTTCCAGCCGCTTCGGCAGGCTTCCGAGCGCTACATGCGCAACCACATGGACCTGAATGTTCTGGAGGAACAGAAACGCTTTCCGCGAGGTGAATGATGACTACGCCGATCGTTCCCACCCTCGACCATCTGAAGCGCGCCTATGCGGTCACCTCGCAGGTAACCCAGCTGACGCCGCTTCTGGAATCCCGCCCGCTGGCGGCCATGACAGGTGCTGCCCGCGTCTTCATAAAACCCGAGTCGCTGCAATGGGCCGGCTCTTTCAAGGTGCGCGGCGCCTATTGGCGCCTGAAGCAGCTTTCGCCCAGTGAAATGGCGCGTGGCGTGGTCGCCTATTCATCCGGCAATTTCGCGCAAGGGCTTGCCGCCGCCGGCCAGGCGCTCGGCGTGCCCGTTACCATCGTGATGCCGATCGATGCGCCCGCCGCCAAGCGTGACGCCACCGCCGGCTACGGCGCGCGCGTTGTGGTGACCGATCATGGGGCGCGCGCGCGCGAAGAGGTGGCCTCCGAGCGCGCCCGCGAAATCGCCAAGGAAGAAGGCCTCGCCCTGCTGCATCCGTTCGATGATCCCGAGATCGTCGCGGGCCAGGCCGGCACCGGACTTGAAGCAATCGACCAGCTGGCCGCCAAGGGCGCCAGGGCCGATATCGTGCTCTGCGCGGTAGGCGGCGGCGGGCTGATCGGCGGCGTGGCGCTCGCCTTCCACTACCTTTCGCCCGAGACGCAGGTCATCGCCGTCGAGCCCGAAGGTTTTGACGGCATGGGCGCTTCGCTCGCCAAGGGCGCAATCGAAACTGTGCCGCTCGGCCCGCCCTCCATCTGCGACGGGCTGATGGCGCGCAAGCCCGGCGAAGCGCCCTTCGCGGCCGTCAATGCCGCCGGCGTGCGCGGGCTGGCCGTCAGCGACGCTTCCGTGCGCCGCGCCATGAAGGCCGCCTTCGAGCGGCTGAAGCTCGTGCTCGAACCTTCGGGCGCATCCACTCTCGCCGCCCTCCTCGAGGGCGGCCTCGACCTCGCCGGCAAGACCGTTCTGGTCATCGCTACCGGCGGAAACGTTTCACTGAATGATTACATGAGGCACATTGCCGATGCTTGAAGCAGATTTCGTCATCGTTGGTTCAGGCTCGGCCGGCGCGGCCATGGCCTACCGCCTGTCGGAAGACGGCAAGCACTCGGTCATCGTCATCGAATACGGCGGGACCGACGTCGGCCCGCTGATCCAGATGCCGTCGGCGCTTTCCATCCCGCTCAACATGCCGCTCTACGACTGGGGCTTTTCTACCGAGCCCGAGCCGCATCTGGGCGGGCGCGTTCTGGCCACTCCGCGCGGCAAGGTCCTGGGCGGCTCCTCCTCCATCAACGGCATGGTCTATGTGCGCGGCCATGCGCGCGATTTCGACCACTGGTCCGAACAGGGCGCCACCGGCTGGTCCTATGCCGACGTTCTTCCCTACTTCAAGCGCATGGAAGACAGCCAGGGCGGCGAGAATGGCTGGCGCGGCAGAGGCGGCCCGCTGCACGTTCAGCGCGGCAAACGCAAGAACCCGCTCTATGCCGCCTTCATCGAGGCCGGCAAGCAGGCCGGCTTCGAACTGACCGACGATTATAACGGCTCAAAGCAGGAAGGTTTTGGGCCGATGGAGCAGACCATTCGCGGCGGGCGCCGCTGGTCAACCGCCAACGCCTATCTTCGGCCTGCCCTGAAGCGGCCAAACGTCCGCGTTGTCAAAGGCTTCGCCCGAAAGGTCGTCATCGAGAATCAACGCGCCGTCGGCGTCGAGATCGAAGCTCGCAAGAAGATTCAGGTCGTCAAGGCGCGGCGCGAGGTGATCCTGGCCGCATCCTCGATCAACTCGCCAAAAATCCTGATGCTGTCGGGCATCGGCCCAGCGCAGCACCTGAAGGACCACGGCATCGCCGTCGTCGCCGACCGCCCGGGCGTCGGCGCCAACCTTCAGGATCACCTCGAACTCTACATCCAGCAGGAATCGACCCAGCCGATCACGCTGAATTCCGTCCTCAACCCCTTCTCCAAGGCGCTGATCGGCGCGCAATGGATGCTCTTCAAGAGCGGCCTCGGCGCCACCAACCATTTCGAGGCGGCCGCCTTCCTGCGTTCGGCCGCCGGCATCGACTATCCCGACATCCAGTACCATTTCATCCCGGCCGCCGTGCGCTATGACGGCAAGTCGGCGTCGAAATCCCACGGCTTCCAGGCCCATGTCGGCCCGATGCGCTCCAAGTCGCGCGGAGCGGTCACGCTGCGCTCGCCCGACCCGGCGGACCGGCCGCGGATCCTGTTCAACTACATGTCTCATCCCGACGACTGGGCCGACTTCCGCCGCTGCATCCGCCTCACCCGCGAGATCTTCGGCCAGCAGGCCTTCTCTCCCTATCGCGGCAAGGAGATTTCGCCCGGCGGCCATCTGCAGACCGACGCCGAGCTCGATGAATTCATCCGCGATCACGTCGAGAGCGCGCTGCACCCCTGCGGCACCTGCCGCATGGGACGAACCGACGACCCGATGGCTGTCGTGGACCCGCACTGCCGGGTCATCGGCGTGGAGGGACTGCGCGTGGCGGATTCCTCGATCTTCCCGCGCATCACCAACGGCAATCTCAACGCGCCGTCCATCATGACCGGCGAGAAGGCGGCCGACCACATCCTCGGTCGGCAGCCGCTTGCCCCCTCCAACCAGGAACCCTGGATCAATCCGCGCTGGCAGGTCTCCGACCGCTAGGCTAGTGCAGGCAACACCTTGAAAGAAATTCCGGAGTCGACAATGCGCGCTCAACCCAAAGCCTCGCACTACATCAACGGCCGCTTCGTGGAAGACGACAGCGGCGCGCCTCTCCCGGTCATCTATCCGGCAACCGGCGAAACCATCGCCACGCTGCATTCGGCAACGTCCAGCATCGTCGAGCAGGCGATCGAGGCGGCACGCGAGGCGCAGCCGGCCTGGGCGCGGCTGAAGCCGGTCGAGCGCGGCCGCATCCTGCGCCGCGCCGCCGACATTTTGCGCGCCCGTAATGACGAGATCGCCCGCATCGAGACGCTGGACACCGGCAAGGCGATCCAGGAAACGCTGGTGGCCGACCCGGCCTCGGCCGCCGATGCGCTCGAATTCTTCGGCGGCGCGGTAGGCAGCTACAATGGCGACTATGTCGACCTCGGCGGCTCCTTCGCCTATACGCGGCGCGAGGCGCTCGGCATCTGCGTGGGCATTGGCGCCTGGAACTATCCGATCCAGGGCGCCGGCTGGAAGTCCGCGCCTGCGCTCGCCATGGGCAACGCCATGGTGTTCAAGCCGTCCGAAAACACCCCGCTCTCGGCGCTGGCGCTGGCCGAGGTCTATAGCGAGGCCGGCCTGCCCGACGGCCTGTTCAACGTCGTCCAGGGCTATGGCGATGTGGGCGCTGCCCTTGCCTCGCACGAGGCCGTGGCCAAGGTCTCGCTCACCGGCTCGGTGCCCACCGGCAAGAAGGTTCTGTCGCTTGCCGGCTCGCTGATGAAGCACGCCACCATGGAGCTCGGCGGCAAGTCGCCGCTGATCATCTTCGACGACGCCGATGTCGAGAACGCCGTCGGCGGCGCCATGCTGGGCAATTTCTACTCCACCGGCCAGGTCTGCTCCAACGGAACCCGCGTCTTCGTGCAGAAGGGCATCTACGAGAGCTTCCTCGACCGCCTCACCCAGCGCACCAAGGCGATTCGCATCGGCGATCCGCTGGATCCCGAAACCCAGATGGGCCCGCTCATCAACAAGGCCCAGCACGAAAAGGTCACTGGCTACATCGGGATCGGCAGGGACGAAGGCGCGACCCTGCATCATGGGGGCGGCGTGCCTTCGCTGCAGGGTTTTGAAGGCGGCTTCTTTGTCGAGCCCACGATCTTCACCGGCGTGAAGGACGACATGCGCATCGCCCGCGAAGAGATCTTCGGCCCGGTGATGAGCGTGCTGATCTTCGAGGAGGAAGACGAGGTCGTGGCCCGCGCCAACGCCACCGAGTTCGGCCTGTCAGCCGGTGTTTTCACCCGCGACCTGCCGCGCGCCCACCGCGTCATTTCCGAACTGCAGGCCGGCAGCTGCTGGATCAACACCTACAATCTGGCGCCGGTGGAAATCCCCTTCGGCGGCTACAAGCAGTCCGGCATCGGCCGCGAGAACGCGCTGGCCGCGCTCGGTCATTATTCGCAGGTCAAGTCGGTCTATGTGGAAACCGGAGACGTCGCCAGCCCCTATTGAGGGCTGGCACAGGCCTTCGCTGCGCCGCTAGAACGTCTGGTTGTAGGCACCTACTTCCGGGCTGCGGCGCAGCACCGCGTCCAGCGCATCGAACATTTCCCGCCGGCGCTCGGCTGAAACCGGGCTTTCCACGACAACGACTATTTCGGGCTTGTTGGAAGAGGCGCGCACCAGGCCCCAGGTGCCGTCCTCGGCCACCACGCGCACACCGTTCACGGTGATCAGGTCGGCGATCCTCTGCCCGGCGAAAATTGCGCCGCCTTCCTTCATGGCCTGGAAATCCGCCACGACGCGGTCGACCACGCCATACTTCACCTCGTCGGGGCAATGCGGCGACATCGTTGGCGTGCCATAGGTCAGGGGCAGGTCGCGATAGAGATCGGCCATGCTTCGTCCCGGATTGCGGTCCAGCATCTCGCAGATGGCAATCGCCGTGACGATCCCGTCGTCATAGCCGCGCCCGATGGGCGCATTGAAGAAGAAGTGCCCGGATTTCTCGAAGCCGGCGATGGCGCCCAGTTCGGTCACGCGCCGCTTCATGTAGGAGTGGCCGGTCTTCCAGTAGTCGGCGCGTGCCCCGTTCGCGCGCAGCACCGGATCGGTGGTGAACAGCCCGGTCGACTTCACGTCGGTCACGAACACCGAATTGGGGTAAATAGCCGAGATGTCGCGCGCCAGCATCACGCCCACCTTGTCGGCGAAGATTTCGTTGCCCTCGTTGTCCACCACGCCGCAGCGGTCGCCGTCGCCGTCGAAGCCGAGCCCGACGTCGGCGCCCGTCTCCAGCACCTTGTCGCGGATGGCATGCAGCATGGCCATGTCTTCGGGGTTGGGATTGTAGCGCGGGAAGCTGTGGTCGAGTTCCACGTCGAGGGGAACCACCTCGCAGCCGATTCGCTCCAGCGCCTCGGGCGCGAATGCCCCGGCCGTCCCGTTGCCGCAGGCCGCCACCACCTTCAGCTTGCGCGAAATCCTGTGCCCGGCCGTGAGGTCGTCCAGGTAGACCCCACGAAAACCCTCCACGAAATGGAAGGCCCCGCCCCCGATCAGGTCGAAATCGCCTTCCAGCACGATCTTCTTCAGCGCGCTCATCTCATCCGGGCCGAAGGTCAGCGGCCGCGCCGCGCCCATCTTCACGCCGGTCCAGCCATTCTCGTTGTGCGACGCGGTCACCATGGCGACGGAAGGCGTATCGAGCGCGAACTGCGCGAAATAGGCCATGGGCGAGAGCGCCAGCCCTATGTCCTTCACCCGCGCGCCGGCTGCCATCAATCCTGCGGTCAGCGCCTGCTTGATCGAAAGCGAATAGCCGCGGAAGTCGTGCCCGACAACAATGTCAGGGCCGACGCCCAGCCGGCGGATCAGCGTACCAAGCCCCATGCCCAGAGCCTGCACGCCAACGAGGTTCAGTTCCGGCGTCTTTTCCGAACCGGGGTGGCCGAACCACCAGCGCGCATCATATTCGCGAAAGCCGGTCGGCTTCACCAGCGCGCTGGTTTCAAACGCAAATGTGTTGGGCTTGGCCAGGCTGACGATCTTGAAGGTCACGCAGTTCCGCTCCGGTCGCGATTGGTCGAATTGCACTGTAGCGGCAACGGTTTACTGCCGCATTATGCCTCCTTACCCGCCTTTCGGCTGGCTCAAAACCGAAAGCTGTGGGTTGGTACAAAGAAAAGCGAAGTTTCTGCACGCCATAGCCCGTTTGCCGCTTGCGGAGTTTTTTTTCGACGGCTATAAGCCCGCCGTCTGGTCGCGGAGTGTAGCGCAGCCTGGTAGCGCACCTGCTTCGGGAGCAGGGGGTCGCAGGTTCGAATCCTGCCACTCCGACCAGAACAACCCGGTTCCCGGCCGGAATTTCATCCGCAAACAAAATGTCAGCTTGTTGGCGTCGCTTGGCCGTGGTGCAGCGCGCTCCAGAAGGCTATGTAACGGCCATGAGCAACAAATCTCGCCTTCTCTCCCTTGTCGCGTTTGCACTGGCTGCCGCCGCTTCGTCCGCCGCATTCGCTGAAGAGGCCCAGCCGCTGCCGGGCGTCAAGCAGCCGCAACCCATCGTCCAGGCGCCACAGCCCGAGCCGATCGCGGAGCCCGATTCGCAGCAATCCTTCAAGGTCGGCGATTTCGATGTGAAGGTGTCGGGCAGCGTCACCGTCGACATAGGCGTCGGCAAGATCAAGCCGCCGAGATAGAATCAGCGGCGCTTCGGTCCGTTGCAAGCGTGAAGCCTATGCCACACTGGCCTCAGGCTGCGCTCGGAACCTCTTTGCGTCTATCGCCGCGCTCATCAGCGCCTGCGTGTAGGCCTCTCGCGGATGGTCGAAGATCTCGTCCGTCGGCCCTTCCTCCACGATCTGTCCCTGCTTCATCACGATGATGTAGTCAGCCATGGCGCGCACCACCGCGAGATCGTGGCTGATGAACAGATAGGAAAGATCGTTCTCGGCCTGCAGATCGCGAAGCAGTTCCACGATCTGCTTCTGCACCGAGCGGTCGAGCGCCGATGTCGGCTCGTCCAGCACCACCACCTTCGGCTTGAGAATCATCGCGCGCGCAATCGCAATGCGCTGCCTCTGCCCACCCGAAAATTCATGCGCATAGCGGTTGCGCATGTTCGGATCGAGCCCCACCTCGCGCAGTGCCTCCACGGCGCGCAGGTCGCGCTGCTTGGACGATAGCGACGGCTCATGCACCAGCAGCCCCTCGGTAATCACCTGGCCGATGGTCATGCGTGGCGAAAGCGAACCGAACGGATCCTGGAACACGAGCTGCAGTTCGCGTCGCAGCGGGCGCATCTTGTCTGGCCCGACCGCGGAGATGTCGCGGTGATCGAACCGGATCGCGCCCTCGCTCGGCAGCAGGCGCAGCAGCGCGCGACCGAGTGTGGACTTTCCCGAGCCCGATTCACCCACGATGCCGATGGTCTGGCCCCGCTTCAGCGACAGCGAGATGCGGTCCACCGCCCGCAGCATCAGCGGCGGGCCGGCGAGGAAGCCGCCGCCTATCCTGAACGTCACCTCGACATTGCGCCCCTCCAGCAGCACGGGCGCGTCGCTCCTAGGCGGCACCTTGCGGCCGCTCGGCTCGGCCGCCAGCAGCATCTTGGTGTAGTCGTGCCTGGGCGCTGCAAACAGCGCGTCAGTCTGCCCCTCCTCCACGATCTCGCCGGAGCGCATCACATAGACACGGTCGGCGAAGCGCCGCACGATGCCGAGATCGTGCGTGATAAACACGATCGCCATGCCGAGCCGGCGCTGCAGGTCGGCCAGCAGCGTCAGGATCTGCGCCTGCACGGTCACGTCCAGTGCGGTGGTCGGCTCGTCGGCGATCAAGATGTCGGGATCGTTGGCCAGCGCCATGGCGATCATGACGCGCTGGCGCTGGCCGCCGGACATCTCATAGGGGTAGGACTTCATCCGCCGCTCGGGGTCGGGGATCTTCACCAGTTCCAGTAGGCGCAACGCTTCCTTGCGCGCCTCGGCCGCGCTCAGCTTGCGGTGTCGCCTGATCGGTTCCATGAGCTGGTTGCCGATGGTGTAGAGCGGGTCCAGCGAGGTCATCGGCTCCTGGAAGATCATGGTGATCTTGCGGCCGCGCACGTCGTTCAGTTCGGACTTGCCAAGCTCCAGCAGGTTCTTGCCGCGATAGTCGACCGTGCCGCTTGCCTCGCCGTTTGAAGCCAGCAGGCGCATCGCCGCCATCATGGTCTGGCTCTTGCCCGAGCCGGATTCGCCCACGATAGCGACCGTTTCGCCGGCGTTTACATGCAGGTTGATGCCCTTGACGGCATCGACCTGCCCGTCAAGCGTGCGGAAACGGACGCGCAGGTCCTTCACGGCGAGAATGGTTTGGTTGTTGGTCATCGCTTCAACGGTCCTTCGGATCGAGCGCGTCGCGCAGGCCATCGCCGACGAAATTCAACGCAAAGAGCGTGGAAACCAGGAACACGGCAGGAAACAGGAGCAGCCAGTTGGCGGTGCCGATGTTCTTGGCGCCAGTCGAGATCAGCACGCCCCAGCTCGTCATCGGCTCCTGCACGCCGAGGCCCAGGAACGACAGGAAGCTTTCCAAGATGATCACCTGCGGCACCAGCAGCGTCATGTAGATGACCACCACGCCGAGCAGGTTCGGCACGATGTGTCGTTGCAGGATGCCTCGCCGCGTCACCCCCAGCGCCTCGGCGGCCTGCACATATTCCTGCCGCCTGATGGACAGCGCCTGCCCGCGCACGATGCGGGCCATGTCCAGCCACAGCACCGCTCCCACAGCCAGGAACATCAGCACGAAGTTCCGTCCGAAGAACACCACCAGCATGATGACGAAGAAGATGAAGGGCAGCGAATAGAGCACGTCGACGATGCGCATCATCACCTCGTCGGTCTTGCCGCCGGTGAAGCCGGCAACGGAGCCGTAGATCACGCCGATCGCCACCGCCACGATGCCGGCAAGCATGCCGATCGCCAGCGAGACGCGGCCGGCCATCAGCGTGCGCGCCAAGAGGTCACGTCCGGTATTGTCCGTGCCAAACAGGAAATACTGCTGCTTGACCGACGCGCTCATCGTCATCTTCAGCCCGTCGTCGGACTTGCTTTCGATGCGGGTGTTGTCGAACGTGTCGGAGCGGTCGAGATAGCGCGTGCTGCGCTCGTCGACCGGCTTCGACGAACTCACGGTGACGAAGACCCGGTCGCCGTCCTGGTGCCATTCATCGACATCGACACGCATGCGCTTGACCGCGTCGCGCAGCGCGCTCTCGATCATGTCGGCCTTCGGGTAGGCCGATAGGCTCGGCGGCGTGCGCACATAATCGGCATAGATCGTGGTGTATTCGTGCGGCACCAGGGAGGGGCCGGCGATACAGACGATCGCCATGAAGGCCAAATAAAACAGACTGACCATGGCCGCCTTGTTGGATTTCAGGCGCGCCCAGGCATCGCCCCAGAACGAACGCCCGGCAACGGGTGCAGCGATCGCCATATCAGTCATAACGCACCCTCGGGTCGACGACCGCGTAGAGGAGGTCCACGATCAGGTTGAACAGGATGGTGAAGATCGCGATCACGATGACGGTGCCCATCACCAGCGTGTAGTCGCGGTTGAGCGCCGCATCGACGAAGTAGCGGCCGACGCCCGGAATGGCGAAGATCGTCTCGACGATGATGGAGCCCGTCAGCAGCGCCGCCGCAGCAGGCCCTGCATAGGAGATGATCGGCAGCAGTGCGCCGCGCAGCGCATGCTTGACCACCACCGACCAGTCCGAAAGTCCGAGCGCCCGGGCGGTGCGGATGTGGTGCGAGCGAAGGGACTCGATCATCGAGCCGCGCATCAGGCGCGCAACGATCGCAATCTGCGGCAGCGCCAGGGTCAGCACCGGACCGATCTTGTTTATCAGCGCCCCGTCGCCCCAGCCGCCGATGGGCAGCAGCTTCCAACTGAGCCCAAACACAAGCTGGATGATCGGTGCGATGACGAAGGTGGGGATGGTGCTGCCGGCAGTGGCAAGCGCGATGACGCCGTAGTCGGCCGTCTTGTTCTGGTTGAGCGCGGCGATCACGCCCAGGATGCTGCCAACCAGAAGCGCCAGGGTCAGCGCGGAAGCGCCGAGCTGGATCGAGATCGGCAGGCCCTTGGCGAACAGTTCGCCCACGGTGAAATCGGGCAGGTTATAGCTCGGCCCGAAATTGCCGTGCAGCAGGTTGTTGAGATAGTTGAGATATTGCTGCCACAGAGGATCGTTGAGGCCGAACTGGGCTTCGAGATTGGCCTTGATCTCCGGGCTTAGTCCGCGCTCCTGGTTGAAGGGGCCGCCGGGCGCTACGCGGATCAGGAAGAACGCCAGCGTCACGATGACGAAAAGCGTCGGTATGGCGGTCAGCAACCGCCGAAAGACATAGAGCAGCATGGATTTTCCCCGCTGTCGCTGAAGGGCCGAGGCCGCCGCCTCCCTCGTGGGAAGCGGCGGACATTGGCTCGGGAACTATTCCTTGCTGATGAAGCGCGACGGATGGATGTCCATCACATTGTCCTCGAAGCCGTGAAGCTTCGACGAAACGATGTTGTGATAGCTGTAGTAGAGCACCGGAATGTTGCCGACCTCATCGATCATGATGCGTTCAGCCTCCGCAAGCTCCTTCATGCGCTCTTCCGGCTTGCCGCCGGCAGCGGCCGCCTTGTCCATCGCTTCCTCGAACTTCGGGCTGTTGTAGCTCGAGTAGTTGTTGCCGCTCGCCTTGCGTGAGATGCCCAGGAAGGTTTCGGGGTCCTTGTAGTCCGCGATCCAGCCGGCACGCGCCAGGTCGTAGTCGCCCTTTTGCTCAAGGAAACCGTAGTGCGTCTTGGTATCTGTATTGAGCAGGCTCACCTCGATGCCCAGCGGCTTGAGCTGCTCCTGGATCGCGACGGCCGTATTCTTGTGGTTCTCCGACGTGTTGTAGCGGATTTCCATCTTCAGCGGCTTGTCGGGCCCGTAGCCGAGCTTGGTCAGGATTTCCTTGGCCTTGTCCTCGCGGTCGATCTGCGTCTCATTCGCGAAGGAGGCTTGTGCCGACGTGTAGCCCTCGATTCCCGGGGGCACCATGGAGTAGCCGGGCAGCATGGAATTCTGCCAGACCTTCTCGGCAATGAAATCGCGATCGATTGCCATGGATATCGCGTTGCGCAGTTCCGGGTTGGTCCAGGGCTCCTTATCGGTCTTGATTGCGAAGTAATAGGTGCCGAGATACGGCCCGACGTGGATCTGGTCGCCGAACTTGGCCCTGAGATCGGACAATTGCTCAGTCGGCAGATCGTCGTAGCTGTCCATTTCGCCAGCCTCGAAACGCTTCATCGCCGAAGAGCGATCCTCGGTGGTGATATAGTTGACGACGTCGAGCTTGACGGTGTCTGCATCCCAGAATTTCGGATTCTTGACCAGTTTGATGTGATCGTTGGGAACCCACTCGGCGAGCGTGTAGGCGCCGTTCGACACCAGGTTGCCCGGCTTCACCCAGTCCGCGCCCAGCTTGTCCATCGAAGCCTTGTTGACGGGATAGGCAGCCTGGTGCGTCAGCATCTCCAGGAAGTAAGGCGTCGGCGCCTTCAGCCTGACCTCGAACGTCCTTGCGTCGATTGCCTTGACGCCCATCTCCTCTGGCTTCGCCTTGCCGGTGTTGACCTCCTCGGCATTCACCACCGGGTAAAGCATGGAGGCGTATTCGGCGGCGGTTGCGGGATCTTCGAGGCGGTGGAAGGCATAGACGAAGTCTTCGGCAGTCACCGGCGAGCCATCGGACCAGAGGCCATTCTCGCGAAGCTTGAAGGTGTAGACGGTGCCGTCATCCGAGACGGTCCAGCTTTCCGCTGCGCCCGGAATGAGGTTCGACTTCTCGTCCTGCATGACCAGCCCCTGGAACAGGTCGCGCAGCACGTGGGCTTCGTACACGGTCGAAGTCTTGTGGGGATCCAGCGATTCGGGTTCCGCAGCGCTGCCGCGATTGTAGATCACTTCGGCGAGGGATGGCGTCAGCAGCATACCGCTCGCCATCGATACACCCACCGTAAAGACCGTCGCCTTCAGGATGTTCTTGAGCATCATGTCTCTCTCTCCCAGCTTGTCGTCACCCCTCAGTGAACGACCAGGCCACTTGGCGCCCCTAGGCCGAAGTCTCCTCCCTCGGCTTCGTTGAGCGAGCCGGCGGCCAGCGGGCCACCGTTCTGTGCGAACACTAGCGAGCGGAAAATTCGAATTCAACCGACTCTGAATTCCCCGAGCAAAACTTCTTCTCACGCCGATATACACTTTTTACGTGCATATAAACGTATTCTACACAATCATGGGTTACGATTGCTGTGGGGCTCGAGGCTTCTGCGTTTGCTTCGAGAAAAACGGTCGGGGTTCCTGGAATGAACGTTGCACGGCATCAGTCGGCATTTTCCGCGCTGGATTTCCTGCTGCTCACGACATTGTTCATGCTGTTTACCGTGGGGATGATTGCCTGCGGCACCTACTTCGGCGCCAGCATTTCGGTTCAGCAGATCGCATCGGAGGCAGCTCGCTCGGCAATCGACGGGAAGAACCACGCCAGCTTGATGCGGACATACGGCCTCACCCACCCGTTCATAGACCCCGCGCGCCTTTCCATCGAGACGCGCGAGGTCCCGGGAGAAGGCTCCCGGATCATGGTCAAGGTGCGCTATGACACCGGCGCGTTGCCGGTCTGGAAGCTGCTCGGCAGCTTGAATTTGCCGAGCGTGGTAATCACTCGGGAAGCCATCGTCCGGATCGGTGGCATCTGAAAGCGGCCGTAACTATCGGACCAAGGCGACGCGGTGCCTCGCGTCGCCTTGGCTCTTTTCCGCGTCGGTCAGGTGATGACGCTCGGTCCTTCGCGACCGGTGTGCGCACGAATTCCGGCGATGTCGTCGGCGGCAGCAATCAGGTCGGCCAGCGCGGCCTGCGTCTCCAGGTCATGGCGCCCCGTGGCGACCTCATAGCGCTCGATATAGAGCCGCACAGTTGCACCGGAAGTCCCGGTGCCGGAAAGGCGAAGCACCAGCCGTGCGCCGCCCTCGAAGAATATGCGGATGCCCTGATGCTCGCTCACCGAGCCATCGACGGGATCGTGATAGGAAAAGTCGTCCGCCTTCTCGATCTTCATCCCGCGCACCGTCGTGCCGGCAAGGCTCGGCAGCTTGGCGCGCAGTTCCTCGATCATGCGGTTGGCGCGTGTGGCGTCGACTTCCTCATAGTCGTGGCGGGTATAGTAGTTCCGGCCATAGATCTCCCAGTGCTTTCTGGCGATTTCCTTCACGCTCTCGCCACGCACTGCGAGAATGTTGAGCCACAGCAGCACTGCCCACAGCCCATCCTTCTCGCGCACATGGTTCGAGCCGGTGCCAGCGCTTTCCTCGCCGCAGATCGTCACCATGCCGGCATCCAGCAGATTGCCGAAGAACTTCCAGCCGGTTGGCGTCTCGTACATTCCGATGCCCAGCTTTTCAGCAACGCGGTCGGCCGCGCCGCTGGTGGGCATGGAGCGGGCAATGCCCTTCAGCCCGTCGCTGTAGCCCGGTGCCAGATGGGCGTTCGCTGCCAGCATCGCCAGCGAGTCGGAAGGGGTGATGAAGATGCCTCGCCCGATGATCAGGTTGCGGTCGCCGTCGCCATCGGAAGCCGCCCCGAAATCGGGTGCATCTGGCCCCATCATCTCGTCATAGAGAGGCTTTGCATTGACCAGGTTCGGGTCGGGATGATGCCCGCCGAAGTCCGGCAGCGGATGATAGTTGCGCGCGGTGTGGTTCGGCGCGCCAAGCCGGTGCTCGAAGATTTCCTTGGCATAGGGTCCGGTCACGGCATGCATGGCGTCGAAGCGCATGCGGAAGCCCGACTTGAACAGCTTCCTGATCGCGTCGAAGTCGAACAGGCCTTCCATCATCTGCGCATAGTCGGCGACAGGGTCGATGACATCGACGGTCATGCCGGCCACGTCCAGCGTCGATACCGTGTCTATGTCGACCGTCGCGATATCGGCAATCTTGTAGCGGGTGATCGCCTTGGAGCGCTGGTAGATCGCATCGGTGACCTTCTCCGGTGCGGGGCCGCCATTGCTGACATTGTACTTGATGCCGAAATCGCCCTGAGGGCCACCGGGATTGTGGCTAGCCGAGAGGATGATGCCGCCGAAGGCCTTGTATTTGCGAATGATGTGCGACGCGGCGGGCGTCGAGAGGATACCCCCCTGCCCCACGATCAGCCGGCCGAAGCCATTGGCTGCCGCCATGGCAATGACCTTCTGGATCACCTCGCGGTTGTAATAGCGGCCGTCGCCGCCAAGCACCAGCGTCTCGCCCTCGAAGCCCTCGAGCGCGTCGAAGATCGACTGGACGAAGTTCTCGACATAGTGCGGCTGCTGGAACACCGGCACCTTCTTGCGCAGACCCGACGTACCAGGCTTCTGGTCGTCGAAAGGTTGCGTCGCGATCGTCTTAGTCATCTGTCAGTCAGCCTTCTTCGCAAATTCATGAACAACGGCGTTGAACGCCGTGGCGTGCTTATCGATCCATGCGAAAGTGCGTTTGATCCCTTTCGCAACGGACGGTGCCGCCGAACACAATGGTCTCCCAAATCAGCGGCTCCTGCATGCTGATCATCAAGGAGAAAACAAGGCAACCGCATTGTGTCTCGCGCAATGCCGTTTCGGCCTTGCAGGCTGGCTGGCCGGGCCTTAAGCGGTATGGCGATGCTGACCGACGGAGAGCCAGAAGCATGATCCTGTGTTGCGGCGAAGCCCTGATCGACATGCTGCCGCGCCTGAGCGCGACGGGCGAACCGGCCTTCGCCCCCTATGCCGGAGGCGCCGTGTTCAACTCCGCCATCGCGCTCGGCCGACTCGGCGTGCCGGTGGAATTCTTCTCCGGCCTGTCCTCCGATCTCTTCGGCCAGCAGATCCGCGAGGTGCTGGCCTCCAGCAATGTCGGTTCGCGCTACGCCAGCATCTCGGCGCGCCCCACCACGCTCGCCTTCGTGCGCCTCAATGACGGCCACGCCAGCTACACCTTCTACGACGAGAACACCGCCGGCCGCATGCTGAGCGAGGCCGACCTGCCGGAGATCGGCGAGGATATCCGCGCCATGCTGTTCGGGGCCATCAGCCTGATCCCGGAGCCCTCGGGCTCGGCCTACGAAGCGCTGATGCGTCGCGAGCACGTACATCGCGTGACCATGCTCGACCCCAACATCCGGCCGGGCTTCATTTCCGACCATGAAAAGCACCGCGCCCGCATCCTGCGCATGGTGGCCATGGCCGATATCGTCAAGCTGTCGGACGAGGATCTTTCCTGGTTCGGCCACGAGGGCGACCAGGAAGATTTCCTGCAAGGCTGGCTGGCAAACGGACCCCAGCTGATCGTCGTGACGAAGGGCGCGGCGGGCGCGACGGCCTACACCAAAGGCCACACAGTGCACGTCTCCTCGCAGCCGGTAACCGTGGTCGACACGGTTGGTGCGGGCGACACGTTCAACGCCGGCCTGCTCGCTTCGCTGCACGAACAGGGCGCGCTGGCCAAGACCCGGCTCGAGGCGCTTTCGGCCACCGAAATCCATGCGGCCCTGACGCTCGGGGCGAAGGCTGCTGCCGTTACCGTGTCGCGCGCCGGCGCAAATCCGCCCTGGCGGCACGAGATCGCCTGACGCGGCTCGAAGGGGCTTCATGTCGCCTGCAGCGCGATCACTTTATATTTCGGTGCGCAACGGCTTCCATGAGCGGCCCACTTGATCCCGCTTAAATCGCGCATTTCAGGCTGCTTCGCGGGAAAAACTCCCTGGCAGCGGTAACGCGACACCTGGCCGCGCCTGCCCCCAAACCTTCCGGGCGCGGGTCAACTCTGCTATCAGCCCTGCTGATATCCGCGAAAACACTGGCTTTGGAGCAGAGATGCAGTTCATCGATCTGGGCGCGCAGCGCGAAAGAATTCGTGACAAGCTGACCGCGGCGATCGACCGCGTGGTCAACGAAGGCAAGTACATCCTCGGGCCCGAGGTAGCCGAATTCGAAAAGCAATTGGCCGACTACGTCGGCGTCAAGCATGTCGTCGCCTGCGCCAACGGCACTGATGCGCTGCTGCTGCCGCTTCTGGCTTCAGGCATCGGGCCGGGCGATGCCGTCTTCGTGCCGAGCTTCACCTTCGCCGCCACCGCCGAGGTGGTGGCGCTGGCCAAGGCCGAGCCGGTGTTCATCGACATCGATCCCGACACCTACAACATTGATATCGACAGCCTCGAAGCGGCCATCGCCATGATCAAGGCCGAGGGCCGGCTGAAGCCCCGGGCAATCATCCCGGTCGACCTGTTCGGCCTCGCCGCCGACTACGATGCCATTGCCGAGATCGCCGCCCGCGAAAACCTGATGGTCATCGAGGATGCTGCCCAGTCGATCGGCGGCAAGGCCAATGGCAAGATGTGCGGCGCCTTCGGCACCGTGGGGTCCACCAGCTTCTACCCGGCCAAGCCGCTCGGTTGCTACGGCGACGGCGGTGCCATGTTCACCAATGACGACGAACTGGCCGCGCGCCTACGCTCCTTCGCCTTCCACGGCAAGGGCGAGACCCAGTACGACAACGTCCATGTCGGCCTGAATTCGCGCCTCGACACGCTGCAGGCGGCGATTCTGATCGAGAAGCTGGCGATCCTGGAAGACGAGATGGTTGCCCGCCAGAAGGTGGCGCAGCGCTACCGCGACGGCCTGCACAACGTCGTCAAGGTTGCGCATGTGCCGGAAGGCCGCCGCTCGGCCTGGGCGCAGTATGCCATCGAGACGCCCCATCGCGACGAGCTCAAGGCTCACCTGCAGTCGCTCGGCATTCCGTCGGTGATCTACTATGTGAAGCCGCTGCACCAGCAGGTCGCCTACAACCACTACCCGCGTACGCCGAAGGGCCTTCCGGTTTCGGAAAGCCTGCCTGAGCGCATCCTGTGCCTGCCGATGCACCCCTATCTGAGCAATCAGGACCAGGACCGCATCATCAACGCGATTAGCGACTTTATAGCTGCCCGGACGGCTCAGGCCGCCGAGTAACTAGGCCGGCCCACGCCGACTCAGGCCTTGCTCTATTACGAACCGCGCGCTGGAAACGGCGCGCGGTTTTTGTTTGCGGGTTTGGTGCATTTCATCCACACCGTACTGCAGGTTGAGAGGTCGAGGCATGGGTCCCCGGAACCCCTCGTCGCTCGCTACGCTCGCCCTCGGGGCCCGAGGACGACTGTGGGAGGTAAGGCCCGCAAAGAATGCGCCGCTGAAGAGGTTGCTGGAAAGCCCTTCTTCCGTAGCCTTGGCTCGTGGACAACGGTGAGGCAAGGGCCCGCAATCCCCCAAAGAATGCGACGCTGAAGGTCATAGGGAGGCCGTGAAACTTCCGTCGTCCTCGGGCCGGAGCACGAGCGAAGCGAAGTGCGGAGGTTCCGGGGACCCAGGCCTCGGACTCTCAGCCGGCAGTCCGGTGCAGGCTAGCGTCTGCCCAAGCGTCTAAAACTCCGGCGCGCCGGAAACATTCCCCATCGCCACGAAGGACGGGTTAGCAAAATCCGCCTCGCCTGCCCGGTTGCGCTTGCCATAGACCAGCGGCTTGCCGTCCACTGTGGTTGTTCTGCCGCCTGCCGCTCTCAGGATCGCGTCGCCTGCCGCCGTGTCCCATTCCATCGTGCGGCCGAAGCGCGGATAAAGGTCCGCCTCGCCCGCGGCGATGAGGCAGAATTTCAGCGACGATCCAACGGAGACAATCTCGGCCCCTTCGATCCGCCGGATATAGTCGTCGGTTTCGGGCGTGCGGTGCGACCGGCTGGCAACTACGGTCAAGGGCAGCCGCCCTTCCCTCACCGAGATCGGATATCGGCCGGATATGGTCTGATCCGGCCCGAGGGTAAGCGCTTCCGCCTTGCCCGGATGGCCAGCGAAGAACCGGCCGCTGCCCGGCGCATAGACAATTCCGATTTCCGGCGCGCCATCGCGTATCAGCGCGATATTGACGGTAAACTCGGCGCGGCCGCTGACGAATTCGCGGGTGCCGTCGAGCGGATCGACCAGGAAGAAGCAGCGCCCAAGCTCCGGCGTTCCCACCCCGGCCGAAATCTCTTCCTCGGCCACACAGGGAATGTTCGGAAAGGCCGCGCGCAGCCCCGCCAGAATGAGCTTTTCGCTCGCCCGGTCGGCCTCCGTCACCGGCGAAGAGTCCGCCTTCTGCTCTACGGACACCTTCGAATGGAAGATATCCATGATGACCTGCCCGGCCTCGAGCGCCAGCCTCTCGAAAACCGAGAGTATCGCCTCGTCGTCAGATGCCGCCGCCGTCGTCGTAGTGTTGATCTGCAATGTCGCGCTCACGTAGCCAGCCTTCGAGAACATCTACCATTTCTTCGGGCGTCCTGCCGAGCGTCCGAAGGTGGATTTCCGGATTTTCCGGCGTCTCATAGGGCGAGTCGACGCCGGTGAAGTTCTTGATCTCTCCTGCCAGGGCCCGCGCATAAAGCCCCTTGGGATCACGGCTGGCGCATTCGTCGAACGGCGTTTCGACGAAAACCTCGATGAACTCGCCTTCGCCCATCAGCTCGCGCGCCATGCGCCGTTCGGCGCGGAAAGGCGAAATGAACGACACCAGCACGATCAAGCCCGCATCCGCCATCAGCCGCGCCACTTCCGCCACGCGGCGAATGTTCTCCACCCGGTCGGCCTCGGAGAAGCCGAGGTCGCGGTTCAATCCGTGGCGCACATTGTCGCCGTCAAGGATGTAGGTGTGGCGGCCGCTCGCATGCAGCTTCTTTTCGAGCAGATTGGCGATGGTCGACTTGCCCGACCCGGAAAGGCCGGTGAACCACAGCACCGCCGGCTTCTGCTGCTTGGCGGCGGCCCGCGCTTCCTTGGTCACGTCCAGCGACTGCCAGTGGATGTTGTCTGCTCGCCGCAGCGCGTGCTGGATCATGCCAGCACCGACGGTGGCATTGGTCAGACGGTCGATCAGGATGAAGGCGCCGGTGGCGCGGTTCTCGGCAAAGGCGTCGAAGGCCAGCGGCGACTGCGTCGAGATCGTGCAGATGCCCACTTCGTTCATCTCCAGAGATTTCGCCGCCGCGTGGCCGAAGTCGTTGATGTCGAGGCGATATTTCAGCTCGGTCACGGTCGCGCTGGCCTGGTCGGTCTCGGTGCGCAGGATGTAGGAACGCCCGGGAAGCAACGCCTGCTCGTCGAACCAGACGATTTTGGCCGCGAACTGGTCGGCGACATGCGGACGCGCCGTGGGTGCAACCAGCAGGTTGCCGCGCGACACCTCGACCTCGTCCTCCAGCACCAGCGTTACCGCCTGCCCCTCGACGGCCTGCGCCAGGTCGCCGCCCGAGGCGACGATGCGCTTGACGCGCGAAGCCTTGCCCGACTTGGCGACCACGATCTCGTCGCCCTGCGCGATCGAGCCCGAAGCGATCGTCCCGGCAAAGCCGCGAAAATCGAGATTGGGCCGGTTTACATACTGGACCGGGAAGCGAAACGGCTTTTGCCACGCATCCTGCTCGACGTCGATTGTCTCCAGGTGCTCGATCAGCGTCGGCCCGGCATACCAGCCGGTCTGCTCGGAACGGCGGCTGACATTGTCGCCGAACCGTGCCGACATGGGGATTGCCACCACGGAGGCAAAGCCGAGGTCTTTCGAAAAGGCCATGTATTCGGCAACGATCCGCTCGAACACCGCGCGGTCGAAGCCGACGAGGTCGATCTTGTTGACCGCCAGCACGATGTGGCGAATGCCCAGCAGCGAGGCGATGATGGAGTGGCGGCGCGTCTGCCGCAGCATGCCCTGGCGCGCATCGACAAGCACGATGGCGAGGTCGGCGGTGGAGGCGCCGGTTGCCATGTTGCGCGTATATTGCTCATGGCCCGGCGTATCGGCGACGATGAACTTGCGCTTGGGCGTGGCAAAGAAGCGATAGGCGACGTCGATGGTGATGCCCTGCTCGCGCTCGGCCTCCAGCCCGTCCACCAGCAGCGCGAAGTCCACGTCGTCGCCAGTGGTGCCATGCCGGCGCGAATCCCGCTCCAGCGTGGCAAGCTGGTCCTCGAAGATCTGCTTAGTGTCCGACAGTAGCCGCCCGATCAGCGTCGACTTGCCGTCGTCGACCGAGCCGCAGGTGAGGAAACGCAAGAGCGACTTCTGCTCCTGCGCGGCTAGGTAGTCGTCCACTGCCTCGGCGGCAACGAGGTTTTCCGCAAGCATGTGACGCATGATCAGAAATATCCCTCGCGCTTCTTCTTTTCCATCGAGCCCGCTTCGTCGCGGTCGATCAGGCGGCCTTGCCGCTCGGAGGTTCGTGCGATCAGCATCTCGCTGACGATGCCCTGCAGGTCGGCGGCGTCGGAGTCGATGGCGCCGGTGAGCGGGTAGCAGCCCAGCGTGCGGAACCGGACCAGCCGGTTCTCGATCACTTCTCCCGGCTTAAGCTTCATACGGTCGTCGTCGCGAAGGATGAGCATGCCGTCGCGCTCGACCACCGGCCGCTCCTTGGCGAAGTAGAGCGGGACGATGGGGATGTCTTCGCGCAGGATGTATTGCCAGATGTCGAGCTCGGTCCAGTTCGACAGCGGAAAGACGCGGATCGATTCCCCCGGCGCCACGCGCGTGTTGAAGATCTTCCACATCTCCGGCCGCTGGTTCTTCGGGTCCCAGGCGTGGCTGGAATTGCGGAAAGAGAAGATGCGCTCCTTGGCGCGCGATTTCTCCTCGTCGCGCCGCGCGCCGCCGAAGGCTGCATCGAAGCCGTATTTGTCGAGCGCCTGGCGCAGGCCCACCGTCTTCATCACATGGGTATGCGTATTCGAGCCATGGTCGAACGGGTTGATGCCGTCGCGCACGCCATCCTCGTTGACATGCACGAGCAGGTCGAAGCCCAGGCGCGCGGCCATCGCATCGCGAAACTCGATCATCTCGCGGAACTTCCAGGTCGTGTCGACGTGCAGGAAGGGAAAGGGCGGCTTCGCGGGATAAAAGGCCTTCATGGCCAGATGCAGCAGCACCGAGGAATCCTTGCCCACGGAATAGAGCATCACCGGCTTGGCGAATGTCGCCGCCACCTCGCGGAAAATATGAATGGCTTCGGCTTCGAGCCGGTCGAGATGGGACAGCCTGGCAAGCATGGGGTGCCTATGGAAAACGGGTGCTTGGACGCCGCGGCTGCAACGCCCTTGAATTTCCCGGATTTTCTCCGCAACGGCGCGACCTCTCAAGGAGAACGCTACCAAATTCGCGGCGCTCGCCGATCGGAACATGCGCGGCACGGCGCTTCGATGGAATCCTGTTCCCCACCTTGTTGGACGCAGGCCGACGAAATCGATTGCTCCGGTGACAAGCCCATGGCACTTGGATGCAAAGTCCGTGCGCTGGGGGCGGCTGCAGGTAGCTTCTCCAACCTTATTATTTCGTATTCCGGTATCGGAGCAGTTCTTCCGTGAAAGACCTTCGCAGCTATCCGTCGCTCAACAGGGCCTTCGCCTTCTTCTGTTTCTCGGCGGTGCCAGCGCTGGGCTCGGCCGTAAGCGTGGTCTGGCACGGCGGCGCGCTTGTGTGCCTGTATGAGATATTGTCCGGACGCAGGAAGCTGAGCCGCGATCACGCCATGCTGGTGATGACGCTACTCTTGTTCGTCTATTGCCTGGCCAATGCGGTCTCCACGCTGTGGAATAGCCCCACCTATGGCGGAATCGACAAGATGCTGCGCCTGTTCACGCTGCTCCTGTTCCCGTTTTCCTATTCCATCGCTTCTATTTCCGACCGGACGACGATCGCCCGTTCCGTCGTGCTGGCCAGCATGGTGGCGTGCTACACCGCGCTTGCGGTGTCCTTCGTGCAGTTCCACTTCCTCGGCCTGCGCGCCGCAGGCGGCGCGGGCAATGCGATCGTTTTTGCCTTTGCAATCAGCCTGGCTTGCTCGACTTCCCTGGCCGGGCTGCTCTCACAGCAGGACAGCAAGCTCACTTTGCCCCTGGCCGGTGCGGTGCTGGCGGGCTGGCTTGCCCTGTTCTATTCGGGCACGCGCTTTCTGTGGCTTACCACGCTTCCGGTGAACCTGCTCGTCCTGTTCATCTTCCGCCACCAGCTTCGCCGGTTCCTCACTCCGCGAATATTGCTCCTGGTATTGGTCGGGATGATCATTGCCGTCGCAGCCGCCTCCCAGATGATCGGCGGGCGGTTGCACCAACTCGCCGTGGATTGGAACAAGCTTGCGCAGAACCAGAACTACGGCACGTCGCTCGGCGCGCGCCTCTTCATGCTGGAAATGGCCGTAGAGCTCATTCGCCAGAACCCGATCCTCGGCTACGGTCTTGGCGCGACCAATCAGCTGATCGAAGCTGGCTTCAGGGAAAAGCACGGGCTCGACATCAGCTATTCGCACTTCCACAATGGTTATCTCACCACCATGGTCGAGGCTGGAATTGTCGGGCTTCTTTCGCTTCTCGGCATCTTCTTTGCCGCGACACTCAATGCCGTGCGTACGCTTCGCAGCACTGCCGATCCGGTCAACCGGCTAGGTGCGGCCATGCTCATCGTCCTCGTCGCCACCTACGGCATCGGGTCTCTGGCCAACAAGGTGCTCGGCCACGACATTCAGGACACGCTGTTCATCATGTTCCTCATCATGGGAACCTACCTGGCCTCCGGCACCTCGATGCCTTCAACCGCCGCCGGAGCCGAGCCGCAACCGGTCTGAGAGGAGAATGGCCCATTCGGGATCGAGAGCGACCGAACCGGGTACTGATGGTCACGACCGATCATTTGATGATCGATCGCAGGATCTTGCAGGAGGCGCTTTCGCTAAGGGAAGCTGGCTATCAGGTCGAGCTGCTCGCCGGATTCGAGTGCCCGCAGGAAGAAGCGTTCAACTGGCAAGGCATCGGCATAAGCCGGCATGCCTATGACTGGAGCGATACCCGCGCGCGGCGCGTGCTGGGGCCGATCTCGCGAATCCGGGGTCGGCTCCCCGCATTCATGAGCAGGGTGGCGCGCAAGGCCATCGGGCTAGCTACCGGCATTTCCAGCTTCGAACACTTCGTGCTTGAAAAGATCCTGTCGAAGTCCTTCGACGTGCTCCATGTGCACGACTTTCCGCTGCTTGCGGTGGCCGTCGAGGTCAAGCGCCGCCTTGGCTGCCGTCTGGTCTACGATGCCCACGAGCTCTATCACGCCCAGTCGCAGCTGCCGCCGGCCGTGCAGGCCAGCTACAAGCGGCGGGAAGCAGCACTGATCCACAAGGTCGATGCGGCAATCACCGTCAACGAGTTCATCGCCAGCATCATGGCGCGGGACTATAGCTGCGCCGCACCTCACGTCATTCTCAACGCAGCGCCCCGGCTCGAAGCGGCGCCCGAAGACATCCGCCCCCTCGCCGGGCTCGCCCCCGGAACAAGGATCGTGCTCTATCAGGGCTGGCTCTCGCCCGAGCGCGGGGTGGACACGCTCGTCCGGGCTGCAAGCCACTTTCCGCGAGGGACATCGCTTGTCGTGGTCGGCTACGGCGCTCACGAGGCCGACCTTCGCCGCATCAGCGCCAGCCAAGGCACCGACGACGGCCGCGTCGTTTTTCTCGGCCGTATCGAACCGCAGCAACTGCAAAGTCTGACCGGCTCTGCCGATCTCGGCGTCATCCCCTATTGGGAGATCGATCTCAACAACACCTATTGCAGCCCGAACAAGTTGTTCGAGTTCGCGGCCGCCGGTCTGCCCTTCGTCTCGAACGACCTGCCTTTCCTGCGCTCGATCACGGAGAGACACGCTTTCGGCGTCCTGGCCGATCTGCGCTCCCCTCAGGCTGCGGCAAACGCAATCCTCGCCATCCTTGACGATCCGCAGCGCCTGGCGGCGTTGCGCGAGACGGCGAAAGAAGCATCGAACCACCTGATCTGGTCGAACGAGGCCGAAAAGCTGCTTTCGATCTATGCCACGCTTCGGTGAAGCCCCGGCGGCGATCCGGAAATTTGCCCCCTCCGCAAAGTCCGCGACGCGTTTGCTGACATATAGGTCAAGCCTTTGCGACCAAACGTGGCCTTCCTTCCGCCAGCACGCGCTCGACAATCGCCACGAACTTCGTGCCCTCTACGTCCCAATTCACCTCCGCGCTCGCGGCTGCCGCATTGGCACGCCATCGCGCAAGGCGCGCAGTATCGGAAAACACCGCCTCGATTGCCTTGGCGGCCAGTTCTTCCCGGCTGAGGTCCGCCAGAAGACCGATCTGCCGCCCATCGACGATGCGCCGGATTTCCGGCAGGTCGCTCGACAGGACGGCGACCCCGGCCGCGATGAACTCGAACAGCTTGTTGGGCGTGCAGTAATAGTTGTTCAGGCAAGTCGCCTGATAGGGGATCACCCCGGCATCTGCTGCGGCTGTGTGCGCAAGCAATTCGGCCTGCGCCACCCTTTCGTGCAGATGCACCCTTGCACCGGCACGCCCACGCGCCGCCATGGCGTCAAGCCGGCCGCGCAAGGGCCCCTCCCCCATGATGACGAGATGGATGTCTGGATTTCCGACCAAATCCATCGCGCCGACGAGCGTCTCGATATTGCGGCCGTTCGTAAGACCGCCCTGCATCAGCAGCACTCGCGCGCTTTCCGGCAAGCCGTACTTCTCGTGAAAATACCGGCTTCGCCCGGAAGCAGGCCGCCTTCTCTCGGCATTGTAGATGACCTCGATGCGCTCCAGCGCATAGCGTGCCGCAATCTCCGACGCGATCGAGGGGTTGACTGTCACGACGGCATCGCAATCCGGTATGTACCGGCGCTCGATAGCGCTCCAGCTGCGCTTCTCAAATTCCGAAAGCTCCTGCTCCACATAGAGTTCGTGGCTATCGTAGATCAGCCTGGCCCCCGCCTCACGAGCTGCCCTGTGCGCGGCCGGAAGTGTCGGAAGATCATGGGCGATGAAAACGTCCGGCCTGAGACCATCGAGCAAGCGCGCAAAGAGATCGCGGTAGAACCGCTCCTGGTCGAACAGGAAGCGCCAGCCAATTTCCCGCAGCTTTCTCATGTCGCCCTCGCCCATCGGCAGCGCGTCGCGGAGCAGGCGGTAGACGCTTCCGACAAGCCGCTGCGGCGCAGGGGGCGCACCACTGACCTCGAAAGGGTACTGTCTTTCCGGATCGGATCGCTCCAGCCGCGCATTGGGGGCGACGATCGTCACCCGCCACCCCGCGTTGACCAGGCTTTCCGCTTCCAGAAGAATGCGACGATCTATCTGGCGGTCGATCGTCAACATCGCCGCATGTGAGCGCCGGCCTGACTGGTTTACCGTACTGACATGCGTCACCTCTTCCCCTCGCACGAAAGAGCCGGCAGCGAACGGGGGATCATCCCTTGCCGGCGGAACGCAAGTCAAGGCGGCCACTGAAGGCCCTCCGCGAGGAAAGAAGACTCACGACAGGGCAAAGAAAAAGCCGCGGTCTCCACCGCGGCTTCCTCAGGGAGAGACGGTCGCCGAGAGGGCGACGCCCCCGGCTCCCGGGCGATTACTCGTAGATCGGGAAGCGCTTGCAGAGATCGCGCACTTCCGCGAGCACCGCCTGTTCCGCCGCCGCGTCGCCTTCCGGGCCAGCCTTCGCCAAGGCGTCGATCACCTTCAGGATCAGCTCGCCGATGCGGCGGAACTCGGCCTCGCCGAAGCCGCGCGTGGTGCCCGCCGAGGTGCCCAGCCGCACGCCCGACGTGACCGCCGGCTTTTCCGGATCGAAGGGGATGGAGTTCTTGTTGCAGGTCAGGCCGGCCCGCTCCAGCGCGTGCTCGGCATCACGGCCCTTCACGCCCTTCGGCCGCAGGTCCACCAGCACCATGTGGCAGTCGGTGCCGCCGGAGACGATGTCGAGCCCGCCCTTCACCAGCGTGTTGCACAGGACCTTGGCATTGCCTACGACGGACGCCGCATAGTCGCGGAACTCCGGGCGCAGCGCCTCGCCGAAGGCCACGGCCTTGGCCGCGATCACATGCATCAGCGGACCGCCCTGGTTGCCCGGGAACACCGCCGAGTTCAGCTTCTTGGCCAGCGCCTCGTCATTGGTCAGGATCATGCCGCCGCGCGGGCCGCGTAGGGTCTTGTGCGTGGTGGTGGTCACGACATGGGCGTGCGGCAGCGGGTCGGGATAGAGCCCGGCCGCGACCAGGCCCGCATAGTGGGCCATGTCGACCATCAGATACGCCCCCACCTCGTCGGCGATGCGGCGGAAGGCGGCGAAGTCGATCGCGCGCGGATAGGCCGATGCGCCGGCGACGATCAGCTTGGGCCGGGTCTCGAGGGCCTTGGCGCGCAGTTCGTCATAGTCGATCTGCTGGTCGGACTGCCGCACCTCGTAGCTGACGATGTCGAACCACTTGCCCGACATGGTGACGGGCGAGCCGTGGGTCAGGTGGCCGCCATGCGCCAGCGACATGCCCATGACGCGGTCGCCGGGATTGAGCAGCGCCAGGAACACCGCCTGGTTGGCCTGCGCGCCCGAATGCGGCTGGACGTTGACGAAACCCGCGCCGAACAGCTGCTTGGCCCGCTCGATCGCCAGCGTCTCGATCTGGTCGACAAACTCGCAGCCGCCATAGTAGCGGCGGCCGGGATAGCCTTCGGCGTATTTGTTGGTCAGCACCGAGCCCTGCGCCACCAGGACATCGTTCGAAACGATGTTTTCGGAAGCGATCAGCTCGATCTGGTTCTGCTGCCGGTCCAGCTCGCGGGCAATGGCCGAGGCGACCTCGGCGTCTCCGAGCGAAGCGCTTATCTTGAAGTTAAGCATGGTCGGTTCTCCTCCGATCCGTATCCTAAAGGCCGAGTTCTACTTCGTGGCTGGCGGCCTCCAGCAGGCCCCACACATGCGACGCAAAGGAGCGCCACACCTCTATCCGGAAGCTCTCCGCGCTTCTCCTGATCAGGACGACCTGCGCCTTGTCGAGGATGGTGCGCGTGCCGGTTCCATCGGCCATCTCGGTCAAGTCCAGCGCGCAAGCCGAGCTCAGCGCCATGATCGCCGCCGCCCCTTTGACCTCGATGCCGGTCTCGCGGTGGCCGATATCGACCAGGCTGTGGGGCGTTGCATCATACAGCGCCGCGAAGCGCGCGACGATGCCCTCGCCATCCCCGGCCGGTGCCAGCAGCAGCCACTCGTCCGGGGAGAGGCAGAGCGCCAGCTTGGTTCCCGCCACTGCCATGTCTCCAACCTTGGACGGCAGGTCGCAGCCGAAGGCTTTTGCGGCTGCGCCAGCCTGTTCCGGCGAGATGCGCAGGCTGAAGCGTGCGCAGTCCTCGGCCCGGCGGACGCTAAGGCGCGCCCCGCCCCCGACCGTGATCGGCGTTCCAGAAAATCCGTGATGTTCCATCAACATGATCGCGATCCTATGCGTTGAGGCGCTTGCCTTCGGGGTCGAAGAAAACCGTGCCCACGACCTCGGCGGTGTGCGTGGTGCCCGGCATCGGCACATGGATGACCTTGCCCGTCCGGGCCCGGCCGCTCTCGACGAGCGCGAGCGCCACGGAACGGCCTAGCGCCTCGCTCCAATAGGAGGAAGTAACGTGACCGAGCATCTTCATCGGCAAGGGCTGGTTCGGATCGTCGACGATCTGCGCCCCCTCCTCCAGCACGACCTTGGGGTCGCTGGTCAGCAGCCCCACGAGTTGCTTGCGGTCGGCCTTCAGCATGTCCGAGCGCGACAGGGAACGCTTGCCGACGAAGTCGGGCTTGGCCTTGCCGATGGCCCAGCCGATGCCGGCGTCCTCCGGCGTGACCGTGCCGTCGGTGTCCTGGCCGACGATGATGTAGCCCTTCTCGGCGCGCAGCACGTGCATCGTCTCGGTGCCGTAAGGCGTGATGCCGTATTTCTGGCCGGCCTCATGCAGCGCCTTCCACACCGCAAGGCCGTGGCGGGCGGGCACGTTGACTTCATAGCCGAGCTCGCCGGTGAAGCTGACGCGGAAGAGCCGCGTGGGCACGCCGCAGATCTTGCCTTCGGCCACCGACATGTGAGGGAAGGCTTCGTCCGACAGGTCGATGCCCTCGACTAGCGGCTCGATCAGCTTGCGGGCGTTGGGCCCGTTGAGCGCGATGACCGCCCACTGCTCGGTGGTGGAGGTGAGCCACACCTTGAGTTCCGGCCACTCGGTCTGGAGATAGTCCTCCATCATGTTGAGCACGCGGGCCGCACCGCCGGTGGTGGTGGTCACGTGGAAGCGATCCGAGGTCAGCCGGCCGATCACGCCGTCGTCACGGATGAACCCGTCCTCGCCCAGCAGCAGGCCGTAGCGGCAGCGCCCGGGAGCCAGCTTGGTCCAGGCGTTGGTGTACATGCGGTTCATGAACTCCGCCGCATCCGGCCCGACGATCTCGATCTTGCCGAGCGTGGAGGCGTCGAACATGCCGAGAGACTGGCGCACCGCCCTGCATTCGCGCGACACGGCCTGGTGCATGGATTCCCCAGCCTGGGGGAAGTACCAGGCGCGCCGCCACAGCGAAACCGGCTCGAACACGGCGCCGTTTGCCTCGGCCCAGCTGTCGATCGGCGTCTTGCGCGTGACCTCGAACAGCTCACCGCGATTGTAGCCGGCGAACGCGCCGAAGGTGGTCGGCGTATAAGGCGGCCGGAAGGTGGTGAGGCCCACCGAAGGCGGCGCCTTGCCCACGGCGTTGGAGGCGATGGCCAGGCCGTTCATGTTGGACGTCTTGCCCTGGTCGGTCGCCATGCCGTTGGTGGTGTAGCGCTTGATGTGCTCGATCGACAGGAAGCCTTCGCGAACGGCAAGGCGGATATCCTTGGCGGTCACGTCGTTCTGGAAGTCGACGAAGGCCTTTGCGCGGCCGGCATCGCGGTCGGAGGGCAGCTCGCGGTTGCTGACACCCGTGCAGGGGAAGTCGCCGTCAACCGTGTAGCTGGACTCGCGTGCGGAGAAGCCCGCATCGCGCGCTGCCGCGGCGCCTGATTCCGCTCCTTCTCGAAGAGCCTCCGCCAGTCCGAAGTGGCCGTTGCCCGCACCTGCGCAGCGGCTTTCCTCGGTCCGCTCGCCGGGCAGGAACATCTGCAGTTCCTCGTTCCAGTCGAGCTTGCCCTTGGTGTGCGAGAACAAGTGAACGCTGGGGGTCCAGCCGCCGCTCATCAGCACCGCCTCGCAGTTGATGGTGCGGGCCGGGCCAACCTGGCCGCCCCGGCTGACCGGGTTGACGCGCACCGACGAGACGCGGTGACGCCCTGCAGTGCCCGAAACGGTCCAGCCGGCAAGCACCTCGATGTTGAGGGAGCGGGCACGCCGCACGAGCTCATCGGACACCGTGTGGCGGATGTCCACGATCGCCGGCACGCGGACGCCCGCCTGGGCGAGGCCGAACGCGGCAAGCCAGGCAGAGTCGTGCGAGGTGACGACCACCGCGCTGTTGCCGACCTTCACGCCATAGCGGTTGAGATAGGTCCGGGCAGCGCCCGCCAGCATCACGCCCGGCCGGTCGTTACCGTCAAAGACGAGCGGCTTTTCGATAGAGCCCTGCGCAAGCACGACCTGCTTGGCGCGCAGCCGCCACATGCGCTCGCGCGGCGCGTTCGCCGGCGGGTTGGCGAGATGGTCGGTGAGGCGCTGGCAAAGGCCAAGGAAGTTCTGGTGATAGTAGCCGATCGCTGTCGTGCGCGGCAGCAGCGTGACGTTGGCCATTCCTTCCAGTTCGGCCCGCGTGCGGGCCACCCAGTCCGAGGCGGAGAGGCCGTCGATGGTGGCCTCGCTCTCCGAAAGCAGCGAGCCGCCAAGTTCCGCCTGCTCGTCGGCGAGGATGACCTTGGCGCCGCTCCTGCCGGCTTCCAGCGCGGCGGCGAGGCCGGCGGGGCCGGAGCCTACAACCAGCACGTCGCAATGCGCGTGGCGGCTGGCATAGGTGTCCGGATCGGGAACCGAGGGCGACTTGCCGAGGCCGGCCGCGCCGCGGATGAAGGGCTCGTAGACCTTGTTCCAGAAGGACTTCGGCCACATGAAGGTCTTGTAGTAGAAGCCGGCCGAGAACAGCATGTACATGGCGTCGTTGATCGCGCCAACGTCGCGCTTCAGCGAAGGCCAGTGGTTCTGGCTGGTGGTGTTGAGCCCCTCGAAGACCTCCAACACCGTGGCGCGCGTGTTCGGCTCGAAGCGGCCGTTGCCGCGGTCGGTGCCGACGAGCGCGTTCGGCTCCTCGGACCCGGCCGAGAGGATGCCGCGCGGGCGGTGGTATTTGAACGAGCGCCCCACCAGGTGGACGCCGTTGGCCAGCAGCGCGGAGGCGAGCGTGTCGCCCTCGTAGCCGGTATAGGTCGCGCCGTTGAAGCTGAAGCGCACGGGCTTGCGCTGGTCGACCCTGCCCTTCCCCTTGATGCGATAGGCGTTCATTTGCGCATTCCCTCGAGCTCGGCTTCGGTCGGGCGCGGGAGGCCCGCCTTGTATGTGGTCACGAACTTGTCGCTCACGGTGTCGCGGACGGCGTTGAAGAACCGGCCGCAACCGTGCACATGGCGCCAGCGCTCGAAATGCGTGCCGCGCGGATTAGTACGGATGAACAGATGGTCCTTCCACTGTTCGTCGGTCAGTGCGGACGGGTCGGCGGGTCTTGCGATATGGGCCTCGCCGCCATAGGCGAACTCGACCTCGGGCCGCTCGGCCTCGCAGTAGGGGCAACGGATCAGAAGCATTGCGGAACCTCCCTCAGTGCGCCACGGCCGCGGCCGCGGCCTCGTCGATCAGCCGGCCGGTCGTGAAGCGCTCGAGCGTGAACGGCGCATTGATCCAGTGCGGCTCGTCGCGCGCGATAGTGTGGGCGAAGACGTGGGCCGAGCCCGGCGTCGCCTTGAAGCCGCCGGTTCCCCAGCCGCAATTGACGTAGAGGCCCGGAACCGGCGTCTTGCCGAGGATCGGCGAGCGGTCGGGCGTGACGTCGACGATGCCGCCCCATTTGCGCAGCATGCGCATGCGGGTGAAGATCGGGAACACCTCGCAGATCGCCGAAACCGTGTGCTCGATCAGCGGCAGGCCGCCACGCTGGCTGTAGGACACATACTGGTCGGTGCCCGAGCCGATCACCAGCTCGCCCTTGTCGGACTGGCTGATATAGGCGTGAACCGTGTTGGACATGACCACGCAGGGGAACACCGGCTTGACCGGCTCCGACACCAGCGCCTGCAGCGGAAAACTCTCCAGCGGCAGCCGGACGCCTGCCGTGTCCATCACCACCGAGGTGCTGCCGGCGGCCGACACCGCCACCTTCTTGGCCCGGATGAAGCCCTTTGCGGTCTCGACGCCGGTGACCTTGCCCGAGGCATCGCGGCGGATCGCGGTCACCGGGCAGTTCTGGATGATATCGACGCCGCGCGCCGCCGCACCGCGGGCATAGCCCCAGGCAACCGCGTCGTGGCGGGCCACGCCGCCGCGCCGCTGCAGTGCCGCGCCCATGACCGGATAGCGCGCATTGGGAGAGAGGTTGAGCGGCGGGCAATATTCCTTCGCCTGCTCCGGCGTCAGCCACTCATTGTCGATGCCGTTCAGCCGGTTGGAATGGATGTGGCGCTTGAAGCTCTGAATGTCGTGCACGTTGTGCGCCAGCATCATCACGCCGCGCTGCGAGAACATGACGTTGTAGTTCAGTTCCTGGCTCAGCCCTTCCCACAGCTTCATCGCATGCTCGTAGAGCATGGCGCTTTCGTCATAGAGGTAGTTCGAGCGGATGATGGTAGTGTTGCGGCCGGTGTTGCCGCCGCCGAGCCAGCCTTTTTCGATCACGGCGACATTGGTGATGCCGTGCTCTTTGGCCAGATAGTAGGCCGCGCCGAGGCCATGACCGCCGGCGCCGACGATGATGACGTCATACTCCGGCTTGGGCTCGGCATTCGGCCATTGCGGCTGCCAATTCTTGTTGCCGGTCAAGGCGTTACGCAAAAGCGACGCCCAGGAAAACTGGGTCACAGGAACCTCCTCCCGATGGAAAGTGCTCCAAGTATCGACGCGACCGTTGATCTTGCACAGGATGTATGCGTCAATTGAAAGAGAGATTTGCGACAGCCCTTCAAGGCGGGAAAACATGGCCGACAGGTTGCAGAAATTGCCGGACGCGAAGGAGCCGAAGGCGCGGCTGTCGGTCGGCTTCATTCTGGCGCGCCGCTTCACGCTGTGCGCCTTCGCCAACTTCGTCGATGTTCTCAGGCTTGCCGCCGACGAGGGCGACCGAAGCCGGCCGATCCTGTGCAAGTGGACGGTGCTGTCGGACGACGGCCACCCGGTCCAGTCGAGCTGTGGCGTTTCAGTGCAACCGCAGGAGCGCTTCGGCGACCCGAAAAAGTTCGACTACATCGTCGTGGTCGGCGGGCTGATGGACGAGATTCCCAGCGCCAATGCGCAGCACAACAGCTTCCTGCGCAAGGCCGCGGCTGCGAATGTGCCGCTGGTCGGCGTGTGCACCGGCGCCTTCATCCTGCACCAGGCGGGGCTGATGAACGGCTATCGCTGTTGTGTCAGCTGGTTCCATCATGCCGACTTCCTCGAGCAGTTCGACGGTTTGAAACCTGTCTCGGACCAGATCTTCGTGGTCGATCGCGACCGGCTGACCTGCTCGGGCGGCGCCAGTTCGGCGCATCTGGCCGCCTTCCTGGTGGAGCGCCATGTGGGCAAGGCGCAGGCGACCAAGAGCCTGCACATCATGATGTTCGACGAGGCGGAAATCGCGGAAACCCCGCAGCCGGGCATGCCGCTGGACCTCCACACCAACGACCCGATGGTGAAGAAGGCGCTGCTCCTGATGCAGCAGAATATGGATACGCCCTACACAGTGGCCGAACTTGCCCAGCGCATGGGCATCAACAAGCGCCAATTGGAGCGTCGCTTCCAGGCGGCGCTGCAGACCTCGCCAATGGCGGCCTGCACCATGATCCGCCTGGAGCATGCCCGCTTCCTCGTGCAGCAGTCCGACCGCTCGATAGCCTCCATCGCGGCCGAGTCGGGCTTCTGCGACGCCTCGCATCTCAGCCGTGCGTTCCGCAAGCGCTTCGGCGAGACGCCACTTGCGCTCAGGCTGAAAGACCTCGCCGAGGGCCAAGGGAAAGCCTCCCTCGCAGGCAAAATGGCGTCAGGTTCCTTGCACTCCGAAAGAGCGTGACGGCGCTCCGCTCTGCTGGCCCAACTCACCCGATGCGAGAGCGCCTGAAGCTCAAGGGGCTCTCGCCCATGTTGTCGGCAAAGAGCCTGCTGAAATTCGACGGCTCTTCGAAGCCGAGCGAATAGGCGATCTCGGCAATCGTGTTGTGCGAATAGAGAAGCTGCCTTTGTGCTTCGAGGACAATGCGCTGGTGGATCAGCTTCAGCGGCGATTCGCCCGCAACGCTGGTACAGGCGCGATGCAACGTGCGCTCGGTGACGTTCAGCGCGCTCGCATAGTCGGCAACGCACTTGGCGTTGCGAAAGCTGATTTCCAGCAGGTCGCGAAAGCGATCGTAGAGCCGGTGCTGCGGAATGTTGGCGACTGTAGTCGGCACCCGGCCCGCCTGCTCGCCCAGAATGCTGACCACGGCCAGCAGGTTGGCGGTCAGCACCGCGGTTCGGGCGCGGCTGTTCTTCTGGTCCTGGTAGGCGCGCAGATTCTGGAAAGAAGACTGGATGCTGCGCCATGCCTCCGCGTCGCCGGCCAGTTCGAGAACGTGGGGCCCGCGCACGATTTCAAACAGGCCGCGTGCGGCGTGGCCGGCCACCGCCTCGTCGAGATAGCTTTCGGCCGCTGTCAGCATGAAGACGCGCGCATCCGGCGCCAGGCGGAAGCTGTGCACCATGCGCGGCGGCACCACGACGACTGAACGGGCGGCGAACGCGCGCTTTTCGAGGTCGAGTTGCACCTCCCCCTCGCCTGCCTCCACCAGCGCGATCTGCAGGAGGTCGGCGTGGCGATGGGGGAAAAGCTCCCAGTTGTATTTGCGGATGCGCGTGGAGACGCGTTCGACCTGCAAATACTGGAACGAGCTCCGGGAATGCTGCTCCCCGAAGCGAACAATAGGCGGTTCGGGCGGCTTCGAGATCATGCCGCCCGCCGCCCGGCCACGCACCGTTTCCGGGCGTGATCAAGTTTGCAGAAACTGGGTGCTAAGGTCGCCTCCATCCCCGACCTGAACATCCGACCGGCGGACTAGAAAGTCCGCCAGTCGCCATCCGCTTCAAAGGCGGCAGCCGCGCCGTAGATCGTGGCCTCGTTCCAATGCTTGCCGGTCAGCATCACGCCGATCGGCCGGCCGTCCTCCATTCCGCAGGGCAAGGTCATGGCCGGATGCCCGGTCACGTTGAAGGCGCAGGTATTGCCGATCATCTCCCAGGATCGCGCCGTCACCTCCTCCGGGCCCGCCCCCTGCGGCGGCAGCGGGGTAGCCTTCACGGGCAGCGTCGGCATCAGCAGCAGGTCGAAACGCGACAGCGCCTCGTCATAGGCGGCCCGCAGGCGTGCCCGCATGCGCTGGGCCTTGGCGTAGTAGGAGCCATGATAGCGGCCGATGGAATAGCGGCCGAACAGCGCCATGATCTTGATCGTGTCGGCCATGTCGTCGCCGGCCTCTCGCCAACGCGCGCCAAAATATGGCTGGCTGCCTGCGCTCGGTCCCAGGCCGCCAATGCCGAGGCCGTGGGTTTCCAGCATCGTCCAGAGCCCGCCGTCATGCGCTATCGGGGCCCAGATCGCAAAGCCCAGGCTGTGCATGGGTATGCTGATTTCCTCCACCACCGCGCCCATGCGGGCAAAGCGCGCAGCCGCTTCGCGCACCTTGGCGTCGACCCCGGCTTCCGAGTTCGCGCGCCCGAAGCCTTCCTTCACCACACCGATGCGCAGGCCCTGAACGCCGCGGTCGAGCTCGGCCGAGTAGTCGTTCACCTGTACATCGCGCTGGCGAGGATCGATGCCGTCGGCACCGGCGATTGCCTGCAGCAGGCGCGCATTGTCTCGCACATTGGCAGAAATCGGCCCGGCATGATCCATCGACGGCTCCAGCGGCGTGATCCCCGTGTAAGGCACGAGGCCATAGGTCGGCTTCATACCATAGACGCCGCAATAGCTGGATGGAATGCGCACCGAGCCGGCCTGATCGGTTCCGATGGAAAGCGGAACGTCGCCGGCGGCCACCACGGCCGCGCTGCCGGATGAAGAACCTCCGGCCGAATAGCCCGGCCGCACCGGATTGTGCACCGGCCCCGACGAGCTTGTGTGGCTGCCGCCTGAAACGCAATAATTCTCGCAAACCGCCTTTCCGGCGATCTCTCCACCCGCGTCGAGAATGCGGGTAACGATCGTCGCGTCGATGTCCGGCACGAAGCCTTCGAACAGGCTCGAGCCGTTCATCATCGGCACGCCGGCAACGCACACATTGTCCTTCAGGCCCACCCGCGCGCCGGCAAGCGGACCATCCTCCCGGCCGCGGATGTCGGTCTTGACGTACCACGCGCCGAAGGGGTTCTCGGCGGGTGCGGGAAAGCGCCCTGGCGTGCGCGCATAGGTAATTTCCGGGCGCTCGTCGTTCATGAGGTCAAGCTCCGCATAGGCATCGCTCAGCGGCTGCACGATGCGCTCTACCGCGGCAAGGTAGCTGTCGTGCGGCTCCATTCCCAGCGCATCAGCGGCGCGGCGCAGGTCGCGAACATTCGGATTCCTGAACATGGATTGCCTCTACACCTTTTCTTCCAGACCGATGAATTCGTCGATGATTTTGGGATCGCGCAGCATCTGCGGTTCAAGCTCGCGAATGATCATGCCCTTCTGCACCAGCAGGACGCGGTCGGCAGTGCTGCTGATGAAATCGAGGTCCTGCTCCACCACCACCACGCACAAGGAACGTTGTGTGGCCAGTTTTAGAAGGTGGGCCTCGATCTCCTCCACGATTGCCGGGGCCACGCCCTCGGTCGGCTCATCGAGAAGCAGCAGCTTGGGCTGCCCGCTCAGGGCGCGCGCCAGCGCAAGTATCTGCTGTTCTCCGCCGCTCAGCGCGCCGCCCTTTCGGTTCAGCAACGGGGCCAGCACGGGAAAATCCTCGACCGCCCTGTCGATGGCCTCGTTGGTCTTCAGCCGCGCCGCCGCCGCACCGAAGGCCAGGTTCTCGCGCACCGTCAGGCCGGGGAAGATGTCGCGCCCTTGCGGCACATAGCCGAACCCGCGCCGCGCCCGCAGGTGCGGCGGCTCGCGGGTCACGTCCACGCCCTCGAAGCTGATCTCTCCGCCCCATGTCGGCAGGATGCCGGCCAGCAGCTTCATCAAGGTCGTCTTGCCCATGCCATTGTGGCCCAGCAGACCGACGATCTCGCCGACACGAGCCTCGAACGACATGCCGTTCAGCACCGGCACGCGGCCGTAGCCGGTGCTAACATCGCGCACTTCCAGCAAGCGGGGCTCAGACATTCAGGCCTCCCGCCTTCTGCCCCAGATAGGCGCCCCGCACTTCGGCATTGCGCAACACTTCCTCCATCGTGTTCTCCACGATGATGCGCCCTCGATGAAACACTGTGACCTTCTCGGCAATCGCGCGGATGAAATGCATGTCGTGCTCGACGATCACCAGTGCCCGATCCCCACGCAGCTTGCTGATAAGCTGAATCGTGTGCTCGACCTCGCCCCGGGTCATACCGGCGGCGGGCTCGTCCAGCAGCACGAGCTTGGGGTCGCAGACCAGCACCATGCCCAGTTCCACCCACTGGCGCTGGCCGTGCGAAAGGCGGCCAACCTCTTCCGCGGCGATGCTTTCGAGCAAAACTTCGGCAAGCATGGCCTCGCTGGCGCGTTCGGCCTCGCGGCTGCCAAGACGGCGCATCGCCGCGATCCTCAGGTTCTCGCGGACGGACAAGCCGTTGAACAGGTTCGGAACCTGCGTCTTGATGCCGACACCCAGCCGCGCGATCTCGAAGGGCGAGTAGCGCGACGTGTCTTTCCCCATGATCCGGATGGTGCCGGCGCTGGGCTTCAACTGGCCCGACAGCAGCTTGAAGAAGGTGCTCTTGCCCGCCCCGTTGGCGCCGATCAGGCAGCGCAACTCACCGGGCTGGAGGGAGAAATTGACGCCCGCCACGGCGGCCACGCCGCCGAAAGTGCGCCACAGGTTTTGAACTTCGACGATCACGACCGAGCGTCCTTGCCAGTCTTGAGGAGGCGCGCGCCATATTTTCGCGCGGCCGGCACGATGCCCATGGGCAGCACCAGAACGGAAATCACGAACACCAGGCCGAGCACGATGTTGGGCTCCAGCAGCCGCACCGAGCCGAGCCAGGTGGTCAGGCCGGTGATGACCATGGCCCCGACCACCGGCCCGATCAGCGTGCCCAGCCCGCCAAACAGCACCCAGATGATCGTCTGGGCAGCGAAGCCTACAGCGAAATTGTCGGGCCCGATGAATGCGCCCCAGGCTGCGAAGAGTGCCCCGGCAATGCCGGAAAGAGCGGCGCCGAGGATGAAGAGCAGCAGCTTGTGGCGGCGCACGTCATAGCCGAGCAGTTCGGCCCTCAGTTCGTTCTCGCGTATGGAGATCACCACCCTGCCGAATGGCGTTTTCACGAACAGCCTTGTCCCGAGATAGGCAAGCAGCATGGCACCGCCGGCAAGGTAGTACATGCCCACGAAGTCCAGCGGCTCCGATGCGCCAGGCAAGCTGATCGGCGGCACCGAGGGAATGCCGTTATAGCCGCCGATCTGGACAGAACCGATGCGGTAGAAGTCGCCGGACGTGCTGTTCACCAGGTTGTACATGATCAGCGACAAGGTCAGCGAAACCACGCCGAAATAGACGTCGCTGATCCTGCCGTAGAAGGTGAAGTAGCCCATAAGCAGCGCAAAAACGGCCGGCACGGCAATCGCGGCCGCAAGCCCCCATGAGCTGCTGTCCAGGTTCATGGCCGTGATAGCATAGGCATAACCGCCCAGGCCGAAAAACACCGCCTGCCCCAGGCTCAATATGCCGCCGATGCCCCAGACCAGGTTCAGGCTCATGGCCATGAGCGCCATGACGGCGAAGACCGACAGGTTGAAGAGCGTGTATTCTTCCGACAAGAGCGGGATGCCGAGCAGGACGACCAGCCCGATCGCCGATGCCGCCAGAAAAGCTGGGCTGACGATTTCCCGTATCACATTCCACCTTTGAAGAAACGACCGGTGATGCCGGCGGGAAGAAGCCGCAGCAGCAGGACAGCCGCTGCCAGAAGCGCAACCTCGCCCAGAACCGGGTTAGACAGGATAGTCACTACCGAATTCACACCGCCGAGCAGGCCCGAGGAGGTCGCCGTGCCGGTCAGCGGAAGCGCGCCGCCGACGATCACCGTAATGAAGGCCTTGCCGATATAGGTCAGGCCTGAGATGGGCATGACGCCCGCGATCGGCGCGAAGGCGGCTCCGGCCAGCCCCGAAATGGCGGCCCCCAGCCCGAAGGTCACAGAATAGACGTTGCCGACATGGGTGCCGAGAGCGGCCGCCATGTTGGCGTTCTGCATCGTGCCGCGCGCGATAAGGCCGAACGGCGTCCAGCGCAGCACGACATACATTCCCGCCAGCACCGCCACGGCCAGGCCGATGATGAAGAAGGTATAGCCGCCTTCGCGATACTGGCCGATCTCGACGCTGCCGAAAGGCGCGCTGACGCCCTGCTGCTGGTAGCCCAGCGTAACCGAGGCTATGCCGATGAACAGCAGGCTGATGCCCCAGGTTGCCAGGATCGTCTCGACCGTTCGGCCGTAGAGGTGGCGAACCACAAGCCGTTCGACGGCCATGCCAATGACCATCACAACGAGCGGTGCGACCACGAACATCGCGATCCAGAAGTTTACGCCTGCACGCACCGCCAGCACGAAGGCGAATCCCCCGATCATGAGGAATTCGCCATGGGCGAAGTTGATCACGCCCATCATGCCGAAGATGATCGCCAGCCCGGCCGCGATCAGGAACAGGCTGGCGACAGCGTACAGGATATGGATGCCGGTTATGGCGACCAGTTCCATGACGATTGTCCGGTTTTCTAATTGACTGCTGACTTAAAGTTCTACGGGGAACTGCTGGTTGGTGTCCGGATTGGCGATCAGGTCGCAACGCGCGTCATCGCTTACCGGAACCTGGTTTTCCCACCGTTCCTTGATCTCGAACTTGGAGCCCCGCACTTCTGCGAGATACATGTTCAGGACCGCATGGTGCGTCTTCGGATCGACCGTCACCGTGCCGCTCGGCCCCTCGACGGAAATGCCGCTCTCCAGCACTTCGATGACCTTGTCGCGGTCGAGCGTGTCTGCCTTGCGCACGGCTTCGGCCCACAGCATCATGCCCTGATAGTCGCTCGGTCCGAGCGTCCCGACCACTTTCTCGCCGGGGAACTTCGCCTTGTACTTGGCGAGGAACTCGGCATTCTGAGGCGTGTCGATCTCGTCGAGGTAGTTCTTCACCACCGTTACGCCTTCGATGACGTCGCCAGGCATGCGCAGCGTTTCGCCCGAATCCCCGAACGCGTGGCCGGCCATGCCGATGGTCTTGTTCAGGCCGGCAGCGGCCCACTGGCCATAGAAGGCTTCCTGCGGCGGGCTGACGAAGACGTTGAACACGCTGTTTGCGCCGGCCTGCTGGATGCGGCTGATGGTGGCCGAGAAGTTGTTGGCATCGAGCGGGAAGAATTCCTCGCCCACGATCTCGCCGCCATTGTCCTTGGCGATCTTGGCTGCCCACTTCGCGGAATCATGACCGAAATTGTAGTCCGCCGCGATCGTGTAGATCTTCGGGCCATAGGTCTTGATCATGTGCGGAATGAGGTTGCGCAGCAGCTGCTGCGGCGTCGGGCCGGTCACGAAGGTGTTGCGGTCGCACAAGCCGCCTTCGTAGATCATGTTGTAGAAATAGAGCGTCTTGGCACGGTCGAGGATGGGACGGGCCACCTCGCGCGCGGCGCTGGTGATTGCCCCGTGCACCACGGCGACGCGGTCCTTGAGGGCCAGTTGCTGCGCATATTGCGCATAGAGACGGTTGTCGGACTGGGTGTCGTAGATGACGGGCTCCACCTGGCGGCCCAGCAATCCGCCGGCGGCGTTGAGATCGTCAACGGCAAGCTGCAGACAGTTCAGCTTCGGCTTTCCCAGCACCTCGAAAGGTCCGGAAAGATCGAGCAGAACGCCAACCTTGATGGGATCTGCACCGAGTGCTGCGGTGCGCATCACCAATGGCGCGGCCAGGGTCGCGATGCCTGCGCCGATTCCCCCCTTCAAGACACTCCTGCGATTCAGATGCATTTTCTCCCCCTTGTCTTGCTTTTCGCGAGCGTAGGGAAGCATTTTGCACCGCCTGGCGACATGGCAGTTACGGGCAGTCACTTATCAATATCGGACAATTGCCGCGCCATGGAGGAGGCTTCGGTTTACGGCTATAAGACCGCATGGGCGGCGGAGGCTTGGGCCGGGGTGGCCTTCAGGCCGCGCCCGCGAAAGACGCGACATGAAGGTGTTGGTCATTTCGAACATGTACCCCACCGAGGAAAATCCGGTGGGAGGCATTTTTGTCCACGAACAGGTCAAGGCGCTGAGGTGCTTTGGCGTCGACGTGCGCGTGGCCACGGGCAAGCCTCTGTGGCTGTCGCGCCATCCCCACAGGGCGGCAATGCGCGTCCTGCGCGAACTAGCGGACCGGCGCCGTAGCTTCCAATGGACCGAATATGACGGCGTGCCGGTTGCAACCTTCAGCTATTTCGCAGGCGGGTTCGCGCGCCCCTTCCTCCGGCCGTGGTTCTACGCAAACTCGCTTCGCCGCTGGCTTCCCTCGATCGCCGCCGGCTTCGACTACGATCTCGTCCATGCGCACACCGCGTTCCTTGACGGGCGCGCGGCGGCCGACGCGGCGCGGCTGCGCAATGTGCCGTTGGTGCTGACGGAACACACCGGGCCGTTTTCGCTGGTCACCGACGATCGGCGGATGCGCAGGCATACCGTGTTTGCGATGAACGCGGCGGACCAGATCATCGCCGTCAGCAGTGCTCTCCGCGGAGAGATCGAAGAGCGCCTTCCCGAAATCGATCCGCGCAAGATCATGGCCTTGCCCAACGGGGTGAATTGCGAATTCTTCGACCCATGCCTCTGTCCAAACCGGGCAGACCTGGCAACCGCTGGCACCAACTCAAAGTCCTCCGAAGCGATACCGACAGCCCACGACACGGAGACCATCACCGCGCTCTGGGTCGGCCACCTGGTCGAGGTCAAGCGCGTCGATCGCTTGCTGGACGCCTTTGCGATGGTCGCGCCGCACGTGCCGCGCCTGCGTTTGCGCCTGGTCGGGAGCGGCGTCTTGGAGGCAGCCCTGAAACGAAAGGCCGGCGAACTGGAGGTTGCCGATAAGGTGACATTTGTCCCGACCCGCGACCGCGCCGGCGTTCGCGCCGAAATGGCCAGCGCGGACTTTCTGGTAATCTCGAGCGAGGTCGAGACCTTCGGCGTGGTCGGCATCGAGGCGATGGCGATGGGTCTGCCGGTGGTCGCAACGAACTGCGGCGGCCCGCCGGATTACGTCACCGGGCCTGACATCGGGGAACTCGTGGACAACTCCACAGAAGGCATTGCCGCCGGGCTTCGCAACATGGCCGCGCGCCCTCCCGGTATTGACCGCGCAAAAATCCGGCGGCAGGCGGTCACGAAATTCGATTTCGGCCTTCTCGCGCGGCGTCTTGGCGAACTCTATTCCGATCTGGTCAAGCGCCGCGCGGCCGGCCACCGCTGACATGTCTTCCAACCACGGTCATGTGATTTCCTGCAAAGCCCCTCCTTCCGTGACGCGATAGCGTCGGCTCTCGTCTGGGCAGATCAGATCCTCGCCCAGCCGCCGCCCGGCATGGCTGACCCAGCCGATTCGCACCGCCGGCACGCCAGCAACCAGTGCATGGGCCGGAACGTCTCTGGTCACCACGGCGCCAGCCGCGACCATGGCATACTCGCCGATGCTGTTGCCGCAGATGATGGTCGCATTCGCCCCAATCGTCGCGCCCCGTCCTACGGGCGTCTCGCGGAACTCGTGCTTGCGCTCATATTCAGCACGCGGTGCGAGCACATTGGTGAAGACGCACGCAGGGCCGCAAAACACTCCATCCGCAAGCGTCACGCCCTTGTAGAGGGAAACATTGTTCTGGATCTTGCAGCGGTCGCCCACCGTCACATCGGGGCCGATCACGCAATTCTGGCCGACGACGCAGTTTTCCCCGATAGTGCTTCCCTGAAGCACGTGGCTGAAGTGCCAGATCTTCGTTCCCTTGCCGATCGAGGCTCCATCGTCGACGACAGCGGTAGGGTGCACGCCCGGATGCGCCGCCTGCCGCTTCGGTGCGCTGGCCTTTTCCAGCACCGCCAGCACGCCCAGGCCTTCCGCGCCATCGGTTCGCGGCTGCCGTCTGCTACGGATGCACTCGACAAAATGCCGGCATTCGTCCTTCAGCGGCTCGTTCGGCTCCAGAACGGCATATTCCGGCTCCACTGTCTTTGCCACCGGCACGCCATTCTTCCACGAGACGCCGCCGCGAAACACCGCAAGCTTGCGGTCCCATGGCAGGCAATCGTCAAACACCGCCATCGCATCGGTGCCCACGACGACAAGCCGTTGCTCCTTGATCGGGTTGAGCCAGGAGATGTGGATATGCGCCTTCAGCCCGGTTTCGAATTCCAGGTGAACGATGGACGTATCGCTGATCTGCGGGTGAAGCACAGGCAGCGCGTGGCAGTCGACCCGGGACGGCGCCTCCCCCGCCAGCGAAAGGATCATCGAAAGATCGTGCGGCGCAAGGCTCCAGAGCGCGTCTTCCTCGCGGCGAACCTTGCCCATGTTGAGACGGCGGGAATAGATGTTCAGCAGGCGGCCGAACGCGCCTGAGGCGGCAAGCTCGCGCAGCCTGATGAAGGCGTTGTGATATTGCAGCAGGTGCCCCACCATCAGGAGCAGGCCTTGGGACTCAGCCAGTTCCACCAGCCTGCGCCCGTCGGCGGTGTTCAGCGCCAGCGGCTTCTCGACATAGACATCCTTGCCGGCTTCCAACGCCTCGCTGGCAATATCAAAATGCAGGTGCGCCGGTGCGGCAACGATCACGCCCGGAATTGAAGGATCGCCCAGCACCTCCTCCAGCGAGGCGGCCCGGCAGCCATATTGGGCAGCCAGTTCCGAGGCTCGGACCATATCCGGATCGACTATCGCTGCCAGCAGGCCGAGCTCCGCAACGCTGCGCACAATATTGCCGCCCCACCCGCCCGCACCGACAACCGCGATGCCAAAGTCCTCGCCCGCCATGGTTTGATCCGCCCGCGCATGTGAAACAAATATAAACGCGAATATTGAAGAGAACGAAAGTTATGCGAATTTGCAATTCGCCAGATCAATAAATACTCATGTTTAAATATGCATCGCGACGCCGCAGCTGCACCCACACAGAGGCGAATATTTCATGCGGTCAACCATCATTTCCATCGTCGGCGCGCGGCCTCAATTCATCAAGGCCGCCGCAGTCACCCGCGCCATCGGCCGCGCCGGCAATCTCTCGGAAAAAATACTCCACACCGGGCAGCACTTCGACGACAACATGTCGGAAGCTTTCTTCCGCGACCTCGACATTCCCGAGCCCGCCTTCCGCCTGCATGTTTCCGGAGGCAAACACGGCCAGATGACCGGGCGCATGCTGGAGGCCATCGAAGCGGTGCTTGTGGCCGAAGGCCCGTCCGCAGTTGTGGTTTATGGTGACACCAACAGCACGCTGGCCGGCGCTCTGGCCGCCGCCAAACTGCATATCCCGGTCATCCATGTCGAAGCGGGCCTGCGCTCGTTCAATATGCGAATGCCGGAAGAGATCAACCGCGTCCTGGCCGACCGGGTGAGCTCGCTGCTCCTCTGCCCGACCAGCACGGCGGTGGACAATCTCCGCCACGAGGGCATCACGGCTGAAATCCGGAATGTCGGCGACGTCATGTTCGATGCCACGCTGTTTGCGCGCGAACGCTCAAGATCGCATTCCAGCATTCTCGCCCGGTTGGCGCTGGACGAGGGCGAATACTCGCTGGCGACCGTTCATCGCGCCGAGAACACGGCCGACGCCGCCGCGCTGCGACGGGCCATTTCCTATCTCGAAGAACACGCGGTCGAACGCCCTGTGATCTTTCCGGTTCATCCGAGAACCAGAGCCGCCATGGAGATGCACGGCATAGCCCCGAAGCGCATCAGGCTCGTTGATCCGGTGGGATATTTCGATATCCACCAGTTGCTCGCCGGCGCCGCGCAGGTTTTCACCGATTCCGGCGGACTTCAGAAGGAAGCCTATTTCCATCGAAAGCCGTGCGTCACCCTGCGCGACGAGACCGAGTGGGTCGAGACGATAGCGCACGGCTGGAACAGGCTCTGGTCGGTTCCGGACTATGCCCCTCGCCGTGAAATCGATGAATATGGCGACGGCCGCGCCGCCGAGCGCGTGGTTGCGGAAATCGCCGCCTTTCTTGAAGCCGGATGAGCCCGGGACGCGGCAGCCGGGCTACTTCCGAGCCAATCTTGCAACGAAACCCTATCCAGCCTAGAAAAAAACCGCCGCTATCAAATCTATCCTCTCGAATTGGAATGCTAGAAATTAGATCACCACTGTGACTTTGGGTTCCAGGACCTAGTTATATGTTGAAGCGCAGCATGACTTGGTGGAAAACCTACGGCGTCAGGCTGTTTCACTCCGCGCGCCATGACGTTCGACAGCGTTATGCAGGCTCGTACTTCGGCAGCCTCTGGGCAATCCTCTATCCCGTGGCGCTTCTGGCCTTCTACGCAACGATCTATGTGGTCGTCTTCAAGGTCCGCCTGCCGAACCTCACAACGGAGCACTACACCATCCTGGTGATGACGGGCCTCTGCGCGATAATCGTTTTCGGAGAGAGCCTCGGCGCAGGCGTCAGCGTCCTCACCGGGCAACGAGGCCTGTTGCTGAACACCGTCTTCCCGGCCGAATTGCTGCCGCCGCGCGCCGTTCTGGCAAGCCAGGTGCCGGCTCTCGGGGCACTGTCCGTCACATCGCTCGCGGCGCTGTTGACGGGTGCCGCCTCGCCCGCCGCCCTCGTCGTCGTGCCTCTGACCTGGGTGCTGCTCATCATGTTCATGATGGGGCTGGTCTGGGTTCTTTCGCTTCTGTCGCTGCTTGTGAGGGACATCGCCCAGGCAGTGGGCATCATCAACATGGCCGTCATGGTTCTAAGCCCGATGGCCTTTACCCCAGATATGGTCCCGCCCGGATTGAAGTTCATCCTGCTGCTCAATCCCATGAGCTACTTCATCCTGTGCCTTCAGGCACCGCTTGCGCTGGGCACCTGGCCGCCGCTTTCGGCGTTCGTGGGGGCGCTGGTGCTTGGCATCGGAAGCTTCGTTGCCGGCCTTGCCTTTTTCCGGCGAGCCCGCTTCATCTTTGTGGATTATGCGTGATGGACAGTGGCTTGGGGGCCTCCACCGAAGTCGCCATCGCGTTCGAAAGCGTTTCCAAGCGTTACCGCCTGGCGGGCAGCCCCAGGCAGCTTCTGTTCGAAGCAACCGGCCTTTCACGCCTCTTCGGCGGCAAGAGCCAGGCCGAAGATTTCCTCGCCCTCGACGATGTGACATTCACGGTACCTCGCGGTCAGCGCGTGGGTCTCATCGGGCGCAACGGCGCCGGCAAGACGACGCTGCTCAAGCTCATTGCCGGCAACTACAGGGCAACCAGCGGCTCCGTGAGGGTGAACGGCAGCGTTCAGGCGCTGATGACACTGGGCCAGGGCTTCCACCCCGACTATTCCGGCCGCGACAACATCAGGGCCTCGCTCCAATATAACGGCCTCTCCGACAGCGAGCTCAAGGCGGCTTTCGAGGATGTGGTGGAGTTTTGCGAACTCGGGCCCTTTCTCGACCTTCCGTTCAAGACCTATTCCAGCGGCATGCAATCCCGGCTGATGTTCGCCACGGCCACGGCCATCAGGCCCGAGGTTCTCATCATCGACGAAGTGCTTGGCGCAGGCGACGCCTACTTCCTCGCCAAGTCGAAGCGCCGCGTGGAGGCCCTCGTTGCGACGGGCTGCACGCTGCTGCTTGTCTCCCATGCGATGTCGCAGGTGCTGGAACTCTGCGACCGCGTCATCTGGCTTGATGGCGGCCGGATCCGAGCGTCGGGCGAGGCATTTCCCATCGTGAAGGCCTATGAGGAAGCCATGTATGGGGCGATGCCCGGAACCGGCGACCCGCTTGCGTCCAGGCGCCGCAACAAGGCGGCCACGCCAACTGCCGAACCGATGGTGGCACCGACCCCGCCCGCCTCTGTCTCTCCGTTTGCGGTCACGCCGTCGCGAACTTTCCTCATGCAGCAGCCGATGTTTCGCCCGCACGGCGAAGAGGTCGGCCCTTCACCCGTGCCCGACAGCGACGGTCGCGAATTGCGCAACGTCGCCCCCGGCGGCATTTCGCGCTGGGCGGGCACCGGCGGGCTCATTGTGGTCGGAGCTGCTTTCAGCGGTCCCCAAGGCCCGACCTCACGGCTGGTCTGTCTCCAACCGGCTCGGGTGAGCCTGTTTCTGGAAGCGCAAGAGGCCGGCGAATTCAGATGCACCTACGGCCTTGCCGTCCATGATCTCCAGGGTCGTTGCATAGCCCGGATGTACAGCCCGCCCGATCGCTTCGTCGCCAAGCCGCAAGAAGGAAGGCGGGTGGAAATGATCCTCAATCCGCTTCAGATCGGGCCCGGCGTCTATACCGTGGGCGTGTCGGTCCTGCATGAAACCGCGATAGAGAATGCCAATCACGCAGAGCGCTACGATCTGCTCAGCAGAAGCTTCGCCGTGGAAGTCGCGCTTCCCGACAGCCTGGGCGCGCTGACGGCAGACTTCATCCACAGCAGCGAGTGGGAGTTTCGCCCTGCCGTCCTGCCGGCAAGTCACGAAGACGGAATCTAGCACCGGACAGAAAATGATCCACAGAAACGTCTCGGCGTTTCTTGCCCGCCATAGCAACTACTCCGTCCTTCACCCTGCCGCGTGACATTCTGAAAATATATCGATACAAATTATTACAGGGGGACACATGAAGCCATGTGCGGGATTGTTGGAATACTCTCGCTGAAAGGCGAAGCGATACCCGACATGGAGCGCAGGCTCGGGGTCATGAGCGCTCTGGTCGCTCACCGTGGGCCCGACGGACAGGGCATCTGGATTGATCCGTCACGCCGCGCGGGGCTGGCACATCGGCGGCTGGCGATCAACGATCTCTCCGAAACTGGCGCGCAGCCCATGTCGGGTCACGACGGCTCGGTGATCACCTTCGACGGCGAAATCTACAACCATCCCGAACTGCAACAGGCGCTTCACGGTCGTTGGGATTTCCGCTCCGGCTCCGGCGCTGAAACCATCCTTGCGGCCCATGAGCGGTGGGGCACAAACACGCCCGACCGCCTGCGCGGCATGTTCAGCTACATACGGTGGCAAGGGGGCGAATTCTTCGCCGCGCGCGACCCGTTCGGAATGAAGCCCCTCTACTACGCCGAGCTGGCCGGCGTCCTCTATCTCGCGTCGGAAATCAAATCCCTCCTGCCGTTTCTTCCGGAGATCGAAACCAGTCCGGAAGCGCTCGCCGAATATCTGACCTTTCAGTACCAGATCGGCCCCGAAAATCTGTTCCGCCACGTTCATACGCTGCTGCCCGGCCATCTGCTAAGGACTGCCCAGGGCCGCGTCATCGTCGAGCGCTATTGGGACATTCACTACGAAATAGACTACGACCACACGCCCCGCTATTTCGAAGAGCGCCTGGCCGATGCCCTCAGCCAATCGATGGCGCATCACATGCGAGCCAATGTGCCGGTCGGCACCTATCTTTCCGGTGGTCTCGATTCCAGCCTCGTCGGCGCTCTTTCCGCCAGGCATCCCAATTCGGCCGGCGCGGGCTTCCATGGCAAATTCCTCGACGCCGCCGCTTACGACGAAAGCCGTTTCGCCCGGGCCGCGGCCGAGGGCGCCGGCATCGAGCTGAACGAGATCACCATCGGCGCAGACGATTTTCGCGATTCCATCGCCAAGGTGCTCTACCACCTCGACCAGCCTGTGGCCGGCCCCGGTGCGTTCGCACAATACATCGTCTCACGGGCAGCCGCCAAACAGGTCAAGGTCGTGCTGGGCGGCCAGGGCGGAGACGAGATTTTCGGCGGCTACGCCCGCTATCTCATCGCCTATCTGGAACAGGCCTTGAAGGCGGCCATAGACGGCTCACACCGCAACGGCAATTTCGTGGTTACGCCGGAGTCCATCATCTCCAATCTGGTCGTCCTGCAGGAATACAAGCCTCTCCTGAGGCACTTCTTCGCCGAGGATCTCTTCGGCCCGATGGACGAGCGCTATTTCCGGCTCATCGACAGGGCCGGCGACATGACTGAAGAAATCGACTGGCCCGCCCTCGACCTCTCTGGCGTGATGGAGCGCTACCGCAACATCTTCAATTCCACGCGCAACGTGCGCAAGGAGGCCTACTTCGATTCCATGACGCATTTCGACTTCAAGTGCCTGCTGCCAGCATTGCTCCAGGTCGAAGACCGCATGTCGATGGGGCATGGGCTGGAGGCGCGTGCGCCTCTGCTGGACAGGCCGCTCGTTGAACTGCTGGCCACGATCCCGGCAAACATCAAGTTTCCCGATGGCCGCATGAAGCATCTGCTGAAGGAGTTCGCGCGCCCCCACCTGCCGGAGATGGTCGTTGACCGCCGCGACAAGATGGGCTTCCCGGTGCCGCTCAAGGAGTGGCTTTCAGGCCCGTTGCACGACTTCGTCCATGACATCTTCTCCAGCCAGGCAGCGAAGAGCCGGCCTTATTTCAACAATGCCGCCATCCTCACGAATTTTGCCCGGGGCGGGCCGTTCTCGCGCAAGGTCTGGGGCCTCCTGTCCCTGGAAATCTGGCACCAGCTTTTTCACGATCGCGCCTCGCATTATCGCGCCATGATCTCGTCGAACGAAATCTCCGCACCTGCAGCGTAGGAAAGGGACGACTGAACATGAAGGTACTTGTGACAGGTGGCTTTGGTCAGATCGGGTCAACGGTGTCCGACATATTTCTGGCGCGCGGCGACACCGTTCTTTCGATAGACAACTTCGCCACCGGCAGGCGCGACAACCTCGCAGCCCATCCGAACCTGATCTGCGTGGAAGGCTCCATCACCGACAGCCACCTCGTTGCCCAGCAATTCGAGGCGTTCAGGCCGGATGTCGTCATCCACACCGCCGCCTCGTACAAGGACCCCGACGACTGGCATACCGACGCACTGGTCAATGCCGTCGGCACCGCCAACATCGCGCGCGCCTGCCGGGATCATGCGGTGCAACGGCTCGTCTATTTCCAGACCGCCCTTTGCTATGGGGTCAAGCCATCGTCCTCGCCCATCCGGCTCCATCACCCCATCAATCCGGTCAACTCCTCCTATGCCATCTCCAAGACCTGCGGCGAAAACTACGTCCAGTACAGCGGTGTCGACTGGGTCACGTTCCGCCTCGCCAATGTCATCGGCGAGCGCAACGTCTCCGGCCCCCTGCCCATCTTCTACGACCGACTTTCGCGAGGCCAGAAGTGCTTCGTCACCGAGGCGCGCCGGGACTTCTGCTATGCGGGGGATCTCGCCAAGGTGGTAGTGCGCGCCGCCGATGGCGATGGCCACGGCACCTATCACTTCTCGTCGGGCAAGGACGTGGCCATTCGCGAACTGTACGACGCGGTCGTAAGGGCGATGAAGCTCAACGACTATCCCGAACCCGAATTGCGGCCGCTCGGGCCCGACGACGCCGCGTCGATCCTGCTCGACCCCTCGCGGCTTGTCGCCGATTTCGGCGAACCTGAATTTACCGACCTCGATGTGATCGCACGCCGCTCGGTCGAACGCTGGCGCCAGGATGGCGTCGCGGGAGGCTACACCCATCTGAAGGAGGCCCGCGGCGAGATAGGGGCGCCCGCCTGATGCCCGTCTTCATCACCGGCCGAACCCGCTGCCTGGCTCCGCGGCCGCCGCGGTGACCGGCCAAGCAGGAGGCCATATGTCGAACGCTAGGCGGACGGTCCCCTTCACTCGCGAGCCCCTTGCCGTCGCGTCCGGCATCCCGGCCTTCATTGCTCCGGACGCCTACACGCTCAACTACGAAAAGATCGCCGCGGACCATCTCGCCGCGCTGGACCGAAAAGGGGTCAATCCCTTCATCGCGGAGGAAACCTGGGCCGTGCTGGATGGCTCGACAAGGCTCATCATCGAGGACCATCTGAGGCCGGGAGACGTGATCCTCGATGCCGGCGTCGGGCTCGGTCGCCTGCTTTCGTCCTTTCCGCAACACGAGCGCCATGGCGTCGACGTCAGCCAAGGCTATCTCGAACGAACGCGGGGGCTCGGCATTCATGTCGCGCTGGCCAAGCTCGAGGACCTGCCCTACCCGGATTGTGCCTTCGACATGGTGGTATCCACCGATGTCCTGGAACATGTGCTCGACTTCTATAATGCCACCCTAGAGATGGTGCGCGTGCTGAAGCCGGGAGGCGTGCTGGTGGCGCGCGTTCCGCTCGAAGAAGACATGCGAGTCTACTACGATTATCGCGACTATGATCTTGTCCATGTGAGACGCTTCGACCTCTGGGGGCTGCGCCTGCATTTCGAACGCGTGCTCGGCCTCGACTATCTGCTCGACCAGCCCGTGCTGCCGACCTATCGCGGCATCGGCACGGCTCGCCTGCAGCCGCTGGATGAGGGGGCGGCCGTGCGGGCCCTTCTCGAAACGCTGCCTGAAAACATGCCCGGGCTCGCCGACCTGAGAAGCTTTTCTCGGCTCACAGCGGCCAGTTTCGAGTTCTTCATGAATTCAACTGCAGCAAATCACCCGGAGATATTCGCAAAACTCACGCCACTTCTGGCAAAACATCTTGAAATAAACGTCGTTTTCAGGAAGCCTCTCGCCTAGCATTTCCTAAGCGGGGGCTGGAATGCGAGTGCGAGTACAAGTGTTTTTGCGTTCTGCGCCTTGGCGGAGCTTTTCCGTCACGCTTGCCGCAGCCGTGATGTTTGCGCTTCTTGTCACGCCGATGTCCGGAAGCGGCCATGTGGACCCGGGGCATCAACAGCGCGCCTGCGATTATGCCGACACGGTCAAGCGCTACGCCTGTCTCATCCGCCAGGAAGCCGATGGCGCGGTCAATGCGTCCGGCAAGACCCCCGCGACCTTCTACGCCGCGCTGCAGGCGATGAACGTTGTTCAGACGCTGATCCCCAGCGGCCGATATTCGCTGTTCAAGCGCAACGAAGGCGCGAATTTCCAGACACCCGGCGCCAATGCTGCCCAGTGCCTGGAACTGGGATATGGCATTTGCGGCAATCACGTCGCCACCTTCAACACGCTGCTGGCGGAGCTAGGCATCCCCACGCGCATTGTGCAGTTCTTTTTCCCGTTTCGGGGGGAAATGCTGTCTCACATTGCCTCTGAGGTCTTGATCCGGGGCAAGTGGGTGTTTTTGGACGTTTCCAATGGCAGCATCTATCTTCGCGACAGGGAGGACCTCACGTCCTATCTTTCGATCGCGGAGATCCGCGAGCGCGGCTACGCGAACGTCCATCCGCTGCGAAACGATGTGGCCACCTGGTTTTTCAGCCGCCAGGAAACCAGCTACGACACGCTCCTGCCCATGAAGATAGAGGATGTCGATATCGTCGTGGACGGCGAAGGCTGGGTGCGAACGGATTTCGATCTGTCGGAAAGGGAGGCCGCCTCCGGCAACTCCCAACTCGGCTATATCGGCGACAATACCGCCGGCAATGGCTGGCGGCCTGCCGGCACCTATTGGAAGCAGGCGGCCGGCAGATATCGCCTCACCGTTGCTGCCGTCCAGGCCGGCTGCGAGCACGGCGCGGAACTGTGTGTCGACGGCACATGCACGCCCTTCGACGGCTCTTCGCCAGCAACCGAGCTCGAGTATGTCGCAGCGGGCGGACGCTCGGAGCTGACCGTCAGGTCCGACGACGACATCTGTTATGCAGCCATCCGCAACATTTCCATCGAGCGGACAGACCAGCGTCTGGCGCGGAGTTCGATGGAACCCTTATGAACGGTCGAAACTGCTACCGGCAGTTTGCCGCTCATAGAGCTCGAACCTTCGCAGCAGCAGGCGCTGCTGCCCCGCAAGCTTCGTCACGGTCAGCCTCACGTGTCGCGCGCGTACTGACGGAAAGTGATGGCTCTGCTCCACCGCGGCATTGTCCCGCACTTCTAGAGCCGGCCTCCATGAGTTGAACAGCCGCCTCCAACCCCCGGCCTCGGCACGGACCTCTATCCGATAGTCGACCCCGTGATTGGCCGTGCCGTACCAACGCAGATAGGCGCCCTCCAGCAGGCGCTCCGCGCCCAGGTCGAGTTCCACGAAATGCGGCAGCGGCGCAGTGTCGAGGACAGCCGCATAGTCTCCCGGCACGAAAGGGCGCAGCAGGCTTTCCGCATCGTGCGGCGCGCCGTGAAACGGCGACGAAGCCGCGATGCTGGCGCCGTGTTCAAGCTGTGCGCGGTTGATCCACGCAAGACCGCTCGGTTCAAACACCAAAGCTTCCTTTGCGAACAGGCCTTGAAATCTCTCGCGCTGCCAGTCTCCACCCAGAACATGGTCACTCAGGAGATAGTCGGCAGGATAATTATGCCTCAAAGGCTCGACGGACGCGCCGCGACGAACGGCGATCGGCAAGGAAATGATTTCCGCTCGCGGCGCTGGGACTTTTCGGTCCAGCCAATCATCGAACGACGCAACGAACGACTTGTAGCTGTACTTTTCGCTTTCGATGACGTCGCGATATGCCGTTGCAGTCAGCTCTTCCAGAAAATCGACATCCGCAAGCTTCTCGAAAACGGCGTCGATGTTCGAGAAATCGCGCTCGAGCGGGATATAGTGCCTGTCCGGCTCCAGCACGCCCGAATACGAACCTGGAAAGCAGACCAGCGCGGTGCGAAGGCGAATTGCCTCGAAGAATTTCGGCGAGATCTGCCCCATCTCCACGAAGTCGTCATGCTTCCTGAAATGCTCGTCGTAGACCTCGTCGAAAGGCTGGTGCGCCAATTCCGCCGCCTTCTCGCGCAGTGAATTATCGAAGTCGAAGATGTTGCTTCCAGATTCCGTGCCCAGCGTCGCCCGGCAGGAGCCGAGAAACTTGTACCACGAGCCATAGATCCGTTTGGCATCATCGCACTCTATGTCCACCGGCAGGCCGCGCTTGTGCGCCTCCGCCTTCACCCTCTCGCCGATGATGAATTTTTCGTGCCCCAGGCGGCCATAATGGTGGGGCAGACGCCGGCCGCGATAGCCGATCAGCGTCTTCCGCTCCAGCAGCGGCATGGCATGGCGCTCAAGCCCCGGCTCGTCGGGAACGAAGCCGGTCAGGGTCTGGATGAATTCCACGCTGGGAAACAGCGAGCGCGGATAGACCAGCTCACGGCCATGTTCAGGCACGCAGGTATAAATCGTGCCTATGCCCAGATACTCTATGCTCTTCCTCGCGCAATCCACGCCCTCATATTCGTCCTGGATGAAGAGTATCTTCTCGCCGTCGAAATCCCTTATGCGGCTGGCGATCTGGGGCGCGATGTAGCCTTCGATGGAAAGCCGGACCGAATAGTGGACGATCACCGCGTCGAAATGGTCCAGGTTCCAGACAGCGCGCTTGCCGCCGCTCAGTTCCAGCGGCCCGGTTTCCGTATATCTCCCCTCTCGCGGGTCACCCAGCACGGTCGCCGGAGCAAAGAAACAATTGTTGCGGGAATGGCTTTTGAAGGCTCGAAGGTGTTCCTCTACCGTCTTTATGAACGTGAATTTTTCGTCGTAGAAGATCAGTATGTTTTTTGGAGCGAGCGCCAGATCCGGGCTACAGCATTGGCCTCCAGCAAGTTCCTTCATAATCGCTTCGCCCCCACAACGAAGTCACGCCCCAGCTGCAGTGGACCGCCAGTTCCCGATAATAATCTTCCCTCGACGCAGAATATATTTTCAAATTTGCTTTCTGCGAGCCGAAATTTCATCGGCTCGCATTCGGCTTTTGCGGCCCTCACGGAAACCCTGGCAGCTTCTGCGCAGGCAAACTCACGCTGGTGAATCCACCAAATTGCGATCGGTAACGCGGCGCCAGTTGCTTCCGTCGCTGAAGGCAATCACCGCGCCGCCCGCCGCATCGCTCACATAGATCAGCGAGCCGGCGCCGTTTGCGCTGGCGCTGGGCAGCGCGTTCTTGCTCCAGGTGCCCACTCGCACCGCCCCATTGACCGCGAGCTGCGCGCTGGCCGCGCCGGTGTTGATGCTGATGCGTCCGTCACCGAATATGTACATCCGGTCGGTGGTGTTGGTACGCAACCTCAATTGCTTGTCGGCATAGGTGCCCAGGATCATGGTCGCACCTGTATAGGCATACATCGTGCCGCTGCCGTAGAGCTGAAAATTGAAATAGTTGTTGTTGGCGGCGAGCAACCTGAACGCGGCCGAGGCCGCGCTATCAGCATGCATATTGGCGACCGAGAACTGGCTTATACCGGCCTTGTCGTCTCGCACGGCAAGCCGGTCGGCCCCGTTCGGCTCGGTGTTGATGCCTACGGAGCCGTCGGTCGTGCTGATGGAAAGTGCCGTGGAAAACTGGCTTCCGTCGGGACTTACCTTGATGCGGAACAAGTTGTCGCCGACCAGCCCCGCCTCGGCCCGTCCCGTCCAGTTGTCGGAAAAGACCACATGGGCGCTGGCCGCCGCTCGGGCGCGGTTGATCTGGAGGCGCGCATTGCCGGAGCCGGGGGTGAGATCATCATGGGAGAACAGGACACCGTCGGACTTCACGGCCAGCCGATTGACCTCGTCGGGTGTGGTGTTGATGCCAAGCATCCCGCTGCTGGTTGTAGCAGACACGGATGTCCAACCCTCAGCTTCGTATACTTTCAGCTCGCCCATGTCGCGCACCCAGGCGCGCCATCCTTCCACGGGTGTCAGGAAGCTCCAATCCTCTCCCTCGAAGCAGGCCACCATGCCGGCCTTGCCCGCCCACTCGCCCGATGGCGACGCCGCCACGATATGCAGGTCGCCAACATTCGCCGCGGCAGGTGGCATGTTGCGGTGGTCGTCCAGGACGGCCAGGTGCATCAGCGTGTCTATAAGTGCCAGCGCTTCATTGTGCGTGACATGCTTCTGCGCCTGGCTTGGCATTATCATCGGCAGTTTCAGTTTGCTCGTCGTTTCCATTCGCGCGCTCCAAGTGCCTCATTTGCGGAACATTCGGAGACGAAGTATAAGTCGGGCGAAAACAGCGTTGATAAAACATCACTACACATCAACAAACATGAAGCCTGGAATGCGCTAGAAACAGACTATCGGCCTTGCGGTAACGAGTTCCTTTCCGATCTACTTGAGGGAATTTCATGCGACCCAAGCCTGTTTTCGGCTCAAGGCCGTTCGGAAAGCGGGACGCACGGCTCCTGCTGGTCGCGTATTTCGACCCGAACGGAATTGGCGCCATTCCTCAGGGCATCGCGGCGTGGCAGGCGCTCAGCCGGCATGAAATCATCCTCCTGAACCTTTGGCCTGGCCGCGCCGGGGCCATGCGCCTGCCTCAGGCGCTGGATTTCGACGAATTCGACGGCGTCGTCATTCACCCCACCATCAGCTATTCCCCGGCATCTCTCGATGTGCTCGACATCGGGTTGAAAACGCGCTTGCCCGCGTTCGACGGCGTCAAGGTTCTGATGAAGCAGGACGAGCAGGTTCTGGCCGGCCTCCTGCCCCGGCTGGTCAGGGAAAAAGGCTTCGACATCGTCTTGACCTGTCTGCCGGCCGCCGAGCAGGAAAAGGTCTATCCCCGCTCGCTCATAGGACAATGCACGTTGCAGCAGGTGCTGACCGGCTATGTCTCGCCGGAAATGCGCGGCGGCTTTCCCGCGCACAAGCGCGACATCCAGCTCAGCTACCGCGGCTCGATCCAGCCCCTCGCCTTCGGGCGGCTCGGCTACGAAAAGCGGGGCATCGGCTACGACATGGCCAAAGCCGTGTCCGCGGTGCCCGGCATTCGCTTCGACATTTCGAGCCGCTGGGAAGACCGTCTTTCAGGCGACGAATGGGAGAGCTTTCTGGCGCGTTCGGGCGTGGTGCTCGGCGTCGAGTCAGGCTCCAACATCTTCGACTTCGACGGCAGCGTGGCGCGCTGGTGCGGCGAATATGAGCGCCGCCACAAGGGCGAAGACGCAACCTCGCATGCCTATTATCGCACCGCCCATGACGAATTCCTGCACGCATTCGAAGGAAATGTGAACTATGCCCAGATTGCTCCCCGCCATTTCGAAGCCGCCGCGGCTGGTGCGGCGCAAATGCTCTACGACGGCGAATATTCCGGCATCTTCGTGCCGGGACGGCACTTCTTCCCGCTTCGTCAGGATCTTGCCAATATCGATGCGGCCATCGATTTCATTCGCGACGACTCCGCCCAGCGCCTCATGGCGGAGCGCTCTTGCGAAGAGATCATTCTCGATCCGAAAAACTGGGCCGAAACATTCGTTTCCAGCGTCGATGACCTGATCGACGCCAAGCTCGTCGAGAAGGGCCACAGGCGATCGGGCACCTCGCCATCGAAGCCGCGCCAGCGCCCGGTTGCCTATCTTCTGGCCTCCGGCGATTGCCCATCGCCGCGCGCCCGCCATTTCGCCGCCTCGCTCGCTGAAACGCATGAAGTGGTCGTCATCGCCGCCGGCGGCGAGCCGGGCGAGGCTGGCGTTCGGACCTCTCTCGAGCGCGAAACCGACGGCGTCGTTCTGCTCAAGGTGAGCCGCACCAGCCACGACGCCAGCTGGCTTCCATCCTCCTCGCAACTGCGGCAAGGCCGCCATTCCGTGGCGCGCGCCCTGCTTGCCAGCCTTGTCGGTTATTCGGCCGCGCCGGCTGGGGTTCTCAACGAACGGCTCGGCGCGCACATCGCCGCCGCAAGCGAGATGGAGCGCTTCCGGTCCCTTTGCACCGACCTGGTCAACGTCAACGCAACGCTTCTCGGTGCCGTCGAAAACCTTGGCGCGCCCGACATGGTCATCGCCTCGGGATTTGAAACCCTGTTTGCAGCGGTCGCCAGCGGCGAGTTGCACGGGCCGAGGGTCGTCTTCGATGCGGAAGAATCCTGGCCCTGTTCCTACACGGATTTCCAGCATTGGGAGATCGAGTTCTGGACGGCTCTGGAGGCCAATCTCGCCAAACTCGCGGACATATGCCTGGCCGCAACCCCGCAACTGGCGCATCAGATGGGCCGCGAATACGCAGTGACCTTCCATAGCCTCATTGCCCCGGTTCTCGAGACCTGTCGAAAATCTCCCCTGCGCTCTGCCGGCGGGCGCCCGGATTTTCGCTGGATTGAGACGCCTCGAGGCCCTTCCCCGCAATCGGCGCGAACCGTCCTCCTCCCGCCCGCAGAGATTTTCGGTGGCTACGCGCCTGATCAGAAAGATTTTCAGAATCTCGTTTCGGCGGCACGCCGTGCACGTCATCGGCTTTCCCGCGTCGTGCGAAGGGCCTGAACATGGCCATCCACAGCTACCCGTCCCCGTCTGGAAAATCCGCGCCGGAAGCGCCCCGTTCCGAGGTATCGCATGGGCTCGATCGCAGCCGTTTTCAGCCATCAGCCCGAAAGCCTTTCCGGCATCGGCAAGATGACCGCAGCCCAGGCCCACGAGAGCTCCGCCGATGGCTATGCCCTCATCGGCACGGGGCCACGAATGGACCGGCACTCTCCACCGCCGCCCGCGCCGGGCGATTTCCTCGCCTTGGGCCACGTGCGACTGTCTGTTCTGGACAAGTCCGAACTGCCTCACCCGATGGCCTCGCCCGACGGCTCCTGCTGGATCGTATTCGACGGCGAAATCTACAACCTCGCAGAGTTGCGTAGCGAGCTTGAGGCGCTGGGCGCGCGCGACCTGACGGGAACCTGCGCCGAGGTAGTGATCGCGGCCTACCAATCTTGGGGCACCGATTGCTTCCGCCGGTTCAACGGCACGTGGGCGCTTGCGCTGTGGGACCAGCGCAAGGCACGCTTCGTGCTCTCGCGCGATAGGCTCGGCATCAAGCCGCTTCACTATATGCGCTGCCCCGGGGGCTGGATGTTCGCCTCGGAAATCAAGGGCCTGCTGGCCACCTGTCGCGAAAAGCCGCGGATGGACGCGGCCTTGGCCTTGGATTTCCTGGAACTCGCGGCCGTGAACCACACCGACGACACGCTGTTCGAAGGCATCAAGTCGTTTCCGCCAGGCAGCTATGCCGTGCTTCACTCCCCGTCCGACGAGGTGACGCCGGCAAAATTCTGGAGCCTGGAGGACCATCCGCCAGAAGGCTTGCCCTCCACGTTTTCAGAAGCCTGCGAGCACTTTTCTCATCTCTTGCAAGATGCGGTGCGCCTGCGGCTGGGGCGCGCGGCCCGGCTCGGCGCCTGCCTTTCCGGCGGTCTCGATTCATCGGCAATCGTCTGCCAGGCGCGCGCGCAGGCTGGCGACGCGCTGGACTGCTTCACGGCCGGCTCGGAAAGCCCGAAGCTGGACGAACGCCACTGGGCCCGGATGGTCAGCGATCGCACCGACTCTCGCGCTCACCCGGTTCTACCCACTGCGAAAGCCTTTTCCGACGCGCTCGAAGCGCTCATCTGGCATCAGGAAGAGCCTTTCGCCTCCTCCAGCGTGTTCGCCCAGTGGCTTATGATGGCGAAGGCACGCGAGACGGGCGTGGATGTCCTGCTGGTTGGCCAGGGCGCCGACGAGATCCTCTGCGGATACCGCAAATACGTCGTCTTCCGTCTTCGCGAGCTATTGCGGACCGGCCGTTATCACCATTTCCTGGCCGAACTTCTCGGCCTCGCTTTCCGGGGAGATCGCGGAACCTGGGATTGGCGCAGCGGCAGGCGCCATCTGTCCGGCCGGCTGCTGCCGCGAAGCAAAGCCCTTGCGTTCCTGCCCCCTGCCGATGCCGGGTCGTTGCCTTCGCCTCGCCCGAGTGCAGGCCGCATCCAGGACCGACAAATCCTGGATGTCACCGCGCTCAGCCTGCCCTCGCTCTTGCGATACCAGGATCGGAATGCCCGCGCCTTCGGCGTGGAAACCCGCGCTCCCTTCCTCGATCATCGCCTTGTGAAATGGTGCGTTGCCCTGCCGTCGGAGTTCAAGCTCGCCGGAGGGCGAACGAAGAGGCTGCTACGCCACGCTGTTGAGGGGCAAATACCGCAAGCCATCATCGACCGCCGCGACAAGATCGGCTTCGCCACCGATCAGGACGCCTGGATCAGGGGACCGATGGCTGCCGCGTTCCGCTCGACCTTCGGAGCCCTCCCGCCAGCACTCCGCAACCTGGTGGATCAGACTGCGCTGACCGCCGAATTCGATCGTTATCTCGCCGGCAGGTCGGCGCTTGGTCATCAGGAATTCTTTCGCGTCTTCATCCTGGCCCGCTGGGTCGAACGCATGGGGGTCGGGTCATGAAGATCGTGATGCTCGCTCACTTCGCCGGCTCGCCCGTGCACGGCATGGTCTATGGGCACTATTATCTGGCCCGCGAATGGATAAGGGCGGGGCACGAAGTCACGATCGTCAGCGCCAGCTTTTCCCACGTTCGTGCGCAACAGCCCGTTGCTCGCGGCCGCGGCGGCGAGGAAATCATCGACGGGATCCGCTACATCTGGCTTCCCACGCCATCCTACCGGCCCGAACAAACCGCCCTGCGCGTGCTCAACCTGCTCGCATTTTCGCTTCGCAGCTGGCTTGCGTGCACGCGGATCGGGCCGGCCGATCTCGTCGTCTGCTCCTCGCATCACCCCTTTGCCATCCATGCCGCCCTGCGGCTCGCCCGCCGCTGGCGCGCCCGCCTCGTGTTCGAAGTGCGCGATCTATGGCCTCTGACGCTGATCGAGTTGGGCCGGGCCTCGACAAAACACCCTCTCATTCGTGCGATGCAATGGTCGGAGGACCGCGCCTACCGCCACGCCGACACGGTCGTCTCCGTGCTGCCGAACGCCAGGGACTACATGGTTGGCCGGGGCATGGCCCCCGAAAAGTTCGTCCATGTGCCAAACGGCATTCCCCTCGGGGCCGCGCACGAGGAACTTCCTCTACCTCAGGGGCATATCCGCGAGATCGAGCGGCAAAGAGCCCTTGGCAGGATGCTCGTCGGCTATGCCGGTCGCATCGGCGAAGCCAATGCCTTGTTCGACCTCGCCGATGCCATGACCCGCATCGACGACAAGGCCTTGGCCGTGCTGCTGACGGGCCATGGCCAGCATGCCGAGGCGCTGCGCGCCCATGTGCAGGGGCTCGGTCTGGGTGATCGGTTCGCGCTGCTCGATCCGGTGGCGAAGTCCCAGGTGCCCGACTTTCTGCAGCGCGTCGATGTCGCCTATATCGGATTACGCAAAAGCCCGTTGTTCCGGCATGGCGTAAGCCCCAACAAGCTCAACGACTACATGCTCGCCGGCAAGCCGATCGTCTGCGCCATCGACACGCCGGAAAATCCGGTCGAGCTCAGCGGGTCGGGCCTCGTCTGCCCACCCGAAGACCCTGAAGCCATTGCGCTCGCGCTGTCGGCCATGCTGGAGATGTCACCGCAGGAGCGGGCCGGTCTTGGCGCCAGAGGCCGCTCTTGGCTTCTCGAACATCGCGATAGCCGCGTGCTGGCGCAGCGGTTTCTGGAAGCCGCCATGAACGGGTAGTCTCGGCGCAGCCGCGCACCGCGCGGTTCTAAGCCTTGACGATGTTGTCGCCCCACACGCCGTGGCGTTCGCAGGCGTTGCGGGTATCGATCACGATCTTGCTGTTTTCGACGATTTCGCGATAGCCGACATTGTCGTGGTCGGTCGCAATCAGCGCGAGGTCATAGTTGGCAAAGCAGGCCGCGCCCCCGGCCTGCGACTGCCGCCCGGTGAACTCGGGATGTTCCCGCGTCACCGGGATGGACGGGATATAGGGGTCGAAATAGTCCACCGTCGCGCCGTAGCGCTCCAGCAGTTCGATCAGCTTCAGCCCGGGGCTCTCGCGCATGTCGTCCACGTTCTTCTTGTAGGCCAGTCCGACCAGCAGCACCCGGGCGCCGTTCAGCCCTTTGGAAAAGCGCATGTTCAGGGTATCCGCGCACACCGCAACGACATGCTGTGGCATGCTTGTGTTGATCTGGCCGGCAAGTTCGATGAAGCGCGTAGGCATGTCATATTCGCGCGCCTTCCAACTCAGATAGAACGGATCTATGGGTATGCAGTGGCCACCAAGGCCCGGCCCCGGATAGAACGGCATGTAGCCGAAGGGCTTCGTCTTGGCCGCCTCTACCACCTCCCAGATGTCGATACCCATCGCACCGAAGATGAGCTTCAGCTCATTGACCAGCGCGATATTGACGGAGCGGAAGATGTTCTCCGTGATCTTGACCGCTTCGGCCGTTGCTGCCGAAGAGACCGAAATCACTTCCGAAACCACACTGCCGTAAAAAGCCAGGGCAAGCTCTCTGGCCATGTCATCCATTCCTCCGACCACCTTCGGAATGGAATAGGTGTCGAATTCCGGATTTCCGGGATCCTCCCGTTCGGGACTGAAGGCGACGAAAAAGTCCGATCCGCACTTCAGGCCGCTTTTTTCAAGCGCCGGCACAAGCATCTCCGCTGTCGTGCCCGGATAGGTCGTCGATTCCAGAATGATCAGTTGACCCCGCCTCATATGCGGGACGATCGACGCTGCCGTTTTCGCCACATAGGAAAGGTCCGGCTCGCGGTATTTCGTCAGCGGCGTCGGCACGCAGATGACAATGGCATGCGCCTGCGAAAGGGCTGCGAAGTTCACTGTACAAAAGAAGGACTTCGATCGGATTTTCTTGACGAAATAACGCCCATCGATGTGCCTGATGTAATCCTGTCCTGCCCGCAGCATTCGAATTTTCTCGCGATCGACATCCACGCCGATCACCTTGAAACCTGCCTCCATGATGGCTCGCGCCAGGGGCAGGCCTACATAGCCGAGAGGCCGACGACGCCAATGGTCCCGCGCTTGTTTTCAAATGTGGCGAAAAGTTCTTCACCGCAATTAACAATTGCGTCCACAGAAACATCCCCCAACTCGGTGGCATCCCCGAATTTAACGCTCAGACACCCACAATAAACAGGAGTTATATACTTAAAATATTATTCCTGTACATGGAAAACGAGATGTACAACTGTATTGATGGGGCTTCTCTCGCGCCGCACCGCTCTCGGGCAAGGCGAACGGGCGGGGCCGTGATTGAATTTGCCACCGCGCCCCCCATGTCTGTCGAGGTTGGCCGATCTGGCCGGCCGGGTTTGCCTACATCGGCCGGCGTGCTAAGCGGCAAACGGATTTGGCGGTTTGCATGCGGAAGGCGAGGCAGGTTTCGACGATGTCCCTGGAATTCGACACAAAGTTCGAGCCGGCCTATGGCGAGGCCGTGCCGATCGCCAAGGGCGTGGCGCGCCTGACCGTGAACAATCCCAGCGCCTTCACCTTCCACGGCACCAACAGCTACATCGTCGGGCATGACACGCTGGCCGTCATCGATCCCGGCCCGGAAGACGACGCCCATTTCGATGCGTTGCTGCGGGCCATCGCAGGACGCCCCGTCAGCCATATCTTCGTCAGCCATACGCATCGGGATCATTCCCCGCTTGCCGCGCGGCTCGCACGGCGTACCGGCGCGGTCGTCGCGGCCGAGGGGCCGCATCGCCCGGCGCGCCCGCTGCGGATCGGCGAGATCAATCCGCTCGACGCCAGCGCCGAGACGGATTTCGCGCCCGAGCTGACACTCAAGGATGGCGACGTTATCGAGGGCGACGGCTGGCGCATCGGCACGGTGCTGACGCCGGGCCACGCCGCCAACCATGCGGCGTTCTCGCTGGAAGGTACCGGCATCCTGTTCTCCGCCGACCATGTCATGGCATGGGCCACCTCCATCGTGGCGCCTCCGGACGGCGCAATGGCCGACTACATGGCCTCGCTCGACCGGCTGCTGGAGCGCGACGACCGGGTGTTCTTCCCGGGCCATGGCGGCCCGGTCACCAAGCCGCGATCATTCCTGCGCGGCCTCAAGGCACACCGGAAGATGCGCGAGCGCGCCATCGTGGAGAGGCTGAGGTCGGGTGACCGCACCATCGCCGAGATGGTCGGCGCGATCTACCGCGACACCGATCCGCGCCTGCACGGCGCCGCAGCACTCTCGGTTCTGGCGCATCTGGAAGATCTGGTCGGGCGCGGTGCGGCCATCACCGATGGCACCGTGTCCATCGACGCGCATTTTTCGCCGGCCTGATCCCCACTAATTGCTGTCGGGCGGGGCTTCGCCGCTCTGCGTCGCCACCTCCGCATCCAGGTCCTGCAGGAATTGATTGATCCGCGCCACGTTGTTGCCGAAATCGTGCCGCCCGTATCGCGAGGCCGAGCGCATGTCGACATAGGTCGTCTCGCCTTCGTCCACCAACCGGATGGAAACGTCGACCGGGAAAGCCAGCACCCACGTATATGCCAGCGCCTCTATCGTTATCTCGCTCTCGTCGTCCGGGTCCGCGGTTGGTCCGAACAGTTTCCAGTTGGTGCGCGATAGCACCGACTCCACCGCGTCCAGCGTGCGATCGAGCGGCAGGTCGTAGCGCCGGCCCGTCACGTGCGGGTATTTTTCCGATTGCAGCTTGCGCTGCTCGGCCGTAGGCGGGGCCACCGGGTTCATGCCGCGCGAGCGCGTCTTGGCCGCAATCGTCAGCGCCGGCGGGTCCTCCGGGTCCGTCGAAATGTCGTTGAGCTCGGGGTAGGCAAAGGCGCAATAGCCGTAGAACAGGAAGGGCGCCAGCACGGCAAGCCCCACCACCGCGCCGAAGGTCAGATCCCCTCCGCCGCGGTCGCCATCGTTCCACACATGCGGAAAGGCGAAGAACGCCAGCAGCAGCGCGAAAGTGGCCAGCACCGCCACAAGGGCGAGCACGCACAGGAAGGCCACGGTTTCCAGCAGGGCATAGCGGTGGGCAAGCCCGGCGATGATGAACAGCAGCGCAGAGAACACTGCCAGGCGCCGCGACCATCCGGCCATCCGCGATATCTTCTCTTCCAGATAGGCCACCATGTCGCCGCGCCGCAGGAGCTCCGTTTTTCACTGCGGAATCCTTAGAAGCTTTTGGCCTCCGGCAGAAGCCCGCTCAGTCGGAGGGCAACCGGTATTCGCCGAATTGCCTGCGCAGGACAGTCTTCTGGATCTTGCCTGTCGCCGTATGCGGGATTTCCTCCACGAAGGCTATGTCGTCCGGCAACCACCACTTGGCGATCTTGCCTTCCATGAAGCCGAGAATGTCGGCCTTGGCCGGCTCCTTGCCCGGCTTGCGCACCACTACCAGCAGCGGCCGCTGGTCCCACTTTTCGTGCCGCACGCCGATCACCGCCGCCTCCGCCACATCGGGGTGGCCGACGGCCAGGTTCTCCAGTTCGATGGTCGAGATCCATTCGCCGCCCGACTTGATCACGTCCTTGGCCCGGTCGGTGATCTGCATGTAGCCGTTGGCATCTATGTGGGCGACATCGCCGGTATCGAACCAGCCCTCCTCGTCGAACTGCTCGGCACCCGCGCCGCCGTAATAGGCCCGCGCCACCGCCGGCCCACGCACCTTGAGGCGGCCGAAGGTCTTGCCGTCCCAGGGCAGGTCCCGGTTGTTGTCGTCGGTCACCTTCATCTCCACGCCAAATGGCGCATGCCCCTGCTTGGCCTTCAGGTCCAGCAGCTCCTCGCCCTCCAGCCCTGCGCAATCCGGCTTCAGCGTGGCCAGGGTGCCCAGCGGGGACATTTCGGTCATGCCCCAGGCATGGATGACCTCCACGCCATAGGTCTGCTCGAACTTGCGCGTCATCGCGCGCGGGCAGGCCGCGCCGCCGATCACCACCTTCTTCAGATAAGGCAGCTTCTTTCCGGTCTCCTCCAGATGCTGGAGCAGCATCAGCCACACCGTGGGCACGGCGGCGGTAAAGGTCACCTTCTCTGTGTCGAGCAGTTCGTAGATCGAGGCGCCGTCCATGCGCGGGCCCGGCATCACCAGCTTCGCGCCGATCATCGGCCCGATCTGGGCAAGGCCCCAGGCATTGGCGTGGAACATCGGCACCACCGGCAGGATCACATCGCGCGAGGAAATGCCCATCGCATCGGGCATGGCGGCCATCATCGCGTGAATCACGTTCGAGCGGTGGCTGTAGAGCACCCCTTTCGGCTCGCCGGTCGTGCCCGAGGTATAGCACATGCCGGCGGCCGTGTTTTCGTCGAACTCCCGCCAGCGGAAGTCGCCATCCGCCTCGGCCAGCCATTCCTCGTAAGCCACCGCGTTTGGCAGCGAGGTCGGCGGCATATGGGCGGCATCGGTCAGCACGATTACCCGCCGCAGGCTCGGCACCGATGCGGCAATCTTCTCCGCCAGCGGCAGGAAGGTGAGATCGACGAACAGCGCCTTGTCCTCGGCGTGGTTCATGATCCAGGCGATCTGCTCGGGAAACAGGCGCGGGTTGAGCGTGTGATAGACCGCGCCCATGCCCATGATGCCGTACCACGCCTCGATGTGGCGCGCCGTATTCCAGGCAAGGGTAGCGATGCGGTCGCCCGGCCCGAAGCCGTCGCGCTCAAGACGCTGGGCCAGTTTCAGCGCGCGCAGGCGGACCTCCGCATAGGTGGTGCGGACAATCGGTCCTTCGACCGAACGCGAGACGACTTCACGATGCGGATGCTGGATCCCGGCATGATCGAGAATCTTGTGGCAGAGCAGCGGCCATTCCTGCATCAGTCCAAGCATTGCTATCCTCCTCCCGATGTCGTTTTCCCGGCATTGTGGAACGAAAAGCAGTATTGTCCAATACCTCCTTCCGTTACGTCAATTGATCTTGCGCCAGTGCTTCTGATCCGTCAGTCTCGGTACTTGTCGGGTCGGTGGCCGGAAACAGTCAATCGTCACAATCCGGCCATTCTCGTTCCCGATTTTCCCGCTAGCGGAAGTGCCATCTTTGAAGGAACAGGGGCTCCGCATGAAAGAGCAATCTGGCGCTGAGAGCAGGTCGGAAATTGATTCCGACGCTTCCGGGAACGCGATCGAACTTGCCACCAAGGCCGGCGACGTTTCCGATCAGGATTTCGAGACAGTCGTTCGCGGCGCGCTCGATGCGGTCGGCGGCGTGCTGATGTTCAAGCTGCGCATCGACGAACCGGACGAACCGCATTATGCGGCGGCCGCTTACGTCGGCGAAGGCGAGAGCCGCCAGTTCCTGATCCTCATCCTTCCGGTGGCGGGCGGCCATCTTCGTGTCGAGACGGTGGCCGGGAGCAAGAGCCCTATCGCCGGCATCGTGGCTGCCTATGCCGGGCTGGCGGAAGCGCTCACCCACGCCGCCTGAACGGCACCTGAGAGAGCCTGCGCGCATCGGCATGGCGCGGAACGGAAACTCGGCATGCGCGTTTGTTTGTCCGGACCGCAGGAGGCTTGCCATGGTAACAGTCGCCCCACCCGCACCCGGATTTCGGCGCAACCCGAACTACCACATCACCGTGAGGCGCTTTTCGGGAACCGTCGTCGTCAGCTTTGCCGGCGCGGTCATCGCTTCCACCACGGCCGCGAAGGTGCTGCGTGAGGAAAGGCATCAGCCGGTCTATTACATCCCCTTCCGCGACATCTATTTCGAGTTTCTGACCCGCAGCGACATGCGCACCCATAACGCCTACAAGGGCGAGGCCGTGCACTGGAACGTCGCGGCCTCGGGCGAAGCGGAAGACGACGTCATGTGGTCCTACGATGCGCCCTACGACGAATTGAAGGCGATCATGAACCACGGCGCCTTCGACCCGAACAAGGTCCGGGTGGACGTCCTGGCAGCCGCGAAAGGCTGGCATCCGCAAGCGTGAGGTGACGGCTGGCCGCCAAGGCCGTCAATCGGTGGTGTCGTTCGTGCCCACGCCGTCCGCGTCATCCAGGCGCACGAAGGTCACGCCCCTCGCCTTGAGTTCCAGAAGCCCTTTCACCAGCCCCTCGCCGGCAGCGTGGGTGGGCTGATTGATGTGGGCGATGATGACGTCGCCATCCTTGGCGGCCGCCACGCGCCGCGCCGTTTCCCTTGCGCTCAGCAGCGATCCGCCGTCGCCGTTGATGGAATAGCCGGCGATCTTGAAGCCGGCCTTGCGTATCAGCGCGATCGCGGACGGGCTGTATTGGGCGGTGGCGCCGCGAAACCATTTCGCCGCCGGGCCGCCGGCCTCCGCAAGTGCTGCCGCACCTCCCTCCACCTCCGCCAGCACGGCTTCGGCGCTCCCCGCGCTGCTGATGCCATAGATCTTGCGCGGCGTATCCACCGCCGGAATGTGGTGTCCGCCGTGGTTTTCCAGCTCAAACAGCTCGGGGTGCGAACGCATTATCTCCAGCGCGGCGGCATTGCGCCTGAGCCAGGTGCCGGTGACGAAGATAGTCGCCGGAATCCGGTTCTCGACCAGCGCCGAGAGTATTCGTCCGTCAGTCCTGCCGCCGCAGGCGTCAAGCGTCAGAGCTACGCGTGGCACATCGGCATCCTCATGCGGTTTGAGGCGCAGAGTCGGCTCCAGCAAAGGCACCGCGTGGCCGGCGGAAGCCGCCGAGAGGAGGAGCCCTGCGGCGAGGAAGGATTTCAGCAACAGGCGCATGGCAGTCAATTTCAGGCTTTCGGCGGCCTATCCCCAACGCCCGCATCTGGGCGAAAATCGGGACGGCCGCCGCAGCATGCTTGCCTCAGGCGCCCTTTCGCGAGTTTTTGACCGCAGCCTGCGCCGCCGCCAGCCGCGCGATAGGCACGCGGAACGGCGAGCAGGAAACATAATCGAGGCCCACTTCCTCACAGAAGTGGATCGAGCGCGGGTCGCCGCCGTGCTCGCCGCAGATGCCGAGCTTGATCTGCGGCCGTGCCGACCTGCCGCGTTCGGCGCCGATGCGCACCAGTTCGCCCACGCCCTCGATGTCGAGCGACACGAACGGGTCCTGCTCGATGATGCCCTTCTGGCGATAGGTCTCTAGGAAGGACGCCGCATCGTCGCGCGAGATGCCGAAGGTGGTCTGCGTCAGGTCGTTGGTGCCGAAGGAGAAGAACTCGGCGGTCTCGGCGATCAGATGGGCCCGGATCGCCGCGCGCGGCAGCTCGATCATCGTGCCGGTCAGGTATTCCACCTTCACGCCGGTCTCTTCCATGACGCTCTTGGCCACCGCGTCGATGCGCGCCTTCACGAAGTCGAACTCCTTGGCCAGGCCCACCAGCGGCACCATGATTTCCGGCACCACCGGATTGCCTGTCGCCTTGCCAGCTTCCACCGCCGCCTCGAAGATGGCGCGCGCCTGCATTTCGGCGATTTCCGGATAGGAAACCGCCAGGCGGCAGCCGCGATGGCCGAGCATCGGGTTGAACTCGTGCAGCAGCTCGGTGCGGTGGCGCAACTTTTCGGGCGACACATCCATCGCGGCCGCAACCTCGGCGATCTCCTCGTCCGTCTTGGGCAGGAACTCGTGCAGCGGCGGGTCGAGCAGGCGGATGGTGACCGGCAGGCCGGCCATGATCTCGAACAGCTCGGTAAAGTCCGAACGCTGCATCGGCAGAAGCTTGCCAAGCGCTGTGCGGCGGCCCTTCTCCGTGTCGGAGAGGATCATCTCGCGCATGGCCAGGATGCGCTCACCCTCGAAGAACATGTGTTCGGTGCGGCACAGGCCGATGCCTTCGGCGCCGAATGAGCGCGCCATGCGGGCGTCTGCCGGGGTTTCGGCATTGGTGCGCACCTTCATGCGCCTGATGCTGTCGGCCCACTCCATGATCGCGGCGAAGTCGCCGGAGAGCTCGGGCTGCAGCATCGGCACCGCGCCCTTCAGTACCTGGCCGGTGCCGCCGTCGATGGTGACGATGTCGCCCTTGTGGAAGGTGGTGCCCATCGCCGTCATGGTGCCGGCCTTGTAGTCCACGCGCAGCGAGCCCGCACCCGAAACGCAGGGCTTGCCCATGCCGCGCGCCACCACGGCGGCGTGGCTGGTCATGCCGCCGCGCGTCGTCAGGATGCCTTCGGCCGCATGCATGCCGTGAATGTCTTCCGGGCTGGTCTCGATGCGCACCAGGATGACCTTCTTGCCGATGGCGCGCATTTCCTCCGCCTCGTTGGAGGAGAAGACAATCTCGCCGGTCGCTGCCCCCGGCGACGCCGGCAGGCCGATGGCGATGACATTGCGCTCGGCCTTGGGGTCGATGGTCGGGTGCAGAAGCTGGTCGAGAGAGGCAGGGTCGATACGCGTCACCGCTTCGTCCTTGCTGATCAGCCCTTCCGCCGCCATGTCCACCGCGATCTTCAGCGCCGCCTTTGCGGTGCGCTTGCCCGAGCGGGTCTGCAGCATCCACAGCTTGCCGCGCTCGATGGTGAATTCCAGATCCTGCATGTCGCGGTAGTGCTTTTCCAGCCGCTCCGAGATCTCCATGAAGGACGCGAAGGCTGCAGGCATCAGCTTCTGCAGCGACGGCTTGTCGGAGCCCGCCCCGATGCGCGCGGCCTCGGTGATGTTCTGCGGCGTCCGGATGCCGGCCACCACGTCCTCGCCCTGCGCATTCACAAGGAACTCGCCATAGAGCACGTTCTCGCCGGTGGACGGATTGCGCGTGAAGGCAACGCCCGTGGCCGAGCTGTCGCCCATATTGCCGAACACCATGGCCTGCACATTGACCGCCGTGCCCCAGCTTTCGGGAATGTCATGCAGGCGGCGATAGGTGATGGCGCGGTGGTTCATCCAGCTGGAGAACACGGCGCCAATGGCGCCCCACAGCTGTTCCTTCGGGTCCTGCGGGAACGGCGTGCCCAGCTCTTCCTCGACCTTGGCCTTGTAGAGCACGATCACGTCCTGCCACTCTTCAGCCGACAGCTCCGTGTCGAGCTCGTGGCCCAGGCGTGCCTTCTCTTCCTGCAGGATTTCCTCGAACACCTCATGGTCGAGGCCCATGACTACGTCCGAATACATCTGGATGAAGCGCCGGTAGCTGTCATAGGCAAAGCGCGCATCGCCCGAATCGGCGGCCAGCGCCTCGACCGTCCCGTCGTTCAGGCCGAGGTTGAGCACCGTGTCCATCATGCCCGGCATTGAAGCGCGCGCCCCCGAGCGGACGGAAACCAGCAGCAGCTTTTCGGGGTCGCCAAAGTTGCGTCCGGTGATCCGGCCGATATGGTCGAGTGCTGCGCCCACCTGCCCTTCCAGCCCGGCGGGATAGGTGCGGCCATTGGCGTAGAAGGCGTTGCAGACTTCCGTGGTGATGGTGAATCCGGGCGGCACCGGCAGGCCAAGGCTGCACATCTCCGCCAGGTTGGCGCCCTTGCCGCCCAGCAGATTCTTGTCGCCGGCTCGCCCTTCGGCAGCGCCATCTCCAAAGGTGTACACCCACTTGGTCATGCTCGTTCCTCGCCATTCGACCGCGGCGGCCTGCGTATGTCCGCGGCTCCTATGTTCGCGAAGCGTTAAATTGCTGCGCTGCGAAAGGCAACATGTGCTTCGCCCCGATCAACTCCTACAATCGATTAAGGAAAGCTCTTGTCCAAAGGCTTGTGCGCCCCGCACAAATTGCCTAGAACATAACGAGAACACGAGGACACCATGAAACACACCGGAAAGTTGGACTATCTGGAACTGCCGGCCACCGGCGGCACGCTGGACAGCGTCAAGGCGTTTTACGCCGCCGCCTTCTCCTGGACCTTCACCGATTACGGCCCGACCTATTCGGCCTTCGACGAGGGTCTCGAAGGCGGTTTCGACGCCGACGCGGCGGGCGCCGTCGCGAAACCGCTGCCGGTTCTATATTCGGAAAATCTGGAGGAAACGCTTGCCGCGGTGCAGGACGCCGGCGGCAACATCGTGCGGCCGATCTTTTCCTTCCCCGGCGGCCGCCGCTTCCACTTCACTGACCCGGCCGGCAACGAGCTGGCGGTGTGGGGGCCATGAACCGATGGCCTCAGTTCCGGCAGGCTCACCACGCCTGCCGCGCCAAAATTTGCGGCCGCGAGATTGTGCTTTTCGATCGCACTGAATATAAGCCGCACTGACTCGACTCGAACGCGTCGACTATTGGGGCGTAGCCAAGCGGTAAGGCAGCGGTTTTTGGTACCGCCATTCCCTGGTTCGAATCCAGGCGCCCCAGCCACTCCCATTTCTGCATATATTTGCGTGACTGAAGAAGGTCCTTATGAGTGGGGTCCTGCCCCCGCTGATGACGACCACACTTGGTCGGCCGGATGCGGCGATGAGCGGAGACATTTTGTCACCTATCGCGAGGGAGGATCGCCAACAAATCAGGCAGCGAGCAGGATTGAACCGGTCGTGCGCCGGGCTTCGAGATCCCGGTGGGCCTCCGCAGCGTCGGCCAAGGGGTAAACGGCGCCCACGGATGCTCTGATCTGGCCTTGCTCCAGCCGCGACAGGAAGGCTGTCGCAGCAGTGCGATAGGTTTCCACTTCCGTCATGTAGCCGAACACGCTTGGCCTGGAGAGCGAAAGCGAGCGGCGCGGACCAAGCTGCGCCACCTCGATGGGCGGGATCGGTCCGCCAGCCTGACCGACGCTTGCCACAGTGCCGAACGAACGCACGGCATCGAAGGTCTTGAGCAGCGTCGGGCCGCCGATGCCATCATAAGCCACATCGACACCGCGACCGTCGGTGATCTCCCTGACAGCGGAGACGAAATCGACGTTCCGGTAGAGGATCGGGTGATCGAGGCCTGCAGCGCTTGCGATCTCGGCCTTTTCCTCGTTGCCGACAGTGCCGATCACGGTGGCGCCCAGGAGCTTCGCCCACTGGGTCAAGACGAGGCCCAACCCTCCCGCAGCGGCATGAACCAGAATTGTGGCGCCCGGGCCGACCGGATAGATGCGGTGAAGCAACATATGAGCCGTGACACCGCGCAGCATGGCGCCGGCCGCGCTCTGCTCCTGGACCGCCGGTGGCAGGCGAAGGAGGCGGTCAGCCGGGATCAGCCGCGCCGCCGCATAGGCCCCGACCGGAAGAGCCGTATAGGCTACGCGGTCGCCGACACGTACGGAATCCACATCCGGGCCAACGGCTTCGACCGTTCCAGCGCCCTCGACGCCAAGGACGGCCGGGATTTGCGGAAGCGGATACAGACCAGTGCGATGATAAACGTCGACATAGTTTACACCGGCGAAGGACTGGCGAACGAGCACCTCGCCACGGCCGGGAGCGCGAAGCTCGATCTCCTCGAGTCGCAGGGCATCGGCGGCCCCGACTTCATGAATTCGAACAACTTTGGTCATTTCTGATCTCCGGATTTGAGGAAATGCAGTCTGGCCTGAGATCGGCTTGGCTGTTATTCGGAATTTTCGCCATGTGTCTGGGGATTTTTGCGCAACGTGGACTGGGATGACCTCAGATTCTTCGCCGAACTGGCCCGCACCGGGAGCCTGTCGGCGGCTGCCCGCACCCTCCGGGTAGACCATTCCACCGTGGCGCGGCGCATCGCCTCGCTTGAGGGTGCGCTCGGCATTCGTCTCCTCGACCGCCTGCCGCGCGGCTATGAGCTCACGCCGGAGGGCGAGCATGTGCGGGAGCAGGTGGAGCGCCTGGAGGAAGACGTGTTTGCGCTCCAGCGCGTCGCGCAAGGGCGCGGGTCCGGATTGTCGGGAACGGTTCGGGTCAGCGCGCCGCCGGCATTCGCCAGCCTGTTTCTGTCACCGCGCCTGGGGCTGTTGCGCCAGCGGCATCCCGACATCGTCCTCGAACTGTCCGGGACCAATGTTTCGATAAGCCTCACGCGCCGCGAGGCGGACATCGCCCTGCGCCTGACGCGGCCGGAGGGCTCATCTCTTGTCACCCGCAAGGTCGCTACGGCTGGCTACGGCCTCTTCGCCTCGCGTGACTATGCGAGCGGGCGGGATGCGGAAACGATGGACCTGCTCGGCTATGACGAGAGTCTGGAGCATGTGCCTCAGCAGCAATGGCTGCGCCTGTTCGCCCATGGGCGGCCGTTTGTCTTTTGCACCAGTGATCTCGTCGGACTGTCTTCCGCGGTCAAGGCAGGATTGGGGGCCGCGGTCCTCCCGTTCTTCATCACCGGCGGAGACGAGCGTTTTGTTTGCATGGAGCGGAAGAGCGTGCCCTCCCGCGATATCTGGCTTTTGGTTCACGAGGATGTAAGGCGCTCGCCTCGGGTTCGTGCCGTGATGGACGTCCTGATCGAGATTCTCGGACGCGAACGGGCGTTGCTGGAAGGCGACGAGGCGTGAGCGCCTTGGCGGCTTCACCCCCGCCCGCGATAGGCTGGGACGCCCTGTTCCGGGATCCAGACATCGGCCGGCGCCGCCCCGGTCTGATAGAACACGTCGATGGGAATCCCGCCGCGCGGATACCAGTAGCCGCCGATCCTCAGCCATTCGGGCTCCAGGCATTCAACGAGCCGCCTGCCAATCGTCACGGTGCAATCCTCATGGAAGGCTCCATGGTTGCGGAAGGAAGTGAGAAACAGTTTCAGGGACTTGCTTTCGACCAGCCACTCGCCGGGAATGTAGTCGATCACCAGATGTGCGAAGTCGGGCTGGCCCGTCATCGGGCAGAGCGAGGTGAATTCGGGTGCGGTGAAGCGGACGCAGTAGCGCACGCCCGCCTGCGGATTGCGCACCCGCTCCAGCACGGCCTGTTCGGGGCTGGCGGGAATTCGCGTTTCTTTGCCGAGTTGCGTGAGTTCTGAGTAGACGTTGGATTGCGACAAGGTGAGTGCCTTTCCGATGAGGCCCCCAACGCAGTCACACCGCAAGGGTTGCGATGTGCGATCTCGGTGTCCTTGTTTTGACCGGGTAGGCTGCGACCGGGGGCAGTTATGCCAAGGGCTGTCAGTTACCAGTTGGCTGCGCCGAGGTAAAGAATTTGGGACACCGAACCTCGCGCAAGGCGCGGCGCTCAGCTCGCCTCGCGCATACGCTCGGCTGCCTGCAGATCCACCGAAACCAGCTGGCTCACGCCCTGCTCGGCCATGGTCACGCCGAACAGGCGGTTCATCCGCGCCATGGTGATGGGGTTGTGGGTGATGATGACGAAGCGCGTCTCGGTGGTGCGCGCCATCTCGTCCATCAGGTTGCAGAAGCGCTCGACATTGTGGTCGTCGAGCGGCGCGTCCACCTCGTCCAGCACGCAGATCGGCGCCGGGTTGGTGAGGAACACCGCAAAGATCAGCGCCATGGCCGTCAATGCCTGCTCGCCGCCCGAAAGCAGCGTCATGGTCTGCGGCTTCTTGCCGGGCGGGCGGGCGAGGATTTCGAGTCCTGCCTCCAGCGGATCGTCCGATTCGATCAGTTGCAGTTCGGCCGTGCCGCCGCCAAAAAGATGGGTGAACAGCCGCTGGAATTCGACGTTAACCTTGTCAAACGCGGCCAGCAGCCGCTCGCGGCCCTCGCGATTGAGGCTCTGGATCGCCTGGCGCAGCTTCCGGATCGCCTCGATCACGTCGTCGCGCTCGGAGACGATCGCTTCATGGCGCTCGGAAAGCTCGCGCTGCTCTTCCTCCGCGCGCAAATTGACCGCCCCCAGCCGCTCGCGCTCGATCTTGAGCCGCTCCAACCGGCGTTCCACCTCGCCCGTGTCGGGCAGAGGGTCGTCGGGCTCCAGGCCGGTGTGGCGAATGACCAGATGCGGCGCGGTGTTCAGCGCTTCATGAATGCGCGCCTCGATCTCCTTGCGGCGGTCGTCGGCGGCGGTCAGGCGCTCCTCGGCGCGGCCGCGTGCCTCGCGCGCCTCCGAAAGGCCCTGGATGGCTTCGGTCGCGGCCCTGTCCAGAACCGATTGCCGGTTTTCCGCCTCCTGCAGCCGATCGGCGGCTTCCTTGCGCTCGGCCTCCGCCTTCGAAAGCTGAGACATCAGGCTGCGCCGGCGCTCGTCGATCTCGTCGGGCGCGTCGATCAGCCTTTCGCGCTCCTCGGCGGCTTCGGCCTGCCGCTCATGCAGCGACGCGATGTGGACCGCCGCGTTCTCGGCGCGTAGCGTCCAGTTGCGCCGCTCCAGCCCAATCGATTCCAGCCGTCGTGCGCGCGCATCCGCCTCGCGCCTCAGCCCGTCATGCACGGCGCGCGCATCGGCAACCGCTGCGCGGTCGCGCGCGACGCGGGCGGCCGCCTCGTCGAGCCGTGCCTGCAACTCGCTGAGGTCCGGCGCATCGGCCAGCATTTCCTCCGCCTCGATACAGGCCGCGGCGGCTTCCTCGTGGTCTGCCTCGATGCGGGCGCGCGCCTCGTCCAGCGCGGCGCGGCGGCTGGAAAGCTCGCCGGCGGCCTTCTCAGCCTTGGCCAAGGCGTCGCGCGCCTGGTCGAGCGCATGCTGCGCATCGCGCCACGCCTGGCGCGACTGGCGCTCCTCGTCGATGCGCTGGCGCACGGCGGCTTCCGCCTCGGCGAGCGCCTTTTCGGCCACGCGCACTTTGTCTGCGGCCTCAACCGCCTCGTCTTCAAGTTCCGCCAGCCGGTTTTTCTGGGCCAGGCGCAGCGCGGCGGCGGTGGGCGCATCGGCGCTCGCGGTAAAACCGTCCCAGCGCCACAGCGCGCCGTCGCGGCTCACCAGCCGCTGTCCCGGCGCCAGCAGCGCCTGCAGGCGCGGCCCCTCGCCCGGCTCGACGATGCCGATCTGCGCCAGGCGTCGCGCAAGCTGTCTTGGCGCACGGACAACGGTCGCCAGGCTCTGCACGCCATCCAGCAGGGCCGGATCGCTCACGGCGGCCTCGCTGTCGCCCCAATGCACCGGCGCTGCCGGATCGAGCGGCACGTCGAGGTCTTCGCCGAGGGCCGCCCCAAGCGCGGTCTCGAAGCCGCGCTCGACGCTGATCTGTTCCAGCACGGCCGGGAAGCCGTCGCTGCTTGTCGCGTTAAGTATCTTGGCAAGCGTCCGCGCCTCGGTCTCCACCTGCGCCAGCGCCGCCCGTGCCTCCTGCAGCGGCGGGCGCGCGGCGGCCTCGGCAGCACGGGCTTCGCCAACCATGCGCTCGGCCTCGCCGGCACCCAGCTCCGCCTCTTCAAGGGCGGCCTGGGCCTCGTCGGCCAAAAACTTCTTTTCGGCCGGATCGGCAAGCCCGGCGATGCGCGCCGCGATCTCCGAAACCTCGCGGTCGACCTCTGCCAGCTGTCGCGCGAAGCGGTCGCGGCGTTCGGCGGTTTCGCGCAGCGCGCGCTCGAACTGGGTGCGCGAGGCCGCCGCCTCCGCCCGCTCGGCAGTCAGCTTGGAAAGCGCCGCTTCGCTCTGCTGAAGCATCGCGGTCGCCTCCTCGAGTGCGGCGCGCGTCGCGGCCTCGCGCTCGTCCGCACCGTCGTTTTCGGCTCTCAGCGTCTCTTCTTCCTCGGCCAGCCGGGCGAGGATGTCGCCATTGTCTCGAACCAGCTGCTCCTCGCGGGCGATATCGGCGTCGAGCTGTTGCAGCCGCCGCTCGATCTCGGCCTGGCGCGCGCGCACGCGGCCGGCCTCTTCCTCGATCTGGGTGCGGGCGATGGTCAGCCGCTGGAAGATTGCCCCGGCAGCGGCTTCCGCCTCGCGCAGTTCCGGAAGGCGGTGGGCGCCGATCGCCTGTTCCTTGGCCGCCGCCATCTGGGCGGCGGCGCGCTCGCCCACCAGCGAGGTGGCTGTGGCAAGCGCGGAGCGCGCCTCGCCTTCCTGCGCCTTGGCCTGCGTCCAGCGCAGGTGCAGCAGCGTTGCTTCCGCCTTGCGGATGTCGGCCGACAGGTTCTTGAAGCGCGAGGCCTGCCGCGCCTGCCGCTTCAGGCTCTCGATCTGGCTTTCCAGCTCGCCCACCACATCGTCGAGGCGTTCGAGATTCTGTTCCGCTCCGCGCAGGCGCAGCTCCGCCTCATGACGGCGGGTGTGCAGGCCCGAAATTCCGGCCGCCTCTTCCAGAAGCGCCCGGCGCGCCTGCGGCTTGGCCTGGATCAGCTCGCCGATGCGCCCCTGCCCCACCATCGAGGGCGAGCGCGCGCCAGTCGACTGGTCGGCAAACAGAAGCTGCACATCCTTGGCGCGCGCTTCCTTGCCGTTGATGCGGTAGACCGAGCCGGCCTCGCGCTCGATACGGCGCGAAACCTGCAGCTCGTCGGCATCGTTGAAAGCCGGCGGCGCGGTGCGGTCGGTGTTGTCGAGAAAAAGCGTGACTTCGGCGGTGTTGCGCGCGGGCCGGTTGCCGGAGCCGGAAAAGATCACGTCGTCCATGCCCGAGGCGCGCATGTTCTTGTATGAGCTTTCGCCCATAACCCAGCGCAGCGCCTCGACCAGATTGGATTTGCCGCAGCCGTTCGGGCCCACGATGCCTGTGAGGCCGCGTTCGATCACGAACTCACCTGGCTCGACGAATGACTTGAAACCGAGAAGCCGCAGGCGGGAAAACTTCATGGGCGCGGCCCCGCGACCGCAGGCGTGCCGGAGCGCACGCGCCCCGGCATAGCCGAGCCGTCAGAGCATGCCGTCGATAATCGCCGACATTTCCTCAATAGACATCGCCCCTTTGTACATCTTGCCGTTGATGAAGAAGGACGGGGTGGAGTCGACCCCAAATTCTTCCGCCCCGCGTCGCTGTACTGCCCTGACATCGTCCAGAAGCTTCTGGTCCGTCAAGCAGGCCTCGAACGACTCCTGTGAAAAACCGGCCAATTTGGCGATTTGCAGCAGCGCGGCCTTGGCGTCCTGCACGCCGGCCCAGTTCTCCTGCTGCTTGAACAGCACCTCGACCATTGGGAAATAATTGTCCTTCGAGCAGCGGGCAAGCATGAAAGCCGCTTCCGCGCGCGGATCGAAGGGGAATTCGCGGAAGACGAACCGCACCTTGCCGGTGTCGATATACTTCGTCTTCAGCTCCGGGAAGGTGGTGTTGGCAAAGTGCGCGCAGTGGCTGCAGGTCATCGAGGCATATTCCACGATGGTCACCGGCGCGTCTTCCTTGCCCAGCACCTCATCCGGCAGCGCGCCGGGCTGCAGCAGCTTGGCCATGTCCACCGAGCCCTGCGGCTTCGGCGCCTCTACAGCCGGCGTGGCCGGCGCAGCGGGCGTTGCAGCTTCCTGCACGCCGGCGGCTTCGCTTGTTTCGTCGCTGCAGCCGGCAAGCATCAGCACGGCCGGAACGGCAGCCAAAGAGGAAATAACAGTTCTGCGCGAAATGGAACGGGTCATGCGAATCACCTGCCTGCCGTTTGAGTGTGCGATGCCGAAGCAACAAAAAGCGAGAGTTGGCACGAATTAAGGCATCCAAATCCCCAATCCAATTACCAAATTTTTCGCATGCAATCACGAATACGAGAGAAGAATGTCAGGATTTTCTTTGTCTCGAGCCAATGATGGAGGCGCCCAGCCGTTCCAACGAGGCGCGCAGACCTTCATCCTCGATCAGGCCCACCGTTCCGGAGAGCTTTTTGCGCTCGGCATCGGTCAGTTGACGCGGGCGCGGCCTCGGCGCCGCAGAGGCGCTGGCGACAGGCTTCTGCACGATGCGCAGGCGGCCGATGGCATTGAAGCCGAGGAAGGCGTTCACGCGGCCGATGACCTCGCCCGTCTCGTGCTGCAGGTGCAGCGCGGCCAGCCCTTCGCAGGCCACAACCAGCGTCGCCGGCTCGAAAGGGTCGTCCTCGTGCATGCGGCGCGGCCACTGTATCTTTTCAGGCCGCGACTTCAGGGCGAGCCGCGGGCCCACGATCTCTTCCCAGGACTGGACCAGCCCGACTGAAATGCCGGCGCGCTTGCGCAGCACCGGATCGAGAATCTCGCTGGCGAGATCGCTGACCGGAACGGGATTGCCGAACGGCTTTTTCCCTGCCATGTGCGTTCTCCAGATAAGTTTCGCCCGGCAAGGGCAAGTAGCAATCCGGCGATCAATGGCATCACCAGTCACGTCCCGCAAGAGCATCGAGGCGGCCCGACCCACGGTCGCCTCGCGTCTCCTCGCCTGGTACGACGATAATCATCGCGAGCTGCCCTGGCGGATATCTCCGCGCGAATTCGCCGCCGGTCTGCGTCCCGATCCCTATCGTGTCTGGCTGTCGGAGATCATGCTGCAGCAGACCACCGTCGAGGCGGTAAAGCCCTATTTCCGCGCATTCCTGGAAAAATGGCCGGATGTGCACGCACTAGCCGCCGCCGAAAGCGACGAGGTCATGAAGGCCTGGGCCGGGCTGGGCTACTATTCCCGCGCCCGCAACCTCAAGGCTTGCGCCGAGGCCGTGGCCCGCGATGGCGGCGCGTTTCCGGAGACCGAAGCCGGCCTGCGCGCCCTGCCCGGCATCGGCCCCTACACGGCGGCGGCGGTCGCTTCCATCGCCTTCGACCGGCCGGCGGCGGTCATGGACGGCAATGTCGAGCGCGTCATGTCGCGCCTGTACGAGATCGACACGCCCCTGCCCGACGCCAAGCCGGAGATCCGCAGCCTTCTGGAAACTCTGGTGCCGAAGGACAGGCCCGGCGATTTCGCCCAGGCGATGATGGACCTCGGCGCCACCACCTGCACGCCGCGCCGGCCGCGCTGCATGCTCTGCCCGCTACGGGAACAATGCCGGGTTCTGGGCAATGCCGACCCTGAGCTTTATCCGGTGCGCGCGCCGAAGGCCGAAAAACCGTCCCGGCAAGGCGCGGCCTTCGTTGCGGTCCGGCCAGACGGCGCGGTCCTGCTGCGCAAGCGTCCCGAAAAAGGGTTGCTCGGCGGCATGACCGAGGTGCCGACCACGGGCTGGACCGCCCGCGTCGATGGCGAAACGTCTGCCGACGCCGCGCCCTTCCCCGCCGATTGGCGGCGTGCCGGCAGCATCAGCCACGTCTTCACCCATTTTGCGCTGGAACTGCACGTCTACCGCGCCGAGGTTGCCGACGCGGCCGTGCCGCACGGCCATTTCTGGGCGGCGGCAGAAGGGCTGCATGGCGAGGCTCTTCCCACTGTCATGAAAAAGGCAATCGAGGCTGCCATACCCGGCGCGACCAGAAACCCTGATTCCCACACAGCAAAGAGGCCCAAATGAGCGAGATCCGCCACATCGTCTTCGACATCGGCAAGGTGCTGCTCCACTACGATCCTGCCCTGCCGTTCAGCCGGCTGATCCCGGACGAGGCGGAGCGCAAGTGGTTCTTCGAGACGGTCTGCACCCAGGACTGGAACATCGAGCAGGATCGCGGCCGGACCTGGGAAGAAGCCGAGGCGCTGCTGATCGCACAGCACCCCGACCATGAGGAAAACATCCGCACCTTCCGTCGCCATTGGCACGAGATGGTGCCGCACGCCTATGACGACAGCGTCGCCATCATGGAAGACCTCATCAATGGCGGCCACGACGTGACGATGCTGACGAACTTCGCCGCCGACACATTCCACGAGGCCAGGCAGCGCTTCCCGTTCCTCAACCGGCCTCGCGGCGTCACTGTCTCTGGCGAGATCGGCATGATCAAGCCCGACCGCAGCATCTACGACCACCACGCCGCGACATTCGGGCTGCAGCCCTCGGCCACCATCTTCATCGACGACAGCCTGCCGAATGTGGAAGGCGCAAAGGCCGCCGGTTGGCACGCGGTGCTGTTCCGGAATGCCAAAACGCTCGAGGAAGACCTCGAGCGTTTCGGGATCAGCCGGTGACTGGAGCCCGGCTCATCGGTAACTGGTGATGCGCCGGGGCGCGGCCGGTCATGCGCCGGCCCGCTCCATGCCCAGGCGCGCGATGCGCCGCAGCTCGTCGATCTGGGTCAGGCCGCCATTGCGCTCATAGTGCCAGAAGGTCCAGCCGTTGCAGGCGTCCAGTCCCTGCACGGCCGCGCCGAGGCGGTGGATGGAGCCGGCCTGCTCGCCCACCGCCAGCGTGCCGTCGGCGCGCACGGTCGCGGCCCAGCGCTTTTTCGAGTCGTAAAGCACGGTTCCCGGCTTCATCATGCCGGAATCGATGAGCGACACGAAAGCCACGCGCGGCTCGGCGCGCTTGCCCGAGAGTACCGTCAGCGTGGCGCTCTCCAGCGGCTTCACCGCATCGATGCGCGCCTTGGCGGCGTCGATATATTCCTGTTCGCGCTCGATGCCGACGAAATGGCGGCCTAGGCGCTTGGCCACGGCCCCCGTGGTGCCGGAGCCGAAGAAAGGATCGAGCACCACGTCGCCCGGCTTGGTCGAGGCCATCATGATGCGGGCCAGCAGCGCCTCCGGCTTCTGCGTCGGGTGCAGCTTGTCGCCATCGTCGTTCTTCAGCCGCTCCGAACCGGTGCAAATCGGGAACAGCCAGTCGGAGCGCATCTGCACGTCGTCATTGGCAGCCTTCAGCGAGTCGTAGTTGAAGGTGTAGTTCTTGGAATTGGCGTCGCGCGAGGCCCAGATCAGCGTCTCATGCGCATTCTGGAAGCGGCGGCCGCGGAAATTCGGCATCGGGTTGGTCTTGCGCCACACGATGTCGTTGAGGATCCAGTAGCCCAAGTCCTGCATCGAGGCGCCGACGCGGAAAATGTTGTGATAGGAGCCGATGACCCAGATGGTGCCATTCGGCTTCAGCACGCGCCGCGCCGCTAACAGCCAGGCACGGGTGAAGGCGTCGTAGGCCGCGAAGCTGTCGAACTGGTCCCAGGCGTCGTCGACCGCATCCACTTTCGACTGATCCGGGCGCAGCAGCTCTCCGTTCAGCTGAAGATTGTAGGGCGGATCGGCAAAAATGACGTCGACCGACTTCTCGGGCAGCTTGTTAAGCGCAGCGACGCAATCTCCCTTCAGGATCGTATCCAGCCAGTCGGCTTTTTGCGGCGTGGAGGAAAGGTCGGCGGAAAGACGCACGGCGGACATTCAGACACCCGGATTACGCGTTACTGTTTACAGGTTGTTATGGTTACCGATTAGCGTAAACAATTGGTGAAGCAGGCGGCCGATTTGTCGATCGGGATGCGGCGCGAATTTGCGGATCGGGTGCTGATGGTGTATGCAGCGGCCTGAACCCGCACATGCCGTTTTGCGGCCTGCCCTCCCCGTTTTCCCCGGATAGCCATGACCCAGCCCGATCTCGTCATTTTCGATTGCGACGGCGTGCTCGTCGATTCAGAAATCATCGCCGCCCGTGTCGAGGCCGAGCTTCTGACCGAGGCCGGCTTCCCGATCTCGCCTGAGGAACTGGCGGAAGTCTACGCCGGTCTGACCTTCAAGGACATCATGCTGCGCATCGAGGAGCAGTCGCAGATTCCACTGAAGGCCTCGTTGATCGACCAGGCGGAACAGCTTGTCGACCGCCGCCTCGAGGCGGAAGTCCGCGCGCTGGAGGGCGCCCACCAGGCCGTTGCGGCAGTTGGCGTCCCCTATTGCATCTGCTCCAATTCGGCGATGGTGCGTCTGGAGATCACGCTGTCGAGGACCAGGCTGCTGCCGCTATTCTCCGGTCGCATCTTCTCGGCGCTGGAAACCCCGTCGAAAAAGCCGAAGCCCGCGCCGGACGTTTTCCTTCATGCCGCCGAAACTCTAGGCGCCAACCCGGAGCGCACCTTCGTGATCGAGGACTCGGTCCACGGCATCGCCGGCGCGCGGGCCGCGGGCATGCGTGCCATCGGCTTCACGGGCGCCTCGCACAGCTATCCCGGCCACGCCGATGCGCTGACGGAAGCCGGTGCCGAGACCGTCATCCGCCGCTGGCAGGATTTCCACGGCGTCATCGCCGCCTTGTCGGAGTGGTCGGAAAACGCGTGACCCGGCCGTTACTTCTTCTTGGCCGGCGGGCCTTCGTCGTAGCCCACAAAGACCTGCACACTCGCTTCCGTGGGGATCGGGAAGGTTACGTTAGGATCGTTGAAGACGAACTGCGCGGCCGAGCTATCCGGCACCGCAACCTGGACCGTGTGCAGCTTGGAATAGAGCAACTCATCGCCGCGCACCACGGCGACGCGGATCGGCATGTTGACGCTGCCCGGCACCCCGGCCGGTCCCGGGACCACCCTGCCGGCTGCGGCGACGTTGAGGGTGAGCATGCCGTCGGCGCGGCTGCAGCTGCGCGTCACATCGGAAATGGAAGCCTGGTAGACCAGCTTGGCCGGATCGTCCTGGCCGCCCTTGGCATAAGTGTTGAAATAGGCTGTGCCTTCACGCAGGGTCACCCGCGGGCAATAGGCCTGAAGCTCGCTGGCGAGAACCTTCGGCTGCGCCGCCGTGCTGCCGCCTTGACCGGACTGGCACCCCGCGACCGCAATCATCAGGCCCGAAACCGCAAGCCCGGCCAGAGAACGACCTTTAACCAATCGAAACTTCAGAAACGTCATATGCCGTACTTCCCTCTCGCAAAGTTGCGCGTGGTATAGCAATCGATCGGCAAAAATGCGACTGACGGCACACAGTTTTTCACCACCCAGCTTGAGTTCGGCGGCTGGACCGGAATAGACGGATGACGATGCAGTATGTCAGCACTCGCGGGGAAGCCCCCGCACTTGGATTTTCGGACGCGGTCCTGACCGGGCTGGCGCGCGACGGCGGGCTGTACATCCCCAGCGAATGGCCGCAGTTCAGCGCGGCCGAAATCCGCGCCATGCGCGGCCTTTCCTACCCCGACCTCGCCATCCGCCTGCTGACGCCCTTCCTCGGCGGCGAAATCTCCGCGCCGGCCTTCGAGCGCATCGTGCGCGAAGCCTATGCAACCTTCCGCCACGAGGCCGTCTGCCCGCTGGTGCAGACCGGCGCCAACACCTTCGTGCTGGAGCTTTTCCACGGGCCTACGCTGGCCTTCAAGGACGTGGCCATGCAGATGCTGGCCCGGCTGATGGACCATGTTCTGGCCGAGCGCGGCCAGCTTGCAACCATCACCGCCGCCACTTCGGGCGATACCGGTGGTGCTGCCATCGACGCCTTTGCCGGCCGCGACCGCACCGACATGTTCGTGCTGTTCCCGCATGGCCGCGTCTCGCCGGTGCAGCAGCGCCAGATGACGACGAATACCGCGGGCAATGTCCACGCCTTGGCCATCGAAGGCAATTTCGACGATTGCCAGGGCCTGGTGAAGGATATGTTCAACGACCACGCCTTCCGCGACCGCATCGCGCTGTCGGGCGTGAACTCCATCAACTGGGCCCGCATCATGGCCCAGATCGTCTACTACTTCTCCTCGGCGATTTCGCTCGGGGCGCCGGACAGGCCGGTCTCCTTCACCGTGCCGACGGGCAATTTCGGCGACATCTTCGCCGGCTACGCCGCCAAGCGCATGGGCCTGCCGATCGAGCGGCTCGTCATCGCCACCAATGACAACGACATCCTCGCCCGCACACTGGCGACGGGCGAATACCGCACCGCCGGCGTGACCGTGACGACCTCGCCCTCCATGGACATTCAGGTCTCGTCGAATTTCGAGCGCCTGCTGTTCGAGGCTTCCGGCCGCGACGCCGGAGAGGTTCGGCGCTACATGGCGGGCCTGAAGCAGTCCGGCGCATTCTCGATCGACGCGCCGACGCAGGCGGCCATCCGCGGCGAGTTCGATGCCGGCCGCTCGGACATGGCCGAAACCGCCGCCACCATTCGCGAGACGCTGGACGCGAGCTCCTATCTGCTCGATCCGCACACCGCCACCGCCATGCATGTGGCCCGCCAGCATGCCGGCGACACGCCGATGGTCGTGCTTGCCACTGCCCATCCGGCCAAGTTCCCCGACGCCGTGCGGGAAGCCAGCGGCATCACGCCGGCGCTGCCGGCCTGGCTTGGGGGGTTGATGGAAAAGGAGGAAAAGTACACGATACTATCCTCCGACCTGAAAATGGTGGAAGATTACATTGGTCGCCACGCGCGGGCGGCGCTCTAGGGAGTATCTTTATGGGTGTTGAGGTAAGCCGTCTGTCGAACGGCCTGACGGTAGCCACCGAGACCCTTCCAAGTATCGAATCCGTCGCAATGGGTGTTTGGGTCAAGTCCGGGGCCCGAAACGAACGCGACGACGAGCATGGGATGGCCCACCTCCTTGAACACATGGCGTTCAAGGGGACCAACAAGCGAAGCGCCTTCCAGATCGCTTCGGAGATCGAGAATGTCGGCGGCGAAATCAATGCCGCCACCAGCGTTGAAACGACGTCCTTCTACGCCCGCGTGCTCGCCGACGACGTGCCGCTCGGCCTCGATCTCCTTGCCGACATCCTGACGGAATCGAAGTTCGATCCCGACGAGCTGGAGCGCGAGCAGCACGTCATCCTGCAGGAGATCGGCGCGGCCCACGACACGCCGGACGACGTCGTGTTCGATCATTTCACCGAGACGGCCTTCCGCCACCAGACCATCGGCCGCTCCATTCTCGGCACGCCCGAAACGGTAAAGTCCTTCACCTCGCAGCAGCTTCACGCCTTCATGGAGCGCCAGTACGGGGCCGAGCAGATGGTGGTCGTTGCGGCCGGCGACGTGAAGCACGACGTCTTCGTGCGCGATGTCGAAAGGCGGCTCGGCAGCTTCCGCTCCAAGGCCGATGGCATCGTGCCGCAATTCGCCAATTACGTCGGCGGCGATTACCGCGAACATCGCGACCTGATGGACGCCCAGATCGTGCTTGGCTTCGAAGGCCGCGCCTATCATGTTCGCGACTTCTACGCCTCGCAGGTCCTGTCTATGATCCTCGGCGGAGGCATGTCGTCCCGCCTGTTCCAGGAGGTTCGCGAAAAGCGCGGCCTTTGCTATTCGGTCTATGCCTTCCACTGGGGCTTTTCCGACACCGGTATCTTCGGCGTCCATGCCGCCACCGGGCAGACAGACATCGCCCGCCTGGTTCCGGTCATCATCCAAGAACTCGAACGCGCCAGCGAAAGCATTTCCCAGGAAGAGCTCGACAGGGCGCGCGCGCAATATCGCGCTGGCCTCATCATGTCGGCCGAAAGCGCTTCCAGCCGGGCTTCGCAGATCGCGCGGCAGATTTTGCTGTTCGGCCGCCCCATCGCCAAGGAAGAGCTGATGGAACGACTGGGCGCGCTCACCGTCGACCGGTTGACCGACCTTTCGGGACGTCTCTTCTCGACCAAGCCAACGGTCACCGCCGTCGGCCCCATCGGAACGCTTCCGCACTACGAGGCGATTAGCGACGCACTTCCCAAATCCACCGGCAGCATTCAGAAGCTGGCCGGGTAAGCCGCGCCGGAAGCCATGTTCGCGCTCCCCTTTCTCCGCCGAGACATGCCGGCGCTGAAGGGCGAGCGCGTGCACCTTCGCATGCCGCAGCCCGGCGATTACCGCGAATGGGCCGCGCTGCGGGCGGAAAGCCGCGCTTTTCTGGAGCCGTGGGAACCGCTGTGGTCGCCTGACGAGCTCGGGCGCTCGGCCTGGCGCCAGCGGCTCAGCCGCTACCGCGAGGACTACGCCAATGGCAGCGCCAGCGCCTTTTTCATCTTCGACAATGCCTCCGGCAAGCTGATCGGCGGCATCACGCTCGGAAACGTTCGTCGCGGCGTCTCGCAAAGCGGCCAGATCGGCTACTGGATCGGCGAACGCTTCGCCGGCAGGGGGCTCATGCTGGACGCACTGCTGCTGGTCGTCGACTTCGGCTTCGAAACGCTGAGGTTGCACAGGATCGAAGCCGCCTGTATTCCCGGCAACAAGCGCTCGATCCGCGTGCTTGAAAAAGCCGGATTTCAGCGTGAAGGACTGTTGCGCTCCTTTCTCAGAATCAACGGAAAGTGGCAGGATCACTACCTCTACGCCTTGATCGCGGGCGATCGGCGTGGTGTCACGACAAAGGGCTGATTTTGACAAACTCTCTGCGGATCGGACGCCTGTTGGCCATATTTCTCGCGGCATTCGCGGTCTTCTGGACGGCATCCTCCGCCTTCGCCATAGAGCCGATCAAGATCGCCCGTGACGACATTGCGCTGGACCTTTCGGGCGCTGTGGAAATCTATCGGAATCAGGGCGAGAATTTTCAGGTCTCCACCGCGCCCGGCCCAGACGGCATCGTCCGCCGCATCGAGGTGGAAGCCAACGACACCCGCTCCGGCGGCGACTGGGCGGTCTTTGCTCTCGCCAACACCACCGAACAGCAGCTCGACAGGCTGATCGTGGCGCCGCACTTCCGCCTTGTGAACTCCGGCCTGTTCTGGCCCGACCTCGGCTCCAGCCGCATCGTGGCCATCACCCCCAGTGAAGGCTTCTCGCTGGATCGCCAGCCGAGCCCAGACGCCGATGTGTTCCTGGTCACGCTGAACCCGGGCGCGGTCGTCACCTTCATCGCCGAGCTGTCCTCGCCCAAGCTGCCGCAGGTCTATCTGTGGGACCCGGTATCCTACAAGGACTCGGTCAATTCCTACACGCTGTTCCGCGGCATCATCATCGGCATCGCCGGGCTGCTTGCGCTGTTCCTCACCATTCTCTTCGTGGTCAAGGGCACGTCGATGTTCCCGGCCACTGCCGCACTGTCATGGGCGGTTCTTGCCTATATCTGCGTGGACTTCGGCTTCCTCAACAAGATCATGTCCATATCTCCCGGCAGTGAGCAGATATGGCGCGCCGGCACCGAGGTCAGCCTGGCCGCGACCCTCGTGGTGTTCCTCTTCGCCTACCTTAACCTCAACCGCTGGCACGGGCATTTCAGCTACGGCGCCCTGGCATGGATCCTCGGGCTGGTGCTGATCGCCGGCGTGGCCGTCGTCGACCCGGCCGTGGCATCGGGCGTCGCGCGCCTGTCTTTTGCCGCCACCGCCATCAGCGGCATCGGCCTCATCGTGCTTCTGGGCATTCGCGGCTACGACCGCGCCATCATGCTGATCCCCAGCTGGGTCATGGTGCTGATCTGGCTTTGCGGCTCATGGATGGCGGTCACCGGGCTTCTGGACAACGACGTGGTGCAACCGGCGCTGGGCGGCGGCCTTATCCTCATCATTCTGCTCATCGGCTTCACCGTCATGCAGCACGCCTTTGCCGGCGGCGCGCTGCACCAGGGCCTGTTCAGCGACCTGGAGCGCCAGGCACTGGCCGTGGCGGGCTCCGGCGACATCGTGTGGGATTGGGACGTGCTGCGCGACCGCGTGGTGACGCGGCCAGATGTCAGCCTGCAACTCGGCCTGCCCTCCAACACGCTCGGCGGCCCGGCTCGCAACTGGCTGCCCGTGCTCCACAGCGACGACCGCGACACCTTCCGCACCACGCTCGACGTGGTGCTGGAGCACCGGCGCGGGCGCGTGGCGCAGAATTTCCGCCTGCGCGGCGCCGACGGCCATTATCACTGGTTTGCGCTGCGCGCCCGGCCCGTGGTCGGCTCGGATGGCGAGGTCATTCGCTGCGTCGGCACGCTGCTCGACATCACCGAGCAGAAGAAGGCCGAGGAAAGGCTCCTGCACGACGCCGTGCACGACAATCTCACCGGCCTGCCCAATCGCGAGCTGTTCATGAACCGGCTCGAAGCGGTTCTGTCGATCGCCAAGACCGAGGACAACATCCGCCCAACGGTCTTCGTCATCGACATCGACCGCTTCAAGCACGTCAACGACGGTCTCGGCATCTCCGCCGGCGACACCATCCTGCTCACGATTGCACGGCGGCTGCACCGTCTGCTCAAGCCCAAGGATTCGCTGTCGCGCTTCGCCGGCGATCAGTTCGCGCTGATGCTGTTGTCGGAACAGGACCCGGCGCGGATCGCCGCCGTGGCCGATGCCATCAAGCAGGCGATCGGCTCGCCGATTACCTTCGCCAAGCGCGAGATCGTGCTCACCGCTTCCGTCGGCCTGATCACCTGGACGCCATCGCAGGCATCCGCCGACGACATGGTCAAGGACGCCGAGCTTGCCATGCTGCAGGCCAAGCGTTTCGGCGGCGACCGCATCGAACCCTTCCGCCCCGCCTTCCGCTCGGTCGGCACCGACAGGCTGCAGCTCGAATCGGACCTGCGCCGCGCTGTCGAGCGCAAGGAATTCACCCTCGCCTATCAGCCGATCGTCCGGTTGGAAGACCGCAGCGTCGCCGGCTTCGAGGCATTGCTGCGCTGGGAGCATCCGCGCCGCGGCATGATCCCGCCCGCCGATTTCATCCCCGTGGCCGAAAGCTGCGGCCTCATCGTCCAGCTCGGCCTGTTCGCCATGGAGCGCGCGGCCGAGGACCTCGCCTATTGGCAGAAGCAGATAGGAGACGCGCCGCTGTCGGTCTCGGTCAACCTGTCCAGCCGCCAGCTCATCCGCCGCGATCTTGTCAGCGACGTGCGCTCCGTCATCGCCCGCGCCAATCTGAAGGCGCGCTGCTTCCGGCTGGAACTGACCGAATCACTGGTCATGGACAATCCGGAGCAGAGCGCGCATGTGCTCAACAAATTGAAGCAGCTCGGCATCGGCCTGTCGCTCGATGATTTCGGCACCGGCTACTCGTCGCTGTCCTATCTGACGCGCTTCCCCTTCGACACGATCAAGATCGACAAGAGCTTCCTCGACGATTCGTCGCCCAAGCGCGACGTGCTCCTGAGATCGATGGTCAACATGGCCCACGAGCTGGGCATGTCGGTGGTGGCCGAGGGCATATCGGACGAAAGCGACGCCCTGCAGCTCAGGCAGATGGGCTGCGAATATGTGCAGAGCTTCATGTTCGGCACGCCGATCAACGGCGACGCCGTGCTCAAGCTGCTGAAGGAGCAATACCCGCTGGCCCAGACCTGACCGGGTGTGCAGCGCCGGCCGGGTTCATTCATACGGCCGGTTGGTCACACGCAGCCTAGGTTGGCTTCAGGCGTGCCCGGCGTCGCTGCTCAGATGGGCCAGGTCCACCCCGAGCGAAGCCAGCAGCCGGTCGTATTTGCGGTCGATGTCGGCGTCGAACAGGAACTCCGGCTTGGCGGGGCAGGTCAGCCAGCCGTTCTGTGCGATCTCGTTTTCCAGTTGCCCCGCGGCCCAACCGGCATAGCCCAGGGCCATCAGCGCCTGGCGCGGTCCGCGCCCGATCGATATCGCGCGCAAAATGTCCACTGTCGCCGTCAGGCAAACGCTGTCCGAAATCGGCAGCGAGGATTCAACCCTGTAATCGTCGCTGTGAAGCACGAAACCGCGGCTGCGGTCGACCGGGCCGCCATTGCGCACCACGATATCGCGCGCCGGCGAAGGCAGGCGGATCGCCTCCTGCTCGTCCAATATGCCAAGCTGCACGAGCAGGTCGGGGAACAGCAGCTCCTGGCTTTGGTTGATAATGAGCCCCATGGCCCCCTCTTCCGAGTGGGCGCAGATATAGATCACGGAGCGCGCAAACCGCTCGTCCTTCATGCCCGGCATGGCAATCAGGAACTGGTCATCGAGAAAGCCTCGGCTGGTCTTTTTCTGGTTCGGAATGTCCATTGGAAAAACCTAGTCCGTTTTCGCCACACTTGAAAGATACGAGATGCGCGAACCGAGGCACGGGGATTCGCATGGCTTCACGCAAAAATGATATCTGCTACACCAGCCCTCGTGTTGCGAAACCCTCCCGGCCGGGGCAAACCGTAGCCATGAAGCACGTCACAGCCGCAGCACTCGCTCTCGTTGTCGCCGCAGCGTGGAGCGGCCCCGCTTACTCATCGTCCACCGACTGGTTCGAGGCGCAGGGCGGCCGCATAAGGCTGGTCACCACCGGCATGCCGGATGCGCAAGGGCGCCTCAAGGGCGTACTCGACATCCATCTCGATCCGGGCTGGAAGACCTATTGGCGCGATCCCGGCGATGCCGGCGTGCCGCCATCGCTGAACATCACCGGCAGCACAAATGTTTCCGGCGCGGAGGTCAGCTTTCCGGCGCCGCAGCGCCATGACGACGGCTATTCGCTCTGGGCCGGCTATGATCGCTCCATTGCGCTGCCGATCACGTTCCACATCGCCTCGCCGGACAAACCGGCAGTGATTTCCGCCGATGTGTTCCTCGGCATATGCGAGGCGATCTGCATCCCCGTCCACGCGAACTTCACGCTTGACCCCGCAAGCGCGCCCGACGATCTGGCCGACGCCACCAGCGTCGCAAGGGCCATCCAGGCCCTGCCGATGGCTGCGCGGTCCGACTTCGGAGCAACCATCGTCGGGCAAGACGACAAGACCCTGCTCGTGGCCGCTGACCTGCCTTTCGGAGCCGCTTCTGCCGAGCTCTTCCTGGCGGGCGACGACGGCTACGTCTTTGCGGCTCCCAAGCGCAACGAGAAGAATGGCAAGACCGTCTTCTCCGTCGAAGTGCTCGACCGCCCCGCCCTCAACCCCGCCGCCGGCGGCCTGCACTACACGCTGGTCACCGACCGAGGCGCGGTCAGCGGCATTCTCCCCTACCCTTGAGAGTTACCCACACGGCTCTGCCGATGCCGCCGGCTCCGTGATTGTCTCTCGAGCAATATGCCGTTACCCAAAGATGGCGATCAATCACGATCAGGGAGTGCAAGCATGATCACCGTTGGCGACAAACTGCCGGAAGCCACCTTCAAGACCGTCACCGCCGACGGCGCCAAGAGCCTCACCACCGCCGAAATCTTCGGCGGCAAGAAGGTGGTGCTGTTCGGCGTGCCGGGCGCCTTTACCCCCACCTGCAGCAACAACCACCTGCCCGGCTATCTGGAAAACCACGACGCAATCATCGCGCGCGGAGTCGATACCATCGCCGTCGTGGCGGTGAACGATCATTTCGTCATGGACGCCTGGGCCCGCGCCACCGAAAGCAATGGCAAGATCCTCTTCCTGGCCGATGGCAACGCCGATTTCGTGCGCGCGGCCGGTTTGGACATGGATCTCAGCGCAGGCGGGCTCGGCACGCGCTCGAAGCGCTTTTCCATGATCGTGGAGGACGGCAAGGTGACCGCGCTCAATGTCGAGGATGCGCCGGGTCAAGCCGTCGAGTCGGGCGCTGCCAAGCTGCTCGAGCAGCTCTGACGGTTTCGGGCGCGCGTCGGCCCTTGCCGCGCGCGCCTTGCTCGCCACCGTGCCCCGCGAGGCAGGTGGCTACTTCTTGAACGGCGCCATGCCCATGCGTGCCAGTTCGTCGGCGCGTTCGTTTTCCGGGTGGCCGGCATGGCCCTTCACCCAGTTCCAGGTCACCTTGTGGCGCCTGTTGGCCTCGTCCAGCGCCTGCCACAGCTCGCCATTCTTCACCGGCTTCTTGTCCGCCGTCTTCCAGCCGTTCTTCTTCCAGCCATGGATCCACTTGGAAATGCCGTCCATGACGTATTTGCTGTCTGTGTGAAGCTCCACCGTGCAGGGCTCCTTCAGCGCGTTCAGCGCCGAGATTGCCGCCAGCAATTCCATGCGATTGTTGGTGGTCTGGGCTTCGCCGCCGGAAAGCTCCTTGGTCACGCCGTTGAAACGCAGGATCGCACCCCAGCCGCCGGGCCCCGGATTGCCCGAGCAGGCGCCGTCCGTGAATATCTCGACCGTCTTCATTTCAGGCCGTACTCCGAAGCCGAGGTGATCTGCCGATGGAAGCGCACGCGGCGGATGAACTCCATGGGGTCGCGCTTCTGCACCAGCGCCCCGTCCGGTATCGTCAGCCAGTCGTAGAGCCTGGTCAGCATGAAGCGCAACGCAGAGCCGCGCGCCAGTATCGGCATCGCCGACTTTTCGGCTTCGCTCAGCGGCCGCACGGACTGGTAGCCGGCCAGCAACGCCGTGCTCTTGGTCAGGTTGTAGGAATTGTCCTTCTCGAAGCACCAGGCGTTCAGGCAGGTCGCCAAGTCATAGGCATAGATATCGTTGCAGGCGAAATAGAAGTCGATCAGGCCCGACAGCCGGTCGCCCAGGAAAAACACATTGTCCGGGAACAGGTCGGCATGGATGATGCCCGATGGCAGGTCCTTCGGCCAGTTGCGTTCGAATTCGGCGAAGTCGCCATCGACCTCTTCCGCCAGGCCCGGCTCCACCTCGTCGGCGCGGTCGTGCGAGCCCGCCCACAGCTTGCGCCAGCCGGCAATGTCGAGCGCGTTGGGGCGCGACATGGGAAAGTCCATGCCGGCAACATGCAGGCTCGCCAGCGCCTTGCCCACCTCGCGGCAATGCGCCACCGTGGGCCGGCGCATCCACATCCCTTCCAGGAAAGTGATCACAGCGGCCGTGCGCCCGGCCAGCATGCCAGTCACGCTGCCGTCGCGGCGATGAACCGGCAGCGGGCAGGATATGCCCTTGCGCGCCAGGTGCTCCATCAGGCCAAGGAAGAACGGCAGGTCGGATTCGTCGACACGCTTCTCGTAAAGGGTCAGGATGTAGGACCCGCTGGTGGTGTGAAGCAGGAAGTTGGAATTCTCCGAGCCTTCCGCGATTCCCTTGTAGGAAAGCAGATCGCCTATCGAATAGTTTTGGAGAAAGGCCCCGAGTTCGCTCTCGGAAACGTCCGTATAGACCGCCATCACGCGTTCCCGTTCAGGAACGCCATGTCCGACGGCGCCAGTTCGACATCGCGCAATGCGCTCATGACCGGGAAATGCTCCGTTTCCGTTGCCGTCACCGCCAGTTCGACCGACACGTCGAACCGCTCGCGGAAGGCATTGATGATCTCGTCGACGACGATCTCCGGCGCGGATGCCCCCGCCGAGAGGCCTAGTGTCGAAATATGGGGAATGTCATCCCATGGAATCTCGGACGCACGCTGGACCAGAAGCGACATCTTCGCGCCGGCACGTTCGGCCACTTCCACGAGCCGCTTGGAATTGGACGAGTTGGGCGCTCCGACCACCAGGAACAGGTCGGCGTCAGGTGCCGCCTGCTTCACCGCCTCCTGGCGGTTGGTGGTGGCGTAGCAGATCGATTCGGCCGCCGGCGCCTTGATGGATGGGAACTTCGTCTCCAGCGCGCGGATCAGGCCGGCAGTGTCTTCCACCGAAAGTGTTGTCTGGGTCACGAAGCCCAGCGCCTCTGGATCGGATGGCTCGAAGGCTGCCACATCGGCTTCAGTCTCGATCAGCGTCACCGAGCCTTCCGGCAACTGGCCCATCGTGCCGATGACCTCCGGATGTCCGGAATGGCCGATCAGCAGCACATGGCGGCCGAGCCGCTGGTGGCGCATGGCCTGCTTGTGCACCTTCGAAACCAGCGGACAGGTGGCGTCCAGATAAAAAAGCTGGCGCGCCTGCGCGTCGGCAGGCACCGACTTCGGCACGCCGTGCGCCGAGAACACCACCGGCGCGTCGCGATGCTCGGCCGGAATCTCGTGCAGTTCCTCGATGAAGACCGCGCCGAGATTCTGCAGCCCTTCCACGACGAAGCGGTTGTGTACGATCTCATGGCGCACATAGACCGGCGCGCCATACTTCTTCAGCGCAAGCACCACGATGTGGATGGCGCGCTCGACGCCGGCACAGAACCCCCGCGGCTGGCAGAGCAGGAGCGTCAGGGGCGGCTTGTTGGAAGAAATATCAGGCATGATGTCCGGTCTGTTTCAACGATGTCGAAATGAGGTCTGCACCGTGCTTCTGTCAAGGGCGGCTGGCCGTCACGCCCGCCCGCCCCGGCGCGAGCGCCACAGCCACGCGCCCAGCACACCGGCCAACGCCGCCGCCAGGCCATACCAGGTCACGGCGTATTGCAGGTGGTTGTTGGGCAGGTCGATGATCGTTACACCGCCGATCGGCATTCCGCCCGGGTTGGGCGCCTTGTCGGCGTCGATGAAGAAGGGAAGCACCTTCGCCTGCGGCGGCAGCCCCGCCGTCGCCGTCATGGCGCCGAGGTCCTTCCAGTAAAAGATGTTCTTGGCCGTGTCGTTGTCCGGGATCAGCGCTGAGGGCTTTTCCGTCAGCGGGTTGCGGGCCAGGCCGTTGACCGTGACCGTGCCGGCAACCTGGCCCTGCGGCCTGGTCGCCGCGTCTTTCATCTCGTAGGGGACAAAACCCCGGTTGACGAACACGTAGCGGCCGTCTGCCAGCATCAGGGGCGTATAGACGAAGAAGCCCGAGCGGCCATCATGGGTGGCGAAGAAGTGCCTTTCGGCCTGGTGCTGGAACTCGCCGCTCACCGTCACCGGCCAGTAGTCGATGTCGCCGGTCGACGCGAACTTCGCCTCGGCGTCGGCAAGCGGCAGCGGCGGCAAATGCACCCGCTCGGCGATGGTGGCGATCAAACCTTCCTTCCACTGCAGCCGCTGCACCTGCCAGGTTCCGAGCCCGAGCAGCACCGCCAGGCCGATAACCCCCAGCACCAAAGCGGGCCAGCGTGCCGGCGCCTTGCGCCCCGTCGAAAGATCGGCTTGCTTGCTCATCGCGGATGCTCCAGGCGCCCTTCGGCTGCCTTGTTGCGGTATTGCAGCGTGATCAGAATTCCCTTGATCAGCCGCAGCGCAGTCAGGCCGAGCGCCAGCGTCAGCGGTACCCATAGCAGGAAATGCACCCACAGCGGCGGATTGAGCGCAACCTCCATCCACAGCGCCAGCGCCACCACAATGAAGCCGATGATGAGAATGACGAACACCGCTGGCCCATCGCCGGCGTCGGCAAAGGAATAGTCCAGCCGGCAGGTGCCGCAGCGCGGCGCGACCGTCAGGAAGCCGGAGAAGAGCCTGCCTTCGCCGCAGCGCGGGCAGCACCCACGCAGGCCAGCGGAGAACGGCTCCACCGGCGGCCAGAGCGCCTGATCGTCGTGCTGGGGCTGCGTCATGTAGGGTCTCCGTTTCGGCCACCGCGACGCGGGGGCCCGAGAAATGGAAAAGGCGGCCGTGTGGCCACGACCGCCTTTCCTTTTATCAGATCATTGCGCCTTAGTGGGCAATCGTCGCGCCAACCGACGCCCAGACGTAGATGCTGGCGAACAGGAACAGCCACACCACGTCAACGAAGTGCCAGTACCAGGCGGCAGCCTCAAGGCCGAAATGCTGCTTCGGCGTGAAGTCGCCGCGCATCGCACGCAGCAGGCACACCAGCAGGAAGATCGTGCCGATGATCACGTGGAAGCCATGGAAGCCCGTGGCCATGAAGAAGGTCGCGCCGTAGATCGAGTCGTGGAAGTTGAACGGCGCGTGCATGTATTCGTATGCCTGCACGAAGGTGAAGAGCACGCCAAGTCCAACCGTGATTGCCAGGCCGTTCACCAGACCCTTGCGGTCGTTGTGCAGCAGGGCGTGGTGAGCCCAGGTAACGGCCGTGCCCGACAGCAGCAGGATGATGGTGTTGTAGAGCGGCAGGTGGAAAGGATCGAGAACCTCGATGCCCTTCGGCGGCCAGATGCCCCCGGTGTAGGCGGCGCGAGCGTATTGCTCGGTCTCGGCCGGGAAGAGGCTGGCGTCAAAGAACGCCCAGAACCAGGCGACGAAGAACATCACCTCGGAGGCGATGAACATGATCATGCCATAGCGCAGGTGCAGCGAAACCACGCGGGTGTGGTGTCCCTCATGCGCTTCCTTCACCGTGTCCGACCACCACGCATACATGGTGTAGAGAACGATGAGCACGCCCACCGCAAAGACCCAGTACCTGGCATGTGCCAGGTCGAGGCCCAGGAACGGGAAGCTGCCCTGCTTCATGGCCTGCATCCAGGCGACGCCGCCAATGGCCATGACGAGAGCGCCGATGGAGCCCAGCAGGGGCCACGGGCTAGGATCTATGATGTGATAGTCGTGTTGTGGTTTGGAATGCGCGTCAGCCATCTCAGCCCCCGAGGTTTCCGTCGGTGTTTTCGTTTGTCTTGAGGTATCCGGCCTGCGGCGCGTTGGCCATCGGCTTTGCCCCCTCAATCGGGAAGAAAGTGTAAGAAAGGGTGATCGTCTTCACGTCCTTCAGTTCCGGCACGTTGACGATGTCGGGATCGACGTAGAAGACCACCGGCATGTCCAGCGTTTCGCCGGGCTTCAAGGTCGTGTCGGTGAAGCAGAAGCACTCCACCTTGTTGAAATAGGCGCCCGCCAGTTCGGGCGTGACGTTGAAAGTCGCGCGGCCGGCGGTCGGCACATCGAAGCTGTTGGTTGCCGTGTAGTGCGCCTGCGCGGTCTCGCCGATCTTGATGGAGATCTCGCGCGCCACCGGCTTGAACGACCACGGCAGCCCGCCCGCCGTGTTTGCGTCGAACCGGACGGTCACCTTCTGGTCCAGCACCCGGTCTGAATACTGGTCGACACGCTGCGTCGTGCCGCCATAACCGGTCACGCGGCAGAACATCGAGTAGAGCGGCACGGCCGCATAGGACATGCCCACCATGCCGGCGATGAATGCCAGGCAGATGCCAGCGACCCGCTTGTTGGAGCTTTGCGTCTTCTGATCGGTTGTCGTCACGTTGTCACGGTTCATGGCGACCCTCAAAACGTACGGTCCAGAATCGCCGGACCAAACTTGATGATCGTTGCGACGTAGAAGATGACCACCAGAAGGGCAAGCCCGAGCCCGATCGCGATCGAGCGGCTGCGACGCGCCTTGCGCTGGCTTTCGGTGAGGGTGACCATTTCAGGTTCTGTCATGGCTATACTCCTGGCATCGCGAGCAAGCGCTCGACGATACTGTCCGCGAGATAGGCGGCGAAGATGCCGAACAGGTAGAGCAGCGAATAGCCGAACATCGCCTTGGCGGGCTTCATGGTCCGGTCGCTGTCAGGCATGAGCAGCACTTTCCAGGCATACCAGATAAAGCCGAGGCCGAGCGCGATCGCCACGACACCGTAGGCAACGGAGGTATAGCCGAGCAGCCAGGGCAGGACGCCCACGGGGGCGGTCAGAAGCGTATAGGCGAAGATCTGCCGGCGCGTCGAGGCAGCACCCGCCACATTCGGCATCATGGGCACGCCGGCGCGGCTGTAGTCTTCCGACTTGAACAACGCCAGCGCCCAGAAGTGCGGCGGGGTCCACAGGAAGATGATCAGGAAAAGAATGACGCTTTCGAGGCTGATCGAGCCGGTTGCGGCCGCCCAGCCGACAATCGGCGGGAAGGCGCCGGCGGCGCCGCCGATGACGATGTTCTGCGGCGTCCAGCGCTTCAGCCAGATCGTGTAGACCACCGCATAGAAGAAGATGGTGAAGGCGAGAAGCGCGGCCGAAACCCAGTTGACCAGCACGCCCAGCGTCAGCACCGACAATAACGAGAGAATGACACCGAAGCCCAGCGCTTCGCCGGGCAGCACGCGGCCAGACGGCACCGGCCGCTTGGCGGTGCGCGTCATGACTGCGTCGATATCGGCGTCGTACCACATGTTCAGCGCGCCCGAGGCCCCTGCCCCGATCGCGATGGCCAGTATGGCCACGACGGCGATGAACGGATTTATGGACACCGGGGCGGCCATCAGGCCGACAAAGGCGGTGAACACGACGAGCGACATCACGCGCGGCTTCAGCAGCGCGATGAAATCGCCGGCCGTGGCTTCCGACATGCGGAAACCACCATCGTGCAACGTGCTCTTTTCAACCAGGGCCATACCAACCGGGTCCATTTCTGTTTGTCGAAACCGCCGGCGACCGGCGGTTTCGCGTTTGTCATGCGCTTCTTACTTGATGCGCGGCAGTTCTTCCCACTGGTGGAACGGCGGCGGCGAAGAAAGCTGCCATTCCAGCGTGGTCGCACCTTCGCCCCACGGATTGGCCCCGGCCACGCGCTTCTTGGCGAAAGCCTCGAACACGCCGAACAGGAAGACCAGGAAGGCGAAGGCCGAGATATAGGAGCCGTAAGACGACACCTGGTTCCAGCCCGCGAACGCATCCGGATAGTCGATGTAGCGGCGCGGCATGCCGGCCAGACCCAGGAAGTGCTGCGGGAAGAAGATCAGGTTCACGCCGATGAACGTGATCCAGAAGTGGGTGTTGGCGATCACCGGCGAGTACATGTAGCCGGTCATCTTCGGGAACCAGTAGTACCAGGCCGCGAAGATGGCGAACACGGCACCCAGCGACAGCACGTAGTGGAAGTGCGCCACGACGTAGTAGGTGTCATGCAGCGAGCGGTCGAGGCCGGCATTGGCCAACTGCACGCCGGTCATGCCGCCGACGGTGAACATGAAGATGAAGCCGATCGACCACAGCATGGGCGCCTTGAAGGAGATCGAGCCGCCCCACATCGTGGCGATCCACGAGAAGATCTTCACGCCGGTCGGCACCGCAATTACCATCGTGGCGAACACGAAGTAGCGCTGCGTGTCGAGCGACAGGCCGGTGGTGTACATGTGGTGAGCCCACACGATGAAGCCGACCGCACCGATCGCCACCATGGCGTAGGCCATGCCTAGGTAGCCGAAGATCGGCTTGCGCGAGAAGGTCGCGATGATGTGGCTGACGATGCCGAAGCCCGGCAGAATCAGAATGTAGACTTCCGGGTGACCGAAGAACCAGAACAGGTGCTGGTACAGGATCGGGTCGCCGCCGCCTTCCGGAGAGAAGAACGCGGTGCCGAAGTTGCGGTCGGTCAGCAGCATGGTGATGCCACCAGCCAGAACCGGCAGCGACAGCAGCAGCAGGAACGCGGTGATCAGCACGGCCCAGGCAAACAGCGGCATCTTGTGCAGCGTCATGCCGGGAGCGCGCATGTTGAAGATGGTGGTGATGAAGTTGATCGCACCCAGGATCGACGAAGCACCGGCGATGTGAACCGAAAGGATCGCCAGGTCCATCGCGGGGCCGGGCTGGCCCGACGTCGCGAAGGGCGGATACATCGTCCAGCCGCCGCCGACACCCCATCCGCCGGCCGGGCCGGGGACGAAGAACGACATCAGGAGCAGGATGAAGGCAGGAACCAGCAGCCAGAACGAGATGTTGTTCATGCGCGGGAACGCCATGTCCGGCGCACCGATCATGATCGGAACCATCCAGTTGGCGAAGCCACCGATCAGCGCGGGCATAACCATGAAGAAGATCATGATGAGGCCGTGCATGGTGGTGAACACATTGAACATGTGCTTGCCGGAGTCGATCGCGGCATCCCCCTCGACGCCATAGACCATCGACGCGAGGCCGTGGAAAATCTGGATACCCGGCTCGGCCAGCTCCCAGCGGATCATCACCGACATGAAGCCGCCGATGATGCCGGCGAAGATCGCAAAGATCAGGTAGAGGGTGCCGATGTCTTTATGGTTGGTCGAATACAACCAGCGAACCAAGCCACGCGGCTTGTGATCGTGGATGTCGTGAACTGCAGCGCCTGCCATGTTCCGCTCCATTCCTAATTTCTATTCGGACGCAGCATCAATTGCCGGCGGCCGCCACCTTTGCAGTGGATTCAATCTCAGCCATCAGCGCCTTGTTGGCACCGCTCAAATCGGTCTTGGCCTGCGCAGCCCAGGTCTCGTACTGCTTGTCCGAAACGACGCGCACGGCGATCGGCATGAAGGCGTGGTCCTTGCCGCAAAGCTCGGAGCACTGGCCGTAATACAGGCCTTCCTTCTTCGCCTTGAACCAGATCTCGTTGATACGACCCGGCACGGCGTCCGTCTTCACGCCGAAAGCCGGCATGGCGAAGGCATGGATCACGTCGCTGGCGGTCACGAGAACACGAACCATCGTGTCGACAGGCACGACGATCTCGTTGTCGACCGCGAGAAGACGCGGATAGACAGCCAGATCCTCCTTGCCTTCCGCGGCGCGGTCGGCGTCGGCCAGCATGGCCGAGTTGAAGGAGAAAGGCTCGTCAGTCTGATACTCGTAGTCCCAGTTCCACTGGTTGCCGGTCGCCTTGACCGTCACCTTGGCCTCTTCGCCCGGCGAATACTGCGCGGTCAGCAACTGAAACGAGGGAACAGCGATGAACAGCAGAGCGACAACCGGACCGACGGTCCAGATGACCTCGATCAGCGTGTTGTGGCTCGTGCGCGACGGAACCGGGTTCGCACCCGCGCGGAAACGCAGGACGCAGTACAGCAGCAGCAGCAGCACCAACAACGTGATCGGCACAATGAACCACAGGGTGTACTGCTCAAACCACGCGATCTGCTCCATGATACCCGTGGCGGCAGGCTGGAACCCGGTCTGCCAAGGCGTCGGCTGCGCCGCGTAAGCCGCGGCGGTGGCGAAAAAAGCTGCCGCGGCGCCAGCACTTGCAAGAATTTTTTTCATCGCCCTCTTTGTCTCCCAATTTCGTGCTTACGTCCGCACGAATGATAAAGCGCATCGGGACGGGGAATCCCGATGGTCCTAAAGTGGGTTCAAACCATACTCTCTTTCCGACCGCAAGAAAGGAGCACAAGAACCCGTGCGGCATTTTTGCGCGCAAGGGCGTGGAAGTCCCCGCTTCCAAGACTTGTTCACAGCCTCTATGCTGATCTTTTGGAAAGCACCACCCTTTCCCCTCCCTCAGCCAACTGGCTGCAAAGACGCCCGAAACGGCGCAATTGGTTGGTTCGGCCATCCTGTTGCCGTATAGTTTTAGTTGTCACGCTCGGTGTCGTGCGATTCGCAATGGAGCCATCATGATCCCTCGCCTTTCGGGAAACTTGGCGAAGTTCTTTCTGTTTGCCACGCTCGCTGGCTTCGCCATGTCGGCAGGCGCCCAGGAACAGCCGGCCGGGCAGCCTCAGGCAAAGCCTTCCCAGCCGCAGGGTGGCTCGGTGCGCTCCACCCATGGCGCCTGGTCGATTATCTGCGACACGCCGGCAGGCGCCACAGCCGAGCAATGCGTGATGATGCAGAACGTCATCGCCGAGGACCGGCCTGAGATCGGCCTTTCCGTGGTGGTGCTGCGCACGGCTGACAACAAGGCCGAAATCCTGCGCGTCCTGGCGCCGCTGGGCGTCCTTCTGCCCAACGGCCTCGGCCTCAACATCGATGGCAAGGACATTGGCCGCGCCTACTTCGTGCGCTGCTTCGGCGACGGCTGCTATGCCGAGGTCATCCTTGAAAAGCCGCTTCTCGACACGCTGAAGACCGGCACCTCGGCCACCTTCATCGTCTTCCAAACGCCGGAAGAAGGCGTCGGCATCCCGGTCGACCTCAAGGGCTTTGGCGAAGGATTTGCCGCGCTGCCCTGATTTCGGCGACAGGTCCGGCAGCATGAAGGGGCGCAAATCGCGCCCCTTTTTCATTGAACCGGCAATTCGCATTGCCGAAAGCCATCGGCGCGCCTACATCGTGGGTCGACTGCCATCTCGCAAGCGAGGCGAACGCGCCATGAACAGCCTTCTCGGCCAATTCGACATCTCCGAAGACCAGATCCGCCGCATCGTCGGCGAAACCATTGGCGGCACGGACGACGGCGAGCTGTTTCTCGAATATCGCGAGAGCGAGTCGCTGATGTTCGACAACGGCCGCCTGAAGACCGCCAATTTCAACACTGATCAAGGCTTTGGCCTTCGCGCGGTTGCCGGCGAGGCCACGGGCTACGCCCATTCCAGCGAATTGTCGGAAGCATCGCTGCGCCGCGCGGCCGACGCCGTTTCGGCGGTCAAGGGTGGCTATTCCGGCACGCTTGCCGCGGCCCCCGCGCGCACCAATCGGCATCTTTATAGTGAGGAGAACCCGATCCCCTCGCCCAGCTTCGAGGCCAAGGCCAAGCTTCTGCAGGAGATCGACGCCTGGCTGCGCGCCAAGGACCCGCGTGTGCGTCAGGTCACCGCCGCCCTCACCTCTTCCTGGCAGCATGTCGAGATCATGCGCGCCGACGGCCAGATGGTGCGCGACGTACGCCCGCTTGTGCGCATGAACGTCTCCGTCGTGGTCGGCGAAGGCGACCGCCAGGAGACCGGCTCCTACGGAATGGGCGGCCGCAAGGGGTTTGGCGAATTCCTGGCCGAAGACAGCTGGCAGTTCGCCGCCGACGAGGCGCTGCGCCAGGCACTGGTCAACCTTCGCGCCGTCCCCGCCCCCGCCGGCACGTTCGACATCGTGCTGTCCAGCGGCTGGCCGGGCGTGATGCTGCACGAGGCCGTCGGCCACGGGCTGGAGGGCGACTTCAACCGCAAGAAGACCTCCGCATTTGCCGGCCTGATGGGCCAGCAGGTGGCAGCCAAGGGCGTAACCGTCGTCGACGACGGCACGATTGCCGAGCGCCGCGGCTCCATCACCGTCGACGACGAAGGCACGCCCAGCGCCCGCAACGTGCTGATCGAGGACGGCAAGCTGGTCGGCTACATGCAGGACCGGCAGAATGCGCGCCTGATGGGCGTTGCCGCCACCGGCAACGGCCGGCGCGAATCCTACGCCCACCAGCCCATGCCGCGCATGACGAACACCTACATGACCGGCGGCGACATGACGCCGGAGGAAATCATCTCCTCGGTCAAGAACGGCATCTACGCCGTGTCCTTCGGCGGCGGCCAGGTCGACATCACCTCCGGAAAATTCGTGTTCGGCTGCACCGAGGCCTACATGATCGAGGACGGCAAGGTCACACAGCCGATCAAGGGCGCCATGCTTATCGGCAACGGCCCCGATGCCATGCACCGCATCGCCATGGTCGGCAACGACATGAAGCTCGACCCCGGCATCGGCATGTGCGGCAAGAACGGCCAGGGCGTTCCGGTGGGCGTCGGCCAGCCGCATCTGCGCATGAACCAGATGACCGTCGGCGGAACGCGGGCCTGATCTTGTCGTTCGAGCGGATCGTCATCCTCACCGGAGCCGGCGTCTCCGCCGAGTCCGGTATTGATACCTTCCGCGACAGCGGCGGCATCTGGTCCAAGGTCGATTATCGCGACGTGGCCACGCCCGAAGGATTTGCCCGCAACCCGGCCAGGGTCCACGACTTCTACAACCAGCGCCGGCGTGGCCTGCTGCGCGTGCAGCCGAATGCGGCGCACAGGGCGCTGGCGCGCCTCGAAGCCGTTTTCGGCGGCTCGTTCCTCCTGGTCACGCAGAACATTGACGACCTGCACGAGAGCGCCGGCTCGCGCAAGCTTGCGCACATCCATGGCGAGATCAACACCGCGCTGTGCGAGGCCTGCGGCGCGCGCAGCCGCTGGTCGGGCGACATGTCGATCAATTCGCAATGCCCGCATTGCAGCACCGTCGGCCGCATGCGCGTCGACGTCGTCTGGTTCGGCGAGATGCCCTACCACATGGATAGGATCGAAGCCGCGCTCGCCACCTGCGACCTGTTCGTCTCCATCGGCACCAGCGGCAATGTCTACCCGGCAGCCGGCTTCGTCGAGCAGGCGAACGCAGCCGGCGCACATACGGTTGAGCTCAATCTCGAACCCTCGGAAGGCCATTCCAGCTTCGGCGAAGCCATCTATGGCCGGGCGACGGAGATCGTGCCCGAATTCGTCCGCCAGTTGCTCGCAGCCGAAGTCGACGCTGCCTTCGAACGCATCACCCCGCTACCGTAGCGGGTCCGCTCCGGTCTCATTTCCGCTTGCGCGGCTTCTCCAGCAAGGCCACCGCCTCGACATGCGGCGACCAAAGGAACTGGTCCACGGGCGTCACGCTCTTCAACGTATAGCCGCCATCGACCAGGATGCGCAGGTCGCGCGCCAGCGTCGCGGGGTTGCAGGACACGGCCGCCACCAGCGGAACGTCCGATTTCGCGATCTGCTTGCACTGGTCCTCCGCGCCGGCGCGCGGCGGGTCGAATGCCAGCCCGTCATAGGCGGCAAGCTCCTTGAAGGTCAGCGGGCGGCGAAACAGGTCGCGCTTTTCGATCACCACCCGCTTCAGCCCGCTGCCGAAGCGGAACCCGCGATCGAGCGCGGCGAGTGCTGCCGCATCGCCCTCGACGGCGTGAACTTCCGATTTCGCCGCCAATCTCAGTGCGAACGCCCCAGCGCCCGCAAACAGGTCGACCACCTTTTTCGCCTTCTTCAGGTGCCCGCACGCCAGCTCCGCCATCACCGCCTCTGCCGAAGCCACCGCCTGCAGGAAGCCGCCGGGCGGCGGCGCGACCGAAACTTCGCCAAAAGACACCGCCGGCTTCTTCGGCTCGACCACGATCTCGCCATCCACCGAAACCCGGGCCAGCCCCTCGCGAATGGCAAAGGCTGAGATCGCCCTGCGGGCCTTGTCCTCCAACTTGCCGGCATCCTGCGCCGCCACGTCGAGGCCGGAGTCGGTATGCGTGACGGTCAGGTGGAAGGCCTGCTGCGTGTGGCAGATCAGGGCAGCCAGCTGCCGAAGCATCTGAAGCGCCGCTTCTATCTGCGGCTCGACGATCGGGCATTCTTCGATGTCAATGATGTGGTGCGAATAGGCGCGGTTGTAACCCAGGAGCATGCCGGCCTCGGTGCGGCGTACCGAAAACACCGCGCGGCGGCGCGAATGCGGGGCGCAAGGTACGGTCGCCGACACCTCGACCTCCAGGCCGCGGCTCTTCAGCGCCTGCACGATCTTGCCGCGCTTCCAGTCCAGATAGCCCTGTTGCTCCAGATGCTGCAGCGCGCAGCCGCCGCATTCGGTGAAGTGTCGGCAAGGCGGCTCGACCCGCAGCGGCGAAGGCTCCAGCACCGCCATCAGCGTGCCGCGGTCCTTCTCGCGGGCGGCCGTCACCGTGTCGCCGGGCAGCGCGAAGGGAATGAAGAGCGGGCCCTCAGGCGTGTCGGCGACGCCGTCGCCCTGCGCGCCCAGGCGTGCGATCTGGAATCTTGTGCTCATGCCTTCACTCCGGCCAGCAGGAATTCGCGGTTGCCGTCGCCGCCTTCTATCGGTGATGGGCACAGGCCCAGCGCCCGCCAGCCGGGCTGGCCGCCCAGCCACACGGCAAGCGCCTCGGCCACGACGGGCCCATCCGCCGGATTCTTCAAGATACCGCCCTTGCCGATCGCCTCGCGGCCGGCCTCGAACTGCGGCTTCACCAGGAAAATACCATGTGCGCCGGGCCGCGCCAGCGCCAGCGCCGGCGGCAAGGCAAGCTTCAGCGAAATGAAGCTGACATCGGAAACGATCAGGTCGAGCGGGCGGCCTTCCAGCACCTCGGCGGTCAGGTCGCGCGCGTTCAGACCCTCGACGCAGCGCACGCGCGGGTCGGCCTTCAGGCTCTCATGCATCTGGCCGTGGCCGACATCGATTGCGGTCACATGCGCCGCGCCCCGCTCCAGCAGCACCTGCGTGAAGCCGCCGGTCGAGGCGCCGATGTCGAGGGCGTTGCCGCCGCGCGGATCGATGCCGAAATGCTCGAGGCCGGCAATCAGCTTCAGCGCCGCACGCGAGACATAGGCCTGCGCCGGGTCCGCCACCGTGATGGCGGCCGCGTCGGAGACGGCCTGCCCTGCCTTGGTCGCCACCACCCCGTCCACGCTCACGGTGCCGCGCTCCACGGCGTCGCGCGCCCGCGAGCGGCTGGCAAAGAACCCGCGGCTCACCAGCGCCTCGTCGAGGCGGCGGCGTGCGTCCTGTTGTTGTCCGGCTTTCATCGGCCTTCATTGGCGAAAGGCGTGGCGGAACGCAAGCGCCGTAAGTTGGCGGAACTCAGAAGGCGACGATCACCCGCGAAACCTTGCGCTCAGTCACCGGCAACTGGCCCTCGGCAAAGCGGCGGTTGAGTTCGATCCGCGTGGTTTCCAGAAAACTGTGGTTGCCGGCGGAATCATCCGGCAGGACGACGAATTCCGGCTTGCGGCGGAAGGCAAAACTGCCCCTGATCTCGCCCATCCTGCCGGCGACGATCTCCATCACCGCCTGCTCGAGCTTGACGTCATAGCGCGTCTCGGCGGCCGCCGGCGTCATCGATGCTACGAGCAAGGCCGCGCCCGCCAGAAGAATTTTCATGAGGCTCCCCCTCCTTGGGGAGAGCTCTAGCGACAGGCCGCTAAGAATCGGCCAAGAGAAAGGGTAAGCAAATGGCCAAACGCCAGCGTAAACAGCTGGTTAGGCCGAGACAGAACGCACCGAACGGCCAAGCGCGGCAAAGACCGAGCGCACGATGCCGGCGGCATCGAGACCGGCGTCGGCGTACATCTTTTCGGGCTTGGCGTGGTCGGTGAATTCGTCCGGCAGCACCAGCGGCCGCACCTTCAGGCCGGCATCGAGCAGGCCTTCCCTGGCGAGGAAGTGCAGCACGTGGCTGGCAAAGCCGCCGATGGAGCCTTCCTCCACTGTCAGCAACACCTCGTGCGAGGTAGCGAGCCGGCGCACCAGGTCCTCGTCCAGCGGCTTGGCGAAGCGTGCATCGGCCACGGTGGTCGACAGGCCTGAAGCACTCAGTTCCTCTGCCGCCAGCAGGCAGTCCTGCAGGCGCGTACCGAAGGACAGCAGCGCCACCTTGGTGCCCTCGCGAAGAATACGGCCCTTGCCGATTTCCAGCACTTGGCCGCGCTCGGGCATCTCCACACCCACGCCGTTGCCGCGCGGATAGCGGAACGCGATCGGGCCTTCGTCGTAAGCCGCGGCGGTGCGCACCATGTGGCGCAGTTCCGCCTCGTCGGCGGCAGCCATCACCACGAAATCGGGCAGCGAGGCAAGGTAGGTGGTGTCGAAGGCGCCGCAATGGGTCGGCCCGTCGGCGCCGACAAAGCCGGCGCGGTCGATGGGGAAGCGCACCGGCAGCTTCTGGATCGCCACGTCGTGCACCACCTGGTCATAGGCGCGCTGGAGGAAGGTAGAGTAAATCGCCGCGAAGGGTTTCAGCCCCTCGGCTGCAAGGCCAGCCGCGAACGTCACCGCGTGCTGCTCGGCAATGCCGACGTCGAAGGTGCGAGCCGGGAAAACCTCGCCGAATAGGTCAAGGCCGGTGCCGGAAGGCATGGCGGCGGTGATGGCGACGATCTTTTCGTCCTCGCGCGCTTCCTGGATCAGGCTCTGCGCGAAAACCTTGGTGTAGCTCGGCGCATTGGCCGGCGCCTTGGCCTGCGCGCCGGTGATGACGTCGAACTTGTTGACGCCGTGATACTTGTCGGCCGCAGCCTCGGCCGGACCGTAGCCCTTGCCCTTCTGCGTCACGACATGGATGAGCACCGGCCCGTCGGCATTGTCGCGCACGTTCTTCAGCACTGGAATCAGGTGTTCCAGATTGTGTCCGTCGATAGGGCCGATGTGGAAGAAGCCCATTTCCTCGAACAGCGTGCCGCCGGTCACATAGCCGCGCGCATGCTCCACCGCGCGGGTAATGGCGCGGTCGACGCGGGCGCCGAGATAGGAAGTCAGCTTCTTGCCGAGATCGCGGATGCCCTGATAGGCGCGGCCCGAGCCGAGACGCGCCAGATAGGCGCTCATCGCGCCGGTGGGCGGCGCAATCGACATGTCGTTGTCGTTGAGGATCACGATCATGCGCGAGTTCAGCGCGCCGGCATTGTTCATCGCCTCGTAGGCCATGCCCGCCGACATGGCGCCGTCGCCGATCACGGCAATCACGTTGTTCTTGCGCCCCTCCAGGTCGCGCGCCACGGCCATGCCGAGGCCGGCCGAGATCGACGTCGACGAGTGGCCGGTACCGAAAGTGTCGTATTCGCTCTCGGCGCGCTTGGTGAAGCCCGACAGCCCGCCCTCCTGGCGCAGCGTGCGGATGCGGTCGCGGCGCCCGGTCAGGATCTTGTGCGGATAGGCCTGATGGCCGACGTCCCAGATGATGCGGTCATCCGGCGTGTCGAACACATAGTGCAGCGCCACCGTCAGTTCGACCACGCCCAGGCCCGCGCCGAGATGCCCGCCGGTGTGCGAGACGGCGTCGATCAGTTCGGCGCGCAATTCGGAAGCCAGTTGCGGCAGATCGCTTTCGGGCAACCGCTTGAGGTCCGCAGGAATGCGCACCGTATCCAGCAGCGGCGTTTTGGGCGGCAAGGTCACGGGATTCAGCCTGTCTAATCGATCAATATCGGCTTCGGAGATAGAGTGTCGGTGCCGGAATGTAAATGAGCGCGGGCAAGATGTGGCCTTATGCCCGCAAAACTCAGCGCTCGGGCAAGGGAATGAACTCGTTCTCATCGCCCGGCACGATGTCGAAACGGCCGGTCTTCCATTCTTCCTTGGCCTGCTCGATGCGCTCCTTCGACGAGGAAACGAAGTTCCACCAGATGTAGCGCTGCGAGCCCAGCGAGGCGCCGCCGAACAGCATGAAATGCGCGCCCTCGTCGGACGACACCACGATCTCGTCGCCGGGGCGGAACACCAGCAGCCGGTCGGGCGGGAATCGGTCGCGCAGGATCGTGACGTTGCCCTCCAGCACATAGATCGCGCGCTCTTCCGCATCGGCCGGGATGCGGATCTTCGCGCCGGGCTCCAGGCGCACATCCACATAGAGCGTGTCGTGGTAGACGGTTACCGGTGAGCGATGGCCCTCGAAGTCGCCCATCACCACGCGCCCCTTTGCGCCGTCGGCGGCGAATTCGGGCAGCGCGGTATTCGCCGTGTTCTCGAAGCCCGGGGCCATTTCTTCCCTGTTGTCGGGCAGCGCAATCCAGGTCTGCAGGCCCGAGATCAAGGTCGGCGCGCTGCGGATCTCCTCCGGCGTGCGCTCGGAATGGACGATGCCGCGCCCGGCCGTCATCAGGTTCACGTCGCCGGGCGAGATCACCATCTCGGTGCCGAGCGAATCGCGGTGCCGGATCTTCCCGTCGAACAGATAGGTAACGGTGGAGAGACCGATATGCGGGTGCGGGCGCACGTCCAACGCCTGCCCGGCCCGCAGGATCGCCGGGCCCATGCGATCGAAGAAGATGAAGGGGCCGACCAATCGCCGCCGGGCGGTCGGCAGCGCCCGGCGAACCTCGAAGCCGCCAATATCCTTGGCGTTGGCGACCACCATCAGTTCCAGCGCATCGCAGGAATATGCGTTGCCCAGTTCGGGATCGGGTGCGGGAAAGAAGCTCATGGTAACCTCCAATCGGCGGCAGTCGCAAAAATCTTGCCCGCAGAGGCTACGCCGCGACGACCACGGGAGAAATACCGCGCCGCCGAGACGGATTGTTCAACGATGCCCTACTCCCCGTCTAGCGGCTCGGCTCCCACCGGCTTGCCGTCGCGCGACAGGCGAATCTTCTCCACCTTGTCCTCGGCCGCCTTCAGCAGCCGGTCGCAATGGGCCTTCAGCGCCTCGCCGCGCTCGTAGATGCGGATCGACTGGTCGAGCGGCACGTCGCCGCGCTCCAGATGGTCGACGATGCTCTCCAGCGCTTCCAGCGCCTGTTCGAAGCTCATCGCCTTGATGTCGTCATTCGGTTCGGCGTCCATCATTCATCCTTTCATCAGGCGCTTCACATGCGCCGCGACCGAAAAAGACAGGCCCTGCAGGTCGTAGCCGCCCTCGAGCAGGCTCACGATGCGGTTGTTCGCATAGCGCGCCGCGCGGTCCATGAGTTGGCCTGTCGCCCAGTCGAAGTCCTCTTCCGTCAGATTGATCTGCGCCAGCGGGTCGCGATGGTGCGCGTCGAAGCCGGCCGAGATGATGATCAGGTCCGGCGCGAAATTGTCGAGCGCCGGCAGCACGCGTGCGCGGAATGCCTCGCGGAACAGGTCGCTGCCGCTCTCCGGCGACAGCGGCGCGTTGACGATGTTGCCCGCGCCGGTCTCGTCCTTGGCGCCGGTGCCGGGATAAAGCGGCATCTGGTGGGTGGAGCAGAACAGCACGCTCGGGTCGTCCCAGAAGATGTCCTGCGTGCCGTTGCCGTGGTGCACGTCCCAGTCGACGATGGCCACGCGCTCGGCGCCATATTGGCGCTGAGCGTAGCGGGCCGCAATCGCCGCATTGTTGAACAGGCAAAAACCCATTGCCGTGGTCTTCTCGGCATGGTGGCCCGGCGGACGCGCCGCCACGAAGACGTTGTCGGCCTTGCCGGTGAATACGTCGTCCACCGCCGCATTGGCCGCGCCGATTGCCGTCAGCGCCGCCTGCCAGCTCTTGGGGCTGACGGTGGTGTCTGCATCGATGCCTGCGAGCCCCTCCTCGGGGATCGCCGCACGGATCCGCTCCACGAAGCTCTCGGGATGGGCAAACAGGATCGTCGCCTCGTCGCCCTCCGGCGCCTCGACGCGCACGAGGTCCGCAAACGCATCGTCCTCCAGCGCCCGCGCGATTGCGCGCAGCCGGTCCGGGCGCTCCGGGTGCCCCGGCGGCGTCAGGTGCTCGAGATAGATCGGGTGCGAATAAAGGCGCGTAGTCATGCCGGGCAGTTTATCAGCAAAGGCGGCCGTCGCCACGCACTACCTGCCGAAGCCTGGGGAAAATTGTCCTTTCTCCAAACTCCGTGTCGCATGGCGAGGATGCATCGCGCCCCGTTCCGCGATAGTGTCGCGCCGCTGCAAGGTGCCTGCCTTAGAGCATGATCCCGAAAAGTTGCAGACTTTTCGGACAAGATCATGCTCCAGAAACTTGGAGCAAGATGGCGTCTCGAGGAGAAGCCATCGCGCTCCAAGGCGGGAGAATCGGGAACGCGGTGCAAATCCGCGGCGTGCCCAACGCTGTAAGGGGGACCGCATCGGTAGATGCCACTGTTCTGCGGAACGGGAAGGCGCCGATGGCGGGACGAACCCGAGCCAGAAGACCGGCCAGGCAGAAATAGTCGTCCGCATGGTCAGGCGGAACGATGCCCAGCCTGTTCGCAAGGGGAAACGCGATGCCGGCAAGCAGCCATCCCACGCCCGAAAACGCCTTCGAGCATGCCGCGCGCGAGGCGGTCTACCGCGCCATCTTCACGCGCCGCGACGTCCGCAGCCATTTTTCGTCCGAGCCGCTGGATGATGCCGTTCTGGCCCGTCTGCTGCTGGCCGCCCATCACGCGCCGTCGGTCGGCTTCATGCAGCCGTGGAATTTTATCGTGATCCGCGACATGGCGCGACGCGAGCGGGTGCGCAACCTGTTCCTCGCCGCCCGCGAGCAGGAACTGCCCGCCATCGCCGCCGAGCGGCAGGCGCTCTACCGCAAGCTGAAGCTCGAAGGCATCTGCGAAAGCGCGCTGAACCTCTGCATCACCTGCGACCGCCGGCGTTCGGAAACCTCGCCGCTCGGCCGCTGGCACAACCCGCAGATGGACCTCTACAGCACCGTCTGTGCCGTCCAAAACCTCTGGCTCGCCGCGCGTGCCGAGGGCGTGGGCATCGGCTGGGTCAGCATCCTCGACGAGCAGGCATTGAAGGGCCTGCTCGGCATGCCCGACCACGTCGCGCCGGTCGCCTATCTATGCGTGGGCCGCGTCTCGCAGTTCGCGCCGAAACCAGACCTTGAGGCAAATGGCTGGGGCAATCGCCTGCCCCTGCCCGAGCTCATCATGAGCGAGGCCTTCGGCCGCCCTGGAGAGGCCTCGCTCAAAGAGACAGTGGTTCGAGAAGAAGCCCGGTCCTGTCGTGCCTAGCCTGGCTGTTCGGCCGGCTGCCAGGCCGACCCGCCGGGCCCGCCCAGCGCCTTGTCCTTCAGCTCGCGGAACTTGCCCGATGCGTCGGCCAGCCGGCGATCCCAGTCGGCGTTTGGCGTCTGCCCCTCAATGGCCTTGAAATAGACCTGCATCAGCGAAGCGATGGCGAAGGGCTCGATCAGCGCGCCCTTCACCGCCCAGGCGAACACGATCGCCAGCACGAAGGCCCAGCCCGCCAGTTGCCCGGGCATCACGTAGAGGATGGCGGCTGCCGGCGTCAGCATCATCAGGAAAATGACGAAGGTCAGGCCCCACATGATGATCGCCAGCCACACCGCATTCTTGACCAGTGTCTTGGCGTTCTGTGCGTAGAGAACGACGCCCTGGCGCGCGGTCTCGTAAGGGCTGTGGCTGTCGATGCGAATGTTGTAGGCGAGAATGATCTCGTCGACATAGGTCAGCGACAGGCGAATGACCGTGTTGATGAACTTCACCAGCCCCTCGAGCCCCGGGATGGGAAGGAAGGACGCTATGCCGCCGATCAGGCCGGTGATGGCGGCGATGGCACCCTTCACCAGTTGGTCGAGAACAAAGAGAATGTTCGCCTCGGCAAATCGCGCCGTCACCACTTCCCGCGCATAAGAGATCTGGCCCTGGCCGCCCGGCACGTCGTGGCCGTCAAGCAGCCGGACCATGACCGCGATGTGGCCGGCCTTGACCATGTAGAGGATGTATTCGCGGATCCAGTAGACGATCAGCGACACCGCGCCGAAACCCAGGATCCCGCCCCACAGCGAAAGGGTCACCGGACCGTCCTCGCCGCCGAAGATGTGGCCTGCGCCGTATCCGACGCCCGCTCCGGCGCCGGTCGCAAGCACATAGGCCGCGGTGATTGCAAAAAACACGATGATGCGAAAGACGATGAAGGGCCATGTCTTCACCATCATCGACAGCGTCTTGCCGATATCGAAGTCCCACATGTAAAAATCCCCCCAGAACAGGCGAATTGAGCATGTCCTGAGGGGAGATATTGTCAAGCGTCTGCCGCACGACAGCGGCGATTCTCGCTAAAGAATTTCTGTCTTGGCGATCTTGATGCCGAAACCTTCGAGGCCGACATAGTGGCGCTCGCGCGAGGCGATCAGGTTGATCGAGGAGATGCCGAGGTCGCGCAGGATCTGCGCACCCAGGCCGATCTCGCGCCACTCGCTCTCGCGCTTGCGGGCTTCGGCGTGGGCTTCCGCCTCGTTGTGCACCGGGCGGTTGCGGTCCTGGTGGGCGACGCCCACAGACCCCTCGCGCAGATAGACGATGACGCCGCGCTGGCGCTCGCCCATCGACTTCATGATCGATTGCAGGTCATGGCCGGTGCCGAACACATCGTCCACCACGTTCTCCGAATGCAGCCTGACCGGCACTTCCTCGCCATCGCGAATGTCGCCGAACACGATCGCCAGGTGGTGCATCACGTCCCAGGGCAGCGTGTAGGTATAGGCCTTGGCCTTGCCGCCGGGCGTTTCGATATCCGAGCACTCCACGCGCTGCACCAGCTTTTCTTGTCGCTGGCGATAGGCGATGAGGTCGGCCACCGACACCTGCTTCAGGCCGTTCGCCTCAGCGAAGGCAGCTACCTGCGGCCCGCGCATGACCGTGCCGTCGTCGTTGACCAGTTCCGAGATGACGCCCACCGGCGGCAGGCCGGCCAGCTTGCACAGGTCTACCGCAGCTTCGGTATGGCCCGAGCGCATCAGCACGCCGCCCTCGCGCGCCACCAGCGGGAAGATGTGACCCGGACGAACGAAATCGGCGGGGCCGGCATTGTCGTTGGCCAGGTTGCGCACGGTCAGCGTGCGGTCGTCGGCCGAGATGCCGGTGGTGGTACCATGCTTGAAGTCGACGCTGACGGTGAAGGCGGTGGTGTGGGCCGAATCGTTTTCGGCCACCATCGGCGCCAGGTTCAGCCGCCGGGCGTCCTCGCGCGTCATCGGCGTGCAGACGATGCCGGAAGTGTGGCGCACGATGAAGGCCATCTTCTCGGCGGTGCAGTGCACGGCCGCGACGATCAGGTCGCCCTCGTTCTCGCGTCCGTCGTCATCCATCACGACGACGATTTCGCCACGTTCGAAGGCCCGCAGCGCCTCGACGACTTTCTTCTGGTCGTAGCCCATCTTGTCCGGAGTCCGTTCAGTTGCTCACATGAATACAATCACACCCGGCCGGTCTGGCCGCGATGCCGCAGGTAGTGATCGGCGATGGCGCAGGCAACCATGGCCTCGCCGATCGGTACGGCGCGTATGCCCACGCAAGGGTCGTGGCGGCCCTTGGTCATCACGTCGACGTCCTTGCCGTCGACATCGATGGACTTGCGCGGCGTCAGGATCGACGACGTCGGCTTGACGGCAAAGCGCGCCACGATTTCCTGCCCCGTCGAGATGCCGCCAAGTATACCCCCGGCGTGGTTTGACAGGAACACCGGCTTGCCATCGTTGCCTATGCGGATCTCGTCGGCATTCTCTTCGCCAGTGATGCGCGCGGCCTCGAAGCCATTGCCGATCTCCACCCCCTTCACCGCATTGATAGACATGAGGTTCGAGGCGATGTCCTGGTCGAGCTTGGCATAGACCGGCGCGCCGAGCCCGGCGGGCACGCCCTCGGCCACGATCTCGATGATGGCGCCCACCGAGGAGCCGGCCTTGCGGATGCCGTCGAGATATTCGGCGAATACCGGCACCGAATCCGGGTCGGGCGTGAAGAACGGGTTTTCCGCATCCTCGACGAAATTCCAGTTCCAGCGGCTGCGGTCGATGTCCTTCACGCCGATAGAGACCAGCGCACCGCGCACCACCATGCCCGGCACCACCTTGCGCGCCAGCGCGCCGGCAGCCACGCGCGCAGCGGTCTCGCGAGCGGAAGAACGCCCGCCGCCGCGATGGTCGCGCAGGCCGTATTTGACGTGATAGGTGTAGTCGGCATGGCCCGGCCGGTATTGCCGCGCGATCTCGCCATAGTCCTTGGAGCGCTGGTCGACGTTTTCGATCATCATCGATACCGGCGTGCCGGTGGTGATCATCGTCTCGCCGTCCTCGTCCAGCACGAAGCCCGACAGCACCTGCACCTCGTCGGGCTCGCGGCGCTGGGTCACGAACCGCGATTTGCCTGGGCGGCGCCGGTCGAGTTCGGCCTGGATTTCGGCGCGCGTGAAGCGAATTCCGGGCGGGCAGCCATCGACCACGCAGCCCAAGGCCGCGCCGTGGCTTTCGCCCCAGGTGGTGACACGGAACAGATGTCCGAAAGTGTTGTGCGACATGATACTCAGCCCTGCCCGGCCTCGCCGGCTCTGCGGTGCGTTCTATTGGCGTTTTCGGCACGGGTCAAACCATGATCCGACCTGTTGCCCAGTTGTCTCGTGCGAGCCGAACGGCGGCTAGTGCCCGGTTTTCCCGTGATTTCGGCAACATCTTGAAAACATAAAGTGAAACTGCCGCGTTCTAGTTTTGACACATTCCCCGTGTTAGTGGTTTCTACCCGTTCGCAATCGCGAGCCGTCGCCCGTCGACGCCAAGGATAAACAAAAACGAGGATGGACCATGCGTAGCCTGATCGGCGCTCTTGCCGCTGTCGTGATGATTTCCAGCGCCGCCTTCGCCGCCGAGGCGGAAGGCAAGATCAAGGTGATCGACCGCGAAAAGCTGACCATCACGCTCGACAACGGCAAGTCCTACAAGCTGCCCGGCGAATTCGACGTCGATGCGCTTGAGGAAGGCATGGATGTCCTGCTCGCCTACGATCAGGTCAACGGCGTCAACATGATCACCGACATGCAGTTGCCGGAATAGCATTTCCGGCGCAGCGGCCGCCGCCAAAAAGCTCCTGTCGCCTGCGCACAAGCGCCCAAACTTCAGAGCCAGTCCAGACTGCCGTTTTCAAACCGCAGCACACGGTCCTGCGGAATTTCCAGCGCCGCCGCCAGATGGGTTGGTATCGACTGCACCAGCCGGAAGATGACCCGCAGCACGCCGCCATGGGTCACGCAAACCGTGGGGTGCTTCAGTTCCTCAAACCAGGGCCTTATCCGGCCGAGCAGCATCTCATAGCTCTCGGCGTCCTCGCCCGGCGGTACGAAGCTCCATTTGTCGCGCGAACGCTCCTCCTTGCAGCCAGGGTAGCGTTCTTCGAGCTCCGGGAAGGTAAAGCCCTGCCAGTCGCCAAAATTCACCTCCACCAGCCGCGGGTCGGTGCGATAGCCGTGTGAGGCAAGCCCCATGGCCGCGCGTGCACGCTCCATGGTTTCGCGCGTGCGCCGCATCGGGCTGGCGACGAAATCGAATTCGTGCGGCTCGGCAATCAGTTCGGCCAGGCGCCGACCATTACGGACGGCCTGGGCGCGGCCGACCTCAGTAATGTCAGTGTCGGCCTGCCCCTGCAGGCGCTCTTCGGCATTCCAGGCCGTCTGGCCGTGGCGCACGAAATAGACAAGCGGAAACATGACGCCCCGCACGCCTCCCGAAAGCTGCGGACGTCAGTCCTTGATGGTGGAAATGTCCGGGGCGTCGACGGCCTTCATGCCGACGACGTGGTAGCCCGAATCGACGTGGTGCACCTCGCCGGTCACGCCCCGCGACAGGTCGGACAGGAAGTAGAGGCCGGAATCGCCCACTTCCTCCGGGGTCACGGTGCGCTTCAGCGGCGCGTTGTACTCGTTCCACTTCAGGATGTAGCGGAAGTCGCCGATGCCGGAAGCCGCCAGCGTCTTGATCGGGCCGGCCGAAATCGCATTGACCCGGATGCCCTTGCCGCCGAGGTCGACGGCCAGGTAGCGCACGCTGGCCTCGAGTGCGGCCTTGGCCACGCCCATGACGTTGTAGTGCGGCATCACCTTCTCTGCGCCGTAATAGGTCAGCGTCAGCAGCGAGCCGCCATCGGTCATAAGCGCCTCGGCGCGCTTGGCAATGGTGGTGAAGGAATAGACCGAGATGTCCATCGTGCGCAGGAAGTTGTCGCGCGAGGTCTCGACGTAACGTCCGTCCAGTTCCTCCTTGTCGGAGAAGGCGATGGCGTGGACCACGAAGTCCAGCTTGCCCCACTTCTTGGCGACGCCCTCGAAGACGGCGTCCAGGCTCTCCGGATCGGTCACATCGCAGTGGCCAGCCAAATGGGCGCGCTCGCCCAGTTCGGCAACCAGCGGCTCGACGCGCTTCCGGAAGGCCTCGCCCTGATAGGTCAGCGCCAGTTCGGCGCCCTGATCGGCGCAGGCCTTGGCAATCCCCCAGGCAATCGACCGGTTGTTGGCCACGCCAAGGATAAGGCCGCGCTTTCCGGCCATCAGGCCCTGTCCAACCGCCATGTGATCCACTCTCCGCATTCTCTACAACCAGGAACAGCCCCTATCGCACAGCCACAAGGCGCCTTCAAGCGCCCTGCGCATGTAAGTCATCGACCGAACGGAGCGAAAACCGCGAGCTAAAGCGCTTTAAATGCTCTGGCGCTTCTTCATAAGCGCTTCCAGTTCGGCATCGCCGCCTTCCGGCAGCATGACGCGGACATGGACATAGAGATCGGCGTGACCGCCGGTCTTCTGGGTAAGGCCGCGCCCTCTGAGGCGCAGCATCTTGTCGGAACTGGACCATGCCGGCACGGTCACCGCCAGCCGTCCGGTCGGCGTTTCGACCGCAAGCTTGGCGCCCAGCACCGCGTCGCGCAGCGGCACTGGAAGGTCGACATGCAGGTCGCGCCCCTCCACGCGGTAGCGCGGGTGCTTCTTGAAGCGTATCTTCACCAGCGCATCGCCCGGGCCGCCGATGCCAGGCTCGCCCTGGCCCTTGAGCCGGATGGTCTGGCCGTCCTCGACATAATGCGGCAGCTTGACCGCAAGCTTGCGGCCGTCGGGAAACAGCGCCGCGACCTTCTCAGCCCCCGCCACCTCCTCGATGCTGACGTCGAGCGTGGCATTGAGATCGGCGCCGGGAGGTGCCCGGTGCGCGGTGCCGCCCGCGCCGCGCTGCGAGAAAGCCTGGCCGAACAGTTCGCTGAAAATGTCGCTGTCGCTGTCGAACGGGCTGCCGCCATGGCCGCCGCTGCGGAACTCGAAACGCGAACCGCCCGGCCCCTGGCTCTGGCGCCGAAAGCCCGCAAAGGGGTCGCCGCCCGGTTGGCCCTCAAAACCGTGGAATTTCGGCTTGCCCTCGGCATCGATCTCGCCGCGGTCGTAGGCCCCGCGGCTCTTTTCGTCGCCGAGAATTTCATATGCCTGGTTGGCGGCGGCAAAACGGTCCTTCGCCTTGGGATCATTCGGATTCTGGTCCGGATGATGCTTCTTGGCGAGTTTCCGGTACGCCGACTTTATCTCCTTGGCTGACGCGTTCTTGGAAACGCCCAGCACTTCATAGGGATCACGCATGCCTTCTGCCTGCCGGAATAAAAATGAATTGGAACTTGCTCACTATATGCTCCTCGCTAGGAACAAATTCCAGAGGTGGTGAAGCGCAGTCTTCGCTCTGCGAGCGCTTGCGCGCTCAGGAAGCCGGCTGGAAGTTCATCATGCGCCAGGCGCCTGAGCCGGCCATGCATGCCTCGCCATGATAGAGCCCGACGCCGTCATAGCTCTCGCGCGATGTGGTGAATTTCCGGCACAGCGCGCCATTGTCGCGGCTTTCCACCAGGCGGGTGATGGCCCCGCGCGAGCCAGTGTCGGCATTGGCCCAGGCCAGGGCGCCGCCGCTCAGCCCTTCCATGTCGGCCGCGGAAACGGCGTTGCGGATGGTGGTTTCGTCCGAAATCTGTTCGGCATCGGCCGCCTGCGCGGCCGGAGAGACCGTGCCGGTCACCAGCGTGCGGTCCACCTCCGCCTTCTCCAGGCTGAAGCCGCCAGCCGCACAGGCGCAAAGCGGGAGAACGGCCGCCAGCGTCATCGCTTTCAGGCAACCAGACCAGGCACGTACCGACACACCACCTCTCAATTCTTGCACACCGCGTGACAGTGGCTTTTCGCGACCGTCGCATCGATCGGAAAATATGCCGGGACCGCATTAACAAGCGGTTTACCTGATTTGCAACGAAAGCAACACTTTGGAAAAACGGGCGTTTACCAGCCAGCGGCCGCCGACAAGAGGCCAATGAGAAGGCCCGCCCCGAAGGCCGGGGCGGGCCCTGGCGCAGCGATTGCCTGGGGTCGCTGTGCCAGCAGGAAGGAATGGCTCAAAAAGCCTCAGTCGTCATTGCCCCCTTGACCATGACCATGCCCATGCTTGTGCTTGCGGTGATGGTCCTTGTCGCCATGGTGGTGTTTGCCGTGGTCCTTATCCCCGTGGTGGTGGTTGCCTGACGTCCCATTGTTATTGCCGTTGTTGTTCCCGTTGTTCGAACCGGTGTTATGGTTGCCGTTGTTGTTGCCATTGTTCGAACCGGCATTGTGATTGCCGTTGTTGTTGCCATTGCCCGAACCGGTGTTGTTGTTTCCGTTTCCGTTACCGTTGTTCGAACCCGTGTTGTTGTTCCCGTTTCCGTTGCCGTTGTTCGACCCCTTATTGTTGTTACCGTTATTATTGCCGTTATTAGAGCCGGTATTGTTGTTTCCGTTGTTGTTTCCGTTGTTCGAACCGGTGTTGTTGTTACCGTTGTTATTGCCGTTGTTCGAGCCAGTGTTGTTATTGCCATTGTTGTTGCCATTGTCCGACCCCCCTGTGGAGGGGCCGGCCGCCGCAAAAGCCGTCATGGCGAGCACTGCCGTTGCGGCGATAAGCAGCTTTTTCATTTTGAATTCCTTTCGTGGACATGACCATTGGCACGGATGCCTCAAACGTCAGGCAATCAACTCGGCTTCACGAGGGCTTGACGCGGCGTAGCATCTTGAAAGCAGCCGCGTTGCAGGACAAATCAGGTTAAATACTTATGGGCGACAGGAAGATTTCATTGCTTCGGCGCGGTGTTAACGCCGTCAATTCGGGACAATTTTAATAAAAACGTTCCGATTGTTCGGGCTCAACTTCGTCTTTTTGCTGACGTGGCGGCGGGCAATTCAGCACGAGAGAAGGAATGTTCTCCCGGCGCCCGCCGGCGGAAAATCCTGACAGGGCGCGGCAAACCCGCATGTACCGCATGGGGCGCAGCCGCCTCCGGTGGCGGGTGTCGTCAACCGCACTTGCAGTAGAGCCCCTGGAAAAGGTAACCAAGACATGGCGACGCGGCTGAAGCCCTCGACTTTCGGCCCCGATCCTGGAAACGCAATGGAACCCCAACCCGGCGAATTGATCGAAAAATGATTGAAGCAAGCGGCGACTTTACCGAGAGTTCAGAACCGTTCCGGCTGTTTGCGACGTGGCTTGACGATGCAACGAACAGCGAGCCAAACGACCCCAACGGCGTTGCGCTGGCAACCGTCGACCCCGAAGGCATGCCGGACGTGCGGATGGTGCTGCTCAAGGGCTTCGACGAGAAAGGCTTCGTCTTCTACACCAATTTCGAAAGCGCCAAGGGCCGCGAGCTCCTTTCCACCATGAAGGCGGCCATGTGCTTCCACTGGAAGTCGCTGCGCCGTCAGGTTCGGGTGCGCGGGCCGGTCGAAATCGTCAGCAACGAGGAAGCCGACGCCTATTTCGCCTCGCGCCCGCGCGGCAGCCGCATCGGCGCCTGGGCCTCAAAGCAGTCGCGTCAGCTGGAGAGCCGCTTCGCGCTCGAAAAGGCGGTGGCGGAATACACCGCCCGCTATGCCATCGGCGAGATACCGCGCCCGGCCCACTGGTCCGGCTTCCGCCTCGTGCCGCAGACGATAGAGTTCTGGCACGATCGCCCCTTCCGCCTGCACGACCGCATCGTCTTCACGCGCACCGCGGATGGCTGGGAAAAGTCCCGCCTCTATCCCTGATCCCGTTCATTACCAAGATTTAATGAATTCATTCAGTTACGGTTCATAGTCGAGCGGCCAAACTTACGGGCGGGGTTTGGAAAGACTGAATGAGGAACCGATGAAGAAGATTTTATCGACCGTTTGCGCGGCAGCCATGGGGCTGACCGCGATCGTTTCCACCATGACGCCCGCAGGTGCTGCGCCGGTGCTGTTTCCCAAGCTCGAAGCCGGCACTTCCGACGTCCAGCAGGTGCGTGACGGCCCCGGCCGCTTCTATCGCCGCGGGAACAACTATTACTACAACGGCCATCGCGGCTACCGGCACCATCGGCCCGGCTGGCGTCAGTATGATGGCTGGTGGTTCCCGCCTGCAGCTTTCGTAGCCGGTGCGATCATCGGCGGCGCCATCGCCAGCCAGCCGGCACCCGTCTATCGCGAGCCCGCGCCTGTCTATCGTCAGCCGCGCTACGGCGATGCACATGTAGAGTGGTGCTACGATCGCTATCGTTCGTACCGGGCCTACGACAACACGTTCCAGCCCAACAACGGCCCGCGCAAGCAGTGCGTGTCGCCTTACTATCGCTGATGCGATCCTGACTTCTCAGGCGTACCTGAATGGCCCCGCTTCGGCGGGGTCATTTCTTTCGGCTCATGAAGGCCATGAAGGCCTGCCTGGCCTCGTCCGATTTCAAGCGCTCGCGAAAATGCTCGCCCTCTTCGCGGATGCGGGCGACCACCGTCTCGCGCGGCGCGCGCATCAGGTCGCGCGCGATCTTCAGCGCCTGCGGCGGCTTGGCCGCCACCGCCTCGGCAGCGCTCAGCACGGCCGCTTCCAACGTGTCCTCAGGCACCACGTCGTAGATCAACCCTGCCGCCTTGGCGCGCTCGGCCGAAAGCCCCTCGCCGAGCCCCAGCATGGCGAAGGCCTGCTGCCGGCCGAGGATTGCCGGCACGAGAAGGCTCGAACCTGCCTCCGGCACCAGACCCAGATCCACGAAGGGGGTCTTGAACACGGTGCGGGGCGTGGCAAAGGTCAGGTCGCAGTGCAGGTTCAGCGTCGTGCCGATCCCCACGGCGATGCCGTCCACGCCCGAAAGCAGCGGCCTTTCCGACTGCGCCAGCGCCAGTAGGAATTCCCACACTTCCCCGCCACCTTCGCCGCCCGTGGCAATCGCCATGAAGTCGGCCAGGTCGTTGCCGGCCGAAAAGGCACCCGGCACGCCGAAGAACACATGTGCGCGGATTTCCGGGTCGGCATCGCCCGAGCGCAACGCGTCCGCCATCGCCGCATACATGGCGCGCGTGATTGCGTTCTTCTTGTCCGGGCGGTTCATGCGGATCGTCTGCACCGCCCCGCGCCGCTCGATGATGATGTGGCCGTCAGCCAGGCTCGCCATGGCTATCCTCCCCTTGTTTCACTCAAGCCGAGATCAGGCTCTTGCCTGCAGTGGCAAGGCTTTCCGCGCCCTCCAGCACACGCTGCTTCAGCGCGCGCGTCTCGCCGGCCAGGTTCTCGGCAAAGAAGCGGCAAAGCGCCTGGCGCTCTCCGTCCTCGCCCGCAAGAGCCGCCTGCGCCAGATAGGCGCCGCCGGCCGCCAGCCCGAACAGCCTGAGATAAGGCGTGGCGCCAGACAGTGCTTCTTCCATGCGCCCCTCGCCCAGCGTCTTCTGCAGGTGTCGCGTCGCCTCGGAAAGGTTTTCCAGCGCGGCCTCCAGTTCCTTGGCGGTGCGGCCGAAGCTCGGCAGGTTCGACGCACGGACCCCGCCGACGACCTCGCCAAGCTCGGCGATATAGCCGTGCACATGCTCGCCGCCGCCTTGCGGCAGCTTGCGCGTCACCAGATCGATCGCCTGGATACCGTTGGTGCCCTCATAGATCGGGGCGATGCGCGCATCGCGCAGCAGTGCGGCCGCTCCCGTCTCCTCGATGAAGCCCATGCCGCCATGCACCTGCACGCCCAGCGAGGCGACATCGACGCCGACATCGGTGGAGAACGCCTTGGCAATTGGCGTGAGCAGGTTGGCCCGCTCCTGCCAGAACTGGGCGCCGTCACCGCCGGAGCGGGCGCGGTCGGTGGCATGCGCGCAGGAATAGCAGATGGCGCGGGCAGCCTGCGTCAGCGCCTTCATGGTCAGCAGATTGCGCTGCACGTCGGGATGGAAGACGATCGGCGCCATGCCCTCGCCTTCATAGTCGGCCGCCTTGCCCTGCCGACGCTCATTGGCATAAGCCAGCGCCTTCTGGAACGCGGCTTCCGCCACCGCCACGCCCTGGATGCCGACGGCGAGGCGGGCATTGTTCATCATGGTGAACATGCAGGCCAGCCCGCGGTTCTCCTCGCCGATCAGCCAGCCGACAGCGCCCGGTTCGCGGTCCTTGGCAAAGCCGTCGCCGAAGATCATGGTGCAGGTGGGCGAGGCGTGGATGCCAAGCTTGTGCTCCAGCCCCGAGCAGAACACGTCGTTGCGCGCACCCAGCGACCCGTCCTCGTTGACCAGGAATTTCGGCACAAGGAACAGCGATATGCCGCGCGTTCCGGCCGGCGCGTCGGGCAGCCTTGCCAGCACCAGATGCACGATGTTGTCGGTAAAATCGTGCTCGCCATAGGTAATGAAAATCTTCTGGCCGAAGATGCGGTAGGTGCCGTCGCCGGCCCTTTCCGCGCGCGTGCGCAGTGCGGCGAGGTCCGATCCGGCCTGCGGCTCGGTCAGGTTCATCGTGCCCATCCACTCGCCCGAGACGAGCTTTTCCAGATAGGTGCGCTTGAGTTCCTCGGAGGCGTGCTTGTCCAGCGCCTCCACCGCGCCCATGGTCAGCGTCGGGCCGATGCCGAAGGCCATGGAGGCGGAGTTCCACATCTCCTGAGCGGCCACGCCCAGCATCGCCGGCAGCCCTTGCCCGCCGAACTCCTCCGGCGCCTGCAGCGCGTTCCAGCCGCCTTCGGTCCAGCGCTTGTAAAGCTCCTTCCAGCCGGGCGGCGTGGTGACGGCCGCATCCTTCAGCACCGCACCGTGCCGGTCGCCGATCTCGCGCAGCGGCGCCACCTCCTCTGATGCGAAGCGCCCGGCCTCCTGCACGATCGCATCGGCCAGGTCCTCGCTCAGATCGCCCAGAACCCCCGCCTCGATCGCCTCCTTCAGTCCGGCCACGTTCTTCAGCGTGAAAGAGATTTCCTCGACAGGTGCGCGATACATTTGGCCGATCCTTCTGATCAGATATGTCAGTCCGCAGATTATGCGGAAACCCGCCAGCAGCGCTACTACTTTTGACGTAAACGTCAACTTTTGATGCGCAAGTTGCGCCCAATCGCGGGCTCCCGTAATTTAGCCCCAAAGGGATAGTTGGAAATGCTCGCCAGACCCGAAACCCGCCATTGCGTGAAATGCGGCCTGCGGGCGCATCGTTAGCCGGCCTGGATTGCAGTATTCGTTAACCATGAGCGTCGCACAGGATCGGCGCTTCACCCGGGAACTCCTGCCTTGAACTCGACCGCCCTACGCCATCTTCGCTGCGCGCTTCTGGCTGTGCTCGTCGCGCTCCCCTGGGCGCCGGCGGCAGCCTCCGATTTTTCCGAACCGTGGAAGAAGCCCGATCGCGCGCTGGTTGTCGATGCTTACGAATACAACGCCATCGACTGGGAAGAACTCGTCACCGACAAGCGCGTGGTCGGCTTCATCGGCAAGGCGTCTGATGGGCTGCCGCCGCCCTATTCCTGCACCGGCAATGAAACCGAGGTGAGGCTGTGCAAGGCGCTGTGGAAGCGCCACGCGGTCGCGCGCGAACTCTACCAGACCCGCCGCTCGATCGCCCGCGCGCTCGGGCTGAAATGGGGCGCCTATCACCTCGCCCGGCCCGGCAACCCGATCGACCAGGCCAACAATTTCATCGATTTCGCCGAGCCCGGCCCGGACGACCTGCTGGCAATCGACATCGAGGACAACGATCCGGAGAAGTGGATGTCGCTGGAAGACGCCGAGGAATTCGCGCGGCATGTCCAGCGCCGCGTCGGCCGTTTCCCGGTGCTCTACACCAATGGCAGCACCGCCCGGCATATCGCCGACAATCGCGACAAATATCCGCTGCTGTCGCGGCTTCCGCTCTGGTACGCGCGCTACAAGCCGGAAATCGGCATCCATTTCCCGAAAGGCAACTGGCAGACCTACACGCTCTGGCAATTCGCCGCTCAGGCCAATTGCAACTCGAAACGCTGCCCATATCGCGTGCCCGGAACGCCGATCGACATCGACGTCAACGTCGCCTCGATGAGCACCGACGAGTTGCGCAAGGCCTGGCCCTTCGGCTCCCTTGTCGACGTGCCGGTGGAACTGATCGCCAGCGTGCCGGTTCCGATCAGCCGCGAGAGCGCGCTCGCCGGCGAAGTCACGCTTGCCTACGCCTCCGTCGAACTGGCGGCGCCGCTCGCGGCGCTGGAAAACGCGCTCCACGCTAAAGGCCAGCCTGAGCCCGAACAGCCGGAAGAACCGCCCGCCCCCATCGCGGCAGTTGAACCGGTTACGGCCGATCTGATCACGATCCCGGAGGCAAGCCTGTTCCGCCGCATCGGCGTCTATTTCGCCTCGCTGAGGCAGACAGTGGTTGCATGGGCTTTGGGCCAGCAGGAACTTCCGGCCGGTATCGACCCGACGATGACGGGAGCCACCCCTTCGAAGGTGGACCGGCCATAGTCCGCGCTTGCAGCCTCAGCCCCTGCGCACCACTTCGCCGTCTTCTTTTGTGAAGGTGCCTATGTCCGGATTGGGCAGCACGTCCAGCACCCTTTCGGAAGGCCGCGCCAGCACCGCCCCCTTTTCCGAGACCACGACCGGCCGCTCTATCAGGATAGGATGCGCAAGCATGAAGTCGATCAGTTCGTCGTCGCTCCATTTCGGATCGTCGAGGCCCAACTCGTCATACGGCGTGCCCTTGCGGCGCAGCAGGTCGCGCGGCTTCATCTGCATCAGGCCGAGCAGTTCCACCAGCCGCTCCCGCGAAGGCGGAGTCTTCAGATATTCGATCACCTCCGGCTCCTCGCCGGAAGCGCGGATCATCGCCAGAGTGTTGCGCGAGGTGCCGCATTTCGGATTGTGGTAGATCGTGACCGTCATTTCGCCTGCTCCCGTTCAACGGCGCGCCAGCCGATGTCGCGCCGGCAGAAACCTTCCGGCCAGTCGATGACATCCACTGCCTGATAGGCCTTGCGTTGCGCCTCGGTCACGGTCCCGCCCGTTGCCGTGACGCTCAGCACGCGACCGCCGGCAGCGACGATCTCGCCATCCTCCTCGGCCGTACCGGCATGGAAGATCTCCACGCCCTCGGGGGCCTTGTCGAGGCCGCGGATGATCGTCCCCTTCATCGGCGTGCCCGGATAGCCCCTGGCCGCCATCACCACCGTCAGCGCCGCCTCGTCGTACCAGCGCGCAGACATGTGCGAGAGCTGCCCGTCGGCCACCGCGCTCAGGAGCACCAGCAGGTCGTCCTTCAGGCGCATCATCAGCACTTGGCATTCGGGGTCGCCAAAGCGGACATTGTATTCGATGAGCTGGGGGCCCTTGTCGTTGATCATCAGGCCAGCAAACAGCACGCCCGAAAACGGCATGCCCATCTCGGCCATGCCGCGCATGGTCGGCTCGATGATCTCGCGCATGGTGCGCTCGATCAGTTCCGGCGTCATCACGGGCGCCGGCGAATAGGCGCCCATGCCGCCGGTGTTCGGGCCGGTGTCGCCCTCGCCCACGCGCTTGTGGTCCTGCGCGGTGCCGAAGGGCAGCGCCGTCTTGCCGTCGCACAGGCAGAAGAAGCTAGCCTCCTCGCCTGTCAAAAACTCCTCGACCACCACTTCCGCGCCGGCGCTGCCAAAACCGCCGTCGAAGCAGGCGTCGATGGCCTCGAAAGCCTCGTCGTTTGTCATCGCCACGGTCACGCCCTTGCCGGCGGCAAGCCCATCGGCCTTGACCACGATCGGCGCGCCCATCTTTTCCACATAGGCCCTCGCGTCGGCGGCGTTGCCGAAGCGCTCATAGGCGGCGGTGGGGATGCCGTATTTGCGGCAGAGGTCCTTGGTGAAACCCTTCGAGCCTTCCAGTTGCGCCGCCTTGGCCGAGGGGCCGAACACGCGGATGCCGGCGGCCCTCAGGTCGTCGCCGAGGCCAGCAACGAGCGGCGCCTCCGGTCCGACCACCACGAGGTCTATGGCCTTCTCCTTGCAGAAGGCGGCCACGGCCGCATGGTCGCCCACGTCCAGCGCCACGATCTCGGCCTCATTGGCGATGCCCGGGTTGCCCGGCGCTGCATACAGCTTCGTCAGCATGGGCGAGGCCGCGATCTTCCAGGCCAGCGCGTGCTCGCGGCCGCCCGAACCAATCAGAAGGACATTCATGCCGTCGTGCTCCGTGCCTGTGTTCGTCCGTTGCGGCTTCCGGTATGGCGCGCAGGCGGCGTGGTCAACCGTCAACGCCCTTTATCAAGGATAAATCATCTTCTTGACGCCCGCTTCCGCGCCTGCCACGTGAAGCGCATGGAAAATATTCAGTCGAGAGGGGCGCAAGGCCGCGTTGCCGATGCGCCGAGCGGTCATTGGGTCTACCGGGTTCTGCCGCGCTGGGCATGGCCCTATGCGCAGCTTGCGCGCTGGGACCGGCCCATCGGTTGGATCCTGCTTTTGTGGCCCTGCTGGTGGTCCACGGCGCTGGCCGCCGTTGCCTATGGGCGGCCGGAAGACCCGCTGCTCACTCTCCTGCCCAACCCCTGGTATCTGGTGCTGTTTATGGTCGGGGCAATCGCCATGCGCGGCGCCGGCTGCACCTACAACGATCTCGTCGACGAGAAGATCGACGCCGAGGTCGAGCGCACGCGCTCGCGGCCGCTTCCGTCCGGCCAGGTCAGCCGCGGCAAAGCCTGGCGCTTCCTGCTCCTGCAGGCGTTGGTCGGGCTTCTGGTGCTGCTGCAGTTCAACGGCTTCGCGATCCTGCTCGGCTTTTGCTCGCTCGGCGTCGTGGCGATCTACCCCTTCATGAAGAGAATCACCGACTGGCCGCAATTCGTCCTCGGCCTCGCCTTTTCCTGGGGCGCGCTGATGGGCTGGGCGGCCGAGTTCTCCGACCTCGATGCCCCGGCGGTTCTTCTCTACATCGGCTCGATCATGTGGGTGATCGGCTACGACACGATCTATGCCCACCAGGACAAGGAAGACGACGCGCTGGTGGGCGTGCGCTCCACCGCGCGCCTGTTCGGCGAGAACACCAAGCTGTGGCTGACCGGGCTCTATGGCGGCGCGCTGATCTGCTTTGCGCTGGCGTTTGCGGCGGCGGAAGCGCCGATGCCGGCTCTCGCCGGCCTGTTGGCCGCCGGCGCGCACATGGCGCGCCAGATCCGCGTGCTCGACATCGACGACCCCGACCAGTGCCTAAAGCTGTTCAAGTCCAACACGATGGTCGGCTGGCTGATCTTCCTCGGCCTGATCGGCGGCGGGCTGTGGATTTCGCTGAAGCCGTTGGTTTAGCACCCGGCTCCCATCCGCTCCCCCGCCTAGAGTCAGGGCGATCGCGTATGCCCCGGCCTACCCCCACTCCGCCTCGCTTCGCTCGGCACCTCTCCCCCTCAAAAGGGGAGAGGAAGGGCGCCAAGCTTGCGGAAGACGCTTCCCCTCCCCCGTCGAGCGGGGGGTCCGAAGGACGGGCGAGACCCGTGGCTCGCCCCGGAATGGTGGTTTGCGGAGCAAACCGGAGTGGGGGTCCATTGCCATGTCGTGGAGAGGTGGCGAGGCGAAGCCGAGACGGAGAGGGGGATTATCTGAACCCTACTGCCGGGCGATGATTTCCTCGCCATTGACCACAAGCCGCAGACCGAGATTGCCGGTCTTGCGGCGGGCCTGGAAGCGCGAGCGGCGCGCCATGGTCGGGCGGCCCTTGCGGCGTTCCTGCGGCGGCATGGTCTTGATTGCGGCGCCCAGCGACTCTTCCAGCGTGCGGGCCACGCCGTCGGCCTCGATCAGCAGCATCGGGAGGCGATAGGCTTCGGCCCAGGCGCGCCAGTCGGCGGCCACGTCTTCCAGATTGTCGGCCACCAGCAGCGGCACCGACAGTTGCGGGTCGTTGTGAAGCAGTTCGAGCGTCACCGTGACGTTGAGCAGGTCGTCCTCTATCGCCCTCGCGGCCACGCCGCGGAAGGCTCTTGCCGGCAGCACCACGGTGGCCGGCAGGCCGCTCCGCCGCAGGATGCGCCGCACCGTCGCGCCACGCTGGTCGATGGTGAAGCTCACGTCGCCGAATTCGTCGGACGTGGCGAAGCTGGTCATCTGGGGCAAGCGGAAAGGGTCGAGACGCATGGTGCGTCCCGCCCAGACTGGCTTCAGTCCGGTGCTCATTATTTGTGCCTTCTTCCTGTTACTCCTGAGAGCCGGTGTTCCGGTCTCTCCGAACCGGTTTTCCCGGTCTCGTTATGGGAAGGACAGTAGCGCGGGGTTGTTACCGCCCCGCTTAAGAAAGTCGGTTAAATTTTGCTGATCTACCAGATGGTTATCGGAATCCGACCGGCTACAAGATGTTGTAAACCTGTCTGAAGAAGGGGTGAAGAAAGCTCCTCAGATCACCTTGCCCGGATTCATGATCCCCGCCGGATCGAACGCCTTCTTCACGCGGCGCATCAGGTCGATGGCGATCGGCTGGGTGGTAGCGATCAGTTCCTCGCGTTTCATCTGGCCGATGCCGTGCTCGGCCGAGATTGAGCCGTTCATCTCGCGCACGATGTCGTGCACTGCCTTGTTCATGACCGGGTAGAGATCGAGGAATGCTTGGGTATCACCCCCCGCCGGCTGCGAGATGTTGTAGTGCAGGTTGCCGTCGCCCATGTGGCCGAAGCAGGCGATGCGCGCCTCGGCACAGATCGCCGCCACCGCCTTGCCCGCCTGCTCGATGAAGGCCGGGACGGACGCCACCGGCACCGAAATGTCGTGCTTGATAGAGCCGCCTTCCGGGCGCTGCGCTTCAGAAAGGCCCTCACGCAGCCGCCAGAAGGCGGCCGCCTGTGCAAGGCTGGCGGCGATCACCGCGTCGCCCACCACGCCAGCCTCGAAGCCGGCGGTCAGCACCTCTTCCATTGTCTCGCGCGCATCCTCGGCCGAGCGGCCGGACGAGATTTCCATCAGCACGTGCCACGGCCACTCGCTTTCCAGCGGCCGCTGCGCGTCTGGAATGTGGCGCAGGCCGAAGCCCAGCACCATGTCGGAGATGAGCTCGAAGGCGGTCAACCCGCTGCCGGCCTGCTCGCTGGCGCGGCCGAACAGCTCCAGCGCGGCTTCCGGCGAGGAAAGGCCCACCCAGGCCACCTCCCTGCCCTTCGGCTTCGGAAACAGTTTTAGGACCGCAGCGGTGATGACGCCGAGCGTGCCTTCGGCCCCAACGAACAGGTCCTTAAGATCGTAGCCGGTGTTGTCCTTCTTCAGCTTGCGCAGGTCGTCGAACACCTCGCCGGTGGGCAGCACCACCTCCACGCCCAGGCACAGTTCGCGCGCATTGCCATAGGCCAGCACGCCGGTACCGCCGGCATTGGAAGACAAGTTGCCGCCGACCTCACACGAGCCCTGCGAGCCGAGCGAAAGCGGAAACAGCCGCCCCGCGGCATCGGCCGCCTCCTGTAGCTTTTCCAGGATCACCCCGGCCTCGGCGATCACCGTGTTGGACTGGGTGTCGATCTCGCGGATCCTGTTGAGCCGCGACAGCGACAGCACCACCTGCGTGCCCGAGTGGTCCGGCATCTGCGCGCCCACCAGCCCGGTATTGCCGCCCTGCGGCACGATTGGCGTGCGCGTTTCGGTAGCAAGCTGCATGATGCGGCTTACCTCATCGACGCTGCCCGGCCGCAGCACCAGCGGCGAGACGCCCCCGAAGCGGCCGCGCGGCTCGGTGAGGTAAGGCGCGATGTCGGCGGCCTCGCGCAGCGCGTGGCGCTCGCCGACGATGGCCGCGAAGCGGTCAAGCAAGGCGGGATCGAGAGGCGACGAATGCTTTGTCATGGCAGCTACTTGGGTTCGAAATCTAGACTGTCGCGCGGGGCGGCGGCGCGCGAAAGCCGGTCGTTGATCGCCTCGCCCAGCCCCTCATGCGGCACCGGCTCCACCGCGATGATCTTGGCGCCCGAACGGTCCAGCGCCTGCATGTATGTAAACAGATTGGCGGCCGCCTCGCGCAGGCTGCCAGCCTCGGAAAGGTTCAAAAAAGCCACCGCCCCCTCCGCTCCGTCCGCGCGCTTGGGCCCGAAACCCAGCAGCGCCTCGCCCGGCTCGACGGCGGAAGCATTCAGCCGCATCGCCGCCCCCGGCGCATAGTGCGACAGCATCATGCCCGGCGCCTCGATGCCCGCATCGTTGTTGCGCAGCAGTTTTGTCCCCGCCACCGCCTCGATCTCCTCGGCCGGGACGCCACCGGGCCGCAGCAGGCGCAAGGCCCCATTCTCGACCTTGACGATGGTCGATTCCACCCCCACCTGGGTCGGCCCGCCATCCACCACCAGCTTGATGCGCCTGCCCAGATCGGCGTCGACCGCCTCGGCCGTGGTGCCGCTTATCTTGCCGGAGGAATTGGCGCTGGGTGCGGCCAGCGGCCGGCCGAACGCGGCGATGAGCTCGGAGCCAAAACCCTTCGGCATGCGCAGCGCAATCGTGCCCAGCCCGGCCGTCACCAAGGGGTGCAGGCCGCTGTCGGCGCGGTGCGGCAGCACCAGTGTCAGCGGCCCCGGCCAGAAGGCCTCGGCCAGCCGGCGCGACATCGGGTCGAATTCGGCGATCGTCTCGGCCATCGCCATGGAGGCGACATGCGCGATCAGCGGGTTGAAGCGCGGCCGGCCCTTGGCCTCGAAGATGCGCGCAACGGCCTCGCCATTGGTGGCGTCGCCCGCCAGCCCGTAGACGGTCTCGGTGGGTATGGCCACGAGTTCGCCGGCCGCCAGAAGCGCCAGCGCCCGCTCCATTGCCTTGCTGCCCTCGAGGATTTCGGCCACGTGCGACGATCTCTATGTTGAACTCCGCCTGCCTATAGCGGGCGGCCGGCCGCGACAAGAGCCGCGGTGCGTTTTCCGGCAATCGCTAAAACGCCGCGCTTTGCTTCCCCTCCCACCCGCCACTTCGTGGCGACCTTCCCATCGAGGGGGGAGGTAAGGCGCGCTACCCCCACCCCGTCGTCCTCGGGCCGCAGCACGAGCGAAGCGAAGGGCGGAGGTTCCGGGGACCCAAGCCTCGGACTCGCCACCGGCAGTCCGAGGCAGGTTCGGCGTCGATACGCCGAACCCGGATTGCGTCAGCCCGCGATCTTCGAAAAATCCGCAACCTCGCCGGTGGCGGCGCGGATGCGCGACAAGAGGGCGAGGCGGTTGGCGCGCACGTCGAGGTTCTCGTCGTTGACCAGCACGTCGTCGAAGAAGGAATCGACCGGCGCACGCAGCGCGCTCAGCGCCCGCATGGCGGCCGAAAAATCCTCGTTCTGGATCGCCTGCGCCGCGTCCTTCTCGGCTTGATTGATCGCCGCGAACAGCGCCTGCTCCTCGTCCTCGCGGAACAGCGAAGCATCGACGGCTTCCGCGATGCGCGTGCCCTTCTTCTCTTCCGCCGCGAGAATGTTGGCCGCGCGCTTGGTGCCGGCCAGCAGGTTCCTGCCGTCCTCGGTGTCGAGGAAGGTGCCCAGCGCCTCGACACGGCGCACGACCATCAACAGGTCGTCGTTGGAAGCCGTCCCGCCGCCCGCCGCCAACACGGCGTCGATGAGATCATAGCGGGCGCCCTGGTCGCGCAGATAGACTTTCAGGCGGTCGTGGAAGAAGGAAAGAAGGTCCGTGAAAAGCGCTTCCTGCTTTTCCGCGCCCGCAAGCGGCGAGTAGCCATTCATGGCAGCATTGCCGGCCTGGCCGAACTGAAGCCTCACCGCGTTTTCGATCAGCATGCGGATCACGCCCAGCGCCGCTCTGCGCAGTGCATAGGGGTCCTTGGAGCCCGTGGGCTTTTCGTCGATGGCCCAGAAACCCACCAGCGTGTCGAGCTTGTCTGCCAGCGCCACGGCCACCGAAACCGGGTCGGTCGGCACGCGGTCGGACGGACCCTGCGGCTTGTAGTGCTCCTCGATGGCTGCCGCCACCGAAGCATGTTCGCCCTGCAGCAGAGCATACTTATGGCCCATGGCGCCCTGAAGTTCGGGGAACTCACCGACCACCTCGGTCTGCAGGTCGGCCTTGGCCAGAACCGCGGCGCGCTCGGCAAGGTCGGGATCGCCGCCGACGATGAGCGCGATCTCGCGCGCCAGCTTGCGGATGCGGTCCACGCGCTCGCCTTGCGTGCCCAGCTTGGCATGGAAGGTCACGTTGAGATGGTCGAGCCGCGCCATGCGCTGGTCCAGCGGCTTCTTCATGTCGAGGCCGAACTTTTCGGCCGAAGCCGCCAGCTCGCCAAGGTCAGGCAGATCGTGCTGGTCGGTTTTCCAGAAATAGAACGCGTCGGAAAGGCGCGCGCGCACCACCTTGCCATTGCCGTGGGCGATCTCCTTGCCGCCGTCCGTCGCCTCGATATTGGATATCAGGATGAAGCGGTTGGAAAGGCCTTCGGCCTCGCCATGCGGGCGCGTGACGAAGCACTTCTGGTTGGCGCGGATGGTCAGCCGGATCACTTCGGCCGGGATTGCCAAAAAGTCCTGCTCGAACTCGCCCATCAGCACAACCGGCCATTCGACGAGGCCCGAAACCTCTTCCAGCAGGGCCTCGTCCTCGACCAAGTCGAGGCCGCTGGCAAAGGCCAGGTTCTTGGCGTCGGAAAGGATGATCTGCTTGCGACGGTCGGCGTCGAGCACCACCTTGGCGCCCTCGAGCTTGTGGACATAATCCTCGAAGCGGCGCACCGTGATGGCGCCCGGCGCATGGAAGCGATGGCCGTAGGTGACATTGCCGGCGCGAATGCCGTCAATCTCGAAATCCACCACCTTGGGCTCCTCGGTCTCGGGCCCGAAGGTGCAGACGATAGACTGCAGCGGGCGCACCCAGCGCAGCGTGTCGCCGCCACGGCCTTCCGTGCCGTTATACCTCCGCCCCTTCGGCCCGGAGGCCGCGCCCCAGCGCATCGACTTCGGCCAGGGGAAGGCGCGGATCACGGCCGGCATCAGCTCGGCGATGATCTCTTCCGCTGCCCGGCCCGGCTTCGAGATATGGGCGACGTAGAAATCGCCCTTCTTCGGGTCGGTATGCACATGCGCCTGGGAAATATCGGTCAGCCCGGCCGAGCGCAGGAAGCCATCGATGGCCTGCTGCGGCGCCTTGGTGCTGGGGCCCTTCTTTTCCTCGTGCACGTCCTTCGAGCGCGGCGTCAGGCCGCGAATGTCCAGCGTCAGCCGGCGCGGCGTCCAATATTCGCGCGCTGCCTCATAGGTCAGGCCCGCTTCCACCAGGCCGTCGGTGACCATCTTCCTCAGGTCGCCGGCAGCCTTGCGCTGCATGCGGGCGGGGATTTCCTCGGAGCGCAGTTCAAGCAGAAGATCGGGCATTTATGCAGCCTCGCCGGTCATCGCGAAGCCGCCGGCCTCGGTTTGAAGGAACGCTTCCCCGCACTGGCGCGAAAGGTTGCGCACGCGCAGGATGTAGCTCTGCCGCTCGGTGACCGAGATCACGCCGCGCGCATCGAGCAGGTTGAAGACATGGCTGGCCTTGATGCACTGGTCATAGGCCGGGAACACCAGCTTGTGCAGCTGGACATTCGCATCAGGAGCCGGCGCACCGGCTTTCAGCAGTGCCTCGCATTCGGCCTCGGCTTCCTCGAAGTGCCTCAGCAGCACGGCCGTGTTGGCATGCTCGAAATTGTAGCGGGAATATTCCTGCTCGGCCTGCAGGAAGACCTCGCCATAGGTGACCTTTTCGTCGCCCTCGCGGCCGTTGAAGTTGAGGTCGTAGACATTGTCCACGCCCTGCACATACATGGCCAGCCGCTCAAGCCCGTAGGTCAGTTCGCCGGCCACAGGCGAGCATTCGATGCCGCACACCTGCTGGAAATAGGTGAACTGCGACACTTCCATGCCGTCGCACCAGCATTCCCAACCCAGGCCCCAGGCGCCCAGCGTCGGGCTTTCCCAGTCGTCCTCCACGAAGCGGATGTCGTGCACAAGCGGATCGATGCCGATCGCCTTCAGCGAACCGAGATAAAGCTCCTGCAGGTCGGGCGGACTCGGCTTGAGGATAACCTGGTACTGGTAGTAGTGCTGCAGGCGGTTCGGGTTCTCGCCATAGCGGCCGTCCTTGGGGCGGCGCGAGGGCTGCACATAGGCCGCGTTCCAGGCCTTGGGGCCCAGCGCGCGCAGCGTCGTGGCCGGGTGGAACGTACCGGCGCCGACCTCCATGTCGTAGGGCTGCAGGATGACGCAACCGTATTTCGCCCAGTAGTCGTGCAGGGTCAGGATCAGCCCCTGGAACGAGCGGCTGGGGTGCATATGGGCAGGTAAGTTGGCGGTCACGGGAAAGCCTCAAAAAGACGGGCCGAAAGACGGCCCGTCCTATTCCGGCCTGCCGGAAGCGTCAAGTTTTCAACGCAGGATCAGTCGCCCGAACCGGGCATGATCAGTTGCTGGCCCGGCATGATGCGGCCGGGGTTGCCGCGCAGCTGCGGGTTCAGGTTGAGGATTTCCTGGTAGCGGTGGCCGTCGCCGAGCACGTCGGTGGCGATGGACCACAGCGACTGCCCGGCCTGCACCCTGTAGGCGGCAGGCGTGGCCGAAATCTTCTCCACCGGCGCGCCAAGCGGCTGCTCGCCCTTCTTGTCGTGCTGCGGCGCGATCGGCTCGGGCTCCGCCTCGGGGGCGGCGGGCGTGGGCGCGGGCGCCTGCGCCGCCTTGCCCTCGAGCGGCGGCAGGCCCTCGGCGAGCTTCTTCTGCACCGAGGCCAGCAGGTCCGGCTCCGGCTTCATGTCGCGCGAATGGCTCCACTGGAAGGTGGCTTCCAGCTTGCGGCCCACGCGCCAATAGGCGTCGCCGAGATGGTCGTTCAGCACCGGGTCCTCGGGCTTGAGCGAGACGGCGCGCTCGAGTTCGACCACCGCTTCGTCGAAGCGGCCGAGGCGATAATAGGCCCAGCCCAGCGAATCGATGATGTAGCCGTCGCTCGGGCGCAGGTCGGCCGCCTTGCGGATCATCGCCAGGCCCTCGTCCAGGTTCGTGTTCATGTCGACCCAGGAGTAGCCGAGATAGTTCAGCACCTGCGGCTGGTCGGGCATCAGCTTCAGCGCCTCGCGGAAATTCGGCTCGGCCTTCGGCCATTCCTTCAGCCGCTCATAGGCGATGCCGCGCTGGTAGAAGATGTTCCAGTCGCTCTTTTCGGGCTTCTTCAGCCGTTCGACCGCCCTGTTGTAGACATCGGCTGCGGCGCGAAAATTCTCCGTCGAGGCATAGACGCTGCCCAGCGCCAGATAGGCGCGCGTGTCGTCGGGCGCCTGCTCCAGCAGCGCCTTGAGATGGGAAATGGCCTCGTCGTGCTCCTTGAGGTCGGCCAGGTTGAGGCCAAGCTGCAATTCGGCCGCGCGCTTCAGCGGCGAAGTCGCCGGCACGCGCTTGTAGAGCTCGATCGCCTCCTGCGGGTTTTCCTGCTGCTCGGCAACCGAGGCCAGTTGCAGCAGGGCCGCGTCGCTGTCGTGCCTCAGCGCCAGCGCATATTGCAGATAGAGCCGCACGAAAGGCTCGCCACCGCCGCGGTTCAGCGCCGAGGCCAGGTCAAGCAGGATTTCGCTGGCGCCATCGGCCGGGGTCGAGATCAACGGCTCAACCGGTTCGCCCTTCTCGATCTTCTCGCGCAGCACCATCAGCGGCACGCGGCCGCTGGCGAATGCATCGGCCTTGTCCAGCACGGCCAGAGCCTTCTTCTTCTCGCCGCGATGGGCAAGCGAGCTGGCATGGGCCTCGGCCGCCCGCAGCCAGGTTTCGGGCGCCGCGCCGCCCGCGGCCACGTTATCCAGCGTGGTGGCGAAGAGCTTGTCGGCTTCCTGCGACTTGCCGGCCACATCGGCGATCAGCGCCCGGTGGTAGGCGGTGAACAGCGTGTACCACTCCGGCCCCTTGAGCTTATCGAGATAGGCCAGCGCGTCCTTCGTGTCGCCGGCACCCGCCTTCGACCAGGCGGTGATGATGCTCGTGATCAGCCGGTCGAGGTCGGATTCGACCACGAGTTTCAAAAAGTTCTCGGATGCGCGGTAGTCCTGCTTGCGAATGGCGTCGATCGCCAGCGCCAGCCGCGAGAAGCGCTCCACATCCGGCACGGTCTTCAGCTTCTCGGCATAGGGCAGCGATTCGTCGAAGCGCCCCTGTGCGATCAGGGCCAGCATCAGGTTCTGCTGAAGTTCCTGGTTCTCGGTGTCGAAGGCCAGGGCGCGCTTGTAATAGGCAATGGCGCTGTCGAGGTCGTTGTCCACCTCCGCCACCCGCGCAGCGAGATAGGCGCCGGAAAGCGAGCTGATCCTGACCGTTTCCTCGGTCTGCTTGGCCAGAACCGGCTGCCCTATCACCATCAGGCCCGCCAGCGCCGAAACACTCGCCAGCCAGCCCATGCTCATTCGCCGCATATTTGTCCTTCCCGCCCTGCCGCGCCACGGCGGCGTGACTCATTCGCGCGATACTTCGCAAAAGCATGGCCTTTTTGCGGTCGCGGTTCAATCGGCCGCGCTTCACAATCCGGTCAGTTGCATTGCAGCAACAGGCTTATACCACGCGGCTGATGCAGAAATCGATGACGTCGATCAATGCCGCCTTCTGCGGCGTGGCGTCGAGCGGCGCCAGTGCGTCGCGGGCAATCTCGCCGAAATGCCGCGCGCGGCCGATGGTGTCGGCAATGGCGCCGTGGCGGGTCATGAGGCCAATCGCCTTTTCCAGCGCGGCATCGTCGGTCGCGTTGGCCTCGATGGCGCCCTTCCAGAATTCGCGCTCGGCCGCCGTGCCGCGCCGATAGGCGAGGATGACAGGAAGCGTCACCTTGCCCTCGCGGAAATCGTCGCCGACATTCTTGCCCAGATTGCTGCTGTCGCCGCTATAGTCCAGCGCATCGTCGATGAGCTGGAACGCGAGGCCAAGGTTCATGCCATATGAGCGCAACGCCGCCCGCGCCGGCTTCGCGGCGCCGGCAATCACCGGCCCGACTTCGGCTGCGGCCGAGAACAGCGCCGCCGTCTTGGCCTTGATGACCGCGAAATGCTCGTCTTCGGTGGTTTCCAGGTTCTTGGCGGCCGCAAGCTGCATCACCTCGCCTTCGGCGATGACGGTGGCGGCGGTGGACAGGATTTCCAGCGCTTCGAGCGAGCCGACATCCACCATCATGCGGAACGCCTGGCCGAGCAGGAAATCGCCCACCAGCACGCTGGCCTGGTTGCCCCAGATGGTGCGCGCCGTCTTCTTGCCGCGGCGCATGCCGCTTTCGTCGACCACGTCGTCGTGCAGCAGCGTGGCGGTGTGCATGAACTCCACGCTGGTGGCGAGTTGGATATGCCCTTCGCCCGAATAGCCGAACATCTGGGCGGCGGCCAGGGTCAGCATCGGCCGCAGCCGCTTGCCGCCGGAGGAGATCAGGTGGTTGGCGACCTCGGGGATCATCTCGACATCCGAGCCCGCCTTGGAAAGGATCAGCTTGTTGACGCGCGCCATGTCGGGCGCAGTCAGGTCGAGCAGCTCCTTGATGGACGCCGCCTCGCGCTTCCCCTCGCCGATGTTGAGAACGACACCCACCATAAACTCTCCAAGCAACGGGCAGAGCCCTTCGAACTGTGTCATGATTTAGGTCGGCAAGCCCCAAATGGGCAAGAGGCGAATTGGCGCGGCGCAAAACATCTGCCGCCCGATGGTCAGAGCCGACGCCGGGGCGATTGCCTGCCGGCAGCCCGTTTACATCGGCCGTGCAACCTGCGAATCTCCCGCGCATGATCGAGCTTGTCCGCACCAACGACGCCGTCGTCATTTCCTTCATCGAATCGCTGCTGCGCGATGCGGGAATCCACTGTCTGGTCGCCGACCAGAACATGAGCGTGCTGGATGGATCGATCGGCGTGCTGCCGCGCCGCATCATGGTGGCGGAAGACGATGCGGCCGAGGCACGGCGGCTGCTGATCGACGCCGGCTTCGCCAAGGAAATCCGCCAGGACAGCCCATGACGACAACCGCGCCGGAGCGCGCCGCCGTTACAGCCGACGCATTCCACCGCGGCAATTTCTGGCTGGTGCAGCCGCGCGATGCCGGCCACCGCGCCGGCATGGACGCGCTGATGCTGGCTGCCGCCGTGCCGTCGGACTTTCGCGGCCATCTCCTCGACTTTGGCGCCGGCGCCGGCGCGGCGGGCCTGGCAGTCGCCTCGCGCTGCCCGCATGCGACGGTGACTCTTGTCGAGCAATCGCCGGAAATGGCCGATTTCGCCCGCTTGACCCTCGCACATGAAGGCAACGCCCATCTCAACGTGCGCATCTCGCTGCTGGAAGCCGACGTGACGCTTGCCGGCAAGGCGCGCGCTGCCGCCGGGCTCGCCGACAATTCCTGCGACTTCGTCATCATGAACCCGCCCTTCAACCTGTCGCGCGACCGCGCCACGCCTGACGAACTGCGCCGCCAGGCGCATGTGATGGAGGACGAGCTGTTCGAGCGCTGGCTGCGCAGCGCCGCGGCCGTGGTGCGCCCGCGCGGCGGTCTGGCGCTGATAGCGCGGCCGCAGTCGCTACCGCAGATCCTGGCAGCACTTTGCGGCCGCTTCGGCTCGGCCGAGATCATGCCCATCCATCCGCGCGCTGATGACGCCGCCATCCGCATCGTGCTACGCGCCCGCCGCGCCGCGCGCGGGGCGCTTGCGCTTTGCCCGCCGCTGGTCCTTCATGAGCACGGCCACAAGCTCTCGCCCCGCGCCGACGCGGTCAGCAACGGGCGCGCATCGCTTTTCGGCGACTGACTTTTTCCGGCGCCTTGCGGTCCGGAGCGAAATGCCTACATGCGAAGCAACCGCGACCGGAGACCCATTCTGTGAGACGACTGCTCAACCGCCTTCTGCCAAAATCAATGCGCTCGGAGACGGTGACGATCCCTGTCGTCAGGCTCCATGGCGCGATCATGTCGGGCAGCGGCCAGTTCCGCCAAACCCTGTCGCTCGCCAGCACCGCAAGCGTGATCGAGAAGGCCTTCGCCTTTGATGACGCGCCTGCCATTGCAATCTCCATCAATTCGCCCGGCGGCTCGCCGGTGCAGTCGCGCCTGATCTACAAGCGCATTCGCGACCTCGCCGCAGAGAAGAAGAAGCAGGTGCTGGTGTTTGTCGAGGACGTGGCGGCTTCCGGCGGCTACATGATCGCGGTGGCCGGCGACGAGATCATCGCCGACCCCTCCTCCATCGTCGGCTCGATCGGCGTCGTCTCGGCCTCATTCGGCTTCCCCGAGTTGATGAAGAAGATCGGCGTCGAGCGACGCGTCTACACCGCCGGCGAGAACAAGGCCGTGCTCGACCCGTTCAAGCCGGAGAAGAAGGAGGACGTCGAGCGCCTGAAGACGCTGCAGCTCGAGGTTCACGGCACCTTCATCGACCTGGTCAGGGAGCGCCGCGGCGCGAAGCTGAACGACGATCCCGACCTCTTCAGCGGCCTGTTCTGGAGCGGCCAGCGCGGCCTCGAGCTTGGCCTGGTCGACGGCCTCGGCGACATGCGCTCGGTGCTGAAGCAGCGCTTCGGCGAAAAGACCCGGCTCTATCTTGTCACGCCGCCGCGCGGACTGTTCGGGCGCCGGCTCGGCATCTTCGGCTCCCGTCAGGGCCTTTCCGCCGGCGACATCGCCGCGGCAGCCGCCGGAGGCCTGCTGGAGGCTGCCGAGGAACGCTCGCTCTGGGCGCGCTTTGGACTTTGAAAAGCGCCGGCAAGTTGCCTATGATGCCGGGGCAACCCGCCCCTGAGGCGGCAGCCCCAACATGGGGAGAACAGGAACAATGCCACAGCTGATCTTCTTCGCGCTCGTCGGCCTGGTCGCCTATTGGGGCTACCGCCACTTCGTCAGGGAAGCCGAACGGGTGACGGCGAAAATCCGCCGCACCGAGCGCGAGGCCGCCAACGGCACCATGGGCACGCTGGTGAAGGATCCCAAGACCGGCGAATACCGGCTGGCCAAGGACTGACCGGAACGCCGTGCATTCTCCCGCTCCCGCCGAACATGCCCCGGCGAAGATAAATCTCGCGCTGCATGTCACCGGCCGGCGGGCCGATGGCTATCACCTGCTTGAAAGCCTGGCCGTCTTTACCGAATTCGGCGACCGCCTGACCTTAGGCCCGGCCACGGAGGACTCTTTCTCCGTCACCGGCCCCTTCGCCCCGCAGGTCCCGCGGGACGCCGGCAATCTCGTCATCCGCGCCCGAGATACGCTGCGCGCGCTTTCCCCAGCCACGGCCGCACCGGTGGCGATTTCCCTCGAAAAGAACCTGCCTGTCGCCTCCGGCGTCGGCGGCGGTTCCAGCGATGCCGCGGCCGCCTTGCGCGCGCTGGCGCGCTATTGGGGCATCGACGCTGATCTTGCCGCGCTCGGCCTGAAGCTCGGCGCCGACGTGCCCATGTGCCTCGCCGCCCGGCCGCTGGTGGCACGCGGCATCGGCGAGCATCTGGAAGCTCTGGCCGGCCTTCCGCCTCTGCCGCTGGTGCTGGTCAATCCCGGGATCGGCATCTCCACGCCCGATGTTTTCCGGGCGCTGGCGAGCCGCGAGAACCCGCCCCTCCCGCCCCTGCCCGGCCGCCTTGACCTCGCATCGGTGCTGGAATGGCTGCGCACCACGCGCAACGACCTGGAAAGCCCCGCCAAAACCCTTGCGCCCGCCATCGGCGAAGCGCTTGATGCGCTTGGCAGCGCCGGTGCATGCTTTGCCCGCATGTCCGGCTCGGGCGCGACCTGCTTCGGCCTGTTCGAGACTGACGCTGCCGCCGCCCACGCGGCCGAGGCGATCCGCGCCGGCCGTCCCGGCTGGTTCGTCGCAGCAACCACGAGCATGAGGTGAGAGAATGGCCGACGAGACGCGCCCCTTCATTCCGGTCCGCATCGCCGTGCTTACGGTTTCCGACAGCCGCACGCTCGCCGACGACCGTTCCGGCCAGACGCTGGCCGATCGCATTACGGAGGCCGGCCATGTGCTTGCCGCGCGCGAAATCGTCCACGACGACAAGGAAGAAATCCGCGAGCGGGTGCTGAAGTGGTCACGCGACGAAAACATTGACGTGGTCATCACCACCGGCGGCACCGGCTTCACCGGCCGCGACGTCACGCCGGAAGCGCTGGAGCCGATCTTCGAAAAGCGCATGGACGGCTTTTCGGAAGTGTTCCACCGCATTTCCTACGATAAGATCGGCACTTCCACAGTGCAGTCGCGCGCCACTGGCGGCGTGGTCAATGCCACCTTCGTCTTCGTGCTTCCGGGCTCGCCCGGCGCCTGCAAGGACGCATGGGACGGCATACTGAGGCCCCAGCTCGACTACCGGCACATGCCCTGCAATTTCGTGGAGATCATGCCGCGCCTTGACGAACACCTGAAGCGCGGCGGCAAGTCGGCCTGATCCGGCCGTTCAAACCGGCATCGCCACGCGGATCTCTGCCCGCAACCGCTTCGTGGCCAGGCCGCGCGCCAACGCCTCGGCTGTCGTGGCTCTGCGCGAGAGCGGAAGCGCCTGCGCCTTGCGGATCAGCAGCCCGTCGGTCAGCGCGCGTTCGCGCGCAAACAGTTTTCTGAACAGGGGCAACCTGTCGGCGGGGGAGCGCGCGAACCGCGCCGGCATCGCCATCATTTCCATGTGATGCTCGACCGCTTCGGTCCATCCGTCCATCAACCGCGCGCCGGGCTCCAGCAGCAGCAGCCAGTCGCTTTTTGCCTGCACGATGCCGGCGGCGATGCCGCCTTCGGCGAGAAAATGACAGCCGGTCTGCTCCGCCACCTGCCGCGTGTGATCGGTTGACCCAAGGTCGCAGACGATCACCTCGCGCACCATACCCGCCACGGCCGCGCCGACCAGCGACGACAGCGTGCGCGCCAGCGCTTCCTCATTGTTCCTGGTTTCGATCAGGACGCTCAGCATCGCCCTCGCCTATCCCAAACAGAACTCAATTGCCATCCCGTTCGCCTCGGGCGCGAATGATTGCCAGCCAGCCGCCCCACACCCGTCATCCTGAGCGTGTCGAAGCAAACGGGAGCAAGCGCAGCACACCTCGCGTTCAAAAAGTTCTTGCTTTGTTCCGTTTCCGGTAATAGGAATAATTTCATGAACGGCAAGAGTCGCCGAACACCTCTGGAGACGAGCGGAATGGAACCGATCGCGCGCGCTGACGCTGCGGCTTTCAGGGACGGAGGTTCCGCGATGGCCAATGCGGTGATCGAGGATAGCGGCATCCGCATCAACGCCGAGCGTCGACGCGGCCGCGCCGCCGGCATCAATCCAACCGGCCGCTTCGAACCGGTGACCCGCCACGTCTTCGACGACGGCTGGGACACCATCGAAGAATTGCCCCCGTTCAAGACCGAGGTGCAGACCGAACGGCCGCGCACCATCATCACCCGCAACAGCTCGCCCGACATTTCCTTCGACCGCTCGATAAATCCCTATCGCGGCTGCGAGCATGGCTGCGTCTACTGTTTCGCGCGGCCCACCCACAGCTATATGGGCATGTCGCCGGGGCTTGATTTCGAGTCGAAGCTGTTCGCCAAGCCCGATGCGGCGAAGCTTCTCGACAAGGAACTGTCGAAGCCTGGCTATCAGCCGCGCACCATCGCCATCGGCACCAATACCGATCCCTACCAGCCGATCGAGAAGCAATGGCGCATCATGCGCGAAATACTGGAGGTTCTCGAGGCGCGCAAGCATCCGGTTGGCATCGTCACCAAGTCGGCGCTGGTGGTTCGCGACATCGATATCCTGTCGCGCATGGCCGAGCAGGGTCTCGCCAAGGTGGCGCTTTCGGTGACGACGCTCGACCGCGTGATCGCCCGTACCATGGAGCCGCGCGCAGCCACCCCTACCCGCAGGCTGGAAGCGATCCGCCAACTCAGCGATGCCGGCATTCCGGTCGGCGTCATGGTGGCGCCGATCGTTCCGGGCCTCACCGACCCGGAGATCGAACGCATTCTCGATTCGGCATATGCGGCCGGGGCGCGCGAAGCTGGCTATGTCATCCTGCGCCTTCCGCTGGAAGTCAGCCCGATTTTCAAGGACTGGCTGCTGCGGCACTATCCCGACCGCTATCGCCACGTCATGTCGCTGATCCGTTCGATGCGTGACGGCAAGGATTACGACGCCGAATGGGGCAAGCGCATGAAGGGCACCGGCCCTTATGCCTGGCAGATCGGGCGGCGCTTCGAGATCACCGCGCGCAGGCTCGGCCTGAACCTTCGGAAGACCCAGCTCCGGACCGACCTCTTTGTGGCCGGAGAAAAGCAATACGAGCAGCTCATGCTGTTCTGACGACGCCCGCGGGCCGCGGCAGCGGCCTTTCCGGCAGTGCATCCCGTTCGGCCTGCCCAACTGCCGACGGTGTCCTTCCCGGCTTCCGCCCCGAACCCGGAAGGACTTGCGGAGAATCGGGCCGGATGCGAGCATCGCCGCACCATGGCTCGCCAGCGTCCCGATTCTCCGCCCCTCTTCGAAATCGTCGATCGTCCCGATTTCTCCGTCGAAAGTCGCGCCATCGCGCGCGGCCAATGGCCTGTGGCCGGGCTGGACGAGGCCGGACGCGGGCCGCTTGCCGGTCCGGTCGTGGCGGCCGCCGTGGTGCTCGATCCGGCGCGCATTCCCGACGGCCTCGACGATTCCAAGCGCCTTACCCTCGCCCAGCGCGAGGAGCTGTTTTCGACAATTCTTGCCACGTCGCTCGGGGTTTCCATGGCCTCGGTCTGTGCTGAAAGCATCGACAGCAGCAACATTCTCAAGGCGAGCCTCGAGGCAATGCGCCGCGCTCTATGCGGCCTGCCGCTGGCGCCAAAACTCGCGCTGGCAGACGGTCGCGACGTGCCGCCAGGCCTCCCCTGTCCCGCCGAGGCGCTGGTCAAGGGCGATCGCCGCTCCCAGTCCATCGCCGCCGCCTCCATCGTCGCCAAGGTCATGCGCGACCGCATGATGACCGGCTGCGGCTTGATGGATGCTCGCTATGGCTTCGAAGTCCACATGGGCTACGCCACGGTGCGCCACCGCACCGCGATCACCGCCCATGGCGCGGTCGCCCGCTGGCATCGCATCTCCTTCGCGCCGTTCCGTGTGCAAGGCGATGAAGCGATGGTCGCCGACCTCGAAGACGCCTCGGCTTTCTGACACTCGCCCAACATTTACCCGCGCCGCGCCGTGGCTTCACGCCGCGCGAAATCGGTTCCAATAAAAAAGCCGCCGGTGGTGCCGGCGGCTTCAGAAAGCTTATTCAAGGCTGGCTCAGTTGAGCTTCGACTTGACCTCGTTCAAGGAAGCCTTGAACAGATCGGCTCCGGCCTTTGCATCGACCTTGCCGGCGAGAACCACACGCGCCGCCTCGACGGCCAGGTCCACGGCGCTCGCCCGAACCTCGTTGACCGCATCGCGCTCGGCCTGGCCGATCTTCTGCTCAGCCATTGCGGCCCGACGCGAAACATATTCCTCGGTCTTCTTGCGAGCCTCGGAGACCAGCAATTCGGCTTCGTGCTTGGCCGCTTCGACGATGTCGGCAGCGTCCTTCTCGGCTTCCTTGCGCTTGCGCTGGAATTCGGCGAGCAGCTGCTGAGCTTCCTCACGCAGCCGGCGCGCGTCCTCGAGCTCGTTGCGAATGCGGTCCGCACGCGCGTCGAGCGACTTGGAGATCATCGCCGGAACCTTCACGTAAAGGATAACGGCCAAAAATATGAACAGGGCGACGGTGGCCCAGAATGTAGCATCCATGGCCTATTACTCCTGCGCCGCCTTGACGGCCGCCGCCACGTCGGCCTTGTCGACCTTGGCGCCAACCAGTTCCTGAACGATCGCGGCGGTGGTCTCTTCCGCGATGCCGCCCACTTCCTTCATCGCTGCGGACTTGATGCCGGAGATGCGGGCTTCGGCTTCGCCCAGCTTGCGCTCGAGATCGGCTTCGATCTTCTTGCGTTCGCTTTCGGCATCGGCCTTGGCGTTGTCGCGAGCTTCCTGGCCGATCGCGTTGGCCTTGGCCTTGGCTTCGGCAAGCTCCTGCTCGTAAGCAGCGACGGCTGCATCCGCCTCGCTTTTCATGAGGGCGGCCTGGTCGAGGTCCTGCGCAATGCGATCGCGCCGAACTTCCAGGATGCCACCGACGCGCGGCAGCACCACCTTCTGCAGAAAGAGGTAGAAGAGGCCGAACGTAATCGCGAGCCACAGGATCTGCGACGGAAAATGCGTGGGATCAAACGGAGGGAAATTGCCGCCGGTCTCCGCATGCTCCAACAATGTTTCATTCGCCGCCGGAGCGGTTTCCTGCGCGAATGCCGGTGTCACGAACATCTGCTACCCCTGTTCACCCAACCGGCCACGAAAGCGTGGCCGGCGATATCGCTCTTGCTCGACGCTCTTAGGCGAAGAGCAGAAGAAGGGCGATGAGAAGCGAGAAGATGCCCAGAGCTTCCGTAACGGCGAAGCCGAACACCAGGCGGCCGAACTGGCCATCGGCAGCCGACGGGTTGCGCAGGGCGCCCGACAGGTAGTTGCCGAAGATGTTGCCGAGACCGAGGGCGGTTCCGGCCATACCGAAACAAGCCAGACCGGCGCCGATGTACTTTGCTGCTTCTGCTTCCATTTTCAAACTCCTTGGTGGAACTGTGGTGATCTTGTTTTCCGCGACGCCGTTTCTGGCGCCTGGTTGACTGTCAGTGGCCCGGATGTACCGCGTCGTTGAGGTACATGCAGGTCAGCACGGCGAAGACGTAGGCCTGGAGGAACGCCACCAGGAATTCCAGCGCGGTGATCGCGACCGTCATCATCAGCGGCAGGATGGAACCGGCGACCCCGACGGCGCCCAGCGCGCTGAGAGAGGTCACGAAGCCGGCGAAGACCTTCAGCGTGATGTGGCCCGCAAGCATGTTGGCGAAGAGACGAACCGAGAGGCTGACCGGACGGGAAAGGAACGAGATGATCTCGATCACCACCACGAGCGGTACGAGAATCGCGGGAATGCCGCTCGGGACGAAAAGCTTCAGGAACCCGAAACCATGCTTGGCAAAGCCGTAGACAACGACCGTGCCGATCACGAGAAGCGCCAGCGCGAAGGTGACGATGATGTGGCTGGTGACGGTGAAGAAGTAGGGAAACAGCCCCAGCAGGTTCGCAACCAGCACGAACATGAACAGCGAAAAGACGAGAGGGAAAAACCTCATGCCTTGCGACCCGGCCGCATCCCTGAGCATCGACGCGACGAACTCGTAGGAAAGTTCCGAAATCGACTGCATCCGGCTCGGGATCAGGCCACGGCTGGTGGTCGTCAGAAACAGGAACGCGCCCGCGGCGACGACAGTCGCCACCATGAACGCGGAGGAGTTGGTGAAGGAGAAGTCATATCCGCCGACCTCGATCGGAATCAACTTCGAGATATGAAACTGATGGATCGGATCGTTGGACACGCGGCCCCCTTACGAAAAGAATGCGCCCACAGGCACAGTTGATCAGTCTTCCAGATCCTTGGTGTCCTTGCCGGACCCCTTGAGACCTGCTTCGGCGATGACCCCCGAAGAGCGCAACACGTTCAGGACACCGGCGCCGAAACCGAGGAGCAAGAAGACAATCAAGCCCCACGGCGAAACTCCCGCCAGACGATCAACCAACCACCCAATGATCGCCCCGATCGCCACACCTGCGACAAACTCGCTGGACAGCTTCAGAGCTTCACCGTAGCCGGCATTACCGCCCGACCTTGCCGCCTGTTCCCTTTCGCTTTCGCCTTTCCGTCTTGCCGCAAGTGTTTCGGCAAGCTGGCGCCGGCGGCGCTCAAGGTCATCGTCACGGATCTGCGGCTTCCCTTCATCCCCGGGCCCGGTTCTTCCGGTTTCGTCTGGCCCGCTATTGTTGGCCATCGCAACCTCCTAGCCCGGATGAAGCTTCGCTGCTCATCCGCTTCAAAGTCGCCGGCAACATAGTTAGGCAGCCCATCTGCGTCAAGCCAGGGAGTGGAGGCACCTCCCATGTATTTTGGGCCGTAAAATCAAAGAGTTGGCCAACTGCGACAACCTGCCCGCGGGCAGCGCACCGCCGTTACACCCGAATCCTTGTCAAATTCGGTCCAATAGCCCGCGGTTGGAAAAGCACGGCAGGGCTATGGCGGGGTTCAGATCCAGCCGCCGCCATAAGTGCGGTAGAAGATGTGAAGGCCGATTCTCTTCATCTTTTGCATGGTGCGCGCCCAGCCGGGACTCACATAGGCGGCGTAGTAGTGGGTGGAGGACGCAACCTCGGGAATGAAGATCTTCCCGGCGGTAACCGCCATCGCGATCTCCTCGGCGGTCTTGTAGTGCCTGGGGCTGGTCACGACCTTCTTGCGACCGTCGCACGCAAAGGAAAATTGGCAGCGGTTGAGCCAATTGTCGTTCTGGTAGACGACACCGCAGATCGTACTCGGATAGGCGGGGTTGCGCACCCGGTTGAGGATGACCTGCGCCACCGCAGCCTGGCCTTTCGCGCTCTCGCCCTGGGCCTCGAAATAGATGGCGGTTGCAAGGCACTTCTGCTCGGCCTTGCTGAACACGCTCGCCGGCAGCGGATTGCGCATCCAGTCGTGATCGCCTTCGGCGAGCGGCGGAATGAAGCGCCCGGCCTTCGGGTCTGGATCCTTGAGAAGGCTCGCGAATGGCGAGGTCTTGGCGTAGTCCGGCTCCGCCGGCGCATAGGCCGTCGCCAGGATGTCGGGCTTGTCATTGTTGACCAGGCCGGCCAGCATGGTCGGCACGCCGACCGGCTTCTTCTTTTCTTCCTTGGCGTGGAATGCCATGGCAATCGCCACTTCCTTGCCTTTGATCGGCGGCCTGACGAACGCCATTTTCGGACCGCCTTCGAGCACCGGCCGCGTGATGGCGCTGGTGCGGCGAAGCACGGAGCCCGCATTGAAGGCCTTGGGCGGCGCGGCGGGCGTCACATCAACGATACGACCCCGCTTGTCGCGGCGGTTGATGCGCTCTTCGTCGGGAACGTCGTTTGCCGCCGCAGCCTTGCCGCGGAACGCCACCGTACCCAGGCCGGGCGCCGTCATGCCGGCGCCGGAGATGGCACCAGTTACGATATCGCCATCGGCAAAGGGCATCTCGACCGAATGCGTCGAGCCGGCCACCGAATTCTGGATAAAGGAGTTCCAGCGCGCACCCGGCGCCTCGGTACCCGAAACCAGGCTGGCCATGTCCTGATAGGACGTCGTGGTCGGAAAGCCGATCCAGATGCCCAGTCCGATCATCAGCGTGGGAAGAAACGAACGCTCTCTCCGGCCGGCGATGGCCGGTTGCAGCGTCGATAGACGTCGATGCACAGAAACTCTCCAGAACGCAACAGGTACCCTCTGGAGAGAAAAAATGATGCATTAACCTTGATGGATTGTTAACGCGGGAGCCACGGCGCGCGCCGGCCATGATTGCCCAACCCAGCCGCCCGCGATGCCGCGACAAGTCGCAACAGTAAAATATCTGAAAATGGGGAACGGGCCGGATGCCGGCCCGCTGGCGCTGTATGTCGACCTAGCTGCGCTTGCTGGCGCGGCCGGCGAACGGATTTTCGGGCGCGCGCAGCACCATGCGTATCGGCACGCCCGGCATGTCGAAGGAATCGCGCAGATTGTTGACCAGGTACCGCACATAGGATTGCGGCATCGCCTCGGGCCGAGTGCACGACAGCACGAAGCCCGGAGGCCGGGCCTTGACCTGGGTAATGTACTTGATCTTGAGGCGGCGTCCCGCAACGGCCGGAGGCGGATGGTGGGCAAGAATGCCTTCCAGCCACCGGTTGAGCCGCCCGGTCGAAACGCGGCGGTTCCAGACCTGGTGCGTCTTCAGCACCGCGTCCATCAGCTTGTCGAGGCCGCGCCCCGTTTCCGCGGAAACAGGAACGGCCAGAAGCCCGCGGACCTGGGGAAGCAGTCGCGCGGTCTTCTCGCGCAGCTCGGCCAGGGTCTCCTGCGGGTTCTCGATGAGGTCCCACTTGTTGAAGGCCAGCACCAGCCCCCTGCCCTCGCGGATGATGAGATCCGCGATCTGCAGGTCCTGCTTCTCGAAGGGGATCGTCGCGTCGAAGACGACGACCACAATCTCGGCGAAGCGAATCGCGCGCAGGCCGTCGGCAACCGACAGCTTCTCGAGCTTTTCCTGCACCTTGGCCTTGCGCCGCATGCCGGCGGTGTCGAAAAGCCGGATCTGGCGACCGCGCCATTCCCAGTCCACCGAGATCGAATCGCGCGTGATGCCGGCCTCGGGCCCGGTGAGCAGGCGCTCCTCGTCGATCAGCGCGTTGATCATCGTCGACTTGCCGGCATTGGGCCGTCCGACAACGGCGATACGCATCGGCTTGGTATCGTCATAGGCCGGTTCGGCATCGGGATCGGCGATGTCCTCGCCGACCAGCACTTCGGCCAAGGGAAGCTCGCCGTCTTCTTCCTCGTCCTCGCCGAAGGCGCGCGCCTCGCCCAGCGCCTCGATGACGGCGTCGCGAAGGTCCGGCAGGCCCTGGCCATGCTCGGCCGAAATCGGGATGGGTTCGCCAAGCCCCACTTCCCACGCCTCCAGCATGCCACCCTGGGCACCGCGCGCCTCGGCCTTGTTGGCCACGAGCACCACAGGCTTGCCAGAGCGGCGCACGATGTCGGCGAAGGCCTTGTCGTCGGGCATCAGGCCCGACTTCGCATCGACCACGAAGAAGACGAGATCGGCCTCTTCGATCGCGATTTCGGTCTGCGCCCGCATGCGGCCCTGCAGCGTGGCTGCGGGGGCGGTCTCGAAGCCGGCCGTGTCTATGACCTCGAAATTGAGATCATAGAGCTTGGCAGCGTGGGTGCGGCGGTCACGGGTCACGCCCGGCGTGTCGTCGACCAGCGCCAGCTTTTTTCCGACCAGGCGATTGAAGAGCGTGGATTTGCCGACGTTAGGCCGGCCGATGATGGCAACTTTGTAGCTCATCGGCCGCCATCAAGAAGCAGCGCCCGAACCGCGGATCAGTTCGGACATGATGGTGGCGCGCTCGCGCGCATTGCGAGGAGCGCCGTCGTCGGAGGCGATCTGCTCGAACAGCTTCAAGGCGTCGTCCGCCTTGCCTTCCTTCCAGGCGGCCAGACCGAGCACTTCACGAGCGGAGCTGCGCAGCGGGTTGGTGTCGGCGGTCAGGTCCTCGGCGCGCTTGGCAACCTCGGCATAGGAACCGTGGTCGACCAGCACATAGGCCGCGCGCAGACGCGCAATGTCGCGCAGCACGGCGGGGATGGCAGTATCTGCAGCCACCGCATCGAATTCCTTCACCGCGCTGTCGAAGTCGCCCTTGTCGACCAGAACGGTCGCGGCGCGCATGTGGGCCAGCACCGGATAAGCCCCGTAGCTGTCGGCTTCCATCGCCTTCAGTGCCGCCAGCGCCTCGTCGTTCTGGCCCGAATTCGCCAGCGTCAGCGCCTGGAGGAACTCGTCGCCGGAGCGGCTGGCCTGGCGCTCGGTCCAGTATTCGTAGACAACGAAGGCGGCGGTCCCCAAAACAACCAGAATCGCTGCCACGATCAGCACGGGGCCGAAGCGTTTCCACAGCGCCCGCGCCCGGTCCTGGCGCATTTCCTCGTTGACTTCGCGGATGAAACTGTCGTCCGACATTCTATCAAACCATGTTTGCCCAGCGGGCGTTTCGAGCCAGCGTTGTAGCGATATTTCGCTGGCATGGAAGGGGGCGAGGCGGAAAATCCCGGATCGGCGCTCCGGACGCTGGCCCTGTTAACCATTTTGATACCACGTTCGCCCCCAACCGCGCCACATTTGGCGCATAGCCGGGTGGCCCTGATTTCAGTTCCAGATTGTGTTCATGTCCGTAGCTGCCCGTGTTCTTGCGCTTACCTGCGCGTCCCTTTCCTCCGTATTGCCCGCCTATGCCAGCGAAGCCGCGCCGCAGCGCGCGCAATATGTGATCATTTCCTTCGACGGCGCACATGAATTGGCGCAGTGGCAGCGCAGCCGCACTCTCGCCGCGCGCACCGGCGCACGCTTCACCTATTTCCTGTCCTGCGTATTCGTGCTCAGCCGCGAAGCCCGCAGCCAGTACCAGGCGCCCGGCAAATCGCCCGGCAGTTCCAATGTGGGCTTCGCGCAGTCCAGGGACGAGGTGCGGCAGCGGCTCGAGCAAATCCAGCTTGCGCGCGCCGAAGGCCACGAGATAGCCAGCCATGCCTGCGGCCATTTCGACGGCAAGGACTGGAGCAAGGCCGATTGGCTGCGCGAGTTCGGCTCCTTCACGCGGATCCTGCGCGACGCTTACAAGATCAACGGCATCGAGGGAGAGCCCGAGGGCTGGCGGCAGTTTGCCGAAACCGGCATATCAGGTTTTCGCGTGCCCTATCTGTCGCACAGCAAGGCGCTCTACTCGGCGCTTGCCGAAGCCAAGTTCGCCTATGATGCCAGCGGCGTTTCGCGCGGGCCGGCAGAACCCGAAACTGTGGACGGCATTACGCGCTTCGCATTGCCGCAGATACCGGAAGGGCCGAAGGGACGTCCCGTCATCGCGATGGACTACAACCTATTCGTGCGCCATTCGGGCGGCATCGAGCGCAAGGATGCGGACGGCTCATTCGAGAACCGCGCCTACGAGGCGTTCCGCACCGCCTTCGACCGCGAATACAACGGCGGGCGCGTGCCGCTCGAAATGGGTTTCCACTTCACGTTGATGAATGGCGGCGCCTACTGGCGGGCGCTGGAGCGCTTTGCCGGCGAGGTCTGCATTAAGGCCGACGTGAAATGCGTGAGCTATGCCGACTACCTGGACGACCAGCACAAGACGGACGGCACAGGCACGGGAAGTGTCGGCGGCTGAGCCGCCGACACAGGTGCTTTCTCAATAGTGGTCCGTGGCGGCAACGCGGCCTTCCACATAGCGCTGGTCGATGCCCGGCAGCGGCTCGCCTTCCAGCGCCGCCTCGAAGGCTCTCAGACGCTTGTAGATGGAAAGCAGCTCGATGATCGTCGGCCAGGAATTGACCAGGTACTGGAACGACGACGTCACCTGCGAAAACGCATTGCTGATCTGGTTCAACAGGCCCAACGTGATCGTGCGGGCAACAAGCGACGGCACTATCAGGATCAGCGAGAACACGTTGTTGACCTGCAGGTACAGGTAGCGGAAGACGTTGAAATACACGTAGTGGAAGTACATGCGGAAGTAGTTTCGCCGCACGTTGTCGAACAGCTCGGCCAAGGCTATCGGCTGCGCGCGCTCTATGTGGTCTTCGCCATAGACCAGTTCCTTGCGGTAGGCGGCTTCGACGCGCTGATTGCGGAATTGAAGCCCCGGAAGCTTGACGCCGACTGCGGCGAGCAGAACCGTTCCGAAGATCGCCCAGGCGATAGCTGCCAGAACCAGCGGATGCGGCACGGCCCCGACGATCGGCAGCTCGGTGATGTGCGTCGAGAGACGGATCAGGAGCGGCGTGAAGGCGATGAGGGTCATGACCGAGTCGATCAGGTTGCCGCCCAGGCTCTCCATGATCGTCGAAAACCGCATCGAATCTTCCTGAACACGCTGCGCGGCGCCTTCGATGTGGCGCAGCTTCTGCCAGTTCGCGACATAGAAATTGTTCATCGCCGTCCGCCAGCGGAAGACGTAGTGGCTGACGAGGAAGACCGTGAGCGCACTGACGATGACAGCCACGCCCGCAATCCCCATGAAGGTCGCGACCTCCCAGTAGACCTCACTGGCCTGGGCCTCCACCTTACCGGAGATGATATTCTGGATCAGATCCCAGAACGGCCCGTACCAATTATTGATTGCGACGCTGACCTGCACCTGGAAGTAGGTGATGAACAGGATCAGCGCCGTGCCGAGGATCGACCAGCGCTGCCAAGGATGTGGCGAGAACCAGCTCCAGAAGCCATAGAACAGCGCCACCGTGACGGCGAAATACACATAGAACCACAGGAACGGAGCGGACCAGAACGCGGAGACACCGATGATTGGCGGCGCATCCGGCGCCGCAGGAGGCAGGCCGAAAATGCCGCCCATGTTTTCTCCGCCAAAATACCACAGCAGCATGGCGAATGCTGCCCAGACGACTGCCGAAATGAAGAACAGCTTCGGCTTCGGAAAGAAGGATACGAACACGCGTGGGATTTCCTTGTGGCGCACATGGCGCGGTTGCGTTTGAGCGGCATGAAGTCACAGTTCTTCCAGAAAGAAAATGCCCTTCTGCCGATCATCGCCGCCGTCGAAAAGGATAAATGTGGCATTTTTGACGTTAGGGCAGGTGCGGCGACAAGCGCGTTTACCTTTCCGGCCGGCATGCCTACACATCCTAGCAGATAGTCGGAGCCAGATCGATGAATCAGACCGCAGTCGCAGTCGTGGGCCTCTATGCCGTGCTCAACGTCGCCATCCTGTTCTGGCTGGTGCTGGCAACGAGCCAGCTGCGGCGGCGCTACAAGGTCTGGATCGGCCATGGCGGCGTGGCACATCTGGAGCGCGTGATGCGCGGCCACGCCAATGCCATCGAAAACATGCCGATGACGATGCTGCTGCTCCTCATTGCCGCGCTTCTGGGCACGGCCCCGCTCGCCCTGCACCTGCTGGGCGCCGGCTTCACCATCGGCCGCCTGCTGCATGCCTGGCACTTCATCGAGGAGAAGGGTGCGCGCTGGCAGCGCGAGATCGGCTTCGGCCTGAGTGGGCTTGCAACGATAGTGGCCATGGCCGCCTTGCTGGGCCACGCCTTCCGCCTGCTTCTCTGACGCTGGCCTAGCAGCGGGCCTCCCGCAGGGCATTGCACTCATCAAGGCACGCCTGACAGCCACGATCGAAGGGCAGATCACCGAGTTCGCGCTGCGACATTGCGCCGAGCGCCGGGTGCGCCAGCGGATCGCGCATCCACGCGACGATCTCGTCTGAGGCCGGTACGTGCGCCCTCGCGCCGGAAAGCCGCTGAACGAATGAGAGAAACTTCATCTGCACTTCTCCATCGGCCTCGTTTGCCCGCTATTTTTAAGCATTTCCCTGCTTTGACAATCGACATTTCGAAATAGCGCATTTAGAAAATCTGTATGGCGAACCTCAACAACGTCCATCTCAACGGGCTGCGCGCGGTGGAAGCCGTGGCGCGGTGCGGCTCGCTTCTGAAGGCGGCGGAAGAGCTCGGCGTTTCGCCCAGCGCTGTCAGCCAGCAGATCAACCGCACCGAACGGCAGGTCGGTCGCGCGCTGTTCGAACGTCGGTCCAGCGGCCTGGTGCCAACCGAGTTCGGCGCCCTGTTCACCGCGCGCCTCACGGCGGGGTTTCGCGAACTCGCCCAGGCGGTGGCGCTGGCCGACGATCGCAGCTCCAATACGCTGATCGTCTCGGTCGCACCTGCCTTTGCCTCGCGCTGGCTGGTGCCGCGCCTCAGCCGCTTCTTCGCGCTTCATCCCGAAGTCCTGATCCGCATCGACGCCTCGACGCAGCTTGTCGACCTCGCGCATTCCGATGTGGATGTCGCCATCCGGCTGGGCACCGGAAAATGGCCGGGCGCTCGCGCGGAACTGCTGCTGCCGATGGAGATCTTTCCCGTCTGCTCCCCGCACACCGCCCGAAAGCTGAAATCCATCGACGACCTGGCGAAGGTGTGGATGATTTCCGACGAAAACACCATGATCTCTTGGGAGAGCTGGTTCGACGCCGCGGGTGTCGCGCCCGTCCTGCCGAAGCAGGGCGCCAGCTACTCAGATCCCCTGCTCTGCCTGGAATCGGTGATCGCCGGCCATGGCGTCATGCTGGCCTGGCAGTTCCTTGCCGCCGACGCATTGGCTGACGGCCGGCTGGTGGCCCCCTTCGGCATTTCGGCGCCAACCGGGCTCGGGCACTACCTGGCTGTTGCGGACGGCCAGCGCAGCAGCCGCAAGGTCGATTGCTTCCGCAATTGGCTGAACGAAGAAGTGAAGAGTTCGGTGGCAAATATGCGGCTGGCAAGCGCCAGGGCATTGCCGGACAATGGTGTCAATCCGGCCCGTTCGGGAGTATGACTCGCGGCCAGATGATCAAAGGAGCAGTTTCGCCATGACCTCCCATACGAGCGCAATCGCTGCAATAGATCCCGTCAAGCTCGACCGTCTGGCCGAGGTAGCGGTAAAGGTCGGCCTGCAGTTGCAGCCGGGCCAGGACCTTGTGCTGACCGCGCCGATTTCGGCGCTGTCGCTGGTGCGCCGCATAGCCGAGCATGCCTACAAGGCAGGCGCCGGCATCGTGACCCCGATCTTTTCCGACGACGAGCTGACGCTGGCCCGCTACCGCCATGCGCCGGACGCCAGCTTCGACCGTGCCGAGGGCTGGCTCTACGAGGGCATGGCCAAGGCGTTCGCCGGCAATGCCGCACGGCTGGCGGTGCGCGGCGACAACCCGATGCTTCTGGCGGAAGAAAACCCGGCGAAGGTCTCGCGCGCCAACAAGGCAACCTCCACCGCCTACCGCCCGGCGCTGGAAAAGATCACCGGCTTCGACATCAACTGGAACATTGTTGCTTTCCCCACGCCCGCCTGGGCCCAGCTGGTATTTCCGGGCGAGGCAGAGGATGTAGCCGTGGCCAAGCTGGCGGAGGCGATCTTCGCCGCATCGCGCGTGGACAGGGAAGACCCCGTCGCCGCCTGGCAGGAGCACAACGCAGCACTTGCCCGCCGCACCTCCTGGCTCAACGGCAAGGCCTTCCACGCCCTGCGCTTCCGCGGCCCCGGCACAGAACTGACGGTGGGCCTGGCCGACGGCCATAAATGGAACGGCGGCGCGGAGACGGCCAAGAACGGCATCACCTGCAACCCCAACATCCCGACCGAGGAAGTCTTCACCACACCGCATGCCCATAGGGTCGAGGGCCATGTGACCAGCACCAAGCCCCTCTCCTATCAGGGCACGCTGATTGACCAGATCTCCGTGCGCTTCGAGGGCGGCCGCATCGTCGAGGCGAGTGCCGCGCGCGGAGCGGATGTGCTCAACAAGGTTCTGGATACCGACGAAGGCGCGCGGCGCCTGGGCGAAGTGGCGCTGGTGCCGCACTCCTCGCCGATCGCGCAGAGCGGGCTCCTGTTCTACAACACGCTGTTCGACGAGAACGCCGCCAGCCACATCGCGCTTGGCCAGTGCTATTCCACCTGCTTCACCGACAGCAACCTGACGCCGGCCGAAGTTGCGGCACGCGGCGGCAATTCCAGCTTGATCCACATCGACTGGATGATCGGCTCCGGCGAGATCGACATTGACGGCCTTGACAAGGACGGCAATGCCGAGCCGGTGATGCGCAAGGGCGAATGGGCCTGAGCCCTGCCTGTCCAACCTGATGACCAAGGGCGGCGCGAGCCGCCCTTTTCGTTGATCGACAGAACCCGTCGCCTCAACTGGCCAGCGCCTGTGCGTAAAGCTCCGGCTTGAAGCCCACGAGCAGCCGGCCGCCAAGGTCGAGCACCGGCCGCTTGACCATTGATGGCTGGGCCAGCATCAGCGCCATCGCCTTGTCGGCGTCGAGATCCTGCCTGTCTGCCTCCGGCAGCTTGCGGAAAGTGGTTCCGGCACGGTTCAGCAGAACTTCCCAGCCCAGTTCATCGCACCAGCGCGCCAGGCGCTCGCGGTCGAGGCCTTCGGTCTTGTAGTCGTGAAACTCATGGTCGACGCCATGGCTTTCCAGCCAGACGCGCGCCTTCTTCATCGTGTCGCAATTCTTGATGCCATAGATCACGGGCTTCAATTCGGGGCATCTCGCTTCTTCAACAAGATCATGGCCGACAAGAAAGCCTGCCGCCTCCAAGAGGCAGCGCCGCGGCTTGCTTCCGGCAAATCGATTCCAAGATGGGCAAAGCTTTAGCAAGGCCGGCAAGGTGCGGCCAGCCGGCGGTCTACCGGCCACGGCAAGGTGGCTGCCGGCCCTGCGCCGGCAGCCCTCTGTTCGGAGCGATCCTTCTCTCAATCGATGTCGAAGGACACGCCCTGCGCCAGCGGCAGCGCCTTCGAGTAGTTCACGGTGTTGGTGGCGCGGCGCATATAGGCCTTCCAGGCATCCGACCCGCTCTCGCGGCCCCCGCCGGTTTCCTTCTCGCCACCGAAGGCGCCGCCGATCTCGGCCCCCGAAGTGCCGATATTGACGTTGGCGATGCCGCAGTCGGAGCCGTCCGCTCCCAGGAAGCGCTCGGACTCCTGCAGGTCGCGCGTGAAGATCGACGACGACAGCCCCGCGCCCACCGCATTGTGCAGCTCGAGAACTTCGTCGAAGTCGGAATATTTCATCACGTAGAGGATGGGCGCGAAGGTTTCTTCCGTCACCGGCGAAACCTGCCTGGGCATTTCGACCAGCGCCGGGCGCACATAGTAGGCGTCCGCATGCCCGTTTTCGACGCGCGCGCCGCCGGTCACCTTGCCGCCGTGGCCGGCCGCTTCCTCAAGCGCCTTCTGCATGGCGTCGAACGCCGCCTTGTCGATCAGCGGACCGACCAGCGCACTGGTTTCGAGCGGATTGCCGACCGAAACGCTCTCATAGGCCTTCTTCAGGCGCGGCACGATCTGGTCATAGACGCTCTCGTGCACGAACAGGCGGCGCAGCGTGGTGCAGCGCTGGCCGGCCGTGCCCATGGCGCCGAAGGCAATCGCGCGCAGCGCCATGTCGAGATCGGCGCTCGGGCACACTATGCCGGCATTGTTGCCGCCCAGTTCGAGCACCGCACGCGCAAAGCGCTTGGCCAGCCGCGGCCCGACCTCGCGGCCCATGCGGGTGGAGCCGGTGGCGGAAACCAGCGGCACCTTCGGATGATCGACCAGCACCTCGCCGATTGCGCGGTCGCCGATCAGCACCTGCAGCAGGCCCTCCGGCGCATCGCCGAAGCGCTTCAGCGCACGCTGGAAGATCGCCGCGCTGGCAAGCGCCGTCAGCGGCGTCTTCTCGGAAGGCTTCCAGACAACCGCATCGCCGCAGACCAGGGCCAGCGCCGCGTTCCACGACCAGACGGCGACCGGGAAGTTGAAGGCCGAGATGACGCCGACCACGCCCAGCGGGTGCCAGGTTTCCATCATGCGATGGCCGGGCCGCTCGGTTGCGATGGTCAGGCCGTAAAGCTGGCGCGAAAGACCGACTGCGAAGTCGCAGATGTCGATCATCTCCTGCACTTCGCCCAGTCCCTCCGAGCGGATCTTGCCGACCTCGATGGAGACCAGCCGGCCCAAATCTTCCTTGGCCGCGCGCAGTTCCTCGCCCAGCAGCCGCACCAGTTCGCCACGCCGTGGCGCCGGCACCAGCCGCCAGGCCTTGAATGCCTCGTGCGCGGCTTCGACAGCCTTGGCCGTATCGGCAGGCGACATCTGCTTCAGCGCCGCGATCTTCTCGCCCGTCACCGGCGTGCGAACCTCAAGGTCGCCACCCGAGAGAACTTCCTGCGCCACGCCGAGTTTCGCCAGAAGCTCGGCCGTTTCCTTCCTGATATCCATGTCGAAATCCCTTATCTGTCCCATCTGGGCTCGCGCCCGGTCCGCCGTTTCAGATCATGCCGGCTTTCCCTGCCAGCATATCGTCATTCGTGGGCATTTTGTCATCGCTGCTGCAGTGCCAAAACTCCGTCGTCGGCCGGCGCCCGTATCCTTGCGAACCCCGCGCTCCCCGGCTCTACCCGCGCGCAGACCCGTTCCTGCCGACCCTCGCACCTCTTTGCGGTATATCTCCGGCATCGCCGGCGCGAAAGGCCGGGCCCGCGGTTCGCGGCGGTTGATACGCAGCGCGCACTATAATGGCTTAACGCCTGCTCCATTCATGCTATTGGCGCGTTGGTTGATGCGAGAATGGAATGATGTTTGCGAGATCACTGATCCCCGATTTGGGCAAGCTGCAGGCCTTTGAAAGCGCTGCGCGCCATGGCAGCTTCACGCTGGCCGCCAAGGAACTGAGCCTGACGCAAAGCGCCGTCAGCCGGCAGATCAAGGAACTGGAAACCCAACTCGGCGTCACACTTTTCGAGCGCGTCAGGCAAAGGGTCGTTCTTTCCAGCACAGGGCAGAGTTTTCTGCCCGACGTGCGCAAATTGCTCGGCCAGACCGAGGAAGCGATGCTGCGCGCGATGACGGCGCCAAAATCCTCCGCGCTCAACCTGGCCACCCTGCCAACCTTCGGCAGTCGCTGGCTGGTGCCGAGACTGCCGGACTTCCTGAGCCGCAATCCGGGCGTGACCCTGAACATTGTTTCGCGTTCCGAACCGTTCGACCTAGAGGACAACGCCTTCGATGCCGCGATCCACTACGGCCAGCCCGTGTGGGCGAACGCGACTTGCCGCTACATCTGCCGCGAGGTGATCGTGCCGGTGGCAAGCCCGGCCTTTCTGGACGCCAGCATAAGCGGAGAAGGACCGGCGGCACTGGCAGCGGGACCGCTGTTGCATCTCGCCACCCGGCCCAAGGCCTGGGCAAGCTGGTTCCAGACCGCGGGTGTGGAGACAGGCTCGGCCTTTGTGGGCCACCGGTTCGACCAGTTCACAATGTTGATCGAGGCAACGATTGCCGGCCTCGGGCTCGCCCTGCTTCCGCGCTACCTGATAGAGCAGGAGCTAAAGGATGGAAGACTGCAGGTTGCGGTTGATCGCCCCTTGCCGACGGAAAACAATTACTACTTCGTCGTCCCGCTCAAAAACCAGGCCAATTCGTTGGCTAACCTCCTGTTTGAGTGGATTTCCGGTCAGGTCGGAACCGCAATCCAGCGCTGATTTATTTGTTCGCCATAGAGATATTCATCTTCTGGAAGCGGGGACCGGAACGCGTTCGGTAGATTTACAACAAGTAAACACCCGCCACTTACGTCAATGCTTTGGTTTCCGCCCGCCGATCATTTTCCCATCGCTTTCAACATCCTGGCGACCAATAAACCGAATTTGAACGATTGGCACATATTCGCTTGGGCAATCGAAAACCGGGCAGCGCCCCCACCCCCGGAAACGCTGATTTTTGAAGATCAGCAGCCTGAGAACAAGGAACTGCCATGTCCGACACCTCCGTTGCCACTGACGCCTCAATCGCCAGACGCCTCGCATTCGTACGTTTCGACGGCGAGGCGCGCGAGGCTCTGAATGACGTGAGGCCCGCCCTCGAGGCAGCGCTTCCGTCTGCGATGGACAACTTCTACAGCCACATCTCCAAGTTCGAGGAGGCGCGGCAGTTCTTCGGTGCCGGCGGTCAGGACGGAAGCCAGAAGATGCAGGCCGCTTCGGGCCGGCAGGTGAAGCACTGGAGCGCCATCGCCGCGGCAGATTTCGGCGACGCCTACGTCCAGTCTGCAAAGCGCATCGGGCGCATCCACGCCGACATCGGGCTCGAGCCCCGCTGGTATGTGGGCGGCTACACCGTCATCATCGACCAGCTCGTATCCGTGGTCCTCGAGCAGCTCTGGCCCAAGGCCCTCGGGCTCCGCGCGCCGGGGTGCGAACGGGCAAGTGATGCGCTGAGCGCGCTGCTCAAGGCATCGCTGTTCGACATGGAACTGGTGATTTCCACCTATCTGGAAGAATCCGAAAAGCGGCGCCTTGCCGCCGAGGAGGCTCGCGAACAGGGGGAGATGGAGCAGCGCACGGCACTCGCCGCCCTTGCGGAAGCGATCGACCAGCTCGCTAAGGGACGTCTGGACTACCGGCTCGGCACGTTGGACGCCCCGAACTACGCTTCCATCCAGAGCGATTTCAATCGCGCCATGGAACATCTCGAGGAAGCCGTCGGCCGTATTCACGGAAACGCGGACGTGATCCGGGACGGCTCCACCAAGATCGTCCAGGCGGCCGATGATCTGGCGCGGCGAACGGAGCATCAGGCGGCAAGCCTGGAGGAAACGGCGGCGGCACTTGAAGAGATCTCGCAAGCCACCTCCCAGACTGCCAGCGGCGCGCTGAAGGCGGACGGCGTTGCGCAGGAGGCGAAGACCAGCGCACAATCCAGCAGCCAGGCCATGCGGGACATGGTCGTTGCCATGGCGGAAATCGACAGTTCGGCCAAGCAGATCAGCCAGATCGTCTCCTTGATCGATGACATCGCCTTCCAGACCAACCTGCTGGCGCTGAACGCCGGCGTGGAGGCGGCCCGCGCCGGCGATGCCGGCAGGGGCTTTGCGGTCGTCGCTTCCGAGGTGCGCAGCCTGGCGCAGCGTTCAGCGGACGCCGCACGCGAGATCAAGACGCTCATCGCATCGTCGGGCGAGCGCGTGTCTGCGGGCGTCAACCTGGTCGGCCAGACCGGCGAAGCCCTGGAAGTGCTGATCGGCAAGGTTTCGGAAATCAGCGTGCTGGTTGCCGAAATGGCGAATTCGGCCAAGGAGCAGTCGATCGGCCTGACGGGGATCAACGCTGCGGTCAACCAGCTTGATCAGGTCACGCAACAGAACGCCGCCATGGTCGAGGAATCCACCACGGCCTCCCATGCGCTTGCTCTGGAAGCCGAGAACCTTGCGACCAGCGTGTCCCATTTCCAGATCGCAGGGCGGATGGCCGATGCGGTCATGCCGGTCGTGTCTCACCAGCGGCGCACCGCTCCCGCGCTCAAGGTGGTCCGCGCCGAAAAGGCGAAGGCCGTTGCCATCGACGATGGGTGGAGCGAGTTCTGATTGAACTGAACTCTACTTCCTGCTCCAGTCGAGACAGGAAGGACACCAAGCTGCACCGGGAGAACACTGTCCAGAGATGGCTCAGCGCTCCCGGCAGGCTTCCCCTTTCAAGATAGCGACAGCTTTGCCGCCACGTCCTTCAACAAGGCCAATGTCTGGGTGATATCGGCCTGGGCGTTGTCCAGCCTCTGTATATAGGGGCAGGTCAGCACCGCGATCGCGTAGCCCTCCGGCGACAAGATCGGCACGGAAATATCGTCGACACCGCGAATCTGCTGGCTTTCGCCGATCCGGTGGCCGGCACTTCGATAGCCCGCCAGCGCAGGCTCCAGTCTGGCGAAGGTTTCGGCCATTCTGGTTCCATCCCAGCGCGCCACGATTTCCGCCTCTGAATGCTCGTCCTGGAAGGCCAGCAGCGTCTGGCCGGACCCGGTCGTCAGCAGGTCGATATGGGCGCCGATGCGGATGCCGAACTCCCAGTTGCCGGGACAGCTGGCGTGAGCCACCACGATTGCCGCGTCGCGGTCGGCCACCACCAGATGGCATGACTGGCCGGCATCGCGAGCAAAGCCATCCATCAGCGGCAGGGCGCGCGTCACCAGTCGTCGCACCGGTGGGTGGCGGTGGGCCAGCACGAACAGCTTCATGGTCAGCGCGTAGCGGTCGCCCTCCGGCGAGCGGCTGACATAGTCGCGCGCCACCAGCCTTTCGAGCATGCGGTAGACCTCACTTGGCCCCCGCCCCATGGCCTTCACGATCTCCGCGCGCGTCAGGCCGCTTGGCTGCTCAGACAGAAGCTCAAGAATGTCCAGCCCCTTGTCGAGTGCCGGCGCCCTGTAGCGCTCGTCCTTGGCCGTCTCGTCTGACGTTTTGGCCGGCCGCTTCGGCATTGCTCCAAACCCTCCCGGTCAACCGGGCCTTGCGATTGCCCATTGCAGGGGCGATTTATTTATGAATAGTATGTTTGTATATAGACAGGATCGCAAGCAGTTTGCTGGGAGGAGGCAACGGTTATGCGACTGAGGGGCAAACGCATCTTCATTTCCGCAGCTGCCCAGGGCATTGGCCGTGCCAGCGCGCTTGCCTGTGCTGCCGAAGGGGCGCACGTCATCGCCACCGACATCAATGCCGAGGCGCTCGCCTCGCTTTCAGAGCAGAACAGCCTCATCGAAACCCACCGTCTCGACGTGTGCGACAGCGCTGCCGTGGCGGCGTTCGCGCGCGGACCGGCTGCGGCGCTCGACGGCTTGTTCAACTGCGCCGGCTTCGTGCATCACGGCACCATCATGGAATGCGGCGAGGACGACTGGGACTTCAGCTTCGACCTCAACGTCAAGAGCATGTACCGCACCACCCAGGCCTTCCTGCCCGGCATGCTCGAGCGCGCCGAGACAAACGGCTCCGTCGCCATCCTCAACATGGCCTCGATGGCGTCCTCGATAAAGGGTTTCCCGAACCGTCTGGTCTACGGCGCCACAAAGGCGGCCGTGATCGGCTTCACCAAGGCCATGGCCGCCGACTATGTGCGCCGCGGCGTGCGCTGCAACGCGCTTTGTCCCGGAACGGTCGACACCCCGTCGCTGCGCGGCCGCATCGCCGCGGCAGCCGACCCGGTGCAGGCCGAAAAGGACTTCATCGCCCGCCAGCCTATAGGCCGTCTCGCGACCGTCGACGATATAACGCCCTTGGTCGTCTACCTGCTTTCGGACGAATCCCGCTTCGTCACCGGCCAGGCCGTCCTGGTGGACGGCGGCGTCACCATATAGGCGAAGAGGGGCGGGCCATGATCGCAAGGATCGACGGCCACTGCCACTACTGGGCGCTCGAACGCGGCGACTATGACTGGCTGACGCCGGACGCTGAGCATCTCGCACCGATCCATCGGGACTTCGGCGCGGCTGACATGCGCCCCTTGGCCAGTGCGGCAGGCGTCGGCCGCCGCATCCTCGTCCAGGCCGCCCCCACCGAGGCCGAGACGCACTACCTGCTCGAACAGGGGCACGAGGACGATGCCGTTGGGGGCGTCGTCGGCTGGGTGGACCTGTCCGATCCCCGCAGCGTCGGCTCGCTCGAGCGCTTTGCCCGCGACCCGCTGTTCAAGGGCGTGCGCCCCATGCTGCAGGATCTCGACGATCCGCAATGGATCGCTACGCGCCCGCACCCAGAAACGGTGGCGGCCCTGAAGCGGCTCGGCCTGCGCTTCGACGCGCTGGTCATGCCGCAGCACCTTTCGGCCCTCATCCGTTTCGTCAATGCAAATCCGGATCTTCCGGTCATCATCGACCATGCGGCCAAGCCAGCCTTCACCGCCCCGGCCGACGATCCGCGCCACGAAATGTGGGAGCACGGCATGGAAGAACTTGCTTCGCGCCGGCAAGTCTTCTGCAAGCTTTCCGGCCTGCTCACCGAAATGCCCGCTGGCTGTCGCGCAACGCCCGAAGCAGCGGCTGTTTTTCTCCGGCCCACGGTCGACAGGCTGCTTGCCTGGTTCGGGCCCGAACGCATAGTCTGGGGGTCGGACTGGCCAGTCCTGACGCTCGCAGCCGGCTACGACTTCTGGAACGAGGTCACCGCGCGACTGCTCGACGGCCTCGGTGAGGCAGAGCGGGCAAGCATCCATGCCCACGCCGCCGAACGCTTCTACGGTCTTGACGGGGGCCGCGTATGAGCGCCCTCGTCCTCATGAAGGACATCCAGAAATCGTTCCCCGGCGTGCGCGCCTTGCACAATGCGCAGATCGAGCTGCGCGCGGGCGAGGTGCACGCGCTGATGGGGGAGAACGGTGCCGGCAAGTCCACGCTGATGAAGATCCTTGCGGGCATCTACCGGCGCGACAGCGGCGAAATCCTGCTCGACGGCAAGCCGGTGGAAATCGGCTCGCCGCGCCAGGCGCAAGACCTTGGCATCGGCATCATCCATCAGGAACTCAACCTGATGCCGCATCTGACCGCGGCGCAAAACATCTTCATCGGCCGCGAGCCGCGCAAGGCGGCGGGCTTGCTGCTCGACGAGGCAAAGCTGAACGCGCAGGCCGCGCAGATCTTCGCCAGCATGCATCTGAAGCTCGATCCGCGCACCACGGTGGGCGGGCTCACCATCGCGCGCCAACAGATGGTCGAGATCGCCAAGGCGCTGTCGCACCGCTCGCGGGTGCTGATCATGGACGAGCCGACCGCGGCGCTGAACGAGGCCGAGATCAAGGAGCTTTTCGCCATCATCGCCCGGCTCAAGGCCGAGGGCGCCGGCATCGTCTACATCTCGCACAAGATGGACGAGCTGAAGCGCGTTGCCGACCGCGTGACGGTCATGCGCGACGGCGAATATATCGGCACCCTGCCCGCGCGCGAGACCCCGGTCGAGAGGATCATCTCCATGATGGTCGGGCGCGCCTTGTCCGACGAGCGCCCGAGGGTCCCCGATCACTCCGCCACAACCGTGGTCCTCGAAGTTCGAGGGCTCAGCCGGGGCAAGGAAATCCGCAACGTCTCGTTCTCCGTCCGCAAGGGCGAAATCCTCGGCTTTGCCGGCTTGATGGGCGCCGGCCGCACCGAGGTTGCACGCGCAATCTTCGGCGCCGACCGGCGCGACGGCGGCGAGATCTTCGTGCATGGCAGGCGGGTAGACATCCGCAAGCCTCAGGACGCGGTGCGCGCCGGCATCGGCTACCTCTCCGAGGACAGAAAGCACTTCGGCCTCGCCACCGGCATGGATGTGCGCAACAACGTCGTAATGGCAAGCCTGGGCCGCTTCACCGGCCCGGGCGGGCTGCTCAAGGAGGCGGCCATGCACGACGCTGCCATGCGCTACATCGACCAGCTGGCAATCAAGACGCCGTCGGACCGGCAGGAGGCGCGGCTGCTTTCCGGCGGCAACCAGCAGAAGATCGTCATCGCCAAATGGCTGCTGCGCGACTGCGATGTGCTGATCTTCGACGAACCCACGCGCGGCATAGACGTCGGCGCCAAGAACGAGATCTACAAGCTGCTCAACGCGCTGGCAGATCAGGGCCGCGCCATCATCGTCATTTCCTCCGAGCTGCCCGAGATCCTGAGGCTGAGCCACCGCATCGCAGTGATGTGCGAAGGCACGCTCACCGGTTTTCTGCCTCCGGGCTCGTCTCAGGAGGAGATCATGAACCTCGCCACCATGCGCGGCGAGGCCATTGAGCTCAGCGCATGAAGGAAGCGAAGCCAGCGAAGGGAGAGGCCAGATGAGTGCGACGACGTCCACCGCGAATATCCCGTCCGGCACAAGGTTTTCCGGCGCCCAGCACCGGTTGCTCGCCTTCGCCAGCCTGATCGCGCTGATCATCGTCTTCAGCCTCGCCTCGCCCAATTTCATGCAGACCAGCAATATCATCGCCATCCTGCAGGCAACATCGGTCAATGGCGTGCTGGCCATCGCCGCCACGCTGGTCATCATCACCGGTGGCATCGACCTGTCCGTCGGCACGCTGATGACCTTCTGCGCCGTGAGCGCCGGTGTGGTGCTGACCTTCTGGGGCATGCCGCTGGGCCTTGGCGTGCTCGCCGCCGTGATCGCCGGCGCGGTGAGCGGCACCCTGTCCGGCACCTTCGTGGCCAAGCTGAAAATCCCGCCCTTCATCGCCACGCTGGGCATGATGCTGATTCTCAAGGGCCTGTCGCTGGTCATCTCCGGCACACGGCCGATCTACTTCAACGGCACGCCGGGCTTCACCCAGATCTCGCAGGGGTCGCTCATAGGTTCGCTTGTCCCTGCCCTGCCCATCCCCAACGGCGTGTTGATCCTGTTTCTGGTGGCCATCGCCGCAAGCTTCATACTTGAGCGGACCATCCTCGGCCGCTTCACCTTCGCGCTCGGCTCCAACGAGGAAGCGGTGCGCCTCTCCGGCGTCAACACCGATCGCTGGAAGATCGCCGTCTATGCGCTCGCCGGCAGCATCTGCGGCATCGCCGGGCTGCTGATCGCCTCGCGGCTCAACTCGGCCCAGCCGGCTCTCGGCCAGGGTTATGAACTCGACGCCATCGCCGCGGTGGTCATCGGCGGCACGTCGCTCTCGGGCGGGCGCGGCACGATCATCGGCACCCTCATCGGCGCGCTGATCATCAGCGTGCTGGCCAACGGCCTGCGCATCCTGTCCGTCGCCCAGGAGTGGCAGACGGTGGTCACCGGCAGCATCATCATTCTCGCCGTCTACACCGACATTCTGCGCCGCAGCAGGCTTTGAGGAGGCGTGCCTTGCGCAGCCTTCTGGCCGCGCCAACAACCAGAAGAGAGCGAAAGCGCTCCGGGTAAGTTTCGATCAAAACGAACCAACGGAGGAAACCATGTTTAACAGACGCACCGTTCTCGGCGCCCTCAGCGCCATCGCCCTCATGGGCAGCGGCTCGACCATGGCAATGGCCGAGGACATGTACATCCCGCTCATCTCCAAGGGCTTCCAGCACCAGTTCTGGCAGGCCGTGAAGGCGGGCGCGGACAAGGCCGCGGCTGATCTCGGCGTGACCGTCACTTTCGAAGGCCCGGATTCGGAGTCGCAGGTCGACCGACAGATCGACATGCTGGCCGCAGCCCTCGCCAAGAAGCCGGCAGCGATCGGCTTCGCAGCACTCGACAGCCAGGCGGCCATCCCGCTGCTGCAGCAGGCCAAGGATGCAAACATCCCCGTCGTCGCCTTCGACTCCGGCGTCGACAGCGACATCCCCGTTGCCACCGCCTCGACCGACAATCTCGCCGCGGCGGCCCTTGCCGCCGACAAGATGGCCGAACTGATTGGCGGCGAAGGCAAGGTGGCACTGGTGGTGCATGACCAGACCAGCCGCACCGGCATCGACCGCCGCGACGGCTTCGTCAACCGCATCAAGGAAGCTCATCCGAAGGTCGAGATCGTGGCCATCGAATATGGCGAGGGCGACCATCTGAAGTCGACCGAGATCACCAAGGCGATCCTGCAGGCCAACCCGGATCTGAAGGGCATGTTCGGCGCCAATGAAGGCTCGGCCATCGGCGTCGTCAACGGCGCCAAGGAACTGGGCCGCAAGGTGGTGATCATCGGCTACGATTCCGGCACCCAGCAGAAGCAGGCGATCCGCGACGGCGAAATGGCCGGCGCCATCACCCAGAACCCGGTCGGCATCGGCTACAGGACCGTCGAAGCTGCGGTCAAGGCCGCCAAGGGGGAAGCCGTCGAGAAGCATATCGACACCGGCTTCTACTATTACGACAAGTCGAGCATGGACCAGCCGGAGATCGCGGCGGTTCTCTACGACTGATCCAGCTTCTGCAAGCCGGAGGGGACGCCCCCTCCGGCTTGCAGAATGCGACTGCCAAACGCTCCGCGTGACTTTTCAGGAATCCCGACCATGACCAGCATCATCGACATGCGGGTGCTCGACCTGCGCTTCCCTACCTCGCAGCACCTCGACGGCTCCGACGCAATGAACCCGGACCCCGACTATTCGGCGGCCTATGTCATCCTCGATACCGACACGCCCGGGATCGAAGGGCATGGCCTGACCTTCACGATCGGCCGCGGCAACGAGATCTGCTGCGCGGCGATCGAGGCGATGCGCCACCTCGTCGTCGGCCTGAACATGGACGCGGTCATCGCCGACATGGGCGCATTCTGGCGCCACGTCACTTCGGACAGCCAGTTGCGCTGGATCGGCCCGGACAAGGGCGCGATCCACCTCGCCACCGGCGCGGTCGTCAACGCGGTGTGGGACATCTGGGCCAAGATGGCGGGCAAGCCGGTCTGGCGGCTGGTCGCCGACATGTCGCCCGAGGAACTCGTGCGCTGCATCGACTTCCGCTACATCACCGACTGCATAACGCCCGAAGAGGCGCTCGCCATGCTGCGCGACAAGGCGCCCGGCAAAGCCGAACGCATCGCCACCCTCGAGCGCGAGGGCTATCCCTGCTACACGACCTCGGCCGGCTGGCTGGGCTATGAGGACGAAAAGCTGCGCCGCCTGTGCCGCGAGGCAGCCGAGGCGGGCTTCAACCACGTCAAGCTCAAGGTCGGCCGCGACAAGGCCGACGACATCAGGCGCCTGCGCATCGCCCGCGAGGTGCTGGGCCCCGAACGCCAACTGATGATCGACGCCAACCAGGTGTGGGAGGTCGACCAGGCCATCGAGTGGGTGCGCGACCTCGCTTTCGCCAGGCCCTGGTTCATCGAGGAGCCGACCAGCCCGGACGATGTCGAGGGGCACCGCAAGATCCGCGACGGTGTGGCGCCTGTGCAGGTGGCGACCGGCGAGATGTGCCAGAACCGCATCATGTTCAAGCAGTTCATCATGCGCGGCGCCATCGACGTGGTGCAGATCGACGCCTGCCGCCTCGGCGGCGTCAATGAGATCCTGGCCGTGCTGCTGATGGCAGCGAAACACGGCCTGCTTGTCTGCCCGCACGCCGGCGGTGTCGGCCTGTGCGAATACGTCCAGCACCTGTCGATGATCGACTATGTCTGCATTGCCGGCACGCGCGAGGGCCGCGTGGTCGAATATGTCGACCACCTGCACGAGCACTTCAAGGAGCCGTGCATCGTGCGCAACGCCGCCTACATGCCTCCCACTGCACCCGGCTTCTCGGTGGAGATGAAGCCCGATACGTTGGAAAACTATCAATTCCGGGGCTGACGGGGACGGTTATGGATCTGGGCTTGAAGGACAAGGTCGTCATCGTCACCGGCGGCGCCGCCGGCATCGGAGGCGCGGTCACACTCGGCCTTGCTGCCGAGGGCGCAGTTCCCGTCGTGTTCGGCCGCAGCGCGCCAGCTGGGGATTTCGACGCCCGGCTGCGACAGCTGGCGCCACGGGCAAAATTCATCCAGGTCGAGCTGATGAACGATGCGGAGATCGAGGCAGCGGTGAAGGCAACCTCGGACGCTTACGGCCGCATCGACGGGCTGGTCAACAACGCCGGCATCAACGACGGCATCGGCCTGGAAGCCGGCCCGGAAGCGTTTCGCCAGTCGCTCGAGCGCAACCTGATCCATTACTACACCGCCGCCCACCACTGCCTGCCGTGGCTGAAGGCTTCGCGCGGCGCCATCGTCAACGTCTCGTCCAAGACCGCTTTGACCGGGCAGGGAAACACCAGCGGCTACACCGCGGCAAAGGGCGGGCAATTGTCGCTGACACGCGAATGGGCGGCAGCCCTGCGAGGCCACGGCATTCGCGTCAACGCAGTCATTCCGGCCGAGGTGATGACGCCGCTTTATGAGAAGTGGCTGAGAACCTTCGACGATCCGAACGCGCGGCTTGAGGAAATCACCCGCCGTATTCCGCTCGGCCAGCGCATGACGACGGCCGAGGAGATCGCCGACACTGTGATCTTCCTGCTCTCCGAGCGCGCCAGCCACACCACGGGTCAGTGGCTGTTCGTCGACGGCGGCTATACGCATCTCGATCGCGCGCTGGACTGACCAGCCGCCGGAGGCCGCGCTACCCTTTCCGCTCCTGCAGGATATTTCCGCCGTCCACCACCAGAACCGAGCCGTTGACGTAGCTTGCCGCGTCGGATGCCAGGAATGCCACCGCCGCGGCAACTTCGTCCGGCGTTCCCGCCCGGCCCGGCGGCGTGCCGCGAGCAGCCTCCAGTTCTTCCGGCGTCGAGGCGCCGGTTTCGATCCAGCCGGGCGCGACGGCATTGACGGTGACGCCCTGCCGCGCGACCTCCAGGGCGAGCGCATGGGTCATGCCCACCATACCGGCCTTGGCGGCGGAATAGGCCGATTCTCCCTCGTTGGAGACGTAGGGGCCAGTGACAGACGCGATGTTGACCACGCGGCCATGCCCCTTCTCGACCATCCGCGGCAGAAATGCCTGGGTGACGAGAAACGCCGTCTTGAGACTGACGTCGATGCCCCGATCCCAGTCGTTCTCCGTCAATTCCAGGAAGCGCTTCTGCACTGCCGGCTGCGCGGCGGTTCCCATCCCCGCATTGTTGACCAGTATGTCGACGTCACCGATTTCGGCATGAAGACGCGCAACCTGCACTGCATCGGTCAGGTCGGCCGCCGCCGCCTTGACCGCGATACCTTCGGCCTCAAGCTCCGCGGCGCGCTCGAAGATGCGGTCGGAAGATGAGGTGATGGCGACCGACAGGCCGGACCGCGACAGCGCACGCGCAATCGCCATGCCGATCCCGTCGGGTGCGCCTGCCCCCGTCACCAGCGCGGTCGTGGATTTCGTTGACACGGTAAGTCCCCTCTTTGTTTTCAGCCGCTGCAACGCGGTTCAGTAGCCTGCGGTCACGCCGAAATCGATCGGAAGCGCGGTGCCGGTGATGGGTGCAGCACCCGGCTGGCACAGGAAATGGATGAGCGAGGCGACTTCCTCGGCCTTGATGAAACGGGCGCTGTCGCCCTGCGGGTAATGGGAAAGCAGCCTGCGCTTGTAGCCTTCCGGATCGCCGTCGCCATAGGCCGTTGCCTGAAACTCGATCATCGGCGTTGCGACATCCGCCGGGCAGACCGCATTGACCCGGACCCCGTGCGGCGCGAGTTCAAGAGACAGCGCCTTCGACAGCAGGACCAGCCCGCCCTTGGAGGCGCAGTAAACCGCCGCGCCGTTGTTGCCGACCAGGCCCGCATCGGATGCGATGTTCACTATCGCCCCGCGTGACGCGATGAGATGAGGGGTCGCCGCGGAACTCAGGAAAAAAGCGCCTTTGAGATTTATGTCGAGCACGCGGTCCCAGTCCGGTTCGCTGACCTGCGTGGAAGGCCCCTCTAGCCAGACGCCGGCCGCGTTCACCAGCACGTCGATGCCGCCGCCCCACTCCACGGCGGTTTCAACTGCTTCCCGGCACGCGGCGACGGAACGGATGTCAAAAGCTATTGTCAGGGCCTCGCCGCCCGCGGCCTCAATCCGCTCCTTGGCGTCGGCAAGGCGCGGCCCTTCAAGGTCAGCGACGACGATGCGGTCGCCATCGGCTGCAAACCGCAGCGCGGCCGCAATGCCCATGCCCCCCGCTCCGCCGGCGATCATGACAGTTCTGCGCGACATCAGGCACCTCCCCTTCAAATGCAGAGTTGGGGCGCGCCATGCGCATCCCCCGCACCGGATAGCGTAACCTCGCCGAAGCAGCAACGGCGGAACCCTTCACCGACTTCTGAGTTTGCGTACGGGTGGGATGATCTGAAATTCACAAGGAGGACGTCATGCGACACATTTTTAGGATCGCTTTAGCGGCGGCAGCTCTGATCGGTGGTGCAGGACTGGCGGCGGCGCAAGACGTGGTTATCCAACCACAGCAGCAAACCGTGATCAGGGAATACGTCCACAAAAATCCCCTGGCCTCGATCAGTCTGCTGGGACTGGAACTGAACGTGGGATCGACGGTGCCTGACGAAGTCGAACTGCACCGGATCGACGTTCCGGATGTCCGCTACCAATATGTGGTCATCAATGACCATACCGTCCTGGTGGACCCGGATACGCGCCGGGTCATCGAGGTTGTACGGTAGCGTCTTGGACATACCTTCCAGGCCCGCCGAACTCTTGCGGCGGGCCTTTCACATCGCGGATCGACATTGCTGACCCGGCACGCCTCACCCATCGATCATGCATGCACGCGCTTGTAACCAGGCCTGCTGCTGGCGGTGATCCAGATTCCAGCCACGGCGACCGCCGCACCGCCATAGACCAAGCCGGCCGGCACCCACATGACCAATCCGGCGAGCTGTTGGTCTTCCAGGGGCGTCAGGCCCCACAGTTCCGAGATGCCAAGGTTTGGCGGATACCAGAGCCGGGGCGACAAGAGGAGCAGCACGCCAAGCAGTGCGGTGTGCATCGAAGTCAGCGCGAGATGCATGACGGACGCGCCAAGCTCCCGCTCCTTGCCTCTCCGAGGAACCGTTACCAGCACCGCCATCACCGCTAGCCACACGACTGCGCAAAGTGCCGTGAAGAAGATGATCAGCCGCGCCAACTCGCCGGCTGCCGGCCCCTGCGGGTTGAGTGCCGATTGTATGCCGCTGCACCCGGCCAGTGCCAGAATCGAAGCCAGCATCAAGCTGTTCCGACCCATAGGCTGCCTCATGGCGACTTCCCCAGTGTGGCGGCGCCCGGCAACCTGTTTTCCGAAGGATGTGGCATCATCTCGTCGTTGCGGCTTGGCGCGGCTGCCGAGGATTCCTTGCCCCACAGGGAGCGGACATAGACCGAGAGCTCCCAGATCTGATCGTCGGGGATCAGCCCGCCGAAAGCGGGCATGCCGTTTGGCCGGCCGTCGCGGATGGGCATGGATCTGTTCGGTCGAGCCGCCGTAGATCCATTTCTCATCCATCAGCGCCGGGCCCATGCCGCCGCCTCCCTTGGCGTGGCAGCCCGAGCAATTGAACTGATCGAACAGCCGCTTGCCCTCGCTGAGGTGAAAGGCGTTACCTTCGAACTCGGCCGCCTTGCTGTTCACCGGCGAAGGTCGTGTCCCGCCCGGTGCCAGCGTCGTCACCGGTGAAGGTTGTTCGCCGCTACCTGTATCGGGGCTGGGCTGGGTATTGCGCTCTTCGCGATGGCAGGCGGCCATCATCGCCATTGCGCACAGGAGCATGATGGAGGCGCGCGCGCTCATCGCGGCACCGCTTCGCTCTGGTTCGGCCGCGGTACGTGATACTGGGAAAGCACCGCCTCTATTTCGGCGCGATGTTTCGTCAGCGCGTCGTCGATTTCTCTGCGAAGCGCGACGTCCTCGCGCCGCACTCCCATGGAAATATCGTAGACCATCGGCAGCATCGGCAGGTCGACTGCGGGCGTGACCGGGCTGATCCTGAGTTTCCCTGCCTGCCTGTCGGCGAAGTAGCCTGCAAGCGGGCCCCCACGCGATCGCAACGTCGACATCGCCGCTCGCCACGGCATCGACGATCCTGGCGCTCGGGTTCGGCATCAAATAATCGCCATATACCGGAAAGCCGCGCACATGGCCGGCAATGCCCCGGCGTGCCAGTGCGGCCACCGGCGGCGTATTGGCACCATCGTCGCCGATCAGCTGGACCCCCGATCCGCAAGCCTCGAAGCGCCGGATCATCGAATGAAGTGATCTGCGGCCCGTCCTCGCGGGTGACGAACACATAGGTGGAGCGGTAATAAGGGCGGCTGGTGCGCAACGGCTCGAGGCCCGAAGGCGTGCCGGGAACGAGATCGCACAGCCCTGCCTTCAACGTATTGCGGATGAAGCCGCGTCGCTGCGCCCACCACACATAGGAGACGCTGGCGCCAAGCTCCCTGGCAACGATGTCGACGATCCTGTTGTCGAACCCTTCCTCGCGCTCGTTTGAAAACGGCAGATTGTTCGGATCGGCGCACACACGCAGTTCGCGCGCCGGATTGGTCGTGGTCGCCGCGACGGGAAGACCGAATATGAACGCGAGCAGCAACACTGCGCCGGTGATCGGTTCTCCTGACGACCTTCCCGACCTGGCAGCGCTTTCAGGGCAGCCGGAACACATAGAGCGTGCCTCCAGGGTTCGTGGCTTCCTTCAGGTCCTTCATCACGTTGACAAAGCCGAGCGCCGCGGTGGCGTCTCGCGGGTCGAGATCGCCGGACACGATCGCGCCTGCCCAACCGCCAACCCCGGAAAGGACGGCGATGTATTGCCGGCCGTCCGGCCCTCGATAGCTTATCGGCTGGCTGATGATGCCGGACGATGTCTTGAACTGCCAAAGCAACTCGCCGGTCTGGGCGTTCACCGCCTTGAACCAGCCCTCCATCGTTCCGTAGAATACGACATCGCCCGCGATGACCAACGCACCGCTCCAGACCGGGAAGTTCTCATCTATCTTCCAGGTCGCATGTTCGTTGGCGATGTCCCAGGCCGTGAACTGGCCGCGATGACCGCCAGGCCCCGGAATCATCCGCACATTCATGCCGACATAGGGTGTGCCGGCTATGTAGCTCACCTCCACGCCCTGTTCGTCCATGCACATGTTGTTGTGCGGAATGTAGAGAAGGCCCGTTTTCGGGGAGAACGCGGAAGGCTGCCAATCCTTAGCGCCGGCCGCAGTGGGGCAGATGTCGCGCACCACTTTTCCGGTGCCGGTCTTCTTGTCCGGGTTCTCGATTAGCCGCCCGCTTTTGAGGTCCACGCCCTTGCTCGAGTTGATGACCGGCGCGAAGGGCTTGGCGGAAAGCACCTCGCCCGTAGTGCGGTCGAGTACATAGAGATAGCCGTTGCGATCCGGGCGCACGAGCACCTTGCGGGGCTTGCCCTGCCAGTCCATGTCGAGCAGAACCAGCTCGTTTATGCCGTCATAGTCGTGCTGGTCGTGCGGCGTCCATTGATAGTACCAGTGGGCCGCTCCCGTATTCAGGATTGCGCGCGAAGACCCCCGCCGTCCACTTGTTGTCTCCGGGCCGCAGGTCCGGATTCCACGGGCCGGGGTTTCCGGTCCCATGATAGATCAGGTCGAGCTCGGGATCGTAGGAGATCCAGCCCCAAACATTGCCGCCGCCGATCTTCCATGCGTCGGGCGGCCAACTGGTCACACCCAGGTCCTTGCCCTTGTCGCCGTCATAGAACGGCTTGAAATCCGGCCCTATCAGAACGTCCGTGTCGGGGCCGTTGCTGTAGGCTGTCCACACGACATGCCCGTCGCCGACATCCAGCGCCTTGATCCAGCCGCGCACGCCGAGCTCGCCGCCGGAATTTCCAAGCAGCACCTTGTCCTTCACCACCAGCGGCGCCATGGTGACGGTCTCGCCAATGTTGATATTGCCGACCTTAGTGTTCCAGATGGCCTGCCCCGTAGTGTTGAAGAAGACGCGGCCGCCGGAGACGCGGCCACCGGAATAGACCGCGCCACGGTTGACGACGTCGCAACACGCCACACCTTGCGCGGCGGGTTCCGGATTTGGTTCGTATTTCCACTTCATCGGGGCGCCCGGCTTTGAGAGGTCGAGCGCGTAGAGGATGTTGGGATAGGGAGTGACCACGAACATGGTGCTGCCCACGACGAGCGGCGCAGCCTCCAGGCCCTTCAGGTTCCCGTAGAGAAGGTGAACGCTACCTGCAGGTTCTTGACGTTGCTCCGGTCGATCTCTGTGAGTTCGCTGTATCGCGTCGAGGCATAGTTCTTTGCCGGCATAAGCCACTGGCCGTCGTCGGGCGGAGCCGCGGCACTCGGCGGCTTGATCGCGCCCTCGGCTGATGCGCTGGTTGGCGCGGCGAAACCCGCAGCGACTATGAGCAACATGCAGGCTGCAGTGAGAATAGAATGCCCGGAGGTGGCTTCACCTGCCGCCAATCGGCCGTGCTGCGAGCGTCCCTGGCGACCAGTCGCAGTGCGACCACTCTCCCGGGAGGTTCCACCTCTGCCAAACCGCCCCAACGTACACGGAGGACATTGTTCCGCGGGTGGAGCCACGGCTTGGCTCATCGGCATCAGCGATGGCGAAGCGGGAACAATTGAACGCTTTGCCGATTTGCCACGCATGGCAGGCAGAGCTGTAAGAACCGCGATAACGGAGGTTGGCACCCTGCTCGCCAGGCCCTGGGCCTTCATAGTGTTCGGCTTGTACACAGTTGCATGGCTGGCACTCGATAGGTCCTCGCTGGGCTGGCACGGCGTAGCGACGCTTGCGACGTGGGTGATGACGTTATTCATCCAGCGCGCCGAGCACCGGGACACGCAGGCCATCCACGCCAAGCTCGACGAACTGCTGCGGACTGCCGGCCGGGACAACTTGACCACTCTCGATGAAGAAGAACCCGAGGAAATCGAAGATCAACGCGAGCGGGACCGGGGAGATGACGCTCAAGCGCGTTGAGGTGCGGCCCGGGCGGGCGATTGACGCCCGCGGGCCTTTCTTGGTCAAGACGGATATTCGGCGCCGTAGTAACCGTGGATACGCCGGCTGTTTTCATCAGACCAATCGTAGCCTCGGTTGGGGTCGTATTTCGGCCCGTTCTGGATCTGCTCCTTGGTGAGCCGGATCCGGAAGCCGTCCAGACCCTCGTCATAGGTCAAGCTGGACCAGGGAATGGGGTAATATTCGCTGCCAAGCCCCCAAAGGCCGCCGAAGCTGAGCACCGCGCAGGCCACCCGGCCATCCCGCTTTGTCAGGACCAGCCGTTCCACCTTGCCTACATTCTCGTCGCCGGCATCGTACACGGTTGTGCCGATGACATCGTCACTGTCGACCAGATTGAAGCGGGTGTCGGTTTGCATGATTGCCTCCTAATGATTTCGCCAGGGGACCCCGCGCAGATCAATGCGGGGTGGGAAAAGTTGCGGTGCGAACCGCTAGCGGTCGTTTTTATGGCTCTGTTGCCCGGCCTTCACATGCTGCTCATGTGAGCCGCCGCGCTCGCCCTGGCCGCCCCGACGGTCGCTGTCCGGTTCACCGGCGTGGCGCGTCCTGTCGTCGTTCTTGTGGCTCTGCTGGCCAGCTTTCACGTGCTGCTCGTGAGTACCGCCACGGTTGGGCATTTTGCTTCTCCTTTATTGTCCGAGGCCGGTGTGTGGCCTCACCGAACCAATCCGAGGCGGAGGACATGGTTCCAAAATATTTTGGGAGCTTGTCCGCAATGCAGGGGAATGCTTTCGTCGCTTCAGCCACCCACCGAATGGCGGGAACATTTACGTTCCAGTGGGGTTAGGAGTCGTATTCGCCAACGCGACAAGGACCACGGCGATGAGCGAAATTCAGGATATCAAAGACCAGGCCTTGCGAAACGCCGAGCAACAGAAAGATGCCGGCGCGGATCGCATTGGTGGCGTCGCCAAGGTGGCGCACGGTGTGGCTCGCGAACTTGAAGACGAGTTTCCATTAGGGGCCGCCTACGTCCACGAGGCTGCAGCGCAGCTCGAAGCTGGCGCAACGAAACTCCGGGAAAGCAGGATCGAAGATCTGGTCAAGGGCGTCGGAAGAATGGCGCGAACGCAACCTGCCGTCTTTTTCGGCGGGGCGATGCTGGCTGGCGTGCTCCTGTCCCGCTTCCTGAAGAGCTCGTCTCACAGGCGCGGCGCTCGACACTGAGTGAAAAGAGGAACGAAATGGCACACTATAGCCGCACGATTCCAGACATTTTCACAGACGTAGTATCTCTCGCTGCGACACTGGTTCGCAAGGAAAGCCAGCTCGCCCGTACCGAGATTTCGGAAAACATCGGCCGCGTCGGGGCAGGCATTGGCCTGCTGACCGGCGGCGCCGTCTTGATGATTCCGGCTCTGGTCATCCTGCTGCAGGCTGCGGTGGAATGGGTGAGCAGAACTTATGCCATCACGCCCGCGTTGTCGGCCTTGATCCTGGGCGGCATTGTCTTTGTGATCGGGCTCATCCTGCTGCTGGTCGGCGTTAATCGGCTCAAGGTCAGGACCATGGTGCCCGATCGCACCATCCGCCAGATCCAGCAGGATGCAAACGTGGCACAAGAGCAGATGAGGCCGCAAGATGCCGTCCACTGATCAACTTGAGCACGAAGTAGAGCGTGTTCGCTCCCAACTCGTCGACGCGCTGGATGAATTCCGCGCCAACCTTTCCCCGGGGCAGGTCCTGGACCAGCTCACTGAATATGCCGGTGAAGGGGATGCCGGGGAGTTCTACCGCAGGCTGCGGCACCAGGTGGGGCAAAATCCGGTGCCGATGGTTTTGGTCGGAACCGGCGTTGCCTGGATGATGCTTTCCAACGTCCTGGGCAGTTCCACCCGCACGGAGACCTCGAGGCGCCAAGGGGCGATGGGCGACGAGCTGGCCGAAAAGGCGGGCTCGGCCGCCGACACCGTCAAGGATGCCGGTTCGGCTACAGTCGATATAGCTGGCCGGATGGGCGACGCGGCCAGCGCAAGCGCAAGATCCGCAGGCAATGCCATTCGAGAAGGTGCAGCAAGCGCAAGCGACCGCCTGGGAGCGGCGGCGGGAGCGGCGGGCGGCGCTGTGAGCAAAGCCGGCTCTTCCGCCTACGATGTCGTGGCGGGCACCACCAGCCGAACCGCCTCGGCTGTCGGAGAGTCGGCGCGGCATCTCGGCAGCAGCGCCACTTCGGGTGCGAGGAGCTTTATTGAATTCTGCCGCAGTGAACCGCTCGTATTGGCGAGCATGGGCGTCGCCATCGGGGCTGTGCTTGGGGCGCTTATGCCGTCCACCCAAACCGAAGACTATCTGATGGGCGACCGAAGCGATCGCCTGAAGGAAAATCTCGGCGAAATGGCAGAAACCGGGGAGCGCGGGAAGGCCGACAAGCCGGCAGCGGCTGAGTCCGGCGGTGCGGAGGCGGCTCGTGGCTCGAAAACGGAAACGAAACGGGCCGCCGCAATGGAGACTGGCAGCCACCGAACTTCGGGCACCCGGAAGAAACGCAGCCAAGCAGATACATGAGTGGCGGCTCGATCCACCGGCCTTCGGCCGCCCGGCCTGCGAGCGTTCCGCTCTTGCTTTCCGGACTGGCGCTAGCCCTTCTGTTTCTTGGATTTCACAGGCCCCGCCATCAGGCCCCGGCCAAAGAGGACGGTGCCTCGCACAACCCCGACCAGCACAGCAAGGAACCGGTCCGCACCAGCGCGCTACGGCGATGGACGGAAGTATTGCGGCAGACCCTGCGCAATGTGTCGCGCCATCGGGTCCTCGCCAACGCCGCCGGCGTCGCCTTCTACGCGATCCTCGCGGTCTTTCCCGCCCTGGCCGCCTTGGTGGCGATCTACGGGCTCTTTGCCGATCCGCAAGCGATAGGAAATCACCTGGCGCTGGTCGCGGGCGTGTTCCCGGAAGGCGCCATCGACGTGATGAAGGATCAATTGGCGCGCGTGGCGTCGCAGGGCAGCAGAACCCTCGGCTTTGCGTTCGCCTTGGGCCTGCTGGTTTCGCTGTGGAGCGCGAACGCCGGCATCAAGGCGCTCTTCGATGCGTTAAATGTGGTCTATGGCCAGCAAGAGAAACGAAGCTTCGTCTGGCTCAACGTCGTCTCCCTGATCTTCACCCTCGGCGCCATAGGGCTCGTCCTGCTGGCGTTGTGCGCAGTGGCGGTCGTACCGCTTGTTCTTGCTTTCGTAGGATTGAGTGAAGTTGCGGACGTGCTGCTGCGGATTGCCAGGTGGCCCGCCCTTCTGATCGTAACGGCATTCGGGCTGGCCCTGCTCTACCGCTATGGGCCGAGCCGTGGCGAGGCTCACATACGCCCTTTGACCTGGGGTAGCGGCTTTGCGGCTCTGGGGTGGCTGGCGGTCTCGATTCTGTTCTCCTGGTATGCCGCGAATTTCGGCCACTACAATCAGACCTACGGCTCGCTGGGCGCGATCATCGGCTTCATGGTGTGGATCTGGATTTCCGCGATCGTCATACTGGTAGGCGGCGAAATCGACGTTGCGCTCGAACGCCATCCCACATGAGGCCGGGTCATCGCGCGGCTGCGGAGCGGGCGGTGCGGAGCCCCTTCGGGAACCCGCTGCGATCGCTATAATCTCGCCAGCCGTTCCCTCGCCGATGCCGGGCGGTGACGCTTCTGGCAGCGAGGAGATCGAGGGCGGCGATGCCAATCACCATCGCCAGCGCAAGATTGGCGTTTTCTCGCCTCGGATTAGTTGAGCGCAGGCCACCCGAGAGTGCCGCGATGTCGATGACGTCGCCGATCACCCTGCTCCAGAGCCCGATCTCCTTGTTGATTGACAGCGAGAGGACGCCGCTTGCGATCTCTCGTGCGCCGCAGGCGCGAACCATCCCCTCCCGCCCTCTCATCCCGAGCGAACGGGACAGCTGGCTGGACGCGAGGAGTTCGACAATGCCCAGCCCGATGCTGAGCCAGCCGAGCGCGCGGGCCAGGCGGTCTGATGGCCCCATTGAGCTCGGGCCGGAGTGCAGGATCTTCGGGTCGCCTTCCGGGCGGCTGAGATTGGCAAGGAGGTTCATTGCTCGCCTCGACTTTATGGTTTGATGACAACCTTGATGCAGCTGTCCTGCTTGTCGCGGAACACCTTGTACATGTCGGGGCCATCCTTGAGCCCGACCGTGTGGGTAATGACGAAGGAAGGATCGATCTGGCCTTCCTCTATCCTGCGCAGCAGGTCGTCGGTCCAACGGTTCACATGGGTCTGCCCCATGCGGAACGTCAGACCCTTGTTCATGGCAATCCCCATCGGGAACTTGTCCACCAGCCCGACATAGACGCCGGGAACTGAGATGATCCCTCCGGGCCGGCACACATAGATCATTTCCCGCAACACATGCGGCCGGTCGTTTTCCAGAAGCAGCATTTGCTTGGCGCGGTCGTAAAGCGTGTCGGGCTGCCCGAGCGAGACGTGACTTTCCGTGCCGGTAGCGTCGATGCATTTTTCAGGCCCGCGTCCCGATGTAAGCTCCTCGAGCCTTTCCAGCACGCTTTCCTCCTCGAAATTGATCGTGGTGGCACCGCCTGCTTCCGCCATCGAAAGGCGCTCGGGCAGGTAATCGATCGCGATCACCTGATCGGCGCCAAGCAGGATGGCGCTGCGGATCGCCATCTGGCCAACGGGGCCGCAGCCCCAGACGGCAACCGTATCGGTTGGCTCGATGTCGCACTGGACCGCCGCCTGCCAGCCTGTCGGGAATATGTCGCCCAGGAACAGCACCTGCTCGTCGCTCAGGCCGTCGGGCACCTTGATGTGAGTGGTGTCGGCAAAGGGAACCCGCAAGAACTCGGCCTGTCCGCCGGGATAGCCGCCAGTCAGATGCGAGTAGCCGAAGAGCCCTGCGGTTGCGTGGCCGAATGCCTTCTCGGCAAGGTCCCTGTTTCTGTTCGTGCGCTCGCAAAGTGAATAGTTCTGCCGCTTGCACTGGTCGCATTCGCCGCAGATGATGGTGAAAGGCACCACGATGCGTTCGCCCTTCTTCAGCCTGCCGTCCATTCCGGACCCGACCTCCACGACCTCGCCCATCGCCTCATGGCCCATGATGTCGCCCGGCAGCATTGCCGGAATGAGATTGTGGAACAGATGCAGGTCCGAACCGCAGATGGCGCAGCTGGTGACCTTGATTATGGCGTCGCGCGGTTCTCTGATTTCAGGATCCGTAACAGTGTCGCAGCGGATATCCTCCTTGCCGTGCCAAACAAGCGCTCGCATGTGCGCCTCCATTCGGCGGCTGAGCCGGCGTCTCTGAAGCGTCACGGGTCGCCAGAAGCCGCTTTGTTCGTGCTGCTGTCCGAACAACGGCGGGGCCAACCTGTTCCACAGATCGGCGCGAAAGTTGACCGCGGCCACTCTCGAATTCCCGGCTGCGGTCGCTCCGGCGGGGTCCGGCGGAACCATGGCCTGCGCTGGTTGTTGATTTCGGTTTGGTAGCGACATGGTCCGGTTGCAAATGCGTGGCCATGGCCGCTGTCGCTTGCGAGTTGGAAATGACAACACCGGCCCAACCCAGTCCGCACGTTCAGCCCAAAGCCCGTCTGCTGGCCGTGCTCGGGCCAGGTCTGATCACCGGCGCCTCGGACGACGACCCAAGCGGAATAGCGACCTATTCACAGACGGGCGCCCAGTTCGGATATCTCCCCACCTGGTCTCTTCTATTCTCGTATCCGCTGATGGTAGCGGTCCAGATAATCAGCGCGCGCCTTGGCCGCACGACAGGTCTTGGCATCGCCGGCAACCTCAGGAAGTTCTACCCGAACTCCGTGGTCTATGCGTGCGTGGCGCTGCTGCTGGTGGCGAATGTCATCAATGTCGGAGCGGATATCGGTGCCATGGCCGATGCGGTGCGCGTTCTGGTCGGCGGCCCGCAGATCGCATATGTGCTGGCGTTCGGCATCATTTGTGTCGGGATGCAGGTCTATCTGTCCTACAAGCCGTATGTCAGCGTTTTGAAATGGCTGACGCTCGCTCTGTTTGCCTACATCGCCACGCTCTTCTTCGTCCAGGTCGGCTGGTCCTCGTTGGCCCGCAGCTTCTTTATCCCGCATCTCTCGCTCAGCAAGGATTACCTCACGGCGATCGTTGCCATCCTTGGCACAACGATCAGCCCATACCTCTTCTTCTGGCAATCTTCGCAAGAGGTGGAGGATATCCAGGCTGTTCCCGAGAGGAAGGCGCTGGCGTCCGCGCCGGAGCAGGCCGAGGAAGCCGAAGCCAGGATAAGCCTGGATACCTTCGTCGGCATGGGCTTTTCGAATATCGTTGCCTTGGCGATCATGGTCACGGCTGCAGCGACGCTCCATGCCAGCGGCATCACCCAGATCGAAACCTCCGCCCAGGCAGCAGAAGCGCTGAAGCCCCTGGCTGGCGTGATGGCTGGAACGATATTTGCGCTTGGCATCGTTGGCACCGGGCTGTTGGCGGTTCCCGTCCTTGCGGGGTCAGCTGCCTATGCCGTCGGCGAGACACTGCGATGGCCGACAGGCCTCGACCGGAAACCGGGGCAAGCGAAAGCCTTCTACGCCACGATTGTGATCGCTACCTTGATAGGGGTCGGTTTGAATTTCAGCCCGATCAATCCGATCAGGGCTCTGTATTGGAGCGCGGTCATCAACGGCGTCGTGGCCGTACCGATCATGGCCATGATGATGCTCATGGCAGCACAGTCTCGCGTCATGGGTCAGCGCGCGATTGGCGGCCGGCTCCTCGCATTCGGATGGCTTTCGACCGCGGTGATGGCAGTCACGGCCGGCGCCATGATCGTGACGCTGGTGTTCTAGCCGCAACCGACGCGTGACCTCCGGCACGGGTTCGTTTTTTGCCTTGCGGCCTCTGGAGTTTTGCCCAAGCCGCACCATTTCTCACTCGCGACGTTTAGTGGTTTCGGGGCATTTGCCACCAAGCGTTCCGGCCAGACTGGAGGCGTCGATGCGGAGGCACCTTTCCCTCCACCCCGAGTGCTCGTATGATTTTTCCCCCGAGGTTCTGGACACCCTCGATGCTCTGGTCCAGCGCGCAGTAGAAGCGCTGCACAGCGATGATCCGGCCGATCGCAACGAAGTGGCGGCAAGAATCCTGTCGCTATACACGATCGGCGGCCGAAGCCTCGAGGAGATATTGGACCTGACGATCCGCCTGCACCGGGAAGGCTATACGCCGGGCGGCCGGCGCTCGGACAGCCCGGCGCCGAAGCGGATCCGGACCGAGCGGCAGCGCCGTCACCTGAAGGGAGAAGACGAATAGAGCCTCTCAGGCTCGGCCGAGGCAGCGCCAGTTCGCCTGCACCGCCACGCTCTTGAGCGCAGAGGCCAGTTCGGCCTCGTCCCTCATGCCTTCCTGAAGTTTGCGAGTAAGGAAGCGCGCCGCCTCCGCGGCATTCGGCGAGAAGTTGAAGCCGGCTTCGGCGAGCACGCGTCTGAGCATGGCCATGTCGTTGCCGGTGAGAGACAAGTGGCTGAGTGGCATATGTGAGGTCCTGGATTGATCACGAACCGTTCAAAACCGCTCTCGGCGATCAAGGTTCCGTGACAGACCAGAGAAAATTTGGCACGCCGGCGTGTGGGCGTGCGCCACAAAGACCGCGCTGAACCGCCTGGTGCCGGTTCAGCGCGGCAGTCGGGAGACGCGACGTTGGGAAAAAGCGGCTAATCACTTAGCAGCGGGAAGACGGTGCCAGAAGTTTTCCACTGGCACCAGTCGGGCAAAACCCGTGGGATGCTCCGACCCGCTCAGTCGATGCCGCCTGCCGGTGCGTCCTTGTCGCCGGCGTCTTCGGGCGTCACGTCCAGAACTGCCGCATGCATGGTGATCTCGGCCTTGCCGGGCTTGCAATCGGTCATGCAGGGCTCGGACTTGTCGGCATAATGAGGTTCCTCCAGCCGATCGTCGTCGATGAAGTTTTCCTCGTTGGGAAGCTTGATCGACGTGAAGTTTTCCTTCGACAGCTCGAAATCCTCGTCGTCGACGAGATCGTTGAGGTAAAGCAGATAGGCCGTCAGCGCATAGACATCGTCGTCCGACAGCGAACGTGCATTGCCGAAGGGCATGGCCCGGCGCACATAGTCGTAGACGGTCGACAGATAGGGCCAGTAGGAGCCGATGGTCTTTTCCGGCCGCTCGGCTTCCAGCGTGCCCTGCCCGCCTGCCAGTACCGGCCAGCGGTCGATGGCCTCGCCGAAATCGCCGTGGCAGGAAGCGCAGTTCTCGTCGTAGATGGCCATGCCTTCCGAGACGGTGCCGCGACCTTCCGGCAGGCCCTGCCCGTCGGGGCGCACGTCGATGTCCCAGGCTGCAACCTCTTCCGGAGTGGCGACGCGGCCGATGCCGAGCTTGCCGCCAGCGGCAGCATCCGAGGCCTGCGCCGTTGCGCCGAGACAGGCCGTGCCGAACAGCAACCCTGCGGCGAAACCGAGTTTAAGAAATCTCGACATTCTCGATCACTCCGTCGGTGCCGACATGCCAGGTCTGGATGCCATTGTTGTGGTAGATGGAATTGGGGCCGCGCACCGCGCGCAGCTCCTGCTTGGTCGGCTGCACGAAGCCCTTGTCGTCGATGGCGCGCGACTGCAGGAAGAGTTCAGAGCCGTCCCAGTCGAACTCGTAATAGAAGCGGTGCAGTGCCATGGGCAGGCTCGGCCCGTCGATGCGCGCCGGGTGCCAATTGCGACCGCCATCGATGGAGACGTCGACCCGGCTGATGGTGCCGTTGCCCGACCAGGCGAGGCCCGAAAGCACCAGCGGGCCCTTGCCATGGGTGATCGGCGCCTGCGGGCTCGGATTGGTGATGACCGACTTCACGTCCATCACCCAGGTGAAGCGCCGCGCCTTGCCGTTCGCAAGCAGGTCCGTGTATTTCGAGGTTTCCTCGCGGTGCTGCCAGGGCTGGTCGCCGACTTCGAGGCGGCGCAGCCACTTGACCCACATATTGCCTTCCCAGCCTGGCACCACGAGGCGGACCGGATAGCCTTGCTCGGGGCGCAGTGCCTCGCCGTTCATGGCAAAGGCGACCATGCAGTCGTCCAGCGCCTTTTCCATCGGGATCGAGCGCGTCATGGCGGAAGCGTCGGCACCTTCGGCCAGAAGCCACTTGCCTTCCGTCTTCACCCCGGCTTCCTCGAGCAGATACTTCAGGCGCACGCCGGTGTAGACGACGCAATGGATCATGCCATGAGTGAACTGGCAGCCATTGAGCTGCGCACCGCGCCATTCCATGCCGGAATTGGCCGCGCATTCCAGGAAATAGACCCGGTTCTCGCGCGGGAAGCGCTTCAGGTCGGCCATGGTGAAAACCAGCGGCCGCTCTACCAGACCATTGATCATCAGCCGGTGCGAACCCGGTTCGATCTCGGCGATGCCGGCATGGTGGCGCTCGAAGCACAGGCCGTTCGGCGTGATGATGCCGTCCAGTTCATGCAACGGCGTAAAGTTGATCGACGAGATTGAATCCGAGGTCAGCCACGGCACGTTCTTGCGCACCACATGGGCCTCGAACTGGGACGGCTGGCCATAGGGACGCGCGTCTACGCCGTCGCCCGGATAGCGGTTCCAGTCCTGAATCTCGGTGATGACCTCCTCGCTCTCGGTGGCACGGGCCACTCCGGCGCCGGCCAGCGCGGCCGCGCCCATCAGCCCCCCGGTAAGGAAACTGCGCCGGGAGGGAGACAGCTTGCTCTGCCGCTCAGCCATGATGACCTCCATGAATCTTCATGATTAATTCTAACATATGAATTTTTCTATGTATATGGCAACAGGACAGCCGGCGCAAACCGGCTCTCCTGTCCACATGCGGATCAGGCGACCACCTTGACCGTCCGCTCATCCGGCACGGAGACCGTGCCCTGGCGGGAGATGTAGCTTTCCATCAGGTCGTAGATGGCGGGCCCGTCGGTGCCTTCGTTGACGGAAGCCCAGCCGCCGACGACATAGCTGCGCGACGGGTCGATCGGCTCGCCGGTCGCGGCCAGTTTCATGTCGGAGATGCGGCTGCCGATCTTCTCGTTGACCGTGCAGGTATAGGTCATGCCGCCGACGCGGACCATGTCGCCGCCCTGCTGCAGGAAGGGATCGGGGTTGAACAGGTTGTCGCAGACATCCTCCAGCACTTCCTTGAGCTGGGCTCCTGTCATCTCGTTGCGGTAGACGGCCGGATAGCTCATCGAGGTCTCGGTGTAGAGATCGTCGATGGTAATGTCCTGTCCCGGCAACAACGTCGTGCCCCAGCGGAAGCCGGGCGAGAGGGCGATCTGGGTGTCGCGCTCCTCCATGATGCCGCGACAGATAAGGTCATCCCAGGTGCCGTTGAAATTGCCGCGGCGATAGAGCAGCGTGTCGGTCTTGCCGATGACCCGCGCCAGCTCGTCCTTGTAGGGCGCGCGCACCTCCTCGATCTTCGCCGCCATTTCGGCGTCGGGTGCAATCACGTCGGAAAAGACCGGGATCAGCTTCGAGCTGTAGCCCGTCACCTTGCCATTGGACACTTCAAGGTCGATGCGGCCCAGATATTTGCCGTGCGATCCGGACGACATGATCAGCGTGTCCTCGACCTGCAGGGCCACAGGCACGGCGTCATGGGTGTGGCCGGTGAGGATAACGTCGATGCCCTTGACCACGCTGCACAGCTTGCGGTCCACGTCGAAGCCGTTGTGCGAAATCACCACGACGATCTCGGCGCCCGCATCGCGCGCTGCGTCCACATTGGCCTGCAACACGTCGGGGCGGATGCCGAACGACCATTTCGGGAACATCCAGCGCGGATTGGCGATCGGCGTATAGGGCATTGCCTGTCCGATAACCGCAACCTGCACGCCGCCCTTCTCGAACATCGCTGTGTTGTCGAAGGCCGGCTCGTCCCACTCGGCATCGAATATGTTCGAAGCCAGGAACGGATAGCCCATGCTCTCGATGATCTCGAGGAAGCGTTCCTCGCCGAAGGTGAACTCCCAGTGCCCCGTCATGGCATCGGGTTTCAGCAGCTTCATGCACTCGACCATGTCCTGGCCATTGGTCTTGAGCGAAGTGTAGGAACCCTGCCAGGTGTCGCCGCCGTCGAGGAACAGCACCTTGTCTTCGCCGCGCTCGGCGCGGATCGCCTTGACCAGCGTGGCCGTGCGGTCGAGGCCGCCGAGGCGGCCATAGCTGCGGGCGAGGTCGACATAGTCCACGAAGGTGTGGGCATAGGCGAGCGGGCTGCCCCGGTCGATGCCGAATTCCTTCAGGAAGGCTTCGCCGACCAGATGCGGCGGAATGCCGGCATAGGCGCCGACGCCGATATTGGTGTCCGGCGGCCGGAAATAGACAGGCATGAGCTGGGCATGCACGTCGGTGAAGTGCAGCAGGGTCACCTGCCCCTTGGCATCGAAGCTCAGCAGATCGTCCTGGGTAAGCTTCTGCTGGGCCAGCGCGCGGGTGGGATTGGCCAGGTATCCGGCCGCGCCAAGCGCAATGCCGGCATTGGCCGCAAACTGCAGGAAATCCCTACGGGTATAACTCATGCTCGCCTCTTCGGAGCGCTCTCGCCTTCCTCAGAAGTGCAAGCGACGCTCAATCTTCCTGTTTGTCCGCCGTTGCGAACGGAAAACCGGCCCCCCTCTCCCGGATTCGCTCTCGGAACGCCGAAACGTCAATTACCCGCCGGGCGGAGAACCGCCCGGCTACATTTCAAATTGCCGCGCCTGCTATTGCCTTACGGCCGGCGTCTCCACCGAAAGCCCGGTGCCCCGCCAGGTCACATAGACCTCCAGCGCCATCAGCTCGTCGGAGAAGGCCTTGGGCATTTCCGCTCGCGTGTCGCGGATGCAGCCGCGGAAGCGGTTGTGCAGCGAAACCATGCCAGCCGTGTTGAAACGGTATGTCGGGAAGCCGTTGGCCTGCCCCTGGCTGAGGTGATCGGCGCGGATATACTTGCCCATCGCGCCCTCGTGGCAGGAGGCGCAAGCGAGATTGAGCTGGCCGGTGCGGGTGTAGTAGGACTGCTTGCCCTTCTCCCACCAGCTCTGCATCTCGCCCTCGCCCAGATCCAGCTTGACCGGAATGCCCAGCGACTGGTGCTTGATGAAGGATGTCAGGGCCACCTGGTCGGCATCGTCGAACTTGTAGGGCTCCGCCCCCATGTTCTCGACGCGGCACTTGTCAATCTGCAACTCGACATTGATCGGCTTGCCGGACGCCGCATCCCATTTGGGGTAGCGGGCGCCCACGCCCTTCATCGATTCGGCAGCGTCGTCGTGGCAGGAGGCACAGGACTTGCCCATGGTTCCGTCCACAGCCTCCCAGATGTCGGCGCCGCGTTCGACGGCCAGCATGCCGGGATTGGCGAAGGAGTCGGCCTCCGTGGCGCGGGTCTCCGCCTCGCGGAACAGCCAGCCCGACAGAACCTCGTCGAAAGGATGCCCCTCGGGCGCCGGCGCTCGGGTGATGATCTCCACGCCGTCGATCTCGAGCGCCTCGTCGACCGGATCGGCGATCGAAACGTTCGCGGCCAGAGCCACAACACCTGCACACAACGCGGACAATGCCGCGGTCGATAGTCTGCTCACCTTGTCCTCCCCCGATGGCGCGGCATCAGGCCGCGCTGGTTCAGGCTACTTCGATCTGATGTTCGTCGGTGTAGACGGACCCGTCGTCGTCAGTCCACGTCAGCTTGAAGGTCCCGCTTTCATTGACCTTGGCGCTGAACTCGAAATAGGGATTGGCCGAGATCGCCGGATCGATGTCGCATGAGAACACCGGCTGCCCGTTGAATTCGCAAGCGAACTTGTTGATGATCTTGCGCGGGATCGTGTTGCCATCCTTGTCCTTGCGCTGACCCGATTCCATCTCATGGCTGATCAGGGTCTTGAGCACGACGATCTCGCCGGCCTTGGCCTTCTTCGGGATCTTCACGCGAGGCTTGGGAGCTGCAGACATTTCACTTCCTTCAAATTGGAACGAACAAAATAGAAACGGGGCGAGACAGCGGGGCGGATCAGCCGCCGCAGCCGCCGATGGTCACCTTGACTTCCTTCTTGTCCATGTAGACCGAACCATCGGCCATCTTGGCGACGGCGATGACGTTCTGGGTCTTGGCCAGCCGCATACGGGTGGTGGCGGCAGCCGAACCGCTCAGCGCGGTGAAGCTGAACTTCGCCACATCCGGGCTCGGGTTGCCGTCGGCAAGGATCAGCACCTGGTCGACCATGTCGTCGCCTTCCATGGCGCTCTCGACCTCGACCGAGATCGGAACCGTATTGCCGTTCTCGGCGATTTCCGGCGCGGTAAGCGTGATCTTGCCGCTTTGCGGCTCCTTTCCGCCGGTGAAGTCCGCGATCAGCTTGCTGACTTCCTCAGGCGCCGCCACCGCCCGACCGGGCAGGATATGCAACGCCGGAACGACGGCCGCACCTGCGACCAGCGCGAGTACATGACGCCTGTTGAGTGCCATGCTTGTCTCCTTTTTACCTATTCCTTGAGTGTCGCCAGATAGGCGACCACATCCTCGACCTGCTGTGCGGTCAATATCGTCTTGCCGACGAGGTCCTTGCGGACATCGATGCCGACATTGAGGCTGTAGAAGCCCGGCATCATGGTCTCGTCGCTGAATACCTGCTTGGCGTCCACGACTATGGCGCGCAGCTCCGCCTCGCTCCAGCGATCAGCCACGCCGTCAAGCGAGGGAGCGACATCACCATGGAACTGCTCGCTGGCCAGCGCCGTCACCACATGGCAGGCAAGGCAATTGCCCAGACCGCGATTGGCAAGCGTCTTGGCGCCCTCTTCCGGATTGCCCGGAACGCCGGTCAAAGATGCCGTGACAGCCATGTCCTCGAACCGGACATCAGCCGGCGCCACCTCGCTCGCCTGAGCGAGCCCGGCACTGGCAAATACTGCTAATGCAACGATTGCGGTGAGTGTCCGCCCCATTCGGCCCTCCTCCAACCTGCGGTTTGCACGAGTGAACCGCCTCTCAAGCCAACGATAGTCCGCACCATGCGTGCAATCAATCAAAAAATATGAATTTGTGCATATATCACTCATCATCCCCAAGTTTACCGGCTGCTCTCAGTTCGTTGATGATGCGGGCGTGGTATTGCTGGAAGTGCTCGTCGCGCTCGTAGCCCTTTTCCTTCACCCAGCGGAACATGTTGAGGAAGGTCCACTTTCCGAAGGCGCCGGGCATGGTGGCGACGGCGGCCTCGGCCACCGTCTTGTCCTCGGGCGCCGCCTCCGGCAGGAACACGATCGTGGGGGTGAACACATAGCCCCATTTGCGGGCGGCGGTCTTCTCGGTCAGCGTCTCGCCATTGAGATCGGTGACCTCCTCGTCGCCAAACATGTTGTACTGCACGACCATGAAGTTCTGGCTGATGTAATCGCGCACTTCCGGATCCGAGAGGATCTTCTCGTGCATCTGGGCGCAGTAGATGCAACCGCGCTGCTCGAAGACGATGGCAAGGCGCTTGCCCTCGCTTCTGGCCTGCGCGATGTCGTCGCTGACGTCGCGGAAGGTCATGGCAAACCAGCTTTCCTTGTGCAGCCCATCCTCTCCCACTTCCGCAGCGGCGAGCGTCTGGGCAAATGCGAGCGCCATCAACAGCGTGAATGCGCGTGCCAGCAGCTTGTGCATGGGTTACTCCTCTAACCGATGGTCTGGAACGCCGGGAAGGTTTCCAGAAGCCAATATGAGATGGCCGACATCTGGCCGGTGATGAACAGCATCCCGGTGACCACCAGCAAGCCGCCCATGGCCATTTCGATCTTGCGCATGTGCTTCTTGAAGCGAGCCGCCCAGCCGAGGAAACGGCTGGCAAACGCGGCGGCGAGGATGAAGGGAATGCCGATGCCGAGCGAATAGGCGCCAAGCAACGCGGCCCCGCGCAGCGCAGTGCCCTCGCTGCCCGCGATGAACAGGATCGCGGCCAGCACGGGCCCGACGCAGGGCGTCCAGCCAAAGGCGAAGGCGAGGCCCATGACATAGGCGCCGAGCGGACCGGCGGGCTTGCGGTCCACCTGCACGCGCGCCTCGCGGTAGAGCATGCCGATGCGGAAGACGCCGAGGAAGTGCAGCCCCATGGCGATGATGAGGATGCCGGCTATGATCGCCAGCGCATCGAAATATTGCGCAATGGTCTTGCCGACCACGCTTGCCGTGGCGCCGAGCGCGATAAACACGGTTGCGAAGCCGAGAACGAAGGCGATCGCAGCGACAATCACCCGGCGGCGCTGCTCGGCACCCGGGGTCTCGCTTTTCAACTCGTCGAAGCTGATACCTGCCAGCCAGGCCAGATAGGGCGGCACGATGGGCAGGACGCAGGGAGACACGAATGACAGCAACCCCGCGACAAGCGCCCCACCCAGGCTTACATCCAGCATTTCCCCTTCCCCACTTTTCGATTCAGCCCAAGGCGGACATTGAATTCATACAATTCTATATTTCTATGTTATACAAGAGCGGAAAGGTTGCGGGAGTGTTGATGATGACCGGTTTCAAGACGGGGCTGCTTGCGCTTCTGGCCCTGCTCGCGGCGCCTTCAGCCTTATCCGCTGCCGAACTGCTGATGCTGGAACAGCCGGGATGCTCCTGGTGCGCCCGCTTCAACGCCGAGATCGCGCCCGCCTGGCCCAAGACCGACGAAGGCCGCCGCGCACCGCTCAGACGCGTCGATATCACCGAGGCATGGCCGGACGACCTGAAAGACGTGGCCCGGGAGCGCTTCACCCCCACCTTCGTGCTGATGGAGGACGGCCAGGAAATCGGCCGTATCCGAGGCTATGTCGGCGACGAATTTTTCTGGTATCGTATCGGAGAATTGATCGCGCAGTTGCCGAACAAGCAGCCTATGCAGTAACAGGCGCCTTCAAATGGATTTTGCGCCAACTTCTATTCCGGGATCATCAACGCGACATGAGCTTACCGAAGATCCAAGACGTCCAGACGCCGGAAGACTTCAACCAGTTGCTCGAACAGGCCCGCGTGGCCAGCGAGTTGTTGAAAGCGCTTGCCCATGAAGGTCGGTTGCTGATCCTCTGCCTTCTGGCGGAAGGCGAGAAGTCGGTTTCGGAGCTGGAAGAAGCCATGCATCTACCGCAGGCTGCCGTATCGCAGCAGCTTGCCCGGCTTCGCTTCGACCGGCTGGTCACCACCCGCCGCGAGGGCCGGGTGATCTATTATTCCATCGCCAGCGAGGAAGTATCCTCGGTCATCGAAACACTCTACAAGCTTTTTTGCGCGCCCGTGCGGCGCCCCAAGAGCGAGTAGCGGGCGAACCGTCGCGAGGGAGCAACGCACAGCCGGCGCTGCGAGAGGTGCCGGTCCGCCTTCCGGTGAAGCGGCTTCAGACCAGACGGAGGAAGCATGAACATCGCCACCCATCCGTGGTTCCTTGCCCTTGTCGGCCTCGGCGCCGGTGTCGTGCTCGGCTTCGTGGCCCGCGCCAATCATTTCTGCACAATGTCGGCGCTCGAGCGGATGTGGTATGCCGACGACAGCCGCGGCGTGCGCACCTGGATGCTTGCCGCCGCGACCGCCCTGCTCGCTACCCAATCACTGCAGGCGGCCGGCATGGTCGACACGGCGTCGAGCTTCTACATTCATTCCAGCTTCGCATGGATCGGCGCCATTGCCGGCGGCATCGCCTTCGGCCTGGGCATGGCGCTGGTGGGCACATGCAGCTTCGGCGCGCTGGTAAGGCTTGGCGGCGGCAGCCTGCGCTCGCTTGTCGTCCTGGTCGTTCTCGGTCTGGCCGCCATGTCGGCGCAGAAGGGGCTGGTCGCCCAGGCACGCGTGGCGCTCTCGGACAATTTTGCCATCGACCTTTCCGACCAGGGCGGCCAGTCTCTCGGCGCGCTGGTGTCGTTCTGGACGGGTCATGATCTGTCATTCGCCGTCGCCCTTGCCGTCGGGCTTGGCCTCCTCGCCTGGGTTTTCCGCAACCGTTCCTATCGCGTGCAAACGGGCTCCATCCTGACGGGGATAGTCATCGGCCTGATCATCACCTTCGGCTGGTGGGCGACGAGTTACGCGACCCAGCATTCCTTCGAGGTGATACAGATCGAGGCGGGCTCCTTCGTCGTGCCCGTCGCCGACACCATCCTGCACGCCATCACCTTCACCGGTGTGGTGCCCGACTATGGCGTCGGACTGGTGCTGGGCGTAATCGCCGGAGCCGCCCTCTGCGCGGCCTGGAAACGCGACGTGCGCTGGGAGGCGTGCGACGACGCCCGCGAGCTTGGCCGGCATCTGGCCGGCAGCACGCTGATGGGATTTGGCGGTGTCTTCGCCATGGGTTGCACCATCGGCCAGGGGGTCACCGGCATTTCGGCACTCGCCATATCGGCGCCCCTGGTGCTGGCTTCGATTTTCCTGGGTGCGCGGCTGGGGCTTGCCTATCTCATCGAAGGCTCGCCCCTCGGCGCATTTCGTCCCTCGGCGCGACAGCCGGCGGAATAGCTCAGCTGGGCACGTAGACGAAACCGTCGCCGCGCCGCTCCACCATGCCCGCCGCCGGATGCGGAAAATGAAAGCCGATTGTCCCCACTCGATCTGTCGCCAGGCGATCAAGCAAGGCAAGCCGCGTCTTCACGCCCTGCTGCGGATCCTGGTCGCTCGCCGTAGGCCAGTCCGGCCGCGCGAAGGACACTGTCGCATTGGAAATGGCATCGCCGACGATCATCACCGGCTCCGTTCCATGCACCAGGAAGGACATGTGGCCGGGCGTGTGGCCCGGGGTATCCACCGCCTCGACGCCCGGCAGCACTTCATCGCCTCCGGCGATGAAGTTCACCCTGCCATCCAGCGCCGCGAAGCGGCTTTGGGCACCGACCACGAAGGTCTGACGGTCCTCCGGCATTTGCGACATGGCATCCGGTGACGACCAGAAATCCCATTCCTTCTGGCCGATGTGATACTGCGCGTCGGCGAACACCAGTTCGTCGAAATCGTCGGTGAGGCCCCACAGATGATCAGGATGGGCATGAGTGATGACCACGTCGGTCACGTCGCCGGGAGCGACGCCGGCTGCCTCAAGCGATTCCAGCAGCTTGCCGGTGCTCGACATGAAGTTGGGACCGGCGCCCACGTCGAAAATCGCCAACCGGTCGCCCGTACGCACCAGGGTCACGTTGCAGTCGGGCCGCATCGCGTCAGTGGGCTGGCCGCTGCCTTCCAACAACTTCACAAGCTCGTCCTGCGGCGCATCCGGAAAGACGAAACCCAGCGGCAGCGTCATCATGCCGTCGCTGACCACGGTAAGCTCGGCGCTACCGGTGGACAGCGTTTGCGACCATGCCGTGCTGATCGGCGCGAACAAGGCTCCGCCAAACGCAGCAGCCGTCCCGCCAAGGAATGTCCTGCGGCTCACTCCCCCGCTTCTGTTCAACTTGCCTGACATTGCAGCCCTCTCTTCTATGCAAACATCTTGTTTTTTGCATATCTCGACAATGCAGGCTAGCCTTTGCAAGCGAAATGACGTTTCGTGCAACGCTCACCAGATGCCATGTCAAGGAGAACGCCATGCTCAAGCTGAAACCCGTCTCCGCCGCGCTGGCCGCAATCGGCCTGAGTTGCGCCCTCTTGAGCCTGCCTGCGAGAGCGCAGGATGGCGTTCATGCCGTCACGTCCGACAGTCCGTTCGAGCAAGTCATGGCCGATCTGGAGGACGCGATCGTCAATCGCGGACTTGTCGTGGACCATCGCGGCCGTGTCGGCGAGATGCTGGAGCGCACAGCCGCCGATGTTGGCGGCACCAGGCTCTACCGCAATGCGGAGTTCCTGCAGTTCTGCTCCGCCGTCATGTCCCGCAAGGCCATGGAAGCCGACATCCGCAACATCGCCTATTGTCCCTATGTCGTCTTTGCCTATGAGGCGGAGGCCAAGCCGGGCCAGGTCACCCTTGGCTTCCGCGAGTTGCCGGCGGGGCCGGGCCGTGACGAGGTCAATGCGCTGCTTGCCGAAATCGTCGAACAAGCCGCGGATGGGCTTTGAAGCCAGCCTTGGCTTGACCACACATCGAATAATTGAAATGTATGCATGTGGAAGCGCGACTCCCATGCGCCCCATATCGTTGTTTTTCCTGGAGGAAAATCCTTGAAGATATTCTATGCCGCTGCGGTGGCCATCGGTCTTGCGCTGCCTGTGTCCGCCTTTGCCGCAGATCATGAAGTGAAGATGCTCAACAAGGGGTCGGACGGCACCGCGATGGTGTTCGAGCCGATGGTGGTCAAGGCTGCTCCCGGCGACACCATCACCTTCGTGCCCACCGACAAGAGCCACAATTCGGCCAGCATGAAGGACGGCCTTCCGGAAGGCGCCGAGGCCTGGAAGGGCAAGACCAATGAGCAGATCACGATCACTGTGTCCGAAGAAGGCGTCTACATGTACCAGTGCACTCCGCATCTGGGCATGGGCATGATCGGCGCCATCGTCGTCGGCGAGCCGACCAACCTGGAAGCGGTCAAGAGCCTGAAATATCCGGGCAAGGCGAAGAACACGGCTGAAAAGATCTTCGCGGAGATCGAAGCCGGCTCCTGACGGCAGCGTTACGTCAAACCCGGCCGAATAGAGCCGGGTAGTCAGTCCGCACCGGATTCATGCAGCGGCAGCGACGGCTTTCCCCTCAGCCGTCGCATTCACACGGCAGATGAAAGCAGCTTCACCCGGCTGAATGGAGGCGGCAGGCCCCGGTCCCGGATCGCCGCATCGACAGCGACGAGAATTGCATCTCGGCAATCGATATCGTCGACGAAGCTCGGCACCCAATAGCGAACAGCATATCTCACACCCTCGGTGTCGTAGGAGAGCGCGCGCGCGTCAGGCTTCGGCGACGTCATGATGATCGGCGTCGACGCGGCAGCGGCAGCGAGCAGTTCCTTGCCCTGGTCAACCCGTATGTCATGCCCGAGCACGATCTCCAGCGTCGCGCGATAGTGCTTCCGCGGCGCGCTGTAGTTGGTCAGTTTCTGGCGTGAGATCTGGCTGTTGGGCACGATCATATAGGTGTCGTTGCGCGTCTGAAGACGTGTGGTGCGCCACCCGATCTCGATGACCCGACCACGGATCGCCCCGTCTATCTCGATCCAGTCTCCTATCCTGAACGGGGCCTCCAGCCCCAGGGCGACCCCGGACAGCACGTCGGCAAGCACATTGCGTATGGCGAAGCCGAGAATGGCAATGATCAGGCCCGAACTGGCGAGAGCGCCACCCGCCGATTGCCCCAGCAGCATCGCCACGGTTGCAATCGTCGCCGTCAGGAACAGGGCGGCCGTGATGAGGTCCCGAAGAAGCTTCGGCATTTTGCGGCGGCCGTTTCCGGCTCTTATCAGACCTGCTCCGATGATACGGGCCACGAGCCACGCGCCGGAATAGTACGCAGCGGCCGTGCTCAGTTGCCGTACCGCGGTCGGGTCGGCCTCCGGCGCCAGCTTCTGGAAAGCCAGACCGTGGAAGACGTAGGCCGCAACCGACAAGGTGGCGAAGAGGGCCGGCCAGAAGAACCGAAGGAAATGCGAGCGCTGTGCCAAATATACTTCTCCAAATTCTCCACTGCTCCGCCTGAGGCAGAGGAGGATATTAAAATTGCCCCGTATATGGCGGGATCGACCGGCGCTGCAGCGTCTAGTGCTCGGGAGCAGCCGTCAGCAGGGCGGTCTCTGTGGAGTGCACAAGTGCGAGATATCGTTCGAACTGTGCCAGAACGTCGTCGATGATCTGCTCTTGCGACATTCCCATGATGTCATAGCCCCGGCTGCCGTCCGAAAAGAATGTGCGGGCCTCAAAACGCAACCCCATCTTGACGGCCTCGAATGCGGTGAATGCCGGCAATTTATGTTCGCGTATTTGCACGCCGTAGACAAAGTCGCGAAAGCCTTCCGCCGGCACCGTCAGTGAAATGGCCCCTGTTTCGTCGTCGCGGCCAACATAGGCCGTACGTGAACGCAGTGCCAGCTCGTCCGCTACCGCAATGAGAGCGGGCAGAGCAGCCTTCTCCAGGAAACGGTCGATATCCTTCCTGTCTGGCGCACTGAGTACCAAGGCCAGTCGCTTCTGCCATGTCAATCCAGATGCGGGATGGGCTTGAGAAGCACCACTCAGCAGCGTCCTGCTTTGGGCGATGTCGGCGTTCATACCCTGGAACAGTGACCAAACAAGGGCCAGCATCACCAGCGAGAAGGGCAACGCTGTCGATATGGTGGCGGATTGCAACGCAGATAGCCCTCCTGCAGCAAGCAGAACGGCTGCAACGGCCCCGCCGAGCGCACACCAGAAAATGCGCTGCAGGGAATTGGTTTCGGTTTCGCCGCCCGCGGCTATCGTATCGATGACCAGCGAGCCCGAGTCCGACGAGGTCACAAAGAAGATGGCGACGAGTGCCACGGTAAGCGTCGAGGTGACGACAGGGAACGGCAAATACTGGAAGAACTGAAACAAGGCGACCGACAGAGCGGCTTCGACGGCTCGGGCAAGCGCTCCGTTCGCCTTCGTGGTGTCGAGATACATGGCGGTGTTGCCGAAGACGGTCATCCAGAAGAATGTGAAACCGGCCGGTATGAAGAGAACTGCGGCCACGAATTCCCGAACCGTGCGGCCGCGCGATATGCGGGCGATGAACATGCCGACGAAAGGCGACCAGGAAATCCACCAGGCCCAATAGAACAGCGTCCAGCGATCGATCCATGGTCGCGGTTCATAGGCGTAGATATTGAACGTGCGCAACAGGAGAGTGTCGAGGTAGAGGCCGATATTCTGTACGAAATCTCGCATCAGAAGCCTGGTCGGTCCGACCACCAGCACAAACAGCATCAGCAGCAGCGCCAGCGCCAGATTTACCTCGCTCAGGATGCGCACGCCCCTTTCGACGCCGCTCACCGCAGACATGGTTGCCATGGCGGTCACGACGACGACGAGAAGAAGCTGGACATAGATCGACACCGGAACGCCCAGCAGATAGTTCAAGCCCGCATTGATCTGAAGAACGCCGAAGCCGAGCGAAGTCGCCAGCCCGAACAGCGTTCCGCAGATCGCGAAGATATCCACCGCATGGCCGATCGGCCCGTTGATGCGGTTCTTCAGCAGCGGGTAGAGACCGGATCGGATGGTCAGCGGCAGGTTGTAGCGATGGCCGAAATAGGCCAAGGACAATCCGACCACGGCGTAGATCGCCCAAGCGTGGATCCCCCAATGAAAAAAGGTGACGCTCATCGCCTGGCGCTGCGCCGCAATCGACAGCGGGACAGCTTCCGGGGGCGCCGCAAAGTGCGTCATCGGTTCCCCTACCGCGAAATACATCAGGCCGATGCCCATCCCGGCGGCAAACAACATTGCCACCCATGAGAGGAAGGGGAAATCGGGCTCTGAATCGTCGGGTCCCAGCTTCAGGTCGCCATAACGGCCAAACGCCAGAAGTATCATCGAGAACAGAAAAACGCCGACCGCGAGAAGATACAGCCATCCGAAACTGGACAGTATGGCCGTCTGCATTTCGCGGAAAAGCACTTCCGCGTGCCCCGGAACGATCGTGCCAATTCCCACGAATAAAGCGATGATAGCCACTGAGCCGTAAAACACTGGCGGATTGATGACGAATTTGGGCACGATCCGCCCTCCTCGCTTGCCTGGTCGCGACTATGCGCCAAGCGCGCCCGGAATTCCGGCTGAAGCACCTATGATGCCCGATAGCGGCATTGCTCCATCCGCTATTCCGCAGGCGTGGAGAATGGTTCGCGGCCGCGCGGCCCCTTTGACTTGCCCTGATGCAGTTCCTTTTCGAGCCAGAGGCTGTGATGCTCCTTCGCCCAATTTACGTCGACCGTGCCGCTGCCCATCGCCTCGAATGCGCCCTCCATGCCGATCGTGCCGATGTAGATGTGAGCGAGCATGATCGCGAAGAACAGCACGGCGACGACCGCATGGACGACATGCGCCGTGTGCATCTCGCCGATGCCGGTGCCGTAGAAGGGAAAGATCAGCAAATAGCCGCTGATCGCCACCGCCGCGCCGCCCAGCACGACGATCCAGTAGATGGCCTTCTGCCCGGCATTGAACCGATCGGCCGGCGGGTGGTCATGGCCGATGATGCCGCCGCCGCGTTTCAACCACTCGATGTCAGTCCGATTTGGAATGTTCCCCCCCAGCCACATCAGGAAAATCAGCACGACGCCGATGGTGAAGGGAAAGCTGAGATAGTTGTGCGTATATTTGGCCCACTCCGAGAATGTCGAGAAGGCATCCGGGCCCATCAGCGGCATCAGCAATTTCTTGCCGAAGGTGATGTTGAGGCCGGAAAGCCCGAGTATGATGAAGCAGGTTGCCGTCATCCAGTGCACGAAGCGCTCGAAGCCGTTGAAGCGCACGATGGTCCGCCCGGAGCGGCCGCTTTCCAGCCGCACCATGCCGCGCGTCAGATAGAACGCGACCAGGACCACCAGCATGCCGAGTATCGCGATGGCGGCGATCCAGCGCAGCGCGATCTCGTGGAAGGCGCGCCACTCCTTGCCGCCGGGCTGAATCAGTACCGCCGCCCTGCTGTCGGGTATGCTTATGCGTCCGGTGATGCGCGGCTCCTGCTGCAGAAGCTGTTGCTGGGTCACGCCTTCCGCAGTCGGATTGACGATCGTCGCCGCGGGCTGCTGGGTCTGCTCCTGTGCACTGGCGGGAGTGGAAAGCGCCGTCAGCACCGCGAGAACGCAAGCGCCTGCGACATTGCGAATTCCGGCGGCAAGACTGCTCATGTCTCATCCTCCCTTGCTCATGGCCGGCGGCCTTTACGACGTGCTGACGTCCTCGCCATAGGCCGTCTTCCAGCCCCATGCGCCTGAACTGTAGCCACGCTGCTCCACCCGCTCGCGGAAAATCTCCTCGATGACGTCGCCGTCGCCGGCCAGCAGCGACTTGGTCGCGCACATCTCGGCGCAGAGCGGCAGCTTGCCTTCCGCGAGACGATTGGCACCGTATTTCTCGTATTCCTCCTTGCTGCCGTCCGCTTCCGGGCCGCCGGCGCAGAAGGTGCATTTGTCCATCTTGCCGCGCGAACCGAAATTGCCGAGCCGCGGATATTGCGGCGCGCCAAAGGGACAGGCGTAGAAGCAATAGCCGCAGCCGATGCACTGGTCCTTGGAGTGCAGCACCACGCCGTCATCGGTGGTGTAGATGCAGTTGACGGGGCAGACCGCCATGCAGGGCGCGTCCGTGCAATGCATGCAGGCCATGGTCACCGAGCGCTCGCCCGGCAGCCCGTCATTGATGGTCACCACCCGGCGCCGGTTGATGCCCCAGGGCACCTCATGCTCGTTCTTGCAGGCGGTGACGCAGGCGTTGCATTCGATGCAGCGCTCGGCATCGCAGAGAAACTTCATCCGTGCCATTGTCGCCTCCTTACGCCGCCGTGATCTGGCAGAGCGTGACCTTGGGTTCCTGCATGCCGGTGGCCGGGTCGTAGCCATAGCTGGTTATGGTATTGGCGCTTTCGCCAAGCACGATCGGGTCGGCACCCTCGGGATAGTTTGCGCGCAAGTCTTCGCCGCCGAACCAGCCGCCGAAATGGAAGGGCATCCAGGCCACGCCCTTGCCCACGCGTTCTGTCACCAGGGCGCGCATTCTGGCCTTCGAGCCATTCTCGGTGCCGGTGACCCAGACCCAGCCGCCGTCGACGATGCCGCGCTCGCCCGCGTCGCCGGGATTGATCTCGATGAACATGTCCTGCTGCAGTTCGGCGAGCCACGGATTGGAGCGCGTCTCCTCGCCGCCGCCCTCGAACTCGACCAGCCGGCCGGTGGAGAGGATGAGCGGGAACTGCTTGGCCACTCCCCTGTCCACCGCCGATTTCTGCACCGAAAAGCCGATATTGGGCAGGCGGAACTGCACCTCGTCCTCCCGCGTGGGATATTTGGCCACCAGGTCGACCCGCGGCGTGTAGATCGGCTCGCGGTGGACCGGTATCGGGTCCGGCACGCCGAAGGCATTCATGCGTGCCCGTGCATTGCCATAGGGCAGGCAGCCATGCTTCATCGCAACGCGCTGGATGCCACCGGAAAGGTCGGTCGACCACGAAACCGCATCGGCCTTGTCGGCACCGATCTTCTCGATGGTGGCGACCTCGTCGGGCGTCAGGTCATGATCCCAGCCGAGCTTCTTCAACACGCCATAGGTGAATTCCGGATAGCCGTCCTGGATTTCGGAGCCCTGCGAATAGGAGCCGGAGGCCAGCAGGTTTACGCCATCGCGCTCGACGCCGAAGCGGGCCCGGAACGTGCCGCCGCCATCCATCACATGGAGGCCGGTGTTGTAGAGCAGCGCCGTCCCGGGATGCTTCAGTTCGGGCTTGCCCCAGCACGGCCATGGCAGGCCGTAGTAATCGCCCTTGGCCGGGCCATCCTTGGCCCGCAGCGTCACCAGGTCGAAGTCCTTCTGGTTGGCCATGTGCAGCTTCAGCCGCTCGGGCGACTGCCCGCAATAGCCGGTGCTCCAGCTGCCGCGGTTCATCTCGCGCAATATGTCCTCGGCCTCGGGAAGGTTGTTCTCGACCTTGATGTTCTTGAACATCTTGTCGGCGAAACCGAGCTTCTGGGCGATGAGATACATGATCTCCAGATCGTCCTTGGCCTCGAAGCTCGGCTTTACGATCTGCTCGCCCCATTGCAGGGAACGGTTGGAGGCCACGCGCGAGCCCTTGGCCTCGAACTGCGTGCAGGCCGGCAGCAGCCAGGTGTCGCCCTTGCGCCCGGCCTTGAGCGCCAGCGAGGCCCAGGTGGTGGGATGCGGATCGGCCACAACCAGCAGGTCGAGCTTGGCCAGTGCCTTCAGCGATTCAGGAATGCGGGTGATGCTGTTGGAGGCGTGCCCCTGCACGATCATCGCCCGCACATTGTCCTTCTGGTGCACCTGGTCTTTGGGCAGGAGCACGGCATCGAACCAGCGCGTCAGCGGGATGCCCGGCGCTTCCATGATCTCCTTGTTGTCGAAGCGCGACACGAACCACTCGTAGTCGACCTCCCACACACGCGACCAGTGCTTCCAGGCGGTGTCCTTCAGCCCGTAATAGAAAGGCAGCGTCACGATATCGAGGCCGACATCGGTGGCGCCCTGCACATTGTCATGCCCGCGCAGGATGTTGGCGCCGGTGCCCGGCTTGCCGACATTGCCGGTGAGCAGAAGCAGGATGCAGCTGGTGCGCACATTGGCGGTGCCCACCGTGTGCTGGGTCTGGCCCATGCACCAGATAAGGGTCGCCGGCTTTTCGGTGGCAAACAGCCTGGCGATATGCTCCACCTGCGCGCCCGGAATACCGGTGACGCGCTCGACCTCGTCGGGCGGCCATTTTTCGATTTCCTTGCGGACGTCGTCATAGCCGTAGACGCGGCTCTGGATGAACTCCTTGTCCTCCCAGCCGTTCTTCACGATGTGCCACATCAGCCCGTAGAGGAAGGGAATGTCGGTTCCCGGTCGCAGCCGCACATAGTCGGTGGCATGGGCGGCGGTGCGCGTCATGCGCGGATCGACCACGATCATGTTGGCGTTGTTGAGCTCCTTGCCCTCCAGCATGTGCTGCATGGCCACGGGATGCGCCTCGGCCGCATTGCTGCCGACATAGAGCAACGTCTTGGCGTTGCGCATGTCGTTGATGCTGTTGGTCATGGCGCCGTAGCCCCAGGTGTTGGCGACGCCGGTTACGGTGGTGGAGTGGCAGATGCGGGCCTGGTGGTCGGTATTGTTGGTGCCCCAGAAAGCGCCGAGCTTGCGGAACAGATAGGCGCCTTCATTGGTGAACTTGGCCGAGCCCAGCCAGTAGACGGAATCCGCCCCCGACGTACCGCGAATTTGCGTGATCCTGTCGCAGATGGAGTTGACGGCTTCGTCCCAGCTTGCCCGCTTCCACTCGCCATCGACGAGCTTCAGCGGGTATTTCAGCCGCCGCTCGCTGTGCACCAGTTCGCGCACCGACGCACCCTTGGCGCAGTGCGAGCCGCGATTGATCGGGCTGTCGAAGCTGGGCTCCTGGCCGATCCAGGCGCCGTTGGAGACCTCGGCAGTGACCGTGCAGCCGACCGCGCAATGGGTGCACACGCTCTTGCGGATCTCGACGGCGGCGCCGGGTTCCGGCGGCGGGCCCGCCTTGGCCTTGCGCATATTGGCAAGCGGCAAGGCGCCGACGGCGGCGAGGCCGGCAGCGGCGAGCCCGGAGCGGCGCAGGAAGCTGCGGCGGTCGAGCCGGCCCAGCCCCTGCCCTTCGGTAAAGGAGGCCAGATGGGTCTGGCGGGCGGGACGATCCGAACGCTTGATGAGCATCTCACCCTCCCTTGCCCGGATAGCGATTGACCCGATAGTAGGTCTTCACGTGCTCGGTTTCCCGGTAGCGGGACTTTACTCGCTCATCGCGGCTTTCGCTGTCGGCGCGGGCCTCGGCGCCGAGCGTGGGAACCGCCGCCAGGGGGGACAGGCCAAGCGCCCGCAGGAAATCGCGCCGCTTCACACCATGCTCGTTCCCGGATGCCATATCGCTTCCTCCGCTCCTGTTCCCTGCGTCATGCCGGCAAGGCGAATGCCTCCGTCTCTATTTCGATAAAAAGGCGGCCTACGCAGCCGAGTTGCCGGTAAAACTCGCAATCGGCCGCACGTTCCAGATCCGCAAAGAAGCGGCCGAACCATGGCTTCAGATGCGTCTCGAAAAACGCTGCCTGCTGCGCCGGATCGATGGCACCGTAGGCTCCTGTGGCAAAGCCGGCCATGACCTCGCACAGCATCCCGGCATGATCTTCCGGCTGGCCACCTCCTGAAGCGGACTCGATGCCCAGACGGCGCAGGTCGCCGCGCAGCCGGGCCAGCGGCCGCTCGTTGAGAAACCCGGTGAGGTAGTAGGAAGCGTAGGGCAGAAGCTCACTGCGGCCGACACCGACGAACAGGCGGAAATGCTCCCGCTCGAGCGCGTCCGGATCGGCCTCGCGCGCAGCTGCAGCGAGCGCTGCATGCGCACGGCCGAGTCGGGTGCCGTCGCCTTCTATGTCGGCCAGACGCGACAGCAACTCGCTGTCCGGCGGGGCGAGAAGCAAAACGGCGAGCAGCGCATATTCCCGGGCACGGGCGCGGTCCACCTCGTCGACGTCAACGGGCGACGTCCACGACGACTCGTCCTCTCCTCTTTGGATCGGCAAGTGCCGCAATACGGTCGGGGCGGCTCGCGCTGCAACAGGCGCGCTCATTGCGTGGCCCTGGGGCGCGGCGCAAACACTAGGTCTTGCGACGCAAGTTCGACCGCTGGCACGGCTTCAGATTCAACAAAGTGGAAATTCTGCACGCGCATTTCTCCACCACGTCACAGTGGCGGGGCGCCTTCGGTAACATGCGGCACACCCGCATCTGCCTGAAAAGGGAGCGTCTACTGAAAAGCTTGAAACGTCAACCACCTGGGGTAAGACTTTCGATCGGGTGTCTGGCACGCAAGGAGCGGTAGGTTGAGCAACCCGATGCCGCATCTCAGCATCCCGGCAGGGATCGTGGTAGAACGGCGCAGCGCGGCTTCTCCGTGGATCGATTTCACGTGGCGGCCCGTCTCCTTGCTGGCCGGCGCGCCGGAGGCCGAGCCCTGGACCTGCCTCGGCGACGATGGAACGACCGCGACCTTCTATGCCGACGCCGTCACCCTCCACCTCTACAAGACGGAAGCCGGCCACTACCGCGACAACCTGACCTCGCCCCAGCCCTCCGCGTGGGTGGCTATCGTCGAGACCGGCGGCACGCCGCCTTGCGCCATCGTCGGCGCCACCGTCGATCCCGCCGAGGGCGAGGCCATGACCGAACCCGGCACGGTGGTGGAAGCAGTGCCGCTGCCGCAGGCCATTGTCCGCGAAATCGCGGAGTTCGTGGCGCGCCACCCGATCCAGGGCAGCTTCGTCAAACGCAAGCGAGACCGGGCCGACCCGGAATCGCTGGCACGTCGATCTCCTATCCACGAGGCGAGCGATGACCGATCATGAAGGCATTTTCGCACGCTGGTCGCGTCTGAAGCGGCAGGCTGCGGAGGAGACGCCCCAAACCGGCGAACCCGAAAGCACCAAAGCCGAGGACGACGCCGTGCAGGCCGCCGACGTCGCCGCAGCCGAGGAGGCAAGCGTCGACCTTTCGCAACTGCCATCACTCGATGCCATCGATGCAACGACCGATCTTCGCGCGTTTCTTGCAGCGGGCGTTCCCTCCGAACTGCGCAACGCGGCCTTGCGCAAGGCGTGGTCGGCCGATCCTGCGATCCGCGATTTCATTGGCCCGAACGAGAATTTCTGGGATCACACCTCCGGTCGCGTTGCCGGCTTCGGAGTGCTGAAGCCGGGAACGGCTCGGCGGCTCATGGCTCAGGTTCTGGGAGACGATGGGCGAGCGCGGATGGAACCCGAGGCCAACATTGCGCAGGAGCCTATCGCCGCACAGCCCGACCGCACGGCACCGACTGTGGAAGCTGCGGATGTAGAGGAACCGCCGCCAGACGATCGCTCCGAAGCTTCAGCGAAAGTGGAGAAAAACGAGCCCTTCGTTCGCCGCCATGGCGGAGCCGTCCCACGCTTCAAGGAAGATTGAAAGCGTTGCCATTCGGAACGCGTGCGTAGTGGCGCGGGGTTGACGGCTTGAATGTCAGCTTCCGGGTTGGCCGTCCTTGTCGGCATCCCGCGCCCGCAGGAAATCGTCGGTGGTGAGAATTGGCCGCCGCTGCGGCGCGTTCGGGTCGAAGCCTTCGTGCACCATGGCGGTGGCGCGGCAATTCTCGCACATGCGCACCAGATCGACGTGGCCGGCATTGGTGCCTCGGTACATCCAGTGCTTTTCCTCCAGCTTGGCCACGATGCGCTCGATGCTGCTCCTGGTGCCGAAGGGCGCGCCGCAGGAAATGCACAGGAACGGCTCTTCTTCCTTGAGTGTGCGGCTGGACGCCCCCCAGGCAGCGAAGTCGAGGCGCGGGTCGAGCGTGATGGCGTCTTCCGGACAGGTCGCCTCGCACAGCCCGCATTGCACGCAGGCAATCTCGGCAAAACGCAGCATCGGACGCTCCGGCTCGGCCGAAAGCGCGCCGGTCGGGCACGCCGTGACGCAGGCATGACAGAGGGTGCAGCGCTCGACGTCGAGATTGACGCTGCCGAACGGCGCCCCATGCGACAGGGCGATGCGCTCGACGGGCGCGGGCGCGACACGATGCAGTTCGCCAAGCGCCGTTTCCATCAGGCTGCGCCGGCCGCCAAGCGGCATGAACGAGGATGGGGTGGCGGTTTCCACACCAGCGGGAGCCGCGTCGAGCTCGGTACGTAGACGAAACGGATCGTCTGTCTGGACGATGCGCACGGCGTCTTCTCCGAAGCCCAGCGCGGCGGCCGCAGCTCCGGTCCACGCCGCCACCTGCCACAAGCCGGCAATGTCATGGCGCGGTCGTTCGCGCGTCAGGAAGACGACACCAGCACCGCCATAGGCGAAGACCGCTGCGATGCTCTCGGGGCCGACCTGGGTCACCTCGTTGACGCGGAATGGAATTACGTTGGCCGGCAGGCCGTCGCCATGGCGGGCGAGTGCGTCGATCAGTGGCTCACCGTGGTCGCCGTCGTGGAACAGGATCCTCGCCTGCCTGCCGCCTGCGGCGCGGTAGGCCGAAAGCATGGTGCGCAGGCGGCTCATCTGCTGTTCCGGCCCCGGCGTGGCGTAGGTGGCGGCGCCCGTGGGGCAAGCCGTCGCGCAAAAGCCGCAGCCGCCGCAGATCGCCGGGTCGATGGCGACAGCATCGCCGTTCGGCGTGATCGCGCCGGTCGGACACAAATCGAGGCAACGACGGCAGCCGGTGATGCCGGAGCGGGAATGAGCGCAGAGCGATTCATCGAAGCGGATGAAGACCGGCTTGTCGAAAGTGCCGACCAGACCGCCAGCCTCGAAGATCGCTCTTTCCACCGCGACGGGATCGCGTGGGTCGGCGCGCAGATAGCCCGCCCTGAGCTCCGGTGCGGAGAAAAGCGGCGCATTGCCGGTGAGGTCGAGGATTAGATCGCAATTGGAGACCGCGCCGTCGCGCGGCAGGCCGAATTGCAGCACGTCGCGAGACGAAGCGACCGGCAGGGCAAGGCCGTCTATCGTCAGCTCAAAGGCGCCGAGATGCCCGCGCGCGGTGCGGATGTCGCCCTTGAGCACAGGAAACTCATCCACATGGCTTGGCACCACATTTTCCGGCCGCGTCAGCAGCACGGTGATATCGAGCCGATCGGCAAGCCTGCGGCCGGCCTCGATCGCCACCTCATCGCGCCCGTAGACAAGGATGACGCCGTCGCTTTCGAAGGTGACAGGTATGATCGGCTGTTCCGGTTCGGCAGCGGCAAGCAAGGCGGCCGCCTTCGGCCCTGCGGCTTCGGCATCGTTCGACCAGCCGCCGTTCTCGCGGATATTGGCGAAGATCAGATCGACGAAAGAGGTTTCGGCGGCCACCTCGGCAAACAGCGGCGCCTTCTGCGTGCAGGCCACCGTGACGGGTTCGCCCCGCGCGATCGCCTCGCGGAACAGCGGCAACTGGGCGCCGCACAGATGATCCGCCTGGGTGATGCCGCAGGAGCCGCAGCCCCGCGCGATCGCCTCCCGATCGAGCGGCATCGATTTTTCGCAGGTGCAGATCATGAGATGCGGTTTCACATCGCGCATTCCGCTCTCCCCGCTTTCGCGCCGGCCTGGCGGTCACCTTACATCCAATTCGGAACCAAACCAGACGGGAAAACGTCGAAAACGTTCGGCTGCGCGGTCGACGCCTTGCGCAAAAAGCAACAGGTCAGCTCCGGATCAGCGGTGTCCTACGAGGTTGTGGCCCGGATCGCCGACGCGGACGCCGGACGTTGCAAACGCCTTGTAGACCGGTTCCTGGATTGCAGCGAGCGCGAAAGAACCCGCAACGGCAAGGATGATCAAAGCGATCACGGCTGAGACGAAGGCTTTCATGACGTGTTCCCTTCATGTGCCCGTCGCCAACTATGGCTCAGGCGCGCGGCAAATCAAGAACACGTTTTCTTTCTGACACCCGTCGTTGAGCGCACCAGGCCTTTGCTCAAACATCGCTTGAGCGAGATCAAGGCGCAGCCGGCCCGTCGGTGCCACAAGTTTGGGCTCCCCCTTGTCCGGAGCCATGCATGAAAGCCAAGGACATCATGACGACGCGGATCGTGACCGTTTGTCCGGGCAACAGCATCAGGCACGCCGCGCAGACCATGCTCGACAAAGGGGTGAGCGGGCTGCCGGTGATCGACGACGACGCACGTCTCGTCGGCATCATCAGCGAGGGGGATCTCATGCGCAGGGCTGAGTTCGGCATCCGGCCCGCCTCGGCAGCGACGATCCCCTCCTCGGAACAACGCGCCCGCGCCTATGTGAAAAGCCACGGCATGAATGTCGGCGACGTCATGAGCAGCAATGTCGTGACGGTCGACGAGGAGGCTCCTGTCAACCGCATCGCCGCCCTGATGGAAGAACATCGCATCAAGCGCGTGCCCGTGACGCGGGCGGGAAAGCTTGTCGGCATCGTCAGCCGCAGGGACCTCATGCGTGCAATCGCCACCTCCAGTCTCGATGAAGTCGCGGCAGGCGATGCCGCCCTGCGCCGCAGCGTCATGGCACGGCTCGGGGAAGATGCGGGTCTGGAGACCGCGAGGCTGAACGTCACCGTAGCCAACGGGATTGTCCACTTCTGGGGAAATATCGATTCCGAGAGCCAGCGGGACGCGGCGCGCGTGGTGGCGGAAGGCATGCGGGGGGTGGCGGGCGTGGTAGACCACATGCATCTGCGCCGGCACGAAGGCGCGCATGACGAAACTGGCGGGACAACATCGGCGGCCGAGCCATGGCGGCAATCCTGACACTGACGCTCAACCCGGCGATCGACATTTCCAGCGAGACCCAGGTGGTGCGCCCCACCCGCAAGATCCGGACCTCACGGACCCGATACGATCCCGGCGGCGGCGGCATCAACGTCGCCCGTGTTATCACAGCACTCGGCGGAGATGCCGAAACCCTGTTTCTCGCTGGCGGAGAGTTGGGGGCGCTCTTCGACAGCCTGCTGGAAAAGGAGGGCATCCGGCGCCACCTAGTGCCCATCGCCAATCGAACGCGGATCAGCTTCATGGTGCGGGAACTCGGAACCGGCCTGGAATACCGCTTCGTGCCTGAAGGGCCGGTAGTCCATGCCAGGGAACTCGAGCACTGCCTGGACCTGATTGCGTCCGACAGAAGCGATTATGTCGTGGCCAGCGGCAGCCTGCCTGCCGGGGCACCGCCCGACATCTATGCGCGAATGGCAAGATCAGTAGCCGCGCGTGGCGGCAGGTTCGTGCTTGATACCTCTGGCCCTGCGCTCGGCACCACGCTCGAGCAGTCGCGCGTCTATCTTGTGAAACCAAGCTCCGGCGAATTCGAGCATCTCATCGGCAGGAAGCTGGATGAAAACGAGGTGATGCAGGCCGCAAGCGAGATCGTCGCGCGGGGTTCTGCCGAACTGGTGGCGGTGACGATGGGGGCGGACGGCGCGATCCTGGCAAGCAAGGAGGGGGTGCTGCGCCTGCCGGCCATACACGTTCGCGTCCGCTCTGCCGTCGGCGCAGGCGACAGCTTCCTTAGCGCAATGATCTGGGCGCTTTCGCAGGGCCGGCCGCCTATCGAGGCTTTCCGGCTCGGCATCGCGGCCGGGGCCGCCGCCGTGATGCGACCCGGTACCGAGCTTTGCCGGCGTGAGGATGTGTTCAGGCTCTATCAGGCGGGAAGCGCGATGGCCCCGGAGTCACAGCAGCTTCACGGCGGTATCCTTGCCTGATCACTGCCGGTCGAGTTCGTCAGGAGCCGGGTGGTACGCGCATGGACAAGGCCACCGCCGTGCCGCGCAGGCCAGCATCGATCGACCTGACGACATAGATCGGGATCGGGGCGAGATAGGATGCCAGGCGCCCCTTGTCCTGGAACGCCTGGTTGAATGCTGCGGCGCGAGACGCGTTTCCCGCCTGGTCGGCGAAGATGTTCGGCGCCATGCTGCCGGCGAGATAGACCCCTCCCCGTGCGCCATAGACCAGCGCCATATCTCCTGCAAAGCGGCCGAGCCAGCTGGCGAGATAGCCGACCGCGTCTTCGGCGAGGCGGTCTTCACCACCCGTCGCAGCTTCCATGATCTCGCCGGCCGAAAGCCTGGCATCCACGCCCCTCGTCTCGCCCAGCACGCGGAAGATGGCTTCAAGCCCGGGACCCGAGATCAGGCGCTCGGCGGATACATGGCCCTTGCCCTTCCGGATACCTTCGACGAGCAGCAGTTCCTCGGCATCCTTCACCGCAAACGACACATGCCCGCCTTCTCCCGGCAGCGAAATCCATCCGCCTGGAGATGATGCCAGCGCGGCGAGACCCAAGCCTGCTCCCGGCCCCAGAACAACCTTGGTCGCGCCCTCGACCGGCTCTCCGCCGCCGATCCTGTGAAGGTCGTGCGCGCCCAGATACGGCAAGGAAAGCGCCAGCGCTTCGAAATCGTTGAGGAGATGGACATGCGTCGCACCGGTCGCGGCCCGCAACTCCTCGCGCGTGAAAGACCAGGGAAGATTGGTGAGATTGACCACGCTGTCGGTGACCGGACCAGCCACCGCGAAACCCGCCATCGTCGGGCGGTAGGGAATGGAGGCCAAATAGGCCTCTATCGCGGCCTGCAGCGACGGGAACATGTCGCAACGCAGCGCGACGAAAAGCGTGATCGTCAGCTCCTCGACATCGGTAATGGCGAACCGAACCTCGGTACCGTCGATCTCGCCAACAAGTGCCATGCGCGGATTGACCGTCATGGGTATGACTCTCACTCCAATGCCCTGCAATGCTTCCTCGACCTGACCGACGCTGTCCTTGATTTGAATCAGATCGCAGGATGGCTGCTGGATTTTGACCGGGATCAATGAGGCTCCGCCGCGGAAGCGGCAGGTTGGCAGCTTGGATTCCCCCTGGAGGATGGCATGGGCAACCGGCCCGACAGCGAGGCCGCTCGAAACAGCGCACCCCTTCAGGCTACGTTATGGTTTGATGAGATCCGGCGCGGCGACGTGGCGCGCGTGGGCGGCAAGAACGCCTCTCTCGGCGAGATGACGCAGGCACTGGCGGCCGACGGCATCCGCGTACCTCCGGGCTTTGCCACCAGTGCGGAAGCCTATCGGGACTTCATCGCCTTCAATCGGCTGGAGGAGCGGATCGCCTCCTGCCTCAATGACCTCGCGGCCGGCAAGGCCAGCCTCGCGGAGACCGGCTCGGCGATCCGGCGCCTGGTGCTCCACGGGCAATGGCCGCAAGCCACGGCCACGGCGATCACCACCGCCTATCGGGAACTTTGCAGGCGCACCGGCAAGGCCAACCTGGACACCGCCGTGCGCTCGAGCGCCACGGCCGAAGACCTGCCCGACGCCAGCTTCGCCGGCCAGCAGGAAACTTTCCTCAACGTGCGCGGCGAACAGGCCGTCCTGAATGCATGCCGGCGCTGCTATGCCTCGCTGTTCACCGACCGCGCGATAAGCTACCGCCAGGCCAAGGGCTTCGACCAGACGAGCATCGCTCTGTCGGTGGGGGTGCAGCAGATGGTCCGCTCCGATCTGGGCGGTGCCGGGGTGATGTTCTCGATCGATACCGAAACCGGCTTCAAGGACCTGGTCGTGATCAATGCCGCCTGGGGGTTGGGCGAGAACGTGGTGCAGGGCACCGTCGACCCGGACGAGTATCAGGTCTTCAAGCCGCTCCTTTCGGACACTTCGCTGGTGCCGATCACCGGCAAATCACGCGGCGACAAGGCCTGGAAGGTGATCTACGCCGATGCCGACAGCCCGACGCGCAATGTGCCCACGTCGAAAGCCGAGCGGCGGGCGTTCGTGCTCTCGGATACCGAAATCCTGAACCTCGCCAGATGGGCGGTGCTGATCGAGGCCCATTATGGCTGCCCGATGGACATGGAATGGGCAAAGGATGGCGAGACGGGCGAGATGTTCATCGTCCAGGCCCGGCCGGAAACGGTCCAGTCGCGGCGGGAGGCCAGTTCGTTCAAGTCCTACCGGATCGTCGACAGGGGGCAGCAACTGGCCAAAGGGCTCGCCATCGGCGACGCCATCGTTGCGGGGCGCGTTTGCCTGATCGAGGAACTGAGCGACATCGATCGTTTCGTCGACGGCGCGATCCTCGTCACACCGAACACCGACCCGGACTGGGTGCCGATCATGAAGCGCGCGACGGCAATCGTCACCGACCACGGCGGACGCACCTCGCACGCTGCCATCGTAAGCCGCGAACTCGGTCTGCCGGCAATCGTCGGCACGGCCAACGCCACTGAGGTGCTGCACAACGAGCAGGAAGTGACCGTGTCCTGTGCGGAAGGCGACCAGGGCTTCGTCTACGCCGGCAAGGTAAAGTTCGAAACCGAAACGGTGGACGTGGCCGACCTGCCGCAGACCCGCACCGGGGTGATGCTCAACCTCGCCAATCCCGCCGCCGCGCTGCGCTGGTGGCGGCTGCCCGCCGACGGGGTCGGCCTCGCCCGCATCGAATTCGTGGTCGCCAACCACATCCGCATCCATCCAATGGCGTTGGTGCACCACGCCACGCTGAAGGACGAGGCCGCGCAACGGAAGATCGGCGAGCTGACGGCGGGCTATGCCGACAAGACCGAATATTTCGTGGACCGGCTCTCGCGCGGCCTCGCGCGCATCGCCGCGGCCGCCTATCCCAAGCCGGTCATCGTGCGCATGAGCGACTTCAAGACCAACGAATATGCGAGCCTGATCGGCGGTGCCGAGTTCGAGCCGCGCGAGAGCAATCCGATGATCGGGTTTCGGGGCGCCTCGCGCTACTACTCGCCGCGCTACCGTGACGGCTTTGCCCTTGAATGCCGTTCAATCAGGCGCCTGCGCGAGGAGATGGGATTCAGGAACGTGGTCGTCATGATCCCGTTCTGCCGGTCGGTGTCGGAGGCCGACCGGGTGCTCGAAGTCATGGCCGAGAACGGGCTGAAGCGCGGTGTGGACGGTCTTCAGGTCTTCATCATGTGCGAGATCCCGTCGAACGTGATCCTCGCCAGGGAGTTCGCGCAGCGCTTCGACGGTTTCTCGATCGGCTCCAACGACCTGACGCAGCTGACCCTTGGCGTCGACCGCGATTCACATGAGCTTGCAGACCTGTTCGACGAGCGGGACGCCGCCGTCAAATGGATGATCGCCAGGGTCATCGCCGAGGCCCGCGAAGCGGGCGCGAAGATCGGGTTGTGTGGGCAGGCACCGAGTGACGATCCCGAGTTCGCGGAGTTCCTGGTCGCATGCGGGATCGACACGATTTCCGTGAGTCCCGACAGCTTCATCGCCGTGAAGCGAAAGGTTGCCGCCGCCGAAGCCCGTACCGGGCCTTGACTGCACAGCCACAGCCCCCTTGGATCGCTGCCGCTAGCCACGCCGCGCGGTCTGAGGCCACAAGCTTCTGAGGGCGACGGGCATCTGGTCGATGATCTTCGCCACCTCGCCCGGGTCGACTTCCTCGAAGATAACCTCGAAAATTCCGTGCGCGGCGGTGTGGGCATCGATCGGGAATTTCGGCGGCAAATCCCTCGCGACATGCTCGCAAAACTCATCGAGGGTATGATCCAACTTCGGCTTCTCAGCCATGTGCCATCCTTCGAAGTACAGTCCACGGATCACCATTGGCAATTGCGCGCCGAAGTGGACCGCCATTTCCGGCGTCAGCCTGTCACGCAAGGCATGCAGCGTCGCGCGAAGCGCGCTGTAGGCGTGGCGCCGGTCGTCGAAGTGAAGCTTTTCCGCTGCAGTCTTGAGCCAGATATTGCCCTCCTGCACGGTGTGATCAAAGGTGGGGTGCCCGCTACTCATCGGCCAGCTCCATGACAAAGTATCGTTCGCTGCCTGTCAGGCTCGCGTCTTTGATATGTTAAGGGCCAGAAGCGTGATTTCTCATTGACGTACGTCAATGAAGCCGCACCCAATGCAGCCGGGTTGACGCTCATCAATGCCCAGCCGCAGCCATGGGGCAAAATGCGACGAGCATCTTTCATGGGTGATCGGCCATGCCGGTCCACAATGCCGACATCGCCAGGCTTTTCGATCACCTGGCCGACCTTCTGGAGATCGAGGGGGCGAACCCGTTTCGGATACGTGCCTATCGTCGGGCGGCGCAGACGATCGAGGACCTGCCCGAGAGCATCGCGAAAATGGCAACCGAGGGCCGCGATCTCTCGGAGCTTCCCGGCATCGGCGAGGACCTCGCGGGCAAGATTGCCGAGATCGTCACCACAGGCCATCTGAAGGTTCTGGAGGAGGTCGAGACCCGCACTCCCGACGAGCTTGCGATGCTTGCGACCCTTCCCGGGCTGGGGCCGAAGCGAGTGAAAGCGCTGCATGCAGTGCTCGGCATCAAGTCCATGGACGACCTGGCCAGGGCTGCGGCTGCCGGCCGCATCCGCGACCTGCGAGGGTTCAGCGAGGCGGCAGAATTGAAGCTGCTCGAGGCCATCGGCAAACAACGGGTTGCGGTGCAGCGTTTCAAGATATCGGTGGCGGAAGATTTCGCGCGCGGGCTTGCTGAATATCTCCGGTCCGCGCCGGGCGTGCAGCAGATCGTCGTGGCCGGCAGCTTTCGGCGTCGCCGCGAGACCGTCGGCGATCTCGACATACTGGTGACAGCCGAAGACGGGCCGGCTGTGATCGAACATTTCGTCAGATATGACGAGGTGGACAAGATACTGGCAAAAGGCCCCACCCGCTCAACCGTCGTGCTCAAGGCCGGGGTGCAGGTGGATGTGCGCGTGGTTCCCGAAGAAAGCTATGGTGCGGCGCTGCACTATTTTACCGGCTCCAAGGCCCACAACATCGCAATCCGCAAACTGGCTCAGGACAAGGGCCTCAAGCTCAATGAGTATGGCATCTTTCACGGCGAAAGCCGGGTGGGAGGGAGCACCGAAGAGCAGGTGTTCGCTGCCGTGGGGCTTCCCTATATCGTGCCGGAACTGCGGGAGAACCGCGGCGAGATCGAAGCCGCGCGCGCAGGCCGATTGCCTCGACTGCTCGAAGTCGGCGACATCCGCGGCGAACTGCACGCGCACACGAAGGCGTCGGATGGCAAGAACAGCCTGCTCGAGATGGTCGAGGCCGCCCGGGTGCTGGGCTACGAATACATCGCCATCACCGACCACTCGCGCCATGTCACGGTTGCCCATGGGCTGGACGAGCAGCGCCTGGCGGCGCAGCTCGACGAGATCGACCGGCTGAACGATCTCGTCGATGGCATCCGTATTCTGAAGTCTTCGGAAGTGGACATTCTCGCCACCGGCGAGCTGGATTTTCCCGACCGGATCCTGAAGCGGCTCGATCTCACGGTTTGCGCGGTCCACTACAAGTTCGAGCTCGACATCAAGGCGCAGACGGAACGCATCATTCGCGCCATGGACAACCGCCATTTCAATATCCTGGCGCACCCGACCGGCCGACTGTTGGGTGAGCGGCCGGGCTATGCGCTGGACCTGGAGCGCGTGATGGTCGCCGCCAAGGAACGCGGCTGCTTCCTCGAGGTCAATGCCCACCCCGCGCGGCTCGACATCGACGACGTGCACTGCCGCGCGGCCAAGGAGCTTGGACTGAAGATCGCGATCTCGACGGATGCGCATTCGACCATCGGGCTCGGAGCCATGCGCTTCGGCGTCGATCAGGCCCGCCGCGGCTGGCTGGAGCCGGCCGACGTGCTGAACACTCGGCCATGGGCTGAACTCAAACAGCTTCTGGCTCGGTGACGGGCCACTCCCATGCCTCGTCATCATTGGGCGAGATATCTGGCCACGCCATCGAGGGTGAAGAGCTTGGGATAGTCGGATTCGGGAATCTCGGTCCCGGTGCGCTGGTGCAGGGCGACTACGAAGTTGAGAAAATCCATTGAATCGATGTCGAGCCCTTCGCGGATATCCTGTCCGCCGGCAAGCGTCGAGGGATCGGTGTCGGGCGCGATATCGCTCAGTATGCCGATGGCGATCTTTCGGATTTCGGCTTCGGTCATAGTCTGTCGGGCTCCTGGAGCAGGCGCTCGATGGCGGAGATGAACAGCCCTCCGATGTGCCCGTCGCTGGCCCTGTGGTCGGCTCCCAGCGAGGCGACAAGCAGGGGGCGGACAGTCACCCGGCCGTCGACCACCCACGGGCGCTCGGCGATGCGGCCAAACCCCGCTATCGCCACTTGCGGCGGGTAGATGACGGGCGTGACGGAATCGACGCCACGGTCGCCGAGGCTGGTGACGGTGAAGGAGGGATCGGTCATCTCGGAGCTGCGCAGGCCGCCAGCCCGAGCCCGGCCGACAAGGTCGCGCAGGGCTTCCATGAGCTCGGGCAGTTTCATCCTGTCGACATCGTGGATTGCGGGTGCGATGAGCCCGCCGCCCCGCAATGCGATAGCCCAGCCTATGTGAACCCCGCTGCTCGGTCGGAAATGACCGTCGATCCAGAAACCGTTGAGCTGCGGCGTCTGGTCCAGCGCCAGTGCCGTTGCCTTCAGGAGCAGCACCGCCGGCAGCAGGCGACGCTCGGGCGGCAGTTGGCTGTTAAACTTTTCGAGCCAGGCCAGCGAGGGGCCCATGTCGATGGTGGTGCTGAGATAGTAGTGCGGGATTTCGTGTTTGGAGAGCGACATGGCCGCCGCGATGCCCTCGCGCATCTGCTCGGGGTCGAACCCGCGGCGCGGCTTGGCTGGCGGCGGGGAGACGGCAGGTTTGACTGGCGGCGGTGCCGCTTCGACATCGGCGAGCGTCACCGAACCGTCGATGCCGGTGCCTTCAAGCAACTCGGGATCGATCCCGAGCTCGGCTGCGCGGCGCCTTGCGGCGGGAGTCACTTTGGCGCGCCGGCCTGCAGCAGGTGCGAGTGGCGCTGCAGGCTGCGGCGCCATCCTCGCAACCTCGGGCACGGGAGGCATGGCGAATGCCGGCTCAGGGGCCTTTGCGGCGACGGGCGCGGGTGCACGAGCCGGCTGGGGTGACGGGGCAACAGCAGGCGCTTCGTTCGGCCGCGTGAAGCGGGCCAGAAGCCCGCCGACCGGAACGATATCGCCGGCCGCGGCGCAGAGTTCGGAAATCTCCCCTTCCTCGAATATGTCGACCTCGAAAGCGCCCTTGTGGGTCTCCACGACCGCGATGACGTCGCCCTTCCGGACCCGGCTACCGGGCTTGACGACCCATTCGACGAGCTTGCCGCCCTGCATGTCGGCGCCGAGCGATGGCATGACGAATTCGCTCATCGCGGCCTCACCAGGCTGCGTACGGTCTCAACGATTGCGGGAACCTGCGGCAGCGCCGCCTCTTCCAGGTGGCGGGCATAGGGGATCGGCACTTCGCGGCTGCAGATCCGCCGGATCGGCGCGTCCAGTTCGAAGAAGAGGTCTTCGCAGATGCGCGCCGCGATCTCGGCCGAGATCGAACCGCTCTTCCAGCCCTCGTCGACGATGACGCAGCGCCGGGTGCGCGCGACCGACCCGAAGATCGTGTCGTTGTCCAGCGGGCGAAGGACGCGCAGGTCGACCACTTCCGCCTCGATGCCTTCGCTTGCAAGCGTCTCGGCCGCGGCGAGCGACTTGGGCAGACCGTTGCCATAGGTAAGCACGCTGACGTCGCGCCCGGGGCGCCGGACCTTGGCCGTGCCGATGTCCACCGACTGGATCGTCGGATCGAGGTCGCCTTCGGCATTGTAGAGCACGACATGCTCGAAGATCAGCACCGGGTTCGGGTCGGCCAGCGCCGCCTTGAGCATGTAGCGCGCGTCCTCCACGGTTGCGGGCGTCAACACCCTGAGGCCCGGAACATGCGCATACCAGCCCTCCAGGCTGTGCGAATGCTGGGCGGCAAGCTGCAGCCCGGCGCCCGTCGCCATGCGGACGACCAGCGGCACGGCAAACTGCCCGCCCGACATATGCGCGATCGTGGCGGCATTGTTGAGGATCTGGTCCAGCGCAAGCAGGCTGAAATTGCAGGTCATGATCTCCACGATCGGCCGCATGCCCGCAATTGCCGCCCCGATACCGGCGCCGACAAAGGCGCTCTCGGCCAGCGGCGTGTCCCGGATGCGGCTGGGGCCGAATTCGGCGAGCAGTCCCTTGCTGACGGCGTAGCAGCCACCATAGAGGCCCACGTCCTCGCCCATCAGGAAGGTGCGCGGATCGCTCATCAGCGCCTCCCGGATCGCCTGCCGGTGCGCCTCGCGGTAGGTCATGCGGACAGGCTGGGCACCGGCATCGTTCATTGCGGCACCTCGTCCATCACCACGAAGCGTTCCAGCGCCGCCACTTCTTCCGGATGGCCGGCTTCGGCGAAGGCCACGGCCGCCTCGACCTCAGCATCCACTTCGTGCTCGATGCGTTCGAACTCCGCTTCCGACATCATGTGGGTCTCTTCCAGCCAGAGCCGCATGCGCGGGATGGGATCTTTCTCTTTCCACCGCGCGATCTCTTCCTTGGTGCGGTAGAGCTGGGCGTCGAACATCGAATGGGCGCGGAAGCGATAGGTGTGGCATTCGAGGAAGGCAGGGCCGTTGCCGGCACGGATCTTCTCGATAGCCCGCCGGGCCGCCGCCTCGACGGCGATCGGGTTCATGCCGTCCACGCTTTCGCTGGGCATGCGATAGGCCTGAGCCTTGCGGAAGATGTCCGTCTCGGCCTCCGCCAGTTCCAGCGGCATGCCCATCGCGTAGAGATTGTTCTCGCACACGAACAGCACGGGCAATTGCCAGAGTTCGGCTAGGTTCATGCTTTCGTGAAATTCGCCCTCGCCGGCAGCACCCTCGCCGAAGAAGCAGGCGGTGACGGCGCCGGGGCGAAGCTCCCTGTCGGCCAGCGCAAGGCCAACGGCCAGCGGCAGGCCGCCGCCGACAATAGCGTTGCCGCCATAGAAGCGCCTGGCCTTGTCGAAGAAGTGCATCGAGCCGCCGCGGCCGCGGCAGCAGCCTTCTTCATTCCCGTACATTTCGGCCATCAAAGACCCCATGGCGATTCCCCGGGCGATCGCGTGGCCGTGCTCGCGGTAGGTGGCGACGATGGCATCGCGCTCTTCCAGCACCTGCATGACGCCGACTGCCACCGCCTCCTCGCCATCGTAGAGGTGCAGGAAGCCGCGGATCTTCTGCGCCTGGTAAAGCTCGGCGCACTTGGCCTCGAACACGCGTATGCGCAGCATCTCGCGGAAGAGGTGCTGGCCATGCTGGCGGTCGAGATGCAGCCTTTCGTTCATTTTTCGTCGCTTTCGAGCGTCGACAGGTCTCCCTCCGGCAGGCCGAGTTCGCGCGCTTTCAACAGCCTGCGCATGATCTTGCCCGAGCGGGTCTTGGGCAGGTTGGATCGGAAGTCGATTTCCTTGGGCGCTACGGCGGCGCCGAGACGCTTGCGGCCGTGGCCGAGCAATTGCTTGCGCAACTCCTCGCTCGGCTCGAAGCCGGGCTTTAGCGCGATGAAGGCCTTGACCACTTCGCCCACCGTGGGATCGGGGATGCCGATGACCGCAGCTTCGGCCACCGCAGGGTGCTCCATCAGGGCGCTCTCCACCTCGAAGGGGCCGATGCGATGGCCCGCCGACTTGATGACGTCGTCCGAGCGGCCGACGAACCAGAAATAGCCGTCGGAATCGCGCCGGGCGAGGTCGCCGGTAAGGTACCAGTCGCCAGCAAAGCACTTGCGATAGCGTTCCTCTTCGTGGAGATAGCCGCGCATCATCGAGGGCCAGCCCTTGCGGAGCGCCAGTTCGCCCTCCTGCATTGGCGCCTCGATCACTTCGACGCCGCCGCCTTCAACTCGCCGGACGATGGCGGCCTCGATGCCCGGCAGCGGCACGCCCATCGAACCGGGCTTGATGTCGAGCGCAAGCAGGTTGGCGATCATGATGCCGCCGGTCTCGGTCTGCCACCAGTTGTCGTGGAACGGCATGCCGAAGGCTTCCTGGCCCCAGATCACGGCCTCGGGGTTCAGCGGCTCGCCGACGCTTGCCATGAAGCGCAGGGCCGAAAGGTCGTAGCCCTTCACTGCCTCAGCGCCGAGACGCATCATCATGCGGATGGCGGTCGGCGCGGTATACCAGACGCTGACCCGTTCATTTTGCAGCACCGAGTACCAGCTCTGCGCGTCGAATTCGGCCTCGACGACGACATTGGTCACGCCGTTGGTCAGCGGCGCGAGTATGCCGTAGCTGGTGCCGGTCACCCAGCCGGGATCGGCGGTGCACCAGAAGATGTCGTCCTCGTGCAGGTCGAGCGCATAGATGCCGGTGACGTGGTGGGCGACCACCGCCGCGTGCACATGGACAGCGCCCTTCGGCCTGCCGGTGGTTCCGCTGGTGAAATGAAGAAGCGCCATCTCCTCCGGGTCGGTCGGGGCGATGGTGAAGTCGGCCGAAGCCGTCTCGACCAGCGACAGCCACGAATGCAGCCCGGTGCCTTCGACGACCTCCTCGCCCACGAGGATGACGTGCGAAAGGCCGGGAAGGCTTGCGCGCACGCTCTCCACCTTGCGGCGATAGAGGGCGGGGGTGGTGACGAGCACCCTGCCCTCGCCCATCTCGACGCGCGTGGCGATGGGCTCGGGTCCGAAGGCGGAAAAGAGCGGCGAGACGACACAGCGCGCCTTAAGCGCCCCCAGCACCGCCACGTAGAGTTCAGGCAGGCGTCCCATCAAGACGAAGACGCGCTCGCCGGGACGCACGCCAAGGGAATGCAGCGCATTGGCGAAGCGGTTGGTCGCTTCGGCCAGGTCGCGATAGGTGAGTTCCCGGCGCTCGCCTGCCTTGCCCAGCCAACGTATCGCGACCTTGCCCGCTCTGGGCCCGACGGCATGCCGGTCGACCGCTTCGTGGGCGATGTTGTAGCCCTTGCCGCCCGGTAGCCCGTCGAGCAGCTTCCAGGCCTGCGCCCAGTCGAACCGTGCGTATTCACGCTGATAGTCGATCAGGTTGGGCGTTTTCGGGAACAGGGCGGGCCGTTTCACGATCCGGCTGCCTGACGGTTCGGTCAGATGCGCGGACTTCGTCATCATCAAACTGACGCCTGGGCCAAATGCCATATTTGACATCGCAGTTAGCGCGACATGGGTCGAGGTCAACTCGCCAGACCGGGACGCCTTCCATCACCGAAAAAATTTAGGTGTCTCTGAGCCGGCCAGACGAGCCGCGCACATCGCCGCGAACTGGACGGGGCGGCTGCCAAGGCGCAAAGTTCGCTCTAGATCAACTAAAGCAGGGTCGCGGGTGCCGGTTCGGAACCCCGGCCACTGGCTCGACGAGGCAGCGTTGGCCTCGCCGCGACACTCCTGAAATCAAGGCGGCGTTTTGCGGGATCGAGATGCATCAAGAGGACAAGGCAACCGGCCAGAACAAGCCGGCGGCGCCTGAAACTGAGAAATTCAAGACGTCGGAGACACACGAGCCGACGCCTTCCGCGCTTCCGGCACCGCCCGCCTCCCGTCCCCCGGCAACGATCCAGAAAGCGAGACCACGGCGGCGTTGGCGCAGGATCCTGCTGATCCTGGCGATTCTTGCCGGCGGCGCCGGGGGTGGCTTTTACTGGTGGCAGCACTCCCAATCCCAGTTGCCCGCCGGGATAGCCTGGGGCAACGGCCGGATCGAAGCCGACGAGATCGACATCGACACCAAATTTGCCGGCCGCATCGCCGAAATGCTCGCCGACGAGGGAGACATGGTCAAGGCCGGGCAGGTTGTCGCCCGCATGGACACGCAAGACCTGAAGGCCTCGCTGAAGCGCTCCCAGGCGCTCGTTCAGCAAGCCCAGCGGGCCATTGACGAGGCCAACGCCAACGTAGTTCAGCAGACCACCCAGGTGCGACTGGCCGAGCAGGAACTCGATCGTACGGCGCCGCTGGTGAGGAAAGGTTTTGCCACCAACGAATTGCTCGATCAGCGCCGCCAGCAGCTCGACGGCGCGAAGGCTGCCCTGACTGCCGCGCAGTCGAGGGTCATCCAGGCCCAGAGAGCCCTCGATGCGGCCACGCACGAAGTGGAGCTTTACACCGTCAACATTGCCGACAACACGCTCGTTGCACCGCGCGACGGCCGCATACAATACCGCGTCGCCAATATCGGCGAGGTGCTTCCTGCCGGCGGCAAGGTCTTCACCATGCTGGACATTTCCTATGTCTACATGGACATCTACCTGCCGACCGCCGAGGCTGGCAGGGCGAAAGTGGGCGACGATTCCCGTATCGTGCTCGACGCTTATCCGACCATCGCCATACCGGCCAAGGTATCCTTCGTCGCCACCCAGGCCCAATTCACGCCCAAGACGGTGGAGACGCGGAGCGAGCGCGACAAGCTCATGTTTCGGGTCCGGGTCAAGATCGATCCCGATTTGCTGCGCGCACACGCCGAGCAGGTGCGCAGCGGCCTGCCGGGCCTCGCCTATGTCAAGCTTGATCCGCAACTTGCATGGCCGCCGCAGCTGCAGGGAAATGTTCCGAAATGATCCGGCTCGAACAGCCAGTGGCACGTCTGGAAGCGCTGACGCAGCAATATGGCCGGGTCGTCGCGCTCAACAATGTTACGGTCGATCTTCCAGCCGGATGCATGGCGGGGTTCATCGGCCCGGACGGTGTGGGTAAGTCGACCCTGCTCAGCATCGTGGCAGGCGCCCGCAAGGTGCAGTCCGGAAATGTCTTCGTGCTCGACGGCGACATGACCGACGCCAGGCATCGCGCCGCCGTCTGCCCGCGCATCGCCTACATGCCGCAAGGCCTCGGAAAGAATCTCTACCCCGACCTCAGCGTTCGCGAGAACATCGAGTTCTTCGGACGGCTCTTCGGCCAGTCGCGTTCCGAGCGGGACTGGCGGATAGCCGAGTTGCTGAAAAGTACCGGGCTCGCTCCCTTTTCGGAGCGCGCCGCAAAGAAGCTGTCGGGGGGGATGCGGCAGAAGCTGGGGCTCTGCTGCTCACTGATCCACGATCCGGACCTTCTGATCCTCGACGAACCGACCACCGGCGTCGATCCGCTGTCGCGGCGCCAATTCTGGGAACTGATCGACCGCATGCGCTCTCGTCGTGAGGGCATGAGCGTGCTGGTGGCCACGGCCTACATGGAGGAGGCGGAGCGCTTCGACTGGCTGGCGGCCATGAACGATGGAAGGGTGCTGGCCACCGGCTCTCCGGCCGAACTCAAGGCCGTCACGGGGGTGACCTCCGTCGAGGAGGCGTTCATTGCGCTCCTGCCCGAAGATCAGCGCGCCGGTCACCACGCGCTGCACATCCCGCCGCGCCGGAAGTTCGACGCCGAGCCGGTGATCACCGCGCGCGGCCTCACATGCCGCTTCGGCGATTTCACCGCGGTCGACCATGTCAGCTTCACCATCGAGCGCGGCGAAATCTTCGGATTCGTGGGCTCGAATGGTTGCGGCAAGACCACGACCATGAAGATGCTGACGGGTCTGCTGCCCCCGAGCGAAGGCGAGGCGCTGCTGTTCGGTAAACCGCTCGACGCCAGAGATCTGAGTTCACGCTACCGCGTCGGCTATATGTCGCAGTCGTTTTCGCTCTATGCCGAACTGACGGTTGCCCAAAACCTGACCCTTCACGCGCGGCTCTTCCATCTTCCGGTCCGCCGGGCCAGGGAGCGCATAGCCGATCTGGTCGCGCGTTTCGGCCTCTATGAATATCAGGATCAGCTCGCAGCCGCCCTGCCGCTCGGGATACGGCAGCGCCTGTCGCTCGCCGTCGCGATCGTCCATGAGCCTGAGATGCTTATCCTCGACGAGCCGACCTCCGGCGTCGATCCGCTGGCGCGCGACCGCTTCTGGGAACTGCTCGTGGAGCTTTCACGAAACGAGGGCGTGACCATCTTCGTGTCCACCCACTTCATGAACGAGGCGGAGCGATGCGACCGGATATCGCTCATGGATTCAGGTCGTGTGCTGGCGACGGACACTCCGGCAGGCCTTGTCCGGGCCCGCCACGCGGCAAATCTCGAAGACGCTTTCATCAGCTTCCTCGAGGAGGCGACCGGCACCGTCGCGCCGGCCGGTCGGGAAATCAGCGCCGCGGCCGCGCCGCAGGGCTCCACACCGTCGCCACCACCCGAGCAAACGGGTTTCAGCCTGCGGCGCCTTCTCGCCTACACGATCCGCGAGACGCTGGAACTGCTGCGCGATCCCATCCGGCTCGGCTTCAGCCTGTTCGGCACCGCGCTGCTAATGCTTGTGTTCGGCTTCGGAATTTCGACTGACGTCAACAATCTCACCTTCGCCGTGCTCGACCGGGACCAGAGCCATGAGAGCCGCGCCTATCTCGAGGAACTGAGGGGCTCGACCTATTTCGTCGAAAAGCTGCCCCTGGCCAACTACGCCGAGCTCGACAGGCGTCTCAAGAGCGGGGACATCAAGGCCGCCATCGAAATTCCTCCTGATTTCGGCAAGGACATCAAGCGCGGACGCCCAACCTGGGTCGGTGCTTGGGTGGACGGCGCGATGCCTTATCGCGCGGAAACGATCCGCGGCTACCTGCAAGGCATGCACCAGCTGTATCTGACCGACCCGATAATTAAGACGACCGCTCCGTCCACCGGACCGCCGCCCGACATAGAGATCAGGTTCAAGTACAACCAGGACTTCAACAGCATCTACGCGATGGTGCCCTCCAGCATATCCATGCTCCTGGCCCTTTTCCCCGCGATCCTGATGGCGCTGGCGATCGTTCGCGAAAAGGAGCTGGGGTCCATCACCAACCTCTACGTCACCCCGGTGACGCGCATCGAGTTCCTTGTCGGCAAGCAGCTTCCCTACATCGCCGTCGCTATGGCCAACTTCTGCCTGATGTTCTTGATGGCGCTGTTCGTGTTCCAGGTACCCCTCAAGGGCAGCTTTCCGACACTTCTATTGGGCGTCTTGATCTATGTCAGCGCCACGACCGCCTATGGAATGCTGATTTCCGCCTTCACGCGCACGCAGATCGCGGCGCTTTTCGGCACGGCCATCCTGACCGTCCTGCCGGCCACCCAGTTCGCGGGCATGATGACGCCGGTCTCGTCGCTGTCGGGTCTCGGATATTTCATGGGGCGCATATTCCCCATGACCTATTTCCTGCCGATCAGCGTCGGCACCTTCACCAAGGGGCTCAACTTTTCCGACTTGAAGATGAACATTCTGGTGCTCGCCATCTTCGTGCCGGTGCTCATCTCGCTCAGCCTGCTGCTGCTGCGCAAGCAGGAGCGCTAGGAGGCCGGGATGCGCAAGGTGTCGAACATCTTCTGGCTGGGCCTCAAGGAGTTGCGCAGCTTCTTCCATGACTTCGTGCTCCTGGGGCTCGTCATCTACGCGTTCTCCATAGCCGTCATGAGCCAGGCCCAGAGCTATTCCCAGGAACTGCACAATGCCTCGGTCGGCGTCGTGGACGAGGACCAGTCCCAATTGTCGCGGCGCATCGTCCATGCGTTCCTGCCGCCCTATTTCCAGCCGCCCCAGCCGATCGCCGAGCGCGATGTCGTTCCGCTGATGAACAGCGGCAGGTACACTTTCGTGATCGACATTCCGCCCAATTTCGAGCGGGACGTGCTGGCCCGGCGAAACCCTTCGCTGCAGGTCAATGTCGACGCGACGGCCATGGTGCAGGCGGGGCTCGGCTCCGGCTATGCGCAGCAGATCATCATGAAGGAGATCCAGGATTTCCTCTCGCATTCGGAAGGGGCGCCGCCGTCGCCGGTCAATCTCGATGTGCGGATCGCGTTCAATCCCAATATCAACACCGCATGGTTCACCAGCGTCATGGCGATCATCAACAACGTCACCATGCTGGCCATCGTGCTTTCCGGCGCGGCGATCATCCGCGAGCGCGAGCACGGAACCATGGACCATCTGCTGGTGATGCCGCTGACGCCGTTCGAGATCGCCATGTCGAAAGTCTGGGCAAACGGGCTGGTAATCACCATCGCGGCGGGGCTGTCGCTCACGCTGGTCGTGCGCACGCTGCTCAGGATACCCATCGCCGGCTCGGTGCCGCTATTCATGTCCGGCGTGGCGATCTACCTGTTCTTCGCGACCGCCATCGGCATCTTCCTGGGCACGGTTGCGCGCTCCATGCCGCAACTCGGCCTGCTCTACATGCTGGTCTATATGCCAATGATGATGCTGTCGGGCAGCAATACTCCGCTTGAGAGCATGCCCTATTGGCTGGCGACAATCATGCAGATCTCGCCTTCGACCCATTTCGTGTCGTTCGCGCAGTCGATCCTCTATCGCGGCGCAGGGATCGACGTGGTCTGGCGGGAGTTTCTGGCGGTTGCGTTGATCGGCGGCGTGTTTTTCAGCCTCGCCATCATGCGCTTCCGCTCGATCGCGTCACAGGCGAGCTAAGGACGATCTGCCGATCGTCCTCGAGGTTTATTTCAACCCATTACTCCGTATCCGGGCGCATCTTCGGATACGCCCGGATGGGCCTGAATCATTCCCACTCGATCGTGCCGGGCGGCTTGGAGGTTACGTCGTAGACGACACGGTTGATGCCGCGCACCTCGTTGATGATGCGGGTCGCCGCGCGGCCGAGGAATTCCATGTCGTAGTGGTAGAAGTCTGCGGTCATGCCGTCGATGGAGGTCACGGCGCGTAGTGCGCAGACGAATTCGTAGGTGCGCCCGTCGCCCATCACGCCGACAGTCTGCACCGGCAGCAGCACCGCGAAAGCCTGCCAGATGGCGTCGTAGAGGCCGGCCTTGCGGATCTCGTCGAGATAAATCGCATCGGCCTCACGCAGGATCTCGAGCTTCTCGCGCGTGATGCCGCCGGGGCAGCGGATGGCGAGGCCCGGTCCCGGGAACGGATGCCGGCCGATGAAGTGCTCGGGCAGGCCGAGTTCCTTGCCGAGCACCCGCACCTCGTCCTTGAACAGTTCGCGCAGCGGCTCGACCAGCTTCATGTGCATGCGCTCGGGCAGGCCGCCCACATTGTGGTGCGACTTGATCGTCACCGACGGGCCGCCGGTGAAGGAGACGCTTTCGATGACGTCGGGATAGAGCGTGCCCTGCGCAAGGAAGTCGGCGCCGCCGAGCTTCTTGGCCTCTTCCTCGAAGACCTCGATGAACAGGCGGCCGATGGTCTTGCGCTTCTTCTCCGGGTCGGTCTCGCCCTCGAGGGCCGAGATGAAGCGGTCGGAGGCATCGACGAGGATCAGCGGCAGGTTGTAGTGCTCGCGGAACATGGCAACCACGTCGGCCGCCTCATTCTTGCGCATCAGGCCGTGGTCAACGAGGATGCAGGTGAGCTGCTCGCCGACGGCCTCATGGATGAGAAGGGCCGCGACCGAGGAATCGACGCCGCCCGAAAGTGCGCAGATGACCTTGCCGTCGCCGACCTGCTCCCGGATCGCCTGCACCGCGTGCTCGCGATAGGCGCGCATCGTCCAGTCGCCCGTGATGCCGGCGATCTTGTGGACGAAGTTGGCCAGCAGCTTGGCGCCGTCGGGCGTGTGCACCACCTCGGGGTGGAACTGCACGGCATAGAATTTTCGCGACTCGTCGGCAATTGCCGCAAACGGCGCGCCGGCCGAGGTGCCGACCACGCGGAAGCCCGCCGGGATTTCGGTGACCCGGTCGCCGTGGCTCATCCACACCTGATGGCGGGTACCCTTGGCCCAGACACCATCGAACAGGGCGCACTCGTCCTCGATCTCGAGGAAGGCGCGTCCGAATTCGCGATGATGCCCGGCCTCGACCTTGCCGCCGAGCTGGGCGCACATGGTCTGTTCGCCATAGCAGATGCCCAGCACGGGGATGCCGGCGGTGAAGATCGCCTCCGGCGCGCGCGGGCTGCCGATGTCTATGGTGGAATGCGGGCTGCCGGAAAGGATGACCGCGCGCGGCTTGATCGCGTCGAACGCCGCCGCGGCGGACTGGAACGGAACGACTTCCGAGTAAACGCCAGCTTCTCGGACGCGGCGCGCAATGAGCTGCGTGACCTGGCTGCCGAAGTCGATGATAAGGACGGTGTCGGGGTGGTGGCTGGTTGTCATGGCGAGCATTTAGAGAAAACCGCGAGTCGAAGCAATGGGGCGGCGCCTGTCATCGACAGCAGTGTGGGAAAATCCGGGGCTGTCTGGAGCCTGTTTGTGCCCGATGCGCTCTCAAAACCGCAAAACGCCTTCCGACAGGGCGTCGGAAAGCCTGTTCACCGCCCGCGCCAGGCGCTCGTCGATGACGTGAAGATATTCGGTCCAGTCGCCGACATGCCGAAGCTCGGCAGCCCCATCGGAAATGCCGCGAAGCCCGACCAGTGGCAGGCCGAACAACTGGCAGGCGCGCAGCACCGCAAAGGTCTCCATGTCGACCATGTCGGCCTCGACCGCATCGTAGGCGGCGCCCGAAACGATAGCCGCGCCGGTCGAAAGCGTGGCCTGCGGAATGCCGGGTATGCGCAGCGGCAGCGGCACCGTCACGGGCAGGTCCAGAAACGGCGTCGCGCCCTTGGCGAACCCAAGCGCGGTGGCATCCATGTCGCGATAGGATACCGAAACCGCCTGGTAGATTTCCGCCTGTTCCAGTGTGCGGCTGCCGGCCGAGCCCAGCGACACGACCAGGTCGGGCAGCGCCCCCTCAACCTTCAGCCGGCCCAGTTCCGCGCCCAGCATCACGCCGGCCTCGACCGGTCCCACGCCGGTCATGAGGGGCACAAAGAGCTCTTGCAGGTGCGGGCCGTATTCGGCCTCCGCCGCCATCACGAACAGCACGAGTTTTCCGCCGATGCTGGTGATTGCCATCGCTCAGCCCTCGATACCGTCGCGGCCCAGCACCGCCATCATGGTGCCGGTCATGGTGGCGACGAGCCTGGCTTCACCGTCGGCCGCGAATGCATAGGCCTGGCCATCGGCCACCACGATGGTGCGGCCAGGCTTGGTGACCGAACCGCGGAACAGGAAGCGCTCCCCCTTGCCCGGCGCCAGCAGATTGACCTTGAACTCGATGGTCAGCACCGAGGCCTCTTCCGGCATCACGGAATAGGCGGCATAGCCGCAGGCCGAATCCAGCGCCGCTGAAATGATGCCTGCGTGCAAGAACCCATGCTGCTGGGTCAGAGCGTCGGAATAGGGCATCTCGATTTCCACCGTACCCGGACGCACCAGGGTCAGTGCCGCGCCGATGGTGGCCATGGCTTGCTGGCGGGCGAAGGATGCCCTCACCCGCTCCTCGAAATTCGGTGAGGGTTCAATGCGTTCGACCATCATCCGCGCCTTGCTGCTTGTGCGCAATTTATCGCAAACGCCCGCGCCCTCGGCAATCGGTAATGCTGCGGCGCAACAAAGCCAGGCCCGCAATCAATTGAGCCACCAAATCGCCCCGTTGAGCAAGGCCGCGAAGGCAACCCACAGCGCATATGGCACGAACAGCCAGGCCGCCACCCGGTCGCGCGGCCAGCTCAGCTTGATGAAGGCGAGAATGGAGGCCAGCAGCGCGAGAATGACGACGAACGCAATTCCAATCATGTGGCCGCCGAAGAATATAGGCGACCAAAGAAAATTGAGCGCAAGCTGTACGGCCCAAGCCTGCATGGGCGGCCCAGATGGGGCTCTCATCCAGCTGCGCCAGCCGGCAACGGCGATGAGGACGTAAAGCGTCGACCAGACCGGGGCGAAAACCCAGTTCGGCGGATTGAACGCAGGCTTGGCCAAGCCTGCGTACCACTCGCCCGGCAGTGTGGCGAGGCCGATCGCCGTACCACCGCCCAGGACCACGACAAGAAACAGTGCCAGAGCCAGATAGGCACGCATCCTTCAGCCCTCCGTCTCGTCCGGCGATTGTTCCGGCGATGCGTGCAAGAATCAAGAAGCTCGAAGGCGCCGCCTAGCCGGCCCGGCGAAGTGCCGCGAAAAAGAAGCCGTCCGTATTGCTCCGCGCAGGCGACATCAGGATGCCGCGAGCGCGATCGATGCGAGCGCATTCGGTCTTGCCGGCGAAATGGTGGTCCCACAGCTCGGAATGGTCGACGGGTGCGAATTCCTGCCCCCGCTGCAGAAAAGCATCGATCTGGTCGCGGTTCTCGCTCTCGAAAACGGAACAGGTGACATAGACGAGCAAGCCGCCCGGCTTCACCGCGTGCTTTACCGTGTCGAGGATGGTGGCCTGTTCGGCGCGGCGCACGTCGAGCTGCTTTTGCGTCAGCCGCCATTTGGCGTCGGGCCGCCGGCGCCAGGTGCCGCTGCCGGTGCAAGGCGCATCGATCAGCACGATGTCCATCTTGTCCCGCAACGCGTCGATTTCGGCCGCCTTGGTGACCACCTGCACATTGCGGCAATCCGACCGGCGCAGGCGCTCGTAGATAGGCGCCAGACGCCCCTTTTCGGCATCGTGCGCAAAGATCTGGCCGCGGTTTTCCATGGCCGCCGAGAGGGCAAGCGTCTTGCCGCCGGCACCGGCACAATAATCCAGAACCTGCATGCCTGGCGCTGCGCCGGCCAGCTCGGCGGCGATCTGAGAGCCTTCGTCCTGGACCTCGAACCAACCCTGGTGAAAGGCAGGCTCCGACTGCACGTTGGGATGACGGCCGTTTTCGTTGGGGGAGATGCGTATGCCGTCGGCAGCCAGCGCCGATGGAGCGGCGTCCATTTCGGCCAGTTCCTTGAGCACCTGGTCGCGCCGGGCCTTGAGCGTGTTGACGCGAAGGTCGAGCGGCGGCCGACGTGCCAGAGCAGCGCCTTCCGCAATCCATTCCTCGCCGAAAGCGCCATGCAGCAGAGGCGCGCACCAGTCCGGGCAGTCGGCACGAACCACATCGGGCGCCTGGGCCAGGTCGCGCGTGGCTATTGCAGCCAGTTCGCCCCCATCAAGAAGCGGCGGGGCGAACCTGTCGCCGTCCAGGGTGGCGTTGAGCGCCTCCGGGGTCTGACGCGTTTCCAGAAGAACGGCGCCGAAGGCCACGGCGCGCGCCGTATCCTCGCCGAGCAGCCAGCCGGCCGAACGTTTGCGGCGAAGACCGTCGTAGACAATGTTGCCGATGGCGGCACGATCGCCTGCTCCGGCGAAGCGGTGGGCCAGTCCCCAATCCTTCAGCGCATCCGCAGCCGGCCGCTGCCTCCGCTCTATCTCGTCGAGCACTTCGATGGCCGCGGCCAACCTTCCGCCAAGTCGCATGTCTGGTGATCCCTATTTCGGCTTACCCGAGGAAGGGCCTGACTAGCGCCCGTGAGCGGCCTGCACAAGCGCCGCATCAAAATATTCAGGCGTCCGCTCTGGGCGCAAACCTAAACATTCCGTGAACTCGGAACGGCCCGCCACGCCCGCGAATTGTATCGCTTGTTTAGCCGATCGAGGCGCAAAATGAAAAACCTTGTCCTTGCTTCCATCATTGCCGTAACAGCCGCCCTCCCGTTTGGTACCTCGGCCCAGGCGACGGGCGCAACGATCAGCAACGTGCAATATGTCTATCCCGGATGGCGCCACCGTTACTACGGGCGTTACTATGGGCCCAATCGCTGGCACCGGTATTGCCATTTCGAGACGATACGCCACCACCGTTACGGCAGGTGGTGGGTCGAAAGAGTGCGCGTCTGCCCGTAAACCAAATTCGAACTGCCTCGACCGGTGCCTGCCGGCCGGGGCGCTCCCAACAACGAAGATCTGAGCCGATACTCGGGCACCGCTGGTTCAGCGGCTCCAAGCGCGCGTAGGTGCCCTGAATAAGGGCTTCCGTCGATGTATCGGCCAATTAAAGGCTAGGCCACGAACATGAAGAACCTGCTCGTCGCTGCCATCCTCATCGCTACATCAGCGATGTCGTTTGGGGCTCCCGCTCAAGCCGCAGCAACCATCACCACCTATGGCCGCCACTATCATGCTGGACCGCGCTGCTACACCAAATCGGTCAAGCATTATCGCAACGGCCGTGTCTGGTACGAGAAAACACGGGTTTGCCGTTGAGGCCGCCGCACACCTCGGCTCCCCCGCTGAGACGTAGACTTCTTCAACTGCAACAGGACCGGCTGCCGCCTGCTCCGGCTCTCACGCTTCGCCACGGAGCGAAGTGCAGATCACACAGGAACCACGCACATGAAGACCCTCCTCTTTGCCTCCCTCATCACGGCAGCGGCTGCGCTTTCCTACGGCCTGCCCGCCCACGCCGCCACCGCCACGGAAACCACGACGAGCCGCCCCTTGCCACCCAGCCATCGTATGCACAGCCCGCACCGTATGGACCGCCCGTGCTCCTACCGCACGGTGAGGCGTCATCGGCACGGTCAGGTGGTGATGGAAAGAGTAAAAACCTGCCACTGACTGCTCGGTTCGCAGTGCGCGGCTGAACAGCCAGTTCCGCAGCCGCCCCGAAGCATCTCGTGCCTTACGTCCAGGCCTTAGAATGAGTGCTTGAAGCCGACCGCCAGGTTGATCTTGTCCCCGGAAAGCTCGTCGTAGGGCGGGGTGTTCGTGGCCAGCTTTTTCCAGGCGTAGCCGACATTCATGAACAGCGATTTGGAACTGTTCACCTCGTAGGTGAGGCCGGTGGACACCTTGGGAGTCACCCAGGTTGCATCGAAACCGTTGCGGTAGCGAAGATTGAAGGCGTTCCAGGTCAGCTTGGGCGTCATCTTCAGGTCGCCGGCGAGATAGATGACGTAGTAGCCGATGTCGGCGTTGGTGTCCGCGCCCTGGATGATGCCGGTTTGCTGCCAGGTGTAGCCGGCGCCGCCGCTGGGCGTCAGCGAAAAGTCTTCGGTCAGCTTCCATCTGTAGCCGACCGTCGCCTCCGCGTAATATTGCGAGCCGCCGCTGGCCTTGATCGAATGTTGAAACGAGACACCGCCGAGGAAGCCTTCCTCGAACCGATATGACAGGCCTGCCTTGTAGTAGATATTGTTCAGGCTCCCCGCGTGATTGCTGCCATTGTTGACCGCGTAGATTTCAGGGCTGAGCTCCAGGCTGAACGTCCACGGCTTGGGGGCGGCCGCGGGGGCCTTCTCTTGCGCATGCTGCGACGAAAGCTCGTCAGCGAGTGCGGGGCCGCTGGCAAAGCAGACTACGACTGCCGCCAACAATGCCGTGCGGTTGAAAGCCGCCCTTGCGAACACGTAGCACCTATCAGCAACGTACATGAAAGCCCCGCCGATCTGCTGGTTTGAACCGAATTCCCCCTGGTATTCGCACTATCACTTGGCAAGCTCTTCGCCCTGACGACCTGGAACGAAGCTTTGCGCACAACCGACAATTCAAATTTCAATCGCAATTGATAGCGGCACTCGCCGTCGGCGGCAAATTACATTTTCGGATGAAAAGAAGACAGGCGCGGAATGCTCCGCGCCTGTCCCTTTCCGAAACCGGATTCAGCCTGCCCTATTCGGCGGCTTCCTGCGGTGTCTTGTCGGTCACCGAAATCGCCGGCCGCTCCTTGCCGTCGGCCGCCGACAGCGCGCGGCGGACGCCGTTGCCATAGTCCGGATGGACCTTGTCGAAATGGGCAAGCTGCCGTTCGATGATGAATTCCGGCACGCCGCCCATCGCCGCGGCGATGTTGGAGAACAGCCGGTTCTTCTGGCCCTCGTCGAACAGGTTGAAGAGGGCGCGCGGCTGGCTGTAGTCGTCGTTGCCGATGCGGTGGTTGTAGCGGTCGGCATCGCCGGAGATCTTCAGCGGCGGCTCCTTGGCGGAGGGCTGTTCAACCGGACCGCCAAAGGAATTCGGCTCGTAATAGGCATCCGGATTGCCGGTCTTGATGCCGCCGAACGTGTTCATCTGTCCATCGCGATGGTAGTGATGGACCTCGTTCTTTGGCCGGTTGACCGGGATCGTCTCGTAATGCGTGCCGAGCCGATGGCGGTGGGCATCCGCGTAGGAGAAGATGCGCGCCTGCAGCATCTTGTCGGGCGAGAAGCTGATGCCCGGCACGATGTTCGACGGCGAGAATGCCGCATTCTCGATCTCGGCGAAATAGTTCTCCGGGTTGCGGTTCAGTTCCATGATGCCGATGTCGATCGGCGGATAGTCGGCATGCGGCCACACCTTGGTCAGGTCGAACGGATTATACGGGGTCTTTTCCGCATCCATTTCCGGCATGATCTGGACCTGGACCTTCCACTTCGGGAATTCGCCACGCTCGAGCGCGTTGTACAGGTCTTCCTGCGTCGACTCGCGCGTCTTGCCGATGACCTTCTCGGCTTCCTCGTTGGTCCAGTGCTTGTGGCCCTGCATGGTCTTGAAGTGGAACTTCACCCAGTAGCGCTCGCCGGCATCGTTCCACAGCGAATAGGTGTGGGAGCCGTAGCCGTTGATGTGGCGCACGTCGGTCGGCAGTCCGCGATCCGACATCAGGATCGTCACCTGATGCAGGCTTTCCGGGCTCAGCGACCAGAAGTCCCACATGGCCGTGGGCGAACGCAGATTGGTCTTGGGGTGGCGCTTCTGCGTATGGATGAAGTCCGGGAACTTGACCGGATCACGCACGAAGAAGACCGGCGTGTTGTTGCCGACCAGGTCCCAGTTGCCGTCCTCGGTGTAGAATTTCAGCGCAAAGCCGCGCACGTCGCGCTCGGCATCGGCTGCCCCCTGCTCGCCGGCAACGGTGGAGAAACGCGCGATCATCGGCGTCTCGGCGCCGGGCTGAAGCACCTTGGCCTTGGTGTATTTCGAGATGTCGCCGGTGATCTTGAGGACGCCATGCGCGCCCCAGCCCTTGGCATGAACCGGGCGCTCGGGGATGCGCTCGCGGTTCTGGTGCGCCAGCTTCTCGATGAGCTGGTAGTCCTGCAGCAGCACCGGGCCGCGCTCGCCGGCGGTGATGGAATTCTGGTTGTCCGGAATGGGCGCCCCGGCGGAAGTGGTCATTGTGGGCTTGGTCATCGCGTCAGCCTCCTTATCAAGCAAGGTATGATCGATTTCTTGTCCTTGGGCGGCTCGCCGCGCGAACCACAATCTGGAACACCTCCAGATTAGGCCGCGCGATCCATAAAAACAAATTGCCTTTTCTACTCAGATCGATAACATTTCCCTATGATCACACTTACCGTACGCCAGATGCAGTATTTCGATGCCCTGGCGCAGACGCTGCATTTCGGCCGCGCCGCGGAACTAGCCGGCGTGACGCAGCCTGCGCTTTCGGCCCAGATCGCGGAAATGGAAGAGAAGCTCGGCTGCCAGCTGTTCGAGCGTGGCGGCAAGATGGTGCGCATGACCGAGGAAGCGCACATGCTGCGGCCGCGCATCGAGGCGATCCTCATCGGCATACGCGATGTGGAGAGCATCGCCCGCCGCGGCCGCTCGGCAATGGAAGGCCGGTTCCGGCTCGGCATAATCCCGACGATCGCGCCCTACCTGCTGCCCCATGTGTTGCCCGTCCTGAAGGAACGCTTTCCGGCACTCGTGCTGGAATTGCGCGAGGCGGTGACGGCAACGCTGGCCGAGGAAACGGCAGCGGGACGCCTGGACGGCTTCATCGCAGCTTTGCCGCTTGATTATCCGGGGCTGGTCGCCGACGAATTGTTCCGCGACCGCTTCTTTCTCGCCGTCTCGCAGGACGATCCCGGCTTTGCCGCGCCGCCGGTCGCGCCCGACAGCCCGGCGCTGGAGCGTCTGATGCTGCTGGAGGAAGGCCACTGCATGCGCGAGCAGGCGCTGGCGGTGTGCCACTCCGTCAAGCCTGTGGCCATGGCCAGCTACGGCGCAACCAGCCTGACGACGCTATTGCAGATGGTGGCCCACGGGCTGGGCGTCACGCTCATTCCCGAAATGGCGATGGGCGCGGCTCGGGGCATTCGCGACCTGAAGGTCGTGCCCTTCATGGAGCCGGTGCCCTCGCGCTCCGTGTGCCTAGCCTGGCGGCGCAACAGCCTGCGCCACGACGAGTGCCTGGAACTGGCCAAGATCGTGCGCGGCCTGAGCGACGTGATCCTGCCCCAGCGCGATTGAACGGGTCAGCGCGTAGCTGCCGCTACCGCCTCCGCGATCGATACCAACGCGCCTTCGTCGTTGACGCTGCGCGACTTGCGCGAGGCGACGAGGCACGCCTGCGAGCGCAGGATGACGCCGTCGTTCAGGATCTTCAGGTGGTTGGCGCGCAGCGTCGAGCCGGTCGTGGTGATGTCGACGATCACGTCGGCCGAGCCGGCGGCCGGCGCACCCTCGGTCGCGCCGAGGCTTTCCACGATGCGATAGACCTGGATGCCGTGCTTCTGAGAGAAGAACTGCTGCGTCAGCCGCCAGTACTTTGTCGCGATCCGAAGGCGGCGCCCATGGCGCTGGCGGAAATCCGCCGCGACGTCGTCGAGGTCGGTCATGGTGTCGACGTCGAGCCAGACCTCCGGCACCGCCACCACCACGTCGGCATGGCCGAAGCCGAGCCGCGCCACGATCTCGGCACGGCTTTCCCAATCGGCCAGGTTTTCGCGCAGAAGATCCTCGCCGGTTATGCCAAGATCCACCGATCCCTGCCCGATCTCGCCGGCGATTTCCGAGGCGGAAAGAAACGCCACTTCAATGTCGTCGCGCCCCTCGATGCGGGCGCGATATTTGCGGTCGTCCTCCGGCAGGCTGACGGCAAGCCCAGAACGGGCAAGCACTTCCAGTGCCTGTTCCTTCAGTCGCCCCTTGGAGGGTATGGCCAGCGTGATGGTCATTGCGAGCCCTTCCGCAACTGTTCGATGCGATCGAGCCACACGGAGAAGCCTACGCCGGGGATCGCTTCCTTGGCGCCGAGCAGCGTCAGCAGCCGGTCGTAACGACCGCCGCCGACCAGCGGCCGCCCGTCGTCGCGCACCGCAATCTCGAAGGCCATGCCGGTGTAGTAGTCCAGCGGGCGCCCGAAGGCCGCGTCGTAGCGAACCACATCGGCCGGCAGGCCGTGGCTTTCGAGCGCCTCGGCGCGAGCCGTGAACTTGTCCAGCGCCGCCCCGAGCGTCAGCGAGGCGTCGGCTGCGAATTGGCGCAGGGCATCGGTCGCTTCCGCAATCGGCACATTGATCGCCAGGAACGTCTTCAGCGCGTCGAAAGCCTCGTTGGAGAGGCGCACGCTGCGCAGTTCCGCCTTTTCGATCAGCCGGCGGGCAATGTCGCCCGGCGTGCGCCCGGCCGAAGGCGACAGGCCGGCCTCCTCCATGCCGCGTGCGATATGGGTCGAAAGCCCCTCGAAATCGCCATCCGCCACCAGTGACACGACCGGCTCGGCCAGCGCCCCGTTGCGCGGCGGGGTGGCTAGGTCAGAAAGCGCCGCTGCCAGCATCTCGGCCGAACCGAAGGCGCGGGCGAGGCGCAGGCGCCATCCGCGCGGCAGGCCGAGCGCCGCCAGCACCGCCTCGAATACCGAATGATCGCCCATGACCACCGAAAGCGGGGTCTCGGGCAGCGCCAACTCCAGCAGCGCATAGGCGTCGGCGATCGACCGTGCATCGGCGCGGGCGGTGTCCATGTCGCCCAGATCCTCGATGCCGGCCTGGAAGAATTCGCTGCTGCCGTCGCGGCGCTGGCGGAACACTTCGCCGAGATAGCAATAGCGGCGCGGCGTGCCGGACTGGCTGCGAATGTGGTCGATGCAGACCGGAATGGTGAATTCGGGTCGCAGGCACAGCGACTCGCCGGTTTCGCTTTCGGTCAGGTAGATGCGGCGGCGCAGGTCCTCGCCCGCCATGTCGAGAAAGGGGTCGGCCGGCTGCAGAACCGCCACGTCGACGCGATCGGCCTCCTTGGCCGCAAAAAGCTTCAGTATATCGGGCGCGCTGGTCGGATAGCGGGAGTTCACGTTGGCATCACCCCTTCGCGCGATCCTCGGCCTGCGCCGCCAGAACCTTCTTCACCTCCGACACGAGGTCGGCTTCGGCGACGGTAACCTGAGCCGGCCGCGCGGCGCGCCATTCGGCGTTGTCGGAAATCTCTGCCGACATCCGCGCTCCCTCGATGAGATCCTTGATCTGCACCTCGCCCCTGGCGCGCTCGTCGCCACCCTGGATGATGGCGACGGGACTGCCGCGACGGTCGGCATATTTGAGCTGCGCCTTCATGCCCGCTCCGCCGAGATAGAGTTCGGCGCGGATGCCGGCCTGGCGCAGCGACGAAACCATCTTCTGGTAGCGGCCGAGGCTCTCGGTGTCCTTGTCCATGACCAGCACCACCACCGGCGCGATCACGTCCGACGTGTCGAGCTTGCCGAGGTTCTTCAGCGCCGTCATCAGGCGCGACACGCCGATGGAAAAGCCGGTGGCCGGCACCGGCTCGCCACGGAAGCGCGAGACGAGACCGTCATAACGACCGCCGCCGCCGACCGAGCCGAAGCGCACGATCTGTCCCTCGTCGTTGGGGATCTCGGCCAGCAGTTCGGCCTCGTAGACCGGCCCGGTGTAATATTCGAGGCCGCGCACCACGGAGGGGTCGATCTTCACGCGGCCGTCGTCATAGCCGGCGGCGGCAATGAGCGCCGCGATCTGCGCCAATTCCTCCACGCCTTCGCTGCCGCGCTCATTTCCGGCCACGATCGCGCGCAGGTTGGTAATGGTTTCGGACGCATCGGCGGAGCCCGCCTCGGTGAAGGCGATCACCTTGGCGATGGCTTCTTCGCCCAGCCCCGCGCCCTTGGTGAAGTCGCCGCTTTCATCCTTGCGGCCGGCGCCCAGAAGCTGGCGAACGCCCTCGACGCCGAACTTGTCCAGCTTGTCGATGGCCCGCAGCACCACCAGCCGGCGGCCGGCATTCTCGTCGCCGCCAAGGCCGATCACCTCAAGCACGCCGTCGAGCACCTTGCGGTTGTTGACGCGCACGAGATAGTCGCCGCGCTTGATGCCCAGCGCTTCCATCACGTCGGCCATCATCATGGTGATTTCGGCATCGGCGGCCACACCCGGCGTTCCGACCGTATCGGCGTCGAACTGCATGAACTGGCGGAAGCGGCCCGGTCCCGGCTTCTCGTTGCGGAACACCCAGCCCGAGCGATAGCTGCGATAGGGTTTCGGCAGCTTCTCGAAATTCTCGGCCACGTAGCGCGCCATCGGCGCCGTCAGGTCGTAGCGCAGCGACAGCCACTGCTCGTCATCGTCCTGGAACGAGAACACGCCCTCGTTGGGGCGGTCCTGGTCGGGCAGGAATTTGCCCAGCGCGTCGGTGTATTCGATCATCGGCTGGTCGACCGGCTCGAAACCGTAAAGCTCGTAAACCTCGCGGATCGTCGCCATCATCTTCTCGACGGCGCGGATGTCCTCCGGCGTGCGATCGACAAAGCCACGCGGCAAGCGTGCTTTCATCTTTTCCGATTTTTCAGCCATGTCGTGTCGCTCTTGTCGTTCGTGAAGCGCGGAGCCTGCCGAATGAGACAGGCGCGTTTGCGCCGCCATTTGCAGGAGTCGCGGGTGTCCTAACTTATGTGAAACGGAGCGGCAAGGGTTGCGACGGCGCGATACAGCGTCACCCCGGCCGCCTGAAGGCAGCCCGCTCCTGCTCCACCGTGGCGCGGCAGGCGCAGCCTTCGATATGGTCGTTGACCAGGCCCATGGCCTGCATGAAGGCATAGACCGTGGTCGGGCCCACGAATGTCCAGCCGCGCTTCTTCAGGTCCTTCGAGATCCGCGTCGAGACCGCCGTTGTCGGATTGGCGCGCAGGTGCGCCAGGTCGACTACCTCCGGCCGGTCGCTCTGTCCCGGCTCGAACGACCAGAAATAGGCGGCGAGCGATCCCTTTTCGGCAACCAACTCGCGGGCGCGCCTGGCGTTGTTGATGGTGGAGACGATCTTGCCGCGATGGCGCACGATGCCGGCATTGCCGAGCAGCCTCTCCACATCCGCATCGGTGAATTCGGCAACGCGCTCGAAGTGGAAATCCGCAAACGCCTCGCGAAAAGCCTCGCGCTTGCGCAGGATAGTCAGCCACGACAGGCCGGACTGAAAACCCTCCAGGCAGATCTTCTCGAAAAGACGCCTGTCGTCCGCGACCGGCCGCCCCCACTCATGGTCGTGATAGTGCAGATAGTCTGGCAGGTTGCCATGCCAGGAGCAGCGAACGACGCCGTCTGGCCCCTCGATCAGGCCGGTTTTCTCGACTTCCACAGCGAATTCCAATTCTTAACGGCGACACCAACGGGCTTTACCCGGCTTTTACCAGATTCCTGAACCGGGCGGTAACCACACCGGAATGTTTAAGTGAAGATTCGCATCTTACGCATTCCGATTCATGACTTGGTTTCTTCTGCGCCTCCAGCATGCCGCGCGATGCGGGGATTTGGCCCCGCGACGGTCGAGTTGAGAGTACGTCCGATGAAAAAACTAGTTCTCGTGGGTGCGGCAGCGCTCGCCGCAAGCATGGTTTCGCAGGCTGCGGCGAATGATCGTTACATGGCGCGCCCGCCGGTGGTGATCAGTCCCGATCTTGCCGCGCCCTGGGTCATCCAGCTTGGCTATGCTCCCGGCAAGGTTCTGGGCCGGGAAATCGGCCGCCCGGCAGCGCCGGCCAGCGTTCAGGTTCAGCCCTACTCCTCCGAGCCGCGCTTCGACTATCGCTATGGCGAGCCGGCGCGCACGCTGCGCCAGCCCGCGCCTGACCTCCAGCGCACCGCAGCCATCGTGCCCGCGCCCGCGAAAAAAGCGAAGCGCGAGATCGACCCGATGTATCTGCCGCAGCAGGTTTCCTACGAAGGCTCGCACAAGCCGGGCACCATCGTCATCGATACGAAGCAGAACTTCCTCTATCTCGTCGAGGCGGGAGGCCAGGCGCGCCGCTATGGTGTCGGCACCGGCAAGCCGGGCTTCGAATGGGCAGGCACGCACAAGGTCACCCAGAAGCGGGAGTGGCCGGACTGGCGCCCGCCGTCGCAGATGATCGCCCGCGAGCGCGCCAAGGGACGCAGCTTGCCCTCCTACATGGAGGGCGGCCCGGACAATCCGCTCGGCGCCCGCGCCATGTATCTCGGCTCCACGCTCTATCGCATCCATGGCACCAACCAGCCCTGGACGATTGGCGGGGCGGTTTCCTCGGGCTGCATCCGCATGCGCAACGAAGACGTGATCGACCTCTATGAGCGCGTGAAGGTCGGCGCGACGGTGATCGTCAGCTAGTCCGGCTGGCGACCCCGCATCGGCAAGGAGCGGCGCGGGATGCCTCGCCGCCCTTTCCTTTCTTGAAACTATTATTCTTTACGGTAATTTGGGTGCGTCGCTTTTTCCAATGTCGTCCCAGCGCAAAAGCAAGGACGATATCGGAAATTGTGCTAAGGAGCGCGCGCGCTCGTCGGGTCTTCCGGCGAGCTGCCGCCCTCCGGCGTTTCTTGACCACCTGCCACGCCCTTGGCGAAGGAGAACGCAATGCCCGTCGATGACACCCGCTATCTGAAAGGTGCGCCGGTCGCCGCCCGCATCATGGCCGAAGTGCGCGCCGCAGCCGAAAAGGCAAAGGAGGAAGGCTTTCCCCCGAAGCTGGTGTCTATCACTGTGGGCGACGTTGCGGCAGTGGACGTCTACGTTCGCAACCAGCGCGCCAAGGCACAGCAGGCCGGCATCGACTTCGAGGAGCGGCGCCTGCCTGCCGAAACGACGGCGGGTGAGCTCGAGGCCGCGATCCATGGCATGAACGCCGACCCGCGCGTCACCGGCATCATCATCCAGCGTCCCGTTCCGGCGCACATCCCGATTAAGGCGATCCAAGCGGCCATCCACCCCCTCAAGGACGTGGAAGGCATGCACCCGTCCTCGATCGGCAATATCGTCTACAACCAGCTCGACCTCGCCCCCTGCACGGCCGCGGCTTCGGTGGAACTGCTCAAGGCGACCGGGCTGGACCTGAAGGGGCTGGAAGTCGTCGTCGTCGGCCATTCCGAGATCGTCGGCAAGCCGATCGCCTTCCTGCTGATGAGCGAAGGGGCGACGGTGACGGTCTGCCACCACATGACGCGCTCGGTCGCCGCCCATGCGCGCCGCGCCGACGCCCTGTTCGTGGCGGTCGGCAAGCCGCGCCTGATCAAGGCCGACATGGTCAAGCCCGGCGCGGCCGTGATCGACATCGGCATCAATTCCGAAACGCTGCCGGATGGCTCGACGCGCATAGTGGGCGACGTCGACACCGATAGCGTCAAGGAAGTCGCCTCCTGGATCACGCCGGTTCCCGGCGGCGTCGGACCCGTCACCGTTTCGATCCTGCTGCGCAACACCATGGTGGCGCTGAACCGCCAGCGCGCGCTCTATGAGGCCACCTACGGCGCTGCGGACAGGATCGCGGCGGAGTAGAACACGCACGTCGCACCGAATGTGAGGCTGGCACGACCCTTCGCGGACGTGCCGGCAGGCGTTCAAGCCGGGTCGGCATGCGTGCCCGGTGAGACTTCATGAGGAACCGACCAGCCGAAATAGACCTCGACCGCGACGATCCGGCCGTCCCGGCAGGTCATGACTTCGGTGTTTCTGACGCGCTTCCCGGACCGGAAGCGGCCCACATATGTGACGGCCACCTTGTCCTCTGCGGTCAGCATATGCTCGATATCGTAGCCTTCGATGATCTTGCTGTTGGGCCAGCAAATGCTGAAGTAGCTTGCACGGTCCAGCCGGTTATCCAACGGGCTCGTAAAATGGAAGTCTGCTGCGATCAGCCGCTCCGCCGCGTCTCGATCCGAAGCCGCATAGGCATCCAGCAGGGACCTGACCAAGTCCGTCGTGCGGGTTTCGCTCATCGCCGTCCTCCCAGAACCTAGATCAGGTAGATGGTAGGCGAAGCCTGCCAGCCTGCAAGGCTGAGCCTCCCGTTCATCCCATGTCGAAGAGCGCTTACTCCGCCGCCGCCAGCACTCTGCCCTCCGGGACGCCGGCCGGCTTCGGGCCGCCATAGGCCCAGTCGAGCAGCTTGACCGTGTGCACCACCGGCATCCTAGCCGTGGACGCGATCTGGGTGATACAACCGATATTTCCGGAGGCAACCACGGTCGCACCGGTCGCCTCGATGTTCTTCACCTTGCGGTCGCGCAGTTTTGCCGAAATCTCCGGCTGCATGATGTTGTAGGTGCCGGCCGAACCGCAGCACAGATGCCCCTCGCGCGGCTCCCTCACCACGAAGCCGGCGCGCGCCAGCAGTTCCTTCGGCTCGCGCGTGATCTTCTGGCCGTGCTGCATGGAACAGGCCGAATGGTAGGCGACTGCCAGCCTGGGCGCTATGACCGGCTCCGGCAGGTCCAGCGTTGCCAGATATTCGGTGACGTCCCGGGCCAGCGCCGAAACCCGCGCCGCCTTTTCGGCATAGGCGGGATCGAGGCGCAGCATGAAGCCGTAGTCCTTGATCGTCGTGCCGCAGCCAGAGGCGGTGACGATGATGGCATCGAGGCCGCCCTGATCAGCGAGCTTCGTCCAGGCATCGACATTCTGCCGAGCCGAGGCAAGCGCCTGCTCCTCGCGCCCCATGTGGTGAACCAGCGCGCCGCAGCACCCCTCGCCCTGCGGCACCACAACCTCGACGCCGAGGCGGGTCAGAAGCGAGATGGTGGCCTCGTTGATGCCGGGATCGAGCACCGGCTGCGCGCAGCCGGTTAGGATGGCGACCCGGCCGCGCCTTGCGCCTGCCGGCGCATGGCGGCCGGGCGACGCCATGGGCGAGACCGGCGGAACCGAGGATGGCGCGAGCTTGAGCATGGTCGCCAATGGGCGCAAGGCCGGCGTGGCCTCGAACAGGCCGGAAAACGGCCGGCCGAACTTCGCCAGCTTCAGCGCCGCGCGGAACCGCGACGGATAAGGCAGCACGAAGGCAAGCAACGCGCGGATCGCCCGGTCGGCAAGCGGACGCTTGTAGGTCTGCTCGATATGAGCCCGGGCGTGGTCGACCAGATGCATGTAGTTGACGCCTGACGGGCAGGTCGTCATGCAGGCCAGGCAGGACAGGCAGCGGTCGATATGGGTGACGGTTTCGCGGTCGGCCGGGCGGCCGTTCTCCAGCATGTCCTTGATCAGGTAGATTCTGCCCCGCGGCGAATCCAGCTCGTTGCCGAGCGTCACATAGGTCGGGCAGGTCGCCGTACAGAAGCCGCAATGCACGCATTTGCGCAGGATCTTCTCCGATTCCGCGACATGCGGATCGGCAAGCTGGGCGGGCGTGAAATTGGTCTGCATGGCGACGCTGTTCCTGTAAGTCCTAGATGAACCAGCTTTTCGGGTTCTTGATCGGCTCGCCACGTCCCGCTGCCTGCAGGCCGATGATGCAGCGTGCGATGAACCAGACCGCCACGGCAAACAGCAGGAACACGCCGATCACCATGAAGATGAGCACGCAGGAGATCAGCCCATAGAGCAGCCCGATCCAGAAGGTGCGTATTGCCCAGGTGTAATGTGTCGCCACCCACGGCTCTGCCTTGCCGCGGTTGATATAGGCCAGCACCAGGCCGATCAGGCCGGTGATGCCGACAACTAGGCCGGCGAGATAGAGAATGTAGACGACCTGCGCGTTGGTCGGGCCGGGCTCCAGCCAGCGATCGGTCTGACGCGGTGCGGTCGGTCCATTGTCGATATCGCTCATAAATCCCCTCCGGGTCCTTGTTTCAGAAAGCTTCAGCTTGTCACGCCAAGGTTAGCAGAGCGTTCGACTGACGCCATACGGCCGGGATTGAGAATGCACTTGGGGTCGAATTCCCTCTTCAGCCGCGCCGAAAGCGCTGCGAGCGCCGGCGGCTGCGGCTCGAACACGGGCAGCGCCGCGCGCAGCGCATGGCCCGCGCGCACCAGCGTGGCATGTCCGCCCCCGTGTTTGCGCACCAGATGCCGCACCAATGCCGCTTCCGGGTCGGCTTCAAGCCGCAACCAGACGAGGCCGCCCTGCCAATCGTAGAACGCATCGGCAGCCGCCTCCATGCGCAGGCCCAGCACCATGTGATGCGCCTCGGACGGGGCCATGGAAATGCGCCAGACCGGCCTTTCGGTGCCATCGGCGAAGGGCTCGCAGTCGCGAATGCCGCGCCAGATCGCGCTGGATGCGTCGCCCGCGATCTCATCTATGCGGCCAGCATTGCCGAGAAGCCGCTTCAGATGCTCCACCCGGTACGCGACCGACGGGCCAAACCCCTCGACGCGAAGCAGCGTAGCCGCCTCGCCCGTCAGAACGCCGCCGGCCACGGTGCGCGAGAGGTTTTCCGGCAGGTGCGCGGCACTCGACACTTCGGCGCTTGAGCCCAGCGCCAGGGCCATGGCCGTCGTCGCATCCTCGTCCAGCAGGCCGCGCAGGGCCAGCGTCACCTCGGTTTCTGCCGCCGGCAGAACCTTGAACGTCACGTCCGTCAGCACCGCCAGTGTGCCCCATGAGCCGGCCATGCCTTTCGACAGGTCGTAGCCGGTCACGTTCTTCACCACGCGGCCGCCGGATTTGAACGCCTCGGCGCGGCCGGAAACGGCACTGATGCCGAGGATGTGGTCGCGCGCGGCACCCGCCTTCAGCCGGCGCGGGCCGGACAGGTTGGCTGCCAGTACCCCGCCGATCGTGCCGCGCCCGGCCGCCTGACCCAGCAGCGGGCCGTAATCCATCGGCTCGAAGGCAAGTTGCTGCCCACGCTCGGCAAGCAGCGCTTCGATTTCGGCAAGCGGCGTACCTGCCTTGGCCGACAGCACCAGTTCCTCGGGCTCATAAAGCGTGACGCCGGAGAGGCCGGAGAGATCGAGCGTGTGCGCGGCCTGCACCGGCCTGCCGATGGAACGCTTCGAGCCATTGCCGACGATTTCGAGCGGCGCTTCATGCGACAAAGCCCATTCGACGGCGGAACGGACTTCGTCTGCGGTGGTGGGAGCGAAGCTGTTGGCCAGACCGGACATTTCAGAACCTCGGAATGTCGGGGAACGGCAGCTTGCCGCCATGAATATGCATGCGGCCAAGCTCCGCACAGCGCCGCAATTGCGGAAACACCTTGCCCGGATTGAGCAGATGGTTGGGGTCGAAAGCGCATTTGACCCGCATCTGCTGGTCGAGGTCGATCTGGTTGAACATCTCCGGCATCAGGTCGCGCTTTTCCACGCCCACGCCATGCTCGCCCGTCAGCACCCCGCCGACCCGCACGCACAGCCGCAATATGTCGGCGCCGAACTCTTCGGCCTTTTGCAACTCGCCCGGAACGTTGGCGTCGTAGAGGATCAGCGGGTGCAAATTGCCGTCGCCGGCGTGGAAGACGTTGGCAACGCCCAGCCCGTACTTTTCCGACAATTCGCGCATGCCGGCCAGCACCTTGGGCAGTTCCTTGCGCGGAATGGTGCCATCCATGCAGTAATAGTCCGGCGAAATGCGGCCCACAGCCGGAAACGCCGCTTTGCGGCCGGCCCAAAAGGTCAACCGCTCCTGTTCGGACTGTGAAATACGGCAGGTGGTCGAACCGTTCTGCAGCGCAATGGCTTCCACGCGGTCGATCAGATGGTCGACCTCCACGCCCGGCCCATCCAGTTCCACGATCAGCAACGCCTCGCATTCGAGTGGATAGCCGGCATGAACAAAATCCTCGGCAGCGTGGATCGCCGGCCGGTCCATCATTTCCATGCCGCCCGGAATGATGCCCGCCCCGATGATATCGGCCACGCACTGCCCGGCCTGCTCGCTGGTCGGAAACCCGATCAGCAGCGCGCGCGCTGTCTCCGGCTTCTTCAGGATGCGCACAGTGACCTCGGTGACCACGCCGAGCAGCCCTTCCGAGCCGGTCATGACGCCGAGCAGGTCGTAGCCCTCGGCGTCCAGATGCTTGCCGCCGAGACGAACCACCTCGCCGTCCATCAGCACCATTTCGATGCCCAGAACGTTGTTGGCGGTGAGCCCGTATTTCAGGCAGTGCACGCCGCCCGAGTTCTCGGCGACATTGCCGCCGATCGAGCAGGCGATCTGCGAGGAAGGGTCGGGCGCATAGTAAAAACCTTCCGCCTCGACCGCATTGGTAATGCCGAGATTGGTCACGCCGGGCTGCGCTACCACGGCGCGGTTGGGATAGTCGATCTCGAGAATGCGGTTGAACCGGCTCATCACCAGCAGCACCGCGTCTTCCAGCGGCAGCGCGCCACCGGAAAGCGAGGTACCGGCGCCACGCGGCACGACGCGGATATTGCGCTCATTGCAATATTTCAGCACGCGCGACACCTGCGCGACGGTCTCGGGCAACACCACCACCAGCGGAAGCTGGCGATAGGCGGTCAACCCGTCGCTTTCGAACACCCGCATTTCGTTGACCGTGTCCACCACGCCTTCGCCCGGCACGATGATGCGCATGTCGGCAACGATCTCGGCGCGCCGGCGGATCGTTTCAGCATCTGGCTCAGGCATCACCGGGCCCGACATCCCGTTCCTCCTCATCCCAACTGGTCAAAAGCTTTTACCAGTTTATTCGACAGCGTGTAAACCGGGCTCCATTTCAAAATCGTTTCGTCAGGATTCATGTGCCTTTCTCCGGGAAACTGGATAAAGAAATTGACCAGTTCGCCCCCAAATCGCTATTGTCACGGACACTAGGGGCGCAATGGAACAGGCCGCTTGAGCGAGTTATTCTCCAGAATCGAGCATTCGCGCACCGCCGACGAGGTGGTGCAGCAGATCGAGGGCTTGATACTCGAGGGCATTCTGCGCGTATCCGACCGGCTGCCGGGCGAACGCGAACTGGCGCGGCAGTTCAATGTGTCGCGCCCCATTCTGCGCGAAGCCCTGAAAGCGCTCGAAGCGCGCGGGCTGATCGTCACCCGGCACGGCGGCGGCACCTATGTCGCCGACGTCATTGGCCAGGTTTTCACCAGGCCGATGCTGGAGCTTATCGGCTCGCACCACAAGGCGGTTACCGACTATCTCGAATATCGCCGCGAGATCGAAGGGGTGGCCGCCGAATATGCGGCGCGCCGCGCCACCGCCGACGACCGCGCGCTGCTCGACCAGATCATGGCTCGCATGGAAGCCGCGCATGAGCGGGGCAATTTCGAGGAAGAAGGCGAGATCGATGTGGAGTTTCACCACGTCATCGGCGAGTGCGCGCACAACATCATCCTTTTGCACACGCTTCGCTCCTGCTATCGGCTGCTGTCGGAAGGCGTCTTCCAGAATCGCATGCTGGTGTTCACTCTGCCGGGCGCGCGCGAAGACCTTCTGGCCCAGCACCGCGCCATCCATGCCGCGGTGATGAGCGGCAGTCCTGCGGCGGCACGCAGGGCCGCCATGGACCACATCACCTATGTCGAGCGCTCCATGGCCGAGGCGGAACGCAGCGGCGACTGGCAAAGGGTATCGAGGCTCCGGCTGCGCCTGCGCTCCGACGCAAACGACGAATAGAGACGAGAAGCAACTTGCCCGGCCAAAACCAACCAGCAGCGCCCCGGGTCGGCCTGTTCGTGACCTGCCTGGTCGACCTTTTTCGGCCGTCCATCGGCTTTGCCGCGCTGAAGCTGCTGGAAGAAGCCGGCTGCACGGTGGAGGTGCCGGTGGCGCAGACCTGCTGCGGCCGGTCTGCCTACTCTTCCGGCGACCGGGAGGAAGCGCGCGCGATGGCCCAAACCGCCATCGAGGCTTTCGAGAGCTTCGACCACGTCGTCACCCCTTCCGGCGCCTGCGCGGGCATGCTTGCCATCCACTACCCGGCCCTGTTCGCGGACGACCCGGAATGGCAGGCGCGTGCCACGGCACTCGCTGCCAAGGTGCACGAACTCACCAGCTTCCTTGTCGACGTCCAGGGCATGAGTGCGGTCCAGGCGCGCCTCGACGCCACCGTGACCTACCACGATGCCTGCGCTGGCCTACACGACCTCGGAGTGAGGGTGCAGCCGCGCGCACTGCTCGAATCGGTCGAGGGCATCAGGCTGATCGAAATGCGGGACCCGACCTCCTGCTGCGGTTTCGGTGGCTGCGCCGGCGCGCACCCTGCCCTTTCTGCAAGCAGGGCGACCCGCAAGACGTCCGATATAGAAGCCGCCGGCGCGGACATGCTGCTGGCTGGCGATCTCGGCTGCCTGATGGACATGGCCGGAAGGCTGAGACGCCAAGGCTCGCAGGTCCAAGTGCGCCACATCGCCGAAGTACTGGCCGGCATGATCGATGCTCCGCCGATCGGCGCCCGGCACGCCAATAGACAGCAACAACACTCCTAAACTAGGCTGGCGCCGCAATCGTCGTCGCAGGCCCGAAATCGAGAGAAACAGAAGTATGGCCGAGATAGTCGAAATCAACGACCTGAAGAACCTTGCCCGCCGCCGCGTGCCGAAGATGTTCTTCGATTATGCAGATTCCGGCGCCTGGACCGAAAGCACCTATCGCGCCAACGAGGCGGACTTTTCCAAGATCAAGTTTCGCCAGCGCGTGCTGGTGGACATGACCAACCGCTCGCTCGAAAGCACCATGATCGGCGAGAAGGTGTCCATGCCCGTGGCGCTGTCGCCCACCGGCCTTACCGGCATGCAGCACGCCGACGGCGAGATTCTGGCAGCCCAGGCTGCGGAGGAGTTCGGCGTTCCGTTCACCCTCTCGACAATGAGCATCTGCTCGATCGAGGATATCGCCGCGCACACGAAGAAGCCGTTCTGGTTCCAGCTCTATGTCATGGAAGACCGGGAATTCGTAATTGAACTGATCGATCGGGCCAAGGCGGCGCGCTGCTCGGCGCTGGTGCTGACGCTCGACCTGCAGATCCTCGGCCAGCGCCACAAGGACATTCGCAACCAGCTCTCGGCTCCGCCGAAGTTCACCGCCAAGCACATCTACCAGATGGCGACCCGCCCGCGCTGGTGCCTCGGCATGCTGGGAACCAAGCGCCGCACCTTCGGCAACATCGTCGGCCATGCCAAGGGTGTGGACGACCTCGCCTCGCTTTCGTCCTGGACGACGGAGCAGTTCGACCCGCGCCTGTCATGGAGCGATGTCGAATGGATCAAGGAGCGCTGGGGCGGCAAGCTGATCCTGAAAGGCATCCTCGACAGGGAAGATGCGATCATGGCGGCCAAGACCGGAGCAGATGCCATCATCGTCTCCAACCATGGCGGCCGCCAGCTTGACGGCGCGCCGTCCTCCATCTCGGTCCTGCCGGAGATCGTGGATGCGGTGGGCGACAGAATAGAAGTCCACATCGACGGCGGCATCCGCTCGGGCCAGGACGTGCTGAAGGCGCTCTGCCTCGGCGCCAAGGGCACCTATATCGGCAGGCCGTTCCTCTACGGACTGGGCGCGCTCGGCAAGCCGGGGGTGACGAAGGCGCTGGAAATCATCCGCAAGGAGATGGACATTACCCTGGCGCTTTGCGGCAGGCGCACCTTGAGCAAAGTGGGTCCGGATATGCTCTATCGGCCGACGGCGACCGGAGCATAGGCGAGCAAAGGCGAGGCGATGGTCGGGCAAGGCGTTCATTTTCTGGAAGCGGCTGGCCCGGCCGGCATGCGCATCTACGCGATCGGCGACGTCCATGGCCGGCTCGACCTGCTCGAAGAGATGCATGCGCGCATTGAAGCTGAGCTTGCAGAAGACCCGCCCCGCGACTGGCGGGTCATCCATCTCGGCGACTATGTCGATCGCGGCCCGGATTCAAAAGGCGTGCTCGACAGGCTGATCGAGGCGACCAGCCGCGACCAGCGGATGATCGCGCTGGCAGGCAACCACGAAGCTGGCTTCCTCGATTTCCTGGCCTATCCCACTCCGGACGGGCTGTTCGCCAACAATGGCGGCGAGAATACCGCCCTCTCCTACGGGGTGTCGCTCGACTTTGATGAACCGAGCGAGCTTGCGCGCGGCCACGCCCTGCTGCAACGCGCGGTGCCGGAGAGCCATATCGCCTTCCTGCGGAACCTCGGCACGTCCGTCGCCTTTGGCGACTTCTTCTTCTGCCATGCTGGCGTCCGCCCCGGCGTGCCGCTTGAACGCCAGGACCCGCGCGACCTGCTATGGATACGCGGCGAATTTCTCAATCATCCGGGGCTTTACCCGAAGGTAATCGTGCACGGCCACACGCCGCATACCGAACCGGAAGTGCTCGCCAACCGGGTCAACGTCGACACATTCGCGTGCAGGTCTGGCGTGCTCACCGCGCTCGTCATTGACGGCGCGGACAAGCGGCTCCTGTCGGTCAGCGATAAGGATCAGTGGCTGTCGGCCACAACGCCATAGCCGTCGACCACGGCGTGGTCGCTCGCGGCGTCCGCGGCGTAGATGCCAAGACCACAGATCACGATTGCTGAGAGCATGGAGAACGACAGAAGCGCGGCTTTCAAGGCGGTCATCTCGGTTTCGGCTTCCCGTTAATCTGCGGAAAAATTGTTACGAATGCGTTGCATTCCGCAGGAGTTACCTGCGAATGGTCACGTTGCATTCGATGAAATTTGCGCCCTTCTATGCGCTTTGCGCCCCATGCGCCAGTTGCCCAATCGCCGCTTCGCATGGAAGTTTCGCGGCGTGCCATTTATGCCACTTTGACACATAGCGCCGGCGGGCCGGAGGTCCAGCCTTGTCGCCGGGCAAGCGAATATTGTGAACGGGCGGGGATTCGCACCAGAAGCGAGACGCGCTTCAGATCGTGGCGACCCAGCCGCGCGCCAGCGCCAGCCCCACCTCGTCGGCCTGGATGCCGTGCCTTGCCGCCTCATCCTCGAAGCCCTCGAGCCAGCCGGGCTGGCGTTGGCGCAGCAACTCGGAAAAGCTGGCATTCCAATCGCGCACCAGGGCCTGATCGGCCTCGAAATGGAACTGGAAACCATAGGCCGCGCGGCCGATGCGGAAGGCCTGGTTACGCGTCACCCCGTTGGTGGCCAGATGCACCGCGCCTACCGGCAGCGTGAAGGTGTCGTCATGCCATTGGAAGGTCGAGAAGGTCTTCGGCAGCGCTGCAAACACCGGGTCCGCTGCCGCTTCCTCCGTGACCGCCACCTGCCGCCATCCGAACTCGGTCGCGGTGCCGATCAGGTTTTCTCCGCCGAAGGCGCGCGCCATGAGCTGGCTGCCCAGGCAAATGCCGAGCATCGAGCGATCCCTCGCCTCGAAATCGCGCATGAGATCGAGAAGTGCGGGAATATAAGGATACTCGTCGTCGGCCAGCGCATTCTGCCCACCGCCCAGCACGACGATGGCGTCATGTCCGTCGGCATCCCCCGGCAGGGCTTCGCCCAGATGCGCGTTGCGGATGTCGACCTCGGCGCCGGCCTCGGCCAGGGCGGCGCCGACCTGCCCAAGCCCGGTGTTGTCATAGTTCTGGACGACCAGCACCCGCATGAAAAAGCCCTTTGCAGCATGACAGAACCGCTGCGAGGGTTATCATGTGGGGCATCGGCCTCAAAGAAAGATCGGATATGCCACTGCAGAACCGCGTCGACCCCTTCGGCGACATCCATGCCGTGGCAGCGCGAGGCCTGTTCACCGGCAACCGCGGCGTCATCCACGATCCAGACACCAAGACCCTGCTCAAGCGGCGCTGGACGACCAAGGCATGGCTGATCTGCGACTGCGCATTTGGCGGGCGGCGACGCGACGTCATGGGCCGCAACGGACCGAACGGCCACGCCGGCTGGACCGAACTGTTCTTCCTCGACGAGGTAACCGCGCTGGCCGCCGGCCACCGCCCCTGCTTCTTCTGCCGTCGGGAGCGGGCGAAAGATTTTGGCAGGGGTTTCGGCGAGGCGTTCGGCATCGACGAGCCGAAGGTTCGCGATATCGATGCACGGTTGCACGCAGAGCGGCTGGCATCTGCCGGAAAGCGCATCGGCCTCCACCGCTCCCAACTGCCCACGCTGCCAGACGGCGCCATGGTGGCGCAAGGCAGCAACGCATTTGCGATCAAGGGCGGCAGGATGTTGCGATGGACGTTCGGGGGGTACGAGCCGGGCAGCGACGTGGCGACCTGGCCAGCGGGCGATCTTGCACTTCTCACCCCGCCGACCACGATTGCCGCGCTGCGTGCCGGTTATATTTCGGCATGGCATCCGAGCGCCGGACGGTAAGCGTGGCTGCCCCTGTACCCCCACCCCTAACCCCTCCCCACAAGGGGGAGGGGGACGTTTTCGGCGCCACCGTCGCCAATACAATGAAGGCTAGCCGCAGCAGGTAGTACGGCAGAGTTCCCCTTCCCCCTTGTGGGGAGGGGTTAGGGGTGGGGGTATTTGAAATGCCCAGCTTTCTTCAATTTCCACCAGAGACTTGACCTCCCCCGCCCTCTCCCGCATTCATCCGCCCATGCGCGCCAATTACAAAATGCAGCGGCTATATGTGCCGCAGGATCTCGGCCCGGATGCCGCCTTCGAGGCGAGCCCGGAGCAGAGCCATTATCTCAGCCACGTGCTGCGCCTCAACGAAGGCGCGGAAATCCTGATCTTCAACGGCCGCGACGGCGAATGGCTGGCGCGAATCGAGGCCAGGACGAAGAAGTCCGTGCGGCTGCGCGCGGTCGAGCAAACGCGGCCGCAGCCGGCTCACCCCGACCTCGTCTACTGCTTCGCGCCCTTGAAGCAGGGCCGGCTCGACTATCTGGTGCAGAAGGCCGTCGAGATGGGAGCCGGCGTGCTGCAGCCGGTGGTCACCCAGCATACGCAGATCGCCAAGCCCGGCATCGAGCGCCTGCGCGCAAATGTCGTGGAAGCGGCGGAACAATGCGGTATCCTTGCCTTGCCCGAGGTGCGCGAGGCCCAGAAGTTCTCGGCCCTTCTGGCCGGCTGGGACAAGGAACGGCGGTTGATCTTCTGCGACGAGAGCGCGCAGACCAACAACCCGCTCGCCATGCTACAGGCCATTCCCGAGCGCAAGCTTGGCCTGATCATCGGCCCCGAAGGTGGCTTCTCGGAAGACGAGCGCAGGCAGCTCTACGCCCTGCCCTTCGTCACCGCGATCCCGCTCGGCCCCCGCATCCTGCGTGCCGACACGGCGGCCGTGGCCGCACTTGCGCTGGTGCAGGCCACCATCGGCGATTGGTAGGACGGCGACCGTCCGGCAGGTGCAATTTGTATGATGATGGTGTCAGGATTTTTTGCTTGATCGCGACATCCAATTGCGTCCATCAAGCGCCCACGTTTTTTGGGCCGGCGAGAGGGTAGACTATGGCGCGCGACACCACCGATTTTCGGCCGATCGAAGGCATGGACGAACTCGTCGCCTATCTGGCCGAGGGCAACAAGCCGCGCGAGAAGTGGCGCATCGGCACCGAGCACGAGAAGTTCCCGTTCTATGTCGACGGCAACGCGCCTGTTCCTTACGGCGGCGACCGCGGCATCCGCGCGCTGCTCGAAGGCATGCAACGCACGCTGGGCTGGGAGCCTATCCTCGACGAGGGCCGCATCATCGGGCTGGTGGAGCCGACCGGCCAGGGCGCGATCTCGCTGGAGCCGGGCGGCCAGTTCGAGCTTTCCGGCGCGCCGGTCGAAACCATCCACCAGACCTGCCGCGAGGGCAATGCGCATCTGGCGCAGCTGCGCGAGATCGCCGAACCGCTCGGCATCCGCTTCCTCGGCCTCGGCGGCAGCCCGAAATGGACGCTTGCCGAAACGCCGCGCATGCCCAAGTCGCGCTACGAGATCATGACCGCCTACATGCCGAAGGTCGGCACCAAGGGCCTGGACATGATGTACCGCACCTGCACCATCCAGGTTAATCTCGACTTCTCGTCCGAGACCGACATGCGGCGCAAGATGCAGGTTTCTTTGAAGCTGCAGCCGCTTTCCACGGCCCTGTTCGCCAACTCGCCCTTCACCGACGGCAAGCCGAATGGCCTGCAAAGCTGGCGCGGCGACATCTGGACCGATACCGACAACCAGCGCTCCGGCCTGCTGCCCTTCTGCTTCTCGCCCGAGTTCGGCTTTGCCGATTATGTCGAATGGGCGCTCGACGTGCCGATGTATTTCGTCATCCGCGACGATCGCTACCACGACATGACGCATATGACCTTCCGCCAGTTCATGGGCGGCGCGGCGCGCAACGAGGTGACCGATGGAATGCCGACCATCGGCGACTGGGCCAACCATCTTTCGACGCTTTTCCCCGACGTGCGACTGAAGCGGTTCCTGGAAATGCGCGGCGCCGACGGCGGCCCGTGGCGGCGCATCTGCGCCCTGCCCGCCTTCTGGGTCGGCCTGCTTTACGACGAGGAAGCGCTCGACGCGGCCGAAGCGCTGACCGCAAACTGGACCTATGAGGAAGTGCTGGCGATGCGCAATGCGGTGCCGGCGCAGGGCATTGCCACCCCCTTCCGCGACACCACGCTGCGCGATGTGGCGCGCGAGGTGCTGGCCATTTCCCGCAAGGGCCTGAAGAACCGCAACCGCCTGAACCGCGACGGCTTCGACGAAACCAATTTCCTGTCCACGCTCGACGAGGTCGTGGCGCGCGGCACCACCAGCGCGCAGGAAATGGTCAATGCCTATCACACCCGCTGGGGCGATTCGATCGAGCCGGTGTTTCTGGAATACGCCTACTGAGACCACCGCCGGCCTGGCCGGCTCCAAACAACCCCATATGCGGACCGGGCGGTTTGGTCTACGCTCTCCTCGAAAACGGCTTTCGAGGAGGAACGGCAATGCTTCCCTTGTTCGACATGCTGGCCAATGCCCAGAACGGCAAAGGCATGGAGGCCTTGGCGCGGCAGTTCAATCTGTCGATGCAGCAGACGCAAGCCGCGGTCGAGGCGCTGCTGCCGGCCTTCTCGCAGGGGCTGAAGCAGAACACCTCGGACCCCTATGGCGTGGGCGCCTTCCTCAACGCCATGGCAAGCGGCCAGCACGCCAAATATTTCGACGACCCGTCCAATGCCTTTGCGCCGGCCGGAATGGCCGAGGGCAACGGCATATTGGGGCACCTGTTCGGCTCCAAGGAGCTTTCCCGGGCCGTCGCCGACCATGCAGCGGCTGTCTCCGGCGTCAGCCAGGAAGTGCTGAAGCAGATGCTGCCCGTGCTCGCCTCGATGATCATGGGCGGAATGTTCAGGCAGACCACCGCTCAAGCCCAGCCCGGCGGCACGGCCGGCGCCAATCCGCTTGGGCAGATCATGGAACAGATGATGCGGCAGGGCGGCTTCATGCCGGGAGCCGCGGCGCAACAGCCGCAATCGACCGGGCCTGCCGACAATCCATTCGCGCAAATGCTCCAGGCGATGTTTGGCGGGGCACAGCGACAGGCCGGGCAAGCACCGTTCGCACCGGGCGACAATCCTTGGGGCAAATTCCTCGAACAGATGTTCGCCGGCGCGCAGTCGACCCAACCGCAGCCCGCGCCGGAACCCGAACCGCCAGCCAATCCCAGCGGCCGCCCGCGCAATTCCTATGACGAGTTGTTCGGCCAGATGTTCGAAACCGGCGCCCGGCAGCGCGACGGATACCAGAAGAGCATCGAAACGATCTTCGAGCAGTTCAGCAAGGGAATGGACCGGTATCGGCCTCGGTAATGGGCAAGCGCCTTGAGCACATGCGTCATAATCCGCAGGGTAATTGGTCGATCCAGGATGTCGCAGCCGTTTGCCGTGGGGGGGGGAGTGGAATGCCAACCTCCGCGAGCCGGCGGCTCGCACTATAAAGTGTACCACCCAGCGGTTTCGCGTATTTTGACCATCCCTTTCAGGCGCCCGATCAAAGCCGTATATATTCGGATGTTGGTCGCGTTCATCGATGAGGTACAGGGACATGGCGGCTAGCCTCGAATATCCGATCATCGTTGCGCCCTTGTCTGTCGAAGACGGTGGAGGTTTTTCGGCCGTAGTGCCTGATTTGCCCGGCTGCATGAGCGATGGCGACACGCCCGAGCAGGCGGTTGCAAATGTGCAGGATGCCATAGCGGCGTGGATCGAGGCAGCGCGTGATCTAGGCAGACCCATCCCGGAACCTTCCCGCGATCTAAGGTTGGCCTGAACAAAAAAAGCCCGGCCGCGAGGGCCGGGCAATGTGCAGGCGGCCGGGGGGACACCGGCGGGAGTGGAGGGCCTGCGAAAACTCAGCCGCGGCGGCGGCGCGGCTGTCTGAGCGATGCCTCGGCGCGAGTCACCGCGATGGTGCGAAGGCGCCTCGTGGGGTCGGCGCCGAGGGAGAGGTCGGCCACGATGCGGAGATCGGCGCGGATCAGCCCTATGTCGGCAAGCTCGGCATCCGTCATCTCGCCAAGGCGATAGAATTCGCGTCTGTTCTTCCACACCCGATACGCTTTGGAGATGGTATTCATCGCACGCATGGTGAATGCCGGCAGCGCGGCGACGAGCATCGTCTTGCGGGCGTTTTCGAACGTAGCCATGGCACTTCTCCGCGGAAAGTTCCGAGCATGGAAAGCGCCTGACGCGGCGACACGTTTTCGCGCATCGCCGCGTCTCGCCGGCGTTTTCTTTGCTTGACTTGAAACATTGCTACTGTGCCGTGGCTGTATTGATTAATCCAACGAATGTTTTAAATCTTTGTCATCAAAGTCTATGATGGATGATCGTCATGTCCGCGCCGCTCGACCTCGACCAACTGCAAACCTTCATCATGATTGCCGACACCGGCAGCTTCACCCGCGCGGCGGAAGAGGTGCACCGGACCCAGTCGGCGGTGTCGATGCAGATGCGGCGGCTGGAGGAACGCATCGGCAAGCCGCTGTTCGAGAAGGACGGGCGCAGCAACAGGCTGACCGAGGAAGGCGAGCGACTGCTTACCTATGCGCGGCGGCTGATCCACCTGAACCGCGAAACGCTGGCGGCCTTTGACGATCGGCGGCTGGAAGGCACCATCCGCATCGGCACGCCCGACGATTATGCCGACCGCTTCCTGCCCGAGATCATGGCCCGCTTCGCCCGCTCCAACCCGCGCGTCGAACTGACGGTTATCTGCGAGCCCACCTTCAATCTGGTCGAGCACATCAAGCGCGGCCATCTCGACCTTGCTTTGGTGACGCATGACGATAGCAGGGGCCAGTCGGAGGTGGTGCGACGCGAGCCGCTGCTGTGGGTGAGCTCGGCCAACCATGCCACGCACGAGCAGGAAATCCTGCCCCTGGCTTTCGGCCGCCCGACCTGCATCTGGCGGCGCGCGGCCACGGATGTCCTGGACCGGATGCAGCGCGACTACCGCGTGCTGTTCACCAGTTGGTCGGCGACCGTCATCGCGGCCGCCGTGCTTTCAGGTCTGGCGATTTCGGTGCTGCCGGAATGCGCCTTGCGGCCCGGCATGCGGGTTTTGGGCGAGGCCGACGGGTTTGGCGCGCTGCCTGATTGCAAGATCGGCATCATGCGCGCCGCCACCGCTCGCGCCGACATCGTGGAAGCGCTGGCGCGCCACATTGCCGAAAGCCTCGACAACATCTCGGTGCCGGCGGCGGAGGAAGCCGGGACCTACGATTTCGCCGCAATTGCGTCGCTGCGGGGCAAGCGCCTGCGGCCCAACGCTGTCCTTCCGGGATGGTAAGCGGCGGAGGCTGCCTCAGAACCTGTCGATGACGCTGATGCCGATACCGTCGAAGCGGTCCATCTGCATCAGCGCAACCGGCGCCTCCTCAAGGCTGATGCGCTTGCCGATGAGCTTTTGCGGCGCGAGCTTGCCGGTCTCCAGCATGTCCATCAGCGCCTTGTAGCGGAAGGCCTGCATGCCATGGCTGCCGATGATCTGCAGCTCATGCGCGATCACCTTGTCCATCGGTATCTGCGGTGTGGCATGCTCGCCGAGCATCAGGCCCACCTGCACATGGCGGCCGCGTCGGCGCAGGTTTGCGATGGAGTTGAAGCAGGTGGAAGGATGCCCCAGCGCATCCAGCGAGACATGCGCCCCGCCCCTGGTGATCTCACGCACCGCCGCCACCACGTCCTGCTCTGCGCCGTTGACGGTGGCCACCGCGCCAAGCTCGCGGGCGAAGGCGAGCTTTTCCTCGGTGATGTCGACGGCGATCACATTCGCACCCATCGCCGACGCGATCATGATCGCCGAGAGCCCTACCCCGCCGCAGCCATGCACCGCCACCCATTCGCCCGGCAGCACCCTGGCCTGGTCGACGACGGCCCGGAAGGAGGTGACGAAGCGGCAGCCGAGGCTCGCGGCAGTGGCGAAATCGAGCGCATCGGGCAGGCGCACCAGATTGGTGTCGGGATAGTCGACGGCCACGTATTCGGCAAACGAGCCCCAGGCGGTGAAGCCGGGCTGAAACTGCTGTTCGCAGACCTGGTGGTTGCCTGAATTGCACTCGTGGCAATGGCCGCAGCCGCCGACGAAAGGCACCGTCACGCGGTCGCCCACGCGCCACTGCGTGACCTGCCGGCCGACCGCCTCCACGGTTCCGGCCAGTTCGTGGCCGGGCACATGCGGCAGCACGATATCGGCGTCGTGTCCCATCCAGCCGTGCCAGTCGCTGCGGCAGAGCCCGGTCGCCTCGACCTTGATCACCACCCCGTCGGTCGACGGCGTCGGGTCGGGCACGTTGCGTATGCTCGGCGGCTCGCGGAAATGTTCGAACAGAACGGCCTTCATCGATGATCCTCCCCCGAGATCTCAAATGACATTGGCCGCCAGCTAGCGCTTTCCGCCGCGAATGACCAGAACATTCCCCATGGCGACCAGCACAAGGCCGATGATCGCATAGATGGTCCAGACATAGCCTTCGAGCACAGTGGAAACCAGGAGCGCGAAGATCGGGAACATGACGGTGGCGTAGCCCGCGCGCGCCGGCCCGATGCGTCCGAGCAGGGTCAGATAGGCGGCGAAGGCCAACACCGTCGAAATCACCGCCAGGAAGACCAGCGAGCCGATATAGGGCACGGTCGGCGCGATGATGAAGGGCTTGCCCATCAAGAACGCCAGGAATGCCGCCCACAGCGTGCCATAGAGCATGCCCCAGGCGCTGGTTGGTATCAGCGGCAGGCCGCGGCGCTGGTTGGCCGCCGAGACGAGATTGCCCAGGCAGAAGCTCAGCGTGCCGCACACGCACAGCAACAGGCCCGTCAGCGTGCCGCCCGAAAGGCCATGCGCGGCGATCTCCGGCGAGAACATCAGCGCGATGCCGCCGAAGCCCAGCAGGCCGCCGGCAAGGATTTTCGGCGCCGGGCGCGCGCGCATGACAATGGCGCCGAGCAGCATATTGATGACCGAGGCCAGCGAGAACACCACCGACAGCAGGCCGCTGACCAGGTACAGCGCGCCATAATAGAAGAACAGGAAGTTGGACGAGAAGATCAGCACGCCGAGTAGCGCGAAGCGCAGGTGATCGGCCAGCGGGAAGCGGAACTGTTTGCGGCCGACGACCACCCAGACGAACATCAGCACTGTCGCGATGGCGAAGCGCCAGACGAGGTTGACCTCCGGCGAGACGCCCGTCCCGACCTGCAGCGAGATTGCGAACCACGACACGCTCCAGGAGAGAACGGTAAGCGCATAGAGGCCATAGTCGAGCGGCTGGAACGGCCGGTCGGCGGAAAGCGGTTTCGGGGAGGATGCGAAGGTCGATGTCTGTGCGCTCATGCGCCTGCCGTATGCCCGCCGTATGGCCGGCGTCCATCCAATTCTTCTGATCAACCCATGAGCGCTTGTGATGAAGGCGCCAACGGGCTTGACCCGCGGCGCCGAAAGCGCGCCAATCGCGCGATGAGCGACTTCTTCTCCGAATCGAAAAGCAACGTCATCGAATATTCGGTGAGCGAGATTTCCGGCGCGCTGAAGCGTGCGGTCGAAGACCAGTTCGGCCATGTGCGCGTGCGCGGCGAAATTTCCGGCTATCGCGGCCCCCATTCCTCCGGCCACGCCTATTTCACCCTCAAGGACGATCGCGCCCGGCTGGAGGCCGTGGTGTGGAAGGGCACGATGAGTCGCCTGAAGTTCCGCCCCGAGGAAGGCATGGAGGTGATCGCCACCGGCAAGCTCACCACCTATCCGGGTTCGTCGAAATACCAGATCGTCATCGACAATCTGGAGCCGGCGGGCGCCGGGGCGCTGATGGCCCTGCTGGAAGAGCGCAAGCGCCGGCTGGCCGCCGAGGGCCTGTTCGACAGCGAGCGCAAGCGCCCCCTGCCCTTCATGCCGCTGGTGCTCGGCGTCATCACCTCGCCAACCGGCGCGGTGATCCGCGACATCATCCACCGAATCACCGACCGCTTCCCCCTGCATGTGCTGGTGTGGCCGGTGCGCGTGCAGGGCGAGACTTCCGGCGCGGAGGTCGCGGCGGCGGTGCAGGGCTTCAACGCCCTCCTCCCCGGCGGCCCGGTGGCGCGACCGGATATCCTCATCGTGGCGCGCGGCGGCGGCAGCCTGGAGGACCTTTGGGGCTTCAACGACGAAGCGCTGGCGCGCGCGGTGGCTGCGTCGCAAATACCGGTGATCTCGGCCGTGGGCCACGAGACCGACTGGACGCTGGTGGACTATGCGGCCGACGTGCGCGCGCCGACCCCGACAGGCGCTGCCGAATTTGCGGTTCCGGTGAAGGCCGATCTGGAGGCCAGGCTCGCCACCCTGTCGGCGCGGCTCAAGGGCTGCATGTCGCGCCATTTCGACCGCAAGCGGCAAACGCTGCGGGCGGCTTCGCGCGCGCTGCCGGCCCCCGACCAGCTGCTGGCGCTGCCGCGACGCCATTTCGACGAGCTGACCAGCCGGCTCACGCGCGCGCTTTCGGTCAGCACCGAGCGCAAGCGGGCGCGATTCGCCGCCGTTCGCCTGACGCCTGCCACGCTGGACCGGCGGATCGCCGAAACCCGCCGCATCACCGACCGCGACCTTGCCCGCGCCTTTGCCGCGCTACGCGCCATGGTGCGTGAGCGGCGCGTGCAACTCGACCGCACGGCGCAGCGCATCGGGCCGGCGCCATTGCTGCGCCGCCAGGCGCAGAGCCACGACACGCTGGCCGCCCTGCAGCGGCGGCTCGATCATGCGATCGCCCTCCGCCTTGAACGGCAGCGGGGCCGAATCACCCAGGCCGACCGCCTGCTTTCGACGCTGTCGCATCAATCGATTCTCGAACGCGGATTCGCGCTGGTCACGGATGCGGAAGGCAAGCTGGTGAAGCGCGCGGCAGAGGTGGCGCCGAACGCGGCCCTTTCGCTGCGCTTTGCCGACGGCGCCGTCGGCGTTGTCGCCGGCGAAGGCGGCGCCCGCCCCAAGCAGCAAGCCAAGCCCGCATCCAAGCCGAAGGATCCCGGCGCACAGGGTTCGCTGTTCTGAGTGCATGTGGGAGGAGTGGTACCGTTGGCTGGGCTCGAACCAGCGACCTCCGGATCCACAATCCGGCGCTCTAACCAACTGAGCTACAACGGCACGCCATTTGGTGAAGCGTCCAATAAGGACAAATGACGGACATTTCAAGCCACATGTCGGTGCTTCTCCCGGTCATTTTGGCCGCAGGGGGCCAATGGGCCGGAAAACCGGGAAAAACCCGACAAAAAAGAAAAGACCGGCGGAGTAGCCGGTCTTTTTCAGTCGGGCCAGCGGAGGGCTGGCCGCGGTTTCCGAAGGCTGAGGAGGAGAGAGGAGGTTGCCTTCGGCGAATCTCGGTATTGTCAGGCGACCTTCAGTTCCTTGAACGTGCGCTCGAAGACGTCCTTGAACGGCTTGGCGACATCCTCGGCCGCCTTGGTGGACAAGGTCTGGAAGTCCTTTGCCTGCTGAACGGCCGCTTCGGCTCCGTGGCGCAGGAAGGCGGTCTGCAGTTCGAACAGTTCGGCAAGCGACTTGGCGGCAACCACCGCCTCAAGATGGGCAAAGCCGGCCTCGGTATTCGTGCGCAGCGTGGAGATCGCCTTCAGCGACAGGTCTCCGCCAGCCGCGCGGGCGGCTTCGAAGCTGGTCTCAAGCGCCTTCTGGGTGTCTTCCGCGCCGCTCTTCAGCTTGGCGAAGGTTTCCTTCGACTGCTCCATGCCCTTTTCGGCAAAGGCGCGGAACTGGTCCGTGGCCTTCGAGGCGTCGAAAGCAGCGAACTCGGCATTCTCTGTAAACTCTGCGGTCTTGGCAGCAGTTTTGGACATGATTGCATCCTTTACAGTGGACAGGCTTTACTAGGGGGCTGTCACATTCATGCGTGAATGCTATATAGCATTGCACATGCTGCAGTGCAACATAATTGTGCATCGCACCATGCGAGCTTAGCCCGCGTTAACCAAACCGCGAGTTTCCGCTCGCTATCTGCGCGGATTTCTGGACGTTGGAACCGCCGACTTGTTATTAATAAACGGTTAACTGCAGAGGGATACGCCTTCGCAGCAAGGCCCAGTGAGCACATGCCGTCCGCTTCGTATTCGTTCATCGATGTCGCGATCCTCGACGACGTAAGGCAGCGCTTCGCCGATGGCGACGCGCTGGCGATCCTGACGACGGATCTGGATCAAGTGATCTGGGCCAATGGCCCGGGCGCGGCCTTGCTCGGCTATCCGGACATCGAGGCGACCATCGGCGAGGAGCCCGGCCTTTCGCTCGCCGCAAAGCGCCAGATCATGGCCACGAGCGGCTATCCGGCTATCGGCCGCGACCGCAACCTTCTGGTGCGCATTGCCTCCGGCACCACCAGCCGCGCCGTCAATTTCATCGCGAGCGCGCTGCCGCTGCCCGATGGCGAAGAGGCGATTCTGCTTGCCGTTCCTGCTGAGCGGGGCGGCGGACGCGGCGCCGGCGAGCTTGCCCAGCGCGCCATTGGCGGGCTGGAGGGCCATGGCCAGTTTGCGGCGCTGCTAGGCCCCGAGGGCGGGGTCGAAGCCGGCTCCAGCGGCTTCGCGGCGCTGGGCATCGCACCGCAGACACTTTCCGAGCTTGTCGCCGAGGTCGGCATGGCGCGCGACCGTCTGGTCAAGCGCATGATCCGCAGCGCAAAGGGCCTGCTGCCCGCCGGCATCGCCCGTCTGGCCGATGAGCCTGCGCGCCACCTGCTGCTGGTCGTCGACGAGCAGCAACTGGACGAGACGGCGGAAGCCGAAGCCGCGGCCGAAGTACCGGCCCAGCCTGCCGTAGCCGAGCCACCGGTTACCGAAACCCTGCCGGTGGAACCGGAGGTCGCACCGCCTGCCGCTGAAAGTCAGGACGTCGCCCCGGCTGAGGCGACAGTGGCTTCCACTGCCGTCGAAACAACGCCGACCGAAGTGCCGGCCGTCGAATCGGCGTCCCAAACGCCTCCGTCGGAAGAACCGATCGCCGTTTCACGAGCCGAGGAAGAGGCGGCCCCTCAAGCGCCTGCCGTGGAGGAAGCTGACATCCCTGCGCCCGCGGCAGTGGCGCCGGCGCCCTTGGCGGAAGCATCGGTGCCGAGAACGGATCGCGATGCCGCGCCCACCCGCTTCGTCTGGCGCACCGATGCCGAAGGCAGGTTCACCGCCATTTCCAAGGAGTTTTCGGACGCGGTCGGCGCGGCCGCCGCCGATGTCATCGGCAGGCGTTTCCGCGATGTCGCCAACGCGTTCAACCTCGACCCGTCCGGCGAGATCGCCGGGCTGCTCGAACGCCGCGACACCTGGTCGGGGCGTTCGGTATTCTGGCCGGTCGTGGGCACCGGGCTGAAGATCCCGGTCGATCTCGCCGCCCTGCCCGTCTACAGCCGCGACCGCGTCTTCGAAGGTTTTCGCGGCTTCGGCGTGGCGCGCAGCGGCGAAGCCCTGCCCGACCCCGAAGGCCTCGGCCTGGTGCTGGTGCCCGGCGGGCCGTTGCAGACCGAAACCAATGCGCCCGAAGATGGGGAGCAGGCGGAATTCGACCCGTTCCACGGCGAAGTTCCGGCACTTGTTGTCGAGCCCAAGCCCGACCGACGCGTCAGCGACAAGGTGATCAGGCTGGCGGAGCATCGGCCGGGCCCCGCATCCGACAAGGGTCTTTCGCCTGTCGAGCGCAGTGCCTTCCGCGAAATCGGCGAACGCCTGAAGAAGCAGGGCGACGGGGAAAAGGCGGCCGGAGAAACCGGACAGCCGGCTTTGGAACAAGAAGACGCGCCCGCCGCCCGCATCGACGAGACCGCACTCCAGCCGGAACAGATCGTTGAGGCGCCGCAGCCCGACGAGGTCGAAGCCACCCCGGCAGCTTCGGACGGCGCGGCGGCTGCCGAAGCGGGGGCCCCCGAGCCGGCGGGCGAGGAGCAGCCCGCTGGGGTTGCCGCCGAAGCCGTACCGGCCGCCGAGATCGAGGCAGAACCAGCGGGCACCGCGGCTGCCGATGAAGTCCGAAGCGACGAAATTACCGCCGCGGCGGCGGAGACCGGCGGCGTCCCTATCGAAGTCGCGACCGAGGGCGAGCCCGCCCGGCAGGCCCCGCCGCTCAGGCATGAAGGTTTCCTTCCTTCAGCCTTTGCTCCCGGCGCGGCATCGCGCTTGCCGGCCGACACGGCAATCCTTGAGAAATTGCCGGTGCCGGTGCTGATCCATTCCGGCGACGTGCTGCACTACGCCAATGAGGAGTTCCTCACGCTCACGGGCTACCAGTCGCTCGAACAGTTGGCCGTTGCAGGCGGCCTCGACGCCCTGTTTGCCGAAAGCTACGCCGATGCGGCCGCCGACGCTCCGCACCATGATCTGCGGCTGCGCACCGGCGACGGGCTGGAGTTCCCCATCGAGGCGCTTCTGCGTTCCGTGCCGTGGCAGGGCGGCAAGGCGCTTATGCTGGTGGTGCGCCGCACCGGCGAGGAAGAGCAACCCGCGCCGCAATTGCCCAGCGAAGCCGAGCTTCACGCACGCATCGCCGAAATGCGCACCATCATCGATACGGCCACCGATGGCGTCGTGCTTATCGACAAGGATGGCACCGTCCGCTCCATCAGCCGGCCGGCCGAAGCACTGTTCGGCCTGGACTCCGACGAGGTTGCAGGCAAGCCCTTCGCCTCGCTTTTCGCCATGGAAAGCCAGCGCGCCGTGCGCGACTATCTCAACGGGCTGGCCGAGCATGGCGTGGCAAGCGTGCTCAACGACGGCCGCGAAGTGATCGGGCGCGAGGCCGAAGGCCGCTTCATTCCGATGTTCATGACCATCGGCCGCCTGCCCAACGACAGCGGCTATTGCGCCGTGGTGCGCGACATCACCCAGTGGAAGCGCGCCGAGGAGGAGCTTACCCAGGCACGCGCCTTGGCCGAGCGAGCCTCGTCGCAGAAGACCGACTTCCTCGCCCGCGTCAGCCACGAGATCCGCACTCCGCTCAATGCCATCATCGGCTTCTCCGAACTGATGATCGACGAGAAGTTCGGCCCTGTCGCCAACGACCGCTACCGCGACTATCTGCGCGACATCAACCGTTCCGGCAACCACGTGCTCGACCTAGTCAACGACCTGCTCGACATCTCCAAGATCGAGGCCGGCCAGCAGGAAATGTCCAACGAGGCGGTGTCGCTCAACGACACGCTGGCCGAGACCGTGGCGATGATGCAGCCGCAGGCCAATCGCGAGCGGGTCATCATCCGTTCCAGCTTCGCCTCCAGGCTGCCCGACGTGGTGGCCGACCTGCGCAGCGTGCGCCAGATCGCGCTCAACATTCTTTCCAACGCCGTGCGCTACACCCAGGCAGGCGGGCAGGTCATCGTTTCGACCGCCTACGAGACGAACGGAGACATCGTCATGCGCGTGCGCGACACCGGCATAGGCATGACCCCGGCGGAAATCGAGCAGGCGCTGAAACCGTTCAAGCAGATCAATTCGCTGAAACGCCCGCGCGGCGACGGCACCGGCCTCGGCCTGCCGCTGACCAAGGCGATGGTGGAAGCCAACCGCGCCCGTTTCACCATCAATTCCACGCCTGGCGAGGGCACGCTGGTGGAAATCACCTTCCCGTCGACCCGCGTTCTGGCCGACTGACCCTTAGGAAACGAGCGGAGAACGCGCCCCATGCGGCGCGCTCCGGCTGAAACCGGCGAAAACACCGCGTTTCGACCGCAGTTCCGCCGTCGGGATGGGCTTCGACCCGCCAGGTCGCCGACGTTTTCCACACCCCCATGCGGACAAAATGTCGCGCCTGGCGCCACCCCTCTCTCAGGTTGTTCGGCAAGCCCTTGAAAACCTGCCTGCTTTTGTCCAGTTTAGAATTATTCTAAACTATTGAATTTATTGGCGTTTGCTTGATCCCACCCTATAAATGCTCCAAAAGAGCATCGGCTGCATGCCGCCACCAAACACGTCCCTGGGGCCTTTAACCCCACTGGTCAGGAGAGTGACATGAAATCTGGAAACGCCCGGTCGAAGATTGCCGGAACCGCCGCTTTTGCCTTTGCCGCCTTGTTCGCGGGTACGGCACTCGCGGAAGGCACTGTGAACATCTACACCTATCGCCAGCCGGAGCTGATCCAGCCGGTGCTCGACGCCTTCACGGCCGAGACCGGCATCAAGACCGAAGTCCTCTTCCTCGACAAGGGCCTTGAGGAGCGCATCCTGGCCGAGGGCCAGAACTCGCCGGCCGACGTCATCATGACCGTCGACGTCGCGCGCCTCACCACCGCGAAGGACAAGGGCATCACCCAGCCGCTGGACGATGCCACCATCAATGCCAACATCCGGCCTGAATATCGCGATCCTGAGGGCAACTGGTTCGGCCTCACCAAGCGCGCGCGTGTCATCTACGCTTCGAAGGACCGCGTGAAGGACACCGCCATCACCTATGCCGAACTTGCCGACCCCAAGTGGAAGGGCAGGATCTGCATCCGCTCCGGCCAGCACGACTACAACCTCGCTTTGTTCGGCGCCGCCATTGCGCATTGGGGGCCTGAGAAGACCGAAGAGTGGATGAAGGGCCTGAAGGCCAATCTGGCGCGCAAGCCCGAGGGCGGCGACCGCCCGCAGGCCAAGGCCATCGCGTCCGGCGAATGCGACATCGCCATCGGCAACACCTATTATGTCGGCCTGATGCGGACCAACGAAAAGGAGCCGCAGGAGAAGGAGTGGGGCAATGCCATCAACGTCATCTTCCCGACCTGGGAAAACGGCCTGACGCATGTGAACATCTCGGGTGCCGCGCTCACGAAATATGCGCCGCATCGCGAAAATGCCATCAAGCTCATCCAGTTCCTGTCCAGCCATGAGGCGCAGAAGATCTACGCCGAAAAGAACTTCGAATATCCGGTCGAGCCCGGCCTTGAGCCCTCGCCGGTGGTCAAGGAGTTCGGCGAACTGAACGCCGACACCCTGCCGCTGGTCGAGATCGCCAAGAACCGCAAGGCCGCCTCCGAGATGGTCGACCGCGTCGGCCTCGACGACGGCCCGGCAAACTGAAGCTTTGTGGAGCATGATCTTTTCCGAAAACCGGTTCCCACTTTTCGGGATCATGCTCTGAATTAACCGTCGGGAAAGCCGGGCCGGACGAGTGTCCGGCTTTTCCGTTTTTCACGAAGGTCCCAATTGACCGCAATCGAACGCAACGACCAGGCAATATCGGAGCTGGCATCCCGGCCGGTGCGGCGGCGCGTCAAGCGCACCCGGCATGTCGGCATCCACCTGCTGACGCTTGCGGTGTCGGCCTGCGTGCTGCTGCCGATCCTGTCGCTGGCCTATGTCGCCTTCAGCGGAACCGGCGAGGACTGGCCGCATCTGGTCGCCAATGTGTTGCCCGGCTCCAGCCTGACGACGCTTTACCTGATGGCGCTCGTCTCGACGGCAACCTCCATCGTAGGTGTCGCCAGCGCCTGGCTGATCGTTGGTTTCGACTTTCCGCTGCGCAGGACCCTCTCCTGGGCGCTCGTGCTGCCGCTTGCCGTGCCCACCTATCTCGCCGCCTACGCCTTCGGCGAATTCTTCCACTACACGGGTCCGGTGCAGGGGCTGGTGCGGGCGCTTTTCGGCTTCCGGACCATCCGCGACTACTGGTTCCCCGACATTCGCTCCACGCCAGGTGCTGCCTTCGTGCTGTCCTCGGTGCTCTATCCTTACGTCTATCTCACCGCGCGCATCGTCTTCCTGATGCAGGGCCGCAACATTGCTGACGTGGCCCGCACACTCGGTGCGCGGCCGGGCAAGGTCTTTTGGCGCGTTCTGCTTCCGGTCGCCCGGCCGGCTATCGTCGCCGGTGTCGCGCTGGTGCTGATGGAGACCGTCAACGACATCGGGGCTGCCGAATATCTTGGCGTGCGCACGCTGACTTTCTCCGTCTATGCGACGTGGCTAAACCGCGGCAGCCTTGAGGGCGGCGCGCAGATTGCGCTGGTCATGCTCATGCTGGTGTTCATGCTGCTGGGCACCGAGCAATGGGCGCGGCGACGCCAGCGCTTCCACACCGGCCGTGCCACCCATATGCGCGCTCGCCCTCCCCGCCGGCGGCTGAAGGGCTGGCGCGCGCTGGCCGCCCTGGCGGCAACCGTCCTGCCCGTGCTTGCCGGGTTCGGCATACCGATCTTCGTGTTCGGCCAGTATGCGGCGCGGCGGATGGAACAGTTTTACGCACCGGCGCTCAGCCGCGCCTTCCTGAATAGCCTGGCCACGGCCACGGCCACGGCGCTGATTACGGTGGTTCTGGCGCTGTTCCTCATCAATGCGGTTCGGCTCTGCCGTTCGCACGGCATCTCCGTATTGGTGCGGCTGGCCTCGATAGGCTACGCGCTGCCCGGCGGCATATTGGGGCTGGGTCTGCTTTTCGCACTGGCCCGCTTCGACAATGCGCTCGATGGCTTTGCCCGCGCCGAGTTCGGCTTCAGCACCGGCCTGCTGCTGACCGGTTCGGCCGCCGCGGTGGTGGTAGCTTGCGCCATCCGCTTCCTGGCACTAGCGGAAAGCGCCATTCGGTCGGGCATGGAGAAGCTGCCGCCCAATCTGGACGAAGCCGCCCGCAGCCTCGGCCACACGCCGACCCGCAGCGCCACGCACGTGCTGCTGCCGCTGCTCAAGCCCGCGATCCTCACCGCCGCCGTCCTGGTGTTCGTGGACACCATCAAGGAACTGTCGGCGACGATCCTGCTGCGCCCGTTCGGCTTCAATACGCTGGCGACCTTCGTCTACGAGAACGCCTCACGCGGCGTTCCGGAGGAAGGCGCGGTGGCGGCGATCCTCATCATCCTTACCGCGTTGGTGCCGGTGATGCTTCTGTCGGGCGCATTGGCGCGCGACCGCGAAGCGACCATGTGAGCCTCCGCGAACAACCGCGTTCGGCAACCAAAAAGAAAGGCGCTCCGAAGGGAGCGCCTGAATGAAATGCTGTCACAACGGGACTTGACCGAGATGGCTTCCTCGCGTCAGCGAGGACGGGATCTCTCCCTCAAGTTGGCCCGACTATCGTGCCACACCCCTTAACAAATCCTTACCCGAATCCGACGAAATTTACGAAACTGTATCAGTTGTGAAAACGCCGTAAATTTCGCGTTCAGTTCTCGTTAAGCATGCCTGCGGCGCCCACCGGATCAGCTCTGCAGCGCCGGAATGTCCCGGAAAAGGTCGAGCGCCTCCGGGTTCGCCAGCGCCTCCTTGTTCTTGACCGGGCGGCCGTGGACGATGTCGCGCACCGCAAGCTCGGTGATCTTGCCCGACTTGGTGCGCGGAATATCGGTGACCGCCACGATCCTGGCCGGCACATGGCGCGGGCTGGCGCCGGCGCGGATCTTGGCGCGGATCTCCTTCTCCAGCGCCTCGTCGAGGCTGACGCCCCCTGCCAGGCGCACGAACAGCACCACCCGCACATCGCCGTCCCAGTCCTGTCCGATGCACAGCGCTTCGGCGATCTGCGGCATCTGCTCGACCTGGTTGTAGATTTCGGCCGTGCCGATGCGCACGCCGCCCGGGTTCAGCGTGGCATCCGAACGGCCATGGATGACGATGCCGCCGTGCTCGGTCCATTCGGCGAAGTCGCCATGGCACCAGACATTGTCGAAGCGCTCGAAATAAGCGGCGCGGTACTTCTTTCCGTCCGGATCGTTCCAGAAGCCGATCGGCATGGCGGTGAAAGGCTTGGTGCAGACCAGTTCGCCCTTTTCGCCACGGATCGACTTGCAGGCGTCGTCCCAGACATCGACAGCCATGCCGAGCCCGGCCGCCTGGATTTCGCCGAGCCACACTGGCTCCGTCGGCACGCCAAGCACGAAGCAGGAGACGATGTCGGTGCCGCCCGAGATCGAGGCGAGGTGGATGTCCTTCTTGATGCCGTCATAGACAAAGGCGAACCCTTCCGGCGACAGCGGCGAGCCCGTGGACGACAGCGTGCGCACGCTCGACAGGTCATGCGTCTCGATAGGGCGCAGACCCGCCTTGCGCACGGAGTCGATGAACTTCGCCGAGGTGCCAAAATAGGTCATCTTCTCGGCGTCGGCAAAATCGAACAGCACGTTGCCGTCCGGATGGAAGGGCGAGCCGTCATAGAGCAGCAAGGTCGCGCCCGAGGCGAGGCCCGAGACCAGCCAGTTCCACATCATCCAGCCGCAGGTGGTGAAATAGAAGAAGCGATCGCCCTCCTCTATCCCCGCATGCAGCCGCTGTTCCTTGACATGCTGCAGCAGCGTGCCGCCGGCCGAATGGACGATGCATTTCGGAATGCCGGTCGTGCCGGAGGAAAACAGGATGTAGAGCGGGTGCGAGAATGGCAGCCGCTCGAAGTTCACCTTGGCCGGGGTGAACGGCGCCAGCGCCTCGTCCAGCGCCTGCGCGCCTTCGACGCCTGCTGCCACCTCACGCGCCTTGCCGAGATAGTCGACAACCAGCACCTTGCGCACCGTCGGCAGCTTCTTGGCTACCGCGGCGATCTTGGCCGCAACGTCGATCTGCTTGCCGTTGTAGTAATAGCCATCGGGCGCGATGAACACGACCGGCTCGATCTGGCCGAAACGGTCGAGCACGCCCTGTTCGCCGAAATCGGGCGAGCAGGATGACCACACCGCGCCCATGGAAGCGGCGGCAAGCATCGCCGCCACCGTCTCGGGCATGTTGGGCATCATGGCGGCCACCCGGTCGCCCTGCTTGACGCCGAGCGAACGGAACAGCTGCTGCAGCCGCGACACCAGCGCATGCAGTTCGTCCCATGACAGGCGGCGCGTCACCTTGTCCTCGCCCTTGAAGACGATGGCGTCCGCCGGACCCGTCTTCTTCAGCAGGTTTTCCGCGTAGTTCAGGCTAGCGTCGGGAAAGAATTGCGCGCCCGGCATCCTGTCGCCGTCGACCAGCACGCGCTCGCCCTTGTCGCCGACCACGCCGCAAAAATCCCAGATCAGGTTCCAGAAGGCTTCACGGTCGGCCACCGACCAGGCGTGCAGTTCGGCGTAGTGGGAAAACTTGCGTCCAGCCCTCTGCGACGCTTCGGCCATGAAGGCGGTCAGCGGGGCGACTGCGATCCGTTCTTTAGACGGCGTCCACAGCGGCGCGGAATTCGACATTGCACTCTCCTCCAAAAGCCTTGCCGTTATGCATTTTGCGATGCGGCCAAGCAAGATAATGTACCGGGAGCGGCATGGCGGTGCGCAAATCTCCAAGCGCTTGTGCGCAAACGTCATGTCACGGCCACAAATGCTTGAAATGCCACGCATGTCCGCTACACCGGTCTGCGACGCAACCGGCTGAACGCAGGCGGTCGACAGTTCGATCAGCATGAATGAGGCACAATGCCGTCACCTTTGGTCAGACGCAGCTTATGGGCAATCGCGATAGCAGCGCTGGCTGTGGCGCTGGCCGTCGCCATCTTGCCCTTCCTTGCCTCGACACGCATCGTCCGCGACCGCATCGCCTATGAGCTGGGCTCGTGGAGCGGCTATCGCGTCTCCATCGGCGCCGCGCCCGAGATCGGGGTCTGGCCGAGCCTCCGCGCAAGCGTGAACAATGTAACCATGACGCCGTGGGGCCAAGCCGATCATCCGCCGGTGATCGAGGCCGAACGGATCGACATCAAGCTCTCCGCGCTCGCCGCCCTGCGCGGCGATATTGTTTTCTCGTCCGCGGAACTGGTCCGGCCCACACTGCGGCTGGAGAAGGACGTCGACGGCAGCTACCGGCCCTTGCCGCCGGACGGAGGCCGCATTGCCAACGCGATCCGCGAGACGGCGCAAGCCCTGGCGGACAGCTCCGCCGACACGGAACGCGGTCTTCCCCCGCGCGACTTGGGCGTGATCTCCATACGCGACGGCCGGGTCACGACCTATGTCGACGGCAAGGATTCTGAAATACTGACAGGCGCGACCGGCAGGCTGGATTGGCCCGCCCTGAACAAGTCGGCCAACGCCGCCCTGAGCGTGATCTGGCGCGGCGAAACCGTCAATCTTGAAATCTCATCGGCCAAGCCCCTGCTGCTGCTGGCGGGCGGCGAAGCGCCGCTGTCGCTGAACCTGGCCTCTGCGCCCGCTACTGCTTCCTTCGATGGCACGATAAAGACCTCGCAGAACGCCTATCTCGACGGAAAGCTGAAATTCGCGACCCCTTCGCTGAAGCGCCTGAACGACTGGTCCGGCGCCGAGATGTCCACCACTGCCAGCGCCATCCGCTCGCTGGCAATCGGCGGCCGCCTGGTTGGCAATACGCAGCGTATGAAGCTGGAAAACGCCGAGATCGCGCTGGACAAGAACCCGGGGCGCGGGGCACTCGACCTGATCCTTGGCGAGCGGGTGCCGGTGATCTCCGGCACCCTGGCTTTCGATACGCTCGACCTACGCACATTGCTCGCCGCGTTCACGCCCGCGACTTCCGGAGGTTCGCCCGAAATCGATGCCGATTTCTCGAACCGCATAGGGCTCGATCTGCGCCTGTCCGCCGGCCACGCCAGCGTCGGTTCGGTGGCACTCGCGAACGTGGCGGCCACCGCGCAGATCAAGAACGGACTGGTGGCCTTCGACATCTCCGATGCCTCCGCTTTTGGCGGCAACCTGCAGGCCAGCGCCCGCTTCGACCGCCGGCCGGAGGGAACCCAGGCCGAGATACGCTTTCTGGCCTCCGACATCGAGGGCGGTGCCTTCGGCGCAGCAGCCGGCATGACCCGGCTGGTGCCGATCGGCCGGGGCACCATCTCCGTCATCTTGAAGGGTCCGGGCCGCGCCTGGGACTCGATCGTGGAAAATGGCGAGGGATCGATCTCGGCGAGTTTCGGACCCGGCGCGCTTTCCGAATTCGATCTGGCAAGCTTTCAGAAGCGCTCCAAGGAAGGCGGCTTCTTTGCCCTGGACGAAGTGTCGAAGGGAACGCTCCCCATCGAGGGCGCCGAGCTCAAGGCCAGCATTTTTCGCGGGGTGATCAGGATAGAGAAGGCTGAGGCCCGGGCTCCGCAAGGCCGGCTGTGGCTTACGGGCATCGTGCCCTTCACCAGCCGCGGACTGGCCCTGTCGGGCGGCATGGTACCGCCTGACCAGCCGGCGGAAGGCGATGTCGAACCCTCGCCCACCTTCTTCGTCGGCGGCTCGTGGAACGCCCCGTTCATATCGCCGGTGAAGTCGTCCCCTGCCGGCGCATCGCCGAGCCAGGGTGCAGACTAGACGCAGCCGAGCTCTGTGCTCCGGGGCAGAGATTTCCCCGGGAAAAATCTACGCCCGCTGCGCGGCCTGCTCGTCGCGCAGCCGCTGCACCTCGCGCCGCTTGTTGACCACGGATGCCCCGATGACACCGACGGCCACAACGGCAATCAGGATCGTACAGGCCGCGTTGATTTCCGGCGTCACGCCCAGCCGCACCTGGCTGTAGATCTTCATCGGCAGCGTGGTGGCGCCAGGGCCCGAGGTGAACGAGGCGATCACCAGATCGTCGAGCGACAGCGTGAAGGCCAGCATCCAGCCGGAGATGATCGCCGGCATGATAACCGGCAGGGTGATCTGGAAGAACGTCTTCACCGGCGGCGCGCCGAGGTCCATCGCGGCCTCTTCCAGCGACCTGTCGAAGGTCAGCAGGCGCGACTGCACCACCACCGCCACGAAGCACATGGTGAAGGTCACGTGCGCCAGCGTCACGGTCACGAAGCCGCGGTCCAGCCCGACGGCGACGAACAATAGAAGCAGCGACAGGCCGGTAATCACCTCCGGCATCACCAGCGGCGCAAACACCATGCCCGAGAACAGCACCCGGCCACGGAAGCGCGTATAGCGAGTGAGCGCCAGGGCTGCGAGCGTGCCCAGAACCGTGGAGATGGTGGCTGAGATCAGCCCCACCCGTGCGGTCACCCAGGCAGCGTCCATGAGGCCCTTGTTCTGGAACAGGGACACATACCATTTGGTCGAAAAGCCGCCCCAGACGGTGACGAGCTTCGACGCGTTGAAGGAAAATACGATCAGCAGCACGATCGGCAGGTAGAGGAAGGCAAAGCCCAGCACGATCGAGGTGATGTTGAAGCGGCTCCAGGTCGTATTCATGTTGCCTTCACCGATCCTGTTCCTGGGCCCGGGCCTGCACGTGCTGGAAGATCATGATCGGTATGACCAGCAGCAAGAGCAGGATGATGGCCACGGCCGAGGCGACCGGCCAGTCGCGGTTGCTGAAGAACTCGTTCCATAGAGTGCGGCCGATCATCAGCGTCTGCGACCCGCCCAGCAGGTCGGGGATGACGAACTCGCCCACCGCCGGGATGAACACCAGCAGGCAGCCGGCGACCACGCCGGGAATGGAAAGCGGGAAAGTGATCTTCCAGAACGCCGTGACGGGCGGGCAGCCTAGGTCCTGCGCGGCCTCGATCAGCGAATAGTCCATCTTCTCCAGCGCCGAATAGAGCGGCAGGATCATGAACGGCAGGTAGGAATAGACGATGCCGATGAAGATCGCCGTATGCGTGTTAAGGATAATCAGCGGATCGTTGATAAGCCCGATGCCCTGAAGAAACTGGTTCAGAAGGCCCTCGGGCTTGAGGATGCCGATCCATGCGTAGACGCGGATAAGGAAGCTGGTCCAGAACGGCAGGATCACCAGCATCAGCAGCGTCGGCCGCAAGGTGGCGGGCGCGCGCGCCATTCCGTAGGCGATCGGGTAGCCGACGATCAGGGTCAGCGCCGTTGATATCGCCGCGATGGCAAGGCTCGAAACATAGGCCTTGAAGTAAAGCGCGTCCTCGGTCAGCCACAGATAGTTGTCGAAGCTCAGCTGGCTGAACAGCTTCATGAGGCCGTCGAGCCCTTCGCCGAGCTCGAACACCGGCGCATAGGGCGGCATCGAGATCGCCGACTGCGACAGCGAGATCTTGAAGACGATGGCGAAAGGAACGAGGAAGAAGAACAGGAGCCAGAGATAGGGAACGGCGATGACCAGGCGGCTCTTCACCGCATTGGCGGCACGGCCGAGCGCCGAGCCACCATCGGCGGCGGAGGCCCTGGAAGCAGCGATTGCTGTCTCGGACATGAGGCCCCCTACTTCGTCAGCACCACGCCCGCGTCGGGGCGGAAGGATATCCAGGCGCGGTCGTTCCAGCTCAGCGGGTCTTCCGACACGCGTGCCGCGTTGAGCGAGCTGGCTTTCACCACCTGCCCGTCGTCCAGCTTGACGTGATAGACGGTCATGTCGCCGAGATAGGCGATGTCGTAGATTTCGCCCTGTGCGGCGTTGGCGTCTGCTTCGGCCGGCTTCCTGGATGTAACCTTGATCTTTTCGGGCCGGATCGCGAAGGAAACCGAGGTACCGGCCGTGGCCGCGCCGGCGTTCTCGGTCCTGATCGTCAGGTTGCGGCCTTCGATGCGCGCGCCGCCGGCGTCGCGGCTGGCAACCGTTCCTTCGAACATGTTCACATTGCCGACGAAGTTGGCCACGAAGCGCGAATTTGGCGCCTCGTAGACCTCGGCCGGGGTGGCCACTTGCATCACCTCGCCCTTGTCGAGAATGGCGATGCGGTCGGCCATGGTCATGGCCTCTTCCTGGTCGTGGGTCACCACGATGAAGGTAAGGCCCAGATTCTGCTGCAGGTCCATCAGCTCGAACTGCGTCTCTTCGCGCAGCTTCTTGTCCAGCGCGCCGAGCGGTTCGTCCAGCAGCAGCACCTTTGGCCGCTTGGCGACGGAGCGCGCAAGCGCCACACGTTGGCGCTGGCCGCCGGAAAGCTGATGCGGCTTGCGCTTGGCAAACTGCTCGAGCTTCACCAGCCGCAGCATCTCGGCCACCCGCGTCTCGATTTCGGCCTTGGGCATGCCTTCCTGCTTTAGGCCGAAGGCGATGTTGGCCTCCACCGACATATGCGGGAACAGTGCGTAGGATTGGAACATCATGTTGACCGGCCGCCGATAGGGCGGGATGCCGCGCAGGTCCTGCCCGTCGAGCAGGATGCGGCCGGAAGTCGGCTCGTCGAAGCCGGCAAGCATGCGCAGCAGGGTCGACTTGCCGCAGCCCGAAGCACCGAGCAGCGCGAAGAACTCGCGCTCGAACACGGTCAGCGACAGGTTGTTGACTGCAGTAAAATCGCCGAAACGCTTGGTGACGTTCTCGAACGCAATATAAGGCCTCGCTGCCGGATCACTCCATGGTGCGAAGCTCTTGCGGATGCTCCCGAGCGATTTCATTTCCTTCTCCACCTAATTCGGTCCCCATCGACGGATCCTGGCCCTAGCCAGGGCACATACCGTCTCGTTGTGACAGGCAACACGGCCTTTCCGGGATTATTTTCCCCGGTTCAGGACCGGTGCCTGGCGGAAACCCGTCTGTGGACTCGTGCCAATTGAGTTCACAAAGAGGCTTCCGAAAAAGGCCCCGCGAACGAACTCGCGGGGCCCTTCCTCGTCGGTTCTTATTGTCCGGTTACGACCTTCGTCCACAGGCGCGTGATGTTGCGCTGCGCCTTGGCTTCATAGGGCGAGGCCGTGAACAGCTTGGCTAGCATCTCGTCGTCCGGGTAGACCGCCGGGTCTTCGAGGATCTCCTTGTTCACGAAGGCCTGCGCGGCCTTGTTGCCGCTGGGGAAGTAGACGTAGTTGGTCGCCTTCGCCGCCACTTCTGGCTTCATGATGTAGTTGAGGAACTCGTGCGCTTCCTCGACATGCTGGGCGTCGGCAGGTATCGCCATCTGGTCGAACCACATTTCGGCCCCTTCCGAGGGGATCGTGTAGTTGACCTCGACGCCCTGGTTGGCCTCCTCGGCGCGGTCACGCGCCTGGAACACGTCGCCCGACCAGCCGACGGCAAAGCAAATATCGCCATTGGCCAGCGCATTGATGTATTCGGACGAGTGGAACTTGCGTACATAGGGACGGATCTTGAGCAAGGCCTCCTCGACCTTGGCCAGGTCGTCGGGCGCGGTCGATTCCGGATTGAGACCGAGGTATTTCAGCGTCGTGGGGATCATGTCGCTCGGCGAATCGAGGACATGAATGCCGCAATCGGCGAGCTTCGACAGCTTTTCCGGGTTGTAGAGGAAGTCCCAGCTGTCGAGTTCCTCGACGCCCAGCGCTTCCTTCACCTTCTTGACGTTGTAGCCGAGACCGACCGTGCCCCACATGTAGTTGATCGAGTATTCGTTGCCGGGGTCGTATTTCGCCGTGCGCTCGCTCACCACGTCCCACATGTTGGCTAGGTTCGGCAGCTTCGACTTGTCCAGCTTCTGGAAAACACCGGCGGAAATCTGACGGGTGAGGAAGTTCGCGCTCGGCACGACCACGTCGTAGCCGCTGCCGCCGGCGAGCAATTTTGTTTCCAGGATTTCGTTGGAATCGAAGACGTCGTAGACGACCTTGATGCCCGTCTCCTTGGTGAAATCGGAAATGATCGACTCGTCGATGTAGTCCGACCAGTTGAAGACGTTGACGACACGCTCCTGCGCGAAGGCAGTCACGGTCATGAACGTTGCAACAGCTGATGTGGCCGTGAGCCAGAGCGCCTTGCGAATCATCTAAAATCCTCCGTTCGAGTTCCGTTTTCCCGGGCGCAACAAGCCCTTCGCGGCCGGGTTTGAGATTTAGCCTATTGGCCTTCAGACAGGGCGACAAGCAGGAAATGTGCCTGTCCACCTGAGCGGGAGCTGCCCCGATATTCTGGGGCAGTCCCTGACTTCCGATTGGATCGCGTCTTTCTCGCCGAGCCGCGATCAGAGATAGGTCGTGCGTTCGAGTTGCGTGATCTCTGCCCAGAAGGCGAGTATCTCCGCGCGTTTCAGGTCCTGGTAGACCTTGGCCATCAAGGGGCCAAGCGCGCGCTCGATGAAGGTGCTCTTGGCCATCAGCTGCAGGGCCTCGTCCATGTCGTCGGGCAGGAAGAGCCCGCCCTCGTCATAGGCGTTGCCCACCACCGGCGGCGGCGGAACTTCCTCGTTCTCGATGCCCTCGATCATGCCCTGGAGCAGGGCCGACATCACCAGATAGGGATTGGCGTCCGCGCCGGCGATGCGGTGTTCGAGACGCTTGTTCTCCTCGGACGCCACGGGAATGCGCAGGGCCACCGAGCGGTTGTTCTCACCCCAGACCGCGCGCGTCGGCGCATAGGAGCCGGGCGTGATGCGGCGGAATCCGTTCCAGGTGTTGATGAACAGCAGGAGCGATTCCGGCATGGTCTTCAGCAGCCCCGCGACGGCGGATTCCAGCCGCTTGCGCCCGTCCTCGCCGCCGAAAATGTTGCGGCCCTGTGCGTCGAGGATCGAGGCGTGCACATGCATGCCGTTGCCGGCATATTCCAGGAACGGCTTGGCCATGAAGGTTGCCGTCAGCCCATGCGCGCGCGCGCAGCCGATGACCAGACGCTGCAGCATGATGACGTCGTCAGCCGCGCGCAGAGGGTCGGCACGGTGCTTGAGGTTGACCTCGAACTGGCCGGGCGCGGCCTCCTTGATGATCGTATCGATCGGCAGGCCCTGCGCGTCGGCGGCATCGCGGATCATGTCGAACAGTTCGGCATGCTCGGCCAGGTCGTCGAGCCCATACATGCGCAGACGGTCCGGGCCTGCGGTGGCGCCCACCGGGGCCGGCATGCCGTCGTCCCATTCCACTTCCGGGTCGAGCAGGTAGAATTCGAGCTCGAAGGCGACGACCGGGAAATAGCCCTTGGCGTTGACCTCGGCGACCTTGCGCTTCAACACTAGGCGAGAGTCGGCCATGAACGGCTCGCCTTCCGGCGAGAACGTCTGCAGCAGCACCTGCGCGGTCTTGCGCTTGGCCCATGGCACGATCGACAGCGAGCCGCGCGTGGCACGGCAGTAGCCGTCCTGGTCGCCGGTTTCGATGTGCAGGCCGGTTTCGCTGACCTCGCGGCCCCACACGTCGAGCCCATGCAGCGACATGGGGAAGTTCACGCCTTCCTGGAACGCCTTCTTCAGCGCATCGCCCGGCGCCCACTTGCCGCGCATGACGCCATTGGGATCGACCAGCAGGAACTCGACCGCTTCGAGGTCGGGGTGCTTTTCGACAAAGGCTCGGTATTCGGCCTCGTGCTCAGGGGAGATGAAGCTGGATTTCTGCGCGACGGCCGTAGCCGGAGGATACTCGGGAGGGCGATCTTTTCCGGCAGGAAGGCCGGCAGTGTAGGAAGTTTCGCGAATGGAATTATCGATTCCGGTTTGTGCCCTTCCGGCTATTTCACGCAAGATATACCTGTCTCATTGTTGCAGATGATTTAACCTGCCCACGCCGCGACAGTTCTGTCAATGGGGAGACGATATGCCAGCCATGGCGGGCCTGGCCGCGCGAGCATGGCGCCTGAATTCAAGCCCGACATGGACGAGCAGCGCCGAAAACACCACCGCGCCACCCACGATGGTGCGCGCCGACGGCACCTCGCCGTGAATGAGCCAGACCCAGACGGGCCCCAGAATGGGCTCGAACGTGCCGAGCAGGGCCGCCACTGCCGCGGGCACAAGTCTGGCCCCGGTGGCGAAAAGGGCAAGCCCCAGGCCGAGATTTATGACACCGAAAGCGAACAGGAAGCCCATGTCGCGCGGCGACACTGCAAAATCCGCAACCTGGGTAGCGGCGAACGACGCCGCAAGGATGGCGCCAAGGCAAGTCGCCGGCGTCATGCGCACATGGGCGAAGCGACGGGTGATCACGGTGGCGATGGCGAACATCACCGAGATCAGCAGCGCCAGACTGTCGCCGATCGGCGAAACCTGGCCGTTGAAGGACTCCGACACCATGATGCCCACGCCGCAGATCACGGCGGCAATTGCCGCCCAGGTTGCCAGCGAAACGCGCTCCCGGAACACCGCCCAGGCAATCAGCGCCGCCACCAGCGGCACTCCGGCCTGCATCAGCAGGATGTTGGCAACCGTGGTGTAGGCAAGCGCAACCACGAACGAACTCGACGCCGTGGCAAAACAGACGGCCACGGCAAGGCCCGGCAGGCCCATGCTGCCGAACAGTCGCAGCATGCCGCGCCAGCCATCGCGCCAGACCATGAAGCCGATGAGGAAAGCGGCCGCCCAGCATGAGCGCCAGAACACCACACTCCAGCTGTCGCCGGTTTCGATGAAACGGGCAATCGCCCCGCCGAAGCTCCACATCAGGGCGGACAGGAACACCAGCAGGACGCCGATGCGCTCGTCGCGTCCGGAACTTTGGTGACCTGCGTGCGAAACGGCGGCTTCTGTCATGCCACGACCATCGTCGTTTCCCCCCAGCTGCGCATGCCTGTGGGCGACAGGCGCAGTCCAAGCTGCGTAGACCAAACCTCCCCGAGGTTCGTGGTCCAGCGGCCACGAGCGGTTGTGGCACCCTTTTTGGGGCTCGCGAAGAGGTTTCGTGACGGCTAGCAGAGATGCTATATGTTGGTCAGGCAGGAGTTGTCGGATGAACCAGACGCTGAAAGACGCCATCCGCGCGGCGGAAGCGCTTCCGGAAGCCGATCAGGAAGAACTCGGACAGGCGCTGATGGAAATGGCGCTGCGCAAGAAGATCGACGCGCATCTTGCATCGGCCGAGGCTCGCGGCGGCGCGACGCCGCACGAAGAGGTGGTGGCTGCCCTTCGAGCCAGACATGGGAAATAGACTCGTCTGGCTCCAGCAGGCATACGATGACTTATCCGCGCTTCACGAATACATTTCCGCTGACAACGGACGCGCGGCCGACGCCTATGTAGAGGATATCTTTGCCGCTTGTGAGCGTCTGCGAGAATTTCCTCGATCAGGGCGCCCTTACAACTCTGTCTATCGCGCCCTTGTCGTTCGGAATCATCTCGTCTTCTATCGCTTCGACGAAATTGAGGAGCAGATAGTTATTGTCGCGGTTCTTCATGGCCACAGGAACATCGCCGCTCTGTTTCCGGACGAATAATTCCGGCACTCACTGAAAATCAAACGCGCTCAGGCCCGTCACCATCTCGTCCAGCCCCAGCGGGCGGGTCACCGGCGGCTCGGCACGCGACAGGCAGCCAGTGCGCTCGCACAGCCGACAGGCCGGGCCCACCAGAGTGGCCGTCCCCTGCCCCGACCGGCCCGGCGCGCCCGGCAAGGCAGCGCCATAGACGATCTCGTCCTTGAAGCCGACGTCACAGCCCAGCAGCAGCGCAGTGCGGCGCGGCCGCTCGGTGAAGGCGCCTTGCGGGCCGTCCAGCGTGCGCGCCACGCACAGGAATTCCGCACCGTCCGGCATTTCCACCGCCTCGACCAGGATCTGGCCGGGCTGCGCGAAGGCGGCATGCACAGGCAGCTTCGGGCACCCTCCGCCGAAGCGGCTTTGCGGAAAGCCTTGCGCGCCGGCCTTGCGGAAGCGGTTCCCGGCATTGTCCACCTCCAGCATGAAGAAGGGCACGCCGGCCGCGCCCGGCCGCTGCAGCGTGGTCAGCCGGTTGGCGGCCTGCTCGAAGGAGACGCCGAAGCGCGATTTCAGCACGTCGACATCGTAGCGCGCCCGCAGCGCGGCAGACTGGAAGGCTTGGTAGGGCATCATAAGTGCATGCGCCGCATAGCGGCCAAGCTCGAAGCGAGCCAGCCGCCGCGCCTCGTCGGACGATAGTTTCAGCGCCTGGATTTCGGCCGCGACCGCCACCGACATGCGCATCAGGCATGCCTCCATCGCCACCTCGCGAAGCTGGTCGAAGGGCGAAAGCCGCTCGGAAATGAACAGTCGCTGCGAATGCCGGTCGTAGCGGCGGCGCCAGTTGGGCATGGTGGCCGCCGGCAACACCTTCACCACGATGCCGTGCTCGCGCTTCAGCCAGGCCTTGAGTGCCGCAAATAGATCGTCGCCCGCGTCGAGAACGGAGGTAAACGCCTCGGCCTCCTCTTCCAGCGCGGCAAAATGGTTCGGCCTGCGCTCGAAAACCTCGCGCACCTCGTCCACCGGCAGCCTGGCGCCGGACAGGGCCGTTGCGCGCCCTTCGCGCGCCAGCAGCTCGGAAAGGTCCGACAGACGCTCGGCCTGCTCGCGGTAGGCGCGAAAGAGCTTTATCACCGCGGCGGCCGCATTCGGCGCCCCTTCGGAAAGCTCGATCAATTCCTGGTCCCCCGGCAACTCGCCTGCCAGAAGCGGGTCGGAAAAGACCTCTCTTAACGCCGCTATCGACCCGCGCGCCTCGCCTTGCAGTTCCTCCGGGTCAACCTTGTAGACCGACGCGAGCTTGAGGATCAGCTGCACCGTCAGCGGCCGCTGATTGCGCTCAATGAGGTTGAGATAGGAGGGCGAGATGCCGAGCCCCTCGGCCATCGCCGTCTGGGTGAGGCCCTTGCCGTTGCGGATGCGGCGGATGCGCGGCCCTGCGAAGATTTTCTGCTCGGCCATGGTATTCTTTACATTGGTTTACAGGCAGCTCGCGAATTTCACGGACAGCCGTCCTTTACATATTTTACAAATTTACACGCCACCACAGTCAAACACAATACAGGTTTTCCCGATTTCTGCGCCCGTTTTCGGCTTTCCCCTCGCCTTCCCCGCCACCGAATGTAAATTCCGTCATACGTCGATGGGTACCGTTCCCAGAAATGACGTTGTTCACGATGCCTCTTTTCTTTACCCCGGAGAACGTTATGACCGATTTTTACAACCTCGTTCCGTCTGCCCCCGAAGGCCGCTTCGACGGCATCGAGCGCCCCTACGACGCCGAGACGGTAAAGCGGCTGCGCGGCTCCGTTCAGATCAAGTACAGCCTCGCCGAAATGGGTGCGAACCGGTTGTGGAAGCTCATCCATGAGGAAGATTTCGTCAACGCGCTCGGCGCGCTTTCCGGCAACCAGGCCATGCAGATGGTGCGGGCCGGCCTCAAGGCGATCTATCTCTCCGGCTGGCAGGTGGCGGCAGATGCCAACACCGCGTCCGCCATGTATCCCGACCAGTCGCTCTATCCGGCCAATGCCGCGCCCGAGCTTGCCAAGCGCATCAACCGCACGCTGCAGCGCGCCGACCAGATCGAGGTTTCCGAGGGCAAGGGCCTGTCGGTCGACACCTGGTTCGCCCCGATCGTGGCCGATGCGGAAGCCGGCTTCGGCGGTCCGCTCAACGCCTTCGAGATCATGAAGGCCTTCATCGAAGCCGGTGCCGCCGGCGTCCATTTCGAGGACCAGCTTGCATCCGAAAAGAAGTGCGGCCATCTCGGCGGCAAGGTGCTGATCCCGACCGCGGCCCACATCCGCAACCTCAACGCCGCGCGCCTCGCCGCCGACGTCATGGGTGTGCCGACGCTGATTGTCGCCCGCACCGACGCAGAAGCCGCCAAGCTGCTGACCTCCGACATCGACGAGCGCGACCAGCCCTTCGTCGATCATGACGCGGGCCGCACCACCGAAGGCTTCTACCAGGTCAAGAACGGCATCGAGCCCTGCATCGCGCGCGCTATCGCCTATGCCCCGCATGCGGACCTGATCTGGATGGAGACCTCCAAGCCCGACCTCGCGCAGGCCCGGAAGTTTGCCGAAGCGGTGCACAAGGCGCATCCGGGCAAGATGCTCGCATACAACTGCTCGCCGTCCTTCAACTGGAAGAAAAACCTCGACGACGCCACCATCGCCAAGTTCCAGCGCGAACTGGGCGCCATGGGCTACAAGTTCCAGTTCATCACGCTGGCCGGCTTCCACCAGCTCAACTTCGGCATGTTCGAACTGGCCCGCGGCTACAAGGACCGGCAGATGGCGGCCTATTCCGAGCTGCAGGAAGCCGAGTTCGCAGCAGAGGCCAACGGCTACACCGCCACCAAGCACCAGCGCGAAGTGGGCACCGGCTATTTTGACGCCGTGTCTCTGGCCATCACCGGCGGCCTGTCGTCCACCACGGCCATGAAGGAATCCACCGAACACGACCAGTTCCGCCCGGCGGCGGAATAGTCGAAATCCAGAATCGTCCTGCGCGGGCCCAACCGCGCGGATAAGGCAGGGAAACACCACAATGACAACCAGAACTCGCGTCAAGGAACGGGCCGAGGAGCAGTCTTCGGCCATGAGCCCCGAACAGCAGGCCGCGATCCGCATCGTTGCCAACGATCTCCACCGTCTCAACCAGGCGGTAATGAAGGCGGTGGAAGCGGGCGTGTCGGTCGAGCTGGTGCGCTCGGCCCGGCATCACGATGCCAACGGAAACTGGGGCGACCTGCTCATTCCGGTGATCGTCACCCAGTCTTCGCGCTAGCTTCCGGCGCAACCGCGCCGCGCACGCACTCGCTGAAATGCTCGCGTCACTCGCACGATTTTTTTTCGTGCGGGTGATGCCATTTTCACTGCACTCAATCGCGTCAACTTCCCCCTTCAAATAGTCGTTCAGTATTTTTTATGTTTTCATCAAGCTCGACATTGCGATGAGCTAGGCTTGACGTGTATGAACGCCGGAGACTATTTGCACCGCGTACTCAACTAAAAATTGAAGAGTGAGGGGAGCCGGTTCATTGTCACCTAGCAGATCAGCCCGCGGTGCCGTGTCGACCGACACGGCTGCGCCGCTCGCCGGGCTCGAAAATGGCGGCGTCGATACTGCCAAGGCGCTCGTCGTCGGAAACTCTCCGGTGAACCGTGTGGTCATATCGCGGATCGTGGAAAAGTCAGGTCTTCGGCCCATTTCGGAAGACCCGGAAGCCGCTTTGAAGACGCTGGATACGCAGCTTCCGGGCATCGTCCTTCTGGACGGCGGCGCCGAAAATCGCGATTGCGACGTGCTCATGCCACCTCTGGTGGCGTTGCGCCAGCGGCTCGGCGCGCGTGCCCCGAGGGTGATTCTGCTCTCGGTCCGAATTGTGAGCGGGGAAGGTATTGCCGAGCTGCCGGTGGTCGATGCGGTCGTTGCCAAGCCCATCACGCCCGAAGTGCTGCAACCAGTGCTGAACCGGCTTTTGGACGGCCTGCGCGGCTGAACCTGCGCGCGGCGCAGCGGGTTTGCAAAAGTCTTCATGCCCCTTTTCTTCCGTCGCGACGCGTGGCTATACTCGCGCATCCGAAACAAATCTTGGTGATTGATGCCTGCCCCTAAAAAGGAAGTTCGCCCCTCGAAGGCCGGGGGACGCACTCGTGTGCCCGCATTTGTGAAAAACCTGCGTGGCGTAAAGAATTGGAAGGAAGCTGGCGAATGGCTTGAATGGCGCGGTATCGAAGATATCGAATGTATCACCCCCGACCAGGCGGGTGTCGCGCGCGGCAAGATGATGCCAACCAGCAAATTCACCTCCAACACCTCACTGGCGCTGCCTTCGGCCGTGTTCATGATGACCATCTCCGGTGGCTATCCAGAAGATGGCAACGGTTTTGCCTATCCGGAAGATGACGGCGACCTCAAGCTGGTGCCCGACCTTTCCACCCTCAGTGCCGTTCCCTGGGAAGAGGACCCGACGGCGCAGGTCATCTGCGACCTGGTCCACCAGGACGGCCGCTCGGTCGAGTTCACCCCGCGCAACCTGCTGAAGCGCGTTGTCGCCGCTTATGAAGCGAAAGGGCTGAAGCCGGTCGTGGCGCCGGAAATCGAGTTCTACCTCGTCCGCAAGAATCCCGACCCGGACTATCCGCTGACACCGCCCGTCGGGCGCTCCGGCCGGCCGATCGGCGGCGGCGCGGGCTATTCCATCGCCGGCGTCAACGAGTTCGACGAGCTGATCGACGACATCTATCATTTCTCCGAGAGCCAGGGCCTGGAGATCGACACGCTGATCCACGAGGAAGGTGCGGGCCAGCTCGAGATCAATCTGCGTCACGGCGACCCGGTCGAGCTTGCCGACCAGGTGTTCCTGTTCAAGCGCACCATCCGCGAGGCGGCACTCAAGCACGACACCTACGCCACCTTCATGGCCAAGCCGATCCAGGGCCAGCCGGGCTCGGCCATGCACATCCACCAGTCCGTCATCGACCGCAAAACGGGGCAGAACGTATTCTCGGCTCCGGAAGGCTCAGAGACGGAAACCTTCTTCAACTTCCTTGGCGGCATGCAGCGCCATGTGCCGAATGCGCTGGTGATGTTCGCGCCCTATGTGAACTCCTATCGCCGCCTCACCCAAGCGGCTTCGGCGCCCGTGAACAACAAGTGGGGCTATGACAACCGCACGGTGGCGTTCCGGGTGCCTCGTTCCGATCCGGCGGCGCGGCGCGTGGAGAACCGCATCCCGTCGTCCGACGCCAACCCCTATCTGGCGCTTGCTGCTTCACTTGCCTGCGGGCTCATCGGCATGAACAAGGCCCTGAAGCCGGACGCGCCGATCCTGACCACGGCCAACGAGGACCAGATCGATCTGCCGCGCGGACTGCTGGAGGCGGTTGACCTGTTCGAGCAGGACGAGGACCTTCGCGCCATCCTCGGCGAGCCCTTCGTCACCACTTACGCGGCAATCAAGCGCGCCGAGTTCGAGACCTTCATGGAAGTGATCAGCCCCTGGGAGCGGGAATACCTGCTTCTCAATGTTTGAAGGCCGATCCCATGACCCACAGCAGTCCGATCTCGCCGGGATATTCCTGGTATGAGGAAACGGCCGGCGAACGGCCGGCCTATCCTGCTCTCGACGGCGACCGCAGCGCCGATGTCGTCGTCATCGGCGGCGGCTTCACCGGCCTGTCGGCCGCGGCGCATCTGGCCAAGGCCGGCGTCAATGTCGTCCTGATAGAGGCGCATCGCTTCGGCGACGGTGCCTCGGGCCGCAATGGCGGCCAGCTCGGTACCGGCCAGCGCGCCTGGGCCGAGGAGCTGGAAGCCGAATTCGGCTTCACGCGCGCCAAGGCGCTCTTCGACCTCGCCGAGGAGGCGAAGTCCCATCTGTTCGATTTCGCCCGCACGCATGAAATCGAGATCGACTTCATGCCCGGCCAGTTGTCGGTTGCGCACAAGCCGCGCTTCGTCGATGCCTACAAGGCGCATGCCGAGATCATGGCCACGCGCTTCGGCTACAAGCACATCAGCTTCATGGATGCGAAGGAGACGGCCGAGCGCCTCGGCTCGACCGCCTATTTCGGCGGCACGCGCGACACCGGCACCGGCCATATCCACCCGCTGAAGCTCGTCATCGGCACCGCTCGCGTGGCGGCGGCCGCCGGGGCGCAGCTGTTCGAGAAGACGCCCGCCACCGGCATCACGTCTTCCGGTGGCAAGGTGCGGGTGACCACGCCTTTCGGCACGATCACCGCCGACAAGGGTCTGATCGCGGTCAACGCCTATGGCGGCAAGCTCGAACCGGTGAGTTCGGCCCATGTCATGCCCATCGGCTCCTTCATCGGCGCCACGGTGCCGCTGGGCGCCGACAGCCCGGTGATCCCCGGCGGCGAGTCGGTCGACGATTCACGCTTCGTCGTGCGCTATTTCCGTAAGTCTACGGACGGACGGCTGCTGTTCGGCGGGCGCGAGGTCTATGCGGTGGACGACCCGAAGGACATCCACATCCACATCCGCAAGCAGATCGCCGAGCTCTATCCCGACCTGAAGGAGGTGGAGATCACCCATGGCTGGGGCGGCTATGTCGGCATAACCATGCCCAGAAAGCCGTTCGTGCGCGAAGTGATGCCGAACGTGATTTTCGCCGGCGGCTATTCCGGCCATGGCGTGATGCTGTCCAACTTTGTCGGCAAGCTCTATGCCGAGGCGGTGGCGGGCAACCGCGACCGGCTGAAACTGTTTGAGGAACTGAAGATCCCGCCCTTCCCCGGCGGAAGCCGCCTGCGGGCGCCCTTGCTGTTCCTGGCGCTGAACTGGTTTGCCCTGCGCGACCGGATCTAGGGCCGAAACCTTCGATCCGATCGGAAGCCGCCCGGTCGGGTCGAAGAGAAGAGGGCTTGCAGCCTGCCTCGAAAAAAGGCCCATCAGGCCGTTCGCGTTGCAGGGGTTCAATGGTGCGAATGCCATGTGCCGTTTTTCGCGGACACGGCCTCGAGCGCGACCTCCTCGGCGTAGGAAAGAACGCTTTGCCGCAACATTTCGATGAAGGCTATCTGCCCCTGCAAGGCAGCGATGCGCGCCAGGCAACGGGCCATTGTGCTGGTCGGATCTGCTATCACGGCTATTCCTTCCGGACATTGCGACAGGAGCGCTGCGCTGTCGGAGACCCGCACATATCGGGCCTGCAGGCCCTCCGTTTCGTGCTCCACCTGGGATGATAGCTCGGTCAGGGCTTCCAGAAGCCGCTGAAAGCGCACTTGATCGGCCTGGCGGTCCCTCTCGGGTGAACGCGCCCACAGTTCGAACGGCATCATTACTCCCCCCATGTGCAATTTTTTTCTGTAGCTCGAGGCGCCAAACGACGCCGCGCCAAGACATCGTCGCCCACGAAACGCCGTTTCGTGCCTACGCGATGCCTTTCACCTGGTTTCGTGTTTAAGGAAGTTTGCAGCCGCAGCAGCGACCGTCATGTTGAAATGCCCGCAGCAGGGCGTGCGATCCACCCTCCCGGCGGCGCCTGTCCGGATACTGAATTCGTGTCGACGAGTGGATGGTCTCATTGAAGGCTCCGACTGCACTCACTGCCAGCCACCCGCCCAGCGGCCGTGAGGGAAAATAGCCATGCAACGCCGCCGCCAACAATACAAAACTTACTTGCCAGAACTATTGTTTCATTGGCCGAGCAAAAAGGATTAGCACAGGCGGACTGGGCTACTACTTGCGGATTAGGCCTGCTTGCGCGCCGAATAGTTTCGAGACCGTGCCCGCGCGGCCGCATTATCTTCTCGCGCGAATGTGTCACCACCACGCGGAGGCCGGCAAGCCAGCCGCGCAGACCCTCGTCCTGGATTTGATGACGTGCGGGATGATGGCACCGTTCAAGCGCGATCACTTAGGGCGGCCCCGGAAATCTGCTGGCGTGCGGCCGCTTGGCGCCTAGCAAAGCGCCGGTTGCGGCGGCCTCGCGGCCACCGCAACATCAGCTCGGAAGGCGCCGGGCGGGGCTATCCCTGCCGTTGCCAGCTTGCAGACTTGTTGAACGCCGGCGGCGGGAAATCTGCGGGAAAGAGATCATTGATCTTGTAGGCCACCTCGGTACGGTTGGTGGCCTTCAGCTTCTTCATGATGTTGCGGATGTGGACCTTGACGGTGCTCTCGCGCAGGTTCAGCTCATAGGCGATGATCTTGTTGGCCTTGCCGCGCCGCAGCGCCTCGACGACCTCCGCCTGGCGCACGGTGAACATGCCGCCCATCGGGGGCGTGGTTTCGCCACCGGAAGCCAGGCTTTGCCGCACCGCCAGAACGCTGCTGGCGGGAACGAAGATACCCCCTGCCAAGGCAAGGCTGATCGCCCCGGCACAGACATCGATGCCAACCGAGGACGGAATATACCCTCGCGCCCCGCATTCCAGCGCCTTCAGGATCTGCGAAAGCTCTTCGGTGTCGGCCAGAACAATCACCGGGATCGAGCCGAACTCCGTCTTCAACCGGACGATCTCTCCCGAAACATCCGGGTCGCTGATCTTCCGGCCGCCCACATTCAGCAAAATCGCTGCCAGCGGCGGATGTTTGTGCTGTTTGGAATTCCAGTCCTGGATCGAACCGAAAGCCAGAACCTCCATTCCGTCCTTGTGAGCCGCAAGGCTTTGCGCAAAGCACTCGCGGTCGAGAGCACGATTGTCAATGATCACCAATGAGCGACGCGGTCGCTCCGCGGCCTCGGAAACCCCGGGCTTCTCGCCGGCTGCGCCAGCGGGCGCAACCACCTCCTCCGAGGACGTTGAGGCCAGGCTTATTGCCTGGCGGCTCCCATTCAACACGGCATGACTGCCGGCTGCAGCTGTCGAATTCATCATGTTTCTACCCCACTGGTGCACCCGCAGCAGCGCCACTGCATTTTCATGGCAAACGGCTGGAGATGCACTTTCCAACTCTTGACTAACTCTTGTGGATTTCCCCCTTGGATATGCAGACGCCCATCGCAACCAGAAGTATATTTATAATTATTAGTACAACCATATCGCGAGTGACGCGACAACCTCAAATATACACACCGACCAACATGGGACATTGATCCATGTTAATAGGTCGTTTACTTTATTTAAACGAAAGAAATATTGCTACGTACCTGCATTTTTTTCCATTCGAATTCTCTAAACATGCAAATGCAGATATTATCTTTCAACATCTCCATTATGAACTGATAGATAAAACCAAGTTCCGCTGGAAAACACCGCCAGTAAAAACAATATTCTTGGTCGCGAACCTGAAATAAATCGGCTGCTCGTTGCGCGGGACATTTCACAGTTGCGCCGTCTAGGCGCCGGTAAAAAAACAGCCCGGCAATGCTGCCGGGCGTCTTTGTCGATCCTCAAGTTCAGAATTTCAGCTGCGACAGCGGCAGGTAGGAAATGCCTAGTCGACCTTCACCAGCGGCCGTCCTTCCGCGGCAATCACGGCGCCGATCGCGTCCAACGCCTCTTTGTCCGCCGCATAGGACAGTTCTCTCTGGGCGGTCGCAGGGGAGGAAATCTCGGCGCTCGCGCTCTGCTGCGTCGCGGCGGTTTCGCGCGGAGTTGCCGCCGCAACCGGCTGCGGCTGCGCCGCGCTGGCCACGCCGGTCGCCGCCGGCAGTTCAGGCCTGCGGTGGCGGCTGCGCTTTTCGTAGAAGGCGTTGCCGCCGGCAACCAGCACATAGTGCATGTTCTTGTATGGAAAGCGCAGACCGGCCGTATGGAAGAACATGGCGTTCTTCACGCCCGGGTGGCGCTCCCCTTTCAGGACGGAATCGGCTGCCGCGATCACGTCGGGAAGAGCCTTCGACTCCATCTTTCGCGACAGCACGCCGGGCGCGAACTGCCCCTTCTGGCCGACGACCTCGCAAACGCTGTCGCCATAGGCGCCGGATTGCAGCCGGTTCATCACCACCGTGCCGACGGCGACAAGGCCGTCGCGGCTCGACCGGTTGGATTCGAAAAACATTGCGCGGGCGAGACATTCCTTGTCCTTGGCCGTGTAGCCATACGACGTTTTTGCGGATGATGTCCTGCCGATGGACGAAGTCTTGATGTCGTCCGTCATGCGGCCAGTTCCTTGCGTATTGCAACCGGCAAGAAAACAGGCTGACACGACGGTGCCGAGCGTCAGACACGCCCTCACCCTCTCCAGATATTTCACGCGGGCCCCTTACTCCATGTACGCCCCGGCCCGCGCACAAGAAGCAGCAATTTCCCGGCTGAAAAGTGACTAAAACCGCAACATTTTGCGGCACGGCGCTAACATTGTGACACAGCACGCAAGAAAGCGAGAGTGCGGATGGACGTCTCCATCAAGGTGTCCGCACCCCGGTCCCATGCGTGGAGACGGCCGCAAGGCCCTGAATCCACAGGTGAACTCCCAGGCCACGGAAGCCCCAGGTCAGACGCAGCGGCCGCCGTCGACCTCCAGTGCCACGCCTGTAATAAAGGCAGCCTCGTCGGATGCGAGCCACAGTGCGGCATTGGCTATGTCCAGCGGCGTAGATAATCGTCCGAGCGGTATCGAGGCGCGGAACCTGTCGCGCATTTCCGGCGTATCCTCGCCCATGAACTGGGCCAGCATGCCGGTTTCGCCAGCCACGGGGCACAGGCAATTGACGCGGATGTTCTTGGGCGCCAGTTCCACCGCCATCGACTTGGTGGCGGTGATCGCCCAGCCCTTCGAGGCGTTGTACCAGGTCAGGCCCGGGCGGGGGCGCAGGCCGGCTGTAGACGCGGTGGTGATGATCGAGCCGCCGCCCTGCGCCTCCATGATCGGCACCACGGTGCGCGCGGCATGGTAGATCGCCTTCATGTTGACGGCAGTGATGAGGTCGAACACCTCCTCCTCCACGCCGAGCATGTCGCCGTTGCGGTGGGTGTAGCCGGCATTGTTGACCATGACGTCGATGCGGCCGAAGCGCCCCATCGCCGTGGCGATCAGTTCGTCGAACTCGGCACGCTGCGATACGTCGGTCTGCACGGCGATCGCGGCCTCGCCGATCTCGCCCGCGACGCGCTCGGCGCCTCTCGCGTTGAGGTCCGCCACGACCACGCTGGCGCCCTCCTCGGCAAAGCGTTTTGCCATGCCCTCGCCAAACCCAGATGCCGCCCCGGTGATGACTGCGACCTTGCCCTTCAGACGTGCCATGAGATTTCCTGTTCCTGAACCGCGCGATGGCTGCGTTTAGCCATGGTTGAAGACGATCGTCTTGGTGGCCGACATGTCGTAGAGCGCCTCAAATCCCTTTTCCCGGCCATGGCCCGATTTCTTGAAGCCGCCGAAGGGCAGCTCGATGCCGCCGCCCGCGCCATAGCCGTTCACGAACACCTGGCCGGCGCGCACGCGCTTGGCGACGCGGTGCTGGCGGGCGCCGTCCTTCGTCCAGACGCCCGCGACAAGCCCGAACTCGGTGCTGTTGGCGAGCCGGATCGCTTCCTCCTCGCCCTCGAACGGAAACAGCGTCAGCACCGGCCCGAAGATTTCTTCGCGCGCAATCACGGCTGTCGGATTGACCGGGCCGAACAGCACCGGCTCCTGATAGTAACCGCCAGCAGGCGCATCGGGATGGACCGAACCGCGCGCCAGCACCGGAATGCCAGCCTCTTCCGCGGCGGCGACCATGCCGGAGACCTTCTCCTTCTGCCGTGGGTTGATCAGCGCGCCGAGGTCGAGGTCCGCGTCGTGCGGGCCGGCGACCAGCTTCGAGAACCGCTCGGCCAGCGCCGCCGCCACGCGTTCATAGATCGGCATTTCGATCAGCACGCGGCTGCCGGCCGAGCAGGTCTGGCCGCCATTCTGGATAATGGCATTGACCAGAACCGGCAGCGCCGCTTCGATGTCGGCGTCGGCGAAGACGATCTGCGGCGACTTGCCGCCCAGTTCCATGGTGACGCCGACATTGTTGATCGCCGCAGCCTGCTGGATGGCCGTGCCAGTGAGCGTCGAGCCGGTGAAGGTGACGTAGTCGACCAGTGGGTGGGCGGAAAGCGACGCGCCGGCATCTCGGCCATAGCCGGTGACCACGTTGAACACCCCGGCCGGAAATCCCGCCTCCAGCGCCAGTTCGGCAATGCGAATGGTGGTCAGCGAGGCGTCCTCGGCCGGCTTGACCACCAGCGTGTTGCCCATGGCGAGTGCCGCGCCCACGACGCGGGCGAGGATCTGCAGCGGATAGTTCCAGGGAATGATGCCCGCCACCACGCCATGCGGCTCGCGCAGGGTCAGCGCCGTATAGCCGTCGAGGAACGGGATGGTGTCGCCGTGGATCTTGTCGCAGGCCCCGCCGTAGAATTCGTAATAGCGCATAGCGCCGGCGACATCGGCCTTACCCTGGCGGATCGGCTTGCCGGTGTCGCGCGATTCAAGCGCGGCAAGCTCGTCGCCGTGCTTTTCCACCAGTTGGAACAGCCGCGTCAGGCAGCGCCCGCGCTCCACCGCCGGCATGCGGCTCCACGGGCCCTCATCGAAAGCCTGGCGAGCGGCCCGCACGGCGATATCAACATCGGCCTCGCCGGCCGCGGGAATCGAGGCGAAAACCTTGCCGTCGGATGGGCTCAGCACATCTATGCGCTTGCCGGACAGGGCATCCACCTGGCGGCCATCGATGAGTTGCATGAACGCTTGGCCATCCGCCACCGTTCTAGAAAGATGCGTAGCCATGGCCACCTCCTCTGGATTCCGGCCCCGCTTGTCCTATGCTGTGCAGGTCAGCAGCTCGGGCAACTATCGCCCGAGCACAGGGGTCGAGATTGGACCAGTGTGAAGGCAGGAGCTGTGACAGCCAGGCTCTGGCAATTTTAAATCGATTAGAATACAAGAGGTCGAACTGTCAGCTGCCGCGATTCCGGAATGTAGAATGACCAGCCAGATCATCCCAGTCGAACCTTTCGACCTCATCGTCTTCGGAGGCACCGGCGATCTTGCCGAGCGCAAGCTGTTGCCCGCACTCTACCAGCGCCAGCGCGCCGGCCAGTTTTCCGAACCCACCCGGATCATCGGAGCGTCGCGCGCCAGACTGTCGGACGACGACTACCGTGCCTTCGCCCGCAAGTCGATTTCCACGCATGTGAAGCCAAGTGAGATCGACCAGGGGCAGCTTGAGTCCTTCCTGAAGCGCCTCAGCTATGTCGGGATCGATGCAGTGTCGGGCGATGGCTTCGAACAGCTGAAGAAGGTGGTCGGCAACAGCAGAAGCATCCGCGCCTTCTATCTCGCGGTCGCCCCCGCATTGTTCGGCCACATTTCCCGGCACCTGCAGGAAGTGGGCCTGGTCACGCCGACTTCTCGCATCGTGATGGAGAAGCCCATCGGCCGCGACCTCACCTCCGCCTGCGAGCTGAACGATCAGATCGCCGAGGTCTTTTCCGAACAGCAGATCTTCCGCATCGACCACTATCTCGGCAAGGAGACGGTGCAGAACCTGATGGCGTTGCGTTTCGCCAACGCGCTCTACGAGCCGTTGTGGAACTCGGCCCATATCGACCATGTCCAGATCACGGTCGCCGAAACGGTGGGGCTGGAAGACCGCATCACCTATTACGACAAGGCGGGCGCGCTGCGCGACATGATGCAGAACCACATGCTGCAGCTTCTGTGCCTTGTGGCCATGGAAGCGCCGTCCTCGATGGAGGCGGATGCGCTGCGCGACGAGAAGCTGAAGGTGCTGCGCTCGCTCAAGCGCATCAACGGCAACGAAGCGCCCAAGACCACCGTGCGCGGGCAGTATCGCGCCGGCGCATCGGCCAACGGGCCCGTCAAGGGCTATCTCGAAGAACTCGGCAACAGCGAAAGCAACACCGAGACCTTCGTGGCGATCAAGGCCGAGATCGCCAACTGGCGCTGGGCGGGTGTCCCCTTCTACCTGCGCACCGGCAAGCGGCTGGCCACCCGTGTTTCGGAAATCGTCATCGAGTTCAAGCCGATCCCGCATTCCATCTTCGAGGACAGCGCCGGCAACATCGCCGCCAACCAGCTGGTCATCCGGCTGCAGCCCGACGAGGGCGTCAAGCAATGGATCATGATCAAGGACCCGGGCCCCGGCGGCATGCGCCTGCGCCACGTTCCGCTCGACATGAGCTTTGCCGAGAGCTTCCAGGAGCGCAATCCGGACGCCTACGAGCGGCTGATCATGGACATGATCCGCGGCAACCAGTCGCTGTTCATGCGCCGCGACGAGGTCGAGGCCGCATGGAGCTGGATCGACCCCATCCTCGCCGCCTGGGAAGACAGCCGCCAGGAAGCGCAAGGCTACACCGCCGGCACCTGGGGCCCCTCGGCCTCCATCGCGCTGATCGAGCGCGACGGCCGCACCTGGCACGAGAGCTGAGCGGGATGGACAAGGCCGCCCTCAGCTGGCACGAATTCGCCTCATCGCAGGCGCTGGCCCCGGCCTTCGCCGAAAGGGTAGCCGGCGTGCTGGCCGCAGCCATTGCAGAGCGCGGCAAGGCCACGCTTGCCGTCTCCGGCGGCACCACGCCCGGCCTGTTCTTCCGCACGCTTTCGCGGCAGAAGCTGGATTGGGCCAGAGTGACCGTGACGCTGGTGGACGAGCGCTTCGTGCCGGAGGATTCTCAGCGTTCCAATGCCGGGCTGGTGGCTGCCAACCTGCTGCAGAACGAGGCCGCCGCCGCCAAGTTTATCGGCCTCTATTCGCCGGCCGGCAATGTGGAAGCCGCGGCCCGGCGCGCCGACGAAGCAGTCGCGCGCAATGCCCTGCCGCTCGATGCCGCAATCCTCGGCATGGGCGCGGACGGCCACACAGCCTCCTACTTTCCCGACGCCGACGACCTGCCGGCACTGCTCGACCCGGATGCCCAGGCCAACGTGCTGCCGGTGCATGCACCGAGCGGCATCGAGCCGCGCCTGACCTTGACGCTGCCGCGTATCGCATCGGCCGGCTTCATCGCGCTCCACATCGAAGGCGCCGAAAAGCGCCGCGTGCTGGAAGCCGCCCTCGACGGCCAACCGCATCTGCCGGTGCGCGCCGTCTTCGACCATGCAAAGGTGCCCGTGCAGATCTTCTGGGCGCCGTAATCCATCCAGCTTCCGCAAAGCGCATCCTCCCGGCGCTTTCGGGGCCGCCCCGCAAAGGACCGACCGTCATGACCGCCAGAAGCGACATCGAAGCCATTACAGAGCGGATCCGCGAGCGTTCGCGGGCCTCGCGCCAGCTCTATCTCGAGCGTCTCGCGCAGGCAGCCGGCCGCAGCGCCAACCGCGCCGTTCTGTCTTGCGGCAACCTTGCCCATGGCTTTGCCGCCTGCGCACCGGGCGAGAAGGCGGTCCTCAGCGGCGACACGGTGCCCAATCTCGGCATCATCACCTCCTACAACGACATGCTGTCGGCGCATCAGCCCTTCGAGACCTATCCGCAGCTCATCAAGCAGGCCGCGCATGAAGCCGGCGGCATCGCTCAGGTGGCGGGTGGCGTGCCGGCCATGTGCGACGGCGTCACCCAGGGCCAGCCGGGCATGGAACTGTCGCTGTTTTCGCGCGACGTGATCGCCATGGCGGCGGCCGTGGGGCTCAGCCACAACATGTTCGATGCTGCAGTCTTCCTCGGCGTCTGCGACAAGATCGTGCCGGGACTGCTGATCGCCGCCCTCAGCTTCGGCCACCTGCCGGCGGTGTTCATCCCAGCCGGGCCGATGACCTCGGGCCTGCCCAATGACGAGAAGGCAAAAATCCGCCAGCTCTATGCCGAGGGCAAGGTCGGCCGCGCCGAACTGCTGGAGGCGGAATCAAAATCCTATCACGGCCCCGGCACCTGCACCTTCTACGGCACCGCCAACTCCAACCAGATGCTGATGGAGATCATGGGCCTGCACACGCCGGGCGCCTCCTTCGTCAATCCCGGCACGCCGCTGCGCGACGCGCTGACGAAGGAAGCGGCCAAGCGCGCGCTGGCCATCACCGCGCTGGGCAATGCCTACACTCCTGTCGGCCGCATGATCGACGAGCGCTCCATCGTCAATGGCGTGGTGGGGCTGCACGCCACCGGCGGCTCGACCAACCACACCATCCACCTCATCGCCATGGCGGCGGCGGCCGGCATCCGGCTGACCTGGCAGGACATTTCCGACCTTTCCGACGCCACGCCGCTGCTGGCGCGGGTCTATCCGAACGGCCTTGCCGACGTGAACCATTTCCACGCCGCCGGCGGCATGGGCTTCCTGATCCGCGAGTTGCTCGATGCCGGCCTGCTGCACGAGGACGTGCAGACCGTGTGGGGCGAAGGCCTGCGCCCCTATGCTGTGGAGGCCAGGCTCGGCGCCAACGGCTCGGTGCAACGCGAGGCAGCACCCAAGCAAAGCGGCGATGAGAAGGTGCTGGCGCCATTCGCCAAGGCGTTCCAGCCGAGCGGCGGCCTGAAAATGCTTTCCGGCAATGTCGGCCATGCGGTCATCAAGACCTCGGCCGTGAAGCCGGAGCGGCGCTTCATCGAGGCGCCGGCAGTGGTTCTCGACAGCCAGCAGGCGCTGCACGACGCCTTCAAGGCCGGTCAGCTCGACCGCGACTTCGTCGCCGTCATCCGCTTCCAGGGCCCGCGCGCCAACGGCATGCCGGAGTTGCACAAGCTCACCACCATTCTCGGCATCCTGCAGGATCGCGGGCACAAGGTCGCGCTTGTCACCGACGGCCGCATGTCGGGCGCATCGGGCAAGGTGCCGGCGGCGATCCATGTCACGCCGGAGGCGCTGGAAGGCGGCGTCATCGGCAAGATCCTCGACGGCGACCTCGTGCGCCTCGACGCCGAGAAGGGCACGCTTGACGTGTTCATCCCCGAGACCGAACTGAAGGCTCGAAAAGTGCCGCTGATCGACCTTACAGAAAACGAACACGGCTTCGGGCGCGAATTGTTCGCCGGCTTCCGCCAGATGGCCGGCCGCGCCGACGAAGGCGCCCGTGCGTTCGGACTGGGATAGCCTGCCGCTCTCCTCCACTGGCCGAAAGCGACCGCACGCGGACAGCGTGCCCCATCAAAATTCACGCCCCATGGTTGCATCAGTCGCCAATCTTTGATTGAGTGGCGGCTGGGGATACAATCTGGGGGAAAGACGTGCGGGCGCTTTTGAAGCGGCTGTATGAAGCCTTGCGCGGTCGTCATGCCGATTGGCGACCGGACAGTTCAAATGCTGCGATGCGTCGCTGGAACGGCAAGGCTTGGGAACACCGCGAAATGACAGAGACCGAGAAGGAAGAGGCAAGCTGGTGGTGGGCAACCCGCTGACCAGTGCTGCTCCCGGCCGTCCTATCCCCGTCATCCTCGGGCCGAAGCACGAGCGATAGCGAAGTGCGAAGGTTCCGGGGACCCATGCCGGTCGACCAAAGCCGCCGCAGCGGTGCAGAATGAGCCTGTCGCGTCGTACGGCGTGGATGAATTCAAACTACGGTAGTGCCGGGCATGAACCTACCCTTCCCGGCCGTTCGGGCCGCCCCCTCAAGGGGGAGGGAACGCGCCGCCCCCTCAATACGTCGTGCGTCGCTCTTCCGATGGCGGCCGGCCAAATTGCAGGCGATAGCTTTGCGCGAAATAGGAATGCGAGGTGAAGCCGGTGGCGACCGCCACGTCGAGGATAGGCATATTGGTCTGGCGTAGCAGCTCGCGCGCCCGCTCAAGCCTCAGCCGCATATAGTAACGCCCGGGCGTGACGTTGAGGTGGCGCAGGAACAGCCGCTCTACCTGGCGCACTGAAAGCCCGGCCATCTTGGCAAGCTCGAGCGCCGAAAACGGCTCGTCGAGATTGTCGGCCATGAGCTCGACGATCTTGCGCAGCTTCTCCGACTTGCCGGTCAGGTCGCGCTCAGGCCCTATGCGCTGGCGGTCGGTGGCCGAGCGGATGCGTTCGTGCTGGAACTGGTTGGCGACGCCGTTGGCGATGTGGGGGCCCAGGTCGCCGCGCACGATCTCCAGCATGAGGTCGATCGATGTGGTGCCGCCGGCGCAGGTGTAGCGCTTGCGGTCGATCTCGAAGACATTGCCGGTGCACTGGATTTCGGGAAAGCGCTCGCTGAAGCCGGCGCGGTTTTCCCAATGGATGGTGCAGCGATAGCCGTCGAGCTGGCCGGCTTCGCCCAGCAGGTATGAGCCGGCCGAAAGCGCGCCAAGCGCTCCGCCGCGCCGGCCCCAGCCGCGCAGAGCGGCCAGCACCTTGCTCTTGCCCGGAAATTCGGTCGTGAGCCCGACGCAGACGAACAGAATGTCCACCTGCGGAATGTCGGCCACGCTGTAGCCAACCTTCAGCGCCAGGCCATTGGAGGCGGTCACCGCCTCGCCGTCGGCCGAGACGGTGGTCCAGCCATAAAAATTGTGGCCGAGAAGCCGGTTGGCCGAGCGCACCGTGTCGATCGCCGCAGCCAGCGAAAACATCGGGAACTTGTCGACCAGCAGGAAGGCGAATTGCCGGCCTCCTTGCACGCCGTCGGGCAAGAGCTGCATCTCCACCGGAACGGGCTGCGGCGAGGCCGGCATGGTTGGTGCGGCCAGTGGTCAGAAGGCCGGCGGTTCGACGCCGGCGGCGCGGCTTGCCGAAACCAGCGTGTTGGCCATCAGCATGGCGATGGTCATCGGGCCGACACCGCCGGGAACCGGGGTGATAGCGCCGGCCGCCTTGTGCGCGCTGTCGAACTCGACGTCGCCCACCAGCCGGGACTTGCCCTCACCCTTCTCCGGTGCGGGGATGCGGTTGATGCCCACGTCGATGACCGTGGCGCCGGGCTTGACCCAGTCGCCCTTGATCATTTCCGGACGGCCGACGGCAGCGATGAGGATGTCGGCGGTGCGGGCGAGCGCGGGCAGATCCTTGGTGCGGCTGTGCGCGATGGTGACAGTGCAGTTGGCTGCCAGAAGCAGGTTGGCCATGGGCTTGCCGACGATATTGGAGCGGCCGACGACGACCGCGTTGAGGCCCGAAAGGTCCTTGCCGCGCACGCGCTCGATGAGCAGCATGGAACCGGCCGGGGTGCAGGGCACGAAGGCGCTGTCGACCTCGCCGGTACCGAGCTTGCCGACATTGACGAAGCTGAAGCCGTCGACGTCCTTCTGCGGCGCGATGGCCTGGATCACCTTCCCGGAATCGATGTGGTCGGGCAGCGGCAGCTGCACCAGGATGCCGTGGATGGTCGCATCGGCGTTCAGGTCATCGATGAGCTTGAGCAGATCGGCTTCGCTGGTCTCGGCCGGCAGCGTGTGCTGGACCGAGAGAAAGCCGCATTCCTTGGCTTTCTTGCCCTTGGAGGAGACATAGACCTGGCTTGCCGGATCCTCGCCGACGATGACCACGGCCAACCCGGGCTGGACGCCGTGTTTTTCCGCAAGCTCGGCCGTGAAACGCTTCACCGTTTCCACGACATCTTCGGCTACGATCTTCCCGTCAATAATTTCAGTCATGTCTCTTCCCTGGCGCAAGCACTGTGTGAAAAGGCATAGTCACGAAAAATCCGCGACGCAATCCCGTCGTTGCGCCGTTGAATGGCGCGAAGCCACAATTGGAGTTGCAGATCCCTCAGAAATATCGGCGTCGGGTGCGGGCTTCTGCGAGCCCCTCCACCCGATGGCGGAAATCGCGCAGGCTGGCGCGGATTTCGTCGATCGACGGTTCGGGCGCAGCCGGGGCGGCCAGTCGGGGAACATCGCCATGCGTCGCCGGCGCGGCTGGCCCCGAGGATGCGATCTCTTGCTCGCTTTCTGGTGCATGGTCCGGCGCAAAGGCGTGCGCCGAGGGCTCGATAGGCTGCGGCACGGCCCGCAGCAGCGGCTGGGCACGGTCGGCGCTGCCTGGCTCCGGCGGGCGCGGATGCCCGCCCCCGGGTTCGGTGGGATCGTCTTCAGGCCCGATCGTCGCGGCGACCGGTGTCACAGGTTGGACGGCCGGTCGGCGGCGACGGCGATGCGCGGTTTCGCGCAGGCTTTCATAGGCGCCGCGCATGCCGCCCAGACCCACGCCGCCGAAAAAGCCGAGCGCGGTACCCAGTACCGCGATGGTGGAGCGCGACGGGCCGCTCGCCCTCAGCGGCGGATAGGCGACCGAAATCACGCTCATATTGGCGGTGTTGATGTCGCGCTGCTCGCCGGTTTCGCGGGCGCGTAGCAGGAAGGCCTCGTAGACAGCCCGCTTGGCGGCGGCCTCGCGCTCCAGCTCACGCAAGGCCACCATGTCGCGATTTACGCCGCCCTGACGGACCTTGAGCTGCGCCAGCCGCGACGACAGCTCCTGTTCGAGTTGCTGCGAGCGGGTGAGTTCGGTCTGGGCGGCGGCGGCTATGCGGCGCAGCTCGGCACTGATCTGCTCGCGTGCGCCGGCAAGCTGGGCGTCGATCGCCTGACGCTGCGGATGGAGCGGACCGAGCTTGACGGCCAGGCGGTCGGCCTCGCTCTTCGTCGCCGCGTATTGCGCGCGCAGCTCAGTCATTATCGGAGAGGCCAGCGCCTCCGGCAACTCGCCGCCGACGACAGCCCCGACATTCGCCGACCCGGCCGAGGCGGCCTTGGCCTTCAGCTCCAGCGTGCGGGCGCGCGCAATGGAAAGCTGGTCGTTGAGCCTCACCAGCTCATCGTCGGTGATGAGCCGGCCCTGCGGGTTGATGATGTCGTGCTCGGCCTTGAAGGCTTCGACCTCGCGCTCGGCGGCCTCGACTCCGTCGCGCAGTTCGGACAGGCGTGCGGTAAGCTCTTCGGTGGCCCGGGTGGCGGTGTCGGACTGGAGCTCGCCATAGGTCTTGAGAAACACGTCCGCCATGGTGTTGGCGATGAGGGCCGACTTCTCGCCGTCCAGCGTCTTCACGGCGATTATCACCACGAAGGTCTTGCCGCCGCGCTCGACCGAAAGGCTTTCGGCCAGATTGTCGATCGCGAGTGCGCGACGCGTACCCGCATCGTCCGCGCCCTTGGCACCCGACAGCGCCGAGCGAAGGCCGGAAAGAAGCCCACGGCTGCCACCCTGCCCATTGAATTCGGGGTCTTCATCGAGATGCAGCGTGTCGACGACCCGGCTCATCACCGTGCCCGAGGTGATGACGCGGACCTGGTTCTCCACAATGGCAAGCGTGGCCTCATTGGAGAAGCCGGCCTGTGTAAGATCGCGGTCGACCAGCTTGAGGTCGCGCGGGTCGATCAGCAATTCGGTGACCGCGACATATTTTTTGGGCGTCGAAACGGCGACTGCAACTCCAAGAAGCGCGCCTAGCACGGTGCAGAGTGCGATCAGCTTCCATGAACGGCCGATGCCGCCGATCACCTTCATCGGATCGATCAGCGGCTTCCAATGGCGGTCGTCGTCGGCTTCGACCGTTTCGGAGACATCTTCCGAGCCCATGTGGGAAACGGCATCCGCCGTCCATGCGGATGCCGGCCGGTGATGGGCGTGTTCGTTTGCGGCGGGTTCCAGCCCCGCCCTGCCGCGCCTGAAACGCGACAGCCAGCCAGAAAGCCTGCCGCCCGTGCGGATCGGGGCGCTTGCCACTGGCGACGCCGGCTTTGCTACGGCGTCCCTGGCCACAGCATCCATTGCGGCGGCATCCATGGCCGCCAGAGCCTCGCGTCGAATCCGTTCTTCGCGGCGCGAACGTGCAGCGCGATGGCGCTCGAGCGCGCCTTCGACGTCGTCATTGTCGCGGGCCAGCGCCAGAAGCGAGCCAGTGCCAAGCGGAGCGTGGTCGCCCTCGTCGCGCGCATAGGCAAGAAGCGACCGCTTCAGGTCGGCGCGATTTTCGGTTTCTGACATTCTGGCGCGGCTTTTCGAACGGGGAAACTGCGGACAATGCGCAATGCCACGCTAAGCACTCATGGAAAACAAACCGTTAATGGCCTTCGGCGCCGTGCATTCCTGATGCGGCGAGCCCGCCAGCCCAGCGGCGACCGCACGCCCGGAACCGCGCATTAAGCTTTCGCTGCTAGCGTCGGCACTGACACCATGACCCAGGCCACCAACACCCAAACCGGGCTCCTCGGCGCCCGCCTTTCCGCCTTCATTTCGGAGCGGCGCGGCCTGATACGCGACTATTTCTCGGCCGTAAGCGGCGCGGGCGGGCGGCTGGTGTTTTCGCTCGTCTATTTCGTTGCGCTGGCCAACGCGCTCTCGCTGGCCGATTTCGGCCGCTTTGCCACGGCTTCCGCAGCCGGGGTGATGCTTTCGCGGCTGCTGGCCTTCGGCTTCATCTCGGCGCTCTACCGGACCGCGACGGTGCGGCCGAACCTCATCGGCACCTTCACCGCCGGCTTCCTGCTGCTGGCCATGCTGTCACTGCCTGTTCTGGCCGCCGCCGCCTTTGGCGTCTACCTGCTGTTTTTTGACGGCGAGATGGCGCTGTCGGTCTTTGCCGCCGTGATCCTGGCGGAAGCCCTGCTGTGGCGGCCGGTGGAAGTGGTGCTGATCGTCAATAACGGCCTTGGCCGCTTCGGGCGCGCCTCGGTGATGGCGATCGCCGGTACGCTGATGCGCGCCCTGTTTGCGGCGGCGTTCTTCTTCTGGCCGAGCCCGACGCTGGCTGACTGGTCGCTATTCTACGTCGCTGCCAATGCGGTTTCGGCCGTCATCGCCTTCGCCTTTTTCTACCCGCGCCAGCGCCTGCGGCTGCGGCCGCCGCTCTATCTGCGCCGCATGGCGGATTCGGTCTATGTGGCCGGCGCCGAGGTGTTGTTCTACCTGCAGATGGAGTTCGACAAGCTGCTGGTGCTTTCCATCGGCGGGCCGCAGCTTGCCGGTGTCTATGCAATTGTCATGCGGCTGGTGGACCTGACCGCGATCCCGATCCGCACCTTCTCGATGATGCTGGTGCAACGCATGATGCGCGCGCCGGAAATACTGGCGCGGCTGCGCACGCGCATCGGCATCGAGCTTGGCGTCTTCACCGTCTCGACCCTGGCGCTGCTCGCGCTGGCGGTGATCCTGCACTTCTTCCCGAATATACTGGGCAAGAATGTTTCCACCGCCGCTCCCCTGGTCGGGCTTGGCCTTTGCGTGCCGGGCCTGCGCAACCTTGTCGAGTACCAGTCGGAGCTTCTGTTCGCGCGCGGGCAGACGCTGTTGCGGGCATTCAACCTCGCCATGCTGGCCGGGCTGAAGGCATTGCTTCTGGTCTTCATGCTCAAGCACGGTCCGGACGCGGCGGAACTCATATGGTCGTTGAACGCGCTGTTTGCCGCGCTTTGGGTGGCCTCGGCCACCCTCACCTACCCCGCGCTCAGGCGGCCGGCCAAGGCGGCGTGACCCCACCGACAGGCGCGTCCACAAGCTGCGTGTGAAAAAGGCGCTCAGGCTTCGACCAGGCGGCGGATGCGGCCGAGATCGGTCCCGATGAAGGACTGCATGCCGATGGCCACCTGCTCGGGAGACATGGAGGCGACGAACTCGCCAAAACCTTCGTCCGACAGCGGCTCGCCGACCCAGTGCACGCGGCAGAACTCGTCGGCTCCGTGGAAATGGTGTTGGCCGTGGAGAACCTCGTCGACGAACCGGCCATAAAGCAGGCACTCGGAAAACTGGCGTGCCCTTCCGAGCACTTCGACCCAATCGCGGCCCGTTGTGGCCTCCACGCGCGCGCACATGTCGATAACGCTTAGACGCCGCCAGGCGATCAGGGTGGAGATATAGTCGTGCGGCGACATTTCCGGATGGGCGATGCCGAGCGCCCTTCCGGCGTTCTTCGACCAGATATGGTGACCATATCGCGTGAGCCCGCTCGCCACATCGTCGCGACGGAACAGCCGCACCTTGCCGTCGCGCTGGAACGCGCCGCAATCGAAGGCCTTCAGGAACGCGACGTCGGAATCGACATAGATCAGCACTTCCGGCTCGACATGGGCGGCAATGGCGATGCGGCGCAATTGCTGCACATGCCAGCCGCGCAGTGGCATCGTCCTGAAGCTCCACCACACGCGCCGGCGAAAGAGGCTGAGCGGATCGTCCATGACATGGAGCCAGCCGGGCAGAAGGTCGCGCTCGTCCACCACCGTGCGGCCAGGCCGCTCCAATTGGCGGAAAAGCGGGACATCCCGCCCCTCGACCAGGATGTAGTGATGCTGGGAGCCGATAACGTAGCGATCCAACGTCTCGCAAAGCAGGCGGCAGCGCTCGAAATCGGGCGCATAGCTGGCGGTGACGATGGCAGCGCGCAGCGCAGTCTGCCGCGGCGCCGTGATTTCGAAGGAGGCTGCGGCGTGCTCCATCATGCCCGCCCGAAGAATTTCTGCCGCAGCACGCGCGCCAGGAACAACGGGTTGCCCACGACATAGCGGCGCCACAGGCGGCGGGGCTCGATCAGCAGCCGGAACACCCATTCCAGGCGCAACCGGCGCATCCACAACGGTGCGCGCGGCACCGCGCCGCTGAGAAAATCCAGAAGCGCGCCGACGGCGATTGGCAGCGTGCAATGCCTGTCTGTGATCTTGCGGCTGATCCACAGTTCCTGGCGCGGCACGCCCATGGCCACCAGGAGGATATCCGGGCGCAGCCTGGCGATGCGCTCGAGGATTTCAGGTTCTTCCTGCTCGGTGAAAAAGCCGTCGTGAAGCACGGCGAAACGATGCTGGCGCGACAATGCAGAAAGCCTTTCTGCCGCGGCCTCGGCGTTGGCCCGCGTCGTGCCGATGAGACCGACGGTGAGCGATTGCTTCGAGGCCTTCAGGAAGCCGGGAATGAAGTCGGTTCCGTTGAGATTTGCCGGAAATGCCTCACCGTAGAGAAGCTTGGCAGCAATGTCGACGCCGACACCATCTGGCAGGATGAGGAAATCCTTGAGCGCGGAAGCGAACTCGGCATCGTTGCATGCGATGTTGGCATTGTGCGCATTGAGGAAGCTGACCTTGGTGAAGCGGCGCTCGGACAGCATCCGCTCCAGCATGCCGATCGCCTCGTCGCGGGCGACGCTGGCCACCGATATGCCGAGAATGTCCCTTCGGGAATCGAGCCCGAATGAGGCGTGGTTGGAATGCAAGTTCACGCCGTCACCTCAAGGCTTATATGCCCCAGCGCCTGTAGGCCGCGCCGGATGCCTGCGTCCAGCGCATGGCGCTGACGCCAGTAGAAATCGCAGCCATCGACGTCGCGGCATGCGCCGGAAGCCGCAAGTTGCAATGCGGCAGCAAAGGACGCCGGATCGTCGGCGACAATGCAATTTTCCGGCCGGTGGTCGATGCCGCGCAACGAACTGGCCGTGGCGACAGATGGCAGGCCGAGCTCGAAGGTTTCGATGGTCTTGAGCTGCACGCCGGTTCCGGCCCGGCTGACCAGCGGGATGACAGCGGCACCGCGCACGAAGCTCTCGGCGTCGGGCACCCGGCCCACGAACTTCACGCCTGGATGGCTGGAGGTGACGTCGCCCGGCAGGTGGCCCGCGATCCTGACCGTGAAATCGTGCGGCAGATGCGGCACCACCTCGTGCAGGAACCATTCGAGCCCGATGCGGTTGGGCTGCCAGGTCCAGGTTCCGATCAGCGCGGCGTCGTATTCGACCGTGCGGCCCTCCGGCGGTGGCGGCTCGCTGGCGCGGGTGACCAGCGGCAGCGCGGCCGACCGCGCGGGCGAAGCGACGCCGAGGGCTTCGCGGTCCTCTTCGGCCAGGGTGAAGACGAAACGCGCCTTGCGGCAAAGCCGCTCCTCGAGCTTTTCCAGCAACCGCGCCTCGCGACGATACAGGAAGCGCTGGAAGGTGCTGTGGGCTGCGCGGGCGTTTTCCTGGGCCGAGCGGTGCTCGACATTGTGGGCGATAAAAAGGGTCGGCCGATCGCGGAAAACACCTTCGAAAGCGCCGGCGAACTGCACCGAGTTCAGCACATACGCATCGAAAGGCCCGGCAGCCTCGACGGCGCGACGCACCGTTGCCGGGCCGACCATGCGCAGCTTGACCGAAGAGAAGGTCAGGCCCGACAGCATGGCGTCGCGCAGCCAGGCAAGCTTGCGGCGCAGTGGCGCGCCATTGGTGCGCACGTCGACCTCGCCCAGAACGATGGTGTTTTCGGGATCGGAAGGCGAGCGGCCGGGCCAGACGAAGCCCAGCACCGTGACGCGCACGCCGGCACGGCGCAGGCCGTCTATAATTGCCGCGTTGGCAATCTCATAGCCCGATCCCAGCGCGCCGTCGGGCACGATCGATGTTGCAAACAGAAGATGCATTTCGTCCCTATTCGAGACGGCATCTATCACAACCCTATAAATCGATGATTAAAGGAAGGCAGGGCCAGAGCGTGGTGCGGAGCGCACGCAAACTCTTTTCTGACGGTCTATCTGAAATCGTCTCACCTAAATTGCGGCCACTTCGATTTAGATCGAAGTTTTCCTTTTGAGCCTCGCAGATTTCTTATAGGGACAAAATACTAACCGGAACCTTTTTCACCCCTCCCTGTTTACGGAACGTCTCGGGCGCTGAACCGCAAACCCCAGGAGGAAACGGCATGACCTTCAAGTTACTTCCTATCGCCGCGCTGGCACTGACGCTGGCAACCGGCACAGCCCTTGCGCAAACGACCACGGAGTCCGACACCACGGATTCGAGCGGGGCCGACAGGCAGAGATCCGTCTCCAACCCCGAAATCGTGGGGCCGCTCTATCTGGACAGCGAAATGACCAAGATGCGCACGCCCGAGGAAATAAGGATGGAATGGCACAAGATGCCGGCGGAAAAGCGCAAGCAGGTTCAGGAAGATTGTCGCGACCCCCAGAGCCCTCGCGAGCAGGACCTGTGCGGGATCGTGACCGGGCTGGACTAGTCCAAAAGACGGGTGACGAGATAGCAGGCGGCGCAGCCGGCAAGAAATGCCGGCGCGCCCATCTGAATGGCCGGAACGCAAGCACGCGCGCCTGCAATTTCCATCTAAATGACTGTTAAGCAAAGATATTCGCTGCGGGCGGCTTAACCAATCCTTATCGGCACCAGTGCTACGGCAGGCGACGTTAGAACAGGCGGACCTGCGCATGAACCCTTCGCCATTCCGGGCTTCCGTTTCGATCGCCGGCCGGTCTCCGGCGCTCGAGGGCGATTGCGCGGAGGTCGTGGTCACGGTGCCGACATTCAGGCGGCCGCAGCAACTGCTTGCGACGCTGGACTCACTCGCCGCCCAGCAGACCACGCGACGCTTCGCCGTGATCGTCATGGAAAACGATGCCGAGGCCCGCGAAGGAGCGGCAGCCGCCCTGCCGCTGTTCGAGAGCGCCCGCCTTGCCGGCATGGTCATCATCGCGCATGAGCGCGGCAATTGCTGCGCCTACAATGCCGGCTGGGAGACCGCACTGCGGTATTTTCCGGGCTTACGCTACCTGATGGTCATTGATGACGACGAGATCGCCGATCCGCAATGGCTGGAGCGCATGTGCCGCACCGCCGAAACGCTGGAAGCCGACATCGTCGGCGGGCCGCAGGTGCCCGTCTTCGCCAGGCCCGAGCACAACCGCTGGGCCACTCATCCGGTCTTCGCGCCGCCCTACACCGAGAGCGGGCGCGTGAAGGCACTGTACTCTTCCGGCAACCTGCTGATCCGCCGCCACGTGTTGATGGCGATGGGCGCGCCTTTCCTCGATCTGAAGTTCAACTTTATGGGGGGCGGCGATTCCGACTTCCTGAGCCGGGCCGCGCAACGCGGCTTCAAGCTTGCATGGTGCGCCGAGGCGCCCGTCTACGAAGCTGTACCGGCGCGCCGTGTGGAGCCCGACTGGATCCGCGCACGCGCCTTGCGCAACGGCGTCATCTCAACGCTGGTGGAGAAGAAGAAGCGCGCCGGCACACCGCTGGCGAACACGAAGGTATTCCTGAAAAGCCTGGCGCTGCTTGCTGCCTCGCCGGCAAGGGGCGCACTTGGGCTGGCCCGCACCGGCTCGCCTTCCATCGGGCTCTACCCTGTCTATGTGGCGCTGGGCCGGATCATGGCCGAGTTCGGATATGCCAATGAGCAATACCGCCAGCCTGAGAAGAACTGAGCCGGCCGGCTCTTTGTCATCTCTTGCCGACGCCTTCTCGCGGACCGGCATCGCCACCGCGATCGCTTCGCTGCTGCTGACCATCGTCATGGTTTCGTTTCGGCCCTTCCACGGCGATGCGGAACTGGCGAGCACCGGCGGTGACATCGTCAACCAGGTGGGCTTCGGCGCGCTGGGTGCGATCTCGATCTTCGCCCTGCTGACCATGACCGACCGGCGGGTGCTGATGGCGCTCTTCGCGCCGTCGCTCTTGCTGGTGCTTGCGTTCCTGCTGCTTTCGGTTGCGCATGCCGACGACCCTTCTGCCGCTCTGCGCGCGGCGTCCTTCACGTTCATCGGCATACTGGTCATGGCGACGATCCTGGCCATTGCGCGCGATGCGGACTCCTTTTCCATGGCGATTGCCATTTCCGGGCTCACCGTGGTGATGCTGAGCTATGCCGGACTGGCGCTGTTTACCGACGCGGCCATGCACACATACGCCTCGCCCGAGCCGCAACACGCGGGGCTGTGGCGCGGGGTTTTCACGCACAAGAACATCGCTGGCCCAATCATGGCCTGCCTGAGCTTCGGCGGCCTTTATCTCGCCCGTCGCGGCTGGCGCGGCAGCGGCCTGTTCCTGCTCGCGGCGGCAATGATCTTCATGATCAACACCGGCTCCAAGACCACAGCCGGACTTGTGCCGCTGTCGATCCTGCTGGTGGTCCTGCCCGGCATTGTCGGCATGCGCCTGCTGACACCGATCCTGTTCGGATTGGCGATCGCAGGCACCGCAGTGGGCACGCTTGGTATCGTCTTCATCGATCCGCTGCGCGATTTTGTGCACCACGCCATGCCGGACCTGACCTACACTGGTCGCACCACGCTGTGGGAGTTTGCCGGCGAGATGATCGCGAAGCGCCCCTGGACCGGTTACGGCTTTGAGAGCTTCTGGGGCACGCCTCTGGTGCAGGACTCGGAACAGCCATTCGACCGGGCCTGGGACATCCGCGAGATCGTGCACGGCCACAACGGTTATCTCGACATCGCCCTTGCCATGGGCCTGCCTGCGCTGTGCGCAGCAGCCTACGCTTTTTTCGTCGCGCCTATCCGCGACTACATGCGCATCCCGCTCCTCAAGGAGAACGTCTATCTGGGCGACTTCTTCATGATGATCCTGCTGTTCACCGCGTTGAACGCATTCCTGGAAAGCTTCTTCTTCCGGCGCGCGGACCCGGTGTGGCTGTTCTTCGTGTTCAGCGTCATCGGTCTGCGGCTGGTGGCGCGCTTTCCGGTGACGGCCGGGGTGAAGCGCTGAGCTTGCCAAGCAGGGCTGCCCGCCCCATCCTGACCAAGTCCAACGCCGAGGAACCTAGATGAAAGCCGGCAAGCCGCCTTCTCTCACAAGGCGAGATCTGATTGGCGGCGCCTTGGGAATGGCCGCCCTGCCGCTGCTGGGGCCGCAAAACCGGGCCGAAGCGCAGGCGGCCCGCCCGCCGATCGACGCGACCTTCATCTTCATCAGCGATGTGCATGCCTGCCGCATGGCAGTGGGCCTCAGCCCGAATTGCGAGCAGGAAGGCAAGACCGACGCCAACCTCTTGCGCCACATCGCGGCAATCAACCGGATTGCGGAACGTACATGGCCGCTCGAGATCGGCGGCAAGCCCAGCAGACTCGCCAGCGGTGGACAAGACATTGCCACGCCCCTCGGCATAGTCGTGGGCGGAGACATGACCGACGACGGAGGCGGCCAGGTGACGGCGCCTAGCGAAGGCACGCAGCTGCTGCAGTTCAGTCAGCGCTACCAGCAGGACACCGGGCCGGATCGCGTGCACTTCCCCGTCTATGCCGGGCTCGGCAATCACGACCTTGACCAGGACGGGCCGCCGCCCCATGTCGACTGGTATCGGCGCGAGATGCGCGACTATATCGAGCTCAATCACCGGCCGAGCGTGGTCTTCAAGCCGCCCGTGCCGGCGACCAATTACGATCTCCATTCCGACAACTATTCCTGGGACTGGGGCGGCCTGCATCTGGTGCAGACCCACCGCTTCGCGGGCGATACCGCGAAGGGCGCCGTGAGCAGCCTGCCGTGGCTGAAAGACGACCTTGCCACCTTTGCCGGAGACGGGCGGCCGGTGATCATCTTCCAGCACTATGGTTGGGACCCCTTCTCGCTCGAACGGTGGGACCCTGCGGCGCGACACTTCGACGACGAAGGCTCCGGCGCGCCCCACTGGTGGAGCGATGAGGAGAGACGCGCTCTGCTCTCTGTGCTTTCCGGATACAACGTCGTCGGCGTCTTCCACGGACATCAGCACGACACGGCCATGATCTACCGCCGCGATGGGCTCGACATATTCAAGCCGAAAGCCGCCTTCCTCGGTGGCTTCGCCGTGGTGCATGTGGCGGATGGCTACATGGACGTGGTGATGGCCGAGGCCGTGGGCAGCGAGGGCGAAGTGAGTTTCACAAACGCGTTCAGCAAGCGGCTGTGAAACCCGCGCAGCCGATGAACGCCCGCAACCGCTTCCGCCGCCGCGAAACTCCGTCTATGGGATAGGGACTTTTCAGGAGGAACGAATGACCGTGAAAGTGGTGCTGGCCGGTTGCGGCAACATGGGCTACGCGATGCTGGCCGGCTGGCTGAAATCGGGGCAGCTAGAACCTTCCGAGACTTTCGTGGTCGAGCCCAATGACGAGTTGCGCAACCGCGCAGCGAAGCTAGGTGCCGCCACGAGCGCGGCAGCCTCCGACATTCCCGCCGGCGCGGCGCCCAGGCTGGTGGTTCTGGCGGTGAAGCCGCAGGTGATCCGTGAGGTGACGTCCGACTATGCGCGCTTCGGCAATGGTGCCACCAGCTTCGTCAGCGTCGCGGCCGGAACCCCGATTGCCACTTTCGAGCAGATTCTCGGCAACCAGACGCCAATCATCCGCGTCATGCCCAACACGCCGGCGGCGATCGGCAAGGGTATGATGGTGGTCTGCGCCAATGGTCGCGTGACTGCCGAGACCAAGCAGTTCGTCGACGGCCTGCTGGCGGCGAGCGGCGCGGTGGCGACCATCGACGACGAAAAGCTGATGGACGCGGTGACGGCGGTTTCCGGCTCCGGCCCGGCCTACATCTTCCACTTCATCGAGTGCCTGACAGCAGCAGCCGAAAATGCCGGCCTGCCGACCGACACCGCCAAGCTGCTTTCCATGCAGACCGTGTTCGGCGCCGCCAGCCTTGCCGCCGAGAGCGGCGAGGAGCCTGGCGTTCTGCGCCAGCAGGTGACGAGCCCCAACGGCACCACGGCGGCAGCCCTTGGCGTGCTGATGGGCGGCGACCGGCTGAAGACGCTGGTGACGGAGGCCGTGGACGCCGCGCGACTGAGATCGATCGAGCTGGGGAAGTAGACCAGGCTGAACTAGGCTAGGTCTGTGTGGGAAAAATCATTTCCCTTGTAGAGCAGAGGAATCCCCCTGCCCTTGGCACAGGCGTAGGACAGGCAATCGGCGAGGTTGAGTTGCGCGGGATGGCCGCGCCCTTTGCCGTAGTTTGAGAAAGCCTCGATCGCGAGCGGAGCTTCCTCGGCGTCTATGGGCACGATCTCGATGTCTGCCTCCCGCAAGAAGGCCTCGATCGTCGCTCCCACGATCGAAGGCTCGATTGCGAGCAAGGTCGACAGCCGCATCGTCGCCTCGAGCACGACCAGCGCAGATGTCACTTTTCCTGAAGCTTGCTCAAGTCGATCACTCCATTGCGCCGCGTCATCCTCTGCCGCAAGGATCGCGACGACTACGGAGGTATCGATGAACATCAGGTGTGACCCCACATCTCATCGATTTCCTGCTTGCTCATGTGACGACCGCCCGGGCCGGCCTTTGCCGTGAGTTCATCGGCCAGCAGGGCAAGGCGCTCCGATAAAGGCGTTCGTGCACCCTCGCGTTTCAACTCGGCTTCAAGCGCCTCGATGACGGCTTCCGTCATCGAGACCTTGCGCTTCTCAGCCAGTCTGCGCGCCAGTTCATGGGCACGCGGATCCCTGATCTGTAGATTCATGTCATGCCTCCAAGCGCCATCAGTATAGCGGCGCCGTCATGACAATTCTACACGAGTGCCGCGTGCCTGCAGATTACGCCTCTGCCCTCAATTCCACGCCATAGAGCATCTCGTCCTGCCTGCGGCGCAGTTCGAAAAGGCGGGTTGTGGGGTCGGGCGCGGCGTTTTCAGTGGTAAGCAGTTCGCCCTTCTTCACGGGCTTCAGCACCTTGCCGCCTTCAAGCAGGCCGACCGGAACGGCGCGGCTGGCGCGCGCATCCTCCACCGTCATGGTCCAGGAGCGGTAGCAGGTCTCGCCGATGGCGTCGAAGGTCTCGCCGGCGGCGAGGTCGCGCTTGGCGACCGCGCAGACTTCGGCCACCGGGCGCGGCAGCGGCACCATGTCGGGCCGGCCATAAAGCATGATGCGGGCGGCCGTGAGCGGCACTTCAAGCGAGGTGAGATGATAGGGCCGGAAGAAGCTGTAATAAGGCCCCCGGCCGACATTCAAATCGTCCATGCGCTCGATGATGCGCGGATGGGTTGCCTCCACGATGACGAAGACGCCCGGCGCCACGCCCTTGCCGATGGTGTAGTCGACCACGCCCTTGCGGCTCAGCACACCGCCGTCCTCGCGCGGGATTAGCACCTTGGCGAGATCATCGCGATCGACCTTGGGGCCGTGCATGCCCGGCTTGTCGGGCACAAGGCCGGTGGCGTTGGCGATGGCCGCCATCTCCACCATGGTCTTGGAGCCGTCGATGAACTCCACCAGCATGCGCGGGTTCATGTTGCGGCGCTCCGCCTCCTCACGGTAGTCGTCGGGGACGGCATCATGGTTGAGCGGATTGTTCTTGCCCTTGCCGGCCGAGACGATGGTGTAGCCGAGCGCGGTGGCGAACTCGATGAGTTCCATGCAGCTCGACGGCTCGTCGCCGGCGCCGACAGAATAGACCACGCCGAGCCGGTCGGCCTGCTTCTTGAGATAGGCGCCGATGGTGACATCGGCCTCGACATTCATCATGACGAGGTGCTTGCCGTGCTCCATGGCCATGAGGTCGAAATCGGCGGCAACGCCCGGCTTGCCGGTGGCGTCGATGACCACGTCGATCAGCGGATTGGTAACCAGCATCTCGTTGGAGGTGATGGCGATCTTGCCGGCCTCGATGGCCGCAGAAACCTTGGACGGGGTGTCGGCCTCGCGCGCTTTCGCATCGTCGCCATAGGCGATCTCAATTGCCGCGTGCGCCGTATGCGGACGGCGCGTGGAGATGGCACAGACCTCAACCCCCTTCATCAGCATGGTCTGGGTGACAAGGTCGGTGCCCATCTCGCCCGAGCCGATGACGCCGATGCGCACCGGGCGTCCTTCGTCGGCGCGTTTGGCAAGATCGCGGGCAAGCCCGGTGAGGGCGACATTGGTCATTGGCGGGTCCGATGCAAGTCTGAAGAGGGCTTGGAAACGTGCCCGTCTTGCCAAGGAAACGGCCGCGCGTCCAGTCACACTCTAGCACATCGGACCGGCAAGGTCGTCGCAGGGCTTCGGGTTGCCCTAGCCGCGGCTCAATGCGCCTCGATTTCGGCCTGCAGCGCCGCCATCTGCGGCGCGGCGGCGGCGAGCGCTGCCCGCTCGATGGCGCGGAAGCGGGTGACAACCGTCATGCCCACCGCGGTTAGCTGGGCGCCGCCGCCATGCTTGCCGCCCGTCTGTGCCGCCACCAGCGGCTTGCCGAACAGCTTGTTCATTTCCTCTACGAGGTCCCAGGCACGCTTGTACGACATGTTCATGGCGCGCGCGCCGGCCGAGATGGAGCCGAAAGCCGCTATCTTTTCAAGCAGTTCGATCTTGCCGGGGCCGATCCGGCCCTCGGGGTCGAGATTTATCCGCAACGTAAGAGACGGCATGCCTTCGAATTCCTTTCGGATTCTAGATATCATGCAACACACTGGTACGGGACAAGTTTTCCTGGTCGAAGGCAACCGTCTTGATAACGGCAAAGACGGGACGTCCTACGGCCAGCCCCAGCGCCTTCGCTGACTGGCGGGTGATGCGTGACAGCACGCTTTCTCCATTGCAGTCGAGCCTGATTTCGACCGTGGCGGCATCAACGTCGCCGATCTCCGCGACCTTTCCGGCAAGCACGTTGAGCGCGCTCAGGCCCCGCGGAGGTTCCGTGGCAATCATGACGTCGCGGGCACGAATGCGCACGCGCACCATGCTGCCGGGTCCGGCAGCGATGCGAGGCACGCGAATTTCACCAGCGGCGGAAGCGAGAACCGTCATGTCGAACTCGGCATCGTGCGAGGCAATCCTCATGTCCAGTACCGCGCCGCCCTCGGCCTGCTCCGCCCTTGGCAGGAGGTCCAGCCGCTGCATGATCGCGCCGGTGGGCCCGAAGGCGGCGACCTTGCCGCGCGACAGCACCACCACATCACTGGCCAGCCGCGCAACTTCGGCAACGGAATGGCTGACATAGACGATCGGGATCTTCGTCTCGTCGCGCAGGCGCTCAAGATAGGGCATGATCTCGGCCTTGCGCGCTTCATCCAGCGAGGCCAGCGGCTCGTCCATCAACAGCAGCCGCGGACTGGTGAGCAACGCCCGGCCGATGGCGACGCGCTGCTTCTCGCCGCCGGAAAGCCGGCTCGGACGCCGCTCCAGCAGATTGCCTATACCGAGCATGTCGACAACCCGGTCCAGATCCTCATAGCGTTCGCCTACCGGTGCAAACCAGCGCCCGTAGAGAAGGTTGGCGCGCACGCTCATATGCGGAAACAGCCGCGGTTCCTGAAAGACATAGCCGATGCGGCGCTTGTGCTTGGGCACGAACAGTCTTTCGGACGTATCGACGAAGACGCGCCCTTGCGCGGCGATGCGCCCGCGATCCGGGCGCGCAAGCCCGCCGATCAGATTGACCAGAGAGGTCTTGCCCGAGCCGGACGGCCCGAACAGCGCGGTGAGCCGTCCCGCACTCTCGAAACGGGCCTCCAGCGTGAAGCCGCCAAGCTGGTGGGTGATGTCGACCGCGACCGTCATTCGATCTCGAGCCTCCTGCCGAGCCGGCGCGACACCGCCTCGGAGGCGACCAGCGCCGTCATGGAGATGGCGATGGAGACCAGCGTCAACCTGAGGGCGCCCAGGTCGCCACCCGGCACCTGGGTGAATGTGTAGATGGCCGAGGGTAGCGTCTGCGTCTCGCCTGGAATGTTGGAGACGAAAGTGATGGTGGCGCCAAATTCGCCCATCGCCTTGGCAAACGAGAGGATCATGCCGGCGATGACGCCCGGCAGAATGAGCGGCAACGTCACGGTAAAGAACACCCAGGCCGGACCGGCCCCAAGCGTGCCGGCGGCAGCCTCCAGCTTGCGGTCGACGGCCTCGATGGAAAGGCGGATCGCGCGGACCATGAGCGGAAAGCCCATGATACCGCAGGCAAGTGCCGCACCCGTCCACCGAAAGGAGAAGACGATGCCGAAATTCTCGGCCAGGAAGGCGCCGACCGGCCCGCGCCGGCCGAAAGTGATGAGCAGCAGATAGCCCGTGACCACCGGCGGCAGGATGAGCGGCAGATGCACGATGCCGTTGAGCAGCGACTTGCCCCAGAAACTGCCGCGCGCCAGCAGCAGGGCGACGCCGACGCCGAACGGCAGGCTGACCAGCATCGCCCAGGTCGAAACCTTGAGCGACAGGTGGACAGCCATCCACTCTTCGGGACTAAGCTGGAACCAGCTCATGCCCGCAACCCCTCGCGTTGTTCCACCCCGAGAACCATGGCGCGCTTATAGCCCAAAAGCCCGGTCCGGGGTCGAGTAAAACAGCATCACCCTGCACCGGTCCTCAGTTTGCAGCCGCCGGCACCAATACGGTGAAGCCCTGCTCCTCAAACAGCGACCTGGCCTTGGCCGACTTCAGATAGTCAAGGAACTTCGTCGCGTCCTCACTGTTGGACGAAGCAGTCAGCGCGGCCGGATAAATGATCGGCGCATGCGTGTCTTCCGGGAAGGTAGCGACGATCTTGACCTCGGGGTCGGCCACGGCGTCGGTCTTGTAGACGATGCCGAGCGGCGCCTCGCCGGTAGCGACGAGCTTTAGCGCGGCACGGACGTTCTCGGCCTGCGCTACCTTGCCTTCAACCGAGGACCAGACGCCGAGCTTCTCAAGCGCGGCCTTGCCATATTTACCGGCCGGAACGGCCTTTACGTCGGCCATGGCAAGCCTGCCATCGCCCAGCAGGCCGGCCAGCGGGAAATTGGGCGCGATGGTGGTTTCGGCAGTCGAATCCTTGGCCGCGATCAGCACGATGCGGTTGCCGAGCAACTGCACCTCGGTGTCGGGCCTGGTGAGGTTCTTTTCCGAAAGGTATTTCATCCAGTCGAGGTCGGCCGAGATGAAGACATCGGCCGGCGCGCCGCCCTCAATCTGCTTGGCCAGCGCCGAGCTGGCGGCATAGGAGATGGTGGCGGACTGGTGGCCTTCCTCCTGCCAAGTGGTATTGATGGCGTCGAGCGCGTTCTTCAGGCTGGCGGCGGCGAAAACCACGACGTTGTCGGCGGCCTGCGATGCCGGCACCGCCGTTAGCAGCATGGCCACCATGCAGCCGATGGCAGCGGCGAAACGAATTCCGAAGCTTCTGCGTGTGCGCATGGCGCAATTCCCGTCCTTTGGCGAATCTGGTTCGGGACTCAAGCTATGCGAGTTCTCTCGATATATCCATACGAATACAACCAAATTTCTACCACATGCTCATTTCCCTGCGAATTTGCATCCTTTCTCTAAATTCTGACGCCTCGAACTGTTCACCAAAAGCCATCGGGGTCGTTCTTTGGCGGCGTAGTTTTCCAATCAGTCAAAAATCGCCGTGACCGACGCGTCCCGGCAGCATGTACGGCCTGCCGATTACATCAGAGGGGCTCCGAATGCGGAGTACGCCCCACTGCAACCTTTTTGAGCGGGAGCGCGTTATGGCCTGGGCGCCAATCTAGCGGGTTCGTTCGCGCGTGGGAGACTGACCGGCATGATGGGGCACTTTCAGGCAAACGCAGAAATCAAACCAGAAACAATTCAGCCGCCATCGCATTCGACGGGGGCACACCCGCCCGGGCGAGGCAGGCCAGTTTGTCCACTCAAGACAGGGATGGCGAAATGAGAAAAGTAAGAAAAGCAGTTATACCGGTTGCCGGCCTCGGAACCAGGTTCCTGCCGGCAACAAAGGCAATGCCGAAGGAAATGTTGACGGTGGTGGACCGCCCCGTGGTGCAATATGCCGTCGACGAAGCGCTTGACGCCGGCATCGAGCACATCGTGTTCGTGACCGGCCGCAATAAGCACGTGATCGAGGACTATTTCGATATTCAACCGGAGCTGCTGGACACGTTGAAGCGCACGGGCAAGCTGGAGCAACTCGCCAGCCTGAGCAAGATGCAGCCGGCAGCCGGTGCAATCAGCTTCACCCGTCAGCAGGTTCCGCACGGGCTCGGCCACGCCGTCTGGTGCGCACGCGACATCGTCGGCGACGAGCCCTTCGCGCTGCTGCTGCCCGACATGGTTTCGTTCGGCGAACGAGGCTGCCTGGCCGGTGCCATGGAGCTCTACCAGCAGACGGGCGGCAACGTCATCGCCGTCGAGCAATGCGACCCGACGGAGACCCACAAATACGGCATCGTCGGCAAGGGCGAGGCCGTGCGCGGCGGCTTCGCGGTGACCGAGATGGTGGAAAAGCCGGCGCCGGCGGCGGCTCCCTCGAACTATTACATCAATGGCCGCTATATCCTGCAGCCCGAAGTGTTCGAGCTTCTCGACACCCAGGAGCGCGGCGCCGGCGGCGAGATCCAGCTGACAGACGCCATGAGGCGGCTCTGCGAAAGCCAGCCCTTCCATGCTCATCCCTATCGCGGCCGCACCTTCGATTGCGGCTCGAAGGAGGGCTTCATCCAGGCCAATGTGGCCTTTGCGCTGGCGCGCGCCGACATGCGCGACCTGGTGCTGCAGCCGATCGCGCAGATGATCGCCTCGCAGCAACGCCGCAATGAGGCAGCCTGACAAGACATGAATGGCGGCCGGGGCAAATGCTCCGGCCGATTCTTTTGGAAACAGCCGCGAGCGGGCCGGACACTCCATCAGGGAAACTGGCACAAGAATGCGGAGCGTCTAGGGCTCAGCGCTACGCCATGCACCGGCAGCGCCCGGAGCGACGAACTGCGTCAGTCGTCGTAGTCGTAGTCGTAGTCCAGGTACAGCCCACCAAAGTCGCCGCCTAAGGGCGAGCACCCATCGCTGTTGTTGCCGTTACCGTTACCCTGGTTGGAGCCGCCATTGTTGCCATAGCCGTTGCCGTTGCCCGAGCAGTTGTTGTTGTTGCCGTTATTGTTGCCGCTGCCCCAGCCCCAATTGTTGTTGCCATTGCCATTGCCGTTGAACGAGCCGGCATTGCCATTGCCATTTCCGTTCCCATTCCCGCTGCCGGCGGCAGCAACGGCCGTAATGGCGAAAAGCGCGGTGGCTGCGAGGAAGAGCTTCATCATGCCAGCATCCTTCGATGGCGCAGCCCGAGGGATACGAACCGCCGGGCAGACTTCGCATCCAGCGACCCTAGGCTCCTGCCGGCCTGAACAGAAGTCAGGGAAAACCTGCCAGCCCGCCGCGGATAACCTGACTCGCGGGCGGGTATGTCCGCAAGCAAGCGCATCGCTATCTCTGTTCTGGTTGGTACCGCCGAGCATGAATGGAGGCTGTGGCGGGCGAACCTGATTTCTCGGCGATCTCGAGACGCGATTCGCCGCTTGCGATTCGCAAAAATCGCACACCGGCAGTCGCGGCCCGATGCATGCGATACCGATCGGAAAACCTAGTGCTCCGGCAGCCTGGCTGCGCAGTTGGCAGGCGGGACAAGCCAACCCGAAAAAATTCGAAAAGCTTCGTTGGGAAAAATGGTGCTGCCAGAGAGGATTGAACCCGGACGAAACTAATCAACCACTTGATTTATAATCACCTTTTTCCGAGCAATGCAAGCTCTGTACATAACCCGTGGTCACTACTTGGGCTGGCGCAAAAGGTCCAACGTCATGGTCAGTTAAAGGCCCCCGACCGTGAACCGACGCCGTGCAGATACGACCGGTGGAAACCCGCCAGCCATACCTTCTTCGCCCTTCGGAGATGGAACGCGTACACGTGGATAGAAGGTGTTCCCCGATGAGAAGCGGAGGCGGCACTGCAAGACCCAGGTCCTCTGTGTGCCATCTGGTGGCGCCTAAGTCAGCAAAATCAGATGACCCAAAGAGGGGATGAAGTGGCCGGAACCGATTTGCACATCATTGGCCGAAGCACCGCAGCCCTTTTGCCTCGCATAGTCCCAACCCATTGGGGTCGAATGCCCGACAGGTGTTTACAAGCCGTCTTTGTCGCAGCGTGCAAATTGACAGCAGCGAAATCTTGGGCTCCTTTGCTCGCATTCCACAGATTGGAATCGAGAGACGCAGATGAGCATACGGATTACCGACTATACTATCGCAAACTTGATTGACAGTTTAAGGAACGCTGTATGGCAAGTACCGAAATTCCAACGCGAGTTTGTGTGGGATACATCTGCGATCGCGGGCCTCGCCACTTCGATCATCGACGCGTATCCCATCGGAATGATTACCCTTTGGGAGCAGTCTGACCGGAACCCTTTGGACCTGGAACGGCTCTCGATACAAGACTACGATGGTCAAGCCCGCAAGCAGGTTACCAAATATTTCGGAGATGATGAAGGCACGAGCAAGATCTATGCCATCCTTGATGGAAGGCAGCGCTGCACTGCAGTTGCTATGGCGTTCGCTGGGTTTACGCCAGATTTCAGAGGCAGCAAATATTCAGGAAGGTATTTCCTAAATGCGGCACAGCCCGATCCTTTGGAACGCGTGATTTTCCGCAAAACCTCCGAGCTCGAAAAAGCGGGCCTGACAAGCACAGCAGCATGTATCGGCGCCGGGCTGTTCCCATTGGCAAGCGACGTTCCTCGCGAACCTATATTACGTCAATGGTATCGGTACGCACAGGAAATTAAAAATCCAGATAACTATCCAAATGGCAAGTTGCCCGACGAAGCTGAACTTCAGCGTCGTGATGGAATTGTTCAGAGTGCATTCGATGGGATTACAGAAACTAGGCTTGCTGCTTGTATAGTTCCGGAAAAGTATGATCTTGGACAGATTTGCGAAATATTCGAAACCTTAAACCTTTCGGGAATGAAGGTCTCCACTGTCGATCTTATCAATTCTTGGATTTACCGGGAAACTGAAGGGTTGGAAGACGGCCCGATCCAAATTCGCGAGTGGATCAGAGATCTCGGACAGCTAGATGGAGCAGTCGGGTGGGCGGTACCAGACCGGCGACCCGAGCTGATTGCACAACTTGTAACAGCAGCCTTTGTCGCCCAGGAACGACCTGACAAGCCCGCGCCAAGACAGGTCAGCGGAGCTAAGCGCGTCACCACGATTGATTCAATCAAGTCGCCTGATTTGCTTGCGACGCCATCTGAGCATTGGAATTTGGTTGTTCAGAACGAAGACAAGCTTGCTTGCTTCTTGGGCGACTTCCAGCACTTGGTGGCGGGAGGTTTGTTTAGCTACGACAAGTGCCCCTATCCGATCTCCGCGTCGATTTACACCGGCATCAGATGGCACAAAGAATTCGACCCGCCTAGTCGCCACAGCATGTGGAATGTGGCAGATCTCAATTCCTTGTATCGTGCTTTCTTTTGGAGGAACGCACTCGCCACCCGTTACGACCAAGGTTTTCTCACTACTCTACCCAAAGACATGCTCTTCTTGAAGTCGCTCCTGGTCAAACGGGCGGACTTCAACACCAAATCGGGCTGGCTTCAACACTGCGATGAAATGATTATTGCCTCGCTAATCAAAGATTCCGACATTCCAACGCACGCCCAATTGGTAGACTACTTGACTGACGGGAGGCCTGGTGGTGCGCGACAGGCCTCACTGCTTCTCCCGATGATTGCTGGCACGTCTATTGATATTGATGGCGTGGATATTTCACTTACTTCAGAGGGCCCCCTCGAACTGCATCATATATTCCCGCGTGCGTGGTGCGCCGACAACGCCTCCGGTACACTGAAGGCCTTCCTAGACAAGGAAGAGGCCGGGAGAGATTGGGTAAACTCGATAGCTAACCTCATGCCCCTCGCCCGCCCCACGAACAATGAGTGGAAAACCAAATCACCGCGTACGTTCATAGAAAAATCTCAGATCACATTTGACAGCGGTAGCTCGTTCTTCAAGAGCGTTTTCATAGGAATAGAAGAGTTTGAACTCTTGGTGGGCGAGGCAGAGGGGATGCCCGAGTTCTGGCTAAGCCGCGCAAGCAGAATTGCCGACGATTTGCTTTCTCGAACGAAGCTCATGGTTTGAGCAATGCCTTCGAGCCTACTGGATTTTGTCTCGGCGGCGGTTCGCAATAGCGTCGAGTGTTCAATCACAGAGCTTCGTCAGATTCCTGATTTTCAGAATCTGGGGGCGCTAGAAGTCGTGCGCAAGATTGAAGAAGTTTGCGCTACAGCCGGGATCGAGTGTCATCCAAACTTGAGTCTTGGAGAATTGGACGACGCTCGAGTCTTCAGTGCGCAGAAAAATGAAGACGCGTTCCGCACCGCATTCGAACGGGCCAGAAACGCTGGTGAGGGTCATTGTGTCGAATTTAAGCAAACTTTGGGCCTGAATGTACGGCGTCGCGAGAATGACCCAAATGCTGCTCAAGCTGAATTGTTTGAAGATCAGATTGTCCATGAGGTTGTGAAATCAATCGTCGCATTTTTAAATGCTGACGGCGGAACTTTGCTTATTGGCGTTTGTGATGACGGAAGCATTTATGGAATACAAAATGAATATCTATTTGTTGGCGGAAACAAGAGCAGAGATCAATGGGAACTTAGACTCAACTCAGCCCTGCAGGCATTTATCCCAGATTACAAGCTTCTACTTGGGTACATCAGATATGCTATGATGGAAATTGACGGCTGCTGTATTTGCACCGTCATTGTGGAGCCAAGGCGCGACAGAATTTGTGTCTGCAGAAAATCAAACGCCGCAGGATCGGATGAGATTGTCTACCGCCGGAGTGGCAACCAGTCACCGCGATTGCAAGCACGTGATGTTGAGGCTCTTATCCTGGATCGAGTTCGAAAGGGGCTCATAGGCTAGCCGTACAAATGCTGAACCTTGACCAATTGCCGGACGTTCTATTCGGTCCTGGGGGCAAAAAATCATTATCGCACCTTGCGACCAAGACAGTGAATTAATCTGCCCTGATCAGGATGGGCAAGTAGTCCGCAGCATTCTGAAGACGCTGGACCGGCTCACTCCGAGTTCGGCCACGATAGCATCCACCGTACTACCCTCAGCCTTCATCCTACGAATCTCATCAGCCTTGCGACGTGCAGTCGGGGCGCGTCCCTGATACTTCCCTTCCGCCTTGGCCTTGGCGATGCCCTCCCGCTGTCGTTCCAGCATCAGTTCGCGTTCGAACTCAGCTATGGAACCAAGAAGGTTCAGCATCAGCTTGCCGGTAGGGGTGCCGGTGTCGAGATTGAGAGTCAGTACCCGCAGTTCCACACCCCTGGCCTTCAGCTTGCCGGTGATGTCCACAAGGTTCGCCATTGAACGAGCAAGGCGGTCCAGCTTCGTCACCACCAGCGTGTCACCCTCACGAACATACTCCAGTGCCCGTTCCAGTTCCGGGCGCTTGGTGTCAACAGAGGACACCTGTTCTTGGAACACCTTCACGCAACCGGCTGCGGCCAAGTCGCGGAGCTGGGCTTCAAGTCCCGCGGTCTGGTCGATGGTAGAGGTGCGGGCATAACCGATGATGGCGTATGACATGTTGATCCCTGCAGTTCCAAAAGACTCGTGGACTCAATGACACTCATAGTGCCAAAGGTCAATACCCATTCATGTGGCACTACATCGGAGACATTCGGAGGGAGTCACATGGGCAAGCCCTATTGGCACTGGTGACACCGCCCACACCTCAGCAGCATCATCTCTCCGGTCGCCGCCTTCTCCTCACGGGCCACGTACATGCCATCCTTGCGGATCGCCGGGAGGACTTCGCGGGTGCCCCAGTCTTGGAACTGACGGGCCTCCGGGCGGTCGGAGCGCATGACGAAATAGTAGAGACCACTCTCGGAGATCACGACCTTGCGAGGGTAACCCCGCTTACCCCGGAACAGATCGGGGGTATTCTAGTTCGTGACTACCTGATGCTCATCAGCCCTCAGACCCTTGAGATAGTTGGAGACGCCACGGCGCTCGATGTCGAAGCCGATGGTGCGGCATACATCAGCCGCAACGAACCACGGCTGGCCGTCGATCTAATCACGCGAATGAGGTTGGAGAGATAGTTGAAGGTGGTGAGGTCGGGGCGGCTGCGCTCTCCCAGCCCAGCGCACGGGACGCGACAGGCATGGCCATGGCGGCGCAGACAGTGCCTTGCTCGTTCAAAGTGCGAGGGGGCACCGGGGGAAGTGCCGTTTCCGTATATCTGATCTGGGGTCTCAGATTTTCTGTCCAAACATTCCGCCCCACCCACCAGACCACGCCTCAAGCCCCCATCGCTGCCAGCATGAGAGGCCAAGCCAGCTTGTACTGGTATGGTGAAGGCGAGAACCTGAGAGCCTGATGGGAGGGATCGACGCATCGTGCCGAGGTGTCGACCGTGGAGAGGCGCTTGTGTCTGGATGGATGATGACACCAGCCAGCCTCTAAACGCTCGTCCTTGGTCGGGTGCCGAGAAGAAGGAGCCACGGCCAATCGAACAACAGCCGCTCGACCCGACGGTGGATCATGCAGCCACCGGCTGGCTGTCAGGCTCTGGCTTGCTGTGGTGCTTGTCCGTCGTTCTCAAACGCTGCCGCTGTTCGTCGCTCATGGGATCGTATCGAACAATGCGAGGGCCATGACGTTCTGTCTCGCTGACGGTCAGCCGTGCAGCCTTCTCAATGTCGTGGACGAGCAGCCGTGGATATGGGCGCTCGTTGTCCCACATCTCCATCCGGCCCTGATAACCCAGCTCAACGAGGTAGCGGCAGGCGCTAAATGCTGGATCGCGGGTGTTGGTGATGATGATCTCGCCGTTGAACGAGACGGAGTAGCCTTGCCCTTTGCTGGTGACCTTCACCGGATCGATGAAGACACGCAGGGGCGAGAGTGAATGGTTGTTGTGCATGGAGTTCTCATGTTGTCGTTGTCGTGATGTCGAAGCTGGCATGGCCCAACTGGGGAAAGTGCCGTCTCCTCGCGCTGCTTGTGACCGACAAAAAAAGCCCCCACGTCAGGGAAGACGCAGGGGCCAAGTCGACAGGATCACAAACAACGAACGAGAGAGCTTGCCGGTCAGAAGATCAGCAGTCCGCACGTCCTGATCAGGTCAGGTGTCGATGGTCGACTGTGCGGGTGGATAGATGGGGATGGAACGGGAGGACGATGTATGAGATGTCTCGCTGTCCCTCGATTGGTTCCCTGTTCAGGTCACATCAGGGGATCGTTCAGGAGAACTGTTGTTGAGATAGGATTTCATCATCAACAACATCAGTCATCATCAACCACATAAAGATACATCGGAGAGTAACCTGATTTCATCAGTTCAGCCTCTCCTCCCCTTTATCCCCCTATCCATATGTGTGGGGCAATCGACCTGGTCTCCTCCCTCTCGTCTCTTCTCCTTATGCAGGGGGCAATCGATCGGTCTCCTCTCACCGTATGGTAGGGGCAATCTCGCTTGGTCTTCCCTGTCCATCGCTTCGCGAGGTGCCAAAGCGGGTGCGGCCTTCGAGCTTGGTTTTGAAGAACATTGCTTGCGGCTCAGATTTGAGCTGACATTCCACTGCGCGTGGTCGACAACAAAACACCATCCTTCTCCTCCGGCATTGACCGTAGAGCGGCACGAAGCGGCCAGATAGGGAAACTACCGGGGAGAGGAGAAAGGCGCTGTAGGGTCGATAGGCCGGAAGGAAAATGGGCCGATGCTGATCAGTCCAGCTCATACCGGGGCAGCTTCTGGATTTCCCGATAAAGCGCCTTCATCGTCGTTTCACCGTACTCGGTGGATGCCCTGCCATCGGCATGCCCCTGAATGGCGTCGAGGTAGTGAAGATCGATGCCCACGTCTCGGCCAATCGTCTTGAACCTGTGGCGGAAAGCATGGTTCGGCCATACCCGTGGATCATCGACGCCGGAAACGGTCTTGATCCACCGGCCCACAGCACTACCAGCCCACTTCGCTTGGGTGTTCCGTTCCTTCCGCTTCCTGTCGTTCTGCTCGTAGAAGAGCGGGCCATCAGGGCGGGACCGAACGAAATCCAGAAAGCCCATCTCGATCAGGTGAGAATGGATCGGAACCAGTCGGTAGACACCAGTTTTAACGCTGCCAGCATCGGGGGTGATGGTCATCGTGGCGATGCCGTGTTCTTCGAAAATGTCAGCCTTTGTCATCTGGGTGATTTCAGAGACACGCGCTCCAGTGTAGGCACAAAGCCACGGCACCCACCGGCAAGCAATCTTGTTCGCCACGCTGCGCTTGTCGTTGGCTACTAGTGAGCGATTCGCTGCCGCCAATATCCGCTTGGCCTCTGCGTCGGTGTAGCCCTTCGGACGCCCCTGCGGCAGCTTGACGATGGCGAATTTGACCTCTGCTGCCACGTTCGTTGCCAGGATGAACTTGTCCTTGCCCGTGCGAAACAGCGCCTTGATGAAGGTAAGGTACTTACTGCCCACAGTCTTTGACGACAGACCGACATCATGGCGTAGGTGGTCGCAGTACTCGGCTATCCGCCTCCCCGTGACCGCAAGCGCATTGTCATGCCCAAGCCACTTCACGAAAGCCTTGGTCTTGCTCTCGTACTCCTCCACCGTCGCTGGTGCCCTGCCATTGGCGAGATGGTCACGCTTCCATAGCTCGAATAGGCTGGTGATCGTGACCGGCTCACCATCGACAGATGCTGTAACGACTGTAGCTGGATGGCTAGCCGTGTGCGCCGATGCGGGGGTGGGAAAGCGTTTGAGGTTCTCATCGGGGCTGTAGTCGCCCTCCGCTCTGCGCTGCTGGAATTGGCCAGCCAAGGTGAATGCCTTGTGAAGCTCTTCGACCAGCCTTGCCCGACTGCCCTCATCAGCAGCCAACCCCTCGGCCACCAGCAGTTTGTCAGCGACCTCGCCGTGCCACCTCTCCTTGGCATCCGGCCCCGTTGTAGCCAACCTCTCCATCAAGGAGTTGTAATGCTGCCAAATGTCAGCCTCTCCCGGCTCATCTTCCAAGCTCATGACAAAGTCGCGATAGGCGACACCCGCCAACTCGACCAGCTTCTTATGCGGAATTGGGGAAGGGACAGCACGAAGGACCGCGTGTTCCTTCTCCTTCTGCGTCATCGCATCAAGGAATAGCTGGCGGGCGACCTTGGGGTCTTTCGTACCGAGAGAGAACGAGTACCGTTTTCGGCCCACCTTCCCCACCAGATCGGCAGGGACACGCTGGATGAAGTAGTAGACGCCGTTTTTGGATTTTGTGGGATTGGCCATTGGAAGCACCATGTACATGCCCTCTGTACATAACCGGGGCATCCTCAAGCGCCTGAAAACACTCAACTTCTTGAAATATCAAGGAGAAGGAATGGTGCTGCCAGAGAGGATTGAACTCTCGACCTCTCCCTTACCAAGGGAGTGCTCTACCACTGAGCTACGGCAGCATCCGATTGCGCGGGCCTTCTGCCACATGATTCCCCGAAGCGCAAGCTATGTGTGAAGGGTAATCACGATGTTTTTCGTCGGACACGACGCGGCCACAATGGTATGTATTGCGTTCGTTCCTCATCCTGGAACAGGGGGACTCGTTCGGGCCGGCCGCCATGACCGCAAAAGACACCAAGATGCCTGCCACTAGCCAAGACCAGAAGAAGGCGCGCCTGGCCGAGGAATTGCGTGCAAATCTGCTGAAGCGCAAGGCGCAGGCCCGCGCACGCCGCACCGGTGAGGCAGATAGCAGGCCGGAAGGCATCGCGGCGGCGCGCAAGCCGGACGACGCCAAGGCAAAATAGTGCAAACGGTCCGGCCAGCCGGTCGAATCAGCCGTTCTTGAACGGCATTTCAGCATGGTCTAGACGGGCCGAACGTTAATTCAGACAAAGCCGGGTTTTCCCCGGAGAAATGATTCGCATGGATCGCATTAGAATCATCGGCGGCAATCATTTGAATGGCCGCATTCCCATCTCCGGTGCCAAGAACGCGGCCCTGCCGCTGATGATCGCATCGCTGCTGACCGACGATACGCTGACGCTGGAGAACGTTCCGCACCTGGCCGACGTGGAGCAGCTGATCCGCATCCTCGGCAATCATGGCGTCGACTATTCGGTCAATGGCCGGCGCGAGCGCCAGCACGAAGGCTATTCGCGCACCATCAATTTCACCGCCCGCCAGATCGTCGACACCACGGCACCCTACGAGCTGGTGTCCAAGATGCGGGCGAGCTTCTGGGTGATCGGGCCGCTCCTGGCGCGCATGGGCGAGGCCCGCGTTTCGCTGCCGGGCGGCTGCGCCATCGGCACGCGCCCGGTCGACCTGTTCATCGACGGCCTGCAGGCGCTGGGCGCCGAGATCGACGTCGAGAACGGCTATGTCCTCGCCAGGGCGAAGAACCGGCTCAAGGGCAATCGCTACGTGTTCCCCAAGGTTTCGGTGGGCGCCACCCATGTGCTGATGATGGCGGCCACGCTGGCCCGCGGCGAGACGGTTCTGGAAAACGCCGCGCGCGAGCCTGAGGTGGTGAACCTGGCCGAATGCCTGATCGCCATGGGCGCCAAGATCGAAGGCGCCGGCACGTCCACCGTCACCATCCAGGGCGTGGAGGCGCTGTCGGGCGCGCGCCATCAGGTCATTCCCGACCGTATCGAGACCGGCACCTATGCCATGGCCGTGGCAATGGCCGGCGGCGACGTGGTGCTGGAAGGCGGCCGCATCGACCTGCTCCAGAACGCGCTGGACGTGCTCAGGCAGACGGGCACCGAGGTTACGGCCGTGGAAAACGGCATCCGCGTGCGCCGCAACGGCGTCGCCATCGAGCCCGTCGATGTGATCACCGAGCCGTTCCCCGGCTTCCCCACCGACCTGCAGGCGCAGTTCATGGGGCTGATGACCATGGCCAATGGCCGGGCGAAGATCACCGAGACGATCTTCGAGAACCGCTTCATGCATGTGCAGGAACTGGCCCGTCTGGGCGCGCGCATCACGTTGGCGGGGCAGACCGCGATCGTGGAGGGCGTGGCCCGGCTGAAGGGCGCGCCGGTGATGGCGACCGACCTGCGCGCCTCCGTGTCGCTGGTGATCGCGGGGCTTGCCGCCGAGGGCGAGACCGTGGTCAACCGGGTCTACCACCTGGACCGCGGCTTCGAGCGGCTGGAAGAGAAGCTCTCCGGCTGCGGCGCGATCATCGAGCGCCTCTCGTCCTAGCTCTGCGGTTGGCCGGAGGCCGCTCCGGTCATTTCTGGCGCTTGCACGGCGACAAGCGGGTGTTTTGGTTGCGTGTCCTGCCAAGACCGCATAACACATGGCCAATGCACCTCGCATGGATGCTGACGCGGAAATGGGCCAGTTAAAACTCCTCGCGCTTGACGAACAGGATTTGAAGATAGTTTCGGCGCATGTTCAGGACGCCGTGATGAAGGTGGGCGAGCTGAAATATGAGGCTGCCGCCCGCCGCTTCGTTCTGCCCATGAACCGCTTCGCATGGGAAGCCCGCACCGGCTTCTTCCGCCGCCAGTTCCAGCGCCGCAAGAGCGTTCTGGACTTCGGCCGGGTGCTCTCCGTCAAATCCGCGGGCATCGACCGCGAAAAGCCCGAAACCGTGCTTTCGCTGCTGGCCATACGCTTTCTCCGCAAGGAAGAGCCCGCCGGCACCATCGAACTCGCCTTTTCCGGCGGCGGCACCATCGCGCTGGAGGTCGAGTGCATCGAGGCGCGGCTTGCCGATCTCGTCGGCGCGTGGCAGGCCAGTTCCCGCCCCATTCACCAAGTCTGAGAGTTCTTCGAAATCCAAATGGCCATCACGCTTCGCACCTCCGACCCCGACTTCGAGACGCGCTTCGCGGCATTCCTCACCACCAAGCGCGAAGCCTCGCCCGACGTGGAGGCCGTGGTGCGCGAGATCATCGCAACCGTGCGCGAGCAGGGCGACAAGGCGCTGGTCGACTACACCCGCAAATTCGACAAGGCCGACCTCGACGCGCTGGGCATCGCGGTGTCGCGGCAGGAGATCGAGCAGGCCTACCGTGATGCCGATCCGGCCACGGTCGAGGCGCTGACCTTTGCGCGCGACCGCATCCGCGCCTATCACGAGCGGCAGCGCCCCGCCGACGACCGCTATGTCGATGAGCTCGGCGTGGAGCTCGGCTCGCGCTGGACCGCCATCGAGGCGGTCGGACTCTACGTTCCCGGCGGCACTGCCAGCTACCCGAGCTCGGTGCTGATGAACGCCATGCCCGCGCGGGTGGCGGGCGTGGAGCGCATCGCGATGGTGGTGCCGGCTTCGCAGGGGGTCATCAATCCGCTGGTGCTGGTGGCATCCGACCTTGCCGGCATCGACGAGATCTACCGCGTCGGCGGCGCGCAGGCCGTGGCGGCGCTGGCCTATGGCACCGAGACGATCCGGCCGGTGGCCAAGATCGTCGGCCCCGGCAATGCCTATGTCGCAGCCGCCAAGCGGCAGGTGTTCGGCACGGTCGGCATCGACATGATCGCCGGCCCCTCGGAGGTGCTGGTGATTGCCGACAGCGACAACGACCCCGACTGGATTGCCGCCGACCTTCTGGCGCAGGCCGAGCACGACACGGCGGCGCAATCGATCCTCGTGACCGACGACGCAGCTTTTGCCGCCGCGGTGGAAAAGGCCGTGCACCGCCAGCTTGAATCGCTGTCGCGGGCCGAAACCGCCGCCGCAAGCTGGCGCGATTTCGGCGCGATGATCCTGGTGAACGACCTCGAGGAGGCCGTGCCGCTGGCAAACCGGATCGCCGCCGAGCACCTTGAGCTGGCGATTGCCGATCCGGAGGCGATGCTGCCCAGGATCCGCAACGCCGGTTCCCTGTTCCTCGGGCGCCATACCCCCGAAGTCATCGGCGATTATGTGGGCGGGCCCAACCACGTACTGCCGACTGCGCGCTCGGCGCGTTTCTCGTCCGGCCTCAACGTGCTTGACTTCATGAAGCGCAGCTCGATCTTGAAGCTGGGGCCCGAACAGCTCAGGGCTTTGGCGCCGGCGGCAATTGCACTGGCAAAGGCCGAAGGGCTCGACGCGCATGGCCGCTCGGTCGCGATCCGGCTGAACCTGTAGAGTGGAGGAATGCGCGACGCCGCCCGCCAGCTCTCAAGACTGATCGACGTCGAGCTCGACGAATCGATTGGCCGCTCGACGCCTGACATCGAGCACGAGAGGGCGGTGGCGATCTTCGACCTGATCGAGGAAAACTCCTTCCAGCCGGTGCATGACGAGGGCAAGGGCCCCTATCGGCTGAAGCTTTCATTGATCGATTCGAAGCTGGTCTTCGCGGTGACGCGCGAAGATGGCGAGCCGGTGGTGACCCACATCTTGTCGCTCACGCCGTTCCGGCGGATCGTGAAGGACTATTTCATGGTCTGCGAGAGCTACTACGAAGCAATCCGGACCGCGTCCCCGAGCCAGATCGAGGCGATCGATATGGGCCGCCGGGGATTGCACAACGAAGGCTCGCAGACACTGAAGGATCGCCTGGCCGGCAAGATCGACATCGATTTCGATACGGCGCGGCGGGTCTTCACGCTTGTCTGCGTCTTGCACTGGCGGGGTTAGTCCTGAGCGGTTCCCAGCCACGTTCGATCCTGTTCGTATGCGGCATGAATGTCGTGCGCTCTCCCATGGCCGAGGTTCTGGCGCGCAAGATGCTGCCATCCTCCACCTTCATCGCCTCGGCCGGGGTGCGGGTGGGCGAGCGCGACCCCTTCGTGGACGCCGTGCTTGCAGAAGAAGGCCTGTCGCTTGCCGACCGCGAGCCCCGCAGGATCGAGGACCTGGAAGACGACTATTTCGACCTCATCGTGACGCTCGCGCCCGAGGCGCACCACGCAGCGCTGGAACTGACCCGCTCGATGGCGGTGGAGGTGGAGTACTGGCCGACGGCCGACCCCACGACCGTGACGGGCAGCCGCGACCACATACTGGACGCCTATCGAGACGTGCGCGAACGGCTGAAGGCGCGCATCGCCACACGCTTTACGACATCGCCCCAAAAGGACGTATATTAAGCGTGTTCACAAAGTGGCGATAATCATATAGGTTCCGCCAAAATTCCGGCCCGATGCCGGAAATCCAATCCTAAGCAAAGGAAGAGAATGCCGAAGGAAGAAGTCCTCGAGTTTCCGGGCACCGTGACGGAACTGCTGCCGAATGCGATGTTTCGCGTGAAGCTCGAAAATGAGCACGAGATCATCGCACATACGGCCGGCCGCATGCGCAAGAACCGTATCCGCGTGCTGACGGGCGACAAGGTTCTTGTCGAAATGACGCCCTACGACTTGACCAAGGGCCGCATCACCTATCGTTTCAAATAGGTTTTGGCACTTTTGCTCCTGCCGACGGGATTGCGATGACCGCACTTCAGAAGCTTGTGCTAGCCTCGGCTTCGCCGCGCCGGATCGAGCTTCTGCAGCAGGCAGGCATCGAGCCGGACCGGCTGCTGCCAGCCGATGTGGACGAGACGCCGCAGCGTGCGGAACACCCGCGCTCGATGGCCAAGCGCCTGGCCAAGGCGAAAGCCGACAAGGCCTTCGCCTCGCTGAAGACCGAGCCGGACTTTGCCGGCGGCTTCGTGCTCGCCGCCGATACGGTGGTGGCGGTGGGCCGCCGCATCCTGCCAAAGGCGGAGCATGTCGACGAGGCTTCCAACTGCCTGAAGCTGCTTTCCGGCCGCACGCATCGGGTTTATTCTGGTGTCTGCCTGATTACGCCGGATGGCAAGCAGCGCGAGCGCTTGGTGGAAACGCGGGTGCGTTTCAAGCGGCTGGGCCGCGAAGAACTTGAAAGCTATCTTGCCTCCGGCGAATGGCGCGGCAAGGCTGGCGGCTATGCCGTGCAGGGGCTTGCCGGAAGCTTCGTGGTGAAGCTTGTGGGCTCCTACACCAATGTGGTCGGCCTGCCGCTTTACGAGACCGTGGGCCTTTTGACGGCCGAAGGCTTTCCGGTGCATTTCAACTGGCTGTCCGGCGGGCGCGTATGACCCAGGACAAGGATGGCAAGGTGACTCCGCTTCGCCCGAAGCGGCCCTGCCCCGAATGCGGCAAGCCTTCGTCGCGCGAGTTTTACCCGTTCTGCTCGGAACGCTGCAAGAGCGTCGATCTAAACCGCTGGCTTTCGGGCCGCTACGCTATTCCCGTCCGCGACGACGAGGAAGATTCCGAAGACGGCCGGCAGGACTGACCCGCCCGTCGCGCCTACTGCGCCTATGCGGCTCGTCCGCGGCAGCAAGCCGCATGAATCCGGCCTTCTGTTCCATCGTTATCGCCCGACTGGCTCGGAAAATCGATTTCGGTTGCCGCAATGATGCTGTAGTGCTCGGCGGCCACTGGGGTTGCGCGCCTCGATGCCGTTCGGCCGAAAGATCTGAAGCATGACCTTCCTACAAGCCATTCGCCTGCCCAGGAGCAATCTCGTCCTTGCGGGCATTCTTCTGATCCTGCTCGGCAATTTCATGTTCGCCCTCAACGACGCGATGGGCAAATGGCTGGTCGCCAGCTTTTCCGTGGGTCAGGTGCTGTTCATCCGTTCCATCGGATCGCTCATTGTGCTTGGCCCGATGCTCGTGCGGCAGGGCATCGCCCCGCTGGCGCGGCCGGAAAAGCCGTGGCTTCAGGCATTGCGCGTGCTGACGGCAACCGCCGACACGGCCTTTTTCTATGCAGCGGTGATCTATCTGCCGCTGGCCGACGTTATGACATTCTACATGGCGGGGCCGATCTATGTCGCGGCCCTGTCGCACATCTTTCTCGGCGAGAAGGTGGGCTGGCGGCGCTGGCTGGCAATCGTCATCGGTTTTTGCGGCGTGGTGATTGCGCTGAGGCCCTCGGCCTCGTCGCTATCGCTGTCGTCGCTGTTTGCTCTCGTGGGCAGCGTTTCCTTCGCCATTTCGATGATCCTCAGCCGGCGTCTCCGCGCCACAAGCGACACTACGCTTGTGACCTGGCAGACCCTGGGCGCGCTGGTGATGGGTCTGCTGCTGGCCGTTGGCGACTGGCGCCCGGCAAACGCGCTCGACTGGTCGGCCATGTTGCTCCTGGGCGTGGTGGCCGGCACTGCGCATCTGTTGATCACGCGCTCGCTGAAGCTTGCCCCGGCCTCCACGTTGGCGCCGCTCCACTACACGCTGCTGCTCTGGGCCGTGGTGTTCGGCATCGCCTTCTTCGGCGACGTGCCCGACAAGCAGATGCTCATAGGCTCGGCCATCATCGTGTTTGCCGGCCTGTTCATCTTCCATCGCCAGAAGGTGGTCGACGTCATCGAGCCCGACAACGTGCCGCGAAGCGTGCATTGAAGCTTCAGCGGGTATTCGCCAGATAGGCCTGTACCGACGCCGGCTCGATCGGCCTGCTGATGAGGTAGCCCTGCGCATGGTCGCAGCCATGCGCCTTGAGAAACCTGAACTGCTGCTCGGTTTCGACCCCTTCCGCGACCACGCTCATTTTAAGGTTGTGGGCGAGGCTGATGATGGCGCGCGCGATCACCGCATCGCACACATCGGACTGGATTTCGCGGACGAAGGACTGGTCGATCTTCAACCGGCTGACTGGGTATCGCTTGAGATGCGACAAGGACGCGTAGCCGGTGCCGAAATCGTCCAGCGTGATGATGACGCCGGCACGGTCCAGTTCGCGCAGGGCCTCCGAGATCCGGTCGCTCGAACGATCCAGCAGCACATTCTCGGTCAGCTCGATCTCGAGCGCGGCCGGCTCCAAGCGGAATTTCCGCAGCAGACCCAGCACACCCTTGGCAAAATCGCTCTGCTTGAGCTGCGCTGCCGCCGCGTTGACCGCGACCGGGCCCGGCTCGTAGCCCCGATCCCGCAACTCGCGCGCCATTTCCATGGATTTCTCCAGTACCTGGAGGCCGAGCGGCACGATGAGGCCGCTGTCTTCAGCCACGGGAATGAATTCGGCGGGAGCGATCTGCCGTCCGTTCAACGTCCAGCGCGCGAGGGCCTCGAAGCCGACATGGCTGCGGTTTTCCAGACTGACCTGCGGCTGCAGCGCGATGTCGATCTCATTGGCGGCCAACGCCACCCTGAGCGCATCTCCGGTAGTCTGGCGCTGCTCGACGCTGTCGCGAAGTGCGGGATCGAAGAAGCAGGATACGCCGCGCCCGCGTGCCTTGGCCTGATAGAGCGCGATGTCGGCATGCTTGAGCAATTCCCGGGCCGTACCACCATCGTCCGGGAACATGGCGACGCCGATGCTGCAGCCGGCGATCAGGCTGCGGTGCTCGATATCGATGGGCTGGCGCGCGCAGGCGAGGATCTTCTCGGCAATCTTCACCGCGTCGTCCGCACCTGACAGGTTGGGAACGATAATGGCGAACTCGTCGCCACCAAGCCTTGCGATGGTGTCGGACTTGCGCAGCGTTTCGCGAAATCGCTCTGCGACGGTCAGCAGTAGCATGTCGCCCGCGTCATGCCCGAGAGTATCGTTGACGCCCTTGAAGTCGTCGAGATCGACCAGCATCAGGGCACCCTGCCGGCCGCTACGCTCGTTTGCGGCGACAGCGTCGGCCAACCGCTCAAGCAGCACTGCGCGGTTGAACAAGCCTGTCAGCGGGTCCTGCTCGGCCTGGCGCTTGATCACCAATTCTGCCTGCTTCAGGTCCGTGATGTCGCTGCGAACCCCGACCACATATCCGCTGCGCGACTGCCGTTCGCGCATCTGAAGCCAGCGGCCGTCGCTCAACTGCTGCAGAACCTTCTTGCCGGGATTGTGGTGTTCGCGCATTCGCGCAGCGATCCAGGCTTCCCGGGCCTCGGGCGTGTTCTTGGGGAGATTGAACTGGCCGTTCTCGACGCCGAAGCGCAGAATACTCTCGAATGAAATGCCAAGTTCGATTATCGGTGCCGATTTGTCATAATAGCGCCTGAAGGCCTCGTTGTACAAAGCCAGGCGGTCATCGGCGTCGAAAGCCGCAACCGCGTCGGGAATTGTCTCTAGAATATCGCGCAGCAGCGCTTCTGCCTCTCGGCGCTTCTCGTTCTCTGCGCAAAGGGCTGCCTCGGCTGCCTTGCGCCTTGTTATATCGTATCGAATCGAGACATAGCCGCGACAGTTTCCGGATGGGTCCCGCAGCGGCACGATGGTGGTGTCGACCCAGTAGAGGTCGCCCTCCTTGGTGCGGTTGCAGATTTCCCCATGCCACAATCCCCCGCGCGAGATCGTGCGCCACATGTCGGTGAAGAACTGCCTGGGGTGAAGGCCGGAGTTGACGAGATTGTGCTTGCGCCCGACCAACTCGCTGCGGGAATATCCACTTACCTGGCAAAACAAGTCGTTTAGGTAGAGGATCGTTCCGCCTCGATCCGTCATGGCGACGATGGCATGCTGGTCGATGGCGGCTTTATAGGCGCCGAACTCGGCCTGTATCTGCTTGACCTTGCTGCCCGCCCTGTCAAAATCCTTCCCCGCCGCGGCAGCCGCGGCGCATAGCCCCGCCCGCCCTCCGCCTTCGAAAGACGCAGGTTCTTGATCCAATGACATGCTTTTCCCCCTCTCGGCCGCAGTGTCCCCCTAGCGCGGCCTTTCCCGTTCATTACAGTGCATGTGTGCGCCGAGCTTTGCTCCCCCACTCTCTGCGCAAGTAGACCAGCCCAGCCTAAGCCTGCGGAACACGTATATTGTTCTGCATTTCTGTCCGATCGGACCGTCAACAGCTTCATATGTACGGTAACGAATGAACCATACCGTACATATCGAAAGGTTAACTGGAGTTTAAGCGCACGTGTTCACGCAAAAAACCTTTCCCGCCACGCCAGAGAATGCCAGCCATCTGGCCAGCCAGCCCGAATTCAGCGGCGATATCCGTAACAAGGTCCTGCTTTCGCTGCGGCCGCAGGCGCAGCTTTTCCTGCAGGAACGCCTTGTCACCAGGCCTATTTCGGTGGGCGAAGTGATATTCGCCGATGGCGCCCCCGTTACTCACGCCGTCTTCCCGAACGAGGGCGTGGTATCCTTCATGGCCGAGATGGAAGACGGCCGCAGCGTCGAAAAGGCCTCGATAGGGCTGGAGGGGTTCCTTGGCTTCGCGCTGGTGATGGGCGGCGGCAATGCGGTGGGCCGAAGCGTGGTCCAGGTGGCGGGCAATGCGTCCTGGCTCTCTATCGACGATCTCAATGCCGCGCACGAACGCTTCATATGCGTGCGCGAGGCCATGCTGCGCTACTCCAAGTCCTTGATCGTCCAGTTGATGGAATCGGTGGCCTGCAACAGCCTGCACACCGCCGAGCAGCGCGTGACGCGCTGGCTGCTGCAGGCGCTCGACCGGATGGCCGGCGACACCTTCACCCTGACCCAGGAGGCGATGTCGCGCGTGCTGGGACTTCGCCGCGCAACGGTGAGCGGCATCTGCTCGGAACTGCTTGATGCCGGCATAATCGACTATCATCGCGGCACCGTCACCATCACCGATCGGACCGCGCTGGAGCGGCGCACTTGCGAATGCTACGGGCGGGTTCTGGACGCTTCTCTATTGCGCTGACCGCTGGCCGGGGCGGCCCGCTCCTCCGGAACCAGGCCGCCCGTCACGGTGCCAGTCCTTCTGACTCCATCTCGGCTTCCTCGCTGGCACGCTTGCTGTGGTCGGTTGCGATCAGCATATAGACCGCCGGCACCACGAACAGCGTGAACAGGGTTCCGATCGACAGGCCGCTGGCGATGACCAGCCCCATATTGAACCGGGACACCGCGCCGGCGCCGGTTGCGGTGATGAGTGGAATGACACCCAGCACCATCGCCGCCGTCGTCATGAGGATTGGCCGCAGACGTATGCCGCATGCCTCCTCGATCGCCTCGCGCTTGGGCTTTCCCTCCAGCTGCAGGTTGTTGGCAAATTCGACGATCAGGATGCCGTGCTTGCTGATGAGGCCCATCAGCGTCACCAGCCCCACCTCGGTGTAGATGTTGAGGCTGGCGCCACCAAGGCCGACACTGATGAAGACGAGCGCGCCGGCGATGGACATCGGCACCGACACCAGGATGATGACGGGGTCGCGGAAGCTTTCGAACAGGGCGGCCAGTGCCAGATAGATGATGATGAGGGCGAAGCCGAAGGTGACGATGAAGCCCGCCGCCTCCTGGATATACTGCCGCGACAGCCCGCCGTAATCGACCGAATAGCCCTGGGGAAGAGTTTTGGCGGCAAGGCTTTGCAGGAAGCCGAGAGCATCCGCCTGGGCCACCCCGGGTGCCGCCACGCCCTGGATGGTGGCGCTGTTGAGCTGCTGGAAGTGGTTGATCGATTCCGGCACGGTTTTGGTTTCAATCGTGGCCACTGTCGAGAGTGGAATGGGCACTCCGTTGACCGCGCCCACGTAGTAGCCCAGCAGTTGCTGGACATTGAGGCGGCTGCGCTGCTGCACCTGCGGAATGACCATGTAGGAGCGGTTGTCGAGGCTGAAATAGTTGACATAGCCGCCGCCCAGCATGCCGCTGAGCGCCGCGCCGATGTCGCTCATCCTGAAGCCGAGCTGGGCGGTCTTGTTGCGGTCGATCCGGACGACCGACTGCGGGTTGTCGATCTTGAGATCGCTGTCGAGGAAAATGAACATCCCGCTCTTCACCGCCTCCTGGAGGAAGTTCTGCGCCACCAGGTCCAGCCGCTCGAATGGTTCGGTGGTTTCAAGGACGAATTGCACCGGCAGGCCCTGGCTGCCCGGCAGGGATGGCAGCTGGAATGCCGCCGCCCGCACGCCGGCGACGTCGTCGAGCTGCTTCTGGATAACCGGTTGCAGCTCGTTGGTGGTGCGGCTGCGCTGATCCCATGGGGTAAAGACCATGCCGGCGATCGACCTGCCCGGAGCGTCGATCTGGAAAACGTGGGCGGTCTCCGGATAGGCGGCAAAGATCCGATAGATCTGCCGTGCATAGAGCAGCTTTTGCTCCAGAGTGGCGTTGGGCGCCGGCGTGGACGACGAAATGATGACGCCCTGGTCCTCCTGCGGCGCCAGTTCGCTCTTGGCGCCCGCATAGAGGAAGAAGATGCTGCCCAGCACGATAACCGCGAAGGTGGCTGTTACGGGGATATAGTTCAGGCTGCCGTGCAGCCACCGCTCATATGTGCGGCGAACGCGCTCGAAAGTGCGATCGACGGCATCGGCGAACCACTCGCCCCAACCATATCTGGTCGTATCGCGAGGCTTGAGAAGCCGCGAGCACATCATCGGCGACAGCGTCAGCGCGATGATTGCCGAGACCGTTACCGCCGCGACCAGGGTGAAGGCGAACTCCGTGAACAGCGCGCCGGTGAGCCCGCCCTGGAAGCCGATCGGCACATAGACCGCCACCAGCACCGCTGTCATGGCGATGATGGGGCCGCCAAGTTCCCTCGCCGCGATGATCGCCGCGGGAATTGGCTGCATGCCGTCATCCAGGTGCCGATTGACGTTTTCCACCACGATGATGGCATCGTCGACGACCAGGCCGATGGCCAGAACCAGTGCCAGAAGGGTGAGCAGGTTTATGGAAAAGCCGAGCGCGAGCATGAACGTGAAGGCGCCGATCAGCGAAAGCGGTATGGCAAGCGTGGGGATCAGCACCGAGCGCGGTGAAGCAAGGAAGGCGAAAATGACCAGGGTGACAATGACCAGCGCCTCGACCAGGGTGAAGACCACTTCGCGGATCGAACTGTTCACGAAATCGGTGGAATCGTAGACGATGGCTCCGCGCAGCCCCTGCGGCAACTGCGACTGGATGCCCGGAAACTCCTTGCGCACGCCGGCGATGACATCGAGCAGATTGGCGCCGGGCGCCACCTGAATGCCGATGTAGACGGCCTGCTTGCCGTCAAATGCGACCTGCGACTCGTAGTCGTCCGCCCCGAGCGAGACCTTGGCCACGTCCTTCAGGCGCACCAGCGCGCCATTGGAATGTTTGACGATGAGGTTGCCGAATTCCTCCACGCTGTGCAGGCTCGTGGAGGCGGTAAGGCTCACCTGAACCATCTGGCCCTTGGTGGTGCCCAGCCCGGCAATGTAGTCGTTTTGCTGGAGCGCCGTTGAGATGTCGGCTGCCGTCAGGCCGTAGGCAGCGAGCTTGTCAGGATCGAGCCAGGCCCTGAGCGCAAAATTCTGACCGCCCAGTATTTCCGCCGTCTGCACCCCCGGCACCGCCTGCAGCCTCGGCTGCACCACCCGCACCAGATAGTCGGTGATCTTGTTTCGCGGCAGCACGTCGCTGTCGAAGCCCATATACATGGCGTCGATGGTCTGGCCGACCTTGACGCTCAGCACCGGCTGTTGGGTTCCCGAAGGCAACTGGTTGATGACCGAGGCCACCTTGGTGTTGATCTCGGTCAGCGCCTTGTCGGCCTCATAGTTGAGGCGCAGGTAGATCGTGATGACGCTGACGCCGGTCTGGCTGGTCGAGGTCATGTAGTCGATGCCGTTGGCCTGGGCGATGGCGGTTTCCAGCGGCGTGGTGATGAACCCGGCGATGACGTCGGGGTCGGCACCGTAATAGGTCGTGGTCACGGTGACGACCGTGTTTTCCGTGCGCGGATATTGCAGGATCGGAAGCGAGGCAAGCGCGCGCAGGCCAAGCACGAGGATGGTGAGGCTGACGACGATTGCCAGCACCGGTCGGCGGATGAAGATGTCGGTGAAGTTCATGGCGACCCACCGCATTCCTTTCCAGAAGCCCGCGCGCCTCGCATTGGCGCTACGGGTCTTGCAAACGGCGCGTCGCTAACGAAAGGACCGAGCGTTTCCGTGCGGCGGCGCTGAACAGGTGTCTATCCCGGGGAGCTCCCTGCTATTTGTCGGCCGGCTTGGGGTTGGGTTGATCGGTCGGCTGGACGGTATTGTTGATGCGAACCGGCACACCGTTGCGCAGCTTCAACTGCCCCGCCGTGACCACGACCTCGCCGGGCTTTATGCCTTCGGTGACCGCGACCTGATCGCCCCTCGTGGGGCCCGTTGTGACGAACGCCTGCCGCGCGACGAGTTGCGGCTGGCCATTGGCATCGTTGCCCTCATTGTCCACCAGATAGGCGATGTTGCCATAGGAGTTGTAGGCAATCGCGGTCTGCGGAAGCGTGACGTATTGCTGCGGCGCCGAGATATCGATGTCGACGGTGGCGAACATGCCCGGAAGCAGCAGCTTGTCCTTGTTCTGCACCGTGGCGCGCATCTGGACGTTTCGCGACGTGGTGTCGACCTGGGCATTGATGGCTGAGATCTTGCCGTTGAACTTGCGATCCGGGAAGGTGTCGACCTTGGCCGTCACTGCCTGGCCGACCTTGATCTGCGCCAAGGCCTGCTGCGGCACGTAGAAGTCGATGAAGATTGGATCGAGCTGCTGCAGGTTTACTACGGGGGTGCCGGCGGGCAGGTACTGTCCGATGTCGACCTGGCGGATGCCGAGCCGCCCCGCAAACGGTGCCTTGATGGACTTGTAGTCGACCAGAGCCTCCTGCTGCGCCACCATCGCCTGCGCGTTCAGCATGTTGGCCCGGTCGGTGTCGACCGTCTGCCTGCTGATGGCGCTGGTCTTGACCAGCGTGCTGTCCCGCTCATAGACGAGCTTGTTCAGCGCGGCCGTCGCCTTCAGCGCATCGAGCCGGGCGATGTCGTCATCCGCCATCAGTTGGACCAGCAGGTCCCCCTCCTTGACGTCGGCGCCGGATTCGAAATGGATCGCCGAGACCATCCCGGGCACCTGGCCGCTGATGTTGGCCCCGTTGACCGCGCGCACGCTGCCGACAGCCTCGAACTGGCTTCGCCATTCTTCGGAGCGGGCGACTGTGGTGGAGACGGTCTGTGGCGGATTGGCGAGCGAGGCCATTACCTTGCGGATCATCGACGACCTGAATGCCTCGAAGCCGAAGATGCCGGCCAGGAACACACCGGTCAGGAGCAGCATGATGATCATGCGCTTCACCATCGCGCATATCCTTCCAACCAGAATAGCTGCCGCAGAGCCGGTTCCGCTGGCCCCGGAGCCTCAAGGCTTCAACGGCGGCACAACGGGATCGAGCGCGCGGCTTGCCTGCCATTTGCTCGTCTTCGCCAATACCTAGGAAGGCGGGTGCGCCTGTGCCAGCCCCTTTTCCAGACGGGTGCCGCCCTTGCTGCAAATTCGCTGCCAGGGACTTGGGACTTCGGACAGGAGAAGTTCGCGCCTGCTGGCCGCAGTTTTCAGTTCGATCCGGCATACCAGGGCGCAACCAACTCGCCGGCTTTGAATTGCCTTGACGCGGTCTGGTAGTAGGCGATGGCCTCGTCGCGCAGCTGCGGATCCACGCCCGCCGGCGCCATCTCGAAAGTGTCGGGATCGACGGCAAAGCTCTCGACCACCTTGCCCGGCTTCAGCACGGTCAGCAGGTCGTTCTTGTAGTAGCCGAGGGACTGATAGTTGCTGACGAACACGCCCCGTGGCGCGCCTTGCAGCTCGCGCACCGAACGGCCGAAGAAGAAGCCCTCTCCGGGCTGGCCGAGTATGTCGAGCAGCGTCGGGGGCACGTCTATCTGGCTGATATTGCCGGATATGCGGCCGGGCTTCACGATTTCAGGGCCATAGAAGACCATCGGAATGTGATAGCCGGCAACGGGCAGCTCCACCTTGCCGGCGACCGAAGCGCAATGGTCGGCGACGATAACGAACAGCGTGTCCTTGAACCACTCTCTCTGAGCGGCCTCATCGAGGAAGCGGCCGATCGCGTAGTCGGTGTACTTCACGCCGCCCTCGCGGCCGCCGGGTGACGGGACGTCGATGCGCCCGTCGGGATAGGTGTAGGGACGGTGGTTGGAGGTGGTCATGACCTGCACGAAGTGCGGTTTGTCAGCCGCCCCGGGCTTCGAGAGCAATGCGTCGACATTCGCGAACAGCCCCTCGTCGGCCACGCCCCAGATGTTCTCGGCCGGGATCGTGTGAGCCGGAAAATCGGTGCGATCGAGAACGGCATAGTCGTTGCCCGAATAGTAGGCGGCCATGTTGTCGAAATAGCTGTAGCCGCCATAGACAAAGACCGAAGCGAAGCCCTGGTGGGCGAGTATTCCGCCAATGGTGGTGAGTTGGCCGTTGTTCGGCCGGCGCACGATGGCCTGGCCGGGAATGGGCGGCGTACCGAGCGTTGTGGCCTCAAGGCCGCGCACCGTGCGTGTTCCGGTGGCAAACAGGCGATCGAAGAGCAGGCCCCGGGCGGCGATACGGTCAATGTTGGGCGTCCAGCCCGGCTTGCCGCCGAGCGCGCCGACAAATTCGCCTGACAGGCTCTCGACCGTGATCATGACGACGTGCCTTGGCCGGCGCAGAAGAAAATCCGGCAGCGGACGGGCAGCCGGATCCTCGGCCAGCACGTCCATTGCGCCCTCAACGCGCTTGACACCGAGTTGCCGCAGTATCGCCCTGGCCTGGTCATCGGGAATGGTCGCGTAGAAGCGATCATAGTCGAGTTCGTTGCGCCGGAACGCGGCCGCCAGGCTGTATAGCCCGTTGCCCGAGAGCTCGTCCGCATAGTTGTTCCCCGAACCGTACATCTGGTCGAGATTGGTAAGGCCAAAGGCGGCAAGCGGCCACAGAACCAAAAGCACGGCGAGATAAAGTCTCGTGCGGGCGCTATACGAGCCTGTCTCGATGCTGCGCAGCCATCCTCGCATCGCCCAGACGGCAATTGCTGCCAGCGCGCCGATGACGGCCAGCAGCGTGTTCACGGGATAGGATTCCCGGATATTGCCGATCACCTCCTGTGTGTAGATCAGGTAATCGAGCGCGATGAAGTTGTAGCGGGTGGAGAACTCCAGCCAGAAGAAGAACTCGCCGATCGCGCCGAAAAGCAGCGCTGCGATCAGCAGCCACGCCACGAAACGTCCGAGATAGACATGGAAGCGGGTCTGCCGCCATCTCTCGGGCGTGATCACCGCGACAATCAGGAATGGGATCAGCAAGACGCCTATCGTCGCCAGGTCGAACCACAGCCCGCGCAAAAAGATACCCGGCCAAGTACTGACGGGAGCATTGTCGAGCCCGGTGAATAGGGTGAGGACGATGCGCGTGCCCAGAAAGATCACAAAGGCTGAAGTGCCATAAAGCGCAGGCAACGTGTTCCACAGATCACGCAATCTGTTTCCGGATCGAAGGGCACTCAGTGAAATATCCAAGATGTATCTCTTGCTGAACTTCCAAATCGTGATCGATTGTTGCGCTTGGAAAATGCTTTCGACAATGCAGCACTACAGATATGCAGCCTTTTTTTGAGAACGGCGGCATGTTTCGAGCCAAAGCCGTCACTTGCCCCTGCTTGAACGCACTCGTCGATTGACGCGGGAAGCGCCTCGCAGCATGTTGCCGGGCCGTGGGTGAGCAGGAGCCAAAGCGTGACGCAGTTTCAATTTTCCAGTCTGCTGGTCGGCACCCTTTGCCTGATATGATGGCCCGTTTCGCGCGCCCGGCCGCATGGCTTCTGCTGGCCGCCATATGCTTCGTTACGCTTGCGCCCATCGAGCTGCGCCCCACCACGAGCGAGCCCGCCGACCTCGAGCGCATTTTCGCCTTCGCCGTTCTGGGCCTGATTTTCGCGCTTGGCTATCCCAGGCACTGGGTTCTGGTCGTATGCCTGGTGGCCGGAGCCGCCTTCGCGTTCGAGTTTGCACAGATCTTCGCCTCCACGCGGCATGCCCGCCTGGAAGACGCCACGGTGAAGGCTCTCGGCGGCGGCGGCGGCGTGCTTGCCGGCATGGTCGTGAACCGGATGGCCAGGCGATAGCCGGGGGCAGAGGGCCCAGATTGCCGAGGGCGCAACTGGAAAGTTATGACGCGCAACCTTTCTTCCGCACGATCGTTTTTAGTCGCGGGTAAGAAGGTCCAGGCCCACGCGTGCTGCACTTTACGGGGCCGAACGGAGACGCCAGCAATCACGCCCCGGAAGGCGCAGCTGATCGCGACCCGCACGGAGGCAGGCCATGAACCACCATTTGTTGTTTGGCAACCCGGTGCGGCTCTTCGTGGAGAACCAGTTCAAGGAAATACATGACGTCGATGAAGCGTTGCGCTTTCTCGACCATTGGCCCGTAGCTCGCCGGGGGCCGGTCTACCACTGCGCGGTCAATTGCTGCCATGCAGCCATCGTATCCGGGCTATCGGTGGACGATGTGGAAAAATCGTTTGAGAGCTTTGCCCGCATCACCGGCATATTGGCCGATACCGCAGCGCCCCGCACGACAGTGGGCAAGGGCGAGACGAAACCGCTGACGAAGTAGAAAGAGCCGAGCCGCAATAGCCGGAAAGCCCGCCCTTGGGTCTGCTTTCCGGCCGGGTGTTTTTGGTTAGAGTCTGAGATCGGCCAGATATGAATTGGCGGCCGCCGATTCCGCGTAGGCGGCGGGATCGATTCCGGCGATGAGAAGTGCCTCGTCGCTCCGCCCGCCCTCAGCAAGCAGGGTGCCGTCGGGTGCCGCGACCACGGAGAGGCCTGCGTAGGAAACCAGCGCATCGCTTCCGCAGAGGTTCACATAGGCGACGTGGATCTGGTTCTCGAAGGCGCGCACGGGGATCATCTTGCGCGCAATCAGCTCGTCATGGTCGCTGACCGGCAACGCTGTGGGCGCCACCACCAGTTCCACCCCGGCCTGCGCCAGGCGGCGGACATTCTCGGGAAACTCGACATCATAGCAGATCAGCAGGCCGATGCGCGTGCCGCGATGGTCGATGACATGGGCCGTGGGCTGCTCGGGCACGAACAGGCTGCGCTCGTAAGGGCCGTAGAGATGCGACTTGCGGTAGACGCTGCGCGCGCCGAGCCCATCTACATAGAGCGCGCTGTTGTAGATCACCTCGCCGTCGCGCTCGGCAAAGCCGGTGACGATCGCCACTCCGGTCTCGTCCGAGATTGCGGCCAGCCGCCGGGCAAGCTCGCCGTCGGCAGGCTCCGCCAGCGCGCGGATCACCTCGCCCGCCCCGTATCCGGTGACGGCCAGTTCGGGCGCCGCCAGCAGGCTTGCACCGGCTGCGGCCGCCTCGCGTGCGGCACGTTCGATACGTGCGAGATTGGCCGCGGTGTCCCCCGCGACAGCCTGCATCTGAAGTGCGGCGAACTTCATCACTTACCCTCCGAGCCCAGTGCGCCGAGCAGTTTTCTGATGTCCCCGAACCTGGCGATCAGCCCGAAGACCACAGCCGCGATCGCCACAAAGAACACCGACACCGAAGCCATGGTCGGCGTGTAGCCGTAGCGCAGCGCGTTGAAAATCTTGATCGGAAGCGTTTCCATCGTGAAGCCGATGGTCATGTAGGCCACGATGTATTCGTTGAGCGACAGCACGAAGGCGAAGGCGTAGCCCGACACCAGATAAGGCAGGATAAGCGGCAGCACCACGGTGCGCGCCACCGTGCGATCGTCGGCGCCCATGGTGGATGCTGCCTCGACCAGCGAGGTGTCGATCGAAGCGAAGCCCAGCGACAGCGTGACCAGCGGCAGGGTGACGAAGAAGATCGCGTGGCTGATCGCCGCCGTCCAGGGCTGGCCGTAGAAGCCGGTGGCGGCCCAGAACGTCAGGAAGCCCAGCGCGGTGATGACCGGCGGCAGGATGAAGGGTGCCACGCCGAGCAGCTGGAAGATGCGCGCCCAGGGGGCATTGCGCCGCCACAGGAACCAGCTCAACGGCAGGGCGATGGACACCGCCACAGCGGCGGACGAAAGCGCCAGAAGCACAGAGGCGATAAGCGCACTGCGCCATTCCGCGTCGGTGAAGATCTGCGAGTACCAAGCGAGCGAGAAGCCCTTTGGCGGGAAGGCGAGATCCTGCTTAGCGTTCACCGAAACGCCGAGCACGACGATGAGCGGGGCTGCCAGGAACAGCGCCACGACGACGAAATAGAGCCTGCGAAGCCAGTTCTGGGTCATGCCGCATGCTCCTTCCGGCCAACGAGCAGGGTGAGGCCCACCAGCGCCAGCGAAATCAGCACCAGAAACACCGCCATCGCCGCGGCGAAGGGCATGTTGGACTGGTAGATGGCCTGGTCGGTGATGAGCACCGAAAGCGTCCAGTGGCTGGGCCGGCCGAGGATCTGGGGCAGCAGGTAGGAGCCGAGCGCGAAGACGAAGACCATGATCAGCGTGGCAACTAGCGTGTTGCGCAAGGCAGGCGCCACCACGTTGAAGAAGGCGCGCACCGGCGAGGCGCCGAGCGTGCGGGCAGCCTCGAGCAGCGTCGGATCAAGCCGGACCAGGGCCGGGTAAAGCACCAGGATCGTATAGGGCATTGCCTGGTAGACCATGCCGGTCAGCACCGCGCCGAAGCCCGGCAGCAGCGCCTGCGGCTGGGACATCAGGCCAACCGCGACCAGAAGATTGGTGATGCCGGCGGTGCGCGAGAAAAGCGTCGACCAGCTGAAGCCGATGATGACTTCCGACAGGGAAAGCACCGAAAGCAGGCACACCAGCCACACCGTCTGCACCTTGCGCGAGCACTTGGTGAGCAGGAAGGTGAAGGGGAAGGCGATCGCCACGCAGCAGATGGCCACCATGACCGCCAGCATCAGCGAAAAGCCGAGCACCGAGCCGAAGAACGTCGACAGGAAGCGGGCGTAATTGTCGAACACGAAGTCCGGCGTGTAGAAACCGGCCGGATTGCGCTTGAAGAAGCTGACCGCGATCATGGTGGAGAACGGCACCACGAAGAACACGACCAGCATCACCACCGGATAGAGCAGCGGCCCGTAATCGGCCAAAGATCTGGGCGCTTCGCGTCTCATTTTTCGAGCACCACGCAGCTTTCGGCAGGCAGCACGACACCGACCGGCGAGCCGGCCGCAACGTTCGGCCGTTCGCGCGGCGTGGCGACCGCGATGATGGTCTTGCCGCCCGCTTCCACGAAGGTTTCGATGGTGCCGCCGAGGTCGCGCACGAAGGTGACAGTGCCGGCAATGGCGCCATTGCCGGGCTCGGTCAGGCGCACATCTTCCGGGCGGACGGAAATCTGGGCTTCCTTCACGCCGTTGGAGAGGGAAAGACCGGGAACTGCGCTGCCGAGCACCACCCCGCGGCCGGCGCTATCCGCCTCGACCGGCAGGAGATTGGTCATGCCGATGAAGTCGGCGACGAAGGCGTCGGCCGGCCGACGGTAGATCTCGATCGGCGCGGCGGCCTGCCTGATCCTGCCCTCGCCCATCACCACCACCAGGTCGGCCATGGTCATGGCCTCGCGCTGGTCGTGAGTGACGACGATGGTGGTGATGCCGAGCTTCTGCTGGAGCTGGCGCAACTCGACCTGCATGGCCTCGCGCAGCTTGGCGTCGAGCGCTGAAAGCGGCTCGTCGAGCAGGAACAGGCGCGGCGACAGGGCCAGCGCCCGGGCGATGGCCACGCGCTGGCGCTGGCCGCCGGACAGCTTGGCCACCGGGCGATCGGCAAATCCCGGCAGATGGATGAGCTTGAGCAATTCGTCGACGCGCCTGGCCTGCTCGTCCTTCGGGCGACCGCGGATGCGCAGCGGATAGGCGATGTTTTCGCCCACTGAAAGATGCGGAAACAGCGCCAGCGACTGGAACACCATGCCCAAATTGCGCTTGTGCGTGGGCACGCGCGTAATGTCTTCGTCGTCGATGGCGATGGAGCCGCTCGACGGCTCCTCCAGCCCCGCGATCATGCGCAGGAGCGTGGTCTTGCCGCAGCCGGAAGGGCCGAGCAGGCAGACGAAGCTGCCATGCGGCACGTTCAGCGCGACATTATCAACGGCTTTGAAATCGCCGAATTGCTTGGTGACGTCATTCAATGACAGGCCGGACATTGGGACTAACCTAACCCATTACGCGAAAATGATCTGATTTACCCCGTCATCCGGCCGCAGCGCGGCCACCTTCTCCCCGCCCGGGGAGAAGAGGGAAGCAATACGCCGGCGCCGACCATCCCCGATGGAGAGAGGCAGGCAGAGCGTAGCCGAGGCCGCCCGAGCGGAAAAGCCCGTTCAGCGTGTTTGAGTGGCGCTGGCAGCCCTCCCCGCACCGGGGAGGGCAAGCCGGCCGGACCTAGCCGACGATCAGCTCGGTCCACTTCTGGTTAATCCAGTCGGCCTTGTCGATGTAGAGGTCGTAGCGCGGGATGATCGGGTCGATCTCGGAGGAGACCGCGCCGAACTCTTCCGGCGACAGGTCCAGCACATCCTTCTTCAGCGTCGGCGCCGTGCCGACCTTGCGCGACATCAGGCCCTGGATGGAGGGCTGGCTCATATAGTCGATGAAGATGTGGGCTTCGTCGACCTTCTTGGAGGCGCGCGAGATGGCCCAGTTGCCGGAATCCTGGATGCCGCCTTCCTTCGGGAAGGTCGAGCGCACCGGCTGGCCGTCAGCGGCGGCAAGGCCGGTGACGTCGTGATAGTACTGGCCCATCGGGATTTCGCCCGACTTCAGCGCCTGCTCGAACTGCGCCTCGTCGCGATACCACAGCCGCACGTTCGGCTTGACCTCGGCGAGCTTGTCGAACGCCTTGAGCAGACCTTCCTCAGTGTCGAGCGCATTGGTGCCGCCCATGAAGGTCTTGGCCGTCACTTCCAGCAGGAAGGAGTTGGAGGCCAGGGCCAGCAGGCCGAGCTTGTCGGCATTGGCCGGGTCCCACAGGGCATCCCAGGAGGTCGGCGCTTCCTTGTAGACGTCGGTGTTGGTGACGAGCGTGATGAACCAAGCAACCGCGCCGATGCCGGCGATGCGGCCGTCCGGATATTTGTTGACGAAGTGATCGAGCAGGTCGCCGCCGTGCTTGATCCGGGACATGTCGATGGGCGTCCACAGCTCGGTCGCCTGTCCCTTCAGCGTGGTGGTCTGCGACATCATCGAGACGTCGGCAGGCGCCTGGCCGGCCTTTGCGGCCTGCTCCAGCTGCACCAGCCAGGCTTCCCCGGTCGGCTCGGCGACGGATTCGACAGCAATGCCGGTGGCCTTGGTGAATTCCGGGAAGATGTGCTCGTCAAAGGACTTCTTGAAGTAGCCGCCGTAGACGCCGACCTTCAGCGACTTGTCCTGCGCCCGCAGCACGGCGGGCATGGCCAGCATGCCCGCCGTAGCGACGCCCGCCTTGAGCATGGTGCGGCGGCTGATGCCGCCCTTGAGAAATTCGGTCATGTAGTTCTCCTCCTAGCCGGCTGCCCGGCGTGACCTTGTTCTTTCAATTCGCTTCTATGCCATTCCGGGCGGCCTGTCCTGCCCCCGGCGGCCTTGCCCCGCCGCAAACGGGACAAGGCAATTCGTGGCCTTATGCCTTAACTGCCGGGCTGAACACCAGAAGGCTGAGGATTTCGAACAGCATCTGCGCGCCGGCCTGGGCAGTGTTGGTCGTGCCGTCATACTGCGGCGCCACCTCGACCAGATCGCCGCCGACAAAGTTGAGCCCCTTCAGGCCGCGCAGCAGCTCCAGCGCCTCGCGGGTGGTGAAGCCGCCCACTTCCGGCGTGCCGGTGCCCGGCGCGAAGGCGGGGTCCAGGCTATCGATGTCGAAGGACAGGTAGGTCGGGCCGTCGCCCACGATCTGCCGCGCCTTCTCGATGATCGCCGGGATGCCCATGGCTGACATTTCCTCGGCGTGGATGACCGTCATGCCGGACTCGTAGGAGAACTCCCACAGATATTCCGACGAGCCGCGGATGCCGATCTGGATCGTGCGCGAGGGGTCGAGCACGCCATCGAGCACGGCATTGCGCATCGGGCCGCCGTGATGAAACTTGGTCTGGTCGAACAGGCCGCCAGTGTCGCAATGCGCGTCGATGTGGATAAGGCCGACGGGGCGGTCCTTGCCCATCGCCTTGAGGATCGGATGGGTGATCGAATGGTCGCCGCCGACCGACAGCGGAATGACGCCGGCGGCAACGATCTTGGCGATCGTGGCCTCGATGTCGTCATGGCTCTGCTCCAGCCGGTAGCGGCTGGCGAAGGGCACGTCGCCGACGTCGGCCACGCGCAGGTCGAAGGTGGGCGCGCAGTCCAGAACGTGGTTGTAGGGGCCGATGCGCTCGATGGCGCGCAGCGCGCGCGGGCCGAAGCGCGAGCCCGGACGGTTGGTGACGCCGAGGTCCATCGGCATGCCGATCAGCGCCACCTGCAGGTCGCCGAAATCCGGATCGGCAAAATCGACGGGCAGGTAGGGCGCGCTCACAAGCGTGGGCAGGCCCGCATAAGGCGCGCGGCGCGTTCCGCCCTTGGAGAAGATTTTCTCGGCCACACGCTTGAAGCGCGGATCGAACATCTCTCCGCCATGGCTTTCGCCATATTTGCGACGCAGCGCGTCGAGCTTGCCGCGGTCAAAACCCATCCCGAAACCTCCTTTGCGCCCCGGCGGCGCCGGCGGGAAGCAAGCTTCCATGGCCGTTCGCCGCGTGCTCCTTCCCGAAGCCGCCGGATACGTATTTCACTCCGCGTGGATTGTTGGGTCGGCCCTTTGAAAAATCAATTGATATTGTTATAGGGATGGATGTGAGAATTTCTCACACCCTTTCCTCTGATATCGTTACGACTATGAGCAAGCGCCTGCCTCCGCTGAACCCGCTGCGTGCCTTCGAGGCCACTGCCCGGCTTGGCTCGCTCACCAAGGCGGCAAGCGAGCTTAACGTGACCCACGGAGCCATCAGCCACCAGATCCGCGCCCTCGAGCATTCGCTCAAGGTCCGGCTGTTCGAGCGGGTCGGACAGAGGCTGAACCTCACGCCGCAGGGTGCCGAACTGCTGCCCGCAGTTTCGAACGCATTCGACGGCATTGCAGCGGCCACCGCCCGCATGACGAGGCCGACCAGCTCCGGCTCGCTTTCGATCAGCTGCGTGCCGGCACTCCTGTCGCTTTGGCTGATACCCCGGCTCAGGAATTTCACGGCGCGCTTTCCCGACATCAAGCTTCGGCTCGTTGCCTCCAACGATCCGCAGGACATTCGTTTGCCCAATGTGGATATCTGCGTGCACTACGGCGACGCAAACTGGTCGGACTGCTGGTTCAAGAAGTGGTCCGACCTGGAACTCTTTCCCGTCGTAAGCCCGACCCTGATCAACAACCGGCCGATCCGCACGGTCCGGGACCTCGCCGACCACGTCGTGCTGCATGGGGACGATGGACGCGAATGGCATACCTGGCTGGCGGCGGCCGATGCGCTGGACCTGCAGCGCGGCCAGCAGCACATGTTCAGCGATGCGCGGCTTTCCACGGAGGCGGCGGTGCATGGCCATGGCGTGGCGCTAGGCGATTCGGTGACTGCCAGCGGGCTACTCGCCAAGGGCCAGCTCGTCACGCCTTTTAGCTTGTCGGTGCCTGCAGTGCATTCCTTCTATGTGGCCTGCCGCAACGAGGTGCGCTCCGCCCCCGTGGCTCAGGTCTTCATCGACTGGCTGTTTGCCGAGCGCGACGAAGCGGCAGGACGGACCGAAGCAGCCGTTGCCGGCCAGATCAGCATTCGCCGGAAACGCACCCCGAAGGCCGCCAATGCGACGGAAGAGCAGAAGGAGAAGGTTGCCCGATCGGCGAAATGAAAACGCCCGCCGCTCCGAAGAGCATGGCGGGCGTTCCATGGAAGCCGCAGGCCTCCGGCGATCGAGCAGCCGGATTAGCTGCAGCGCGCCTCGTAGACGCGCGGATTGCCGTAGCGGTCGTAAAGCGGGCGGCCGCGCTTGTCATATTGCTGGTAGCGGCACATGCCCGGGGTCGTCGCCGCGCCGATCAGAGCGCCTGCGGCACCGCCGATAAGCGCGCCGGCCACCGTGCTGCCAGTATTTCCTCCGATGGCCTGCCCGGCCAGCGCGCCCACGCCGGCGCCGATAGCGCCGCCGCCCAGCGCGCGTTCCTGCGGCGTGTTGCAACCCGCCAGCGTAAGCGCCAACAGCGCCACAACCCCAGCCATCGACAAGCGATTCGTCATAAAAGTCCCTCTCCAGTTGGCAAAATAAGCGCGGTGTTACCATATCGCGAAACACCCGTCACGACCCGCAACTGGGGCCCGGCGCAATTGAGATGCAGCCGCTGATCACGCTCTCTCGCGGGGAAATGATTGTAAGAAGGATCGATTTTCGGGTCTCCTAGACTGGCAAGGACCCGATCCCTACGAGCCAACGATGACCCAGATAGTCTCCCCCGCCACGCTACACCACCTGCTGGACAGCTATGGCCTGTGGGTGCTCTTTTTCGTCGTCATGGCAGAGAGCATGGGCGTGCCCATGCCCGGCGAGACGGTTCTTGTGTCGGCCTCGCTTTACGCTGGCGCTACCCATGAGCTGGAGTTGACGCATGTCATTGCCGTGGCTGCCGCGGGCGCCATAATCGGCGACAATATCGGTTACTTCATCGGCCATACGATCGGGCTGAAGCTGCTTGGCAAGTACGGCAGCTATATCGGGCTGGACGAGGCACGGCTGAAGGTCGGCCAGTACCTGTTCATGCGGCATGGCGGGAAGATCGTGTTCTTTGGGCGGTTCGTGGCCTTCCTTCGCGCCTTCGCGGCGGTGCTGGCGGGTGCCAACCGCATGAACTGGTCTCATTTCCTCCTGATGAACGCGGCCGGCGGCATCTGCTGGGCCACGCTTTTCGGCTCCGGCGCCTATTTCTTCGGCGAGCGCATCGAGGCCGTGGCCGGCCCACTCAGCTTCACGCTGCTGGCGGTCGCGGTTGCCGGGATTGTTGCCGGGCTGCTCTTCTTCCGCCGCCACGAAAAGGAACTGGAACTGCGCGCCCGGGCGGCCCTGCCGGATCGCCCGTGATCCGTTAGGCTATCTCCGGCACATTCGAGTTCCTGCGCTTCGGCCGTCGCGTGCTGGAGCCGATCAGCCGGCCGATACCGCCCGAGATCAGCGCGTTCACGTCGAGCAGCACCTGCGGAATGTTGAGCCCGCCCGGACAGGCCAGATATTGCGGCGTCCACACCGGAGAGAACTTATCCTTGAAGGCGCGCAGCCCCTCGAAGTGATAGAAATCGTCGCCGTGGCGGAAGACGAAAGTGGCCATGCGGTTCCAGCGCGAGGCGAGCGCATGGTCGGAAAGGCCCGACAAGGGCGCGGCACCGAGATTGAACCACCGATAGCCCTGTTCCTTGGCGTAGAGAAGCAGCCTGACGAACAGGGCATCCATCAGCACCTTGGACACGCCCGGCAAATAGCGCATCAGGTCGACCGACATCTCGTTCATGCCACCGCTGCGCCAGATATTGGCGAAAGCGACGATGCGGTTGTCGTTGTCTCGCATCACCGCGCAATCGAAATGCGAAAGATAGGCCGGATCGAAGCGACCGAGCGAAAAACCCTTCTCGCTGCCGCCCTTTTCCTGCAGCCAGGCGTCGGAGACATGCTGCAATTCATTCATGATGGCGGGCACGTCGCTGCGCGGAACGACCTCGAAGACCAGCTTTTCCTTGGCGGCGCGGCGGGCGGCGTAGCGGATCTCCTGGTTCTTGGGCCCCTCGAGGGTGAACGTCGAAAGGTCGACGCGCGCCACTTCGCCGAGCTTCAGCAGCGCATAGCCCATGTCGAGATAGAGCGGCAGATTGTCGGGACGCACCGCATAGAACACGGCGCGGGCGGCCTCACGGTCCGCCATGTCGCGAAACTGCCAGACCAGATCCTCGACCTGCTCGGCATCACCCACGGGGTCGCCCATTGAAACCAGCGAGCCTCCTGCCCGGCTATACATCAGGAAGGCGGTGCCATCCGGCGACCACAGGAATTCCTTGTCGCCAAGGAAGGCAACGTTTGCCTGCGTGTCTGGCGAGGTGGCGACGACGGCCGCGATCGCCCCGGGCTCGGTTTCGGCGCGGCGCTTCGTCCTTGCCGGCGGACGATTGATCGCTACCGCCACGCCCAGCGCCAGCGTGGCAGCGACGAGGCCGACAGTGGCGCGCAGGAAGCGCGGCGCCTCGCCGTTCCAGGCGAACTGCCAGAACAGCTCATTGGAATATTCGACGTGGCTGTAGGAGAAGAAACCGAGCCAGATGGTAGCCACCAGCGTCAGCGCCACCAGCCCGAGCCATTCCCACGAAAGGCGGCTGATGCGCTGCGGCGCGCGGCGGTAGAAGGCCTCGCGCGACAGCAACAGGAACACGGCGGCGAAGCTAAGCGTCAGCGCCTCTTCCCAGTCCAGGCCCTTGACGATCGACAGGAACGCGCCGGCAAACAGCATCGCAACCGCGAGCGCCCAGGCCGAGAACAGCCGGCGATGCAGGCCATGCGCCACCACCAGAAGAGCCAGACCGACGAGGCTGCCGAGGAAATGGGAAGACTCCACGACGGAAAGCGGCAGCCATCCCTTCAGCGTCTGGAGACGGTCCGGCACGCCGGGTGTGGCGCCGGAAAGGAGCAGCACGAAGCCCGAAATGAACACCACCGTTGCGGCCACCAATGGCACCAGGGCCTTGATCGCCCGGGAAGGCCCGACAAAGCGGGCCGCAAGCTTGCCGCGGACGATGCCGGCTTCGGCAGCGGCAAGCGCCACCACCGCGATCAGGAACGGCAGGAAATAGTAGATGAGCCGATAGGCCAGCAGCGACGCCAATATGTCCGCCCGGCCCTGCATGCCGAGCCCCGCGATCAGCGTAGCCTCGAAAACGCCGATGCCGCCGGGGACATGGCTGATCGAGCCCAGTATGACCGCGCTCATATACACGGTGAGGAAGAGCACGGTTCCCGGCTGCGCGTCGGCCGGCAGCAGCACGTAAAGCACCGATGCCGAAGCCAGCAGGTCGAGCACTCCGACCAGGAGTTGCAGCAGCAGCATGCTCCGCCGCGGCAGCGGTATGCGCCAGGAAAAGACCCGAGCCTCGCGGCCTTCCGGCCCGGCAAACACGAACAGGCCGACCAGGGCGGCGACCACCGCCAGCCCCACGATGCGATCCGCCGACGCGTGCAGAAGTCGCAGGAGCGGAACGCCCTCGGGGTCGACGACCAGTGCCAAGCCCACAAGCGTCGTGAACGCCAGCCACAGGCCCATCCAGCTCAGCAGCACCACCTGGCCGATCTCGGCGGCGTCGAGCCCGCTGCGCGAATAGGTGCGAAACCGCACCGCACCGCCGGTGAACAGGTGAAAGCCGAGGAAGTTCGAGAAAGCGTAGCCGCTCATGCCGGAAAGCGCGGCATCGCGCCAGGGAACCTTTCCAGGGGCCACGATGTGGCAGGCGAGAATATCGTAAGTGGCAAGCGCGCAATAGCTGGCGGCCGTAGCGACAAGGGCGAGCAGGATGCCAGACCACTGCATCGCCCCGATCGCCGCCTTGATGTCCTGCAGGCGCAGGCCCGCCGTCATCTGGTGAAAGAGCCACAGCGACGCCACCGTGACCAGGACGGCTGCAACCGGCCCGACATATCCGTAGAGGCGCCGTCGCAACCCCATTTCCTCGGCGGTTTGCTCACTCATGAACGAACCTCGCCTCCAAGCGAAGACATTGACAACGTCTCGTATCGGCCCCGGATCCCTCTAGGTCCGATTTCGCCGCAGACGCGAGCGTTAGTCAATTTCCTCACGGCTTTTTGGCGGCAATGCGCCCAAGGCGATGCAAAAAATGTCGCCCGGAAGTGCTTCCGGGCGACATTGGCGCGACAATTCCGTGATCAAGCGTGGGCGAAGGGCACCGCAACGAAGGTTTGGGCTTCGCCGCGCTGGATCAGCAGCAACACCGACTTCTTGCCCGATTTGGCCGCGTCGGCCACGGCGCGGCTCGCCTCCTTGGCGTTCTTGACCGGCACCTGATTGACCGAGACGATCACGTCGCCCTCGCGGATGCCCTGTTCGGCACCCGACTTGTTGGGATCGACATTGGCAACCACCGCGCCCTTCTCGTTTGCCGACAGGTTAAGTGCCTGGCGCACATCGGAGGTGACGTCGCCCAGTCCCAACCCGAGGCTGGGCACGTTGAAGCCGCCGTCGAAGGACTGGTTGGGTGTCTCTTCCGCCAGGACGGGCTTTTGGTCGGTGTCGTTGTTGCCCACGGTGATGGGCACGTTCTCGCTCTTGCCGTTGCGCCACACGGTGAGATCTTCCTTGGTGCCCGGCGTTACATCGGCGACCATGCGCGACAGTTCGCGCGGGTTCTTGACCTCATGGCCGGCAAAGCCGGTAATGATGTCGCCGGTCTTGAGCCCGGCCTCCGCCGCCGGCGAACCCTCGCCTACATGGGCAACGAGCGCGCCCGCCGCCTTGGCCAGACCGATCGCGTTAGCGACGTCCGGGGTCACCGGCTGGATCTGCACGCCGATAAAGCCATGTTCGATCGAACCGCTCTCGATGAGCTTGGCCACCACCGGCGCGGCCTGGTCGGAGGGGATTGCGAAGCCGACGCCGACATTGCCGCCGTTGGGCGAATAGATGGCCGAGTTGATGCCTACGACGGTTCCGTCGATGCCCAGCAACGGACCGCCGGAATTGCCGTGGTTGATGGCGGCATCGACCTGGATGAAGTCGTCATAGGGCCCGCTGTGCAGGTCGCGGCCGCGCGCCGAGACGATACCGGCCGTGACCGTCGTGCCGATGCCGAAGGGATTGCCTATCGCCAGCACCTGATCGCCGGGCATGATCTTGTCGGAATCGCCCCACTTCAACGTAGGCAGCGGCTTGTCTGACTTGATCTTGATGACCGCCAGGTCGCTCTTGGCATCGCGGCCGAGCAGCTTGGCCGTCGTCTCGGTGCCATCGTCCAGTATCACCTTGATCTCGGAAGCGCCGTCGATGACGTGGTTGTTGGTGACGGCGATGCCGCTCGAATCGATGATGAAGCCGGAGCCGATTGCCTCCGCCCGCTCGCTTTTGGGCCCGCGCTGCGGCATCCGCGGCATACCCTGCTCGCCGAAGAACTGGCGAAAATACTCATCAAAGGGCGACCCCTGGCCGAGCGGCGGCATGTTGCCCTCATCGGACGACTGCACTTTCATCTTGGTCATGATGGTCACCACCGCCGGCTTGGCGGCGCTGACAATCGGCGCGAAGGAACTGCCCTGCACTGCAAGCGCAGCAACCGGACTGATGGGGAGCGGGGCGTGAGCATCGGCCCGGAACATCGGCCAGAGCAGCGGAGTGGCGATCAGCGCGGCGCTGAGCAATGCAGCGACGCGGTGTCTGCGGAGAATGGAGGACATTTGCATGGTCCTTGCGAAGGTTGATCCAAGCACCGTGGCGTGTTCCGTCGATGGAACCGTCTGCTAGACGCCGCCCGGACCCGCATTCGGTCTGCGCATCCGCCACGGATCTTTCCCATCATGCTAGTTAGGGCGTCGAACGGCCTCGAATTAGGGTTTTCCGGCACATTACGAAGATTTAATTCCCAGCCGTCGTCTCCGAGACGGGAAGCAGGGCTGGCGCGGCCGGTACCTTCTTGTCCAGCCGGCGGGTCAGGCCGGAGATGATCTTGTCGGCCAGGGCGGCATAGTCGCCGTTGAAATGGTGGCCGCCCGAGGTCTTGACGACCTCGACTTTCCGGCCGGCGAGCTCGGGACAGGCCGTGTCGTCTTCCTCCTCGCCGTAGATGCATTGCACCAGCGCGGGATCGATCCTCTCCAGCTCCGGCATGGTGGGCACGGCATCCGGTCCGGATGTGCCCAGCCAGCCCGCCACCGAAATCTCAAAGGAGGCGCTGTGCGAGAAGCCCAGCAGGGAAAGCTGGCTGACCCGCTCCCGGTCGGCCGAGTCCAGCGCATTGAAGGCCGCAGGCAATATGTCGGCGCCGAAGGAGTAGCCAATCAGCAGAACGTGCCGGACCTTCCACCGCTGGCCAAAACCGGAAATGAGTTCGTGCAGGTCCTGCGCCATCTCCTGGGGCGTGCGCGCGGTCCAGAAATAGCGCAGCGAATCCACCCCGACGGTCGGCACGCCCCTTTGCTGCAGGATGCCGGCGATGGCCTTGTCGAGGTCGCGCCAGCCGCCGTCGCCGGAGAAGACGATGGCCATGGTGTCATGGGCCGGCTTTGCAGGCAGCGTGACGATGGGCATGTCGCCGGCCGCGGGGGGAAGAGAGCCGACAAGCGAGGTGACCGCCGCCTCCAGCGCCGCATGCGGCGACACCGGGGCGTCGCGGACGGTGATGCCGAAGCCTTGGGCTCGCAGGTCGTCGATGTGCCTGCGCCCCTCGGCAGAAGCCTCGGCGGTGAAGCTGACATCGATCGGATTGGGCAGGTCGCCTTCGGCGAGGCCGTAGACGATGCCCTGCGGCGTGGCATTGCGAGGTGCGCCGCTGCACAGCGTCTTGGTCAGCGGCACGCTGGCGGATGGGTCGACCGCGACCGTGTGGCCCACCGTGTCGGCAGGCGTCTGCGCTGCGATTGCCATGACCAGCCCGCCGCCCTGCCCGGTCCCAGCAAGGATGGGCGGGCTGTAGCTGGGCGCGTTGACGGCGCGCTGGATGCGGTGGCTGAGGCTCTCTATGTCCGAGACGAGATAGGCGCAGTCGTCCCGCACGTCGTCTATCGCACGGAGATATTGCGGCAGGTCGATGCCCACGACGATCGCGCCGGACTTGGTGAGGCGCTGCGCGAAATCGTCATCTGCTGCCGACCAACCGGCCGCATCGGAAAAAACGAAGACGGTGCTGCCCGGCGTCTTTTCAGGGAGAAGGATGCGGGGCTCGGCCAGAAGGCCCTCGCCGAAGCGCGCATTGGGAACCGAGCCCTCGATCAAGAGAAGGCAAAGCGAGATGAGCACGAACCCCAGAAAACGCTTCACTTGCAAGATCCCCCCGACGGGTGGGTGGCAATGCGTTCCGGTTTGCCGCAGGCCGGCGAACGGCCGGTCGGCTTCTTAGGGCGAGGCCCGTGCCGGAGCGTGCGGCACCTTGAGCCTGCAAAATGGCCGGCAATATGACGCGGGGCCGCCGGCCGTAAACGATCCACGGATTTGACCGCTGGGGGTCTGCCGCCCGGCAAGCCAATTGCCGGGCGTGGCTCACGGGTTGCGGGCGCTCAAACGCCGATCGGCATGTGCTCGGCCGAGCGGGTGACCGCGCGCGGTGCCGTGATCTCCTTCCACTTCGAAAGCGCCTGGTTGACTGCAGCAAAGGGCCGGCGCTTGACGAACTTGCCGCGGCCGGGCTGCGGCTGGTCGTTCTGCCCGTGCGTCCACACCACGTCGCCGCGCGACAGCGTGTAGCGCGGCAGGCCGTTGACCTTGACGCCCTCGAACACGTTGTAGTCGATGATCGACTTCTGGTTGGCGGCAGAGATCGTCTTGGACAGCTTCGGGTCCCACACCACCAGGTCGGCGTCGGAGCCGGGCAGGATCGCACCCTTCTGCGGATAGATGTTGAGTATCTGGGCGATATTGGTGGAAGTGGCAGCCACGAATTCGTTCATCGTCAGCCGGCCTGTCTCCACGCCCCGCGTCCACAGCACGGGCATGCGGTCCTCGAGCCCGCCGGTGCCGTTGGGGATCTTGCGGAAGTCGTCGAGGCCGAGCGTCTTCTGCTCGCTGGTGAAGGCGGCGTGGTCGGTGGCCACCACCTGCAGCGACCCGGCGGCAAGACCCGCCCAGAGGCTGTCCTGATGGAGCTTGTTGCGGAACGGCGGCGACATCACTCGGCGGGCGGCATGCATCCAGTCGCGGTTCTGGTATTCGCTCTCGTCCAGCGTCAGGTGCTGGATCAGCGGCTCGCCAAAGACGCGCATGCCCTTCTGGCGCGCGCGCCGGATCGCCTCGTGGCTCTGCTCGCAGGAGACATGCACGATATAGACCGGCACGCCGGCGGCGTCGGCGATCATGATGGCGCGGTTGGTGGCCTCGCCCTCAACCTCGGGCGGGCGCGAATAGGCGTGCGCCTCGGGTCCGGGCACGCCGGAGTCGATGTATTTCTGCTGCAGGGCCGCCACGATGTCGCCGTTCTCGGCATGCACCAGCGGCAGCGCGCCAAGGGCTGCGCAGCGCTGGAAGGAGGCGAACATCTCGTCGTCGTTCACCATCAGCGCGCCCTTGTAGGCCATGAAGTGCTTGAAGGTGTTGATGCCGCGGTCCACCACCTTGGCCATGTCGGAGAAGACCTGCTCCGACCAGCCGGTGACGCACATGTGATAGGAATAGTCCGAGGAAGCCTGGCGCGTGGCGCGCGCCTCCCACTCCTCCAGCGCCGCCAGCATGCCATCCGCGCCGGGGATGACGAAGTCGACCACCATGGTGGTGCCGCCCGAGAGCGCCGCGAAGGTGCCGCTCTCCCAGGTTTCGGCGGCAGTGGTGCCCATGAAGGGCATTTCCAGATGGGTGTGCGGATCGATGCCGCCCGGCATGATGTAGGTGCCTTCGGCGTCGATCACGGTGTCGCCGGAAAGCCCCTTGCCGATCGCCGAGATGCGCTCGCCCTCGATCAGGATGTCGGCCTCGTAGGTCCTGTCGGCGGCGACGATCGTGCCGCCCTTGATCACTTTCGACATTGCGGTCTCCTTCCTTTTCCTGTGCCGGCAGTCGCTGCGTGTTCCCCGTGCAGGCTGCCGTTGTCTTCAAGGTGGCGTGTTTCGGCGCGGCTGTAATAGCCGCCGGCACGCTATTTATTGGGCCACCTTAGCGACTTTCCGGCCGCCGCAAAGAGCCTTTTATTGGCGCGGCCAGCCGGCCGCGGAAGCGGAAGGCTCGCGCGGGCAAGTGGAGGAAGAACAGGAGAGTGTGGGTTTTCTCGGCAGTCCTAGCCGGCGTTGGACGAGTTCTTGCCGGCAAGGATTCTTTCCCAGCCAAGGGCATCCGCCACGATTGCGTCGAGATCGTCATGCTTCGGCCGCCAGCCGAGTTCGCGGCGGGCCAGGTCGGAATTGGCGACGACGGCATCGGCATCGCCCGGCCGCCGGCCGCCCATCGTGACTTCGAACGCGGCGCCATGAACCCGGCGCACAGCCTCGATGACCTCCAGTACCGAATAGCCATGGCCGTAGCCGCAATTGGCGACCAGGTTGCCCTCTCCGGCGCGAAGCCGCTGCAAGGCAAGGTAATGAGCATGCGCCAGATCGCTGACATGAATGTAGTCGCGCACGCAGGTGCCGTCCGGCGTCGCGTAGTCGGTACCGAAAACCTGCATGGAAGCGCGCTTGCCCTGCGCAGTCTGGCACGCAACCTTGATCAGATGGGTGGCGCCCGGCGTGGACTGGCCGGTTCGGCCCTTGGGGTCGGCACCTGCGACGTTGAAGTAGCGCAGCGCGGTGTAGCGCAGGTCGTGGGCTGCGGCCGCATCGCGCAGCATCCATTCGCTCATCAGCTTGGACAGGCCATAGGGCGATTCGGGCGCCAGCCGCGCGTCCTCGCGCACGGGTTCCAGCCCTGCAGCGCCATAGACAGCCGCCGTGGAGGAGAAGATGAAGTGCTTCACCCCTTCTCTCACCGCGGTTTCCACCAGGGTGCGGGTCTTGGAAGTGTTGTTCTCGTAATAGGCCAGCGGATCGGCGACCGATTCCGGCACCACGATCGAACCGGCGAAATGGATGATGGCATCCACGCCATGATCGCGGATCACCCCGCGGACGAGGTTGGCATCACCGATGTCCCCGACAATCAGCGTAGCTTCGGGCGCCACCGCCCAGTCAAACCCCGTCGAAAGGCGGTCGACGACGACCACCTTCTCGCCAGCGTCCAGCAGTTCCCACACCATGTGGCTGCCGATATATCCGGCGCCGCCAGTCACCAATACGGTCATCGTCCAGTCCCTCATCGTCGTCCAAGTCCGACCACGGCATATTGGAAATCACGTCTCAACGCCATCGTCCAGATGCGTCCGAGGCGGGGAAGAGCCTCCCTTGATCTGAATCAAGGAAGCAGCGGCTTGCGCCCCTATATCGACCAAAGGCGGCGTGGCATTTTGACCGTCTTCGTGGAATGGACTGAAAAACGCGTCGCGATTATGATCGACGAAAATCCCGGGAAGCCATAATGAACTATCAGCGATTTTTCGAAGAGGCGATCGACCAGCTTCACGCCGAGCGGCGCTATCGCGTGTTCGCCAACCTGGAGAGGATCGCGGGGTCGTTTCCGCGCGCGATCTGGCGCGCCAACGGGCAGACCCAGGAAATCACCGTGTGGTGCTCGAACGACTATCTCGGCATGGGCCAGCACCCCAGCGTGATCGGCGCCTTCCAGCAGACCGCCGGGCAGATGGGCTCCGGCGCCGGCGGCACACGCAACATCTCGGGCACCAACCATCCGCTGGTGGAACTGGAACTCGAGCTCGCCGATCTTCACCGGAAGGAATCGGCGCTGGTGTTCACCTCCGGCTTCGTTTCCAACGAAGCGTCGATCTCGACCATCGGCCGGCTGCTTCCCAACTGCCTGATTCTGTCGGACGAACTGAACCACGCATCCATGATCGAGGGCGTGCGCCGCTCGGGCGCCGAGAAGAAGATCTTCCGCCACAACGACGTTGCGCATCTGGAGAGCCTGCTGCAGGCGGCGGGCCGCGAGCGCGCCAAACTGATCGTGTTCGAGTCGGTCTATTCGATGGACGGCGACATCGCGCGCATCGCCGAGATCGCGGATCTCGCCGAGAAGTACAACGCCATGACCTATATCGACGAGGTCCATGCGGTGGGCATGTACGGCGCGCGCGGCGGCGGCATTACCGAACGCGAAGGGCTGGCGGACCGCATCGACATCATCGAGGGCACGCTGGCCAAGGCCTTCGGCACGCTGGGCGGCTACATCAGCGGCCCCAGCGCCGTTATCGATGCCGTGCGCTCCTATGCGCCCGGCTTCATCTTCACCACCGCGTTGCCGCCCGCGATCGCGGCCGCCTCGGCGACCTCGATCCGTCACCTCAAGACGTCGCAGGCCGAGCGCGACGCACAGCAGCGCCAGGCAGCCCAGACCAAGCGGGTCCTTGCCGAGGCTGGCCTGCCGGTAATGCCGTCCGAAACCCACATCGTCCCGATCCTGGTAGGCGACCCGGAGTTGTGCAAGATGGCGTCCGATCGGCTGCTCGGCGTGCACGGCATCTACATCCAGCCGATCAACTACCCGACCGTGCCGCGCGGCACCGAGCGGCTGCGCATCACGCCGACCCCGCTCCACACCGACGCGCTGATCGATACGCTGAAGGACGCGCTGACCGAGACCTGGGATGCGCTGGGCATTCCCTACCGCAGCTCGGACCAGCCTTCGGTGGCCAAGACCGAGCGGATCATCCCGCTGCTGGTGCCCAAGTCGGGCGGCTGAGCCGCCCCACTTGAATTTGCCTCAGCGCTTGCGGATCCAATCCGCCAGGCGTGTCGCCGCCTCCTCGAGCTGGTCGAGGCGGCGATGGAAGCAGAGCCTGAAAAACGCCTCTCCCCCCTCCCCGAATGCCGTGCCGGGCGCGAGCCCGACATTGGCGTGGTCGATGATGTCGAAGGCCGCACTGCGCGAATCCTCGATGCCGTCGATGGTAAAGAACAAATAGAATGCGCCCTGCGGGGCGATGACCCGCGCGCGCCGGGTTTCCCCTAGGATGCGGCAGACGAGATCGCGCGCCTGCCGCGCCCGCTCTATCTGCGAGGCGAGGAACCCGTCGCCGTGCTCCAGCGCGGCGATACCACCGCGCTGCATGAACTGGGCGACCCCCGAGGTCGAATACTGGATCAGGTTTTCGAAGGTCTGTTGCAGCGACGGATGCACGCGCAGCCAGCCCATGCGCCAGCCGGTCATGGCCCAGTTCTTGGAGAAGGTGTTGACGAAGACGATGCGGTCCTCGTCTTCCATGAAGTCCATGAAGGAGGGCGCGCGCACGGCGCCGTAGTAGAACAAGGCATAGATCTCGTCGGCGATGATCCAGAGGCCATGCCGGCGGGCAAGATCGAGCACTGCCTTCAATTCGTCCATGCTGGCGGTCCAGCCGGTGGGGTTGGACGGGCTGTTGAGGAAGATCGCCCTGGTGCGCGGCGTGATCGCGGCCTCGATCTTGCCCACGTCGCAGGACCATCCGTTGTCCGAGAGGTCGAGCCGCACCGCCACGGGGCGGGCGCCGGCAACGCCCGCAGCACCGGGAAAATTCGGCCAGGCGGGGGTGAGATAAATGACCTCGTCGCCGGCTCCGGCAGTAGCCTGGAGTGCCAGCTGGATGGCCTGCATGCCGCCGCCGGTTACCAGAAACTCCTCGGCCGCGAACTGGCGCCCGAAATGTCGCTGGTGGTAGCGGGCGAGCGCCTCGCGCAGTTCAGGAATACCGCGCTGCCAGGTGTAGAAGGTTTCGCCGTCGCGCAGGCCTTGCGTGGCCGCGTCGGAAATGAAGGCCGGAGTGGGCATGTCGCCCTCGCCGGTCCAGAGCGGGATCAGGCCCTCGCGCCCGCGGCCATAGACGGCAACGGCGGAGATGCCGCTTTCCGGTGCAAGTCGGGCTTCGCGTCGCAGACTTTCAAGCAGGGTCATGTCGCATCCTGACGTCAATAGGAACCAATCAGCGGGGTGGCGTTGCCATCAAACAGAAAACCCCGACCAGAATGGCCGGGGTTTTCCGAATTTCATTGCGCCAGCAACCGCTATTTCTTCGACAACAGGTCGCGGATTTCGGTCAGCAGCACGACTTCGGGCGCCGGCGGGGTCGGCTGGGCGGCCTTCTCGGCCACCAGCCTGCGGCGCAACGTGTTCACGCCCTTGACCATCAGGAAGATTATGAAGGCAAGAATCAGGAAGTTGATCAGCACCGTGATGAAGTTGCCATAGGCGAACACCGCGCCCTGCTTCTTGGCCTCGGCCAGCGTGGTCGCGGTAACCTTGGAGGACAGCGGCAGGAAGTAGTTGGAAAAGTCGAAGCCACCGAAAATCGTGCCTACGACCGGCATGACGATATCGCCGACCAGCGAATTGACGATCAGGGTGAAGGCGCCGCCGATGATGATACCGACCGCCAGGTCGATCACATTGCCCTTCGAAATGAATTCCTGAAATTCCTTGAGCACTGAACCCTCCCAATGATGCGGCCGCGCGCCGTAATGTCCGCCTCTCGGGCGCCGGCTGATGCGCGGCATCATAACAAAAACCCTGAATTGCAAAATGCGAATTATGATTCAACACAGGAGCGCCAGGATCGGACGACGCATTCGCGTCTGGTGACAGGCACTTAGCACGCCCAGCTCGCCTTGCGGGTTGAGCGCGCCCCTATCGGCCGACGGTCGGCAAGAAAGAACCCGCGGTTATGCCCAGTTCAAGTCTTGTTCGGCGTTGGCTGCGGGTTTTCTTCAGGCTCCTCCGAGGGGTTGTCCTCCCTTTCGATATCCTTGACCACGCCCATGAGGCGGCGGAGGAAGCGCTCCATGTAGCCCATGCCCTTCTCGAACTCTTCTTCGGTAGGAAGCGCGGGCGCCGCGGCCTCCCTGTTCTCGAGCGCGGCAACGCGATTTTCGAGCGCCTTCAGTGAATTTTCCAGATGCTCGATCTGGTCCTGATAGGCATCGCGCTCGTCGGCCGCCAGCTTGCAGACGAGTTGGCCACCATAGTCCTCGCAGATCGACATCGCGCCGGTCTTCGTGTCCATCCGCACGTAGCCCTTTTCCGTTTTCTCGAGCCGGTAGCGCTCTTCCTCGGCATGGGCACCGGCTGCCTGCGTGACGAGAATTGCCGTAAGGGCGATGGCAGTGGCACGCATGGGTTCCTCCATTCGCAAGTTGCGCCGGAATTTGCGGCGGGCGGTGCTTTCCCCGCTCCTGCTTTCGGACTATAGGGCGCGCATGCGACAGATCATCTACAAAATTTGCCCAGAGGCGCTTTGGCGCGAGGCCGAGGCATGCGGCACCTTCACCGGCGCGCCGGTGGACGTGGCCGACGGCTTCATCCACTTCTCCACTGCCGAGCAGGTGCGGGAAACCGCGGCCAAGCATTTCGCGGGACAGGACGGCCTGCTGCTGGTCGCCATTGACGAGGCATGGCTTGGTCCCGCGCTGAAATATGAGGTTTCTCGCGGCGGGGCGCTGTTTCCGCATCTTTTTGCGCCGCTGGACCTTGAGGCGGTCGTCTGGGTCAAGCCGCTGCCGCTGGACGCGGGCGGCTCGCATGTATTTCCGGCCCTGGAGGCGTGATGAGCCTTTTCGACACGCTCGGCCGCAACCTGCTCTTCACCTTCGATCCCGAGACGGCGCACGGCCTTTCAATCAGGGCGCTGCGTTGCGGCGTTCCGCTGCCGGGCAAGGCGGTGTCCAGCCCCAGGCTGCGTGTTTCTGTTTGCGGGCTCGATTTTCCCAATCCGCTCGGCATGGCGGCGGGCTACGACAAGAATGGCGAGGTGCCCGACGCGCTGCTGCGGCTGGGCTTCGGCTTCGCCGAAATCGGCACGGTGACGCCGCTTGCCCAGCTAGGCAACCCCAAGCCGCGCATCTTCCGCCTGACCGAGGACGAGGCCGTGATCAACCGCCTCGGCTTCAACAATGAAGGCCACGAGCGCTGCGAGCAACGGCTTGCCGCCCGCGCCGGGCGCCCCGGCATCGTCGGCGTCAATATCGGCGCCAACAAGGACAGCGCCGACCGCACCGGCGACTACGAACTTGGCGTGAAGCGCTTTGCGCGCCACGCCAGCTACCTCACGGTCAACATCTCCTCGCCCAACACGCCGGGCCTGCGCAACATGCAGGCACGCGAAAGCCTGGCCGAGCTGCTTTCCCGCGTGGTGGCCGCACGCGATGCCGAAGCCGAGCGGCTTGGCCGCAAGACGCCGATCTTCCTCAAGATCGCGCCCGATCTGCACGAGGCCGACCTGGAGGATATCGCGGCCGAGGTGACGGAAAAGGCCGTGGAAGGCGTGATCGTTTCCAACACGACCATCTCCCGCCCTCACCTCGCCAGCTCGCAACGCAATGAGACCGGCGGTCTCTCGGGCAAGCCGCTGTTCGCGCGCTCTACCATCGTGCTGGCCAAGATGCGCCGGCTGCTCGGCCCTGACGTCGCGATCATCGGTGTGGGCGGCGTGAACTCGAGCGACAACGCGCTGGAGAAGATCCGCGCCGGCGCCGACCTGGTGCAGCTTTATACCGGGATGATCTATGCCGGGCCGACCATGCCGGCGCGTATCGTTGAAGGCATGGCCCGCTTCGCCGAGGCGGAAGGTATTTACAGCTTGACCGAGCTACGCGGCACGCGCCTGGCCCACTGGGCCGACCGCACGCTCGACTGACCACTTTTCCGGCTGATGTGCTCAGCCGGCAAAGGTGGCGCGCACGTTCCTGGGCACGATCGACAGCAGGCTAAGGCCGCGCGCGATGAGAAACACGTGCAGCGCCGCCCAAAGGCCATGATTGCCGAAAAAGTGGCTGAACACCGCAAGCGATGCGACAAAGGCCGCGAATGACAAGAGCATCATGTTGCGCATGTCGCGCGACCATGTCGCACCGATGAAAACCCCGTCCATCTGGAAGGCCATGACGCCGCTAAGTGCGGTGAAGGCGGCCCACGGCAGGTAGATCGCGGCCTCGGCCTGCACTGCCTCGGCGGTGGTGACCAGGCCGATCAGCCTTTCGCCGAACAGCAGCACCACGACACTCGCCACGCCGGCGAGTGCAAATCCCCACAACGACGTCAGTTTGACCGCGCGGCTGAACGCCGGCAGATAGCGCGCGCCGACCGCCCTGCCGGCCAGTTGCTCGGCGGCGGTGGCGAAGCCGTCGAGGAAATAGCTCGACACCATGAAGAAATGCATCAGCACCGCATTGGCGGCGAGCGTCAGCGTACCAATCTGCGCAGCCTGGCGCGTCAGCAGCGTGAACGCTCCCATCAGCACGAAGGAGCGGATCATGATGTCGCCGTTGAGCGCCAGCATGCGGCGCATCGCAGTTGCTTCGAAAATCTCGCGCCAAGCAATCTTGGGCATCGCCGTAAAGCGGCGGGCGACGATCGCTAGGGCAAGCAGCATCGCGACCGCTTCGCCACAGACCGTGCCCCAGGCGACCCCTTCGATGCCCCAGCCGAAGTGCAGGCCGAACAGGACGGACAGCGCGATGTTCACGCCATTGAGCACGAGTTGCAGGAACAGGCCCATCCCCGCCTCGCCGCGCCCCAGGAAGTAGCCGAGCATGGCGTAGTTCAGAAGCGATGCGGGCGCCGAAAGCAGCCGGATGCGGATATAGGTGCCCATGGCCGCGGTGACGCGCGGCTCGGCCGCCATGAACCACTCGCCCAGCGCGGCAACAAGCGGTGCCAGCAGGATGAGCGCAAGGCCGCAGGCCAGCGCGATGGCTCCGGCTCTCAGCAGCACTGCCCGCTCTTGCCCCGTATCTCCCCGGCCAAAGGCCTGGGCGACGAGACCGGTGGTGCCGGAGCGCAAGAAATTGAAGCTGGTGAACACCACGTCGAAGACGATCGCGCCGGCGGCCAGACCGCCCAGCAAGGCAGCGTCCCCGAATTGCCCCACAACGGCCGTGTCCACCACGCCGAGCATGGGAGTGGTGATGTAGGCAAGCGTCATCGGGATGGCGATGGCGAGCACGCGCCGGTTGCTTACCTCGAATGCGGTGGGGCCGTTCTGCGTCAACCGGTTCTGATCCACGTCGGTTCTTTCAGTGCGAGACGACCCGATGTGCAGTATCCGCCAGGGCGAACGCAAGGGCCGGATGTCAGGAGAGGCTGCATCCTGTCACCCGCCCGTGGCCGAAGCTCAGCGCCGATAGCTCAAAAGCCGCAGGACGACGAAGACCGGCACGACCACGGCGGCACCCAGCAGGAAATAGCCCATGAAGCGGTCGATGGTCTTGAACCCGAGATTCCAGATGTGCACCACGAAATCGCGGACCTGGTAGACGACGTCATAGGGCGACCAGCCGAAATAGCTCATCACGATGCCCACCAGAAACGATATCACGACCAGCTTGAGGAAGATCCGAAGCGGTGTGTCGCCGAGAAAGCGCGTCAATTCGGACATCGTTCGTCCTCCTGCGATTCGCGTTGCCGTCTCGCGCAAATAGGCAAGTTTGGGCGCCCCGTTCAAGCCGTGCCGACCACAGAAATTCAAACCAGCCAAGATTTGCGATTGCCCAGCGGCGCGTGTGCATGATAATCGAAGCGGTATGCGGGTATGATGTAATGGTAGCTTGTCAGCTTCCCAAGCTGAACGCGCGGGTTCGATTCCCGCTACCCGCTCCAGCCTCATTGGCGGTCTACTTTTTTCGAATTCGCGACCGCGCGCGGCACACGCGATACCCACAATTTCCGGCGGCATGCGCTTTGACATCGGCTCGATCCAAAGCCAAATGGGCGGCGGTCTTTCTCGCCCGGGGCTATGGCATTGAACCATTTTGGCAAAAACTCTCTGCAGGCGCCGGCCGTGCTGAAGCGGAGCTTCGACCTTCTAGCCGCGATCGTTGGCATCTGCGGGCTCGCGCCGGTCATCGGCCTCGGGGTGCTGGCGGTCCGCCTGACCTCACCGGGACCGGGCATCTTCTCGCAACGCCGGGTCGGGCGGAACGGCAAGATTTTCTACTGCCACAAGCTCCGGACGATGCACGTGGAGACGCCCGAGGTTCCGTCGCATGAAGGCTCCGTCAGCTTCGTCACGCCGCTGGGGCATTTCCTGCGCCGAACCAAGCTGGACGAACTGCCCCAGCTCTACAACGTGCTGCGCGGCGAAATGAGCTTCGTCGGGCCCCGACCCTGCCTGCCAACGCAGACCGAGCTTGTTCGGGAACGCGACAAATACGGGCTTCTCGCGCTACGACCCGGCATAACCGGCCTTGCGCAGATACGCGGCATCGACATGTCGGACCCGAAGCGCCTAGCCGCGATCGACGCCGAATATGCCGAGACCGCCTCGCTCGCCGTGGACTTGCGAATTTTGTGGGCCACGGTTTTCCGCGGGGCCGGCCGAGGCGACAGGCTGCGCGGCTAGACGCCCCGTCGTTCCAGAAGATAAAGCGCAGCAGAGGCACTTATGGCTTCCCGCGCCGTGAGCGGAGGCGCCCACCGGAACGCCGCGCGGAAGCGGCTGGAATCCACCTCCAGGTCGCCCAGAAGACTGCGCGCGACACGGCCTTGCCCCGCTGCACCCAACAGCGCCTGCAAGCAGCTCTCGGGAAAAGCCCACAGCCGAGGCGGGCGCTTCATGCCCTGCCGGAGCCAGCCGATCAACTCAGCCAGGCTGACGGCCCCGGAATCCGCTACCGCGTAGACACCGCCTCTCTCCTGATCGATGAGCGGAGCGTTCACCACCGTCGCAATGGCATCGGCGAGGTTGTCGACGGCGATCAGGCTTCTGCGGTTGCGAACCGCCGCAAAGGGCAATGGCAGTCCGGAAGCCGCCAGCCGCTGCAGCAGGGCCCAGTTGCCCTTGGCGTTCCAGCCATAGACCAGCGGCGCCCGGATCGAGATGCCGACGCGACCTTGCCGCGAAAAGCCTGCCACGTGGGATTCGGCAGCCAGCTTGGACAGGCCGTAAGGGTTGCCAGGACCGCGCAACGGGGTATCGCCAGACACCGGCGCGTCGCTCGAATTGTCGGCCACCGCAAGCGCGCTGGACAAGTGGACGAACAGCTTCACCCCGGCTTCGAACGCCTGTTCGGTGAGACAGGCGGTGCCGAGATTGTTGACCTTGTCGAAATCGCCCGGCGTGACGCCCCGACCCGGCACTTGCGCCGCCAGATGGATTACCGCGTCGCAGCCGCGCAAGGCGCTGCTCCAATCGGTGTGCGGGCCGAGGCCGCCGACGACGATCGTCTCAGGCCGGCCGGCGGTATTCGCGAGCGGCGATCGTGTCGCAATGGCGATATCGTGCCCATCCTCGGCCAGCCTGCTCAGCAGGTGACCGCCGACGAAGCCGCTCGAACCTGTGACCAGAATCCTGGTCAAGACAGTTCCGCCTCAGCCGGCCCGGCATGCGCTGGTATGGCGCTTGCCAGGTTGGGGCAAGAATGCCTGCCATTGAATACCCGGTGAATTAACGAAGGCATTTCTGTGGCCCTATCGCCAATTTGGGCGCCTTTGTGTTATTGGGAGGTCCGAGGCTTTATATTCAAGGCCTTAATGAGGCGTCAAACGCTTCGGGGACACAAACTGGAATGATTTCGCTTTTCGGCGCGCGCAGAATCAATCTCTGGCGGCTCGGAAGTATCGCGCTTGACCTGGCAATCGCCGCGGGCGCGTTCTTCTCAGCCTATCTGTGCGCGTATGGGCACATCCGTCTGCCCCATGTGCCCGGCATGTGGGAAAAGACGGCCTCGTTCACTGCCGTCTGCGCTGCCTGCTTTTTCATTTTCAATGTGCAGAAAGGCTCCTGGCGCTACGTGTCGCTTTCGGAACTGGGCGCCTTGACGAAGGCGACGGTGGTCGCAGTCGGCGTCTACACGATGGGAGCTTTCCTGCTCTCGCGCGGCGTAAATATGCCGCGCAGCGTTCCCGTGCTGTCGGCTCTTTTCCTGATAGCCGGCATGTCCGCCACGCGAGTCGTTTACCGGCTGGCGATGGAGGGCAACTGGAAGGCGGGCTTCTTCGGATCGAACTGGGCGAACAGGAACCGCAAGGTCGTGCTTCTCGGGCTTTCGAACAGCGCCGAGAGTTTCATCCGCAGCACCAGGCGCAGCAGCGCCAGCAATCTGTCGGTGGTCGCGATCTTCGATGACGACCCGCGCAACCGCTCGCGCATGGTGCACGGCGTCAAGGTCGTCGGGGCGCTGGCCGACATGGAAAATTATGTCAAACGCGTCGAACGCGGCGGCTTGAAGATTTCTGAACTGGTCGTCACGGAGCAGCAGCCGAGCCGGCAGCGACTGAACGAGATCCTCGAAGTGGCCACAGGCTCAGGCCTGAAGGTGACCAGAATTCCCGACATGACGGCGACCTTGTCTGTCACCAGCAGCCTTCTTGCGGAACCTAAGCCTATCGAACTGGAAGACCTGCTTGGACGCCCCGAGGTGGCGCCAGACACGGAAAGCATAGCCCACCTGATCAATGGGCGCGTGGTGCTGGTTACCGGTGCCGGCGGCTCGATCGGCTCGGAACTGTGCCGGCAGATCGCCACCTCCAATCCGGGGCTGCTGATCGTCACCGACAGTTCGGAGTTTCATCTCTACACGATCGACAATCAGCTGCGCAAAACCTATCCGAAGCTGCCGATCGTCACCCGGTTCGTAAATGTGCGCGACGCAACCCGGGTCAACGACATTTTCCGCATCTACCGGCCGGATGTCGTATTTCATGCGGCCGCGCTCAAGCATGTTCCGCTGGTCGAGGACAACCCGATCGAAGGCGTCAAGACGAACATTCTCGGCACCCGCAACGTGGCCGACGCGGCGCTGGCCAACGATGCCAAAGCCTTCATCATGATCTCCACCGACAAGGCGGTGAACCCGACGAGCGTGATGGGAGCGACGAAACGCGCCGCGGAGGCCTATTGCCAGGCCCTGGACGTGAGTTTGGCCTCCACACGTTTCAAGACCGTGCGGTTCGGCAATGTGCTGGGCTCGAATGGCTCTGTCGTGCCCCGCTTCCAGGAGCAGATCGCCGCCGGCGGCCCGGTGACGGTCACGCATCCGAACATCGTGCGCTTCTTCATGACCATTCCCGAGGCGGTGCGCCTGGTCTTGCATGCATCGGCGCACGCGCTACGGCATCGAGGCGAGCGCGGCAGGATCATGGTGCTGGACATGGGCAAGCCCGTCCGCATCGTGGAGTTGGCGGAACGCATGATCCGGCTCGCAGGCTTCAGGCCGCATGCCGACATCGAAATCTCCTTCGTCGGGCTTCGCCCCGGAGAAAAGCTCTACGAGGAACTGTTCGATCCCTCGGAAGTGCGGGACGCCAAGACCGACGAAGGCTATGTGATCGCCTCGCCGCGCGTGATCGACAAGACGCTGCTGCACCGCACTTTTGCCAGCCTGGAGGCTGCGGCGGCGCGCGAAGATGCCGACAGGGTAATCGAGCTCCTGTCGCACCTGGTGCCCGAATACCGGGCAGCCAGGCCCTCCTCGATCGAGGTCCTCGAGGCGGACACCTCGGAACTTAATTGACCCGCCTTCAGCTTCAACGGGCAGCGCGACCGCCCGTTTCAGGCGGTGCGAAAATGCTTGGAAAGCTTCAGGCCCTGCGCCTGATAGTTCGACCCGAGATCCGTTCCGTAGAGCGCGTTCGGCCGCGACAGCATGTGCTCATAGACGAGACGGCCGACAATCTGGCCGTGCTCGAGAATGAACGGCACCTCGTGGCTGCGCACTTCCAGCACCGCACGGCTTCCGGTGCCGCCGGCGGCGGAATGGCCAAAGCCGGGATCAAAGAAGCCGGCATAGTGGACGCGGAATTCGCCGACCAGCGGGTCGAAAGGCGTCATCTCGGCCGCATGGCCTGGCGGCACATGTACCGCCTCGCGGCTGACGAGGATGTAGAACTCGTCAGGGTCGAGTACCAGCTCGCCCGCGCCGCGCCGGTAGAGCGGTTCCCAGAAATCGTGCAGGTCCTGCGCCGCGCGCTTGTCGACGTCGATCAGCCCGGTGTGATGCTTGGCGCGGTAGCCGATCAGGCCGTCCTTGTCGCCCTGGAGATCGATGGACAGCGCGATGCCGCCGCCAGAAATGTTGGGCGTCTCGGAGGCGACCAGCGTTTCCGCCTGATGCAATTCGTGAAGCTCGGCCTCGGTCAGCAACGCGTTGCCAATACGGAAGCGTATCTGCGACAGGCGCGAGCCGGTGCGCGCGATGATCGGGAAGGTGCGCGGGCTGACTTCCAGATAGAGCGGCCCGGAGTAGCCGGCCGCGATCTTGTCGAACTCCTGGCCGTGATCGGTCATGACGCGAGTGAAAATGTCGAGGCGGCCGGTCGAGCTCTTCGGATTGGCCGAAGCCGAGATCGCCTGAGGCAGCGAGAGGCTTTCCAGCAGCGGCACGATGTAGACGCAACCGGTTTCCAGCACGGCGCCCTGCGTCAGGTCGATCTCGTGCAGCTTGATCCGGTCAAGCTTCTCGGCAACCTTGTGGCCGGGGCCCGGCAGGAAGCTCGCACGCACGCGGTAGGCCTTTTCGCCCAGGCGCAGGTCGAGGCTGGCCGGCTGGATCTGGTCGGTGTCGAGCGGGCGAGCGGAAACCAGTGCTCCCGACTGGAAGAGTGCCGAGATCTCCTGATCCGGAAGAATGCCTGCCTTCGCCAATGCCTGCTCCGCTGAAATGATCGAAGGACGTTTAATGATGTAGATCATTGACGCAAGCCGGCACGAGGTCTAAATGGGCTTTATCCCCGTGGTGATTTGCCGGTCGGCTTGCAGCCACGTTAAACAAGTCGCTAAAGGGCCGCTCGTGCACCGGCATGCGACTCTTCGCGGCCGGTTTTTTTGTGTTTGGATCAAGGCTATGACAAAAAACAAGCGCGACTGGAAGCCTGCAACCCAACTCGTCCATTCTGGAGTGCTGCGCTCCGGATTCGGCGAAACCGCCGAGGCGATGTTCCTGACCCAGGGCTATGTCTACGACACCGCCGAGGCGGCGGAGGCGCGCTTCAAGGGCGAGGCGCCGGGCTTCATCTACTCGCGCTACGCCAATCCGACCGTCGACATGTTCGAAAAGCGCATGTGCGCGCTGGAAGGCGCCGAGGACGCCCGCGCGCTGGCCTCGGGCATGGCTGCGGTGACAGCGGCTATCCTGTGCAGCCTCAAGGCCGGCGACCATATCGTGGCTGCGCGCGCGCTGTTCGGCTCCTGTCGCTGGGTGGTGGAGACGCTGGCGCCTCGGTACGGCATCGAGGCGACGCTGGTGGACGGCCGCGAGATCGCCAACTGGGAAAAGGCGGTGCGTCCCAACACAAAGGTGTTCTTCCTCGAAAGCCCGACCAACCCGACGCTGGAGGTGGTGGACATCGCCGCCGTGGCTGCACTGGCCAATTCGATCAACGCCCGCCTCATCGTCGACAACGTCTTCGCCACGCCGCTGATGCAGAAGCCGCTGGAGCTGGGTGCGCATATCGTCGTCTATTCGGCCACCAAGCATATCGACGGCCAGGGCCGCTGCCTGGGCGGCGTCATCCTGTCCGACAAGCAGTGGATCGACGAGAACCTGCAGGACTATTTCCGCCACACCGGCCCGAGCCTGTCGCCGTTCAACGCCTGGACGCTGCTGAAGGGGCTGGAGACGCTGCCGCTGCGCGTGCGCCAGCAGACTGAAAGCGCGGCCAAGATCGCCGATTTCCTGGCCGGGCGGCCGGGGGTGGCGCGCGTGATCTATCCCGGCCGCGCCGACCACCCGCAGGCCGACATCATCAAGAAGCAGATGTCGGGCGGCTCGACGCTGATCTGCTTTGATCTCAAGGGCGGCAAGAAGTCGGCCTTCGCCTTCGAGAACGCGCTCGACATTGTGTTGATCTCCAACAATCTCGGCGACTCCAAGAGCCTGATCACCCATCCGGCCACCACCACGCACAAGAACCTGACCGACGAGGCGCGCGCCGAACTCGGCATCGGCGACGGCACACTGCGCCTTTCGCTGGGGCTGGAGGATATCGACGACCTTCTGAAGGACATCGACGGCGCACTGAAGGCAGCGGCGTAAAGCCCCAAGCGGCGCGGCGCCCTCCCTCCCCTTGAGGGCAGAGCACATTGAGTTCGACCCCCACTCCGGTTTGCTGCGCAAACCACCTCTCCCCCGCTCGACGGGGGAGAGGAAACGCCGTCCGCGACGCTGGCTCCCTTCCTCTCCCCTTTTGAGGGGGAGAGGTGCCGAGCGAAGCGAGGCGGAGTGGGGGTAAGCCGTGACATACGCGATCGCCTTGCGCGTCATCCCACCTCGTGGATCGAGGCTCGCACCTATTCATCGCCACGCCCGCCTTCGCGTCTGGCCGTTGTCGCTCGTGCTCCAGCCCGAGGATAACGAGGGGGGCGACCGGCGCCAATCGCCGGCTCCGGCCCGAAGATGACGGGATTGGGGCCACGCCTGCGGCCTATCCGCCATTCACCAATGCAAGGATGAGCTGGTGGACGTTGCCGCCGTCGCTGAGCTCGACGCGGTCGAAGTCGCGGCTGCGCTGGCGCTGCGCCAGCGAGATTTCCGCCAGGCGCTTCGTCAGCTCTTCGCGGACCTTGCTGCAACCGGCATCGTCGGGAACGGAAAAGCCGATGCTCAGCTGCTCGATTTCTTTCACCATGTCCTTGATGTGGTCGCCATGCACCCGCTCATGCGCCTCAACCCCTGCATAGAACGCTTCCCAGTTCGCGCGGATGGCGGGCGGCAGTTTCCCGTTCGGCCGGGGCAGCAGGTAGGTGATGGTGAGGTTGGGCCCCGCTGAAACCAGCGTGCAGGCGCCGTCCTTCTGCGGCTCGTATTTGCGCGACCAGGTAAGCTTGAAATTGGTGTGGGCGATTGTGCGGACGCCAAGGCTGCCCACCTTCGGGCCACGCTCGCCGATCGAGGCGTAGAGCTCGGCGCCCGTCTTGCCCGACACGGCGTAGGTCTCGACCTTCTCGACCGCCTGCCACTCGGCGTGGGCGACGACGGGCAGCGACAAGGCGAAGGCCGCCAGCAGGCAAATTCGGACTGCCGTGTTCACGCGAATCCCCCGGGAGTTTCGATGCGCGCGGAAGCTAGGCGCGGCAGGTGCGGCTTGCAATGCGGCATGAGGCCTTCATCGAAATGTGCGCGCCGCCAGCACTATCCGCGACAGCGCGGTGTAGAAGCTGAGCGCGGCAAAGGCATAGGCAATGGCCGGAAACCAGCCCGGGAACAGGCAGAAGGCAGTGAAGACCGCCAGCGTCTCGGTGGCTTCGGCGAGGCCCGCCGTGAAGAACAGCGACTTCTCGCCCCGCGGCTTGCCCGGCAGCTTGCGCCGTTCGGCCATGACTGCATAGGCAAGGAAGGTGGACCCGTTGACGTAGAAGGAAAGCAGCAGCACTGCGCCGGCAACCGCATTGGCCGCAGGATCGGCCAGCACGAAACCGAGCGGAATGGCGCCATAGAAGGCGAAGTCGAGCACGATATCGAGATAGCCGCCGCGATCGGTGCGGCCGTTTACACGCGCCACCGCGCCATCCAGCCCGTCGCCCAACCGGCTGGCAAGCAGCAGCGCAAGCCCGGTGAGGAACCAGCCCTTGGCAATCGCCGCAGCAGCCAGGAGCCCGACGCCAAAGGCGACGAACGTCACCGCATCGGCCGATACCCCGGCCCTCGCCAGAAGGACCCCGCCTGCATCCAGCACCGGGTCGATGCGCTTGCGCGCCCAACCGTCCAGCATCCGCCTACCCCCTGCTGCGTCATTGCGCCCAATAGACGCCAATTGCCGCCATGGGGAAATCACAATCACGAGGAAGATGAACCAAAGCCGTTGACCGTCTGCCGCTCAGGGCGGATTCTTTCGGGAACTTAGGAGTGCGACTGCCATGTACCGCGCCGTAACGCGCAACATCGAGGTGAGCGTGGAGCCGTTCTATCTCGAGGAACGCTCAAACCCCGCGGAAAGCCGCTATGTCTGGGGCTATCGGGTGACCATTGCCAACCAGTCGGACGAATTCGTGCAGTTGCTGTCGCGCTACTGGCAGATCACCGACGAGAGCGGCCGGGTGGAGGAAGTGCGCGGCTCGGGCGTCGTCGGCGAACAGCCGGAGCTGAACCCCGGCGACAGCTACCAATACATGTCCGGCTGCCCGCTCACCACGCCCTCGGGCATCATGGTGGGGCGCTACACCATGCGCAACGAACGCGACGAGTTGTTCGACGTGGAGATTCCGGCCTTTTCACTGGATCTGCCTGGAACGGCCCACACGGTGAACTGACGCGGCGGTAATGCGTCGGCGTGCGTGAGCGCTTTCTGACAGCAACGGTGCGTTGCCGCGAGATTACGGCATGGATCCTCGGGTCAAGCCCGAGGATGACGAACCGAAAAATGTCACTGCCAACTTTCGCCGGTAGGTGCCTTGCAGAGACGCCTCTGCCTTCGTCATCCTCGGGCTTGACCCGAGGATCCATGCCGGAACGCATCAATCAAACATGCAGGATTGCGTCCTTGGACCGATCCGCTACCGTGCGGCCATGACGGGCTATGTGTACATGACAGCCAGCCAGAAACGCGGCACGATCTATATTGGCGTGACCAACGACCTTGGCCGCCGCATCCCGGAGCACAAGGAGGGCAAGGGATCGCGCTTCACGGCGCGGTACGGCGTGCATCGGCTGGTGTGGTACGAGGAACATTTCGACATCCGCGACGCGATCCAGCGCGAGAAGTCACTCAAGCGCTGGCTGCGTCAGTGGAAGATCGAATTGATAGAAGCTTCCAACCCCGACTGGAACGAACTCCTGCGGGGTTCCGGCTGGTGAGGCCGGAGGACAGATCAAACCGCTTCGGTGAACTCGTCCGGCTCGAACTCGTATTTCTTCGAGCAGAATTCGCAGTTCACGCGGATGAGGCCGTCTTCCACGCTGTCGGCGATCTCCTCGGCTGAAAAACCGCCGAGAATGCCGCGCACCTTCTCGCGCGAACAGGAGCACTGGTCGAGCACCTCGACGCTGTCGAACACGCGCACGCCGTGCTCGTTGAACAGGCGGTAGAGCAGTCTTTCGGAGCCGACGGTCGGGTCGAGCAGTTCGGTCGGCTCGACAGTGGCCGACAGCGCCAGCAGTTCCTGCCAGGAATTGTCGGCGACCTCGCGCGGCGACAGGTCGGTGTCGCCGTCGCCGCCATGGATGTCGGGCGCGCGCATGCGCTCGGGCGCCTTGGGCAGGAACTGCGCCAGGAGGCCGCCGGCGCGCCAGTATTCGCGGCCACCCGCGCCCGGCACGACCTGCTTGCCCACGGCAAGCCGGACGTCGGTTGGGATCTGCTCGGACTGGCGGAAATAGGTCTTGGCCGCTTCCTCCAGCGTGATGCCGTCGAGCTGGACGATGCCCTGGTAGCGCTGGGTGTGCGGACCCTGGTCGACCGTGAGCGCCAGCACGCCGTTGCCCAGCAGCGTTTCGGGCGAGCTTTCGCCAGCCGCCATCAGCCTTTCCAGCCGCTCATTGTCAAAGCGGGCATAGGCGCGCACCGAATGCGGCGTGGCGAAATCCGCCACCAGCATGTCGACGGGCCCGTCGGTGCGGGTCTGCAGGATGAACTTGCCCTCGAACTTCAGCGAAGTGCCGAGCAGCACGGTCACCACCACCGCCTCGGCCAGAAGGCGCGCGACGGGCTCGGGGTACTCGTGACGGGCGAGAATCTGGTCAAGCAGGGGCCCGAGCTGCACGATGCGGCCGCGCACGTCGAGCGGGCCGACCTCGAAGGGCACGACATTATCGTCGCCGGCCACGCCGAATTCGCCGAGCTTGAGTTCTTTATCAGCCAATGGATCCAATTCCTTGTGGCGGCCTGCCGGCGGGACGAAGCGCCGGAGCCGCTGGTTCAGACATCAAAGCGGGTATGATCCGGGGCAAATAGGCATCGCCACGCGCCGGATCAAGCTTCTGAGCTGCAAAACCGCCCGCGCGGACGGAACGGATCAGGCGCCCAGGCACCAGGCCAGCACCGCCTTCTGGGCGTGCAGGCGGTTTTCGGCCTCGTCGAAGACGACCGAATTCGGCCCGTCGATGACCTCGTCGGTGACTTCCTCGCCGCGATGGGCGGGCAGGCAGTGCATGAACAGCGCGTCGGACTTGGCGCGCTTCATCAGCGCCTCGTTGACCTGATAGGGCAGGAAGACATTGTGCCCGCGGGCGCGATGCTCCTGGCCCATCGAGACCCAGCAGTCGGTGACGACGCAATCGACGCCCTCGACGGCCTCCTCGGCGCTGCGCGTAAACTTCAGCGTGGCGCCGTTCTCGCGCGACCACTCGATGAAGTCCTGCATCGGCTCGCTGCCTTCCGGCACGGCGATGTTGAGATTGAAGCTGAAGCGGGCCGAGGCCTGCATCAGCGAATGCAGCACGTTGTTGCCATCGCCCACCCAGGCGAAGGTCTTGCCGGCGACGGGGCCGCGATGCTCTTCGAAGGTCATCACGTCGGCCATGATCTGGCAGGGGTGGGTGTCGTCGGTGAGGCCGTTGATGACCGGAACGGTGGCGTTCTCGGTGAGCTCGACCAGCCGCTCATGCGAGGTGGTGCGGATCATGATCGCGTCGACATAGCGCGACAGCACCTTGGCGGTGTCGGCGATCGTCTCGGAACGGCCGAGCTGCATCTCGGTGCCGGTGAGCATGATGGTCTCGCCGCCGAGCTGGCGCATGCCGACGTCGAACGACACGCGAGTGCGCGTCGACGGCTTGTCGAAGATCATCGCCAGAACCTTGCCGTCGAGAGGTCGCGAACGCTCGCCGGCTTTCAGGCGCCCCTTGCGCGCGACCGCATCGTCGAGGATGCCGCGCAGCGTGTCTGCGGAGACGGTGGAAAGGTCGGTGAAGTGGCGGATACCACCTGTCATGTCGAACCCCTGAAGGCTGTTTCGTATATGCCCTATGCGGCGGCTGCGGACAGGCCCTTGGCGGCCGCGTGGATGCGGTCCAGGGCGGCGCGGATCTCGTCGTCGGAGACGGTGAGAGGCGGCAGCAGGCGCACGACATTGTCGCCGGCGGGCACCGCCAGCAGCTTTTCGTCGCGCAGGGCGGCGTTGACCTTGGTGTTGGGCAGCTTGCACTTCAGGCCGAGCATGAGGCCGGAGCCGCGCACGCCTTCGATGACGTCCGGGAACTCGTCGGCTATTGCCGCCAGGCCCTGCTTGATCACCAGCGCCTTGCGGCTGACGTCGTCGAGGAAGCCGTCTTCCAGCACCACGTCGAGCACGGCGTTGCCCACCGCCATGGCCAGCGGATTGCCGCCGAAGGTGGTGCCGTGCACGCCGGCGGTCATGCCGGAAGCCGCAGCCTCGGTGGCCAGACAGGCGCCCACGGGGAAGCCGCCGCCGATGCCCTTGGCAATGGCCATGATGTCGGGCGCGACGCCCGACCATTCATAGGCGAACAGCTTGCCGGTGCGCCCGATGCCGCTCTGCACCTCGTCGAAGATCAGGAGCAGGCCATGCTGGTCGCACAGTTCGCGCAGGCGCTTCAAAAGTGCCGCCGGCACCTCGCGGATGCCGCCCTCGCCCTGCACCGGCTCGATCATGATCGCGGCCGTCTCCGGCGTGATCGCCTTTTCAAGCGCTTCCATGTCGCCGAAGGGCACTTGGTCGAAGCCGTCGACCTTGGGGCCGAAGCCTTCCAGATACTTCTGCTGGCCGCCGGCGGCGATGGTCGCCAGGGTGCGGCCGTGGAAGGCGCCCTCGAAGGTGATTGTGCGGAACTTCTCCGGATGGCCGTTCACATACTGGTAGCGGCGCGCGGTCTTGATGGCGCATTCCAGCGCCTCGGCGCCCGAATTGGTGAAGAACACCTTGTCGGCGAAGGTGGCAGCGGCCAGCCGCTCACCCAGCCGCGTCTGGCCGGGGATTTCGTAGAGGTTGGAGGTGTGCCAGAGCTTGCCGGCCTGCTCGGTGAGCGCCGCCACCAGCTTCGGATGGCCATGGCCGAGCGAATTGACGGCGATGCCGCCGGCAAAATCGAGATATCGCTCGCCGTCCTGCGTGATAAGCCAGGAGCCTTCGCCCCTTTCGAATGCCAGGGGTGCGCGTGCGAAAGTCTCGTAAAGCGCCGAACCGCTCATTATTTGCGTCTCCGGGTGCCGAAAAACCAAAAAGCCGCCCAATTGGCGGCCTTTAGGAGGCATATTTCTTTTTAGACCAGGAAGTCAATGAAAACTGCGCACCTCCACGCAAGAGCCCCGAAAATACACTGGGCCAGACCATGGCCGAGACCCGTGTCAGCGGCAGGCAAGTTGGGGAAAACCCAAAAAACCGATTCTTGTGGCAGAACAGACTCTTGTCACCGAGTCTACCGATAAGGTAATTTGCGAGCCAGCAATAACTAGATTTGGTGCGGCAACCCAATCACCCGAGCATATGTGGTGTCGTCCTGACCATGGTCGGGACGCTGATGGATTCCGAGTCGCGCACTGCTGTAGGAGCACGTTCTCATGAACTGGACTGACGAACGGGTCGAAACCCTCCGAAAATTATGGGCCGAAGGTCTCAGTGCCAGCCAGATCGCCGCGCAACTCGGCGGCGTCAGCCGCAACGCGGTGATCGGCAAGGTGCACAGGCTGAAGCTCTCCAGCCGCGGCCGCGCCACCGCCGCCCCTGCGCGCCAGAAGAAGGCTGTCCAGCCGGCCACCACCGTGAAGGCCCCGGCCCGCCCGGCGGCCGCCCCAGCGCCCGCGCAGCCCCGCATCCTGACGCCTTCGATCGGCGCGACCGCGCTGCAGGCCCAGTTCGACGCCGAGCCGGTGGCCCGCCAGTATCTGCGCCCGACCGAGGACGTGGTGGTGCCGATCTCGCGCCGGCTGCAGCTGATCCAGCTTACCGAGCGCACCTGCAAATGGCCGAACGGCGACCCGCTGACGGAAGAATTCCACTTCTGCGGCAACGAGTCCGGCGAAACCGGCCCCTATTGCAAGTACCACGCCAAGATCGCGTTCCAGCCCGCCGCCGAGCGCCGCCGCGCGCGCTAAGGCGCCGGCTTCCAGGCTGCATGCTACGCCGGGCTCAAAGCCCGGCGTTTTTGTTTGGGGCCGGGCTGGGCCGCCGATACAAGACACGGCGACACGGGCGCTTCTCCGGTGAGGCGTGGACAATCCCCGCCTGACTGCCGGCTGCAAGTCCGAGGCCTGGGTCCCCGGAACCTCCGCACTTCGCTTCGCTCGTGCTCCGGCCGGAGGACGACGGGGGTAAGGCACTGCGCCGACGAGCGCCGACGCACGCTAGAGGGGGCAAAAAGCTTTGCGATTACGGCAGCGGCGGATAAGGCGTGCGGTCGAACGCTACCTGTGCTCCACAGGCAGCGTTATGCGATGGCTCTTGTCCTGCTTGGGGCGGTCGGCCGGCATCTGGTCGCCGGTGACCACGTAGTAGATGGTTTCGGCGATATTGGTGGCATGGTCGCCGATGCGCTCGATGTTCTTGGCGCAGAACAGCAGATGCGTGCAGGGCGTGATGTTGCGCGGATCCTCCATCATGTAGGTGAGCAACTCGCGGAACAGCGAGGTGTACATGGCGTCGATCTGGTTGTCGCGGTCGCGGACGAATTCGATGCGCTCGACCGAACGCGAGGCGTAGACGTCGAGCACCTGCTTGAGCTGGGTCAGCGCAAGCTCGGCCAGCGCCTGCAGGCCCCGGAACAGGCTGACGGGCTGGCGCCCTTCAGCCACCGCCACCACGCGCTTGGCCAGGTTCTTGCCGAGGTCCCCCACCCTCTCCAGGTCGGCGGCAATGCGGATGGCGCCGATGATCTCGCGCAGGTCCGCCGCCACCGGCTGGCGCCTGGCGATGATGAGGATCGACTTGTCGTCGATCTCGCGCTGCGCGTCGTCAAGAATGGCGTCGTCGGCGATGACCCTGCGGGCCAGCGCGACGTCGGCATTTACAAGCGCTGCGACCGCCTGGTCGACAAGGCGCTCGGCATGGCCGCCCATCGCCGCGATCTTGCGTGTGAGAAATTTCAGCTCGTCGTCATAGGCGCGGACGGTGTGATGCGACTGCATGAAGGAGTCTCTCTTCAAAAGCCTGCCAGGAAAACGCGATCCTGAATCAAACAATCATAGGCTAGTCGCATGACGGATAAAAGAAAGCTCCGGCAGCTCAAATGGTGAGACGGCGCAATATTCGGGCTGCCGCTCAGGGTCGCTTCATCAACCGCGGCAATTCCTCCAGGAACTGTGCCCGGAGCATGGGCCCCTTGGGAGAGCTGGACTTGCCCATGCCGACCTGCATGCGGGCGAAGACGACGCGGCGACCCTGCCCTTCGGCCCAGCCGACAAACCAGCCCAGCGGGCGGTTCCTGTCTCCCTTGCCGTCCTTGCCGCGAAGCCAGCCGGTTCCCGTCTTGCCGCGCACGACCCAGCCGTCCCCGGCTTCGAACCGGGGGATGATGGCGTCGGTCATCGCGTAGGCCTTGTCCGACACGGCAAGCTCGCGGGCAAGCATGCGCCGGACAAACTCGGCCTGCTCGTCTGGCGAGATCTTCAGCGAGGATAGCAGCCAGGAATCGGTGAGGCCGTTGTTCTTGCCCGGATCGCCCGACACATCGGCGTTGCCGTATCCAAGTTTAGAGATGTAACCGGCGAAACGCTTCTCGCCGAGATGGCGGGTGATCTCGCGTGAGAACCACAGGACGGAATCCCTTTCCCAGATGACGGGGTCCACAGTCTTGTGATCGCGCTTCACCGCGTTGAATTCGGGTCGATAGTCCCAGGCCGGCGTGTGCTCGTCCTCGAGGATGCCGGCATCGTAGCCGATGAGCGCCAGCGGAAGCTTGAAGGTCGAGAACGGATTGAAGCGCTCGCCGCAGTTGCCCTCGCGATGCAGCGTCTTGCCGGACGCGGCATCCAATATGACGGTGCACTCAGGGGCCTTGCCCTTCTGTGCGGCGGTAGCCGGTAGCGAGACGCTGAGCAGGCTCGCGACAGCGAGCAGCCCGAGCACCAGTCTTGGTCTGGGCAGGATCATTGAGTTTTCCTCGTTCGCGCCCCCCCGGCGTCGAAGCGCTATCACGCGGCCGGGAAATGAACGGTAAACGCGGCGCCCTCCCCGGGGCTGGAGCGGATCGTCAGCCGGGCCTCATGGCGGGTGAGGATGTGCTTGACGATGGCAAGCCCGAGCCCGGTGCCCTTCTGCGCGTTGCCGGCGCCGCTGTCGATGCGGTAGAAGCGCTCGGTGACCCGGGGAATGTGCTCTTCGGGGATGCCGGGGCCGAAATCGCGCACGGTGACCGTTATCTCCCCTTCGTCGCTGGCCTCCGGCCCGGCCATGGAGACAACGACGCGACCGCCCGATTGGCCATATTTGCAGGCGTTTTCCAGCAGGTTCTCGAAAACCTGGAACAGTTCGTCGCGCGCGCCCAGCACTTCAAGGTGCTCTTCCGGAAAGGCGCGCTCGATGACCAGGCCGGCATCCTGCGCCACGGGGCTGAGGGAGACGATGACGTTTTCCAGAACCGCGCGCAGGTCTATCCGTTCGCCGGGCTCGAGATGGGGCTTCATTTCGAGGCGCGACAGCGACAGCAGGTCATCGATGAGGCGCGACATGCGCGCGGTCTGCTTCTGCATGATCTGCAGGAACTGGTCCCGTGCCGCCGCATCGTCGCGGGCGGGGCCGCGCAGGGTCTCGACAAAGCCGGCGATGGAAGCCAGCGGCGTGCGCAACTCGTGGCTGGCATTGGCGATGAAGTCGGCGCGCATGCGGTCGATGCGGCGCGCCTCGCTCTGGTCCCTGAATACCAGGACGTAGAGCCCGGTGCCGCGGCCCACCGCCGATGCGGTGACGCGGAAGGCGCGTTCGATGGGCAGGCGCTCGCTGTAGTCAATGACGCGGGAGGCGGCCTGGCCGAACAGCACGGCCTGTATCATCTCCTGCATTTCGGGCGCGCGGAACTTCAGCAGCAGGAGGATGCCCGGCGGCAGCGCGCCGAACGCGACGGTTGCGGCGGCATTGGCGTGGACGACCGCGCCGGCTCCGTCGAAGACGATCAGCGGATCGGCGACGGCGGCGGCGAGATTTTCGCCCGACAGGCCGATCGAGCCGCTGCGGTTGGCCACCTCGGCCGCCTCCACCCGGCGCTGGTCGGCCGTGCGGCTGGGCGCAAGGCCGGCGATGACGAACAGCGCGACGACGGCAGCCATCGCCACGACGCCCCCGCCAACTGCGTGAATGGCAAGCACGGCCGCCACGCCGGCGGCGAGCATCCAGCGGTTCTGGCGAAACCGATGCGCGAAAAGCCGGACCGCGCGGCGGCGCCAATTGTCTTTGACAGCATCGCTCATGCGATTTTCCGCAACAAGGCTCCTGATTGGTTCTGGACCACTCCTACGGCACCCAATAGCATGAGTTGCGGGGCTGAAAAGGTTTGTCGCGATGAAAAATGCCAAGGACGCCGGCGCCGCCCCCGGCGCGCAAGCCGAAGCAGGGCTCGACCGCGGCCCGATGACGATAAGGGTCGATGGCGTGGAGCGCAGCTTCGACATCGACGACCCCAAGCTGCCGGACTGGGTGGCCAAGAAGGCCCTCGGCTCGGGCGATTATCCCTACGATCACAAGTTGCCGCTGGTGGAATATGCGGACACGCTGCAGCGGCTGCAGATCGAGCTGGTGAAGCTGCAGGCCTGGATGCAGGCGAGCGGCGAGCGCGTGCTGGCGCTGTTCGAAGGCCGCGACGCCGCCGGCAAGGGCGGCACGATCAAGGTGCTGCACGAATTCATGAACCCGCGCACCGCCCGCAACGTGGCGCTGACCAAGCCGACCGAGACGGAGCGCGGCCAATGGTACTATCAGCGCTACGTGGCTCACTTCCCCACCGCCGGCGAGTTCGTGACCTTCGACCGCTCCTGGTACAACCGTGCCGGCGTTGAGCCGGTGATGGGCTTCTGCACGGCGCAGCAGCACCGGCACTTTCTGGAAGAGACGCCGCGCTTCGAAAAGCAGATCGTGCGCGAAGGCATCCATCTGTTCAAGTTCTGGCTGAACATCGGCCAGGAGATGCAGCTCAAGCGCTTCCACGACAGGCGCCACAGCCCGCTGACCAACTGGAAGTTCTCGGCCATGGACGTGGCCGGCATGACCAAGTGGGACGATTACACCCAGATGCGCGACCTGATGCTGGAATTCACCCACACCGAGCACGCGCCGTGGACGATCGTGCGCGCGAACGACAAGCGCCGTGCGCGCCTGGCCGTGATACGACATATCCTGGCCAGCCTGCCCTATGAAGGCCGCGACATGGAGGCCATCGGCAAGACCGAGGACATGATCATCGGCAACGGCCCGAAGTTCCTGAAGAAATCACACTGAGCGTCACGTGTCGGCGCCCGTGGGCGAAACCGCCCTTCGGTGCGCCGTCTTTTCCCAGTGATGGGGTCGCAGCCACAATTGCCACAGCGACCGCCATGCGGCGAGCGAGATCATCATCCAGTAGACGGGCGTGAAGAGCACGACCTTCCACAGGCCCTTGCGCTCGTGCTTGCGCAGCGTGCGACGGCCCAGGAGCAGGAAGGACAGATAGGCGCCGGCGATATTGACCACGTCGATCGGCAACAGAACCGACTGCAAGAGGCTGAGCGGATTGCCCACCGCCAGGTCCCAAAGCGTCTCCGCCGCCGCGGTAAGCAGGAATGGATGGGCGGTGGCCGAGATGATCATGCCGGCAAAGAGCGTCTGGGCAACCAGGAAAGATCCGAAGCCGAGATCGCGGCCAAGACGGGCCGGATTGCGCATGTGCACCAGCCAGGTCTGCATCCAGCCCTTGAACCATCGCGTGCGCTGCGGCAGCCAGACGCGAAACTCCTCGGGCGCGTCCTCAAGCGTGGGACACAAGATCGTTTCGGCCCGGTAGCCGAAGCGCGCCAGCCGCAGGCCGAGGTCGGCATCCTCGGTGACGTTGTGCGGGTCCCAGCCGCCGAGTAGCTGCAGCGCTTGCCGACGGAAATGATTGGAGGTGCCGCCGAGCGGCAGGACGAGATGGCGCCGGGCCAGCCATGGCAGCAGGCCGCGAAAGAGCGCGGCGTATTCGAAGAAGAACATTCGCGACAGGAAGGAATTGTCGCGGTTCGAAATCTCGAGCGGCGCCTGCAGGCACACGACCTCCTCGCCCGCGGTGCGGAAGCGCTGCCAGGCCTGCAGAAGCTGATAGGGATGGGGGTGATCCTCGGCGTCGAAGAGCACGACGAAATCGCCGCTGGTGACGGGCAGCGCATAGGCGAGCGCCTTGGGCTTGGTGCGAGGACCGCCCTGCGGCGTTTCGATGACCTCCATGTAGGGCGGCAGCGCGCAGGCGCGGATGACAGACAGCGTGGCGTGATCGTCGGCCTCGCAGACCAGCTTTATCTCCAGCTTGCTTTTCGGCCAGACTATGCGCTCCAGCGCCGCGATCAGGCCCGGTACCATCGCCGCCTCGTCGTAGAGAGCGACGAGCACGGTATAGACCGGCAGCTCGCTGGCGACGGTCGGCTCCAGGCTCTCAGGTTGCGGCGGCGCCGCCGTTGGCAGGGCCGCAAAACGAATACAGATGCAGGCGAGAAAAAACAGCGACAGGATGCCATGAAGCAGGCCGGGAACCATGTCCGGCATCAGGGTAGCGGCCGCCAGCAAACCGGCGATCGCCGCGCCCCAGGCCGCACCTTGCCACGCATTGGCAACGATGCGGGCGGAAAATTCGGGATAGGCCTCGAACAGGCTGAGCGCGGCCTTGCGGACGAGCCGGGGCCGCGCACGCGCAAGCGCCGCCCGGCGCAACGCGCCCCTGCTCGTCATCTTGAGCCGCGTTCGCGCGCCCGGATAGCGCGCCAGCAATTCGCGAAACTCGCCGATGCGGATGCGTTCCGGTGCGATGAGGAACGAGATGCCGCTGGCGTCCTCATACTTGACCGGATGATGCTTGCCCCGACTGCGCAGCAAGGCAATGCAATCCTTCGCACGCATGATCAGCCGCTCGGGATCTACGTAGTCTACGAAGGCCAGGCCGACTTCCTGCGCCATGGCGCGGGAAAAGGCGGTCTCGTCGACCACGCCCGAGGCCAGCAGTTCGGACTGGAAGTCGGTTCCGTTCACCCTGGCCTGAACGGCGATGTGAAGCGCCTTCTCGGCCGACACACCGATGCGGGTGAGCAGGGGCTGCCATTCGGCATGTTCGGAAAAGGACAGCGCCAGGAGCGTCGCGTCCGGCGAACCTCGCCGGGTGTCCTGCCCGCGAACGAGTTGCTGTCCGCTTGAACGATGACTGCTTTCTTCGGCGTCAAGGAAAGCCATGGCAAGCCGCCCGTCGAAAACCCACGAGAACTGCGGAAGCGAGAGGCGACGAAGGGACGGCTTGCGACAGCGGCAAGCCGGCAGGAACAGACACCGACCGAAGCCGGATTGGCATGTGATTACGCTCGCCCACGGCAACACCCCATGTTGCTGGTCATGCTGACAATGCCCCGGCGCAGCTATGCACGGCACGGATGGATAAGCCACCTACCCTTGATGGCATTCACGAATATGGACAACCCAGGATTTAGAATACCGCGATCGCCATTTCAGGCACCGGGGTGGGAATCGCCGCGTATTGGCGCTAATGAATAGCGGACCGTAGCCGCCTTCAGTTCCGTTCAGCCGAGAGTTTTTGGTGAAGTTTCGCGCCTTCCTCATCGTCGTGCTTTGTGGCCTGGCTGCGGCGGTCGCGCAGGCGCGTGCCGAACAACCGCAGGTGCCGCTGCTGTGGGATACCAAGGAACGACTGCCCAAGCCGGATCTTTCCGCGCTGGGCCGCCTGCGCTTCCTGACGACGACCGACTTTCCGCCGTTCAACTTCATCGATTCCGGCGGCAGGCTGTCGGGCCTGCACGTAGACCTTGCGCGCGCCATATGCGCCGAACTGGACATGGCCGCAAAATGCCAGATCCAAGCGCTGCCCTGGGGCGAGCTGGACGGCGCGCTGCAGAAGGGCGACGGCGAGGCGATCATAGCCGGCATTGCGGTGACGCAGGAAACGCGCGCCAAATATGCATTCTCGCGGCCTTACCTGCAGTTCCCCGCACGTTTCGTGATGCCCAAGGCGGGCGTGCTCGGCGAACCGCTCTACAGCAAATTGAAGGGCAAGCAGATCGGCGTTGTGGCCGGGTCGGCACATGAGCGGATGCTGCGCGACTATTTTCCCGACGTGAAGGTTGAGACCTATCCGAAGCAGGAAGCGCTGTATGCCGACCTGAAGCAAGGCAAGATCGCCGGCGCCTTCGGAGATGGCATGCGCCTGGGTTTCTGGCTGGCCGGCTCCGACGCAGCGGACTGCTGCCGTTTCGCCGGCGGGCCCTACCTGGCGCCGGAATATCTCGGCACCGGCCTTGCCATCGCCGTGAAGGCGGACAAGCCGGAGCTGGCCGACGCGCTCAACTATGCGCTGCATGCGATTTCGGTGAAGGGCACCTTCGCCGAGCTCTACCTGCGGTATTTTCCGGTGAGTTTTTACTGAGGCTTGCGGATCTGGCTGCCCACCCATCGCCGCCGGACCGGCCGAAATGGCAGCAGCAGCGACCAGCCGAGCCGGGCGGACTCGCCGCCGCGCCATTCTTCGAGCCCGACGACCATGCCATCATGCCCGAGCTTCGGGGCGAAGATATAGGTGCCGAATAGGCGGTCCCAGAACGGGAAGTTGAAGCCGTAGTTGGAATCCGTCTCCCGGCGTTCGGCCGAGTGGTGCACGCGATGCATGTCTGGCGTGACGATCACCCGCCGCAGCCAGCGGTCGACGCGGGGGGCGATGCGCACATTGGAGTGGTTGAACATCGAGCTGCCGTTCAGCACGATCTCGAACACCAGCACCGCCAGAACGGGCGGCCCCAGCGCCACCACCACCCCCGCCTTCCAGAACATCGACAGAAGGATTTCCAATGGGTGAAAGCGCAGCCCGGTGGTTACGTCGATGCCGGTGTCGGCATGGTGCATGCGATGGATGCGCCACAGGACCGGCACCTTGTGGCTGGCGACGTGCTCCAGCCAGACTGCGAAGTCGAGCACGACGAAGGCGATGACGCCGCCGAGCCACGGATTGATACCCGCAAGGCGCAGCAGGCCCCAGCCTTGGGCCTGCGCCCAGGCGGCAGTCCCGACGGCAGCGGCCGGAAACACCACCCGCAGCACCAGCGAGGAGATGAGCACCATCGACAGGTTGGTGAACCAGCGGCGGGACTTGAGCGCGCCCCTCATTTCTGCACGCTCCAGCCGCGGCGACCAGAGCTCGAACAGGGCCATGCCGAGGAAGATCGCCAGGAAGGCTATCGAGCGGGCGGCAAGCTCTGAAGGGATGAGATCGTTCATGGCGCCACCCTGCTGATCCTCGCCTCAAGTAAGCATGCGGTGGCGTGCTTTGGCCGCGCGCTCGACCGCGGTGACGGTAGGTGTGTCGATTGCGAGGTGGCGGCGCAAGAGTTGCAGCACGCGCACCTCCTCCAGCCGCATCTCCAGGTCGACCGTCGCGACCTCGAGCGCGGCGGCGTAGGCCGTGTCGTGCAGGCGGGGCGGAATGGCCTTGGCCGCGAGCGCCAGCACGCCTTCGAGCCCGGCGGGCTCCTGCAGCAGCTTCTGGCAATCCTGCGCGGTGTTGATCAGCCTGTTCTCGTCGAAATCGGCGAAGACCGGCCAGCTGCGCACCACATCGCCGATGCGGGCAAGCTCCAGGTCGGTCATGTCTCGGTCTGCGGCCGAGGTGATGACCATCAGGTAGATCAGGGCTTCCTGGGCGGTGGGCTTCGACATTTCGGGGCGGTCCTCGGATTGTGATGGGCGGAAGGTAGGAATCCCAGGCTTGCGCCGCAAGGAAAAATGCCGGTTATCGTTGACGCCCTCGACCGTCCCGCTTAGACACCGTGTGCAAACTTCGCTCTCGGACGCCTGATATATAGCCATCCGCCCCGGCGAGCGAGTTGACCAAGCCTCCACACACATGCTGCGCCGGCGAGCAAGCGCCGGCACACCGATGCAGGAACAGCGACATGACGGGATCAGCCACTATAGATCTCAACCCCGAAATCCTCGCGGCGGCCGCCGAAAGCAAAGCCTGGCCGTTCGAGGAGGCGCGCAAGATCATCGCGCGCTATAAAGGTCGCGAGTTCCCCAAAACGGTGCTGTTCGAGACCGGCTACGGCCCGTCCGGCCTGCCGCATATCGGCACCTTCGGCGAGGTGGCGCGCACGACCATGGTGCGCCACGCTTTCCATGTGCTGACCGAGGGCAAGGTCGCCACCAAGCTGCTGTGCTTCTCCGACGACATGGACGGCATGCGCAAGATCCCCGACAGCGTGCCGGACCGGGCCGCGCTCGAGCCCTATCTGCACGTGCCGCTGTCGTCGGTGCCGAACCCGTTCGGCGGCGACTATGCGAGCTTCGCGGACCACAACAATGCAATGCTGTGCCGCTTCCTCGACACCTTCGGCTTCGACTACGAATTCGCCAGCGCGACGCAGTACTACAAGTCGGGCCGCTTCGACGACATGCTGCTGCGCGCGGCCGAACGCTATGACGAGATCATGGCGGTGATGCTGCCGACGCTGGGCGAGGAGCGCCAGGCGACCTACAGCCCCTTCCTGCCGATTTCGCCCAAGAGCGGCCGCGTGCTCTACGTGCCCATGAAGCATGTGGACGCCAAGGCCGGCACCATCACCTTCGAGGATGAGGACGGCACCGAAACCACGCTGTCGGTGAAGGGCGGCAATGTGAAGCTGCAGTGGAAGCCGGATTTCGGCATGCGCTGGGCAGCCCTCGGCGTCGATTTCGAGATGTTCGGCAAGGACCACCAGACCAATGCGGCGATCTACGACCGCATTTGCGAGATCCTGGGAGGGCGCGCGCCGGAGCACTTCGTCTACGAGCTGTTCCTGGATGAGAACGGCCAGAAGATCTCCAAGTCGAAGGGCAACGGCCTGACCATCGACGAGTGGCTGACCTATGCGACGACCGAAAGCTTGGGGCTCTACATGTTCCAGCGGCCGCGGCAGGCCAAGAAGCTCTATTTCGACGTCATCCCCAAGGCGGTTGACGAATATTACAGCTTCCTGTCGGCCTATCCGAAACAGGACTGGAAGAACCGGCTGGGCAACCCGGTCTGGCACATGCATGGCGGCAACCCGCCGGCCATCGACCTGCCGGTGCCGTTCTCGATGCTGCTCAACCTCGTCAGCGCCTCCAACGCGCAGAACAAGGACGTGCTGTGGGGCTTCATCTCGCGCCATGTGCCGGGCGTCACGCCGGCCACGCATCCCGAACTCGACAAGCTGGCGGACTATGCGGTCCGCTACTTCGACGACTTCGTGAAGCCGACGAAATCCCACCGCGCGCCCGACGAAGAGGAGCGCGAGGCGCTGGCGAAGCTTTCGCAAGCACTGGCCGCCCTGCCGGCCGACGCCGACGGCGAGGCGATTCAGAACGCCGCGCTCAACGTCGCCCGCAAGATCGAGCGCTACCAGGATCACACCAAGCAGAGCCCGGAAGGCGGCCCCGGCGTGTCCGTCGCCTTCTTCCAGATGATCTACCAGGTGCTGATCGGCCAGGAGCGCGGCCCGCGCTTCGGCTCGTTTGCCGCCCTCTACGGCATTCCGGAGACGCGCGAGCTGATTGCCAAGGCGCTGGAAGGCCGGTTGGCGGCATAGAGCAGGGAACCCTGCCGGACGGGCTGCGACCCGTCCGGTCCCAAGGCGTCTCGACTTTCAGTCCAATGCGGGCGGCGCGCCGTAAATGCCGAGCTTGTCGGTACGCGCCTTTTCGCCTGCCTTGACGTAGGGCCCGGTCGGAAGGGCGCGGGCCCAGCCATATTTCACCAGCCAGTCGCCGGCGTCCTGGTTGCCGATGCGGCACGACGTCAACACGGCGCGCGCCACCGGCGCAGGCGGCACCCTGCAAGTGAGGGCACGGTCGCGCATCCAGGCACGAAACTCGGTGCGGGCGCGCTGGCCGCAGGGCCAGGACTTGCCGTTGAATTCGCATTTTTCCTCGAGCCGAACGGCCTCGATGCCATCTATGACGATCAGGTAGCCCATGGCCTTGATGGTGCCGGCCCCGGTGGCCAGCGGGCCGTAGAGGACCTTGTCGGTGTCGCCGTCGCGCATGTACATGCTGCCTCCGGTGTCGTCTTCCGGCGCCTTGGCGACACCCCGGCCGGGCGACGTAGGCGATGCAGCCTGTGCATGCTCCCTGCCGGGCTCATCTGCGGCGATTTCAAACGCGCCGTCCAGCGCCTCGGGCTCATAGATGTCGTAGCCGGCGGCTTCCTCGCCGAAATCGGCTGCCACGGCATCTTCGGCGGAAGGGGCGAACGCCTCGCTCGAATTGAGCGCCTTACCGGCCGAAACTATAGCCAGGCAGAGAGCCCCCAACGCTGCGACAGAGGAAAGAAGGACAGCCGTACGCATGGCTTGCTCCTTTCAGTGCTGGCCCATACGTTCATTGGCTGGCCCAGACGATGCGCGCCAGCCACTCGACTTCCCCCAAGGCGAAATTGCGGTTCGGATGTTCCGGATTGATCGAATGCAGTTCGATCTCGCCCGACGTACGTCGCGCCAGCACCTTGGCCATGACCTCGCCCGAGCGTGTCTTGACCACGACGCGGTCGCCCTTGCGCACGTTTGCACCTGGCTCGACGATCAGCACGTCGCCATTGCGGTAGAGCGGCAGCATGGAATCTCCCTGTACCTGCAGGGCGAAGGAGTTCTCGGTGGTGCGGGTAGGCAGTTCGATCAGATCCCACCCCTGCCCGGCCGGGAAGCCGGCATCGTCGAAGAACCCGCCGGCGCCGGCCTGGGCAAACCCGATCAGCGGCACGGCGGATGTGTGCTCCGGCGCGGATCGACCTTTCTCCGCGCGCTGGCCTTCGACGAGGCCCAGAAATTCATCAAGCGTGGAATTGGTCGCCTCGATGATCTTGGCCAGGGACTCGGTGGATGGCCAGCGCGGCCGCCCATCGGCCGAGGCGCGCTTGGACTTGTTGAAGGCGGTGGAGTCGAGGCCCGCGCGCTTGGCCAGCCCGGAGGCCGACAGCGAATGTCGTGCGGCCAGCGCGTCGATAGCGGCCCAGACACGTTCATGCGAGAGCATCGTCGTGGCCCTGAAGCTTAAAACAGGAAAATATACCTTGTTCGTTTGATTTAGAGCGACGGCGGCCCTTTGTCCAGAAAGCTGCGTGATTTCTGGGGTCACCCGGAGAAAAATGTAGGGGTGTCTATGTCGCGCGCTGAATGAAGAATACGGGCGATCTGCAGCCTGTCCCCTTTCAGCCGATAAAAGATGATGTAAGGAGGCAATGACATTTTGCGCAATTCCGCATCACCCAGACCTGATGCCAGCGGCCCTATGTAAGGACGCTCCGCCAGGAGCAGAACGGTTTTTTCCATTCTCCGCGCCATTCTCTGTGCGACCGCTGCGTCATCGACGGCAATAAAGGATAGGAGGTCTTGAAGATCGCGCTGGGCTTGTCGCGCAAAGACGATCTCAAGCGCCATATCGCGACTTCAGGTCAGCGAAGACTGTTGCGCCATCGACCGTATCGCCCGAATTCAGCTGCTCAAGACCGATGGCCAGATCTTCGCGCAAGGCCAGGAGCTTGTGAATGCGGTGCAGGAGATCGTCGCCAAGCTGCTCGCGCACTTCAGCCGGGAGTTGTTGGGCTTCCTGAACGGCGCGTTCGAGCTTGGTCATCGCGTTCCCTTTCGCAGACAACATAGCGCCACCCCATCACTTGCGAAAGGGGCCCGCGTGCCGCGCTGCCGACGCAGCAGAGACCGAGACTTGCCAGCCGAGCGCCTCAAGCCCCCTGCATGATCGCCTCGAGGCCGGCCCGCATGTCGTCGGCGTTCATCACCGGGGTCATGTCGATGGTTGCACCGAAGCCCGAAAAGAACGGCTCGGCGATGCTCGGCATCATCGCCACATCCGTCATGTCGAAGACGATGAAGGCGGTGCGCTTGCCGTTGTCGAGCGTGAAGTAGGCGGCCTCCGGCTTCAGCTGGGCGAGCGCCTTTTCCATGATTTTGGGGAGAGTGCCATCCTTGATGGCCCCGGTGCCTTCGGTGACCGGGATGGAGACTTTCAGCATCATACGCATGGTCAATCCTTTCAGGCCTGACACACGTAAATGGATGATGCCGAGATCCTACCACCGCCATGCAGGCTGAGAAAGCAGGCTTTCGGGCATCTCGCGAGGGGTATTTCCGCTATCCGCCCTTCTTGGCCAGCGTGCGCAGGCCAGCGTGGGAGGCCATGAAGATGCGCTCGGCCTCGGTGGGCGGGCGTGCGGTGGCTTCGCGACCGAGAGCGGCGATGACCTCATCGAAGGGAAGGAAGCGGCGGCCGCGGCGGTCATAGATGCCCGCGGTGGTCAGCACCATTGCCGCGGTCTCGCCGCTGTCGAGCACGAATTCGTGCCGCCCGATGACCTGCGAGCCTTCCCAGGTTTCGACGGTGGAGACCACGTCGAACTTGCGCCACAGCCGGATTTCGCGGACGAAGACCGTCTGCAGGCCGCCAAGCATGGGCGCCCAGCCCCTTTCGCGCGCAAGCGCGATCAGGCCGGTGCGATAAAAGATGTCGATGCGGCCGACATCGGCCAGCATCAGGTAGCGGGCATTGTTGAGATGCAGGTTGGTGTCGATATCGGTCGGCAGGCAGCGGAAGCTCAGCCGGCTCTCGTCGCCCATGCGATAATCGCCACGGCCGCGCGCGGTAAGCGCCATCCTTGCCAGACGTGCCCAGACATACATTTCAATTCACCTGTTCGATTTGCCGGCAGGGTGAGGATGGTCTCGCGCACTGCAGGACAATCCCATAGGGCACGATCTACCCCCACTCCGGTTTGCTTCGCAAACCACCTCTCCCCCTCAAAAGGGGAGAGGAAGGGTGCCAGCCTTGCGGACGCATTTCCTCTCCTCCGCGTCGAGCGGGGTCCGAAGGACGGTCGAGACCCGTGGCTCGCCCAGGAACGGTGGTTTGCGAAACAAACCGGAGTGGGGGTCGAACTCTAGATGCGATCGGCCCCCCTCAAGCCGCCTTCCTGGCCTCTTCCTTAGGATAGGGGTTGAAGCGCTGGTAGAAGGTCTCGCCCTTCTCGGCCATGTCGGCGAGCAGCTTGGGCGCCTTGAACTCGGCGCCGTATTTCTTCTGCAGTGCCTTGGCGCGCTTGACGAATTTTTGCGCACCCATGCCGTCGATGTAGGACAGCGTGCCGCCCGTGTAGGGCGCAAAGCCGAAGGCCAGGATGGAGCCGACGTCGGCCTCGCGCGGATCGGTGACGATGCCCTCCTCCATCACGCGCGCAGCCTCGAGCGCGATCACGACGAGGAAGCGCTGCTTCAACTCCTCGAAGTCGATCTTGTCGGGGTTCTGCTGCTTGTAGAGGTCCTTGAGGCCAGGCCAGAGGTGCTTCTTGGCGGGCTTTTCCGGATAGTCGTAAAAACCCTTGCCATTCTTGCGGCCGAAGCGGCCATGCTTGTCGACCATCGTGTCGATGAGCTTCATCTGCTCTGGGTCAACCGCCTTCTCGCCGAGATCGCGGATGGTCTGCTTCATGATCTTCTGGGCGAGGTCGATGGCCGTTTCGTCGGTGAGCGCCAGCGGGCCGACCGGCATGCCGGCGGCGCGCGCGGCATTCTCGATCATCGGCGCCGGCACGCCCTCGATCAGCATCTTGAAGGCTTCCGACATGTAGCGCAGCACGCAACGATTGACGTAGAAGCCACGCGTGTCGTTGACCACGATCGGCGTCTTCTTGATGGCGCGGACATAGTCGATCGCCACGGCAAGCGCCTTGTCGCCGGTCTTCTTGCCGAGGATGATTTCCACCAGCATCATCTTGTCGACCGGCGAGAAGAAGTGGATGCCGACGAAATTCTTCGGCCGCGCAGAGTTCTTCGCCAGCGAGGTGATGGGGATGGTCGAGGTGTTGGAGGCGAAGACCGCAGAGGACTTCAGCGCGGCTTCCGCCTTCTCAGTGGCCGCCTTCTTGACCTCGGAATCCTCGAACACGGCCTCGATGACGAGATCGCAGCCTTCGAGCGCGGCGTAGTCGTCCGATGGCGTGATGAGGGAGAGCAGCTTTTCCTTGTCCTCCGGCTTGGCGCGGCCCTTCTTGACCTGCTCGGAGATGAGCGCATCGGAATGCGCCTTGCCCTTTTCGGCCGAGGGCATGTCGCGGTCGATGAGCACGACGGGGATGCCGGCCTTGGCGGTGACATAGGCAATGCCCGCGCCCATGAAGCCGGCGCCGATGACGCCGATCTTCTTGAACTTGGTCGGAGCAACGCCCTCGGGGCGGCGCGCGCCCTTGTTGAGTTCCTGCAGCGACACGAACAGCGAGCGGATCATCGCCGCTGCTTCCTTCGACTGCATGATCTGCGTGAAGTAGCGCTGCTCGATCTTCAACGCCGTGTCGAACGGCACCAGAAGGCCCTCATAGACGCATTTCAGGATCGCCGCGGCGGCGGGATAGTTGCCGTGGGTCTCGCGGCGCAGGATGGCGATTGCCGGCGGCCAGAGATTGGCGCCAGCAGCCGAGTAGACGGGGCCGCCGGGAAGCTTAAAACCCTTTTCGTCCCAGGGCTGCACCGGCTTGAGGCCGGCCGCGATCATCGCCTTTGCCGCCTCTACGAGCTTTGCGGGCTCGACCACGGCGTGGATGAGCCCCATGACCTTGGCGCGCTGCGGGGTCAGGTTCTGGCCCGAGGTGAGCATCTGCAGGGCGTCCTGCGGATTGGCGAGACGCGGCACGCGCTGGGTGCCGCCGGCACCCGGGAAGATGCCGACCTTCACTTCCGGCAGTGCCATCTTGACGCCATCGCCCTCAGCAGCGACGCGCCCGTGGCAGGCCAGCGACATTTCGAAGGCGCCGCCCATGCAGGTGCCGTTGATGGCCGACACCCAGGGCTTTCCGCTGGTCTCGAGCTTGCGGAAGAGCTGGCTCATGCGGCCGGCATTGTCGAACAGCAGCTTGATCGCCTTGTCGGGGTCCCTGGCCTTCTCCTTGTGGAACAGGCCGAGCATCTTCTGCAGCATGGTGAGGTCGGCGCCGCCCGAGAAAGAATCCTTGCCGGAGGTGATGACCGCGCCCTTGATTGCCGCGTCGCCGGCGACATGATCGATGATGGCGCCGAGCTCGTCCATCACCTCCTCGGTGAAGACGTTCATCGACCGGTCGGGCATGTCCCAGGTGACGAGAGCGATGCCGTCAGCGTCGGTTTCGACGGTAAAATTCCTGTAGGTCATCGAATCCTCCTTACGCCGCAATGTTTTCGGCGACAGCCGCCACGATGGCGTCGGTTGTTACGATCGAGGCGAACTCGCCGTTGAGATTGGTCAAGGTCATGTCGTGGATCGCTTCAGCGCTGCGCACCTTCCCGTCGAGGCCGACACGATCGAAGGTGTAGCAGGCGTCGGCAACGAGGCGCGCGTCGAACCCAAGGTTGCCAGCCATGCGCGTCGTCGTTTCAACGCAATGGTTCGTGGTGATGCCGGCAATCACCAGCGTGTGGTGGCCGCTTTCGCGCAGGTGCTTTTCAAGGTCGGTTCCTATGAAGGAGGAATTGACGTTCTTGACGAGGACGGCCTCGCCGTCGCGCTCGCGCGCCTGCTCGATCGGCTGATAGCCGCTTCGTTCCGGTCGAAGCGCTGAATCCGGCTCGGTCGAGGCATGCCGGATATGGATCACCGTCATGCCGTTATCTCTGAACGCGCCCAGCAGGCGGGCAATGTTGTCCACCGCCTGCGGATTGTTGCGCCTGAGGCCCGCGCGCTCCCATTCGACGAACGCCATCTGCACGTCGATGAGGATGAGGGCCGTGTCTTTCGGCAAGCTCGTCATGCACTACACCCGCTCGATGATGGTGGCGGTACCCATGCCCGCGCCGATGCAGAGCGTGACCAGCGCGGTGTTGAGGTTGCGCCGCTCCAGTTCGTCCAACACGGTGCCGAAGATCATCGCGCCGGTGGCGCCGAGCGGATGACCCATGGCGATGGCGCCGCCATTGACGTTGATCCTGTCGTGCGGAATGTCGAAGGCTTGGCAGTAGCGCAGCACGACCGAGGCGAAGGCCTCGTTGAGCTCGAACAGGTCGATGTCCGACAGCTTCATCTTCGCGCGCTTGAGCAGCTTTTCGGTGACGTCGACCGGACCGGTGAGCATCAGCACCGGCTCGGAACCGATATTGGCGAAGGCGCGGATGCGGGCGCGGGGTTTTAGCCCCATGGCCTTGCCGGCCTTCTTGGAACCGAGCAGCACGGCGGCCGCGCCATCGACGATGCCCGACGAATTGCCGGCGTGGTGGACATGGTTGACCGCCTCGATCTCGGGATGCTTCTGCACGGCGACGGCGTCGAAGCCGCCCATCTCGCCCGGCATGACGAAGGACGGGTTGAGCGACGCCAGCGCCTGCATGTCGGTGGTAGGGCGCATGTGCTCGTCATGGTCGAGGATGGTGATGCCGTTCTGGTCCTTCACCGGGATGACGGAGTTCTTGAAGTAGCCCTTCTCCCAGGAATGGGCGGCACGCTTCTGGCTCTCAACGGCATAGGCGTCGACGTCGTCGCGCGAAAAGCCGTATTTGGTGGCAATGAGGTCGGCCGAGATGCCCTGCGGCACGAACCAGCCCGGCAGGCCGACTGACGGGTCCATGAACCAGGCGCCGCCGGACATGCCCATGCCGACACGCGACATGGATTCCACGCCGCCGGCGATCACGATCTCATCGGCGCCCTGGGCGATCTTGGCCGCGCCGAGATTGATGGAGTCCAGCCCCGAGGCGCAGAAGCGCGAGATCTGCATGCCCGGCGCCTTGGTGTCGTAGCCGGCTTCGAAGGCGGCTGCGCGCGGAATGACCGAGCCCGCCTCGCCGACCGGATCGACGCAGCCGAAGATGATGTCGTCGACCGCCGAGGTGTCGAGCCCGTTGCGGTCGCGGATGGCCTCCAGCGTGCGCGCCGCCAGCCGCACTGCCGGAACCTCATGCAGCGAGCCGTCCTTCTTGCCGCGCCCGCGCGGGGTGCGCACGGCATCATAGACAAAAGCGTCAGCCATATTTTTTCTCCTCGTTCCGGGCGGCGCTCGGGCAGCCATCAAAGGTTTCATTCAATTCAGAGGCTCCGCGCGATCAGGAGCTTCATGATCTCGTTGGTGCCGCCATAGATGCGCTGCACGCGGGCATCGCGATACATGCGCGCGATTGGGTATTCGTTCATGTAGCCATAGCCGCCGTGCAATTGCAGGCATTCGTCGACGACCTTGCCCTGCAGCTCGCTCAGCCAGTACTTGGCCATGGACGCCGTGACGGGATCGAGCCCGCCATTGACGTGGCGCTGGACGCAGTCGTTGTAGAAGACGCGGCCGATTGTTGCCTCGGTCTTCAGTTCGGCCAGCTTGAACTGGGTGTTCTGGAATTCGAGGATCGGCTTGCCGAAGGCCTGACGCTCCTTGACGTAGTCGATGGTCACGGCAAGCGCGCGCTCGGCCATGGCGATGGCAGTCGCGCCGATCTGCAGGCGCTCCTGCGGCAGCTGCTGCATCAGCTGGACAAAACCCTGCCCTTCCTCGGCCCCGAGCAGATTGGCCGTCGGCACGCGCACATCGTTGAAGAAGAGCTCGGACGTATCGTTGGACTTCAGCCCGATCTTGTCGAGGTTGCGGCCGCGCTCGAAACCCTCGACCTCGTCGGTCTCGACCACGATCAGCGAGGTGCCCTTGGCGCCCTTGGACGGATCGGTCTTGGTGACGAGCACGATGAGATTGGCGAGCTGGCCGTTGGTGATGAAGGTCTTGGAGCCGTTGATGCGGTACTGGTTGCCGTCCCTGACGGCGGAGGTCTTCACGCCCTGCAGGTCGGAGCCGGCGCCTGGCTCGGTCATGGCGATGGCGCCGATCAGCTCGCCGCTCGCCATTTTCGGCAGCCACTTCTTCTTCTGCTCCTCCGAACCATAGTGGAGGATGTAGGGAGCGACGATGGAATTGTGCAGCGCGATGCCGAAGCCGTCGACGCCGACATGGCTGACGGCTTCCATGATGGCGCTTTCATGTGCGAAGGTGCCGCCCGAACCGCCATATTCCTCCGGCATGGAGGCGCAGAGCAGGCCAGCCTCGCCGGCCTTCCGCCAGCTTTCGCGGTCGAAGATCTCGGCCTTCTCGAATTCCTCGTAGCGCGGCGCGATCTCGGTTTCGAGGAATTTTGTCGCCATGTCGTAGAGCATGGCGACGTCTTCGGTGACCCAGGCGGGTTTTGGCAGGGAAAGGACTTCGGCGGGATTGGTCGTCATGCGTTTGCTCCCTCGATAGCGCCCGCGCTCGTCACCCTAGAACGCCTCGGCCGGCAGCGCCATCATGGTGTCGGCACCGGTGGAGAGGCGGGCAAGATGCGCCGCCGTCTCCGGCATTGCGCGTTCCATGAAGTAGCGGCCGGTGACCAGCTTGTGCTCGTAGAAGGCCGCGTTGTCGCCAGCGCCGTTGGCGAGCTTGCCGTGGGCGGCCTTGGCCATACGGCCCCACATGTAGCCGAGCGCGACGAGGCCGAAGAGATGCAGGTAGTCGGTGGAGGCCGCGCCGGCATTGTCGGGCTTTGCCATGCCGTTCTGCATCAGCCACATCGTGGCGGCCTGGAGGTCGTTCAGGCCCTTCTTCAGCGCCTTGGTGTAGGGCGCCATCTTCTCGTCGGCGCGGTTTTCCTCGCAGAAGTCGCCGACTTCCTTGAAGAAGGCCTGCAGCGCGCGGCCGCCATTCTGCGCCAGCTTGCGGCCGACGAGATCGAGCGCCTGGATGCCGTTGGCGCCCTCGTAGATCATGGGGATGCGGGCATCGCGCACGAACTGGCTCATGCCGTGCTCTTCGATATAGCCGTGGCCGCCGAACACCTGTTGCGCCATCACCGCATGTTCAAAGCCCTTGTCGGTGAGCACGCCCTTCACCACCGGCGTCATCAGGCCCATGTGGTCGTCGGCAGCCTGGCGCTCGGCCTCGTCTTCGCCGCGTCGGGCAATGTCGGCGTTGAGCGCAGTCCACAACGCCAACGCGCGGCCGGCCTCGTTGAAGGCCTTCATGGTCATCAGGTTGCGGCGGATGTCAGGGTGGACGATGATCGGATCGGCCTTTTTGTCCGGCGCCTTGGGGCCGGACAGCGAGCGGCCCTGAAGGCGCTCTTTGGCGTATTCCACTGCGCCCTGATAGGCGGCTTCCGACACGGCCAGCCCCTGCAGGCCGACACCGAGGCGCGCCTCGTTCATCATGGTGAACATGGCCTTCAACCCCCCATTCTCGGCCCCGAGCAGATAGCCGGTGGCCTCGTCATAGTTCATGACGCAGGTGGCGTTGCCGTGGATGCCCATCTTCTCCTCGATGGACCCGCAGGAGACGGCATTACGCTCGCCCGGTTCGCCATCGCCGTCGAGCAGGAATTTCGGCACGATGAAGAGCGAGATGCCCTTCACGCCTTCCGGCGCGCCCTCGATGCGGGCCAGCACCAGATGGACGATGTTGTCGGCCATGTCGTGCTCGCCGGCGGAGATGAAGATCTTCTGGCCGGAAATCTTGTAGCTGCCGTCGCCGTTGGGCACGGCGCGGGTTCGCAGCAGGCCGAGATCGGTGCCGCAATGCGGCTCGGTGAGGTTCATGGTGCCGGTCCAACTGCCCTCGACCATCTTCGGCAGCCAGGTGTTCTTCTGCTCGTCGGTGCCATGGGTAAGCAGCGCGGCGATGGCGCCCTGGGTCAGACCCGGATACATCATCAGCGCCATATTGGCCGAGACCATGTATTCCGCGACCGCTGAATGGACTGTGTAAGGCAGCCCCTGCCCGCCATACTCGACCGGAGCCGCCAGCCCCAGCCAGCCGCCCTCGCGATACTGGTCGAAGGCTTCCCTGAACCCCTTGGGCGTGGTGACGGAGCCATCGGCGTGGCGCACACAGCCTTCCATGTCGCCGACGCGGTTGGTGGGCTGGAGCACGTTTTCGGCGAGCTTGGCGCCTTCGGCGAGGATCGCCTCCAGCACATCGGGCGTGGCATCGGAAAATCCGGGAAGATTGCTGTAGCGCTCGTAGCCGAGCACCTCGTTCAGCACGAAAAGCGTATCCGCGACCGGCGCCCTGTATGACGGCATGGTTCGTCCTCCATCACAAACATGCGGCCTCGGCGCCCGCCTGTGAAGCCCCGCAGCCGCTTTCCCAGAATGCCATAGCAATAATTGACGTTTGCGTAAACGTCAATTTTCCGCTGTGATTTTTGAGACGCGGCGGCGACCGTGCTTGCCCGCGCGCGAAAACAATACGCAGATAAACAAAAAAAGGCCACGCGGCGCCTCTTTCAGGCATCGCGCGGCCTTTGCCTGGCCCGTCCTCGGGAGAGAGATCAGCCGTTGGCTGCGATGGGCATCGGGCGCTGTTCGGCCAGCTTGCCGCGCACGACCTCCATCGTGTCGGTGAGTTCGCGGATGGCGTCGTCGATGGCCTGGCGCTGCTTGTTGAGGCGGGCAAGCTGCTTTTCCGACTTGTCGAGCGTCAGCCGCAGCTGCTTCACGTTCGAGCCGGCCGGCTCATAGAGGTCCAGCATCTGCTTGACGTCGCGCAGCGAGAAGCCGACCTTGCGGCCGAGCAGGATGAGCTTGAGGCGCGCTTCCTCGCGGTGGGTGTAGAGGCGCGTGCTGCCCTCGCGCTTGGGCGCCAGCAGGCCCTTGTCTTCATAAAAGCGCAGCGTGCGCAGCGTAACGCCGTATTTCTTGGCGATTTCGCCGATGCGGGCCATCTCGTCGTCGTGCCCGCTCATGTCATCATTGGCCGCGCTTTCGTCGGCTTTAAGAAGTTTCATCGTCATTTGCATTCCCGTTGAGGTGCCTGGCGAGACCGGCACCGGCTTGGAAGCGATGGGGGGCGACCCCGGCCCTGCCAGGGGCCCGAGACCGGCTTCCAGTCATGGTTTCCACAAAACACGTAGCAAGCGGTGCGCGCGGCGCACTGCTTACGTTTACGTAAATGCTATACTCACACGTTCTTCACGTTGCAAGCGCGGGCGACGTGAAACAGTTTTACGGCTTTTTAAAGTAATCCTCGTCCATCGCACGCAATTAACGGCTTGTTTACCACGTTGGGCGAAACGTTGGCGTGTCGGTCTGCCGTGAATGTTCCGTACCGATTTGTTCACGGCCCAGGAGAGCGGAGAGGCAAAGACGGAATTCCAACTGCCGACCTCGCATCCGCCCGACACGGACTTTCACTCTGGCCAGACCAGCAACCGGCGAACGGACGTTTCGATGAACAGCAAGCGGTCCTATCTTGAGTCACTCAACGCCGGCAGGCCGCGCAGGCCTTACGCCACCCTGGAAGACCTGAACCGCTCGCTGGACAATCTGCAGCAGCGGTTGAGCCGACACGCGGAACCCGCCAGCGAATTTGGCAACGAACGCCAGCCCCGGCCTTTCGAGGCGCCGCAAGGCGCATTGCATCGCGACGAAGCGCCCGCCGCGCCGCGCAGGCCGGAGCCCCTTGCGAACGCCTATGAGCGCCAGCCCTACCAGGCCATAGCGCGCGACCTGGACCACATCCGCGCGCAGGAAGACGGCATGGCCGCCTTCGGCAAGATTGCTTCCGAGCTGAATGCGCTGCGCGAAGACCTGCGCCAGCAGGTTTCTTCAGGGATGCGCCGCGAGTTCGAAACGATGCGCCGCGACATGGAACGCATCGGCCAACCGGCCGCCAGCCGCGATGAACAGGAGCTTGCGCTTGAGTTCGAGCGGCTTTCGGGCGCGATACAGGCGCTGTCGGAACGCAGCGACGACAAGAGCCTGAACCTGCTGCGGCTGGAACTGGAGCAGGTGAAGGGCGCGCTGGACGCGCTTGCCCGCGAGGAGACCGTGCGCTCCATCGACCGGCGCTGGGACGAATTCGACCGCCGTTGGACCGACTTCGAGCACCGCGTATCGGCCGCCCCAGGCGAGAACCCGGCGATTGCCGCGCTTGCCGCAAGGCTGGAGCAGATCAGCAACGCTGTCGACAATCTGCCGGAATCGCTGTCGCTGCGCTCGCTGGAGGAAAAGGTGCGCATGCTGGCTTCGGCGGTCGACCATTTCGTGCGTCAGCACGAGCCGCAGGGGAGCGAAACCTTCGCCCAGATCGAGGAACGCCTGGACGAGATCTCGCGCGCGATCGTTGCCTCTGCCGCGGCGGCGAGGATGCCCAATTTCGACCCCGAGCCCTTTGAGCGCATCGAGGCGCGTATTTCGGCGCTGGCGCGACAGATCGAGGAAGTGGCCGAGGACAGACCAGGGCGCGAGGTGATCGAGCGGCTGAACCTGCTGTCGCAGCGCGTGGACGAGATTACCGAGCAGGTGCACCTGCCGCAGGCCGCGGTGGAGCGGCTGGGCCACCAGATCGCCATGATCGCCGAGAAGATGGAACACGCGCCCGCGCCTGACGCCGACCATATCTTCCAGGGTATCGAGCAGCGCTTCGACCTTTTGTCCAGCATGATCGAGCGCCGCCAAGGCGACGTGCTGGAACAGGGCAACCTGCTGTTTCGCGACCTTGAACGGCGGCTCGACGAAGTGGCCGAGCGGCTAGACCAGCGCGTGCATGAACCGGCCTTCGACAGCGCCGGCATCATGGAAGCCATCGACGCGCGATTTGCCTCGCTTGCCGAACGCATCGAAGCAGAAGGTTTCGGCGCTGACGACCACACCATCCGCAGCCTGGAAGCACGGCTGGATGACATTTCGAGCCGGCTGGACACCTCGTCCCGCCAATTCACCGGCATTGACCCCGACCTGATCCGCAACCTGGAGGCGCAGGTGGCCGGGCTTTCCGAACACCTGGCGCGCCCCACCGGTCCGCTGCCGGAATTCGAGGACATCGCGCCGCGCCTCGACGACATCGAACGCTCGATCGCCAGCAGCCACGAGAACCTGATGGAAGCCGCGCGCCAGGCGGCGGAAAGCGCGGTGCGGTCCATGGCGGGCAGCGTCAGCCAGGGCGAGGCCGTGGCCGGCCTGGCCGACGACCTGCGCACGCTGGAAGCGCTGACGCGCCGCTCCGACGAGCGCAACACCAAGACCTTCGAGGCGATCCACGACACGCTTCTGAAGATCGTCGACCGGCTGGGCTCGCTGGAAGGCGGCCACGCCGCCATGCCCGCGGCGGAGCCGGCGGGCGCGCCGAAGATGACGGTGGAGGATGCGCCCTCGCTCGACCTGGACACGCCGCTGCCGCTGATGGAGGCGCTGGAGGCACCGGCGCCGCTCACCCTGGCAGAGCGCGGCGCGCGCAGCCCGGCCCAGGCCGCGGCCGACGCCGCAGTTGCGGCGCTGGGCTCGGACGCGGCCGTCGACGGACAAGCCAGCGAACCGCGCTTGAGGTTCGGCGGGCTTGGCCGCATGTTCGCGGGCAAGAAGCACGCCAGGGCCGAGCAGCCGGTCGAAGCTGCACCGGCTATCGCCGACAGTGCGCCGGCAGTGGACCTCGACGAGCCGCTTGACCCGAAATTCGCCAACCGGCCGCTGGAGCCGGGCTCCGGCGCGCCCGACCTGAACGCGATCATGCGCCGTGTGCGGGACGAGCGCGGCCAGGGCATGAAGCCCGCTGAGGCCGATGCCGCCAAGGCCGACTTCATCGCCGCCGCCCGCCGCGCCGCGCAGGCTGCCGCCGCCGAGGCGGAGGCGCTCAAGCGCGGCTCGGAAGACAAGAGCCCGGTGCGGGCCGGCCGGATCGCGGACCTCTTGAAGGCGCGTCGCAAGCCGATCCTGATGGCCGCGGTGGCGATCATGATGGCGCTGGCAGGCCTGCAGCTCGGCAAGGCGCTGACCGCCGACGACACCCGCCTGGCGGACAGCGCGGCTGTCCCTGCCGCCGAGCAGGCGACGGAAACCGCCGCTGCCGACGAAGCGCGGCCGGCGGAAGAGACGGTCGAGGCCGCTTCGGAGGTGCCGGCCGCCCGCAATGTAGACGCGGCAAGGTCCACCACGCCCGTGGACGAAGCGGAGATCGACGCCGCGGAAGCCTCCGAAACTGCGGGCGCTTCCTCGATGGAAACCTCGCTTGTGCAGGAGGTGGAGACCGCAGCCGAGATCGTGGTGCCGGTGGAAGCCGGCCCGGTGGCGCTGCGCGAAGCTGCCGCTTCCGGCGACGCCATGGCGCTGTTCGAAATCGGCTCGCGCTATGCGGAAGGCCGCGGCGTTGCCGTCGACATGGCCGCGGCAGCAAAGTGGTATGAGGAATCCGCGAAGCTGGGCTTCGCCCCGGCGCAGTACCGCATCGGCAATTTCTACGAGAAGGGCCTTGCCGGAGAGCCCGACGTGGCCAAGGCGAGGAACTGGTACGAGCTCTCGGCCGCCCAGGGCAATGCCAGCGCCATGCACAACTTGGCGGTTCTGTTCGCCATGGGCGCCGACGGGGCGCCGGACAATGAGACGGCGGTGCGCTGGTTCACGCAGGCCGCAGAACTGGGCGTGAAGGACAGCCAGTTCAATCTCGGCATTCTCGCCGCCAAGGGCGTGGGCATGCCGCAGAGCCTGGAGGAATCCTACAGGTGGTTCGCGCTTGTGGCCAAGACCGGCGACAAGGACGCCGCCGCCAAGCGCGACGAGATTGCCAAGGCGTTGCGCCCCGAACAGCTGGAGCGCGCCCGCGCGGCCACCGAACTGTGGAAAGCCAGGCCGCTCGACGCCGCCGCGAACTCGGTGGATGTTCCCGAAGCCTGGCAGGAAAGCCCGGCCCAGACCGCAAGCGTGGACGTGAAGAAGGCGATCAGCAACATCCAGACCATCCTGGCCAGGAACGGCTACGACGCCGGCGGCACGGACGGAGTGATGGGCGAGAAGACCAAGTCCGCCCTTGCCGCCTTCCAGAAGGACAACGGGATGACGCCGACCGGCGAGGTGGACGAAAAGGTGGTTCGCGCGCTTCTGGCGTTGAAATAAGACACCCACGCATCGGAAGTCAGAAGGGTCCCGGGCCGGAAGGCTGGGGCCCTTTCTGGTTTATCGGTGGAAATGACAGCCGCGCGATGCGAGAATGCCATTGGCCAAAGCACGACCGGGCAAGCGCACGATGCAGGGTGGGTTCAAGGTGTTTCGCTGTCACAGCGCCGGTGTGCAGGCGGTGGCTGCATCCTCTCGGCATGTCTTTCCTCGCCATTGGCACGAGCAGTTCGGCGTCGGCGTCATCCGACAGGGCGCGCAAAAGTCGCTCAGCGGGCGCGGCATAGTGGAGGCCGCCGCAGGCGACATCATCACGGTCAATCCAGGCGAGGTGCATGACGGCGCGCCGATCGGCGATGCCGGCCGCTCGTGGCACATGCTCTATTTCGATCCTTCGATGATCCTGGCAGTCGCTGCGGACATGGACCTGCCGACCGAGCCGGAGTTCCAGCGGCCGGCCCTGACGGACCCGGTTGCCGCCCGCCTGTTCGACCGGCTCTATCTGGCCATGACCTCCGCGCGGCGTTGCGAAATGGAGCGGGAGGAAACGCTGCTGGGTCTGATGGCGCGCATCGTGGGCAAGGGCACCGGTCCAGCAAGCGTTCCCGCCGCCATCCGCGGCGCACGGGAACTGATCGACGATGCACCAGCGTCGGCACGGACCCTTGCCGATCTCGCCGAAGCCAGCGGGCTCGGGCGCTTCCAGCTTCTGCGCGGCTTCGCGAAGGCCACGGGCTTCACGCCGCACGCCTATATGGTGCAGCGCCGCATCGACCTTGCGCGCCGGCTGATCGCCTGCGGCGCAAGCCTGGCCGATGCAGCCATGGAAAGCGGCTTTGCCGATCAGGCCCACATGACCCGAACCTTCACCCGCAGATACGGCCTCTCCCCCGGCGCCTATGCGGCCGCAATGGCCTGATCGCGCCCGCTGCAATCTCGTTCAAGACATGCCCATGCTGCCCGGCCTTAATGCCGGACCGACAGCTGCATCCCGAAGGAGAGTTCCATGGGCATCGAATTCCTCATCACTTCGCTCATCATCGTCGCGTCGCCCGGCACCGGCGTGCTCTACACACTTGCAACCGGTCTCTCGCGCGGAGCGCGCGCAAGCGTGGCGGCGGCGTTCGGCTGCACTGTCGGCATCGTGCCGCACATGGCAGCCGCCATCTTCGGATTGGCGGCCATCCTGCACACGAGCGCGCTCGCCTTCGAAATCTTCAAATATGCCGGCGTGGCCTATCTGCTTTACATGGCCTGGAACGCGCTCCGCGAAAAAGGGGCGCTGCACGTCGAGGACGTGCAACCCGGCTCTGCGTTGCGGGTGTCGGTCACCGCCGTGCTCATCAACATCCTTAACCCGAAACTGTCGATATTCTTCCTGGCCTTCCTGCCGCAGTTCATCAGCCTGGACGATCCGCATCCCGTCCGGCGAATGCTCATGCTCAGCACCGTCTTCATGGCCATGACCTTCGTCGTGTTCGTCGGCTATGGGCTGTTTGCCGCATCCATTCGAGACAGGATCGTTTCGCGCCCGCAGGTGATGAACTGGATGCGCCGCAGCTTCGCCGGCGCCTTCGTGCTGCTGGGCGTGCGGCTTGCGCTGGCAGACCGCTGAGCGCGCATTAGCGATGAATGCCCTGAAAGCGACCCTTCACGGCGGGCATTGTTAACCTGTTGACATGCTTTTCGTTTTAGACTGCCACGAAGTTTGACTTCGCCGCAATGTCGGCGCAAGAGCATGCAATCAGCGAAGATGAAAACGGTCTTCGCCGGCCGGGCACGTAGTGTAGAGTTGACGGGTGGGAATTTATCTCCCGATCGCGGAATTATCAGCCAACATCCTGGTGCTGCTCGCCATGGGCGCCGCGGTGGGGTTCCTGTCGGGCATGTTCGGCGTTGGCGGTGGCTTCCTCATCACCCCGCTGCTGATTTTCTATAACATTCCGCCCGCGATAGCGGTTGCCACCGGCGCCAACCAGGTCATCGCCGCTTCGTTCTCCGGCGCGCTGGCCCACTTCAAGCGCGGCACGCTGGACTTCAAGCTCGGAACCATGCTGCTGGTGGGCGGCGTGGTCGGCTCCACCGGCGGCATCTATGTGTTCTCGCTGCTGCGCGCCATCGGCCAGCTCGACCTGTTCATTTCGCTGCTCTACGTGGTGCTGCTGGGCTCGGTAGGCGGGATGATGCTGGTGGAAAGCGTGAATTCGCTGCGCCAGGCAAAGGTCGGCGCGGCGCCGACGCTGAAGAAATCCGGCCAGCACAACTGGATCCACCGCCTGCCGCTGAAGATGCGCTTCCGCGCCTCGAAACTGTTCGTCAGCATCATTCCGGTGCTGGGGCTGGGCGCCGGCATCGGCTTCCTCTCGTCCATCATGGGCGTGGGCGGCGGTTTCATCATGGTGCCGGCGCTGATCTACCTGCTCAAGGTGCCGACCAACGTGGTTATCGGCACCTCGCTGTTCCAGATCATCTTCGTTTCCGCCTACACCACCATTGTGCACGCCACCACCAACCAGACGGTCGATATCGTGCTGGCCTTCGTGCTGATGCTGGGCGGCGTGGCCGGCGCACAATACGGCGCCAAGGCCGGGCAGAAGCTGCGCGGCGAGCAGCTGCGCGCGCTTCTGGCGCTCCTGGTGCTGGCGGTGGCGCTGAGGCTGGCGTTCGACCTCTTCGTGCGGCCGGCCAACATCTATTCGCTGTCGGGCCTGGGCGGAGGCCACCTATGAGGCTGGCGGCGGCACTGGCCGCCCTCGCCTTTGCATGGCTGCAAATGACCCCGGCGCAGGCCCAGGAACAGCCGCAGGAAACGATCCAGATCGGCCTTTCGACCGACCGTATCGCCATCACCTCGGATTTCGCCGGCGCGGACCTGACCATCTTCGGCGCGATCGAGAATTCCGACCCGCTGCTGGCCCGCCAGGGGCGCTACGACATCATCGTGGTGCTGGAAGGCCCCGCACGCCCGGTGGTGGTGCGCCGCAAAGACCGCGTGCTGGGCATGTGGATCAACGTGCAGTCCGAAGCCTTCCAGAACGTGCCGGCCTCCTATTCGGTGGCCACTACGCGGCCGTGGCAGGATATCGCCGACCCGGCCAAGTACCGGCAGCTTTCGCTGGGCGCGAACAACCTGCACATGGCGCCGCTGGACGGCACCGACAACCCGGCGACGCTGGAACAGTTCACCGCAGCCCTGCGCGAGCTGAAAACGAAGACCGGGCTTTACAGCGAACGCATCGGCGGCGTGCAATTCCTGTCCTCCAACCTGTTTCGCGCCCGGCTTTCGCTGGCCCCCAACGTGCCGGTGGGCACGCACCGGGCGCGTGCCTTCCTGTTCCGCAACGGCGTGTTCATCAAGGAAACCTCGGCGCAGCTTGCGATCTACAAGTCCGGCTTCGAGCAGACTGTCTACCGCTTCGCCAACAACCACAGCCTGTGGTTCGGCATCTTCGCGGTGCTGCTGGCCATGCTGACCGGATGGCTGGGCCGGATCATCTTCAGGAAGGACTGAGGGGCGCGAATTCAGCCCGGATGCAGCATCGCGCCAGCAATGGTGAAGATGCGCTGGGAGCCGAGCATGTAGGCCCGGAATCTCTCCCAATCGAACAGCCCCTGATAGGCGCGGTCGAGTACGTTGAGCGAGCCTGTGTAGGCCCCGAAGGCCGGCATGACGATGCGGCTGCCGTCGCTGGCGAAGCAGCGCCGCCGCACCGAGCGGCCGCGCTGGACGATGCGCGCGCAAGGGTGCAGGTGGCCGGCGATCTCGCCCTCCACAGGCGTGGCAGAAGGCTCGTGCCGGAAGCTCAGCCCCCCGATATGGATTTCGCCCACGGTGTCGCCCGGCAGGCCGGCCGGCGCCTGCGGATCATGGTTGCCGGCGACCCAGAACCAGTCGCGGCCCGCCATCAGCGCCTCAAGCGCCTGACGGAAGATTTCGGGCAGGCGGGCGGCACCCTCGCCGTCGTGAAAACTGTCGCCCAGGCTGATCACGCGCCGTGGCTGGTAATGGTGGATGACGGCGGCGAGGTGCTGAAGTGTTGTCGCGGTGTCGTAGGGCGGCAGCAGCGCGCCGCGCCGGGCATAGGACGAACCCTTTTCCAGATGCAGGTCCGACACGACAAGAAGGTCGAGCTCGGGCGCGAACAGCACGCCGCGGCGGTCGCAGACCACGCGTTCGCCGGCGATCAGAATCGCCTCGTCGCGCGGCTGCCGGGCCCTGTGCGCCAGACTGCTCATTGCGGCCCCATGGCCTCCTCGATGATGCCCTCGGCTTCCAGGAGAAGCGTGTCGTCGGCGTCGCCGCGCACCGATTCCTGGCCCACTTCCAGCATGATGGGAACCGCCAGCGGCGAGATGTGCTCGAGAGATTTATGCACGATTCGTCCGCGAATGCGCGAGAGCATCTCGGCGAGCCTCCTGACATCGAGCAAGCCCATTGCGGCGTCCGCGCGTGTAGCCTGCAGGAGAATGTGGTCGGGCTCATGGCTGCGAAGCACGTCATAAATGAGGTCGGCCGAGACATTCACCTGCCGGCCGCTCTTTTCCTGGCCAGGATGGCGCTTTTCGATCAGCCCCGAAATCAGCGCGCAATTGCGGAAGGTGCGCTTCAGCATCCAGCTGTCGGCCAGCCAGGCATCGAGATCGTCGCCCAGCATGTCCTCGTCGAAGAGCTGCCCGAGCGACCACCCGCCACCGCGGCTGAACATCTGCCCCATGTCGCCGAGCGACCAGATCGCCAGCGCGTAATCGGTGGCGACGAAGCCGAGCGGCCGCGCGCCCGCGCGCTCCAGCCGGCGGGTGAGCAGCATGCCGAGCGTCTGGTGCGCGGGGCGCCCCTCGAACGGGTAGGCCACCATGTAGTGGCGCCCGCCGCGCGGAAAGGTTTCGATCAGCAGGTCCGTGCGCTTGGGCAGGATGGATTTTTCCGATTGCAGCCGCAGCCAGTCGGCGACCTGGTCGGGCAGTTGCTTCCAGCGATCGGGGTCGGCCAGCATGCCGCGCACCACCTCGGCCAGATAAGTGGAAAGCGGGAACTTGCCGCCGCCGTAATAGGGCACCTTGGCATCCTTGCCCGGCGCGTTGGAGACGAAGCATTCGTTTTCGCGGATGCCTTCGAAGCGCAGCACCTTGCCGGAAAACAGGAAGGTATCGCCCGGGACCAGCGTTTCCAGAAACGCCTCCTCGATCTTGCCGAGCGCCGGCCCGCCGCGCGCGACGAGCCCCCTGCCCTCACGCACATAGCGCACGGTGAGCGCCGGCACCTCGATGATGGTGCCGACATTGAGCCTGTATTGCTGGGCGACGCGCGGATGGCTGATGCGCCAGGTGCCGTCCTTGGTGAGCTTGATGCGGGCATAGCGCTCATAGCTTTTCAGCGCATAGCCGCCGGTGGCGACGAAATCGACCACGCGGTCGAAGCTGTGGCGGTCGAGCGTGGCATAGGGTGCGGCAGTCCGCACTTCCTCGAAGAGATCATCGGCGCGGAAGGGCGCGCCGCAGGCAACGCCCAGCACATGCTGGCACAGCACGTCGAGCGCGCCTTCGACCAGCGGCGGCGTATCCTGCGCGCCGAGATAATTCGCCTCGAGTGCGGCCCGGCATTCCAGCACCTCGAAGCGGTTGGCGGGAATGAGGATCGCCTGGCTGGGCTCGTCCATGCGGTGGTTGGAGCGGCCGATACGCTGGGCAAGCCGGCTGGCACCCTTGGGCGCGCCGACATGGACGACGAGATCGACATCACCCCAGTCGATGCCGAGGTCGAGCGTGGAGGTGGCGACGATGGCGCGCAGGCTGTTCGTTTCCATCGCCTTTTCCACGCGCCGCCGCTGGCTGACGTCGAGTGAGCCGTGATGCAGCGCGATCGGCAGTGTGTCCTCGTTGGCGCGCCACAGCTCCTGAAACAGGAATTCGGCCTGGCTGCGCGTGTTGACGAACAGCAGCGTGGTCTTGTGGCGCCGGATGGCGTCGTAGATTTCGGGAATGGCATAGCGCGCCGAATGACCGGCCCAGGGCACATGCTCTTCGGAGTCCAGGATGCTGATTTCCGGCTTGGCACCGCCGGCGACCTCGATCAGGTCGGCCATGGGAAGCTCACCGTCGTGAGGAGGGTCGCCTCGACCCCCACTCCGTCGCGCTTCGCGCGCCACCTCTCCCCCGCTCGACGGGGGAGAGGAAACGCCGTCCGCCAGCTTGGCGCCCTTCCTCTCCCCTTTTGAGGGGGAGAAGTGCTGAGCGAAGCGAGGCGGAGTGGGGGTAAGCCGCGCCGTGTTGGATTGCTCCTCACGTAAGGGGGAGGGTGCACCCTGGCTCACCAGCCAGCGGCGCAACTCGTCGGGATCGGAGACGGTGGCCGAAAGGCCGATTGCCTGTAGGTGGGGCACGATGGCGCGTAGCCGCGCCAGGCCGAGCGACAGCAGATGCCCGCGCTTGGAGGTGACCAGCGAATGCAACTCGTCGAGCACGATGTAGCGAAGGTCCTCGAAGAAGCGCGGCGCATCCGGCGACGCGATCAGCAGGGCGAGCTGCTCGGGCGTCGTCATCAAGATGTCCGGCGGCACCAGCTTCTGGCGCTGGCGCTTATGGGCCGGGGTGTCGCCGGTGCGAGTCTCGAGCGTGATCGGCAGGCCGATCTCGGCCACCGGCATGGCGAGGTTGCGCTGGATGTCCACGGCGAGCGCCTTGAGCGGCGAGATGTAGAGCGTGTGGACGCCGCGCCGCGCCTGGCCCGGCCTGCGCTTCTGCCTATTTGCCAGATCGACCAGTGTGGGCAGGAAGCCGGCGAGCGTCTTGCCCGCGCCGGTCGGCGCAATCAGCAGCACAGACTTGCCGGCCTGCGCACGGGCGAGCAGATCGAGCTGGTGCGCGCGCGGCGACCAGCCGCGGCCGGCGAACCATTTCAGGAACGGTTCGGGCAGGATGGCGGAAGGTTCGCTCGGCTCTGGTCGGCTCTGGTCGTTCACGCGCCAGAAGTACCGCGACGCGGACCGGCAGCCAAGCGATTTTGCGAACAAAACGGGATCGCTTATCGCGGCGGACTGACATGCGCCGCCGGATCGATTATTTCCGTCTTCGACAAAGCAGCGAGGCCGCGATTTTGAAAACCACCGACGAGACTTCCGAACAAGGCCGGATTGCCGCGCTGGAAGCGCGCGTCGCCACGCTGGAGAAGCTGGCTGCCAAGCTTCAGGAAACGATTTCGCAATTGCAGGCCGGCACGGCGGCAAAGCCGGCAGAGAAGCAGTTGCGCTCGCGCGGGATGATGGACCGTCCGCGAACGAGCCGGTAGCAGATAGAAAAATCAATCAGCGCGCCGAAGGGTCGTTGCGCGCGACGACCAGCAGGCCATCGATGGGCTGGCCGCGGTCCTGCCTGATGATGTGGGGTTCGAGAGATAGAAGGGTGAGGGCATTCTTGGTCAGGACGCTACGCACATGGGTTTCCGAATGTGCGTAGCGCCGCGAGGGCTGGAGGATGAGATCCCCCTGCCCCCGCCAATGTTCCACCGAGAAGGCGAGCACCCCTCCTTCCCGCAGCATCGAGACCGCTGTGGCCATGACCCTTTCGAGCGCGCCGACATAGATGAACACATCCGCTGCCGTGACCAGATCGACCGGCTCGCCCTCGCGCACAAGCGTCTGCAGGTCGGCCTTGACCAGCCGGTCGTACACGGCCTTTTCGCGCGCGATGCGCAGCATGCCGGCGGAGATGTCATAGCCTTCGAGATGGTCGCAGATGGGCCGCAGCCTCTCGCCCATCAGGCCGGTGCCGCAGCCGAGGTCGACGGCGCTTGCGAAACGCCCGGGGTGCGCGGCGCGGATCGCCGCGTCGAGCGCGGCCGGCACGCTATAGCCCAACCGCCTGACGAGCGAGTCGTCGAATTTCGGCGCATACTGGTCGAACAGCGCCTCGACGAAGGCGCTGGGCGGCGCTCCGCCCGACCCCGCCTCCCCGATGAGCTCCAGCTTCAGCCCGGCGCCGAACGGGTCCACCGGTTCAAGCTCAAGCACGCGGCGCCAGGCCCTTGCGGCGGCGGCCATGTCGCCGGCCGCCTCGTGCATCTCGCCAAGCCGGAACCAGCCCAGCGCCCAGTGTGGCGCAAGCTCCAGCGCACCGAGCATCAGCTCGGCGGCGGCAGCGGGATCGCCCGAACCGGACAGCATTTCTGCGTAGTCGGCGCGGCGGTCCGCCAGAAGGTCACCTGACGAGGTTTGCAGCGGCTTCAAGCAGCGTGGGACCTATGACGATGGGAGCCCGGGCGGGTGCCCGAAGCGGCGCGATTTTTATCAGGCTTTTCCAAGCCGCACAAATACCTATCTTGAGAGCATGCGCGCCAGCGATCTCCTCTGTTCCCGCCCGGAAGGACTCTATTGCCCACCCGGCGATTTCCACATCGACCCCGTGCGGCCGGTGGCGCGCGCGCTGATCACCCACGGCCATTCCGACCACGCGCGTGCTGGCCATGGCGCGGTGCTGGCGACGCGCGAGACGCTGGACATCATGGAACTGCGCTGCGGGCCGGGCTTTGCCGGCACGACGCAGGCAGCAAAGCCGGGCGAAACGATTTCACTGAACGGCGTCAAGGTGACGTTCCAGCCGGCCGGTCATGTGCTGGGCTCGGCCCAGATCTGCGTCGAGCATGGCGGCATGCGCATCGTGGCCTCGGGCGACTACAAGCGCCAGCCGGACCCAACCTGCGCGCCCTTCACTCCGATCCGCTGCGACGTCTTCATCACCGAGGCAACCTTCGGCCTGCCGGTGTTCCGCCATCCTCCCGATGCCGATGAGATCGCGCGGCTGATAAAATCGGTCGAGCAGTTTCCGGAGCGTACGCATATGGTCGGCGCCTATGCGCTGGGCAAGGCGCAACGCGTGATCAAGCTTCTGCGCCAGGCCGGCTATGAGCGCACCATCTATATCCACGGCGCGCTGGCCAAGCTGTGCGACTATTACGAAAGCCGGGGCGTGGAGCTGGGCAGCCTCCAGCCGGCGACGGTGGAGGGCGGCGAAAGACAGGACTTCGCTGGCGAGATAGTGGTCGGCCCGCCCGCCGCCTTTTCGGATCGCTGGTCGCGGCGCTTTCCCGACCCCGTCTCGTGCTTTGCATCAGGCTGGATGCGTATTCGCCAGCGCGCCAAACAGCGCGGCGTGGAGCTGCCGCTGATCATCTCCGACCATTCCGACTGGAACGAGCTGACCGAGACCATCACCGAAACCCGCGCCGGCGAGGTGTGGGTGACGCATGGCCGCGAGGAAGCGCTGGTGCGCTGGTGCGAGCTTGGCGGCATCAAGGCAAAGCCGCTGCATCTGGTGGGCTACGAGGACGAGGGGGATTGATGCACCGCTTCGCCGAACTGCTCGACCGCCTGGTGCTGACGCCCTCGCGCAATGGCAAGCTTACCCTGCTGACCGACTATTTCCGCAGCGTCGAGGACCCCGACCGTGGGCTGGCGCTGGCGGCGATCACCGGCGACCTGTCGATTGCGGCGGTGAAGCCGGCGATGCTGCGCACGCTGGTGACCGAGCGCTTGGACCCGGTGCTGTTCGGCTATTCATACGACTATGTCGGCGACCTCGCCGAGACCGTGTCGCTGGTGTGGCCGGAGCCGCCGGCGCACCAGGCCGCAAATGCCCGCCCGACGCTGGCCGACGTGGTGGGCGCGCTGCAGGCGGCGAGCCGTTCCGACGGGCCGCGCGTGCTGGCACGCCTGCTCGACCGTGCCGACATCTCGGCCCGCTACGCCATCATCAAGCTGGTGACCGGCGGTTTGCGCATCGGCGTTTCGGCGAGGCTCGCCAAGCAGGCGCTGGCCGACCTGGGCGGCGTCGACGTGACCGAGATCGAGGAGCTGTGGCACGGGCTGACGCCACCCTATATCGGCCTCTTCGCTTGGCTGGAGGCCAAGGGCCCGAAGCCGGAAAAAGCTGCCAAGGCGCTGTTCCGCCCGGTCATGCTGGCCAATCCGATCGGCGACGGCGATCTGGATCGGCTCGATCCGGCCGACTATGCCGCCGAATGGAAATGGGACGGCATCCGCGTGCAGGCGGTTTCGGAAGGCAGCATCCGCCGGCTCTATTCGCGCACCGGCGACGACATCTCGCCGGCCTTCCCCGATCTTGTCGAGGCGATGCGCTTCGAGGGCGTGTTGGATGGCGAGCTCTTGGTGGGCGACCCGCAGCGCGAAACCGGAACCTTCTCCGACCTGCAGCAGCGGCTGAACCGCAAGACGGTGTCGGCGAAGATGCGCGAGCGCTATCCGGTGTTCGTGCGTTGCTACGACCTGTTGCAGGAAGGCGCGGAAGACGTGCGCGCCCTGCCCTTTCTGGAGCGTCGCGGCCGGCTGGAAAACTTCGTGCGTCGGCTCGACCCCGATCGCTTCGACCTTTCGCCGCTGGCGCTGTTTTACAGCTGGGATGAGCTGGAGGAAATGCGCAGCAACCCGCCGCATCCGGTGATCGAGGGCGTGATGCTGAAGCGCCGCGACTCGGCCTATCTCGCCGGCCGGCCGAAAGGCCCTTGGTTCAAGTGGAAGCGCGACCCCTTTACCGTGGATGCGGTGCTGATGTATGCCCAGCGCGGCCACGGCAAGCGCTCCAGCTTTTATTCCGACTACACATTCGGCGTGTGGGCCGGTCCGGACGGCGCGGAAGAGCTGGTGCCGGTGGGCAAGGCCTATTTCGGCTTCACTGACGAGGAGTTGCGCCAGATCGACAAGTTCGTGCGCGACAACACGGTCGAGCGATTCGGGCCGGTGCGTTCGGTGCGCGCCGACCGCGGCCACGGGCTGGTGCTGGAGATCGCCTTCGAGGGGCTGAACCGCTCGACGCGGCACAAGTCGGGGGTGGCCATGCGCTTCCCGCGCATCTCGCGCCTGCGCTGGGACAAGCCGGCTGCCGAGGCCGACCGCATCGAAACGCTGCAGGCGCTGCTGGACTGAGCCGGCTACACCCGAGGCTATTGCGACACCGAAACCCTGATCTCGTAGATGTCCACTGACTTGCCCGCTCCACCAACATCCGTGTTGACCGCGATGGTGCCGCCGGAGCCTGGGTCGACGGAGCGGAAGTCGAGTTCGAACAGATAGTCGCCACGGTCCTGGCTGACCGCGTAGCGCTTGCGGCCGCAGTCGCCCAGTTCGCCGAAATTGCAGTCCACCGACATCTGCGTCTGCTTGCCATCGGCGCCGCGGGCGACGATGTCGAAGATGGCCTGCTTGCCGGCGAGCCGTTCCAGAACGCCCTGGCCGACGTCGAACAGGATGGCGGAATCGGAACCGCCGGAGCGCATGCGCAGGAAGCTGCCCGAGCCATCCTGCATCACCTCGGCCGAGGTGCCGGCCGGCGCCGTCACGCCGGTGGGGTCGGCGGGCGAGAACACTTCAATCCAGGCGCGGTTGGGGTCGGCCTGGCCCGACAGGGCCGGTGCGCCCTCGTTTGTCGGCGCGAGGCTCTTGCCGATCTGCGCGATGTCGTCCCTGGTCGGCATCTTCCAGATCCCCGACCGAAGCGCGCCCCAGCCTGCAAGGCCGATGGCTGCCAGCAGCGCCATGCTTACCAGCAGGCGAAGAAATGGGGAGCGGGAACGCCGCGCACGGCGGCGGCCGCCGCGCTCGGCTTTCGCAGCCGCTGCGTCTGCGCGCCTGGTCTTGCCGCGGCCCGCATTCTGGCGGCGCTCGCCGGCGATGTCGGGAGCGGCGAAGGCAGCCTCGCCGCCGCCGGGGCGCACGTCGTCGAGGCTCGGGGCGGCGCCTTCAGAAGACGCCGGATCGATTGCCCGCGCGCCGGCCACGAATTCCGATTCGATTTCGGCGATCTTGGCCTGCAGGGCCTTGCGGCGCTTGATGGCTACCTCGACCGTGAGGCCCGGATTCGCCTTCAGCGCGCGGTCGAGTGCGGCGAACGCTGAGCGATAGACCTTCTCGCGAAAGGCCTGGTCACTGGCGTTTCCCTTTTCGAAGGCGTTGCGGATCGCCTTTTCGATCGGCTCCAAACCGTTTCCCCATGTTGCGGCTCAAACTTTTGACGATGGTTAGACGCAGCCGGGCCGTCAGGCAACCGCCCGGCGCGACCAATAAGGCTGACGGCCGCGCCGAAGGCGGCATTATCCGGGGGAAAATGGCGGGATTGTGCGGGTGCCCCGCACCGGCCTGGCCACACCGCCCTCGCTGCGACGCGTTCTCCGCCACCCCTGCCCCGCGCCGGCCTCGCTGCGGCGGCTGCTTGGCCGCGCCTTGCCCCGCACCCATGCGACGATTCCCCCTGCGGCGCCTTGCCGGCTGCCCGGCAACATTGACGGCGCCCATAGCCGCGACGCCCGGCATCGCAGCGGCGAGCGAATCGCACCCGCTGCAACGTGCCCAAGACACCTTGGCTGCCCGCCCGACCCGGCCGCGGCGGGCACGGGCACCAGCTGTAAACACTGCGCCAAGGCACGCAGATGACGATCCGAATAAATCCGTGCGATGGCCGCTTGAATTTGCCGCACAATGCGGCTATCACGCGCTCACCGTTTCGCGCCGCGGTGCGAAAGCCGGAGCCGCTTTAGCTCAGTTGGTAGAGCACATCATTCGTAATGATGGGGTCGCGTGTTCGAGTCACGCAAGCGGCACCAGCAACTTCAAGCCGTTAGGCTGAATTTTCCTTCCGATATTGATTGCCGCGCGGTCGCACCGTCGTCTATCGCCTCGTCCACCGACCCTTGCGTCGAAGCAGTAGGCGTGGGGGCGATGAGTTCCTAGTCCTGATTGCGGCAGGAGCAGTCGCAGGCCTGCCAGCATTGCGCCTCGGAACTAGGTAGATCGGCCTATCTGTTCTGGAGGCCGACCGTGACCGACAAGATCCCAGCGCGGCAGCGACTGCTGAAAGCCGCGGCCGAACTGTTCTACCGTGATGGCGTCGGGGCGACCGGGATCGATGCGATTACGGCTCACGCAGGCGTTGCGAAGATGAGCCTCTACAACAATTTCGCATCCAAGGCCGACCTGGTGCATGCCTATCTCGAAGGCCGGCGCACGGAGTGGCACGAGCTTCTCGAGGCGCGGCTGAAAACGGCGTCGACGCCTAAAGAGCGCGTGCTTGCCGTGTTCGATTCCTACGTGGACCATGCTGCCTGTGCCTATGAGTGGGGGTTTCGCGGATGCGGGCTGCTCAATGCGGCCGCCGAGCTTCCGATTGGCGACCCGGGCCGGGCAACCGTCGCGGCCCAGAAGGACGAGGCAGAGGAGCTGTTCAAGGAACACCTCCGAGACATGCAGCCCGCCAATGCCGCGATCGATGAGATTGCCGAGCACCTCTCGTTTCTCCTCGAAGGTGCCATGTCTCGCGCAGGGCTCGATGGACACGACGGGCGGCTGAAGTCCGCGCGCAAAATCGCGATTTCCATGCTGGACCAGTTCGAAAGCCAGGCCCAATGACCGACGCCGTAGCTGTCCCGTACCGGCCCAAGAGCGGGGTTGCCGGGCTTGTCGTCCTGGTTCTGCTGGAAGCGGCTTTGGTGGCCTGCTGGAGCGCCGGCTTTATCGGCATACGCTTTGCGAGCGACCACGCGCCGATCTTCCTGATCCTACTCTGGCGCAGCCTGGTTTCCGGGCTGGTGCTGTTGCCATTTGCGCTGGCAATCGGCCCCAGCCTGCGATGGAAGGACGTTGCCCCGCAGGTCCTGTTCGGCGCTCTGGCAATGTCCGCCTATCTTGGCGCATTCGCGCTTGCGATCTCTCATGGCGTGCCGACGGGCCTTGTTGCCCTTATCACCGACATGCTGCCCCTGATGGTGGCCGTGCTGTCCTGGCCGGTTCTCGGGCAAGCACTCACCGGGCGCCAGTGGATCGGTTCGTTCATAGGTTTGGCAGGTGTCCTGATCGCCTCCGGCTGGTCGCTGAAAATGGGCGACGTGCCGCTGTGGGCTTACGGCTTGCCTGTTCTCGGTACGCTGTCCCTGGCAATGGCAACTCTGCTGCAGAAGCGCAGCCCGACGAATTTCATGCCCGTGCATCAAAGCCTGTGCATCCAGTGCCTGTCGGCCGCCGCGATCTTCTCCGTGTTCGCCTGGCATGAGGGAAGCGTGCTGCCGATCCTTGAGGCGGGTTTCGTCGGCGGCATACTGTGGCTCGTCTTCGTCGCCACGCTCGGCGCGTGGAGCCTCTATTATCTGGCGCTGCGCAAGTCGTCTCCGGCGCGCGTGACGGCGGTGCTGTATCTCAGCCCGCCGGTTGTGATGATCTGGGCCTGGCTGATGTTCGACGAACCGCTGTCATGGGCGATGGCGTGCGGCCTGGCCGTGTCGCTCGTCGGCATCGTCATCGTCGCGAGATCGCAGAAGCGGGAAGATCTCGTCTAGGAGAGCAGCATCCTGGCGGATGTGATGGCCAGGAAGAAGGCGAAAGCCAGCTTCAGATAGCGCGGGTTCAGCGCATGCGCGAGCTTGGCGCCCCAGGGCGCGATCAGGTAGCTGATCGGCGCGATGAGCAGCACCGCCGGCAGGCTGACGTAGCCGAGGCTGAGCGGCGGCCGGCTCGCGACGCCAAGTCCGGCCCAGATGAAGCCGGCCACGCCCGGAACGGCGATGAGCAGGCCGAGCGCGGCGGACGTGCCGACCGCGCGGTGGACCGGGAAGGACAGGCTGGTCAGCGTCGGCACCGACAGCGTGCCGCCGCCGATGCCCATCAGCGAGGAGATGAAGCCGATGACGGTGGCGATGGCGCGGTTGACCCAGGCGCTCTTGGGCAGGTGATCGGAAATGACCAGGTGCCGGGGGATCGCCATGTTGACGGCGACCAGCAGGCCCACGACGCCGAACACCAGGCGCAAGCCCCCGCCGGGGATGAACTTCGCCATGATGCCGCCGATCAGCGCGCCGACGAACGCCGCCGGGCCCCACAGGCTGTAGAGCGTGCGATCGACATTGCCGCGCTTGGCATGGGCCCGCATCGAGGAAATCGAGGTCGGGATGATGATCGCCAGCGAGGTGGCGACCGCCAGATGGCTGGTGATCGACGGCGGGAACTGGAACAGCGTCAGCACCCAATAGAGCACCGGCACGATGACGATGCCGCCGCCGACGCCGAGCAGGCCGGCGATGATGCCGGAAATGATGCCGGTGGCCGCGAAGCCCGCGACCAGCGCGATAATTGCCGGGCCGCCGAACATCGACAGATCAAGTGCGGTTTCCAAGATGATGCTCCTTCAAGCCCGCAACCTCTTCTCGACCAACCTCCGGGCCGCTCGAGCAGCGCGTCTGGCGATTGCCTTTCGGTTAATCGCCAGGCTCGTTCAACCGGGCATCACCCTGCTCTCGCCATCAAGCCGACTTTCCCGCCGTGATAAGCTCCGACGGCGCCCGAGGGCCTGTTGCTCATGCGGAATTGAGCCAGGAGATCGTTCAGCGCGGCCACTTCGCTTGCCAGCGCATGGCTGGCCGCCGTCTGCTCCTCGACCATTGCAGCATTTCGCTGGGTGCCCTGGTCGATGGAATTGATGGCGGAGCTGATCTCGTTCAGCGAACTGGACTGCTCGCGGGCGGCGGCCACAATGGCCGCGACGTTCTGATCGATTTCCTGCACCCGCTCGACGATTTCCTGCAGCGCCGCCCCGGTCTCGCTGACCAGCCCGACGCCTGTGTGGACCTGTTCGCCGGACTTGGTGATCAGCATCTTTATTTCCCGCGCGGCGGTCGCCGAGTGCTGGGCGAGTTGCCTGACCTCCTGAGCGACGACCGCAAAGCCCCTGCCGGCATCGCCGGCCCGCGCCGCTTCCACGCCGGCGTTCAGCGCAAGCAGGTTGGTCTGGAACGCGATCTCGTCGATCACGCCGATGATATTCGAGATTTCCTTGGAGGAACTCTCGATGCCGCTCATGGCCGTGACGGCGCGCTTTACCACCTCGCCGGACTTCTCGGCGCTTACGCGTGTGCGTTCAACCAGGCCTCCGACCTGTTCCGCACGCTTCGTGGTGTCTCTCAGCGACGAGCTGATTTCCTCGACCGCCGCCGCTGTTTCTTCGACGGCTGCCGCCTGCTGCTCTGTCCGTGTAGAGAGATCGTCGGAAGCCGACCGTATTTCGCTGGAACCTGCCTGGATGGCCTGCGCATTCTCCCCAACCGAAAGCAGAGCGGTCTGCAGCTTTTCGACCGAAGAGTTGAAATCACGGCGGACCTGATCGAGCGAACCTGCAAACTGGTCATCGATGCGATGGGTGGTGTCGCCGTCGGCAAGCTTCTGCAGGGCTTCGGCCAGGGAGTCGACTGCGAAACGGGTCTGCCGCTCCCTTTCGGCGGCTTCCGCCGCGCGGCGTCGCTCCTCCTCCGCATTGCGGTTTCGGGCTTCCTCCGCCTCCATTTCCAGCCGGTGCTTTTCAATAGTCGCGTCCCGCAGGATCGCCAGCGAGCGAGCCATCTCGCCGATCTCGTCCTGCTTCGCTGCCTCCGAAAGATCCACGTCGGTGTTGCCGTTAGCGATCCCACCTGTCGCGGTCATGACCTTGTCGAGGCGCTTGCGGAAGCGCGTAGCAAGCAGCAAGCCGAGCACGGTCATCAATCCTGCCGCGACCGCGATGATGGCGATGGACGTGATGACGAGCGACGACAGGCTCGCAAACAGCACCGATTTCGGCACCGAAACCACAGTGTACCAGGTGGTGTCGGGCAGCAGTCGCACGGGAACCGCGATGGCAATGCTGGCATCGCCCGATGTTTCGGCAAGATCTGCCGGCGTGCCCGGATTTGCAATCAGACCGCCCCAGGCAGCCGCATCAAGGCCCGAGTCCTTCAGCGCCTTTCCGCGCATGGAGGCTTCGGGGTAGCTCACGACACCGCCGTTGCCGGTGACGAGCGCCACATATCCTTGGCCCAACGGCTTGATCTTGGAAAGGTCATCGGCGAGGCTGTCGAGGGCAATGTCCACTCCCACCGTGCCCTTGAAGGAACCGTTGAAAAGCAGGGGCACCATGAACGATGTCATCACGACGTTCTTGCCGCCAATGGTGTAGGAGTAGGGCTCCATGAGCACTTCCTTGCCCGTCTTCTTGGGGACGAGGTACCAATCGCCGACACCCGGCTTGTCATAGTCGACCAGGGCCTCAAGCCCGACCTTGCCATTGTCCCTTACGAAATAGGGAATGTAGCGGCCGCTGTCGTCGTGCCCGGGCGCATTGCGATACAGCACGTCTTTCCCGTCGAAAGCGTTGGGCTCCCAGCAGGTGCTGAGGCCGAGAGCGAAGGTGTTGTCCTGCATCCAGCGCTGGAACAGGCGGTTCGTGGCCGACCGGTCCGGAATCGCGCCGTCCTTCGCGGCATAGAGGCTGGACCTGGCATTATGCGTCAGTTCTTCAACGCGGCTGAAATAGGTCTCGACGCGCCTTGCGCTTTCCTCGGCGATGTTCGTCATTTCGGAAAAGGTGCGCTCTTCAAGCGCACCATGTGCAAGCCAGACCAGAACCCCGGCCGTGGCCACGGTAGTAAGGACCCCCGTCGCCACGATGGCAAACATGTTGCGGCCAGTTGCCGTCTTTGGAAACATCGAATTCTACCCCTGCCACTTCACCCGGCGGAGCTCCGCCGGGTTCTCTCCGAGAACGAAAACTTCCCGAAAAGGCAATGCCAGGGGCGGATTCATTCGTAAGATAGCGATAGCGTCCGTCTCGTTTCAAAAGAGCTAACGACGATGGCCTTCATTGACGCTGGAAGGCGGGCAAAAGGACAGCGCAGGCGCAGGTCAACATTTCCGTAAATCCGCTGGTCCAGGCAAATTGGTTCCTTGCGATCGTGGTCGCATCCGACATAACTGCGCCTCTGCAACGCCGAACCGATACGCATGCGAAAGTTACTGCCCACTCTCAAACGGCTGCTGCCAGCCCTGCCGCCAGTCGGCCATGTCGAGCGCCTGCGTATCTGCTGCGGTGCGTTGATCGGAATTTTCCTCACCGGCCTCATCACCAAGGCGGCGCTTGGCACAAGCACGGCCTCCCCCCTCCTCATCGCGCCGATGGGAGCTTCGGCCGTGCTGCTTTTTGCCGTGCCGTCGAGCCCGCTGGCGCAGCCCTGGTCGATCGTCGGCGGAAACACGATTGCGGCCCTGATCGGCATCAGCTGTGCCCTGTGGATCGACGATTTGCTGATTGCAGCGGCGCTTGCCGTCTCGCTCTCGATCGGCGCAATGCTGGCTGCGCGTTGCGTGCATCCGCCAAGCGGCGCCGTGGCCCTGACCGCGGTTCTGGGCGGCCCCGCGGTTCATGCGGCTGGCTTCAGCTTTGTCGTGTGGCCGGTGGGCGTCAACTCGCTCTTGCTGCTCTCCGCGGCGCTTGCATTCAACAATCTCACCGGCCGGCGCTACCCGCATCTTGCGCCCCTGCCTGCCGCAAATCCGCACAAGACCACCGACCCATTGCCGACCGAGCGTGTGGGCTTCACCACCGCCGACCTCGAGGCCGCGCTCGAGCGTCGGGGTGAGATACTGGACGTCAGCACCGGCGATCTCGACTCGCTGCTGCACGAGGTGGAGATGCAGGCCTACCACCGCCGTTTCGGCGAAATCCGCTGTGCCGACATCATGTCGCAAGACGTGGCCACGGTGTCGCCGCAGGCCTCGCTGCACGAGGCATGGACGCTGCTTTGCGAGCATCGCATCAAGGCCTTGCCGGTCGTGGGAGAAGACCGCGGCATTGTCGGCATCGTCACTCAGACCGACTTCATGGAAAGCGCAGCCTGGGGGCCGCATGGCGAGTTGCATTTCGGGCTCGGCCGGCGCCTGCGCCACGCCGTGAGGCCGAGACGAAGCCTGAAACGGACAGTAGGCGAGATCATGAGCAGCCCGGTTCGGACCGCGGCACCCGAAACGCCTGTCGCCACGCTCGTCCCCGCCATGGCCGACGCCGGGTTGCACCATCTTCCGGTGGTCGATGCCGACCGCAAGCTGGTCGGAATCGTCACCCAATCCGACCTGATCGCCGCGCTCTATCGCGGCAGGCTGTCGGGGCGGCCCACTGTCATTGCGCCGGCGGCTTTTGCCGAGCGCCGCCGCGCCGCCGGCAGCTGACCACGCCTCACGCCACCGTCAGCGGTTCGCGCGCGCGGCGACGACTTCGACCTCGACCTTGAATTCCTCGCGCGTGAAGCCCGACACGATCATCAGCGTCGAGGCCGGCGCGGGCTGCGGGAAGAGCCGGTCGCGCACGTCCATATAGGGGCGCATATGGGCGCGGTCGGTGACGTAGGCATTGATGCGCACCACGTCGGCAAAGCTCATGCCGCAGGCGGTGAGGATCGAGCGCACATTCTCGAAGCAAAGCTCGGCCTGCGCCTCGGCATCCTCGGGCACATGCGCATTCGGGCCGATGCCGAGCTGGCCGGAACAGAAGACCATGTCCGATCCGGTCCGAACCACCACGCCATGGCTATAGGCGGCGAAGGGCGCCGGCATGGTTTCCGGTACGAGATGGTCGAGGTTCGAAGCGCGATCGGTCATGGCATGCCTCCGGAGAAAAGGATTTGTTCAGCGCCAGGCGGCGAGCCAGCCCAGCCCTTCGTCGGTCGAGCGGCGCGGCTTGTATTCGGCGCCAAAATGCCCGGCATAGCCGCGCGCGGCCAGTTCGGGTAGCAGGCTGGCAAAATCCACCTCGCCCGCATCGGGCTCGCCGCGATCCGGAACGGCCGCAAACTGGACATGGCCGATCCGCTCACGATGCGCATCGAACTCCTCCAGAATGGATTTGCCGGAGCGGCCGACATGATAGCAGTCGAACATGATGCGGATGTTGCCGCGGCCGGCCTCTTCGATGATCGACGACGCCGTGGCGTTGTCGTGCAGGAAGTAGCCCGGCACGTCGTGGAGGTTGAGCGGCTCGAGCAGGATGGTGACACCCGCCGGAGCGGCTTGGTCGGCTGCGTAGCGCAGATTAGCGACGAAGGTTTCTCGCGCTTCCGGCGCGCTCGTCTTGCCGGCCATGACGTGGATAGCAGTGGCGCCGATCGCGGTCGCATAGGCAAGTGCCTGGTCGATTGCCGCGCGCGCGTCGTCCTCGCGTCCCGGCAGGGCGGAAAGCCCAAACTCGCCGGCATCGACATTGCCCTTCAAGGTGTTCAGGCCCAGAACCGGCAGGCCGCTTTCGGACAGCGCCTGCTTCAGAAGCGACGGCTCGACGGCATAGGGCCAGTGCAGTTCCACCGCGTCGAAACCGGCCTTGGCCGCCGCGCGCACGGCGTCGGAGAGCGCCAGCTCGGTCCAGAGGAAGCCGAGATTGGCTGAATACGGAAGGGCCATGATGTTCAATCCCACTCGATGTTGAAATGGTCCACGACATCGCGAACCTGTTCAGGCGTCAGCATTTTGGGTTTCATGCCGCGCGTGAGCAGCGCAAGCCGCGCCGTCTCTTCCAACTCTTCCATGGCATAGACCGCCGCCTCCAGATCCTTGGCCGCGACCACCGGCCCGTGATTGGCCAGCAGCACGGCGCTGCGCTTTCCGGCCAGGCCGCGGATCGCGTCGCCGATTGCCGCATCGCCCGGCCGGAAATACGGCAGCAGCTTCACCTTGCCTAGCCGCATTATGGAATAGGGCGTCAGCGGCGGCAGCACATTGTCCGGGTCGGTTTCCGGCAACATGGACAGCGCCACCGAATGGGTGGAGTGGAGATGGACGATGGCGCCAGACTTGGCGCCGCGCGTGTCGTAGAAAGCGGAATGCAGCGGCATTTCCTTGGTCGGTGCGTCGCCGTCGACCAGTCTGCCCGTCTCGTCGATCAGCGACAGGCGCGCCGGGTCGAGATCGCCGAAGGAGGAGCCGGTGGGCGTCACCAGGAGCCGCCCGTCGGACAGGCGAGCCGAGATATTGCCGGACGCCCCGCCGGTCAGGCCGCGCTCGAAGATCGAACGCGCCATCCGGCAGATCGTCTCGCGCAGCTTCGCTTCCTCGCTCAACTTGCTGTTCCCTTGAGCATCCTCAGCGCCTTGGTGAAAAAGTCCTCGGCGCCGAAATTACCCGACTTCAGCGCCAGGCCGAAATCCTGCCCGTTGACACGCAGCATGGGAACCCCCGGATCGATCTCGGGGCCGACCTGCAACGCCTCGCAGCCAAGCCCCTGCACCACCGCGCCGGAGGTCTCTCCGCCGGCCGACACCAGGCGCCTGACGCCATGACGCCGGGCTTCGGCGGCAAGTTCGGCAAAGAAGGTTTCGATGCGGTGGGCGAGTTCGCCAAGCCCGTATTTCTGCTGCGCCTTGCCGACCACTTCCGGCTCGGCGGAGGAAAACACCAGCGGCTCGGCGGCAAGGTTCTCGGCCAGCCAGGCGGATGCCTTCGCCACCGTCATGTCGCCGACCATCAGCGCGTCAGCCTTGATCTCGAGGGCCGGATGATTGGCGCGATAGTGCGCCACCTGGCCGCGCGTGGCGCGCGAGCAGGAGCCCGAAAGCACGGCGCCCGGTCCGTCGATGCCCTGCCACGCCACTTGGCGATTGCCGATCAGCCCCTTGCGGCGGAAATTTTCCGGCAGGCCGAGCGCCACGCCTGAACCGCCGGTGATCAGCGGCAGGTCGGCCGCCGCCTCGCCGATGGCGAACAGGTCCTCGTTCTGCAGCGCATCCACCACCAGAAGCTTGTGGCCTGCCTCGTCCTGCCGCCGCATCGCCTCGGCGATTGCCCCGGCGCCGCGGCGCACGTCGGAAAACGCCACCAGCCCCACGGAAAGCGCGGTCTGGTATTGCAGCCATCGGTGAATGTCGGGGTCGGTCATTGGCGTCAGCGGATGGGCTTCCATGCCCGACTCGTTCAGCAGCCGGTCGCCGACGAAAAGATGGCCCTGATAGATGGTACGGCCGGCGCCCGGAAATGCCGGGCAGACGATGACTTGGCTGGCGCCCAGCGCCTTGCTGAGCGCCTCGGCCACCGGGCCGATGTTGCCGGTCTTGGTGGAATCGAAGGTCGAGCAATATTTGAAGAAGAACTGGCGGCAGCCCTGCGCCTTCAGCCACTCCAGCGCCTGCAGCGACTGGGCGACGGCTTCTTCCACCGGCACACTGCGCGTCTTCAGTGCGACGACGCCCGCTTCGACGTCCGCGTCGGCCCTGCCCTGCGGAATGCCGCAATATTGCGTCGTCGCCATGCCGCCCTTGACCAGCGTGTTGGCAAGGTCCGACGAGCCGGTGAAATCGTCACCAATACAGCCGAGCAGCATGGTCAGCTCTCCTTGTAGCGTTTCACGGGAAGGCTGATGCCGCTTTCCTCCGCGTAGAGCTTGACCACCGCCACGTCGCCCTCGCGGCCAAGGCCGGCCTCGGACGCGGCCCTGAAGCGGGCGAGTGCGGCCTGCGCGACCGGCAGCTCGAGCGAGGCGTCCTTCGCCGCGCCGGTGACGATACCCAGGTCCTTGACGAAGATTTCGACCGCCGAATGCGGCCGGTAGTCACCATCGGCGATGTAGGGCCCACGGTTTTCGAACATCCAGGACGAGCCGGCGCAATGCGGGATCACCTGCATGATCTGGTCGGCGTCCACGCCTTGCGCCAGCCCGAAAGCGAAGGCCTCGGCGGCGGCGGCGATGTGAATGCCGGCGAGCAGCTGGTTGACGCTCTTCATCGCCGAGCCCGGCCCGGCGCGGTTCCCCAGGCGGAACACGGTCTGGGCCATGGCATCGAGCGCAGGCTGGGAACGCGCGAAGGCATCGGGCGTGCCGGAGGCCATGATGCTGAGCTGGCCCTTGGCGGCGCGTGCCGAACCGCCGGAAATCGGCGCGTCCAGATAGAGTATGCCCTTCTCGGCAAGGCGGGTTTCGAACTCGACTGCCTTCTGCGCGTCGATGGTCGCGCAGCTGATGACCACCGCGCCCGGCTTCAGCCTCTCGGCCAGTCCGCGCGCGCCGAACAGCGCATCTTCCGTCTGAGCCGCGTTGACGACGACCAGAATGGCCCCGTCGGCTTCCGCACTCGCCTGGTCGAGGTCGCGGTCAAGGCCGGCCTCGGCCCGGAAACGCTTCTGGGCGTCGGCATTGAGGTCGAAGCCATCGACGGCAAGACCGGCGCGCAGCAGCGACTGGCCCATGCCGTAGCCCATGGCTCCGAGGCCGATGAGCAGGAAATGCCGGCCGGGCAAGGCAAGATTGTCGGCACTCATGCCGGCTGCTCCGCCTTGGGCGCATAGTCCGCGATATAAGCCTGGATAATCGCCTGGAAGGATTCGTCGGCCTTGAAGCCGAGCTTTTCCGCCCGGCTTGCCTCAAACGCCTTCGGCCAGGTGGAGATGATCGCGACGATCGCGGGGTCGATTTCATGACGGATGAGCTTTACCGCATCGTCGCCCGCGATTGCGCGCAGCGCCTCGATTTCGTCGGCCACGGTTGCCGAAACGCCGGGCATGGTCATGTTGCGGCGCTCCTTCAGCACCGCGCCATCCACCGCCGCGGCGTGCGCGATGAAGCCAATGGCCGCGCGCGGGCTGGCAAACCAGTGCCGCACGGACGGCTCCACCGGCAGCGTGGCCGGCAGGCCCGCCAGCGGCTCGCGCAGGATGTTGGAAAAGAAGCCCGAGGCCGCCGCATTGGGCTTGCCGGGGCGAATGCAGATGGTGGGCAGGCGGATGCCGATGCCGTCGAAAAAGCCGCGGCGGCTGTAATCGGCCAGCAGCAACTCGCCGATCGCCTTCTGCGTGCCGTAGCTTGAGCGCGGCGTGATGATGTAGTCGTCATCGATCACATCGGGCAGCGGCGAGCCGAAGACGGCCAGCGACGAGGTGAAGACGACGCGCGGATAATAGCCGTCCGTCTCATGCGCCTTGCGCACCGCGTCGAACAGATGCCGGGTGCCGTCGAGATTGATGCGGTAGCCCTTGTCGAAATCGCGCTCCGCCTCGCCCGACACGATGGCCGCGAGGTGAAAGATAACATCGGGCCTCGATGCCACGAGGCGCTCGGCCGTCTCGGGGGACGAGATGTCGCCGGTTTCGAACTCGACCGCGACCTTGCCGCGCTCGGGCAATGCGCTCGGCGCCACAATATCGAAAAGCGTCAGCCGCGATACGGCCTTGCCGGCAATCGCGCCGTCGTCGATGAGGCGCTTGGCCAGCCCCGCGCCGAGCATGCCGGCCGCGCCGATGATGAGACAGTGAACCATCTTGTCCTGATCCCCGAACTGAATTTCCGAATGGGCGAGAGGCGAATTTCCGTTGCCAACCTGCCTCGGCCCGAATTTATGTTTGATGAAAACCGGGCGGCTCAGGCCGCCATCCCCTTCCCGCTTGCCAGCTGCTTCATATGCTGCGGCCCGGCGGCAATGTCCGCCTCGCTCGGGCTCAGCCCCGCCGCCAGCAGCCGCCGCGCAATCATATGATCGGCCGGACGGTTGATGGAATCGACGGCCACCAGGCGCGCGCCTTGAAAATGATAGACCGAGAAGGCGTTTTCCTCGGGATTTCCGGAGACGACACAATGATTGGCGTCGAGCGAGAGACCTGCCGTCTGCAGCTTCATGTCGCCCTGATCGGACCAGAACCACGCGACTTCGGCATAAGGCTCCGATCGTCCAAGGATGGAGCGCGCGACATGCCTGGCCTGGTCGGTCGCGTTCTGGACCGATTCCAGCCGCACGCGCCGGCCCAGCTGATGATGGTCGTAGCTCACGCAATCGCCGATGGCGTAGACCTGCGGCACCGATGTGCGCATGTGGCCGTCAACAACGATGCCGTTGTCAACCGGAAGGCCGGCTTCCGCGGCGAGCTCGACATTGGGAACCGCACCAATTCCCAGCACAACCATATCGGCCCTGAACCTGCGGTCGTCGACGGTGCGCACTGCCGCGACGCGCCCGCCCTCGCCTTCGATGCCGGAAAGCTGGACGCCGGTGAAGATGTCGATACCGGCAGCCCGGCTCCGCTTCTCGACATGGGCAGAAACGACCGGTGCCACCGAACGCGCCAGCACGCGGGGCGCAGCCTCGATCAGCGTCGTCGCCTTGCCGAGCGCCAGGCAGCTATGCGCCATCTCCATGCCGATGAAGCCGCCGCCGACGATGAGGACACTCTGAACTTCCGGCATCATTTCGCGGATGCGGCGCGCATCTTCCATGCTGCGCAGCGTGACGACGCCCCTGAGGTCGATGCCCGGCAGGTCGGGAATTCGCGCGCGCGCGCCGGTTGCGAGAACAAGATGCGTCCAGTTCAACTCTCGCCCGTCGGCAAGCACGAGCTTGCGATCGTCGAGGCGAATCTTCTCGACGCGGGCGCCAAGCATCAGCGCGATGGAGTTGTCGCGATAGACGGCTTCAGGGCGCAGGACGAGGCCGCCCGAGTCGGGCGACTTGAGATAGGATTTGGAGAGCGGCGGCTTGTGGTAGGGAAGATCCGTCTCGTCATTGATCAGGACGATCTCGCCCGCATAGCCTTCCTGGCGAAGGCTGACCGCGGCCTGAGAGCCGGCGTGTCCCGCGCCGACAATGATGCACCTCTCTCCCATGCCCTCTCCACAAACATGCTCGACCGACCGGCAACGGCTCCCTTGCAGAATCGAACGTGGCATGGAAATGCCCGCTTGCGCACCAAGCTGCCCGACTCGAACGGTCCGGTAATTTTGTTGCATAACTCCCATGGAATTTAAACAATTAGTTTGACCGATCGGTCAGATCGGTTAGTAGTATTACCCATATCGCCGTTCAGAACGGGCGAAATCGGGGGATAAGCGATGGCACGAGCAGAAAACCGCGTCACGGCACGCTGGCCGAGTTCGCCCTTTGCCGGGTAATTCCCGCCTTCCAGAAAATTCGCCGCCCTCGCCTGAGGGTGAACCAGCAACGCTTTCGGATGGTTTGCGCAGTTCCCTCCGGAAGCAGCCTTTGCGGACCTGGCGTCGCGGCGCGCCTCCGTTCGAGAGGAAGGAATTGGTAACTTGAAGAGATATTGGTCCGACTATACGAGCGAGGAGTTTTCCCGGCTCGACCGCGAGCAGATCGTGGCGGTTCTGCCGGTTGGCGCGACCGAGCAACATGGCCCTCACCTGCCACTTTCGGTCGACGCGGCAATCGCCAGCGGCATCGTCACGGCAACCATCGAGCGCCTGCCGGAAACGAGCAAGGCGCTGTTTCTGCCCACGCTGCCGATCGGCAAGAGCAACGAGCACGGGCGCTTTCCCGGCACGCTGACCTTCTCGGCCCAGACCCTGATCGCCATGTGGTGCGAAATCGGCGATTGCGTGGCCGCCAGCGGGGTGAAAAAGCTCGTTCTTCTCAACAGCCATGGCGGCCAGATCAGCACCATGGACATCGTGGCGCGCGAGCTGCGCATCAAGCACGGCATGATGGTGTTCTCGGTCAACTGGTTCGGCCAGGGCATGCCGGAAGGCGTCTACAGCGAGCATGAACTGCGCCACGGCATTCACGCCGGCGACATGGAAACCTCGGTGATGCTCGAATTGCACCCCGACCTGGTCGACATGAGCAAGGCGCAGAATTTTGCCACCCTCACAGAAACCTTCGCCCGGGACTTCAAGCACATCTCCCTCGCCGGCGGCGCCAAGCCCGGCTGGCAGGTGCAGGACATGAACCCGCACGGCGCGGCCGGCAACGCCCTGGTGGCCACCGCCGAGAAGGGGCGCAAGACCATCGATTACGCCGCCGACCGGCTTGTCGAACTTCTGGCCGAGGTCGAGCGGGCGCCGCTCTCCTGGCTCGACAACAGCCCCGCCTGGTGAGGTGATGCTATGAACATGGTCGCCAGCACCTCGGTGTCGTCGCAGCCGCTGATCGAGATCGAAAACGTTTACAAGCAATATGCCACCGGCGTCGTCGCGGTCCGCGACATGTCGCTGACCATCGAGCAGGGCCAGTTCGTCAGCTTCCTGGGCCCTTCGGGCTGCGGCAAGAGCACGGCGCTGCGCATGATTGCCGGCCTCTCCGAAGTTTCCGCAGGCAATATCCGCGTCAACGGACATGCGCCCGGCAAGGGCAGCGGCCCGCACGACCTCGGCTTCGTCTTCCAGGAGCCGACGCTGATGCCCTGGGCGAACGTGTTCGAAAACGTCTATCTGCCGCTGCGGCTGAGCGGCATGTCGCGAAAGGACGCCGCGCCGCGCGTGGAGGAGGTGCTGGCGCAGGTGGGCCTGAGCAAGTTTGCCAAGGCCTTCCCGCGCGAGCTGTCGGGCGGCATGAAGATGCGCGTCTCCATCGCCCGCGCGCTGGTAACGCGCCCGCGCCTGCTGCTGATGGACGAGCCGTTTGCCGCGCTCGACGAGATGACGCGCTTCAAGCTCAACAACGACGTGCTGCGGCTGTGGCAGGAACACGGGCTGACGGTCATCTTCGTCACTCACAGCGTCTACGAGTCCGTCTATCTATCGAACCGTGTGGTGGTGATGGCCGCCCGGCCGGGCCGGGTCGTCTCCGACATCGCCATTCCCGGCGCCTATCCGCGGGCGGAAAACTTCCGCGCCACCAGGGAATACACCGACAGCTGCCAGATCGTGTCCGACGCGCTGAACGAGACGCTCGGCAACGACGACATCGACCATTGAAGGCCTGGCCATGAGCACCGAGACCCCTGTCCTCAATTCCGAGCAAAACCGCCGCGCCCGCATCGAGGGGCGCAAGAGCGTCATCATGCCGACCCTGGCGATCGTCATCGCACTTCTCGTCTGGGAGGGGCTGGTGCGCTACTACAAGATTCCGCACTACCTGATCCCCGCGCCTTCGCTGGTGGCCGAAACGCTGGTGAAGGACGGCCCGTCGCTGCTGAGCTCCATGCTCTTCACGGTCAAGCTGACCATGCTGTCTCTCATGTGCGCCATTGCCGGCGGCGTGCTCCTGGGCATGATCTTTGCGCTGTCGCGCACGGTGGAGATGAGCTTCTTTCCCTTCGCGGTGATCCTGCAGGTGACGCCCGTGGTGGCGATCGCGCCACTGATCCTGATCTATGTGCGTGACACCTTCACCGCGCTGCTGATCTGCGCCTGGATCGTGGCCTTCTTCCCCATCCTGTCGAACACGGTGATCGGCCTGCGCAGCGCCGACCACAATCTGCGCGACCTGTTCAAGCTCTATCAGGCGACGCCTTTGCAACGCCTGCGCTATCTGCTGGCGCCGAGCGCGCTGCCTTACTTCATGGCCGCGTTGAAGATTGCCGGCGGCCTGGCGCTGATCGGCGCAGTGGTTGCCGAGTTCGTCGCCGGCACTGCCGGCCAGAGCACCGGGCTTGCCTCGCGCATCCTGGAATCGAGCTTCCGCAACGAAATCCCGCGCATGTTCGCCGCGCTGCTGCTTGTTTCGGTGCTGGGCATCGCAATCTTCCTGGCGACGAGCTGGCTCTCGCGCGCTGTCCTCGGCCGCTGGCACGAGAGCGAAATCCGTCGGGAGTCCTGATCGTGACGGGCGGGAACGAGACGGTTCGCGAACAAGAGGCCACATCGGAACAGCCCTTGCGGCTTTCCGGTGTGAGCCTGCCCGGGCAGCCGGGGCGCTACGATCTTGTCGTGGCAGATGGCCGGATTGCCGATCTCGTTCCCTCTCTCGCTGCCGGGGGCGGCGTGGTCACGCCGCTCTTTGCCGACGTGCATGTGCACCTCGACAAGACCCACACCATCTCCCGCATCGGCGCGGAGGCGAACGCCCGGGTGGAATGCCTGTTCGACGCCATCGCGCTGATGGAACAGGATCGCCCCAACTGGACGGCGGCCGACATCCGCGCGAGGGCAAGCCTCGCGCTGGAAGCTGCCTATCGGCAGGGCGTCGGCGCCATTCGCACGCATGTGGACTGGGTAACGCCGCAAGTGCCCATGGCCTGGCCCGTGCTCGTCGAGTTGCGGAAGGAATGGAAGGGCCGTATCGATCTCCAGCTGGCGGCGCTCGTCCATGGCGATATCGTGCCTGAAGCCGGCGCAGCCATTGCCGCGCGCGTGGAGCAGGACAAGGCCGTCTTCGGCGCCTTCTTCTTCCGCAATGCGGATCTCGAAGCCAAGGTCGAGGCGATGTTCGCGCTGGCCGGCGCGCACGATCTCGACCTCGATTTCCATGTCGATGAAGGGCTCGACCCCGAAGCCGACGGCCTGTCCGCAATCATTGACGCGGCCAGCCGCCACGGCATGGCGGGCCGCGTGCTGTGCGGCCATGCCTGCTCGCTGGCGTTGCGCACGTCCGACGAACTGGAGCGGACCCTCGCGGCCGGTGCGCAGGCCGGCGTGGCGCTCGTGGCGCTTCCCACGACCAACCTCTACCTTCAGGACCGCGCCATTGGCGTCTCTCCCCGCATGCGCGGGGTTGCACCGCTGAAGGAAGCGCGCAACGCGGGCATGACGGTCATGCTCGGCTCCGACAATGTGCGCGACGCCTTCTACCCCTATGGCGACTACGACCCGCTTTCCGTTCTGCGGCTGGCGGCTCCCGCCTGCCATCTCGAGCCCGAGGACTGGCTAGACAGCATCACCACCCTGCCGGCGCACCAATGCGCAAGCGGCATCGTGACGACCGTGGAAAAAGGTATGCCGGCCAACTTCATCTGGCACGCGGCGAACGACCTCGACGACCTGATCAGCCGCCCGCAGGCGACACGCATCGTCTACCGGAGCGGCCAGCCGCTGCCGGCAAGCAATCAAGACTGGAGAAACGCATGAACGTGGCGACCAATCCCGAGCGCGCCTATGACTGGGCGGCCTTTCGCGCCGAGATAGACGGCATCCGCGTCTATGACGACCCCAAGCATGTGGAACTGCGCTCGCGCGACTATTTCTGGTACAGCCCCATCCTCAGCGAAGACATCGGCCACTTCCTGGGCGACCTGGTGGTGATCCCGAAGGACCAGGACGAGGTGCGCCGGGTCGCGGCCGCGGCCGCGCGGCTGCGCATCCCCATCACCGCGCGCGGCGGCGGGACCGGCAACTACGGCCAGTGCGTGCCGCTGGAAGGCGGCATCATCCTGGACATGACCAAGATTGACCGGGTGCTTTCCATCGAGCCCGGTCGGGTGCGCGTGGAAGCCGGCGCCCGCATCGCGCGCCTGGACGACGCCGTGCGCGAGACCGGGCAGGAACTGCTCATGTATCCCTCGACGCGCCGCATCGCCACGATCGGCGGCTTCTTCACCGGCGGCTCCGGCGGCATCGGCTCGCTGCGCCACGGCATGCTGCGCGACGACGGCAACGTCTATTCGGTCAAGGTGATGACCGTCGAACTCGAGCCGCAAATCATCGAACTGCACGGCCGCGACATCCACAAGGTCCAGCATGCCTACGGCACCAACGGCATCGTGCTGGAACTCGAGATCGGGCTTACCAAGGCGACCGACTGGATCCACACCGCAGCGCTGTTCGACAGCTATGACGCCACGCTGCGTTTCTGCCTGAAGGCGCTGGAAGACAATCTCGATTGCTACCTGCTGACGACGGTGGACCGCCGCTTCGCGCGCTTCTACACCAAGTTCGGCGACCTGTTCCCGTCTGACCAGGATGCCGTCTTCGCGATGATCGCGCCGAGCGACATGGGCAAGTTCGAGGCCCTGGTGGCGGAATTCGGCGGCCGCGTTTCCTTCGCCATGACCAAGGAGGAGCTGCACGACAAGGGTTTGCAGCCGGCTTATGAATGCGGCTGGAACCACACGACGCTGCAGGCGCTGAAGGCCGAACCCGGCTGGACCTACCTCCAGGTGGCTTATCCGCGCCCCTTCGACCCGGAAGTCGTGAAGCGCCAGATGGAGCGCTATGGCGACGAGCAGTACATGCACCACGAGATGGCAAGGCTGGAAGGCGAGGTGCAGATCTTCGGCCTGCCGCTGGTGCGCTACCACAGCCGCGAAGACACCTACCGCGTCATCCGGGAACTGGAGCAGCTGGACGGCTGCGACATCTACGATCCGCACGCCTACACCATCGAGGACGGCGGCATGAAGCAGATCGACACCGTTCAGATCGACTTCAAGAAAAGAGCGGATCCTTACGGCCTTCTCAACCCCGGGAAGACGCGAGGCTGGACGGCCGAGATGGCCGCCAGGGACTGAACCTGAAAATCAATGGGAGAATGCTTCAGATGAAGAACTTGCTCAGGGCGGCGGTTGCCGCTCTTACGCTGGCCATGTCGGCGCAGCTTGCATATGCGCTGGACAAGGTGGTGGTGGGAACCAACTGGCTGGCGCAGGCCGGCCACGGCGGCTTCTACCAGGCACTGGCCGACGGAACCTACGAGAAGTACGGCCTCGACGTGACCATCGAGATGGGCGGTCCGCAGGTCAACAACCGGCCGATGCTGGCGGCGGGGCGGCTCGACTTCCTGCTGACGGGCAACCTGCTGCTTTCCTTCCACAACGTCGCCAACGACATTCCGACCACCGTTGTTGCAGCCTTCTACCAGAAGGACCCTCAGGTGCTGATGGCGCATGAAGGCGCCTACAAGGATTTCAATGACCTCGCCAACGCCCCGACGGTCCTTCTGGCCAAGGACAGCCAGTACAGCTTCTGGCTGTGGCTGGTTAAGGAGTTCGGCTTCAAGGACGAGCAGGTCCGCCCCTATGGCTACAGCCTTGCCCAGTTCCTCAGCGACGAGAAGGCCGTGCAGCAGGCCTACGCCACCGCCGAGCCTCTCTATGCGGAAAAGGAAGGCGCGAAGGTAACGACCTACCTGCTGGCCGATCATGGCTACAGCACCTACGCCAACACGATCGAGACCCGCCAGGAGCTGGTCGACAACAACCCGGATCTGGTGCAGCGCTTTGTCGATGCGACGATCGTGGGCTGGAACAACTTCCTTTATGGCGATCACAGCAAGGGCTATGAGCTGATCCTCAAGGACAACCCGGACATGAGCGCAGAGACGCTCGACGGCGAACTGGCGATGCTCAAGAAGCTGGAGCTCATCGACAGCGGCGACACGCTGGAAAAGGGCATCGGCGCCATCTCGATGGATCGCGTCAAGGAATTCTACGAGCTCGCGGTCAAGGCCGGCATCGTGACCGGCGACAAGATCGAGATCTCGAAGGTCGCCACCGACGCTTTCGTCAACAAGGGCGTCGGCCTCGATATCAAGAAGCAGTTGAACCCGTAGTCGAAACGGCAGGGAGCGAGGGGCTAAAGGCCCCTCGCCGGAACGAGCTGACGATGAGCCACGACAACGCCGATACTCCGGAAAACGGCGAACTGAGCGGCCGCGAAAAGGTTCTCGACCGGCGCCGCCGCATCCTTGCCGCCATCAGGGATGCGGCGATCGACGAGTTTGCGAGCAAGGGGCTGGCCGGTGCCTCTACGCAGTCGATCGCCCAGCGCGCGGGCCTCACCAAGCCCCAGCTGCACTATTACATCTCCAGCAAGGAAGAGCTCTACGAGGACATTCTCGTCTATATTCTCGACGAGTGGAAAGAGCTGTTCATCAGCGCCTCGACGGGCGACGATCCGGCCGAGATCATCCGCGCCTACATCCACAAGAAACTGGAATACGGCCAGAAGAACCCCCAGGCATCGCGCCTGTTCACCACCGAGATCGCCAACGGCGCCCCGTTCCTCAGCCGGCACTGGGCGCAATACCAGGAATCGACGCAGCAGGCCGTGAAGCTGATCCAGTCCTGGGTCGAGCAGGGTCTGATCCGGCCCGTCGATCCGCTGCTGTTCCAGATGCACATCTGGGCGGTGACGCAGCACTATGCGGACTTCGAGGTCCAGATCCGAAGCTTCATGCAACTGAAGGACGACGAGGAGCTCGACATGGTTCATGTCGAGGAGGAAGTGACCGCCCTCTTCCTGCGGGCCTGCGGCCTTCAGCAATAGGCTGCCCACCGACGCTCGAAAAACACCTCCCCACACACCTGCGGCTTGTCCGGCCGCGCAAACACGAATTGAATTCGAAAGGCCCATCAATGCCGCGCATCATCTACATCACCCATGACGAACAGCGCTTCGAGGTAGAAGCCGCCAATGGCGCAACCGTCATGGAAACGGCGGTAAAGGCCAACGTGCCCGGCATCGAAGCCGAATGCGGCGGCGCCTGCGCCTGCGCCACCTGCCATGTCTATGTCGATCCGGAATTTGCGGAAATGGTGGGCGAGGCCGGGCCGATGGAAGCCGACATGCTGGACTTCGCATGGGAGCCGGCTGCGAATTCGCGTCTGTCGTGCCAGCTTCGGGTGGGCGACGCGCTGGATGGTCTCGTCGTGCGCATTCCCGCAAGGCAGGGCTGACCAACCGGCGCCGCGTCGATCGGCAAACGCGAGTTGGCGGTGGAGGCCCAGCACAGGCCACAGCGCAACCAGAGCCAGCACCGAGCCTCCTGACTGCCTCGCAGGACAGCACCGCCATTGTTGGCTCATCGACGCACTGTGCCAAGTCAGGAAAAGCGGCGGGGCCGGCCCGGGCCAACGCCGCCTCGCCCCACTTCAGGGAGGGGGGAACCCCCGCGAGGCATTCTACTAGCGCGCCTCGGCGTGAAAGCGCGCTCGCCAGAAAACCAGAAAGCTAAGGCAGTTGCGGCGGCCTTGCGAAGGTCTGCCGCCTTGCAGAGCCTGCCACGGAAGAGGAGCTTCGGAGCGGCGGCGACCCTTCAGACCGCCGGCGCGCCGGCGGCGCCGGCGTTGGGCACGTGAATGTCGATCTCCAGCGTCGACATCGTCTCGCCGCGCTCCATGGTGATGCGCACATCGTCCTGGCTGATCTGGACGTGCTTGCCGATCACGGCCAGGATCTCCTCGCGCAGCACGGCGACGAGATCGGGCTGGTTGCGGTTGTTGCGCTCATAGGCCAGCAGTACCTGCAGCCGCTCGCGGGCCACAGGCGCACTGGCGCGACGTTTGAAGATGTCGAACAGGCTCATGCCACTCTCCTACCCAGGAGACGGTTAAGGAGGCCTTTCTTCTCGACAGGAAGGGTCATCGGCACTTCCTCGCCCTGCAGCCTTCTGGCGGCATCGGCATAGGCGCGCGCAGCGACGTTGCCGGGTTCGCTGAGCGTCACGGGCGAGCCCACGTTGGAGGCGCGCAGCACTCCCTGGCTCTCGGGGATGATGCCCAGGAGCGGCGTCGACAGGATTTCCAGAATGTCGTCGATGCTGAGCATCTCACCGCGGGCGGCGCGGGCCGTATCATAGCGGGTGACGAGAATGTGCTTGGCGACGCGGCCGCCCTGCTCGGCCAGCAGGGTCTTGGAGTCGAGCAAGCCGATGATGCGATCGGAATCGCGCACGGAGCTCACCTCCGGATTGGTGACGATGACCGCCTCGTCGGCATAGCGCATGGCAAGCTGGGCGCCGCGTTCGATGCCGGCCGGGCTGTCGCAAATGACGTAGTCGAATTTCTCGCGCAGCCTGCCCACCACGCTGGCCACGCCCTCCTCAGTGAGGGCGTCCTTGTCGCGGGTCTGGGAGGCGGGCAGCAGGAAAAGCGTTTCCAGGCGCTTGTCGCGGATCAGCGCCTGCGAAAGCTTGGCCACGCCCTGCGTCACGTTGACGAGGTCGAACACCACGCGCCGCTCGGCCCCCATGACCAGATCGAGATTGCGCAGGCCGACGTCGAAGTCGATCAGCACGACCTTCTTGCCGCCCTGGGCCAGAACGGCTCCCAGGGCTGCGGTCGAGGTTGTCTTCCCGACGCCGCCCTTGCCAGATGTGACGACCACTACCTTGCCCATGCATGTCTCTCCAATGTTGTCAGTTGAGGGCCGTGACCAGAATTGCGCCTTCGTCCAGATAGGCCTGTATCGCCGCGCCGCGCGTGGACGGCTCCATGTCCTCCGCGATGCGATACCAGCCATCCACCGCCAGAAGCTCGGCTTCGTTCCTCCGGCAGAAGATGCGCGCGTGGCGATTTCCCGAGGCGCCGGCGATGGCGCGTCCGCGCAGTGTGCCATAGACGTGGATGGAGCCGCCGGCGATGATTTCGGAGCCGAAGCCGGCCGAGCCGAGAACGATCACATCCCCCTGGGGGTGGTAGACCGACTGGCCGGAGCGGATTGGGGCCTCGATGATCAGCGAAGTCGACGCCGCCGGCTCTTCCGCCTTGGCTGGCGCGGCGGCCGATGCGGCGGGTTCCTCGACCACGGCTTCCCTCGCCCCTATCAGGAGCGGCGGCAGGTCCGTCCCCAGTTCCGCGATGTCCTTGCTCTCGATTGCGTAGATTCGAATGCCGCGCTCGGCAAGCTGGGCAACCAGTGCGCCAATTTGACTCACCTCCGGCTTGAGCGCGTTGAGGTCGAGAACGACCGGGCGGCCGGTGAAGAAGCCAGGCGAGTTCTCGATCCAGCGATCCACGCCCTTCAGCCATTCGTCCACGGGTGCTTCCGGCACGAGCGCGAAGGCAACGAACGAACGGGCGCGAAAGCGTAGGGGGGTGTTCTGCATCGGGGAGCGACTCGGTTCAGGGGGTGGGTCGGTACCAACCGCTTCGCGGGTGTAGGCCATGGTGAACGAAACGTAAATCGCTATTCACCACCCCAGGCCGGAAGCGCCCTTCGGCAATGCGCGCCGCGTTGCCGCCCGGCCACTATTTGCCGAGCAATGTGCACGCGACTGGCAAGGCCATCGATGCTAAGACGCGACAACCACGAGGAAAACCGGCATCATCGCCCGGCTGATGCCGTCGCTCTCCTTCGTCCTCGCATCCATAGGCCTCCATCTTTGCTCAAGGCACAATGACCATGAAGAAATCCGGAACCCCGACGTCGAAACCGCGCGCCCGCGACCTCGGCCTGCCCTTCCACGGTGAAACCGGCCCGCTCAACGCCATCACCGATGTCGAAGGCATCGCCGTCGGCTTCCGCACCATCTGGGAAGACGCTCCGCGTGCCGGGCGCAAGCGGCCGGTGCGCACCGGCGTCACGGCAATCGTCCCGCATGCGCAGTCCGAGGCGCCCGTTCCCGTCTATGCCGGGGTGCATCGGTTCAACGGCAATGGCGAGATGACCGGCACACACTGGATCGAGGACGGCGGCTACTTCCTCGGGCCGGTTCTCATCACCAACACCCATGGCATCGGAATGGCGCATCACGGCGCCATCAAATGGATGCTCGAGCGCTACAGCACCACCTATGACACGGATGATTTCCTCTGGATCATGCCTGTCGTGGCCGAGACCTATGACGGCGTGCTGAGCGATATCAACGGGCTGCACATCGGCGAGGCCGACGTCCGGGCAGCGCTCGACGCAGCCTCGCCCGGCCCGGTCGAGGAGGGCAATTGCGGCGGCGGCACCGGCATGATCACCTATGGCTTCAAGGGCGGAACCGGCACCTCCTCGCGCATCGTCGAACTCGACGGAAAACGCTACACGATCGGAACACTGGTGCAGGCCAACCACGGCCAGCGCGACTGGCTGACAATCTGCGGCGTGCCGGTGGGGCAGCATATGCGCGACGGCACGCCCCAAAGCCAGCTCAGGGAGCGCGGGTCCATCATCGTCGTGATCGCTACCGACCTGCCGCTTGCGCCGCATCAGTTGAAACGCGTGGCCCGCCGCGCCTCGATCGGCATTGGCCGCAACGGAACGCCGGGCGGCAACAATTCGGGCGACATCTTCCTCGCCTTCTCCACCGCCAACCCTCGTCCGATGCTGCATCGCGCGCCGCCGCGCATGCAGATCGAGATTGTCAACGACGAGCTTTTGGATCCCGTCTACACGGCCGTGGTGGAGAGCGTGGAGGAAGCCGTGGTCAACGCGATGCTTGCGGCCGAAGACATGGGTGGCACCGCTTACGACCGGTTGAAGGTCGAAGCAATCCGGCACGAGCCGCTGCTTGCGCTGATGCGCCAATATGGACGGGCCGGCGCCTAGCGCAGGAGGGGCGCCGATAGAGGCCTGCGCCCTGCCCGGTCAAGGCGCCGTGTCGGCTTTTGCCTCCACATGGCCGCCGAGGAAGAGCTGACCGACACGTGGGTCGGCAAGCAGCTTGGCGGCATCGTCGTGCATCCGCGTCTGCCCCAGTTCCAGCACGAGACCGTAGTCCGACATGGCCAACGCCGCCTTTGCGTTCTGCTCCACCATCAGGATCGTCACACCCTGGTCGCGCAGCCTGATCAGCGTCCTGAACACTTCCTGGACGAGGTTCGGCGACAGGCCGATCGACGGCTCGTCGATCAGGATCAGCTTGGGGTCGAGAAGCAGCGCGCGCGCCACCTCCAGCTGCTTCTGCTGGCCGCCGGACAGTTCGATCGCCTTGCGGTTGCGGAATTCGCGCAGCATCGGGAACTGGTCCATCACCTGCTCGATGCGCTGGCGCACCTTGCCCTGGTCGGGGGCGGTGATGCCCCCGAGTTCCAGATTGTGGTAGACGGAAAGCTGCGGCACGACGTTGCGCCCCTGCGGCACGTAGGTCACGCCATGGGCGATCATCTGGCGCGGCGTCTGCCGGGTCACGTCCTTGCCGTCGAGCAGCACCTGGCCGGAATGAATGTTCAGCAGGCCGAAGATGGCCTTGAAGACGGTGGACTTGCCGGCTCCATTGGGCCCGATGACCGTGGTGATGGAAGCCTTGGGGATGCTGAACGACACCCCGTTGAGAATGGTGATCTTGCCGTAGCCGCCGTAGACGTCCTTGAGCTCAAGCATGCTCAGCCTCCGAGATAGGCGTCGATGACGGTCTGGTTCGACCTGATCTCGTCGGGCGTGCCTTCCGCGATGACGCCGCCTTCCGCCAGCACGATGATGCGGGTGCACAGGCTCATCACGAACTCCATGTTGTGCTCGATCACGACGAAGGTGGTGCCGTGCTCGGCATTGTAGGCGACCAGGCGCTCCTTGAGGTTGGCAAGCATGGTCAGGTTGACGCCGCCGGCGGGTTCGTCCAGCAGCACCAGGCTGGGGCCGGCCATGAAAGCCATTGCCGCGTCCACCAGCTTCTGCTGCCCGTAGGAAAGGGAGCCGGCCAACTCATCGCGCAGATGGGTGAGGCGGAAGAAGGAGATCAGCTTCTCGGCTTCCGCCGCCAGGCCTGCATCCGGCGCGCTGAAGAGGCGCGACAGCATCGTCCCGCGATGCTCCTGCCCGGCAAGGATGATGTTGTCGATGACCGACATCTTCGGAAAAACGGACAGTTGCTGGAACGTGCGGCCCACGCCCAGCCGGTTGAGGTCGGATGCCCGCATGCCCGAGACGCTGCGGCCATTGACCTCGACCTCGCCGGCATCCGGCGGAAGCTGGCCCAGGATGCAATTGAACAGCGTCGACTTGCCGGAGCCGTTCGGGCCGATGAGGCCAAGGATCTCGCCCTTGTGCACGTCGAACGACACGCCATTGACAGCGCGGACGCCGCCGAAGCTCTTTTCGATGTTGCGGACGGAAAGCACCGGTGCGCTCATTTCAGGCGCGCTCCTTCGGTCATGTCGGCACGCACCTGGTGACGAGGCCAGAATTTCGCGCGGAGCTTTGCCCCCACGCCGAGCAGGCCGGACGGGACGAACACAAGCATCACGATGACGAGCGCGGAATAGATGATGAGATAGTAGCCTTCGGTGAAGCGCAGGAATTCGGGCAGCAGGATGACCACGCCTGCCCCGACGAACGGACCGAAGAAATAGCCTGAGCCGCCGACCACGACCATGAGCAGGATGCGCAGCGAGTGGCCGACCCCGAACGATCCGGGCTCGATGAACTGGACGAGCGGCGTAACCAGCGCGCCTGCCAATCCGCCATAGGTGGAGCCGATCGCAAAAGCGAGCAGCGTGATGCGGCGCGTGTCGACCCCGAGGCTTTCCGCACGGATCGGATTTTCGCGCAGCGCCTTGAAGGCGCGGCCCCATGGCGACCGCACGATGCCCCACATGACAAGCGCGGCGAGGATCGTGATGCCCAGCGTGAAGTAGTAGAAGTGCAGTTGCTTCATGGTCGTGAAGAGGCCGAAGTCCGGCCGCGGCATGCCGACCAGGCCGTAGTTGCCGCCGGTCAGCCAGTCTTCGTTGCGCAGCACCAGGAAGACCAGCGTGTTGAAGGCCAGGGTCACGAAGGCGAGGAAGTGGCCCTTCACCCGAAGAGCCGGATAGCCGAGCAGGAGGCCGACGATGAAGCAGGCGATGAGCCCGAGCGGCATGGCCAGGACCCAGTGCCAGCCGGCGAGCGTGAGCAGCGCCGTGACATAGGCCCCGATAGCCATGAACGACGCCTGCGCCAGCGAGATCTGTCCCGCGTAGCCGAGCGTGAGGTTCAGCCCCATGGCGGCGATGGAGAAGATGAGCCAGGAGGTGAGGATGTATACGATGTAATTCCCCTGCCCGATCGGCGCCAGCATGGCGAGCGCGATGAGCAGAAGCACAAACAGGTTGCGGGTGCGCCCGTGCATCAGACCGCCCTCCCCTCGGACGTTCCCATGAGGCCCTGCGGGCGCACCAGGATGATGACGATGAGCAGGAGCAGCGGCAGCGCGGCTCGATACTCCGCCGTGACATAGGTCGCCGTCAGATTGTCCAGAACGCCGATCAAGAGCCCGCCCACCAACGCGCCGCGGATCTGGTTGAAGCCGCCGACGATGGCCGCGATGAAGGCGATCAGGCCGAGGGTCTCGCCGTTGGAGAATTTCGCCAGATAGACCGGCGTGATCAGGAAGGAGGCGAGCGCCGCGAGTGCCGCGTTGATCAGGAAGGCGTAGAGCACCATTCGCTTGACATTGACACCCAGGATTTCGGCCACCGCCGGGTTCTGCGCCGTTGCCTGCATGCAGCGGCCGGTGCGGGTGCGGTTGAGGAACAGCGTCAGCAGCACGACGATGCCGAGAGAAATCGCGAGATTGAGGATATCCTGCAGCGAAACCACGGCACCGAAGACGTCGATCGGGTCGCTCGGGAACATCGCCGGAAACGGCTGCGCCTCGGCGGAATAAAACTCCTTGACGCTTTCCTTGAGCAGGATGCCAAGCGCCATGGTGGCAATGATGAGCGTGATGCCTCCATGTGGAAGGATCGGCTCCACGATCAGCTTCTTGAAGGCCAGGCCGAGGATGACGACCGCCATCGCAAGGCCGAAAAGCAGCGCGATCCAGACCGGCATGCCAAAGTAGCTCACGCCCACCAGCACAAAGAACGCCGGGAGCATGACGAACTCGCCCTGGGCGAAATTCACCGTGTGGGCTGCCTGCCACACAAGCGTAAAGCCGATAGCGACCAGCGCATATATGGAGCCGGTTGCAAGACCGGAGAGCAAGACTTGCAGGAACTGGGACATCGCGCGTCTTTTCGGGTTGAAGGCCGCGGCGGCGACCGCCGCGGCCATGAAGGATCAGTTGGCCGGAACGGTGCCGATCACGACCGGCGCGCCGTTCTGGACCTGGACCATGAAGCTCGGACGGGACATCTCGCCGCGCTCGTCCCAGCAGGTGTCGAGCAGGATCTTGGGATGGTCCGCCACCTTGAGGCACAGGCCGTGCATCTTGTCGGCGAACGCTTCGCCATTGAAGTCGCCGACCATCTCGGTGACGTATTTGGTCGTCCAGGCGCCGACATAGCCCTTGATCGCGTCGTGGGTCGGCTTGCGCTTGAAGGTCTCTTCGAACTTCTGCGCGAAGGCGCCGATGCCCGGCACATCGGTTGCCGTCGCGGTCACGCCGACATGGGCGATTGCGCCCTCGGCCGCGCCGCCGGCGAGCTCGATGACCTTGGCCTCGGTGAGCGTGACTTCGCCGACGAGCGGCATGGCTAGGCCCTGCTTCTTGGCCTCGATGAGGAAGCGGGCGGATTCTTCCTGGTTCATGTAGACGAACACCGCGTCGGGGTTCGCCTCCTTGAGCTTGGCAACGTCGGCGGCGTAGTCCGTCTGGGCCTGCTCGGAAGGCACGTCGGAGATGACCTCGACGCCGGCCTTCTTCATCTCTTCCACGAAGACGTCATGGCCGCCCTTGCCGAACTCGTTGTTGACCCAGGCCACGCCGACCTTCTTCGCCTTGAGCGTGTCGGTGAAATAGGCGGTCAGCGCGGGAACGCCCTTCTGCGCGCCCGAAGAGGTGCGGAACACGAAGGGGTTGCCCTTCTCGACCACCGAGGGAGCCTCCGAGCCGACGAATTGCGGCGTGCTGTTCTGCTGGGCGACGAGCATGTTGACCATGGTCGAACCGGAATAGATCGTGCCGAGGATGGCATAGGCGCCCTCGTCGATCGCCTTCTGCACCAGCGCGCGCGAGACCTGCGGGTCGGTCTGGGTGTCGTATTCGGTGATTTCGACCGTCTTGCCGAGGATGCCGCCCTCGGCGTTGATCTCCTCGATGGCGACCTTGATGCCGTCGCGCCAGTTGGTGCCCGCCGGAGCACCGGCACCGGAAAGTTCGGCAACCATGCCGATCTTCACCGTTTCCTGCGCCTGGGCGGCGCCAAAGGTGGCCAGCACGGCGGCTGACATTGCAAGCAGGGATTTACGGTACATCTGAATTCCTCCGATTATCAGCAATGGTGTATGTCGATACCGTCTCCACAAGGACCACTGGACAAGGTCAATGATCGGGAGGCGAAACCCACATCTTTTTATTGAAATCGGCCCTCTCGGGTGTCGCACAGGTAGAAAATCCGGGAGGTTTTTCGGCTGACCGCGGGACGGCCCGTAGAATCATCGAGCGGGTTGAAAGCTGCGCGGGCGCGGGCCAACCCGACGCGCTGCTCCTGCTTACACGATCAGCACGATGCCGGTGGCGACCAGCGCGGCGGCCCAAATGAGGTCGAAGTTGATCCAGCCGCGCCGCAGGATGGAAAGGCCGAGCCATTCATAGACTGACAAGGCCATTGCGAGCGTCACGGCGAGCATGGCTGCCGTGTGAACGCCTACCGCGGCCAAGGCTATCGGCAGCGACCCCGACGCCGTCAGTTCCCGGACCGGACTTGCCGCCAGGCACAGGGGAATGAGCACCGGCACCAGCATGAGGCCGGCGCCATGGGCAGTCGCCATCAGGAACGACCAGACCCCAAGCCCGACCATACCCGTCGTCATGCCGATGCGGACGCGATGGCGATGGCCGTAGGCGAGGTAATAGATTGCCCAGCCGACCAGCAGCACGCCGGCCGTGATCTGCAGCTTGCGCTCATCGACGACGAAGCCCAGGGCGACCACCGCCGCGGCGACCACGGCAATCGAGATGGCGTGTCCTATCGCGATGGGAATGAGCGACAAAATCACCACCTTGCGGCTGCCCCGGTGCAAGCCGAGGGCAACCGCAAAAAGCCAACCCATTGCGGGGTTGAGACCATGAAAGGCGCCGAGGCCGGCAAGCACCAGCCAAGGCGTTAGTGGTGCCATCCTACGAAACCATCCTGTTTTGCATCATCAAGGATAGCAGTAGGAATCGGACGAGCAATCGCCTCCCTCCAGTCGCACCTGATGCGGCCGGCGGCCCTCCGGCCATTCGATGAAGAAGTCCTCGTCGAACTTGAGGCCACCATTCTCCCCGACATCAAGCTTCACCATCCAGCCGTCCAGTCCCTCGGGATAGAACTGCGGGTCGATGGCGCCGTAGAGCGAATTGGTGAAGTAGACACGCCTTCCGTCGCGGCTGATTTCCACCATCTGCGGGCCGCCTTGCAGGGCACCGTTGTTTGCCTTGGCGTGGGTGGCGCGGGACACGATGCCGCCGATGCGGACGCGGCCGGTCTCCTTCGGCTCGAACGGGTCGGACACGTCGTATTGGATCATGTCTCCGGTGCCCCAGCAGGAAACGTAGAGGAAGCGGTCGTCCATCGACAGATCGATGTCGGTCACCAGCGGCGCGACCGCCTTGAAGCCTTTCAGCACCGGCGGCAGCAGGTCGGGATCGGCCGGTTCGGCCGGGATCTCGATGACCTTCTTCACCGCCCATTTGTCCCCGTCACGATACCAGGTCCAGATCGAGGCCGAGAGATCCTTGAGGCTGATGACGCAGCCGACGAAGCCGTAGGCCTTGGTCGGGTCGTGCGCCGGGCGCAGTTCGAACACCAGCTGGTATTCCGGTCCCAGGTCGATCTCCTGCAGATGCTTGCGCTTGTGAAGGTCCCAGAAGTGCAGCTTGCGCCCGTATTTGCTGCCCAGCAGGACTTCCGGCACAAGCCCGTTCTCGAATGTGTCCGGCGTTCCCCATTCGCTCGTCACCATCGTGTCGTAGCCGAGATGCCACCAGAAATCATAGGCCAGCTTCTGCGGCCCCCGATCCACCTCCCAGCGGCCGAGAACGTCGAAACTGTCCGGGTCGAGCAGGAATATGCCGCCGGGCGCCTTGCCCTCGGCATCGCCGAGCGCGTTCACATAGATGCCTTCCGGCCCGCAGTGGATCGTGTGCAGGCGCGAATAGCCTGCCTTCTCCGCGATCTCTTCAGGTTCGATGACCTTGACGATCTTCGGGTTTCTTGGGTCCGGCTTGGTGTCGATGATATGCAGCCGCGACGAGCGCAGGCCCGGCACGACAAGGTAGCGCCGCTCCATATGCGGGTGCGGCGCATTGGGGCACAGGCAGGATGAACAGGCGTTCCAGCCGAAATGGTGCAGTTCGTCGCCCACATTCGGCATTTCGACCTGCCCGACGATGCGGGAATATGTCGGCGAGTCCGGGTTTACGTCGACCACGGCCAGCGCGTCTGGCTTTTTGCGATCCGGATCGAAGGCCGCCACATAGGCCAGCATCTCCTTCGGCGCCTTGGCGGCCATTCTCGGGGACGGATAGAAGGAAGGATCGGGTTGCCAAATTGCCATGATGAAGCACTCCTCCTGACGGACGATCGTGTCTCTCGCTCAGCGCCCCCGATCTACAGTGGGAATTGGCCCGCCGCGATCTTCTCACTCGAGCGCTAACGTGTCCAATCAAGTCGCTGACGGCCGAGTGCCCGGCTGGCCTTTGGCGCATAGGGGACTTGCCTGACGGCTTAGGCGGTGTTCTGATACCGGAACTGGCACCGGATTAATCGCGCAATGAGCCTGCAGCAATTCCTGTCGCAAAACGCGGCCGCCGGTTCCGGGCCAGGCCGGCCCTTCGTTAAGATGCACGGCCTGCGCAACCACTTCGTGATTTTCGACCGGCGGGTCGACAGGCGCGGTTTCCGGCCTGAAGACATCGTGCGCATCTGCGACACGCATGTGGGCGTGGGCGGCGACCAGCTCCTGACCATCGAGCCGCCTTCCGCGTCCGGCCAGGCTGCCGGCGCCTATGCCGCGATGCGGATATTCAACATCGACGGCCGCGAAGTTTCGGCCTGCGGCAACGCCACACGCTGCGTGGCACATTTGCTGCTGGAGGAAACGGGCGACACGGAACTGCTGCTGGAAACCGGCGGCGGCCTTTTGAAATGCCGGCGAGCTGGCCCCATGCGCATCAGCGTGGAGTTGGGGCCGATCAGCACGGACTGGCGGGATTTTCCTCTGGCGCGCGAGGTGGATATGCTGCACCTGCCAGTCGAAAGCGGCCCCTTGGCCGATGGCGTCGGCCTGTGGATCGGCAACCCGCATGCGGTGTTCTTCGTCGACGATGTCGGCGCGATCGACCTGGCGCAGGCTGCCGCGCCAATACAAAACCACTCGCTGTTTCCGGAAGGCGTGAATGTTGGCGTGGCCGAACTCGTCGACAGCGAGACGATCAGGCTGGCGGTCTGGGAACGCCCGGGCATTGCCACCCAGGCCTGCGGAACGGGAGCCTGCGTGGCCGCATTCGCCGCGCGCCTGAGAGGGCTGACGCAGAGCAACAGTTTCACGGTGCATCTTCCAGCAGGGCCGCTGACGATCGAGATTTTTGGCGACATGGCGGTGATGACTGGGCCGGTCGCCCATTGCTGCCGGGGCTTTGTCGATTGCGACGACGTGCCGGCGGAAGAGCGCGGCCCGGCTGCACACCGGCTGGCCGACGCGCCCACCGCAGGGTGAGCGCGCCCGGAAGAACGACCGGCTCGGCTAGACGATCCGCCGCCCTTTCTCATTGAGAAGAACGCATCCTTGCGGCTCGAAGCCGACTTCCACCGCCGCGCCTTCGCGCATGATCCTGCCGTCGATCAGCGTATTGGCGCGGATGATGGTGTTGCCGCCAATGTCGATCTCGTAGATGGCGCTGCCGCCGAGATAGGAGGCCGACACCACCCGTCCGGAAAGCCTGTTGGCGCCGGCCGCCGCGCCCAGGAGCAATTTCTGCGGCCGCACGACAACGGTGACGCCCGCCCCAGGCGCCAGCGCCCTTGGCGAAGCCACCCTGACGACCTGCCCGGCCGAGAGCGCAATGGTGGCCATGTGGCCGTCCATCCCCGAAACCACTCCGGCCAGCATGTTGGCCTTGCCCAGGAAATCGGCCACGAATGCGGTGGCCGGCTCCTGATAGACCTGCTCGGGCGTTCCGATCTGCTCCACCGTGCCGGCGTTCATGACCACGATCTGGTCGGACATGGACAGGGCCTCTTCCTGATCGTGAGTCACGAAGATGGCCGTAATGCCCGTTTCCTTCTGGATCTTCTTGATCTCGACGCGCATTTCCTCGCGCATATTGGCGTCGAGCGCCGACAGCGGCTCGTCCAGCAGCAACACTTCCGGCTCGAAGACGATGGCGCGCGCCAGCGCGATGCGCTGCTGCTGGCCGCCGGAAAGCTGCGAAGGCAGCTTCTTGCCGCTGCCGGGAAGCCGCACCATCTCGAGCGCCTTTTCGACCCGGCGGACGATCTCGGGCCTGGGCACGTTCCTGTATTTCAGGCCGAAGGCGACATTGTCGAAGACGCTCTTGTGCGGGAACAGCGCGTAGCTCTGGAACACCAGGCCGATGTTGCGCTTGTAGATCGGCACGTCGTCGACCCGCCTGCCGCCGATCGAAATCTGCCCCCGGGATATGTCGACCAGCCCGGCGATCGAGCGCAGAATCGTCGTCTTGCCGCAACCGGACGGCCCCAGAAGCGTGACGAAGCTGCCCTTGGCGATGCTGAGCGAGAAATCGCGAACCGCGACGAACTTGCCATAGGAAATGTCGATATTGCTGAATTCTACCGCCGGCTGTTGCAGCGAGTGCTCGCCGCGAAGGAGCGGCGCATCCTCGCCAGCCAGGATTGCCCCGGCCGCGACCGGCCGGGGCATCTGCGATGTGGTGTCGAGGCTGTCACGCACCTTTGGCGATCCTATCCCACTGCTTGGTCCAGGCGTCTTCGTTTTCCGCCCAGTAGATCGGGTCGGCGAAGGTCAGCGCCTTCATCGATCCCGTCGGGTCGTAGGCAGGCAGCGACTCGATCTTCTCGGTCATCTTCACCTTGGTCGGATCCAGCGAGGGAGGATAGTTCTGCCCTTCGGCAACCGCGATTGCCGTGGCGGGCTCGAGCATGAAGTTGATCAGTTCCTCGCATTCGGCCATCGGCGAGCCCTTGACGACCAGCATGTCCTCCATCCAGGCATAGGAGCCGGCGGGATCGAGATAGCCGATCGGGTGACCCTGCTGCTGCAGCGCTGCGATGCGGCCGGACCACGCGTCCGTGACCACGATCTCGCCCTTCGACAGAAGGTCCATCAGCTCGGCGCCCGAACTCCAGAACTTCTTGGCCAGGTCGCGGTTCTCGCGCACCTTCGCCCAGACGGCGTCCATGTCGGTGATGTTGTTGGGGTCCTGGCCCGAATGGAGCGCGGCATACCAGACGCGCGTGGTCATGTCGGCGTAGCCACCAACCTTGCCGGCATATTTCTTGTCGAACAGCAGGCCGACGCCCTTTTCCTTGGCCTCGTCATCCGAGATGACGTTCTTGTTGTAGGCGAGGCCGGTGGTGCCGTAGTCGTAGGGCACGGCCGAGATCTTGGGCGTGATCTTGCGGAAGGGCTCGATCATCGGCACCAGGACATTCGCCATATTGGGAATGTTGGCCTCGTTGATCTCCGAATTGAAGCCGGCATTCACATATTTGATGTAGTAGTTGACGCCCGAGGAGTGGATGACCTGGAAGTCTCCCGGCTTCGAGGTCTTGATCTTGGTGATGACCTCGTCCTCGTCGCCGAAGGTACCCTGCACCACCTTGATGCTGGTCTTCTGGGTATAGGGCTGGAAGGCGTATTTATCGATCGCCTCCTGCACGACGCCGCCCCAGCCGTCGAAGCGAACTTCCGTGGCGGCTGCCAGCGCCCTGCCCATCCAGGGCATGGAAAGCCCCGTCGCGGCAGCGGCCGCCGCCGTCAGGGTCAGAAAATTGCGACGGCTGATATCGCCGTTTGCATAACGCTCGCTCAGCCGCTCCAGTCGCGTCGTAGTCGACATTTTCATTTTGCGTTCCCCTTTTTCGTTATGTGTTCCCTTTTCCACCAACGCGCTTCATCAAGCGGGTGAAACCTTGCAGCATGAGGCCGCCGATCAGCGGCACGCCGACGGTGACCAGGATCATGACCGTGCCAAGGGCATTGACCTCCGGGCTGACCGAGATCTTCAGCATGGAAAGTATCTGCGTCGGCATCGTCTCGACGCCGGCGGGACGCCAGAACAGGCTGGCGGAAGTGTTGTCGAAGGAAATGGTGAAGGCCAGCAGCACGCCGGCGACGGCCGCGGGAACAAGCAGCGGCAGGGTGATTTCGCGGAATGAGGCAAGGCGGGCGGCCCCGAGCGACAGGGCGGCCTCCTCATAGGTGCGGCTGATGCCGATCATCCGCGCCTGAACGACGAGCACCACGTAAGGCAGCGCCAGAAGGATGTGGCCGAGCAAAAGCAGCCAGATGGTTCGCGGCTGGTCGACCGCCTTGATCAGCACCAGCAGCCCGACACCCAAAATCGTTTCGGGCACCAGCGCCGGCAAGATGACCAGAGTGCCGAAGGACTGCTTTCCCGGAAACTGGAAGCGCACCAGCGCAAAGGCGACCATGATGCCCAGCGCCGTGGTGACCGCCGCTGTGACCAGCGCAATCCACAACGAGGTCCTGAACGCGGTGAGAACCTGCTCGTTGGACAGCAGCTTTTCGTACCAGTGCAGGCTGAAGCCGGTGAGCGGGAAGCCGCCGAACATCGACGAATTGAAGGACAGGATGACGGTGGCCGCAATGGGCGCGAACATGAAGATATAGACAAGAAGCGTGATCGCGCCGGTCAGCCGCCAGGCCCATCTGCCTTCGCGGTCGTGTTGGCGTGCACTCATCCGCCAAGGCCCTTCATGATCTGGGACATGCCCATGTAGCGCGTATAGGCAGCGGCCGCGCAGCCCAGCAGCACGAACAGGACAATGGACAGCGTGGCGCCAAGCGGCCAGTTCAGCTGCCCCATGATGGTGTCGTAGATGAGGTTGCCGAACAGCGCGTCGCGGCCCGAGCCCAGCAATTGCGGCGTCACATAGCTTCCGGCGGCAAGCACGAAGCACAACAGCAGCCCCGCGCCAAGCCCCGGCAGGGACAATGGCAGGGTGACTTCCCGGAACGCCTGCGCGCTGGTGCAGCCCATGGAGCGGGCCGCGGAAATCAAGGTACGGTCGATGCTTTCAAGGCTCACATAGACATTGAGGATCATGTAGGGCAGCAGGAAATGCAGCAGCCCCATGATGACCGCGCCCTCGGTATAGAGCATCGGCAGCGGCTCGCTGATGATGCCAAGCTTGAGCAGCGTGACGTTGATGAGCCCCTGCTCGCCAAGGATATGGATCCACGAGAAGGTACGGATAGTGAAGCTGATCCAGAACGGCACGATGAGCAAAAGCAGCAGCAGCCATTTGTGCCGGAACGTCGTGGCCCAGATGAAATAGGCCGGGAAGTAGCCGAGAACCGCGCAAATCACGGCCGTCATCGCGCCGACCCGCACCGTCTTGAAAAGAAAGCCGTGATAGTAGCTGTCTAACAGGAACTCCTTCCAGTTGTCGAAGGTCAGCGCGCTTGTCTCGACGCCGGCCGTGATAAAGGTGAAGAAGGTGTAGGCTGCCATTACTGCGATCGGTAACAGCAGGAAAAACAGCAGCAGCAGAAAGGTGGGAGCAACGAGAGCCCATGCCAATCGCCGGTCGTACAGCGTCCACCCTTTTGTCATGCTCATCCGGCTCAGGTCGCCCTGTCTAGGCAGCAATGCTTTTTCTGGGCACAGATTGGGCGATTGGCGGCGGGATGTCTACTGTTCGGAAACGGTTTTTTTGCTTCGGCGCCGCCCGGATTCTCACCCACGACCATGAACTGCGTCAACGCGGCTGGCCGGTTTTCGGATCGATCTTGATCTCGACCTTGGCCTTGTCGGCGGTGTGGTAGATCACGTCGTAGTAGCCGTCCTGGTTCCACTCAATTTCGCTGACATAGCGGAACTGGTCCCGCTTCTCGACCTTGGCGATGATTTCGGAAAGCTTGATTGCCCCGTCGGGAGGGAAAAGCTGAGTTGTGTTCTGCGCCTGGGCATGGCCGCAGGCCAGGAGTGCCACGACAACAGATCCGAGAACCAGACGGGGGCCCATGGCTTTCCTCTCCCTCAAAGCGCAATGGACAAGAACGGCGGATGCGCGGTTTGGTTCCAGTGGGCGCGGGCCATGCCGCCTTGATTTGGGCCCGCGAATATGATGCACCTGCCCGTCATGAGAAAACTCTGTCTCACTGCGTCGGCACTGCTGGTGCTCGCTTCGCCGGCGGTGGCGCTCGATGCGCGACTGAAGGTCGGCCTCCTGAAACTCGACCCCGACACGCGCCTTGAACAGCGCTGCGATGCCGAGGCACTGGAACGCATCGCGCGCGACGCGAACCCCTATAAGCCGGACCGCGTCGTGGCCTATGCGATCAAGACGCCGACGCTGCACGGCGACGCGATCGAGAGCCCGGGCGCCGCCTTCCGCGCCAAGGGGCGGTGGTATCGCCTCTCCTACACCTGCCGCACCGCCCACGACCGCATGAAGGTGCTGTCGTTCAGCTACAAGATCGGCGACAGGATTTCCGAGGACGACTGGCCGAAATACAATCTCTGGCGCTAAGGGCGCAGGCCTGTATCAGAGGAGCGACCAGGCAGGCCGGCCGTACCCCTCGGACCATTTGCTCCGGCCAGAGCGCCCTATCCGCCCATGCCGCTGCGTGGCAAAAGGATGTTTTCGAAGCGGGCACGTAGCTTGTCGTCGATGGAGCGCGGCACATGGCGCGGAAAGCGTTCGGCCAGAATGCGCTTCTTCTCGGCGATGGCGCGCTGCAATATGTCGGGCTTGCCCTTCTCGTTCCATTCCTTGGGGCTGAAACGGTCGCCTATGGCCGGATAGAAATATTCGGTCTGCATCAGCTTCAGCGTCTGGTCATTGCCGAGATAGTGGCCGGGGCCGTTGAGGCAGACTTCGGTGATTGTATCGATCGACATCGCCTCGTCGGTGACCTCGATGCCGCGCACGCAGCGCTGGCAGTGGCCGAGCATGTCGTTGTCGATGATCAGGCTTTCCAGGCAAAAGCCCAGCAGCGAGGCATGCATGCCGGCCGATTCATAGACGAGGTTGAGGCCCGACAGACCGGCCATGACATTGGTGATGCCCTTTTCGTAGCCGGACTGGATGTCGGGCAGCTTGGAATCCGCCATGCCGGCGGCCGAGCCGCCGGGCAGGTCGTAGAACTGCGCCATCTGCGCGCAGGCCGCCGTCAGCAGCGCCTGCTCGGCCGAGCCGCCCGACATGGCGCCGGTGCGCAGGTCCGAGACGAAGGGCCAGGTGCCGAAGATCGCCGGATGGCCGGGCTTCAGCGCGTTGACATAGACCAGGCCCGCCAGCACCTCGGCCACCGCCTGCACCACGGCGCCGGCAATCGCCGCGGGCGCGGTCGCGCCGGCCTGCCCGGCCGAAAGCAGCAGGATGGGGATGCCGCCCTCCACGCAGGCTTCGAGCACGCCGCAGGCATCCTCGGCGAACTTCATCGGCGGCACGACGAAGCAGTTGGAATTGGAAACGAACGGCCGGGCGCGAAAATTCTCCTCGCCGCCGGCGATTGCGTAGAGCATCTCCAGCGCCGGAGCCACGTTCTCGCGGACGGTGAACGAGGTGCCGACATGCTTCGACGTGCCCATGATGCAGGCGTAGAGCGTGTTGAAGTCCATATCGAGTGGGTCGGGAACGTCGCGGGGCACCATCGGCCGCTGGAAGAAGTGGATGTTGTCGAGCCCGTCGACGATGCGGGCGGCGTCGTAGATGTCCTGCAGCAGCGACTCGCGGTATTCGCGCTTTTCGACGTCGACGAGGTGGACCGCCGCGCCTGCCGTGCCATAGTGCACGCGCGTGCCCTGGATCACCATGTCGTGCTTGGGGTCCTGGCCGTAGAGGGTGAAGTTGCGCGCGGCGTTCTTGATCGTCGACAGCACCAGCTCGCGCGGGAAGCGGATGCGGCCATCCTCGCCGTAAATGGCGCCCACCCGCGTCAGTGCCTGGATGCAGCTGGGGATCGCATTGGCGAAGCCGACTGTTTCGAGCAACATCAGCACCGATTCATGGATGCGTTCCAGATCGTTCTGGCCCAATGGCTTATACCTGCCGCCTTCCAGTCCGGGACGAATGGGCCGGACATCCTCGGCCAGGGGGGCGGCGCGAAGCGCACGGCGCGCCTCCCGGCCGCCGGACCTGCGAGACCTCTGGTCTGCTGCCACGATGTCATGCTGTTCGAGCGCGCTCGACATGCGAAAACCTCCACCATATTCGCTGGCCCTCTCGCGCCGAATGTGCCTTCGGTCGCGCGGCCTGGTTCCCCTATGGCGGAGACTATGCAGCGCCGAGCGGACCGCGCGTATGGGCCACCTTTTGCCGCCAGATGTGCCAGGAGTTTTCGCCTGGAAGGCGGCCGGAAAGGCCGGCCGCGTGCGGTGCTTCAGGCAGCCGCGGGCCGGCGGCCGGCGGCAGTCGCCAGTTCGCGAATGCCAGGCTCGATGTGCTGGAGAGCGATGGATGAAAAGCCGAGCCGCATGAAGCGCGACGGCTTGTCGGGCCTGTCGAAAAAGCGGTCGCCGGGCTCGATGATGACGCTGCGCGAGGCAGCGGCCTCGGCGAGGCTGCGGGCATCCGTGCCACGCGGCCCCTCCAGCCACAGCGAAGTGCCGCCGGACGTGACGGTCGGGCGCCAGTCCGGCAGGAAGGCGTCGATGGCCTGGACCAGGCGCTTGCGGCGCTCGTCGAAGGCCGACGACAGCCGGCGCACCAGCGCCTCGTGATGGCCGAGCGACAGGAACAGCGCCACCGCGCGCTGGTTGTTTGCGGGCGGATGCCGCAGCACGAAGCGGCGCAGCGCCCGAAGCTCGGCGATGAGGTCAGCGGAGGCGACGATGTAGCCAAGCCGCAGGCCGGGCGCGAGCGTCTTGGACATGGAGCCGACATAGACGACGCGGCCCGAGCGGTCGATGCTCTTCAGGGCTTGCTGTGGCGCCTCGTCGAGAAGCTGGCTGTCATAGCCGTCCTCGATGATGATCTGGTTGTTGCGGCTGGCGCGCGCCAGCAAGTCCTGCCGCCGCTCGGCGCTCATCGACACCATGGTCGGGCAATGATGGCTGGGCGTGACGAAGACGAAGCCGGCGTCCGAGGGAATGGCCGAGGTGACGATGCCGTCCTCATCGACCGGGGTGGGCTGGATCTCGGCGCCGGCCAGCCGGAAGATGCTGCGCGCATCCGGATAGCCCGGGTCCTCCATCGCCACCTTGCTGCCCTTGGTCATCAGCAGCGTGGCCAGCATGTAGAGCGCATTCTGCGCGCCCAGGGTGACGATGATCTCGTCGGGATTGGCGAAGATGCCGCGCCGGGGCAGGAGGCGGGCCTGGATCTGCTCGATCAGCAGCGGGTCGTCGCGGTCCACCATATCGGCCGCCCAGTTGCGGATTTCGAGCACCGCGAGCGCCATGCGGTTGCATTCGCGCCATTCGGCGGTGGGAAACAGCGCTGGGTCGAACTGGCCATAGACAAAGGGGTAGGAAGACTTGATCCAGTTGTCGAGCTTGGCCGCGCGCGGCATGTCGCTGGCCGGGATCTGGCGGCGCGCCTTCCAGTCGATCTCGCTGGCCTGCTCGCCGGTCTTGTGCTGTGGCTTGGCGGGGGTGGCCAGCACTTCCGGGTTGACGAAGTGGCCGCGCCGCTCGCGCGCCACGAGAAAGCCCTGGTCGACGAGTTGCTGGAAGGCCAGCACCACCGTGCCGCGCGCAACGCCGAGCTTCTCGGCCAGGATGCGGCAGGAAGGCAGCGGCATGGAAGCGGCGATCTGGCGGTCGAGAATGGCTGCGACGATGGCCTGCCGGATCTGTGCCTGAAGCGTCTGGCCGGATTCTGCGGATATCCGGAACAGTCCCGACCATATGGCCGAATCGTTTCTCTGTGGCATCAGTAATTCCCCGGTCAGGCGTTATGCTTTATCTTTTGTGGACCAGTGGACCGTATCCGTGGTCCAACGGGTTGCGCCAATGAATTTTTCTAATCGCTAGGATTTATGCCAGTGATCCTTCCTGGCATGGCACACCGCCGAAAGAGCGATGCGGGAGATTTTCCCCGCAAAACTTTTTCCGTGGCTCCGCATCGTCGGCGGGCTCTGGTAAGCTCGCAGGAAGCAGATCGACTACTGGAGACTGGCTGTGACAGACGCCCCCCTTCATGCCGCCTTGACCGCGCTTCGCGAGGAACAGGAAGAAACGCCGATGAACATGCGCGAGGCGTTCAAGTCCGATCCCCAGCGCTTCGCAAGGTTCTCGCTGACGGATGGGGACCTGCTGTTCGACTGGTCGAAATGCGCGGTCACCTCCGAAACCATGGCGCATCTGGAACGGCTGGCGCTGGCGGCCAACCTGCCCAAACGGCGCGAGGCGATGTTCTCGGGCGAGAAGATCAACAGCACCGAGGGCCGCGCCGTGCTGCACACCGCCCTTCGGGCCGGGCCTGACGCGAAGGTGATGGTGGACGGCAAGGACGTGATGCCCGACGTTCGCGCCGTGCTGGCTGCAATGGGCGCCTTCGCCCATGCGGTGCGCTCGGGTGCTGCCACCGGCGCGACCGGCAAGCGCATCACCGACATCGTCAACATCGGCATCGGCGGCTCCGACCTGGGCCCCGCGATGGCCACCTTGGCGCTTGCCCCCTATCATGACGGGCCGCGCGCGCACTTCGTGTCGAACGTCGATGGCGCGCATATTCACGACACGCTGAAGTACCTCGACCCGCAGACGACGCTGTTCGTCGTGGCATCCAAGACCTTCACCACGGTCGAGACCATGACCAATGCCGAGACCGCCCGCGACTGGGTGGAGAAGGCGCTGGGCAGGGAGGCGGTGGGCCAGCATTTCGCGGCCGTGTCCACCGCGCTCGACAAGGTCGCCGCCTTCGGCATCGCGCCCGACCGTGTCTTCGGCTTCTGGGACTGGGTGGGCGGCCGCTATTCGCTGTGGTCTGCCATCGGCCTGCCGATCATGATCGCCATCGGGCCGGAGCGGTTCGGCGAATTCCTCGCCGGCGCGCGCGACATGGACCGGCATTTCGAAACGGCCCCTCTTCTGAAGAACATTCCGGTGGTGATGGGGCTGATCGGCTATTTCCACCGCGTGGTCTGCGGCTACCCGGCGCGCGCCGTCATTCCTTACGACCAACGGCTGGCCCGCCTGCCGGCCTATCTGCAACAGCTCGACATGGAATCCAATGGCAAGCACGTGCTGCTCGGCGGGCAGAAGGCGGTGACCGTGACCGGGCCGCTGGTGTGGGGCGAGCCCGGCACCAACGGCCAGCATGCCTTCTTCCAGCTTCTGCATCAGGGCACCGACGTCATCCCGGTCGAATTCTTGGCGGCGGCGGAAGGCCACGAGCCGGAACTGCGCCACCAGCACGACCTCCTGCTCGCCAACTGCCTGGCGCAATCGGAGGCGCTGATGAAGGGCCGCACGCTGGAAGAGGCGCGCCGGCAGATGCTGACCCGCGGCATGCCGCTGGAAGAGGTCGACCGCATCGCGCCGCATCGCGTGTTCTCCGGCAACCGGCCCTCGCTCACCCTGCTCTATCGCAAGCTCGACCCCTACACGCTGGGACGGCTGATTGCGCTTTACGAGCACCGGGTGTTCGTGGAAGGAACGCTCTTCGGCATCAACTCATTCGACCAATGGGGCGTGGAACTGGGCAAGGAACTGGCAACCGGGCTGCTGCCTGTCGTGGAGGGAACGGAAGATGCCGCGCAAAGCGACGCTTCCACCGCCGGTTTGGTGCGCCATATCCATCGTCTCAGGGCAACGGAGTAGACGGCATTGCAGGGCATCAAGGGCATCCTGTTCGACAAGGACGGGACACTGGTCGATTTCCAGAAGACATGGTTCGCCATCGGCGACCTGATGGCGCTGCAGGCAGCCGAAGGCGACCGCACGAGAGCGGACGCGCTGCTGACGCTGGCCGGCTACGACTTCGACGGTCAACGCTTCAAGGCCGACTCCGTGTTTGCCGCCGGGACCAACGCCGAGATCGTGGCGCTGTGGTATCCCGACGCCAGCGAACAGGAGCGCCAAACCATCACCGCCGGGTTCAACACGATGACCGCCGAGGCGGGCGCGGCGGCCTCGGTGCCGCTGCCGGGCAGCAAGGATGCCATCGCCGTGCTGCACGGCTCGGGCTTCCGTCTCGGCGTGGCGACCAACGATTCCACCAGCGGCGCCGAACAGACGCTGCTGGCGCTTGGCATCGCGCAGATGTTCGACGCGGCCTATGGCTACGACGCGGTGGCCAATCCCAAGCCGGCCCCGGATGCGATCCATGCCTTTGCCGACCTCACCGGCCTGAAGCCGTCGGAGATCGCCATGGTGGGGGACAACCGGCACGACCTGGAGATGGCGCGGGCCGGCGGCGCCGGGCTGGCGGTGGCCGTGCTGAGCGGCACCGGCACCCGCGAAACGCTGGCGCCCATGGCCGACGTGATCCTCAATTCGGTCGCCGACCTGCCGGGGTTCCTGGGAACGATCTGACTTGTTCTCGGGGTGCGGCCGGCACAGGTCCACTCCGCTCCCCGATGGTTCGCATCGCAGGCTCGCGGCATGCCGCGCAGCCTGCGATGACGATCTTCAGCCGCGCAGCTCCCGCCGCAGGATCTTGCCCACATTGGTCTTGGGCAGTTCGGTGCGGAACTCGATCAGCTTCGGGCGCTTGTAGCCGGTCAGGTTCTGCCGGCAGTATTCCAGCAGGTCCTCGGCGGTCAGGTTGGGGTCCTTCTTGACCACGAACAGCTTCGGCACCTCGCCCGAATGCTCGTCCGGCACGCCTACCGCCGCGACCTCCAGCACGCCCGGGTGCTGCACCGCGACCTCTTCCAGCTCGTTCGGATAGACGTTGAAGCCGGACACAATGATCATGTCCTTCTTGCGGTCGACGATCTTGGTATAGCCATGGCTGTCCATGAAGCCCATGTCGCCGGTGCGGAAGAAGCCATCCGCGGTCATTGCCTTGGCGGTTTCGTCGGGCCGGTTCCAGTAGCCGGCCATGACCTGGGGGCCGCGAATGCATATTTCGCCGACTTCGCCCAACGCCAGCTCGTGGCCTTCCTCGTCGCGGATCGCGACCTCGGTCGACGGCATCGGCAGGCCGATGGTGCCGGAAAACTCCTCGGCGTCGAAGCGGTTGGCGGTCGCCACCGGCGATGTCTCCGACAGGCCGTAGCCCTCGGAAACGGTGACGCCGGTCAGTCTCTTCCAGCGTTCGGCCACGGCACGCTGCACCGCCATGCCGCCCCCGAAGGTGAGAAACAGCGGCTTGAAGTCGAGCTTGCGGAACTCCTCGTTGTTCAGCAGCGCGTTGAACAGGGTGTTGAGGCCGGGGAAGACGTTGAAGGGATACTTCTTCAGTTCCTTCACGAAGCCCGGAATGTCGCGCGGGTTGGGTATCATGATGTTGTGGGCGCCCTGCTGGATGCCCATCAGCGCGTTCACCGTCAGCGCATAGATGTGGTAGAGCGGCAGCGCGCAAACGAAGGTCAACATTTCCGGGCGCTGCCTCTTCGTGAAGGCCGTCTCCATCCAGATCATGTTCTGCACGACATTGGCCAGAATGTTGCGGTGGAGCAGGATGGCGCCCTTGGAAACGCCCGTCGTTCCGCCGGTATATTGCAGGAAGGCGATGTCGTCGCCGAACACCCTGGCGGGCTTGAAGTTGCGCGCGGCACCTTCCTTGAGCGCAGCCGGGAACTTGACATGCCCCGGCAGCGACCATGCGGGCACCATCTTCTTCACCCGCCGCACCACCAGGTTGACGATGTGGCCCTTGAGCCCGAGCATGTCGCCCATGGCCGCCACGACCACGTGCTTGACCGGCGTGCGGGCGATCACCCCCTGCAAGGTGGTGGCGAAGTTTTCGAGGATGATGATGGCTTCGGCGCCCGAGTCCTTGAGCTGGTGCTCAAGCTCGCGCGGGGTGTAGAGCGGATTGACGTTGACCACCGTGTAGCCCGCGCGCAGAACGCCCAGCAGCGCAATCGGATATTGCAGCACGTTGGGCATCATCAGCGCCACACGGGCACCCGGCGCCAGCCCCTTCGACTGCAGATAGGCCCCGAAGGCCGCCGACAGTCGCTCGAGTTCGGCGAAGGTGATTGTCTTGCCCATGCAGGTGAAGCAGGGCCGGGTTGCATATTTCTTGGCGGCATCGACCACCAGGTCGCCGATAGAATTGAATTCGAGCGGCGGGATCTCCGCAGGAATGTTGGCCGGATAGCTTCTCAGCCATGGCTTGACCTCGTGCAGCGCGACAGCGCCGTCCGGAGCGGCAGGAGCTTTGGCGGTGGGCGCTGCCGCTTTCGGCTTCGCCTGCTTCTTGGCCGTGCTGGAGGCGGACGCCTTTGGCTTGGCTGCACCGTCGGCCTTGGCGGCACCGGCGGCCTTTGCCGGCCTTTCCGCGGCGCGCGCCGGCGCTGCGGCCTTCGCCTTGCTCGGGGCAGTTTTTTCGTTCTTTGCGGCCTTGCTGGCGACCGGCTTGGTCGCAGCCTTGGCAGTCGCAGGTTTCTTCACGGCCTTCTTGGCGGTGGGCTTTGCGACTTTCGCGGCCGATGGCGCCGAGCTCGCGGTGCCGGCAGCCGCCTCGGCAACAGCGGCGCGAGAGGCGGAACCGCCCGCGGTTTCAGCTTTCCTTGCCCGGCTTGCCCCCTTGGCCTCAGGCGCCTGCGCCGTCTTGGCGGCCGATGGTTTCCTTGCCCGCACCGGCTTCACCTTCTCGTCCACTTGCGCCTTCCCAGCCTTGTTGCTCGTTTTGGCCACCCCGTCCTCCCTCGCAGTTCTTCTCGTTTGTTCGGACGCCTACACCCGCGGATCCGCCCTCTCGAATTGTTGCGCCCCCGGATTTCCAAGTAGAATGCGTCTGTATCCAATTTATGGCCACAACCAGCGCGCATGCAAGCCTTGCTCCCCTGCAACGGCAAGCAGTGGGGAACAGGCGCCCGAAAGCCCGGCGGACGTGGGTTTCCCGGCCCTCGAGGGCGCAAATTCGACATCCGTTGTCGTAACGTAAGCTGTCGAGGTACCACCCCAAAAGGAAAGACCATTTCGCAAGGTGCGTCTTCATCGAAACAATGTAACCGCATGATGACAACATGTTGAAACATTGTTCCACCTTTCGCGCACCTTAAAACAAGGTGTTCCATAGGCTCGAAAACGATGCTTATATGCGGCCTCAAAGCCAGTTTGAGGGGCTTGGATCCATGACAGGGAGTGATCAATGATAAGGAAGCTGACTTTTGCAGCCGCACTCGCGGCTGCAACCGTCTTGGGCGGCGCGGCGAATGCCAAAACTCTGGTGTACTGCTCTGAGGCGTCGCCGGCAGGCTTTGACCCGTCTCCGTGGAGCGGCGGCAACGACTTCGACGCCTCTTCGCGCACCATCTATTCGCGTCTTGTCGAGTTTGAGCACGGCAAGACCAGCCTCATGCCCGGCCTCGCCGAAAGCTGGACCGTCTCGGACGACGGCCTGGAATACACCTTTAAGCTTCGCCCCGGCGTGAAGTTCCAGACCACCGACTACTTCACCCCGACCCGCGACCTGAACGCCGACGACGTCGTCTTCTCGTTCGAGCGCCAGTGGAAGAAGGACAGCCCCTGGTACGAATACCTGCCCGGCACCGGCTGGGAGTATTTCACCGGCATGGGCTTCCCGGACCTGCTGAAGGAAGTCGTCAAAGTCGACGATCTGACCGTCAAGTTCGTTCTGAACAAGCCGGAAGTCGCCTTCCTGCCCGACCTCGGCATGGACTTCGCCTCGATCGTGTCGAAGGAATATGCCGACCAGCTGGAAAAGGAAGGCAACCTGCAGCAGTTCACGCAGAAGCCGGTCGGCACCGGCCCCTTCCAGTTCGTCGACTATCAGGTTGACGCCGTCATCCGCTACGCTGCCTGGGATGGTTACTTCGGCGGCCGCCAGAAGATCGACGACCTGATCTTCGCCATCACCCCCGATCCGGCGGTGCGCGCGCAGAAGCTCAAGGCCGGCGAATGCCACATCATGTCCTACCCGGCCCCGGCCGACATCGCCGGCCTGCAGGCTGACGAGAACCTCAAGGTCGACGAGCAGGAAGGCCTGAACATCGGCTACATGGCCTACAACACGACCGTGGCGCCCTTCGACAAGGCCGAGGTCCGCAAGGCCCTCAACATGGCCGTCAACAAGCAGGCCATCATCGACGCGGTCTACCAGGGCGCCGGCCAGGCGGCCGTGAACCCGATCCCGCCGACGATGTGGGGCTACAACACCGAGATCAAGGACGATCCGTACGATCCGGAAGCGGCCAAGAAGATGCTCGAAGAAGCCGGCGTCAAGGATCTTTCGATGAAGATCTGGGCCATGCCGGTCAGCCGCCCCTACAACCCGAACGCCCAGCGCGTGGCTGAGCTGATCCAGGCCGACTACGCCAAGATCGGCGTCAAGGCCGAGATCGTCAGCTACGAATGGACCGAGTATCGCGAACGCGGCAAGCAGAAGGATCGTGACGGCGCCTTCCAGCTCGGCTGGACCGGCGACAACGGCGATCCGGACAACTTCCTGTTCCTGCTCGGCTGCGATGCCATCGGCCAGTCGAACTACGCCATCTGGTGCAACAAGGAGTTCGAAGCCCTGCTGCAGAAGGGCAAGGCGACGACCGACCAGGCCGAGCGCACCAAGATCTACGAGGAAGCCCAGGTCGTCTTCAAGCGCGAAGCGCCGTGGCTGACCATCGCCCACTCGAAGGTCTTCATGCCCATGTCCAAGAAGGTCGAGGGCTTCGTGATGGATCCGCTCGGCATCCATCGTTTCGACGGCGTCGACATCGCCGAATAAGAAAAGCGAATAGGGGACGGCGCCCCTCAGGGGCGCCGTCTAGCCATCGCAATCACCATGTTCCGCTACATCCTCCACAAACTCGCCCTGATCGTTCCGACGATCTTCGGCATCTCGCTGGCCGCCTTCGCATTCGTGCGCCTGCTGCCCGGCGACCCGATCCTGGCCATGGCCGGGGAACGCGGCGTCAGCCCCGAACGCTACGCCGAGCTGCTCGAACGCTTCGGCTACAACCGCCCGATCTGGGTTCAGTATTTCGACTACATCAGCAACGTCCTGCACGGCAATTTCGGCATTTCGCTTGCCACGAAGCGGCCTGTGATCGGCGAATTCCTGGCGCTGTTTCCGGCCACGCTGGAACTGGCGACGGTCGCCATGCTGCTTGCGGTCATCATCGGCATTCCCGCCGGCATCTTTGCGGCCGTCAAGCGCGGCTCCTGGTTCGATCAGATCACCATGGGCGCTGCCCTGACCGGCTATTCCATGCCGATCTTCTGGTGGGGCCTGCTGCTCATCATCTTCTTCTCCGGCACGCTGGGCTGGACGCCGGTTTCCGGCCGCATCGGCCTGCAATACTTCTTCCCGCCGGTCACCGGCTTCATGATGATCGACAGCCTGCTGTCGGGCAAGAGCGGCGCCTTCTCGTCGGCCGTCAGCCATCTCATCCTGCCGTCGATCGTGCTGGCCACGATCCCGCTCGCCGTGATTGCGCGCCAGACGCGCTCGGCCATGCTGGAAGTGCTGGGCGAGGACTATGTGCGCACTGCCCGCGCCAAGGGCCTCGCGCCGCGCCAGGTCATCGGACTGCATGCGTTCCGCAACGCGCTGATCCCGGTCGTGACCACGATCGGCCTGCAGGTCGGCACGCTGATGGCGGGCGCGATCCTCACCGAAACCATCTTCTCCTGGCCGGGCATCGGCAAGTGGATGATCGATTCCATTGGCAAGCGCGACTATGTCGTGGTGCAGAGCGGCCTGCTGCTGATCGCACTGATCGTCATGGCCGTGAACCTTGTCGTCGATCTCCTCTACGCCGTCATCAACCCCCGCATCCGCGTGCAGTGAGGCAAGGATGAGCAACGAAACCACTGTCATGCCGGCGGCCAAGCCAGCTGCCCGTCCGGGCGCTCTGGCCGAGTTCTGGCACTATTTCTCTATGAACCACGGGGCCGTCGTCGGTCTCGTCGTCTTCGCCCTGCTGGTGCTGGTCGCCGTCTTTGCGCCGCTGATTGCGCCGCACATGCCCAACGAGCAGTATCGCGACGCACTGCTGACGCCGCCGATGTGGTGGGCGAACGGCACCTCGAACTTCGTGCTCGGCACCGATGCGGTGGGCCGCGACATCCTCTCGCGGCTGATCTACGGCGCACGCTACTCGCTGTTCATCGGTCTCGTGGTCGTGACCTTCGCCCTGATCAGCGGCATCATCCTCGGCCTGCTCGCCGGCTATTTCCGCGGATGGGTCGACACGCTGATCATGCGCGTGATGGACATCATCCTGTCCTTCCCGTCGCTGCTTCTGGCGCTGGTGCTGGTGGCGATCCTGGGGCCTGGCCTGTTCAACGCCATGCTGGCCATCGCAGTCGTTCTGCAGCCGCACTTCGCCCGCCTGACGCGCGCTGCGGTGATGGCCGAGAAGAACCGCGAATATGTCGTCTCGGCCAAGGTGGCGGGCGCCGGGCACCTGCGCCTGATGCTGGTGACCATCCTGCCCAACTGCCTGGCACCGCTGATCGTGCAGGCCACGCTGTCCTTCTCCAACGCCATCCTCGAGGCGGCCGCCCTCGGCTTCCTGGGCATGGGCGCACAGCCGCCGACGCCCGAATGGGGCACGATGCTGGCCGCGGCCCGCGAGTTCATCCTGCGCGCGCCCTGGGTGGTGACCTTCCCGGGTCTTGCCATCCTGATCACCGTGCTTGCCATCAACCTCATCGGCGACGGCCTGCGCGACGCCTTCGACCCCAAGCTGAAGAGGTCGTAAGATGCCGCTTCTCGAAATCAGGAACCTTAAAGTCTCCTTCGACACCAGCGCCGGCGAGTTCATCGCCGTGAAGGGCATCGATCTGTCGATCGAGCCGCGCGAGGTGCTGGCCATCGTCGGCGAGTCCGGCTCGGGCAAGTCCGTCTCGATGCTGGCGGTCATGGGCCTCCTGCCCAAGACGGCCAAGGTGGCCGCCGACAGCATGACCTTCAACGGTCAGGACCTGCTGGCCATGACGCCCGAGCAGCGCCGCAAAATCATCGGCCGCGACATCGCCATGATCTTCCAGGAGCCGATGGCGAGCCTCAACCCGTGCTTCACCGTCGGTTTTCAGATCGAGGAAGTGCTGCGCGTCCACATGAACATGGACCGCGCCCAGCGCCGCGCCCGCGCCATCGAGCTGTTCCAGCAGGTCGGCATTCCGGACCCGGCGGAACGGCTCAGCTCCTACCCGCACCAGATGTCGGGCGGGCAGTGCCAGCGCGTGATGATCGCCATGGCCATTGCCTGCAACCCCAAGCTCCTGATCGCCGACGAGCCGACCACCGCGCTCGACGTGACGATCCAGAAGCAGATCCTCGACCTTCTGATGGGCCTGCAGGCCGAGCACGGCATGGGGCTGATCATGATCACCCACAATATGGGCGTGGTCGCCGAAACGGCCGACCGCGTCGTCGTCCAGTACAAGGGACGCAAGATGGAAGAAGCCGACGTGCTCTCCCTGTTTGAATCGCCCAAGAGCAGCTACACCAAGGCGCTTCTGTCGGCCCTGCCCGACAACGCCACCGGCGACCGCCTGCCCACCATCTCCGACTTCGTGCTCGACGAGCCGGAAGGAGCGCTGGCATGAGCAACACCGTCCTCGAAGCCCGGCACCTGAAGCGCGACTACCACGTCGCTGGCGGGCTGTTCTCCAAGGCGCGCACCGTGCATGCGGTGAAGGGCGTGAGCTTCTCTGTCGAGAAAGGCAAGACCCTGGCCATCGTCGGCGAGAGCGGCTGCGGCAAGTCCACGCTGGCACGCATCATCACGCTGATCGATGCGGCGACCTCGGGCGAGCTGTTCATCGACGGCCAGAAGGTGGACATCGCGCGCGACGGGCTGACGCCCGAGCTGCGCCGCAAGGTGCAGATCGTGTTCCAGAACCCCTATGGCTCGCTCAACCCGCGCCAGAAGATCGGCGACGTGCTGGCCGAGCCGCTGAAGATCAACACCGACATGCCGGCGTCCGAGCGGCGCGACCGCGCCATGGCGATGCTGAAGAAGGTTGGCCTGGGCGAAGAGCACTTCAACCGCTATCCGCACATGTTCTCCGGCGGCCAGCGCCAGCGCATCGCCATCGCCCGCGCGCTGATGCTGAACCCGAGCCTCTTGGTGCTGGACGAGCCGGTGTCGGCGCTGGACCTTTCGGTACAGGCGCAGGTGCTGAACCTGCTCGCCGACCTGCAGGACGAGTTCCAGCTCACCTACGTCTTCATCAGCCACGACCTCTCGGTGGTGCGCTACATCGCCGACGAGGTGATGGTGATGTATTTCGGCGAGGCGGTGGAATATGGCACCCGCGACGAGGTGTTTTCCAACCCGCAGCACAGCTACACCAAGACGCTGTTTGCAGCCACGCCCCGCGCGGATGTGGCAAGCATTAGGGCAAGGCTGGCGCGCAAGCAGGCGGCTTGAACCGACGTCTCCCTCCCCCATGAGGGGAGGGTCGATCCGCGCAGCGGATCGGGAAGGGGTCATTGCGGCAGTGCGCCGGCCCTCCCTTTCAGAGTGCAGAGGTGGGTCGTTGCGGCCGCGCTCGGCATGGACCACCCCCTCCCGGCCGGCCCTCCGCTATGGCTCCGGGCGTTCGTCGTTCGAAAAGCCAAATCGTTGGCTTTTCGTGGCCTTCGGCCACCACTCCTCACCCCCTCAAGAGGGAGGTGGGCGTTGGCGCTCAATGATTGTCCCGCGGAATACCCTTCGTCTGCGCCACGCGCTGATATTTCACCGCCGGCTTCAGCACCATGCCTTCCGAAAGCTGGTCGACCATGCCGCGCTGGATTTCCTGCCAGGGCGTCTGGTGGGCGGGATAGCGGTAGCCGCCGTCGATCTGCAACTCGGCGCGGCGGTGCTGCAATTCCTCATCGCTGATAAGAATGTCGGCCGTGCCCTTGCGCAAATCGATGCGAACGCGGTCGCCCGACTGGAGCAGCGCCAGGCCGCCGCCGACCGCGGCTTCCGGCGAGGCGTTGAGGATGGAGGGCGAGCCGGACGTGCCCGATTGCCGTCCGTCTCCGATGCAGGGCAGCGCGTGCACGCCCCTTTTGATGAGGTAGGCGGGCGGCTGCATGTTCACCACCTCGGCACCGCCGGGGTAGCCGACGGGCCCTGCCCCGCGCATGAACAGCACCGTGTGCTCGTCGATGCCGAGTGCCGGATCGTCAATGCGGGCGTGATAATCCTCCGGTCCGTCGAACACCATAGCCCTGCCCTCGAAGGCGTCGGGGTCGGCCGGATTCGACAGGTAGCGCTCGCGGAACTCGGCTGAGATCACGCTGGTCTTCATGATGGCGCTGTCGAACAGATTGCCCTTGAGGTTGATGAAGCCGGCATTTTCCTTCAGCGGATCGGCGACCGGGCGGATGACCTTGTGATCGAGGTTTTCCACCATGCCGCAATTCTCGCCCATGGAGCGGCCATTGGCGGTGATGGCGTCGGGATGCGGCAGCAGGCCAGCCTTCATCAGTTCCATCACCACCGCCGGCACGCCGCCGGCATGACAAAAATCCTCGCCCAGAAATTCGCCGGCCGGCTGCAGGTTCACCAGAAGCGGGATCTTGTGGCCGATGGCCTGCCAGTCGTCATTGTCGAGTTTTATGCCGAGATGGCGCGCGATTGCGTTGAGATGGATCGGCGCGTTGGTGGAACCGCCGATCGCCGAATTGACGACGATGGCGTTCTCGAAAGCCTCGCGCGTCATGATGTCGGACGGCTTCAGGTCCTCATGCACCATGCCGACAATGCGCTTCCCCGTCTCGTAGGAAATCTGGCCACGCTCGCGATAGGGCGCTGGAATGGCGGCCGAGCCGGGCAGTTGCATGCCCAGCGCCTCGGCCAGGCTGTTCATGGTGGTGGCGGTGCCCATGGTGTTGCAATAGCCGACCGAGGGCGCTGACGACGCCACGATCTCCATGAACTCGTCATAGTCGATCTCGCCGGCCGAAAGCCGCTGGCGCGACTCCCACACGATGGTGCCCGAGCCGGTGCGCTTGCCCTTGTGCCAGCCATTGAGCATCGGTCCCACAGACAGCGCGATTGCCGGGATGTTGACCGTGGCCGCCGCCATCAGCATGGCCGGCGTGGTCTTGTCGCAGCCGATGGTCAGCACCACGCCGTCGAGCGGATAGCCGTAAAGCACCTCGACCAGCGACAGATAGGCGAGGTTGCGATCGAGCGCTGCGGTGGGGCGTTTTCCGGTTTCCTGGATCGGATGGCAGGGAAACTCGAAGGGGATGCCGCCGGCCGCCACGATGCCCTCGCGCACGCGCTTCGCAAGCTCGATGTGATGGCGGTTGCAGGGCGAGAGGTCCGAGCCGGTCTGGGCGATGCCAATGAGCGGCTTGCCCGACTGCAGTTCCTCGCGGGTGAGGCCGTAGTTCAGGTAGCGCTCGAGATAGAGAGCGGTCATGCCCGGGTTGTCGGGATTATCGAACCATTCCTGCGAGCGGAACTTCTTGCGCGTGTTCGAACCGGCCATAAGCTTCTCCCGGGGTGCGACTGTGAAATGGTTATGGCAAGGATTGCGGGGCCGCAAGAGGCGGCACCAAAGCGCCGCCGCCGGTTTTCGGACAGGGGAAGACGAAGACGGCGGGAAGATGGTATCAGCGCAGGTGAGTGGAAGAGGAATGTTTGTATGACCCTGATCGACGACCGCCTCTATATCGACCCCGAACTTGTGCAGTTCTACGATCTCGAAAATGAAGGCGGCGCGGATCAAGACTATTGCATCGCCTTTGCCGAGGGCGCAGGCAGCGTCCTCGATCTCGGCTGCGGCACCGGGCAGGTGGCGGTGGCGCTGGCGCCTGGCCGCAATGTGACCGGCGTCGATCCGGCGGGCGCCATGCTGGACGTGGCACGCGGCCGGCCAGGCGGCGAGAGCGTGGAATGGGTGGAGGCCGACGCGCGCCATGTGCGGCTCGGCAAAAAGTTCGATCTGGTGCTGCTGACCGGCCATGCCTTCCAGGTGTTCCTGACCGCGGAAGACCAGCGGGCGGTGCTGGAGACCATCGCAGCCCATCTCGCGCCGGAAGGGCGCTTCATCTTCGACAACCGCAACCCGGCGGCGCGGGAATGGCTGGAATGGGTGCCGGAAGAATCGCAGCGCTCTGTCCAGCATCCGCGCCTCGGCATGGTGCAAGCCTGGAACGACGCAGCATGGGACGAAGCGGCCGGCGTGGTGACCTACGACACTTTTTACACTGCGGCCGACGGGCGGCGTTTCCACGCACAATCGAAAATCGCCTTTCCGGGCAAGGACGCGCTGGCGAAGATGCTGCACGAAGCCGGCCTTGCGGTGGACCGATGGCTGGGCGACTGGCACGGCGCGCCATGGACGCCGGCCTCGCGCGAAATCATCCCGATCGGGCGGCTGCGCTGAGCCCGGCGGCGCTCGCAGCACTTTGGTGCGATAGACAAGAAACTCCGCCTCCGTTACCCCTTCGGCGAGGAATCCATTCGGGAGGAAACAATGGCCCTCGTCATCGAAGGTGAAGAACGCATCGCCGCGCCCGTGCAGAAGGTGTGGGAATCGCTGAACGACCCCGAAGTGCTGAAGGAATGCATTCCCGGCTGCCAGGACCTGGAGATGAAATCGCCCACCGAAATGGCCGCCACCGTGGTACTCAAGATCGGCCCGATCAAGGCGACCTTCGCCGGCGAGGTGACGCTGACGAACCTGAAGCCGCCGCACTCCTACACCATCACCGGCGAGGGCAAGGGCGGAATTGCCGGCTTCGCCAAGGGCGGCGCCGACGTGACCTTGACCGAGGACGGTCCCGATACCACCATCCTCAAATACGAGGCCAAGGCCGATGTGGGCGGCAAGATCGCCCAGCTCGGCAGCCGACTGATCATGTCGACGTCGAAGAAGCTCGCCGGGCAGTTCTTTTCCAGTTTTGGGGAAAAGGTGGGCGAAGGGTAAACGACAGCGGGTTACCAATCGCATAGCGTCGTCCCCCACTCCGTCGCGCTTCGCGCGCCACCTCTCCCCCCTCCGGAGGGAGAGGAAGGGCGCCCAGCTTCGTCGGTTCGCGCCTTTCCTCTCCCCCGTCGAACGGGGGGTCCGAAGGACGGGCGAGACCCGTGGCTCGCCCCGGAATGGTGGTCCGCGAAGCGGATCGGAGTGGGGGTCGATCAGCGCCTCACTCAAACACGATGTTCGGCACCGCAGCCTCGGCCGCGCCGCGCGCTTCCTGCACCCGCGTCCAGACCTTGCCGGCGATGTCGCGATAGGTCTTGGCTTCCAGCCCGTCGGGCTTGGAGACGACCACCGGCGCGCCGGCATCCGAGCTTTCCCGGATACCCATTTCCAGCGGCACTTCGCCGAGGAAGGTGACGCCCAGGCGCTCGGCTTCCTTCTTCGCGCCGCCATGGCCAAAAATGTCGTAGCGCTTGCCGGTATCGGGCGCCACGAAGTAGCTCATGTTCTCGACGATGCCGAGCAGAGGCACGTCGACCTTCTTGAACATATTGAGCCCCTTGCGCGCGTCGATCAGTGCCAGGTCCTGCGGCGTCGAGACGATGACGGCGCCGGCCAGCGGCACCTGCTGCGCCATGGTAAGCTGGGCGTCGCCCGTGCCGGGCGGCATGTCGACCACCAGCACGTCGAGCGGCCCCCAGTCGACCTCGCGCAGCATCTGGGTCAGCGCCGACATGACCATCGGCCCGCGCCAGATCATCGGCGTCTCCTCGTCGACGAGGAAGCCCATGGACATGACCTTGAGCCCGTATTTCTCCATCGGCTTCAGCACCCGGCCGTCCACCGTCTGGGGCCGGCCGTGCAGGTTGAGCAGCTTGGGCATGGAGGGGCCATAGATGTCGGCGTCGAGCACGCCGACCCTCAACCCGTTGGCCGCAAGGCCGAGCGCGATGTTGATGGCGGTGGTCGACTTGCCGACGCCGCCCTTGCCGGAAGCCACCGCGATGATCGCCTCGATGCCCGGCACGCCGCGCTTGCCCGGCTGGTGGCCGGCGGGCGCGTGGGGTGCGGCTCGGGGTGGCGTAGTGGGCGCTGCCGGGCGGGGCGGAACGGGCCGTGGCGGCGCGCTTTCCATGCCGCCGCCCTTCTTCTCGGCAGTCAGCGCCACCATGGCGCTAACGACGCCGGGGATGGACTTCACGGCGCGCTCGGCAGCGGCGCGCAACGGTTCCAGTTCCTGCGCGCGGGCGGCCGGAACGGTGATGGAGAAAAAGACCTTGCTGTCGGCGACGAAGATTTCCGAAACCAGCCCAAGGCTGACGATGTCGCCTTCAAGATCGGGGCCCTTGATCGTGCTGAGCTTTTCGAGAACGGCTTCTCTGGTCACTGACATGATGCTTCTTCTCTTCCGGTGTTTAGCTTGAGATAATGCATATCGTCGCCGGAACCAAGCGCCCGGCTCTCGAGGCGGCCAGAGGTCGCGCTTCCCCATCATTGCATATGGATGCAATCGGCCTTGTACCCCCACCCCTAACCCCTCCCCACAAGGGGGAGGGGAATTCTGCTGCATGACCGTCCGGCACCAACCATCACCGTTCTTGGCGTGCACGGTGACAAAGCGGTCCCCCTCCCCCTTGTGGGGAGGGGTTAGGGGTGGGGGTACTTCAAATGCCCTGCCCTGAAATGGAGGCGGAAATGCCGAGCGAAGCGAGGAGTGGGCGATCGAAGTCGATCACAGCCTGGCAGCGTCCGTTCCTTCTGGCGCTCCGGCTGCCAACCGGCTAGTTTCACCGCATGATCGACAAGCTCGAATTCTTCCTGGCGCTGGCCAAGGAGCAGCACTTTGGTCGCGCGGCCGAGGAATGCGGCGTGACACAGCCCACCCTTTCGGCCGGCATCAAGCAGCTGGAAGACCAGCTCGGCGTGATGCTGGTGCAGCGCGGCTCGCGTTTCCAGGGCCTGACTCCTGAAGGCAGCCGCGTGCTGGAATGGGCACGCCGTATAGTGGGAGACACCCGCACCATGCGCGAGGAAATGCGCGCGGCGCGCCACGGCCTCTCCGGCCATGTGCGCATCGCCGCCATTCCGACAGCACTTGCCATGACGCCGCGGCTGACGACGCCCTTCCACGAAAAGCACCCGGCGGTGACCTTCTCCATCATCTCGCGCACTTCCATCGAGGTGCTGACGCTTCTGGAAAACCTCGAGGCCGACATCGGCATCACCTATCTCGACAACGAGCCGCTTGGCCGAGTCGCCTCGGTGCCGCTCTATTCGGAGCGCTACCAGCTCATCACTGCGGCGGGCACGCCTTTTTCGGACCGAAAATCTGTGACCTGGGCCGAGGTGAGCACGCTGCCGCTGTGCCTGCTGACGCCGGACATGCAGAACCGTCGCATCATCAACCGGCATCTGGAGGAAGCCGGCGTGAAGGCGCAAACCACGCTCGAATCGAACTCGATGATCGTGCTGTTCTCGCATATCCGCACCGGGAAATGGGCGTCGATCATGCCGCTCAATCTGGCCGAAACCTTCGGCTTTGCGGAACCCATCCGCGCCATTCCCATCGTCGAGCCGGATGCAAGCCATCTGGTGGGCCTGGTGGCCGCGCACCGGGAGCCTAACACGCCGATCGTTTCGGCGCTGATGCATGAGGCGCGTCTGCTTGCGGCAAGCCTTGTCGCCCTTCAATAGATTTTTTCTATCGATCAACGAAACTGCTATATTGATTACGCTTTCCCGTTCTGAATAGCTTTGCCCGTTTCAGAAAGGGAGGGCGCTGCATGGCTATGCAGTCGGCAAGTACCGACATCGCCGCCAGGGCAAGATCGGTCATCGACGAGTTCAAGGATCTGGAAGGCCCTCTGCTTCCGATTCTCCACAGCATCCAGGAAGAATTTGGCCACGTGCCGTCGGAGACGGTTCCGGTCATCGCCGAGGCGCTGAACCTGTCGCGCGCGGAAGTGCACGGCGTGGTCACCTTCTATCACGACTATCGCAGCCAGCCTGCCGGTCGGCACGTGCTGAAGCTTTGCCGCGCCGAGGCCTGCCAGTCGATGGGTGCCGACGCCATCGCCGCGCAGATCAGCCAGGCGCTGGGCATCGGCTTCCATGAGACGGCTAAGGACGACTCAGTCACGCTGGAGCCGGTATTCTGCCTGGGCCTCTGCGCCTGCGCCCCGGCGGCCATGCTGGACGGCGAGGTCATCGGCCGGCTCGACGCCGACAAGATCGAAGAAATCGTCGCGGAGGTGCGCTCGTGACCGTCACCATCTACGTTCCGGGCGATTCCGGCGCGCTGGGGCTCGGCGCCGAAAAGGTAGCCAAGGCAATCGAGGCCGAAGTTCTTTCGCGCGGCATCGATGCGCGGATTGTGCGCAACGGATCGCGCGGCCTCTACTGGCTGGAGCCGATGGTGGAAGTGGCCACCGACGCCGGCCGCGTGGCCTATGGCCCGGTCTCGGCCAAGGACGTGCCAACGCTGTTCGACGCCGGCCTGGTGTCCGGCGGCCAGCACAAGCTTTCGCTGGGCGACCCTGAAAAGATTCCCTTCCTCGCCAAACAGACGCGCCTGACCTTCGCCCGCTGCGGCATCACCGATCCGGTGTCACTGGAGGACTATGAGGCGCATGGCGGCCTCACCGGCCTGCGCAATGCGGTGAAGATGATCCCGGCCGACATCGTCAAGCAGGTGACCGATTCGGGCCTGCGCGGACGCGGCGGCGCTGGCTTCCCCACCGGCATCAAGTGGAAGACGGTTCTCGATACGGCGGCCGAGCAGAAATACATCGTCTGCAACGCCGACGAAGGCGACTCGGCCACCTTCGCCGACCGCATGATCATGGAAGGCGACCCCTTCGTGCTTATCGAGGGCATGGCGATTGCCGGCCTCGCCACCGGCGCGACCAAGGGTTTTGTCTATATCCGTTCCGAATATCCGCACGCGATCGCGGTGATGAACAAGGCCGTTGAGGCGGCGCGCAGCGCCGGCATTCTCGGCAAGAGCGTGCTGGGATCCTCCCAGGCCTTTGACCTCGAGATCCGCTCCGGCGCCGGCGCCTATGTCTGCGGCGAGGAGACCTCGCTGCTCAACAGCCTGGAAGGCAAGCGCGGCGTGGTGCGCGCCAAGCCGCCGCTGCCGGCGATCCAGGGCCTGTTCGGCAAGCCCACCGTCATCAACAACGTGATCTCGTTGGCCTCGGTGCCGATCATCATGGACAAGGGCGCGGAATATTACCGCGACTTCGGCATGGGCCGCTCGCGCGGCACCATCCCGATCCAGATCGCCGGCAACGTCAAGCATGGCGGCCTGTTCGAGGTGGCCTTCGGCCTGACGCTTGGCGAAATCGTCGACGAGATCGGCGGCGGCACCGCCACCGGCCGGCCCGTGAAGGCGGTGCAGGTGGGCGGCCCGCTGGGCGCCTATTTCCCGCGCGCGCTGTTCGACACGCCGTTCGACTACGAGGAATTTGCCAAGCGCGACGGCCTGATCGGCCATGCCGGCATCACCGTGTTCGACGACAGCGCCGACATGCTCAAGATGGCCCGCTTCGCCATGGAGTTCTGCGCCATCGAAAGCTGCGGCAAGTGCACGCCCTGCCGCATCGGATCGACGCGCGGCGTGGAGACGCTGGACAAGGTGGCGGGCGGCATCGAGCCCGAGAAGAACCTCGCGCTGGTCACCGACCTCTGCAACACGATGAAGTTCGGCTCGCTTTGCGCGCTCGGCGGCTTCACGCCCTACCCGGTCATGAGCGCACTCACCCACTTCCCCGAAGATTTCCGGCCGGTCCCGGTCGCCCAGGCAGCGGAATAGGAGACGAAAAATGGGTCTCGTACACGAAATCGACTTCGGCACCCCTGCCTCGAAGGCGGAAAAGCAGGTCACGCTGACCGTCGACGGTTTTTCGGTGACGGTGCCTGAGGGCACTTCGATCATGCGCGCCTCGGTGGAGGCCGGCATCCAGGTGCCAAAGCTGTGCGCCACCGACATGGTCGACGCCTTCGGCTCCTGCCGTCTCTGCCTGGTCGAGATCGAAGGCCGCGCCGGCACGCCCGCCTCCTGCACCACGCCGGTGGCGCCGGGCATGGTGGTCCACACCCAGACCAGCCGGCTGAAGGACATCCGCAAAGGCGTGATGGAGCTCTACATCTCCGACCATCCGCTGGACTGCCTGACCTGCGCTGCCAATGGCGACTGCGAACTGCAGGACATGGCGGGTGCAGTGGGCCTGCGCGACGTGCGCTACGGCCATGAAGGCGAGAACCACGTCCGAGCCAAGAACGACGGCGTCCAGAACTTCAAGTGGATGCCGAAGGACGAATCGAATCCCTATTTCACCTACGACCCGTCCAAGTGCATCGTCTGCTCGCGCTGCGTGCGGGCCTGCGAAGAGGTGCAGGGCACCTTTGCGCTGACCATCGAAGGCCGCGGCTTCGACAGCCGTGTCTCGCCGGGCGCGCACCAGCTGTTCCTCGACTCTGAGTGCGTTTCCTGCGGCGCCTGCGTGCAGGCTTGCCCGACGGCGACGCTGACGGAAAAGTCGGTCATCCAGATCGGCCAGCCTGAGCATTCGGTCGTCACCACCTGCGCCTATTGCGGCGTCGGCTGCTCGTTCAAGGCGGAGATGCGCGGCGAGGAACTGGTGCGCATGGTGCCCTACAAGGACGGCAAGGCCAACCGTGGCCATAGCTGCGTCAAGGGTCGCTTCGCTTATGGCTATGCCACGCACAAGGAGCGCATCCTCAACCCGATGATCCGCGAAAAGATCACCGACCCGTGGCGCGAAGTGTCGTGGGAAGAGGCGCTGACCCACACCGCCAACGAGTTCCGCCGCATCCAGTACCAGTACGGTCGCGGCGCCGTGGGCGGCATCACCTCCTCGCGCTGCACCAACGAGGAGACCTACCTCGTCCAGAAGCTGATCCGTCAGGGTTTCGGCAATAACAACGTCGACACCTGCGCCCGCGTCTGCCACTCGCCGACCGGCTACGGCCTCGGCCAGGCCTTCGGAACTTCGGCCGGCACGCAGGACTTCGACTCGGTCGAGCACACCGATGTCGTGATCGTCATCGGCGCCAACCCGGCATCGGCCCATCCGGTGTTCGCATCGCGGCTGAAGAAGCGGCTGCGCGCCGGCGCCAAGCTGATCGTCATCGATCCGCGCCGCACCGAGATGGTGAAGTCGCCGCATATCGAGGCGGCCTACCACCTGGCGCTGAAGCCCGGCACCAACGTGGCAGTGATGACCGCGCTGGCGCATGTCATCGTGACCGAAGGGCTCTATGACGAGGCCTTCATCCGCGAGCGCTGCGACTGGTCGGAATTCGAGGACTGGGCGTCCTTCGTCGCCGAGCCGCAGAACTCGCCGGAAGAGGTCGAGAAGCTGTCGGGCGTTCCGGCCGAGACGATCCGCGGCGCGGCCCGCCTCTATGCCCGCGGCGGCAACGGCTCGATCTATTACGGCCTGGGCGTGACTGAGCACAGCCAGGGCTCGACCACCGTCATGTCTATCGCCAACCTTGCCATGGCCACCGGCAATATCGGCCGGCCGGGCGTGGGCGTGAACCCGCTGCGCGGCCAGAACAACGTGCAGGGCTCGTGCGACATGGGCTCTTTCCCGCACGAACTGCCGGGCTATCGCCACGTTTCGGGCGACGCGGTGCGCGACATCTATGAAAGCCTATGGGGCGTGAAGCTCGACAACGAGCCGGGCCTGCGCATTCCCAACATGCTGGACGCGGCCGTCGAAGGTACGTTCAAGGGCATCTACATCCAGGGCGAAGACATTCTGCAGTCGGACCCGGACACCAAGCATGTCGCCGCGGGCCTTGCCGCCATGGAATGCGTGGTGGTGCAGGACCTGTTCCTCAACGAGACGGCCAACTACGCACATGTCTTCCTGCCGGGCTCGACCTTCCTCGAGAAGGACGGCACCTTCACCAACGCCGAACGCCGCATCAACCGCGTTCGCCGCGTGATGAGCCCGAAGAACGGCTATGCCGACTGGGAAGTGACCCAGAAGCTCGCCCAGGCCATGGGCGTGAACTGGAACTACCAGCACCCGTCGGAGATCATGGACGAGATTGCCAAGACCACCCCGACGTTCGCCGGCGTCTCCTACGACTATCTGGAGAAGATGGGCTCGGTTCAGTGGCCGTGCAACGAGAAGGCGCCGGAAGGCACGCCGGTCATGCATCTCGACGGCTTCGTGCGCGGCAAGGGCAAGTTCATCCGCACCGAATATGTGGCGACCGACGAGAAGACCGGGCCGCGCTTCCCGCTGCTGCTCACCACCGGCCGCATCCTGAGCCAGTACAATGTCGGCGCGCAGACCCGCCGCACCGACAACGTGGTGTGGCACGACGAAGACCGGCTGGAGATCCACCCGCATGACGCCGAAAACCGCGGCATCCGCGAGGGCGACTGGGTGCGGCTGGCCAGCCGCTCGGGCGAGACGACGCTGCGCGCGCTGATCACAGACCGCGTGGCGCCGGGCGTGGTCTACACCACCTTCCACCACCCGACCACGCAGGCCAACGTCATCACCACCGACTTCTCCGACTGGGCTACCAACTGTCCGGAGTACAAGGTCACTGCCGTTCAGGTGACGCCGTCCAACGGCCCGTCCGAATGGCAGGTGGAATATGAGGAGCAGGCCCGCCAGAGCCGGCGCATCGCGCTGGAAGCAGCGGAGTAAGGCGGCTCGCCATGAGCCCTCGCCCCGCCATTACGCAGATCACCCGCATCGCGCGCCGCGCGAGCGGGACGGCTGCGGCGCAGCGCATGGTGCCGGAGGAAACGCCGATCGCGCTTTCCTATGCCGGCACCACGCATGCGGTGATGATGGCAAGCCCCGCCGACTTCGAGGATTTCGCGCTCGGCTTCTCGCTGACCGAAGGCATCGTCAGTTCCGCCGAGGAGATCGAAGCGTTCGAGTTCGAGGACCACGGCGCCGGCATCGACATCCAGATCCGGCTGAAGGACCAGGCCAACACCCGCTTCCAGGCGCGGCGGCGCAGGCTCGCCGGCCCGGTCGGCTGCGGGCTGTGCGGCATCGAGTCCATCGAGGAAGCGATGCGCTCGGTATGCCAGGTGGGCATGGCCGCGCTGACGCTTTCGCATGACGACGTCGTCAACTCGGTCAAGCTGCTTTCGAAGGCCCAGCCCATGCATGCCGAGACCGGCGCGGTGCACGCCGCCGGCTTCTACGTGCCCGGCCAGGGCATCGTGCTGGCGCGCGAGGACGTCGGCCGCCACAACGCACTCGACAAGCTTGCCGGCGCGCTGGCCAAGGCCGGCATCGCAGGCGCCAGCGGCGCCGTGGTCGTCACCTCCCGCGTTTCCGTCGAAATGGTGCAGAAGGCGGCCGCCATCGGTTCGCGCTTCATCATCGCCGTCTCGGCGCCGACTGCGCTCGCCATCCGCACCGCGGACGAAGCCGGCATGACGCTGGTGGCGCTGGTGCGCGGCGACGACTTCGACATCTTCACCCATCCAGACCGCGTAATTTCCGGAGTAGAACGCCATGTCGCTTGATGAACACAGGGCCAGCACGCGCGACAAGATCATCCGCATGGCCAACCAGATCGCGACCTTCTTCCACTCGAAGCCGCGCGAGGAAGGCATCGCCGGCACCGCCGAGCACATCAACAAATTCTGGGAGCCGCGCATGCGCCGGCACCTGTTCGAGATCATCGATGCCGGCGGCGGCGGGCTGGACGAGCTGGTGATCGCGGCTTCGGCGACCATCAGGCGGCCGGCCGACGCGGCGGCATAGTGCCGGTCTACCGCCGCCCCGCCCGCTTCCAGCCATCGCGGATGTGAACAAAACCTTCGCGATAGACTGCCTCCGGGCTCTCGGCAAAATCGCGCCAGACTTTCGTCGCCGCCGCGAGGTCCTTCAGGCCGCGGCCGAAGGCTTCTATGGTGAGCCAACCATCGTAGCCGCTCTCGCGGATCGCCGAAAAGGTCTTCTTCCACGGGATGTTGCCGCGCCCGGGCACGCCGCGGTCGTTCTCCGAGATGTGGACGTGGACGATGTTGCCGACATGGTTGGTGTAGGCGCCGATCGGGTCGGCCTCCTCGATATTGGCGTGAAAGGTGTCGTACATCGCCTTGATTTGGGGATGCGCGATCTCGTCCACATGCGCTGACAAATCGGCCATGGTGTTGAGCAGATAGCACTCGAAGCGGTTGAGCGCTTCGAGCCCGATGGTGACGCCTTTTGCGCCGGCGTGGTCGCCGATGGCGCGCTGCGAGGCGACCGAGCGTTTTTTCTCCGCCGCAGTGGGGCCGACGCCCGTGAAACGGCCGAGCGTGGAATGCAACGGGCCGCTGAGCGTTGCCGCACCCAGGGCGGATGCGCAGTCGACCGCCCATTTCACATAGGAAATGCCGGCCTTGCGCGTGGCCGCATCGGGCGCGATCAGGTTCATGGCCGGATCGCCCATGGCCGAGACCGCAGTGCGCTCCAGCCCGATGCGGTCGAGCATCTCGCCAAGCCTTTTGTAATCGTCCGGCGTGCCTTCGAAGATAGGAATCTCGACGCCGTCGTAACCGGTCGCCTTGATGTCCTCCAACAGCGCCTTGTGCTTGGCTGTGACGTTGGTGGTCCAGAGAAACATGCAGAAGCCGATTTTCATGCGTCCCCTCCTCGCAGCGCCACTATCGGCGCCGCGAGGAGGTTAGCGCGGAAAATCTGGTCCTACCAGACGGGATCATAGAAACCGCACGTCAGGGCGCCGCTCTCCGCTGCGCGCCGACTGCCGGCTGCTCACCCATGCGCGACCATGACGTGGCGGACCACAGTGTAGTCCTCCAGCGCATAGAGCGACATGTCCTTGCCATAGCCCGACTGCTTGATGCCGCCATGCGGCATCTCATTGGTGAGCATGAAGTGGGTGTTGATCCAGGTGCAGCCATATTGCAGCCGCGCGGCGGTCGCCATGGCGCGCGAAATGTCCTTGGTCCACACCGACGAGGCAAGGCCATAGTCGGAATCGTTGGCCCAGTTCACGGCTTCGTCCACATCGGAGAAGCGGGTGACGGAGACAACGGGTCCGAACACCTCGCGCTGCACGATCTCATCTTCCTGCAGCGCGCCGGCCACGACGGTGGGCTGATAATAGAAGCCGCCGCCCTCGCCCGGTCTGCCGCCGGTGGTGATCTCGATGTGCTTGCGCTCGGTGGCGCGCTCGACGAAGCTCGCCACGCGGTCGCGCTGGCGGCTGGAGATGAGCGGCCCGATCTCGTTTTCGGTATCGTCGGGCAGGTTGTACTTGATCGTGGATACGGCCGAGGTGAGCTCGGCCACCAGCTTGTCGTAGATCTTCCTGCCGGCATAGATGCGGCAGGCGGCGGTGCAGTCCTGGCCGGCATTGTAGTAGCCGAAGGCGCGGACGCCGTTGACGACTGCTTCCAGGTCCGCGTCGTCGAAGACGATGACCGGGGCCTTGCCGCCCAGTTCCAGATGGGTGCGCTTGACCGAGCGGGCGGCCGCCTGCAGCACCTTCTTGCCGGTGGCGATGTCGCCGGTGATCGAGATCATGTTGACCTTGGGATGGTTGATCAGCGCATTGCCGACGCTTTCGCCGCGGCCGAGCACGATGTTGACCACGCCCTCGGGCAGCACTTCGGCCAGGATGCGGCCGAGCTTCAGCGCTGTCAGCGGCGTCTGTTCGGAAGGCTTGAACACCACCGTGTTGCCGCCGGCAATGGCCGGCGCCAGCTTCCAGGCCATCATCATCAGCGGATAGTTCCACGGTGCGATGGAAGCGACGATGCCGACCGGGTCGCGGCGGATCATCGAGGTATGGCCCGCAATGTATTCGCCGGCGACGACGCCCGGCATGGTGCGCACCGCGCCTGCAAAGAAGCGATAGCAATCCACCAGCGCCGGGATCTCGTCGTTAAGCACGGCGTTGACGGGCTTGCCGCAGTTCAGCGCCTCTAGCTTGGCGAAGCTCTCGGCCTCCGCCTCGATGCGCTCGGCGATCTTGAGCAGATAGCCGGAGCGCTCCGCCGGGGTAGTGCGCGACCATGAAGCGAAGGCCTTCTCGGCCGAGGCGACCGCGGCATCGATCTGCGCCTGGCTGGCCTCGGGCAGTTTGAGGATGGTTTCGCCGGTCCTGGGGTTGAGGATAGGCTCTTCGGTTTCCGTACCGCTTTCAAAGCGTGAACCGATCAGCATCTCGGTGTACATGATGTCTCTCTCCCTTTGAATTCTACTTGCCGCTGCCGGCGACCTGGTCGCCTTCGCGGGTCAGGTAATAGGCGGCGAGGATGGGCAGGAACGTCACCAGCACCACAACCATCGCCACCACATTGGTGACCGGGCGCTGGCGCGGCCGCACCAGTTCCTCCAGCATCCAGATCGGCAGCGTCTGCTGCTGGCCGGCGGTGAAGGTGGTGACGATGACCTCGTCGAAGGAAAGCGCAAAGGCCAGCATGCCGCCGGCAAGAAGCGCGGTGCCGATATTGGGCAGCACCACATGCCGGAAGGTCTGGAAGCCGTCGGCGCCCAGGTCCATCGAGGCCTCGATCATCGAACCGGAGGTGCGGCGGAAGCGCGCCACGGCGTTGTTGTAGACCACGACCACGCAGAAGGTGGCGTGGCCGAGGATGATCGTCCAGAACGAGAACGGGATGTCGGCCAGGTTGAAGGCCGAGCGCAAAGCGATGCCGGTGATGATACCGGGCAGCGCAATCGGCAAGATCACCAGCAGCGACACCACCTCGCGACCGAAGAATTTTGTTTGGCTCACGGCAGCCGCACACAGCGTGCCGAGCACCAGCGCGATTGCCGTGGCGATCGACGCCACCTTGACCGACAGGCCAAGTGCGGCCCACACGTCTGGCCGGTTCCAGGCGACCGACAGCCAGTTCAGCGTGAAGCCGGGCGGCGGCCACTGGTAGGTCTTTTCTTCCGTCGTGAAGGCGTAGACAAAGATCAGCAGGATCGGCAGGTGCAGGAACAGGAGCCCCGCCGCCGCTGCGAGCTTGACGCCGAGGGGCGCGGACTGGTTGCGATCAGAGCGCATGGATGCCTCCCACTGCTATGAGAGGAGCCTTACCCCCACCCCTGACCCCTCCCCACAAGGGGGAGGGGGATTTCTGACACACTCGCTTGCGCGAAACTTTTCCCGTCCGCGGCTTGTAGATGTGGAGGACGCGACGGAAAGGTTCCCCTCCCCCTTGTGGGGAGGGGTTAGGGGTGGGGGTCAGTTCACATGGACTACAGCGCATCGAAAGCCCCCATGCGCTTGGCGCCCCACAGATAAAAACCCATGATGACGACCGGGACGACGGTGAAGGCGGCGGCCAGCGGAATGTTGCCGGCCGTGCCCTGCTGGGCGTAGACGGCCTGGCCGATGAACAGGCGCGAGGTGCCGACGATCTGCGGGATGATGTAGTCGCCCAGCGTCAGCGAGAAGGTGAAGATGGAGCCCGCCACGATGCCCGGCAGCGCCAGCGGAAACAGCACGTTGCGGAAGGTCTGGCCCGGCGAGGCGCCGAGGTCGGACGAGGCCTCGACCAGATTGCCCGGCACGCGCTCGAGTGCTGCCTGGATCGGCAGGATCATGAAGGGCAGCCAGACATAGACGAAGACGATGAAGGTGCCGGTGAACGAGACCGACAGCGAGTTGCCCCCGACATAGGGCAGCGACAGCCAGGCATCGAGCAGCCAGGAGAGGTGCAGCTTGTCGAACAGCCAGGTCAGGATGCCTTCCTTGGCGAGGATCAGCTTCCAGGCATAGACCTTGACCAGATAGCTCGACCACAAGGGCAGCATGACGCCGAGATAGAACAGCGCCTTCCATTTGCCGCGCGCATAGCGGGCCGCGTAATAGGCGATGGGGAAGGCGACGACCGCCGAGGCGAGCGTCACGCTGGCCGCCATGGTGACGGTGCGCAGGATGATGTCGATATTGGCGGCCTGGAGAAGGTCGCCATATGTCTTCAGCGTGAACTGCCGGTCGATGAGGCCGGAGAACTCGTCGATCGAGAAGAAGCTCTGCAACAGCAGCGCAAACAGCGCCCCGAGATAGACGATGCCGAGCCAGAGCAGCGGCGGCAGCAGCATCAGGAACAGCAGCAGCTTCGGCCGGCGCCAGAAAGTGTCGGAGAGGGTACCCGCTATACCGCCCCGGCTGGGCAGGATGGCGGGCGCGGCGCGCGCGGAGATGACGGCGGACGCGCTCATGACGCTTCGTCCATCAGGTGCAGGTCGGAGGGCGACCACGAGAGGCGGATGTCGGCGCCGTCATCCGGCAATGGCAGGCCGGCCGGCGCGACGACATGCAGGCGCACGCCCTCGGCCTCGACGGCGATGCGGTTGGTGGCGCCGAGGAAGCTGCGCGATTTCACCGTGCCGGACACGCCGGCTCCGGTGCCGTCGCCAAGGCGGATTTTTTCGGGCCGCAGGCTCGCCCAGCGGCGCGCGCCGCCATGGCGGGCGACGAAATCGGGCGGCAGCACGTTGGAGGAGCCGACGAAATCGGCGACGAAGCGCGATTGCGGCCGCTCATAAATATCCTGCGGCGTGCCGACCTGCATGATGCGGCCGTCGTTGAACACGGCGACGCGGTCGGCCATGGACAGCGCCTCGCCCTGGTCGTGGGTGACGAAGACGAAGGTGATGCCAAGCGCGCGCTGCAGGAGCTTCAGCTCCTCCTGCATGTTCTCGCGCAGCTTGAGGTCCAGCGCGCCGAGCGGTTCGTCGAGCAGCAGCACGCGCGGCTTGTTGATCAGCGCGCGGGCAAGCGCGACGCGCTGGCGCTGGCCGCCGGAAAGCTGGCTGGGCTTGCGCGCGCCATAGCCGGGAAGCTGCACCAGCTTCAGCGCCTCTTCCGCCTGCCTGCCGCGCTCGGCACGGGAAACGCCCTTGACCATCAGCCCATAGGCGACGTTGTCGAGCACGTTGAGATGCGGAAACAGCGCGTAGTCCTGGAACACGGTGTTGACGTTGCGGCGATAGGGCGGGACGCCCTCGGCGCGCTCGCCGAATATCCTGATGCTGCCGCCGGTCGGCTGTTCGAAGCCGGCTACGAGGCGCAAGCACGTGGTCTTGCCCGAGCCCGAAGGGCCGAGCATGGCGAAGAACTCGCCCGGCCTGATGTCGAGATCGACCGCATCGACCGCGCGCACGGCGCCGAAGTGGCGGGAGACATTTTCGAAGGAAACGGCTGAGGTCATGCTTGTCTAGCTTTCTTGATACACAAGCCCCCTCACCCGGCCGCGGAGCCTGTCCTAGGGCTCGCCAAAGGCAAGACCCGGGGGCGGCCACCCTCTCCCCGTTGGGAGAGGAGGGAGCATGGAAACGCAACGCCCACCTCCCCCTTGTGGGGAGATCGCGCCGAAGGCGAGGGTGGGGGTAAAGTTGAAATGCAGGTGCGAAAGCACCCCCACCCCGGCGCTGCGATCTTGCCCTTCGCTTCCGCTTCGGGCGTTCGTGGTTTCAATCGACAAATCTTTGTCGATTGATCGCCTGCGGCGAGCACCACTCCCCCCTACAAGGGGAGGTGAAAAGGCTTACCGCCCGCCGATCACGGCGATGTAGTCGGAGACCCAGCGGTAATAGGGCACGCACTCGCCCTGGCTCGCGCACTTGGCCACCGGCGTGCGCCAGAACCTGATCTTGGCGAAGTCTTCGAAGCCGTTGGTCTTGCAGCCCTCGTCGCCCAGCAGCTCGTTGCCCTTACAGGCGGCCGGTACGGCCGGGTTGGAGCCGAACCAGGCGGCAAGATCGCCCTGCACCTTGGGCGACAGCGAATGCTCCATCCACATATAGGCGCAGTTGGGGTTGGCGGCGTCGGCATGCAGCATGGTGGTGTCGGCCCAGCCGGTGGCGCCCTCTTCCGGAATGGTCGAGGCGATGGGCTGGTCTTCCGACTTCAGCAGGTTGACCTGGAACGGCCACGAACCGGAGGCCACCACGCCTTCGTTCTTGAAGTCGTCGACCTGGATCATGGCGTCGTGCCAGTAGCGGCCGGCCAGCGTGCGCTGTACGCGCAGCAGGTCGAGCGCTGCCTTGTACTGGTCTTCGTTCAGCTCGTAGGGGTCCTTGATGCCAAGCTCGGGCTTGTGCGCCATGAGATAGTTGGAAGCGTCAGCGATGTGGATCGGGCCGTCATAGGCCTGGATGCGGCCCTTGTTGGACTTGCCGTCCGGGAAATCCATCGGCTCGAACACGACATTCCAGCTCTTGGGCGCTTCCTTGAAGACATGGGTGCTGTACATCAGCACGTTGGGGCCCCACTGGTAGGGCACGCCGTAATGGACGTTGTCGACCGTGAACCACGGCGCGTTCTGCAGGCGTTCGTCCACCGTCTTCCAGCTCGGAATGAGATCGACATTGACCGGCTGCACGCGCTTGCCGGCCACCAGCCGCAGCGAAGCGTCGCCCGAGGCGGTGACCAGGTCGAAGCCGCCCTCGTTCATCAGCGCGACCATTTCGTCGGAGGTGGCGGCGGTCTTGACGTTGACCTTGCAGCCCGTCTGCTTCTCGAAATCCGTGACCCAGTCATAGGCCTTGTCGGTTTCGCCGCGCTCGATATAACCCGGCCAGGCGACGATATTGACCTGACCTTCGCCCTTGCCAAGTTCCTTGAGCATTTCCTGCGCCACGACCTGGCCGGAAAAGCTCATCGCAACTGCGATTGCAGTACACGTCTTCAGAAACGACTTCATGTCTTCTTCTCTCCCATTGTGTGGCCGCTCTGGACGGCGGCACTGATCCCTGGATGAGAAGTTGATCCGAAAGCGGAGCATTCGCAAACGGATTTATCAGAAAGACGATATCGGTTTTTCCGATAGGTCAGGCCCGCTGCCGGCTTTGTCGCTGCAACTGCGCCACGCCGATGAAATCGCGCGCTGCCTGCGGCAAGGTGGAGCCGCGCCGCCAGACCATGCCGACCTGCACCGCCGGCAGCGAGCCGGAAATGTCGCGCGACTCGATGCGGTCGCCTTCCAGCGACCATGGCCGGTAGACGAGGTCCGGCAGCAGCGTGACGCCTGCCCCGGTGGCGACAAGGCTGCGCACTGCCTCCACCGAGCGGGTACGGAAGGCGACATGCGGGCGCGCGCCGAAGGCCGAAAGCAGCTTGCCGGTGTTTTCCTCGATCTCGTCCACCGTCAGCATGATCAGCGGCTCGGCGGCGATGTCGTTGATGCCGATGATGTCGGCGTCGACCAGCGCATGGCCGAGCGGCAGCCATAGCCTGTAGGGCGAGACCTCGAGGATCTCGGCCTGCAGAGCCATGCGGTCGCGCAGGTTGGAGATGATCATGACGGCGACGTCGAGTTCGCCGCCGATCAGCAGGTGTTCGAGGTAGTCGCCGTTGTCCTCGATGGCCGAGACCTCGATGGAAGGAAAGGCGCGGCGGTAGCGCGCGAGCAGATCGGACAGCACATAGCCGGCCACCAGCGAGGTGACGCCGAGCTGAAGGCGGCCGCCGACCCGTTCCGGCGTTTCGGTGAATGTGCGCCGCGCATCCGAGACATTGGCAAGGATCTTTGTGGCGTGGCGCAGGAACTGGTGGCCCTTGTGGGTGATGGTAAGCCCGCGCGGATGGCGTTCGAACAACTCGACGCCGAGGTCCCGCTCCAGATCCTTGATCGCCTCGGTAACCGCCGACTGGGAGATCGAAAGGTTCTGCGCCGCGCCAGAGACCGTGCCCTGCTCGGCCACCGCGACGAAAAACTGCAACTGCCTGATCGTGAACGCCATGGCGCGACTAAACACGGGCGCATAGCGCTTGGGAAGAGGCAGCGCGGAGGCGACGAAGCTCGAAACCGCAGGCTCAGGCCTCCAGCGCCGCAGCTTCCTCGGGTGCATTGGGTTCCGAAGCAGGCGGCGCGACGGGCGGTTTGGCGATGTCTCCCCATCTCAGCTTCTTGTAGTCGAAGCCATATTCCAGCGTCGGCTTCACCACCTGAAAATAGGGAGAGAGGTCGAAATCGCGCGGCGTATAGAGTGAGTGGTGGCGGATGTGCAGGATCTCCTGCCGCATGTAGCGCGACTGCGCCGCGGCGCGGCCGGGGGCTGGCGTGATGCGCGGCAGGATCGGGTAGCGAATGCGCCCGAAGGCTTCGGCGATCAGCGAGGAGCAGATTGCGCGCGTGGGGTCGCCCGAACCGAAGGCGATCATGCGGCGGCGCCAGCGCACCGGCACCGGCGGCGTCGGCAGGAAATAGCGCAGCATGTCGAAGATGTTCTTCATGTCGTATCTCAGGCCCAGACGCGAGATCATGAACTCGACCACCTCGCGCCGGTCTTCCGGTGTCAGGCCGCGCGCCCGGCAGATGCGGGTGTTGTAGGTGCGGTATTTCGAAAGCGGCACCGCCACGCAGCCCTGCCCGAGATTGACCTCGACCAGACGCGGCCGTTCCGAGCCGTCTTCCGGCGTCGGCAGGGCGTCGCCCACATAGAGGCAGGAGTGCGACCAGGTGGACTGGGTAAGATATTTGATAGCCGCCGAGACCTTCTGGTTGCCTTCGACCAGCAGCACGTCTCCCGGCTGCAAGACGCGGTGCAGGGTCTCCGGGTCGGAGGGCGTGTAGGGCTCGTAGCCGGAGGATTCCTGCTGCAGCCGCGCGGCCAGCCAGCGCCCGAACCGGTCCAGCAGCGTGTCGGTTGCGGCAGTCATTGCCGGGCTCCGCAGAGGTCGGCCCGGAAAGGCGGATCGATGCGACTGCTCATGAAGGCTCCGCCGGCCGGCCCGAAAGCGCCAGCGATGCGTTGTAGTAGGCCGCCTGCCCCGTGACCTCGCGCCCGACCCAGGACGGTAGCGCGGCATCAGGCACCTCGTCGGGCGTCTCCAATTCGGCCAGCACCAGCCCCTCCAGGTCGCCGCCAAAGACATCGACCTCGTAGAGGTAACCGCCATGACGGACATGATAGCGGGTCTTCTCGATGACATTGCCCAGTGCGAAGGCCAGCATCTCCTCGGCCTCGGCCAGTGGGATCGGATATTCGAACTCGTCGCGCGCCTTCGCCTGAGCCCCGAACTTCAGCGTCAGCAGCGCCTGCCCGTCGCGAATGCGTATGCGCACCGTGCGGTCGGGCGCTGCGGCGACATAGAACTGGCGGATCGACGAAGACGACGACGCGGAGCCGCGCCAGCCTTCATCCGCCAACAGGAACTTGCGTTCGATTTCCTTCGCCATGCGCGAGAATAAAGCCCAAGCGGCGCAGCGGAGCAAGACGGGCTTGCAATTAATCAATCGATTGATTAAAAACGCAGCATGGACCGAAAGCCGAAAAACGGGCGCGCACGCAGCGCCACCTCCGCCGCCAGCGACCAGACCCGCACCGCCCTGGTGCATGCGGCGCTGCAACTGTTCGGCGCCAAGGGTTTTGACGGCACCTCCACCCGCGAGATCGCGGCACTCGCCAAGGCCAATATCGGCTCCATCGCCTATCATTTCGGCGGCAAGGAAGGCCTGCGGCTGGGCGCGGCCGACTACATCGTGGAGACCATCCAGCGCGTCGCCACCCAGGCACTGGATGGCGTTCCGCCTGTGGGCGAGGCGCCGGCCTCGGCGGAAGCCGCGCGCCAGCAGTTGCGCGGGGCGATCGAGCGCATGGTTCAATTCATCGTCGCGCGCCCCGAAGCGGGCGAGATCGTGCAGTTCCTGCTGCGCGAGCTTTCGCATCCCACCGCAGCGCTGGACCGCATCTATGCCGGCGTGTTCGAGCCGCTGCACCGCCGGCTCTGCGCCATCTGGGAGGCCGCCACGGGCGATGCGGCCGAAAGCGACAGGACCAAGCTGACGGTCTTCACCCTTATCGGCCAGGTCATCTATTTCCGCATCGGCCAGGAGGCGGTGAAGCGGCGCATGGGCTGGGCCGCCATCGGGCCTGCGGAGGCAGCTGCGGTGGCCGCGGTGGCCAAGAACAACCTCGCCGCGATGCTGGCATTCCACGAAATGACGCCGCCGAAAGACAAGACATCATGAGCCTGCTTTGCGCCATTCCAGTCATTGTCTCGCTGCTGCAGGCCTGCGGCACCACTCCGCTTGCAGTCGGCTATGTGGAAGGCGACTTCGTGCTGCTGGCGCCGATCGAAGTGGCACAGGTGCACTCTCTTGCAGTCGCGCGCGGTGACCGGGTCGAGAAAGACCAGACGATAGCGGTTGCCGAGGATACCGACGCCAAGATCGCGGTAACCCAGGCGGAAGACGCGCTTGCCCAGGCGCAGGCCCAGCTGGCCGACCTGCTGGTCGGCCGCCGGCCGGAAGAAATCGCAGTGCTGGAAGCGTCAGTGCGCACGGCCAAGGCGCAAGCGGCGGCGGCAAAGCGCACTCTGGTTCGCACGCAGGACCTGAACAAGCATGGCTTCGCCACCCAGGCGCAACTGGACGACGCCACCACCCAGGTCGAGGTGACCGAGGCGGCGATCGGCCAGAGCGAGGCCAACCTGGCGGTGGGCCGCCTGCCCGCGCGGCCGGAGACGATCAAGGCCGCGGACAATGCCGTGAAGGTGGCGCAGTCGCAACTCGACCAGGCCCGCTGGCGCCTTTCAAAGCGCACCATCACCGCGCCCGCGCCGGGCCGCGTCACCGATGTCATCCGGAATCCGGGCGATCTCGCCGGCCCTTCCGCGCCGGTGATCTCGATGCTGCCGGACGACGCGGTCAAGCTGAAGGTCTACGTGCCGGAGGAGAAATTCTCGGCTGTGAAGTTCGGGGACGTGCTTTCGGTCCATTGCGACGGGTGCCCCTCCGGGCTCCAGGCGCGGGTGAGCTACGTTTCGCCGGACCCTGAATTCACCCCGCCGGTCATCTACTCGCTGGAGACGCGACAGAAGCTCGTCTACCTCATCGAGGCGCGGCCGATCGGCACCCACACTCCGCTGCAGCCGGGCCAGATCGTCGACGTGGACCTGGCGAGCCAATAGCAAAGCCATGAGACGGGCGCACGAAAAGCCATGAACGCCATCGAAGTCACCGGGCTGGTCAAGCGCTTCGGCACCCACACCGTGGTCGACCATGTGTCGATGAGCGTAGCCGAGGGCGAGATTGTCGGCTTTCTTGGGCCCAATGGCTCCGGCAAGACCACCACCATCCGCATGATGTGCGGACTGCTGACCCCCGACGAGGGCGGCGGCCAGGTGCTGGGCTATGACCTGCGCACCGAGGCGCTGAAGATCAAGCGCGAGGTGGGCTACATGACCCAGCGCTTCTCCTTCTACGAAGACCTGACGATCGCCGAGAACCTGGAGTTCGTCGCGCGGCTCTACCGGCTGAAGCCGGTGAAGCAGCATGTCGCCCGCACGCTTGAGGAGCTCGGGCTGGTCTCGCGCAGCAATCAATTGGCCGGCACCCTGTCGGGCGGCTGGAAGCAGCGCCTTGCGCTTGCCGCCTGCATCATGCACAGGCCCAAGCTGCTTCTGCTTGACGAGCCCACGGCGGGAGTCGACCCCAAGGCGCGGCGCGAGTTCTGGGACGAGATCCACCGTCTCGCCAATGAGGGCCTGACCGTGCTGGTCTCGACACACTACATGGACGAGGCCGAGCGCTGCCACCGCATCAGCTACATCTCCTTCGGCAAGATGCTGGCCACCGGCACGGTGGACGAGGTGATCGCAGCCGCCGGGCTGACGACCTTCGTGGTCACCGGACCACGGCTAGGTAAGGTGGCGGCCGAGCTGGAAGGCATGCCCGGCGTCGACCAGGTCGCGCCCTTCGGCACGACCCTGCACGTGGTTGGTTCCGACAGGGCTAAGCTGGAAACGGCGCTGGAGCACGTCAAGCGCCGCGACGGCATCACCGTCGAGGCCGGCCAGACCAGCCTGGAGGATGTGTTCATCCAGTTCATGGGCAAGGCGAAGGGCAACGGCAGATGAACACCGTGTTTTCCTTCGCCCGGCTCGGCGCCCTGCTGATGAAGGAATTCATCCAGATGCGGCGCGACCGGCTGACCTTCGCCATGATGCTCGGCGTGCCGCTGATGCAGCTGCTGCTGTTCGGCTACGCTATCAACAACGACCCCAAGAGCCTGCCGACCGCTTTGGTGACGACCAGCAACGACCACTACACGCGCGCCATGGTCTCGGCGCTGGAGATGACCGGCTACTACCGCTTCGACCATGTCGTGCGCAGCGCCGCGGAGGCCGAGGCACTGATCGCCAACGGCACGGTCTCCTTCGTCGTCACCATTCCGTCGGACCTTGCCCGGCGCGTGGACAACGGCGACAACCCGCAGATCCTGATCGAGGCCGATGCCACCGACCCCGCGGCGGCCAGCGGCGCGATATCGACGCTCGGCACCGTGGCCAGCCAGGCGCTGCTGCGCGAGCAGGGCATGCAGGAGGCGGCCGACGAGACCAACAAGAGCCAGCTGCAGGTGATCGTGCACCGGCGCTACAACCCCGAAATCATCTCCCAATACAACATCGTGCCCGGGCTGCTCGGTGTCATCCTGCAGATGACCATGGTGATGATGACCGCCATGGCGCTGACCCGCGAGACCGAACGCGGCACCATGGAAAACCTGCTGGCAATGCCCGCAAGCCCGGCCGAGATCATGCTCGGCAAGGTCCTGCCCTATCTGGTCGTCGGGGCCGTGCAGATGGTGGTGGTGCTGGTGGCGGCCAAGCTCCTGTTCGGCGTGCCGTTCATCGGCTCGCTGACCCTGCTCCTGTCGAGCGTCCTGATCTTCGTGCTGGCGCTGGTGCTGCTCGGCTACACGATCTCGACCGTATCGCGCACGCAGATGCAGGCCATGCAGCTGACCTTCTTCTTCTTCCTGCCGTCGATCCTGCTGTCGGGCTTCATGTTTCCCTATCGCGGCATGCCCGACTGGGCGCAGGTATTCGGCGAGATCTTCCCGCTGACCCACTTCCTGCGCGTCGTTCGAGGCGTGATGCTGAAAGGTGCCGACTTCCAGGCGATCGCCAGCGAGGTGGTGGCGCTGCTTGTCTTCGTGGTGCTGTTTGCGACGATGGCGCTGCTGCGCTTCCGCCGCACGCTGGATTGAGGCAAACTCCGCGGCGCCGGAACAGCTTCAGTTCTCGGGCGACGTCGGCGGGGGAAGAACCGCAATGCTTCGCAGTTCAGGATTTTGCTGCCTTGTTGCCCTGCTAGCGGCTGTGCTGCCCGCTTTCCACGCGGTAGCCGACGAACTTTACCAGGCGAAAGCTGTCGTCAGCGGACAGGGAGAGGAACGCCGGGCGCTCGGGTTTGCCCTGTGCCTCAAGGATGTGGTGGCCAAGGTTTCGGGCGACCCGCGCCTGACGGACGATCCGAAGGTGGCTGCGCTGGCAGGCAAGGCGGCTTCATTCGTGACCGGTTTCAGCTATCGCGACCGTCTCGGCGGCATACCGCTCCATGACGAACAGGGAAGCTATGACAGGCCGCATGATCTGACCTGCGATTTCGACCGGCAGAAGATTGACGCCCTGCTCGCCAGCCTGGGCCGCCGGCCATGGGCCACGCCCCGCCCGCGCATTGTTCTCCTCGTCGGCATCAGGGACATGAAAGGCAAGACCTTCACACTGGCCGAAGACAGCGCCGACGCCCGCGACCAGGACATGCGCGGCGCACTGGCCGCTGCGGCGGATCGCTCCGCCCTGCCCTTCGTTCTGCCTCCGCAAGCCGTTCTTGCTGAGGCTTCGGACGGCCAGACCGGCAATCTCGATCGGATCGCGAAGACGGCAGGCTCAGATTTGGTCGTAGCCGGCACCCTTTCCTGGAGCGACGAGGCGCTGGGCTGGGTTGCGCAGTGGCGGCTTTCAGCACAGGGAAAGACCTATCGCTGGCAGGCGCGTGGCGTGGGCTTCGACGATGCATTTCGCAATGTGGTCAGCGGCGCGGCGCAGATCCTCTCCGGAAACGGCCAGCCCGCCGACCTCGTGAAGTGAACGGCCGAGCGGCGGTGGCTCGCTCGGTTCAAGCCTCAGCCAAGCCGCACGCGCTGGCGCTGCTGGCCGCCTGCCTTGCGCCAAGCCTTCAGACGATGGGTTGCGGCGGCAAAAGAAATCTTCATCGCCCGCGCCACGGAGTAGCGGCTATGGCCCGCGTCGAACAGGCGATAGCAGCACTCCACGCCGTCCGCCGTCAGCTTGCCGTCGCAGGTCTTGTTGCGCGGGTCGGCGGGGTCGAATTCCTGCGCCGGCGGCTGCAGCATTCCTCTCAGCCGGTCGAGATCGGCCTGGATGCTGGTGATGAGTTCGAGGACGAGCGTGGTGTCGATAGCAGTATTTATGGCCGGCATCGGACCATCCTTCCATCGGTGCATCCGGTCCATATAGGCGAAGGTATAGCTATAAAAAGACCGATCCCGATTTCTTGATCCGGCCTCATATCGGCCGTTGACCGGGCCGTAAGCGTCACATAGTTTAGAACCATTCTAAACTAATGGATTCCACTCATGCTTTCCCGCGTACTCGGCATTGGCCGCCGCCCGTTCGAATCCCTCTCGGAACAGGAAATCCTGGCGCTGGCGATCTCCTCGGAGGAGGACGACGCGCGCATCTATCGTGCATATGCCGACGGGCTGGCCGAACAATATCCGGACTCGGCCAAGGTGTTCGAGGAGATGGCGGAGGAAGAGGACGGCCACCGGGCCGCGCTGATCGAGCTGCATCGCAAGCGCTTCGGCGACCGTATTCCGCTGATCCGGCGCGAGCATGTGCGCGGCTATTACGACCGCAAGCCGGACTGGCTGGTGCGGCCGCTTGGGCTGGACAAGGTGCGCGCCATGGCCGAGCAGATGGAAGAGCAGGCCTACCGCTTTTACATGGAGGCCATCAAGCACACGACCGACGCCTCCACCCGCAAGCTGCTGGGCGACCTTGCGGCGGCTGAAAAGGCGCATGAATCGCTGGCGGTGCGTCTCGGCCGCAAGCACCTCACCGACGAGGTACTCGCCGAGGAAGGCGCGACCGAGCGGCGGCAGTTCATCCTGACCTATATCCAGCCGGGCCTGGCCGGGCTGATGGACGGTTCCGTCTCCACGCTGGCGCCGATCTTCGCCGCCGCCTTCGCCACGCAGGACACCTGGCAAACCTTCCTCGTCGGCCTGTCGGCGTCGGTGGGCGCGGGCATTTCCATGGGCTTCACCGAAGCCGCCCATGACGACGGCAAGATCTCCGGCCGCGGCTCGCCGCTGATCCGGGGCCTGGCCTCGGGCATCATGACGGCAATCGGCGGGCTGGGGCATGCCCTGCCCTATCTGATCACTGATTTCTGGACCGCGACGACCATCGCGGTGATCGTCGTGTTCTTCGAATTGTGGGCGATCGTCTTCATCCAGAACCGCTTCATGGAAACGCCCTGGCTACGCGCCACGTTCCAAGTTGTGCTGGGCGGCGCGCTGGTGCTGGCCGCAGGCGTGCTGATCGGCAACGCCTAGCGAGCCCAAGCCCCTTAGCCATGCACGCCCCGGCTGTCGGCCGGGGCTTCGCCGCGCTCGGCCATGCCATAGTCGCGCAGCACATGCGCGATGCGCAGCCGGTAGTCCTCGAATATGCCTGCGCGCCCCGCCTTCTGCGCCTGTCGATGCTCCTCGGTGTTGCGCCACGCGTTCACCGCCTCCTCGTCGCGCCAGAACGAAAGCGAGAGCACGCGGCGGGGATCGGACAGGCTCTGAAACCGTTCGATCGACACAAACCCGTCGGCACCGGCGAGCAGCGGCCTGAGTTCGGCGGCGATGCCGAGATAGGCATCGTAGCGGTCGGCCGCTGGCGTGGCCTCGAAGATCACCGCGATCATGGACGCACCAGCGCGGCATGCGGGGCCGAGACCAGCTTCAGGAAGATGCGGTCTTCTCGCCGGATGAATTTTTTCTCCTGCGCGAAGGCATAATTTTCGCGGCCGAGCGGGTCGGCGGCAAGCCTCGACCGATAGGCTTCGTAATCCGCGAGGCTGTCGAGCGTGTAGGCCGCGTAAGCTGTCGTGGCCGAGCCCTCGTGCGGCGCGAAATAGCCGATCAGGTCGGCGCCGCAGCGCGGGATGGCCTGGCCCCAGTTGCGCGCATAGCGCTCGAAATCCGCCTTTCCGGTCGGCTCGATTTCGTAGCGGATGAAGCAGGTGATGCTCATATCGTCTCCTTTCCATGAACGATGCCTTGAATGCCGGCCACGCTTCGATGCGGAACGAAGCGTCGGCGGCGAATTCGTGTCAGGCTGGTCAGCGGCGCCAGAACGGCTTGGCGCGTTCGCGTTCGACCATGCCCGGAGGAATGCCGATGTCGCGCAGTATGTGGTCGTCCAGTTCGGTGAGATGCCGGCGCTGCCGCCAGCGCTCGCACCAGACAGAGAGCCGCCGCAATGCCGGGCGCCTTGATCGGTTCTCCACCGGCGATGCGCCCTCGGCGCTCGCGTCATCGATGTCCGTCTTCATGTCCATGCCGGCGACCATAGCCGCTTGCCCGACATGAATGCTTCGACTAGCATCGAACCATGCGAAACAGCCCAGACATAGCCCGCATCGCAAGCCTGGTGGGAGACCCCGCCCGCGCCAACATGCTGACGGCGCTGATGGGGGGCGGTGCGCTGACCGCAAGCGAGCTGGCGCTGGAAGCCGGCGTGACCGTGCAGACGGCAAGCTCGCATCTCTCAAAGCTGCTGGAGGGCGGGTTGCTGTCGCTCGCCGCGCAAGGCCGCCACCGCTATTACGGCCTTGCCAATGCGCAGGTCGCGGCGATGCTGGAATCGATCATGGGCGTGGCGGCCGCTGCCGGGCCGAAGCGGGTGCGCCCCGGCCCGCGCGAGGCAACGATGCGCGAGGCGCGCATCTGCTACGACCACCTCGCCGGCGACCATGCGGTGGCCATGCTCGACGGTTTTCTCGCCCGCAACATCCTGAGCCGCGAAGGCGAGCGCATCGTGCTGGGGGAAGCCGGCCCGTCCTTCTTCAGTGCCGTCGGCATCGAGCCGGACCAGCTTGGAAAGTCGCGCCGCCCGGTCTGCCGAGCCTGCCTGGATTGGAGCGTCCGGCGCTCGCATCTGGCGGGCTCGCTGGGAGCGGCGATCTTCGACAGGATCCTTGCCGAGAAATGGGCGCGCCGGGAAGCGGGCAGCCGCGCAATCATCTTTTCCCCGCCCGGCAGACGCGCCTTCGAGAAGACTTTTCTGCCCTGATTTTTTCCTGTGGTCTCGGGCCGGATTCAGCCCGCATTCCGTTGCGTAAAAGGCACACTCTGCCGCCAGGCGTCGACCGCCGGCGAAAGAGCGCGAAACCACCTCTTTTCGGCCACGATTGGAGGCTTTTTCGGGCAAAGATTAACAACGCGTTCACGGACTATTCACGACCGCACGCTATCATTGGTCTGCATTCGGAAGGGGGCTTCCGACGGACTGGGATTTTTAGACATGGCTCTCTGGAATCGCATCATCAGCTACGCAATCGCGCTGCGCGAATTCATCGCTCCGACCTACCGTCCGGAACGCCATTACATGCGCGGTCCCGGCCCGGCCTGCGAGCGCCGCCGCAACGCCAAGCCCAATGTGCGGCCTTCTTTCAGTGAACGGCTTCGCCCTGAATTCTGATCGCCACGGGCGCATCTCCGCCCGCGCCCGCCCCGGCGCTTGACCGCCATTTTCGCGCGCGGCCAAGCCCGGCGCGATCCGCAGCAGCGCTGCCAGCCAAAACGCCCCCATCCCGGCTAAACAATCTTTCGGCGGCGACGAACGCCACCAGACATGGCCGTTCGGCAGCGGCCGTAGCCGCCGCCCGGCCTCAAATCACCACATGTCGTGATCGGCGTTGAGCGCGCCGAGAACGGGATGCTGCCGCAGCCCGTTGCACAGCCGCTCGACATTGGGCAGCGCGGCGCGCGCCTGTTCCGGCTGCGGGTGCCAGGAATAGAGCATCAGCAGATAGACATCCGCCAGCGAGAGGCTGTCGCCCGCCAGCCAGCCGCGGCCCTCGAGCGACCGGTCGATGATGGCAAGGCCGCGATCGATTTCCGCCAGGGCAGATGCCTCGACGGCGGCCTTGCCGTCGGGATCGGCCGTATAGCGCGGCGCGTAATAGAGGCGCAGGATCGCGGGGTAGAGCGCGGAGGACATGAAGGCCATCCAACGCAGGAAATCGGCGCGCGCCTCCTCGCCGAGGCCGGGCGCGAGGCCCGCTTCCGGATGGCGCTCCCCCAGCAGGATGCAGATGGCTGCGGTTTCGGTCATCGTGCCGCCTTCGGGCAGCGCCAGCGCCGGCACCTGGCCGAGCGGGCTGACTTTCAGGAACTGCGGATCGGCAGCCTCCGACCTGGCCACGTTGATCCGTTCATAGGGCACATTGGCCAGCGCGAATGCCGCCTCGGCCACGAAGCCGCCGCTGCCTGGGCGCGTATAGAGTCTGTACATGAAGTTCCTCCCACCGGCCGATCGCCGGTCGGGGAGATTTGATCGCTATCGAGCCCCCGCTCAACCGGGCGGCCACCGCGCCACACCGGTTTTTTCAGCGGTCCAGCGGTACTGTAACCCGGGCTCCTAGCCGCCCAGCCCTTCGAACAGGGCCGTGGACAGGTAGCGCTCGGCGAAGGAGGGGATGACCACGACGAGGTTCTTGCCGGCATTTTCCGGCCGCGCGCCGATGATGGCCGCGGCATGCAGCGCCGCGCCCGATGAGATGCCGACCGGCACGCCCTCCAGCCGGGCCACCAACCGTGCATCGGCCAGGGCGTCTTCGTTGGTCACGCGCACGATCTCGTCATAGATCGATGTGTCCAAAACCTTCGGCGCGAAGCCGGCGCCGATGCCCTGGATCTTGTGCGGGCCCGGCTGGCCTCCGGAGAGCACCGGCGAGGCATCCGGCTCCACTGCCACCACCTTCACGTCGGGCTTGCGCTGCTTCAGCACCTGGCCGACACCGGTGATGGTGCCGCCGGTGCCGATGCCGGAAACCAGGATGTCGACCTCGCCCTGGGTGTCGTTCCAGATCTCCTCGGCCGTCGTCTGGCGGTGGATTTCCGGGTTGGCCGGGTTTTCGAACTGCTGCGGGATGATGGCGCCGGGAATGGTGGCGGCCAGCTCATCGGCCTTGGCAATCGCCCCCTTCATGCCCTTGGCGCCCTCGGTCAGCACCAGTTCGGCGCCCAGCAGCGCCAGCATCTTGCGGCGCTCGAGCGACATGGTTTCCGGCATGGTCAGGATCAGGCGATAGCCCTTGGCCGCGGCCGTGAAGGCCAACGCGATGCCGGTGTTGCCCGAGGTCGGCTCGATCAGCGTGGTCTTGCCGGGGGTGATCGTGCCCGCCGCCTCCAGCGCCTCGATCATGGCCACGCCGATGCGGTCCTTGACACTGGCGATGGGATTGAAGAACTCCAGCTTGGCGAGGAGATTGGCCACCACGCCCTTCTCCTTGGCGAACTTGTCGAGGCGCACCAGCGGCGTGTCGCCGATCGTCTCGGTAATCGAGCCGTAGATGCGGCCGCGCCCGGGCGCGCGCGTGTTGAGGGCGGGCTTGTTCATGGGTACTGCTCCACTATGGATTGCCTGAAAATTCTCTTTGCCAAAGGATAGGGCGGCAGCCGGCAAAAACCGAGTGGCGGGCATGCAGAAAAGCCCTGCCGCATAGAATGAAATTCCAAGCGACTGAGAGAGAAGAGAACGCAGTTCCGGAAAGACTGCTCTCAGCGGGCCGCGATGGCTGCAGCCGCGCCGGCCATGAAGGCCGCGGCGGTGCGATTCAGCGCCTTGAGCGCACGCGGCGTTCGGAGCAGCCAGCGCGCCTTGGCCGCCAGCGCCAGATAGGGCACCAGAACGACCAGAAGCACGAGAATTGTGATCACTGCCAACACGCCATAGTCGAACGGCGTGATAGTGCGCAGGTCGACCAGCGTCGGCGTCAGCGCGAGATAGAAGATCATTGTCTTGGGATTGCCCAGCGTGACGGTGAGCCCGGAAAGGAAGGCGCTGAACATGCCGCCCTTGCCCTTGCGCGCCTCGACATTCTCGGGCGTGATGCCGCTGCGCCAGAAAGTCCAGGCAAGATAGGCAAGATAGGCCACGCCCAGCCATTTGATGACCAGGAACACGGTTCCGAAGGTCTGCGCCACCAGCGCCAGCCCAAGCACCACTGCAGTGAGATAGGTAAGGTCGCCGCAGATCAGCCCGAGCGACATGGCCAGCGACGAGCGGAAACCGGAACCGAGTGCGCGCGCCACGAGTGCGGTAACGCCGGGTCCGGGAATGGCGGCGGCAACGGCGAGCGCGCCGCTATAGGCAAGGAATCCGGCAAGAGTCATGGGACAGCGTATCGCACGCGGCCGCAGCTTTGGGAATGGGCCAGCGCGGCAACGCCATTTGCCGGCGGCAGCGCGTATCCCGCCGCCGGATACTCTCAGCCGTTGGCAGTGCCGAAATTGGCGTCGAGCTGCTTCTCCAGTTCGACCAGGTCGGCCGGCAGCGGCATGCCCATGGCGCGCAGTTCGTTGAGCTTCTCGCGGATGCGCTCGTAGATTTCGTGTGCGTCTTCGGGCCGGTCGACCATCTGGCCAACGAGATAGCCGATCTGCGCCTTGAGTTCTTCCAGTGCCATCGGCGTCTCCAAAGGCTTCAGCTCACGGACGAATAGCTCTCTGAGGTTACCACCGTGCGGGAGCGCGGACTGATCACCTTGCGGTAGAGATGCCAGGTGGCGTGCCCGAGGATCGGCATCACCACCGCAAGGCCCGCAAATAGGGGCAGCGAGCCGATGACCAGGCAGACCGCCACGACCAGCCCCCAGAACAGGATCTGGAGCGGATTGACCAGAATCGTGCGCACGCATGTCTCCACCGCCGAAACCACGCCGACGTCGCGATCGAGCAGCAGCGGGAAGGCAATCACGGTCGTGGCGAGCGCCACCACGGCGAAGCAGAAGCCGATGAGATTTCCCCACAGGATCAGCTGATGGCCGGCATAGGTCCGGAAGACCTCGTTGAAGAAAACGCGCATCGAGGCCGGCGCTTCGGGCCCGAACAGCGAAACATAGAGCGCCTTGGCGCTGAGCAGCCAGACGATGAAGAGCACGAAGAGCCAGATGCCGAGCGCAACGATGGATGGCAGCGCCGGCGAATGCCTAACATCGAACGCATGGCCCCAGGATGCATCAAGGCCCAATTCGCGCCTGCGGCTGATCTCGTAGAGGCCGATCGCGGCGAGCGGCCCTAGCAGGGCAAATCCCGATGCCAGCGGAAACAACAGCGGCAGCGCGTTGCGGCCGGAGGTCCATGACGCCAGGAAAACGCCAACAAGCGGGTAGATCACGCAAAGAAAGACATAGTGGGAAGGCTTTTCCCAAAAATCCCGCGCGCCCTGTCGAAGCGCGTCGAGCACATCCGCAAAACCGATCTTGCGCACCGTGATGCGTTCATAGCCTTCGGTGGCGCCTGCCATGACGTGGAAACCTGCCATTGCCGTTCCTCCACTGTTGGAGCGGCCACTGGTACATCCCGGCGCGCGAACTCTCGCCACGACGAACCGTGACCCGCACGGCAGCGATAATAATCCTTCAGGCGCTTCTTGTCGCGTCACGAACGTTTCAGGGATGAGAGAAACGCCGCTGTGGAGCGAGATGGCCTTCCCTGAACCGCCTTAGCGCAGCAGACGGGAGATGAGCTGGGCGGTGTAGTCCACCATCGGCACGATACGGGCGTAGTTCAACCGGGTGGGCCCGATGACGCCGAGCGCGCCGACCACGCGGGCATCCTTGTCGCGATAGGGCGCGACCACCAGCGAGGAGCCGGAAAGCGAAAACAGCTTGTTTTCCGAACCGATGAAGATGCGCACGCCCGACCCAGCCTCTGCGAGATCGAGAAGCTGCTCCATGCTTTGCTGCGTCTCGAGGTCTTCGAACAGATGCTTCAGCAGCTCGATGTCGGCCTGGGCGGTGAGGTTTTCCAGGAGATTGGCGCGGCCGCGCACGATGAGGCGCGCCGGCAAGCCGGTTTCGGCGCCGGCCCATATCGCCAGCCCCTTTTCGACCAGGTCCTGGGACAGCGCGTCCAGCGCGGCGCGCGTCTCCTCCTTCAGCCGCGCGATCTCGCTTCTGGCCTCCACCAGCGTGCGGCCGCGCACATGCGCGTTGAGGTAGTTCGAGGCCTCGATGAGCTGGGAGGCAGTGACGCCGGCGGGCAACTCGACGACGCGGTTTTCCACATCGCCGTTCTGCGAAACCATGATGGCGAGGGCCCGGCGCGGATCGAGCTGGATGAATTCGATGTGCTTCAGCGGCACTTCGTTCTTGCTCGCCAGCACCAGGCCGGCGCCGCGCGACAGGCCCGAGAGCATCTGGCTGGCGTCGATGAGCATCTGTTCCAGCGTGGCGCCGCTGCCGGCGGCCTTGAGCTGGGTCTCGATCGAGCGGCGCTCTTCCTCGCTGAGGTCGCCTATCTCCATGAAGGCATCGACGAAGAAGCGCAGGCCCTGCTGGGTGGGCAAGCGGCCCGCGGAAATATGCGGCGCATAGATCAGCCCAAGCTGCTCCAGGTCGCTCATGACGTTGCGCACGGTGGCGGGCGACAGGCTGGAAGGCAGCATGCGCGCCAGATTGCGCGAGCCGACCGGCTCGCCGTCTTTCAGGTAGGATTCCACGATGCGACGGAAAATCTCGCGCGAACGCATGTCGAGCGACGGCAACATTGGATCCAGAACAGGCTTCGTCATGGTCTCATCAAACCTCCGGAATCAAGATATAGATTCACCCAGCCGGAACACAACCGTGCCGCGGTGCCGCTGCTTTTCCTTTGCGCCAGGGCCGGCATGAGGCTACAAGCCGGCTAGAAAACAGCTCTCAAGAAGAAAGAACCGCATGCGCCCTTCCAAACGCCAACCCGACGAAATGCGCCCCATCTCGTTCGAGCGCAACGTTTCCAAGCACGCGGAAGGCTCCTGCCTCGTCAAATTCGGCGACACGCATGTGCTGTGCACCGCCAGCCTTGAAGAAAAGGTGCCGGGCTGGATGCGCAACACCGGCAAGGGCTGGGTGACGGCCGAATACGGCATGCTGCCGCGCTCCACCGGCGAGCGCATGCGCCGCGAGGCCGCCGCCGGCAAGCAGGGCGGCCGTACGCTGGAAATCCAGCGCCTGATCGGCCGCTCCTTGCGCGCCGTGGTGGACCTGCAGGCGCTGGGCGAGATGCAGATCACGGTCGACTGCGACGTCATCCAGGCCGACGGCGGCACGCGCACGGCCGCCATCACCGGCGGCTGGGTGGCGCTGCACGACTGCCTGCGCTGGATGGAAGCGCGCCAGATGATTTCGGTTGCCAAGGTGCTGAAGGACCATGTCGCCGCGATCTCCTGCGGCATCCATGAGGGCCAGCCGGTGCTCGACCTCGACTACCTGGAAGACTCCTCGGCCGGCACCGACGCCAATTTCGTGATGACGGGCAAGGGCGGCATCGTCGAGATCCAGGGCACTGCCGAAGGCGCGCCCTTCTCTGAAGAAGAGTTCACCAATCTGATGACGCTGGCCAAGAAGGGTATTTCGCGGCTGGTGAGCCTGCAGCAGATGGCGGTGGCCTGAGGCAAAAATGCGCCCCTCCGGCATCCTCGAAAGCGCCCTCTACGTCTCCGACCTCGACGCGGCGGAGACGTTTTACGGCGAGGTGATGGGGCTGGAGCGCATTGCCAAGGTGCCGGGACGGCATGTCTTCTTCCGCTGCGGGCAAGGCGTGCTCCTGCTGTTCAACGCCGAGGCGACGCGGCATCCGCCCGCCTCGGACGCGAAACTTCCGGTGCCGCCGCATGGCACGGTGGGTGAAGGCCACCTCTGCTTTTCGGGCACCGCCGATGAAATTGCGCGATGGAAGGCCCATCTGCAGGCCAGCAACGTCGCCATAGAAGCCGATTTCGAATGGCCAAACGGGGGCCGTTCCATCTATTTCCGCGACCCTTCAGGCAATTCGCTGGAGATCGCCGAACCACGTATCTGGGGTATCTGAATGCGCATTCTGACCGACCGGGAAATCGTCGTCGCCAGCCACAATGACGGCAAGCTGCGCGAGTTCGCCGACCTGATGGCGCCGTTCGGCTTCAAGGCGAAGTCGGCGAAGGAGTTCGGCCTGCCCGAGCCCGACGAGACCGGCACCACCTTTGAGGAAAACGCCGCGATCAAGGCGCTGGCTGCCGCAACCGCGACCGGCCTGCCGGCGCTGTCGGACGATTCCGGCCTGTGCGTGGATGCGCTCGACGGGCAGCCGGGCGTCTACACCGCCAACTGGGCCGAGATGCCCGACGGCAGCCGCGACTTCGCCATGGCCATGCAGCGCACGGAAGACGCGATGAGCGAGGCAGGTGCTGTATCGCCGGAGAGCCGCAGCGGCCGCTTCGTGGCGGTCATCTGCGTGGCCTGGCCGGACGGCCACACCGAATATTTCCGCGGCGAGGCCGAGGGCCAGCTGGTCTGGCCCCCGCGCGGTGAGAAGGGGTTCGGCTACGATCCGGTCTTCTTGCCGGAAGGCCACGAGAAGACTTTCGGGGAGATGACGGCCGAGGAAAAGCACGGCTGGAAGCCGGGCCAGGACAAGGCGCTGTCGCACCGCGCCCGCGCCTTCCAGAAATTTGCCCGCGCCATGCTCGGCGCGGCGTGAAGGACGCGATATTGACCAGCAGCGAACCGGGCTTCGGCGTCTACATCCACTGGCCGTTCTGCGCGGCCAAGTGCCCCTATTGCGACTTCAACAGCCATGTCCGCCACCAGCCGGTGGACCAGGAGCGCTTTGTCCGCGCCTTCGAGGCCGAACTGGCGACGATGCGCCAGCGCACCGGCCCGCGCGAGGTGACCAGCATATTCCTCGGCGGCGGGACGCCCTCGCTGATGAAGCCGCAGACGGTGGCGGCCGTACTCGACGCGGTTGCCGCCAACTGGACCGTGCCGCAGGGCGTGGAAATAACGCTGGAGGCCAATCCCTCCTCCGTCGAGGCCGAGCGCTTCCGCGGCTATCGCGCCGCCGGGGTCAATCGCGTTTCGCTGGGCGTTCAGGCACTGAACGACGCCGACCTGCGCTTCCTTGGCCGGCTGCACAATGTCGAGGAAGCGTTGCAGGCCATCGCGCTGGCGCGCGAAACATTCCCGCGCCTGTCCTTCGACCTGATCTATGCCCGGCCCGGCCAGACGCCGCAGGCCTGGGCGGCCGAGCTGAAGCAGGCGATAGGCCACGCCGTCGACCACCTCTCGCTCTACCAGCTCACCATCGAGGAAGGCACGCGCTTCCACGCGCTGCATGCCGCGCACAAGTTCGAGCTGCCGGACGCCGACCAGGCGGCCGAGCTCTATGCGATCACGCAGGAGGTGACGGCCGCGCACGGGCTGCCTGCCTACGAAATCTCCAACCACGCCAGGCCCGGCGCCGAAAGCCGGCACAATCTGATCTACTGGCGTTATGGCGAATATGTTGGCGTCGGCCCCGGCGCGCATGGGCGCTTCGTGGAGGACGGGCGGCGCGTGGTGACCATTGCCGAGAAGATGCCCGAGACCTGGCTCGAGCTGGTCGAGACCAAGGGCCACGGCGTCACCGGCGGCGAGATACTGACCCGTTCGGAGGAAGCCGACGAATTCCTTCTGATGGGCCTGCGGCTTGTCGAAGGCATCGACCTCGTACGCTACGAGGCGCTTTCGGGGCGGGAATTGTCTCCGGCGCGGGTGTCGATATTGCGGGACGAAGGGCTGATCGAGCCCGTCGGCAATTCGCGCCTTCGCGCCACCCCTTCGGGCATGATCGTGCTGGACGCCGTGGTGGCCGACCTGGCGCGGTGAGACGTCGGCTGCGCAGTCGATGAAGCTGTCCGTCGCTACCGCGCTTGAAAGCTTATCCACGATTTCGTCACCCTCCCCGAAATGCTACAGCTTCCACGTGGCATCGCAGCGGGGAGACACAGCCCATGACCACTTTCGCATCCTGGCAGTTCTGGGCAGTGCTGTCGGCCGCCTTCGCCGCACTTACCGCCATCTTCGCCAAGGTCGGCGTTGAAAACGTCAATTCCGACTTCGCCACGCTGATCCGCACCATCGTCATCCTGCTGGTGACAGCCGGCATCGTGGTCGCCACGGGACAGGCGCAGGCGCTCGGGTCGATCTCCACGAAGACCTATGCCTTCCTGATCCTGTCCGGGTGCGCCACGGGTGCTTCGTGGCTCTGCTATTTCCGCGCGCTGAAGCTTGGGCAGGCCGCGCAGGTGGCGCCGATCGACAAGCTAAGCGTGGTTCTGGTCGCGGTGTTCGGCGTCGTTTTTCTTGGCGAGAGGCTGACCGGCGCGAACTGGCTTGGCATCGCGCTGATTGCCGCCGGCGCGGTGCTGGTCGCCTACCGCGTCTGACCGGCCCGATTTTCAGGAGCGGCGCGAAAGGTCTTTTGCAACGCGCGCCCGCCCATGCGAAAGAGGGCGACCAAGGAGACGGCAGCGTGACGACGGACAGCGGCAGGAAAAGTTTCATGATCGGGCAGACCGAGGTCGCCGCCCGGCCGCTGGAGGTAGCGCTTTACCTCGTCGCCACGCCCATCGGCAATCTCGGCGACATCACGCTGCGCGCGTTGGAAACGCTGGCCGGCGCGGATGTGCTCGCCTGCGAGGACACGCGCGTCACCCGCGTTCTGCTCGACCGCTATGGCATCCGCCAGCGCCCTACGCCCTATCACGAGCACAATGCGGCCGAGGCCGGCCCGCGGCTGATCGAGGCTCTGGAAGCAGGCAGGAGCGTGGCGCTGGTGTCCGACGCCGGCACGCCGCTGGTCTCCGACCCCGGCTATCGGCTGGTGGAGCAGGCGCTGGAAAAGGGCATCCGCGTGGTGCCGATCCCCGGCCCATCCGCTGTTCTGGCGGCGCTCACCGCCTCGGGCCTGCCGTCGGACGCCTTCATGTTCGCCGGCTTCCTGCCGGTGAAGGACGGCCAGAAGCGCACCCGCTTGTCCGAGCTTTCAGCCGTACCGGCGACGCTGATCTTCTTCGAGTCGCCGCGCCGGCTGGCCGACACGCTGGTCGCCATGGCCGACGTCTATGGCGACAGGCCGGCCGCAATCGGCCGCGAACTCACCAAGACCTTCGAGGAGATGCGCACCGGCACGCTGGCCGCCCTTGCGGCCCACTATGCCGAGGCGCCGACGCCCAAGGGCGAGATCGTCATCTGCGTCGGGCCGCCGGCCGCACAGGCTGCGGCTGCGCCGGAAGATGTCGACCGCCTGCTGCTTTCGCTCGCGGCCGAAATGCCCGCTTCCAAAGCGGCCGCCGAGGCCGCGCGCATGACCGGAGGCCAGAAGCCGGCGCTCTATCGCCGCCTGCTCGAACTCAAGGAAGGCGGCGATGGCTGACACGCTGGCGCGACGCAAGGCCTACCGGCGCGGACATCGCGGCGAATGGCTTGCGGCACTCGCGCTGATGCTGAAAGGCTACCGCATCGTCGCGCGCCGCTACCGCACAAAACTCGGCGAAATCGACCTCATCGCCCGACGCGGAAACCTCGTGCTGATCGTCGAGGTGAAGGCCCGGCCGACCCTTGGCGAGGCCATGGAAGCGGTGGCCTATGGCTCGGAACGCCGCATCGAGGGCGCGGCGGATCTCTGGCTGTCGCGCCAGCCGGATTACGGCCGGCTTTCCGTGCGCTTCGACCTGGTGGCGGTGTTGCCGCGCCGCTGGCCGGTGCATGTGGAGAATGCATTCCAGGGGCGGAATTGAGCGTGGGGCTTTACGCTGACGGCCGATGCCCTTAACAGGCCTCGCAAAGCTTGCGACGCGGGCAATCGCGTCCGCATCGCGCCAAGGATTACTGGAGAAAGCAATGACCCTTCCCGACCGGCTGAGCATCGACCCGCGCAGCCCCTTCTTCGATGACGAAGTGCTGGAACGCGGCGTCGGCATCCTGTTCAACGGGCGCGAGCGCGAGGATGTCAGTGAATATTGCGTCAGCGAGGGCTGGATCCGCGTGCCGGCCGGCAAGTCCAAGGACCGCTTCGGCCAGCCGATCACCATCAAGCTCAAGGGCACGGTCGAGCCTTTTCTGCGGGCCTGAGCGTCGGAGAACGCCTTCCGCCACCGAGCCTGACCAGACTTTCAGTTGGTGACATGATTGGCGAAAGCCGAGGTGACATCCAATCTCCCCCCTTGTGGGGGAGGTGAGGACAGAGGGGGCAACGTAGAGCAACAAGCCGGCGGCCTTACCCCCGCCGCGTCACCCGCATCGGCAGGCCGCCTTGCGGCTGGGTGGTCAGCTTCTGCACCGGCCAGGGTTTTGTCTCCGCCACAGTGTCGAAGCGGAAGCGCGAGAGCAGGACGGCGAGCGCGACGATCGCCTCCTGCATGGCAAAGCTGGCGCCGATGCAGACGCGCGGCCCTGCCCCGAACGGCAGGTACTGGAACCGGTCGATCTTTTCGCGGTTGCCGGGGTGGAAGCGCGACGGCATGAAGGCATCCGGCTGGTCCCACAGCTTGCGATGGCGGTGCACCGTCCAGGGCATGACCAGCACCGCCGCCTTGGGCGGAATATAGAGGTCGCGGTAATATTCGGGCTCGATCGGCTCGCGGTTGATGGAGGGCGCCGGCGGATAGAGCCGCAGCGCTTCCTCGAAGGCCGCGCGCGTCAGCGGCATGGCGTCGAGCCACTTGGTCGGGTCGGGCTCGCGCGCCAGCACCGCGTCGATCTCGGCCTCGATCGGCGCGCGCTCCCACGGCGCCTCGGCCAGGCAATAGAGCGTCCAGCCGAGCGCGCGTGCGGTGGTTTCGTGCCCGGCGCCAATGAAGGTGATGATGTTGTCCTCGATCTCGCCGCGCGCCAGCCCGTCCGGCCCCTCGGCGCGCAACAGCAGGGTCAAAAAATCCTGCGGAACGGTATCGGGCTCGCGCTCCAGCCTCTCCTTGCGCATGGTCATCGTGTCGGACACGATTTTCCGGAAATAGGCCATGGTCTTGCGGCCGCGAATGCGGGTTATGCGCGGCAGCCAGTCGGGCGCGCGCAGGAGGTCGAGCGGATCGACCCGGCCCATGGTCTCGAACAGATGGTCGACTTGATGCCCAAAACTGCCCGGCTCGCCCGCGATCTCGCCGGAAAACAGCGTCTCGGCGAGGATTTCGTAGGTCAGCGTGGTCATGTCGCGGGCGACGTCGACCGTGCCGGTCTCGCCCTCGTAGCGCTCCACGAATTCCAGCGTGCGCTTCAGCATCGGCTGCGCAAATCCGAATATGTTGCGCGGCGTGAACACCGGCGCCATGGCCTTGCGCGAGCGCTTCCACACCTCGCCCTCGGCGGTCAGAAGCCCGTCGCGCAGGATCGGCCGCAGGATCTTCTGGCGCACCGTGGCCATCTTGTAGTTCTTCGCATTGTCCACCAGCACGTGGCGGATCAGGCCGGGATCGTTGGCGATCACCAGCGGCCCGCCGATGCCTGAGACCGAAATCCACGGCTCGTTGTAGGAAGGCTCGCCCCACAGTTCGAGCGGGTTGCGATAGACGATGCGGATCATCTGCAGCGTCGAGGGCGGCGTGCTGCGGGGTTTTGGCGCGGGCGGAATGAAGGGAGCGGGCGCGGTATCCATCGTGTCCTCCGTCCGGTCTATGTAGGCGGGGCGCGGCCGCGCGTCCACAGAAACGAAGACCGTCCCGCAAAGGATGAACGCAGCGTCACCGGCAAATTCCCGCCGAGGGCCGATGGTGCTCGCTTGCCTTCCGGGCGGGATAGGCCCATTTCCTCCCTAAGTCACCTTTGGTGACTGGATTGCATAGGGAATACGACTTTGACACATAAGCTCCACATCATCATCGGCAGCACCCGGCCAGGCCGCGTCGGCCCGGTCTTCGCAAAATGGTTTGCCGATTTCGCGCGCGAGCACGGCAAGTTCGAGCCGGTGCTGGTGGACATCGCCGAGTTCGAACTACCGCTGTTCGACGAGCCGAAGCACCCGCGCCTTGGCCAGTATGAGAACGAGCACACCAAGCGCTGGGCGCAGACGATCGCCGAGGGCGACGCCTTCGTGTTCGTGACGCCGGAATACAACTACTTCATCCCGGCGCCGCTGGTGAATGCCATCACCTATCTCTCGGCCGAGTGGCGCTACAAGCCGGCCGGCTTCCTGAGCTACGGCGGCGTTTCGGGCGGTCTTCGCGCGGTCGAATCGGCCAAGCCGCTGCTGATGGTGCAGAAGGTGGTACCGATCCCCGAAGGCGTGCCGGTGCCGAACTATCCGCAGTTGCTGGTCGATGGCGAGTTCAAGCCGAACGACCTCATTCTCGCCAGCGCCACGACGATGCTGGACGAGCTTGACCGCTGGACCGGCGCGCTGAAGGCGCTGCGCCCGGCCAAGCAGGCGGCGGCCGCCTGACCCGCGGGCGTGGCCAAAACGAATTCGCCCTGTCTGGATCCAGGCAGGGCGGATGGCGGAGAACCGGCTCATGCCCGCCATTTTCCGGCCCGGCTTGCTGGCCGCAGCAGAATCCGGCCTTGGCGGCCCCGCCCGCGGTAGCCGCCACGACCGCGCTCGACCTGGTGCGTCGCGAGGCGTTGCCCTAATTCCCGGCCCCGCTCCGGGTCTGCTGGCACGAAAGCCGACGCAACGATCCGCTCCCCCGCATCGCCAGCGACGTGCTGGCAAAAGTGCTCGCCGCGAAGGCGGACTTGCTGCGCAGCGAACGCGACGTTCGACGGCTGCGTGAAGCCCGGTGAAACGATCCCGTAAAGCGCCCAATTTCCCCCGCAAAATCCTTGTAAAACTTGGAAAAATGGCTGGGAACCCCTATATCTTGATTATAATCGGGTGCGCGATTCGAGGGGCTTCGCGCGTACCTGTCCCGCGACAGAGAGACGAAAGCACTTCATGAGCGATACGACCGAGAACCAGGCCGGTGCGCAGCCTGAATATGGTGCCGATTCCATCAAGGTCCTCAAGGGCCTGGACGCGGTGCGCAAGCGGCCCGGCATGTATATTGGCGACACCGACGACGGCTCGGGCCTGCACCACATGGTGTATGAAGTGGTCGACAACGCCATCGACGAGGCGCTGGCGGGCCACGCCACGCTCGTCACCGTCACGCTCAATCCCGACGGCTCCTGCACGGTGACCGACAACGGCCGCGGCATTCCGACCGACCTACACCCTTCCGAAGGCGTCTCGGCGGCGGAAGTCATCATGACGCAGCTGCACGCCGGCGGTAAGTTCGACCAGAACTCCTACAAGGTCTCCGGCGGCCTGCACGGCGTCGGCGTGTCGGTGGTCAACGCGCTGTCGATCTGGCTGAAGCTGAAGATCCGTCGCGGCGGCAAGATCCACGAGATGAAGTTCACTCATGGCGTGGCCGATGCGCCGCTGGCCGTTACCGGCGATGCGGGCACTGAAACCGGAACGGAAGTGTCGTTCCTGCCCTCGCCCGAAACCTTCACCATGGTCCAGTTCGACTTTTCGACGCTGGAACACCGGCTGCGCGAGCTCGCCTTCCTGAACTCCGGCGTCCGCATCATGCTGACCGACAAGCGCCACGCCGATGTGAAGAGCCAGGAGCTGCTCTACCAGGGCGGGCTCGAAGCCTTCGTGAAGTATCTCGACCGAGCCAAGAAGCCGCTGATCCCCTCGCCCATCGCCATCCGCGCCGAGCGCGACGGCATCACGGTGGAAGTGGCCATGTGGTGGAACGACAGCTATCACGAGAACGTGCTGTGCTTCACCAACAACATCCCGCAGCGCGACGGCGGCACCCATCTGGCCGGCTTCCGCGGCGCGCTGACCCGCCAGGTAACCAGCTATGCCGAGACCTCCGGCATCTCCAAGAAGGAAAAGGTCTCGATCACGGGCGATGACAGCCGTGAGGGCCTGACGGCGGTGCTTTCGGTCAAGGTACCGGACCCGAAATTCTCCTCGCAGACCAAGGACAAGCTGGTTTCCTCCGAGGTGCGGCCGGTGGTCGAAAGCCTGGTCAACGAGGCGCTCGGCACCTGGTTCGAGGAGCATCCTTCGGAAGCCAAGATCCTGATCGCCAAGGTGGTGGAAGCCGCCGCCGCGCGCGAGGCCGCCCGCAAGGCGCGCGAACTGACGCGTCGCAAGGGCGTGCTCGACATCACCTCGCTGCCCGGCAAGCTCGCCGACTGCCAGGAGCGCGACCCGGCCAAGTCCGAACTCTTCATCGTCGAGGGTGACTCGGCAGGCGGCTCGGCCAAGGGCGGGCGCTCGCGCCAGAACCAGGCGATCCTGCCGCTGCGCGGCAAGATCCTCAATGTGGAGCGCGCGCGCTTCGACCGCATGCTGTCGTCCGACATGATCGGCACGCTGATCACGGCGCTGGGCACCTCCATCGGCAAGGACGAGTTCAACGCCGACAAGCTGCGCTACCACAAGATCATCATCATGACCGACGCCGACGTCGACGGCGCCCACATCCGCACGCTGCTGCTGACCTTCTTCTTCCGGCAGATGCCGGAGCTGATCGAGCGCGGCCACCTCTATATCGCGCAGCCGCCGCTCTATAAGGTCTCGCGTGGCAAGAGCTCGCAATATCTCAAGAACGAAACCGCCTTGGAGGAATTCCTCATCGGCACCGGGCTTGAGGAAGCCTCGCTGACGCTCGGCTCGGGCGAAGTGCGCGCCGGCCAAGACCTGCGCGCCGTGGTGGACGATGCGCTTGCCGTGCGCGGGCTGCTCAACGGCCTGCACACGCGCTATTCGCGCAGCATCGTGGAACAGGCGGCGATTGCCGGCGCGCTCGATCCGGCCATTCTCGACGATCTCGGCCGGGCAAACGAAATGGCCGAGACCATCGCCACTCTTCTGGACGCCATCGCGGAAGACACCGAGCGCGGCTGGCATGGCCGCACGGCGACCTCCAACGAGGGCCCCGGCGGCTACATCCTCGAGCGTACCGTGCGCGGCGTGAAGGAATCCGCCTTTCTCGACATGGGGCTGCTGCATTCGGCCGACGCGCGCGCGCTCGACCGCTTTGCCGGCCGTCTCGGCGAGGTCTACGGCACCGTTCCTGTGCTGCGCCGCAAGGAGACTTCCGAGGCGATCTCGGGGCCGATGGCGCTGCTCGACACCATCTTCGCCACCGGCCGCAAGGGCCTGACCATGCAGCGCTACAAGGGCCTTGGCGAGATGAACGCCGAGCAGCTTTGGGAAACCACGCTGGACCCGAACGTGCGCTCGCTGCTCCAGGTCAAGATCTCCGACGCAACAGACGCCGACGCCCTCTTCGCGCGGCTGATGGGCGACGAGGTGGAGCCACGCCGCGAGTTCATCCAGGACAACGCGCTTTCGGTGGCAAACCTGGACGTGTAAGCCGCCCACACCACTGGTCAGTGTCAGAAATAGTGAGAATCTTGTTTGCGGGAGTGAGAAACTACGGAACAAGATTCTCGTTCTTGAGAAAGTTCACCCCGAGAGACCACCCGAATGAAGCATTCGTCTCTGAGACCGAACGGCTGGCGCCGAAATGGAGCTCATGCGGCGCGGTGAACTGCCCCAGGCATTGACAGGCGGAGAGCACACGCCGATCTCGACCGCTGATCCTTAGCGCATCAGCGGGGATCCTGGCGTCGCTTCCGTCCTTGATAGCCACGAGCAATTGCTCGATCCCATTCCGCCCGATCGGCGCTACGACCCCGAACCTGCCGATTTCGCACCACTGGTCGGCCAGCGGCGCATAGGGGGCTTGCGGGTCGCGTGGCGCCGCAAGGTGCTTGCGGCGGGCCCAGGCGATATCGAGGCCGGCTAGGTCGAAGACAGCAGAGCGTCCAAGATCGCCGATAAACATCCGCGCGAAGATGCAAGGGACCTTTGTAATCACCTCATGGCATGAACAGGAGAACCGCATAGACGACGAAGAGCGCCAGATGCATCATTCCCTGCATGGGTGAAGTTCGCGGCCCGAGGAAGGTCAGTGTCGTCAGGGCGAGGGTGAGCACGAGCAGGACCGTGTCAGCGGCGTTCAGCCCCAGCACCACGGTCTTGTTCATGATCAGGCCGATCGCCAGCACTGCGGGTACGGTCAGTCCCACCGTTGAGACGAAAGCGCCGAGGCACAGATTGATGGCGCGCTGCATCTGGTTGGCCACCGCCGCCTTGACCGCCGTGATGGATTCCGGCGTAAACACGATGATTGCGATCAGGACGCCGCCCACGGCGGCCGGTGCGCCCGCCTGTTCAATGCCAAGATCGATCAGGATGGCCAAATCATGGGCAAGCAGCACGATAGGCAGGATAAGCGCCACGAGGATCACAGAGCGAATCAGAATTGCACGCTTGTGCAGCGGCATCCGCGCGTCTGGACCTTCCGGCGGAGCCGATTCAGGTTGGATGAAGAAGCGTCGATAGCTTCTTGTCTGCATCGCGAGGAAGGTCGCGTAGAGGATTACCGTCAGGACGGCGAGCGCGATGGCCTGCCCCGGCGCGAAGGTCCCGTTCCCGGAACTGACGACATTCGGCAAAACCAGCGCGGAGCCTGTCAACAGCACAATCATCGACAGATATGCCACGGCGCCCTGGGAGTTGTATTCCTGCTCGCCGTTTCGCAAGCCGCCGAAAAGCAGGCAGATACCGGTTACCAGATTCATGATGATCATCATGACCGCGAAGATTGAATCGCGTCCGATTGTGTCGGACTGTCGAGGACCGACCATGACCGCCGTTATCAGGATGACCTCGATCGTGACGATGGTGAGGGTGAGGATCAGCGTGCCGTAAGGCTCGCCAAGCTTGTGGGCGAGGTGATCCGCCTCGCGCACGACGCCGAAGGCGGCGAGCAGGATCGTGGAGAATAGCACCACAAAGCCGATGATCGCCACGGGGGTGGAAAGGGGATCGGCCAGCCATGAGCGGCGGCCGATCTGGAACATGACGACGATCACCCATGATAGCGCGAGCCGCAGCACGGTTTCGACGGGGAACAGTTCGCGGATGAAGGTCGGCGTTGGAAGCGTCTCGGAAAGGGGAGCGGTCGAAGACATCAAAACCCTCTGACAACGGGGCCGTCCCCTGACGATGCTTCCGCAACAGGTCGTCCTGCACGCTCGCCACCTGACACATTAGCAAAGCTATTGCTCCTTCCCACGTATGTCTACCAAGGACAGAAGTAGGAATAGGTGGCTGCGATCGGCTGGCCTCCTCCAGTGTTGTCGGACATATGCGGTTGTGTGTTGGACGGTCTGGATCGCTGACCTCATTCGCGGACCGGCTTCCATCACCAGCTCGATCCCGCCTTCCACCTCTTGGTGGCGCTCAGGCGCGTGACGCGATGGGCGCACCGGCTGGCGTCGTTCCGTCTGTCAGTTCCGCCAAATGGAGTGGGTCAGAGGCCCACGCGCCCAATCCACTGGTTGGAATTGTATTTTTCCTGGTACTTGTCCGCGGCCAGTTGCTCCAGGAATGAGGTGTCGAAACCCTCTTTGGCGGGCGCCTCCTTCTGGATAACGCCTGCCTTGAGATAGGTCTTGCTGAACAGGTCCCACGTTCCGGGCGCATAGCCCGCCTCGCAGTCCTTGCCGTCGAACAGCGCGCCCCAGCCCTTGCTGTCGGCAGGCGCCCTGGGCGCCTCGGACGGCAGATCCTCGCAAAGCGGCTTGCCGCCAGCCAAGGCAAAGGCGCCAAGGTTCTGGCCGAGGTTCAGCATGATGGCGCCGGCCTGGTTGAGGCGAACGTCGGCGTCTGGCCAGCCCAACCCCTTGGCGACAATGGCATCGCCCTCGGCCGGGTTCTGCTTCCACCAGTTCACGGCCTCGAACCAGGCCCGGACAAGTTCCTTGGCGACCTCGGGCTTTTCCGTGATCCATTGCTCGTTGCAGGCGATGGCATCGGAAATGAGGCCGCGCTCCCAGGTGCGATCGTCGAGACTGGACTTGAAGATCTTCGCGCCCGGCCGCTTCAGCGATTGCGAAGCGAAGGGCTCGTAGTTCACATCGATGTCGAGGCCGCCGCTGGTAAAGGCGGCGGCGCTTTCCTGCGGCAGCAGTATCACATGCTGCAATTCCGCGGGGTCGATGCCGGCCCGTTGCAAAGTGAGCAGCATCCACATGTGATTGAGGAAGCCGAAATCGGCGCCGAACTTCTTGCCCTTGAACTCTTCGACCGCGTTGATGTCCTCGGCCACGATCATCTTGTCGAGCCCGTAGGACATATTGGAGAAGGCCACGACCTTGACGGGAAGATCGCCGGAGCGTGCCACCACCATGCTGTCCAGCGTGTTGTTCATGCACTGGACCTGGCCGGACGTGATGGCGGCGTTCTTCTCCGTGATACCCTCGATGATGCTCACATCGAGGTCGATCTCGGGCGCTAGGTTTTTCTCCTTCACGATGTACCAGGCGGCATAGGGCGAGAACGAGATGATGGCTACCCCGACCTTCTCCTTGGCGTGGGCAGTTCCGGTGGCGCAGCAAGCGCCCAGAAACAGGGTGGAGAGTAAACGCAGGGTCTTGGTCAGCATGGTCGTCCCTCCTTGAATTATCTTGCATTCCGTTCTTCAGGCCGCGGCAGCCTGGATCTCCTCGCGCATCATGGCAAAGAGGTGCCGCTCGAGTTCCGAGTAGCCGGGCTGGGCCAGCAGGTCCTCTTTCTTCGGAAATCGACGGCCCCGCTTGAATTCGACGCGGATATCGGCCTTCACCCGACCTGGCTGGCCGGTGAAGAAGACGATGCGGTCGGCCAGATAGATCGCTTCCTCGATGTCATGCGTCACCGCCACGACTGTCTTGCGCTCGCGCTCCATGAGTTCGATCATCAGCTCCTGCATTTCCCAGCGCACCTGGGCGTCGAGCGCGCCGAAGGGCTCGTCCATCAGCAGCACGCGCGGGTTCTGGGCGAGGGTCCTGGCCAACGCCACACGCTGCTTCATGCCGCCTGAAAAGCCGCCTGGATAGTCGTCCGCGACCTTCTCCAGCCGCACCAGGCGGAGGAAATCCATGGCACGGGCCTCGCGTTCGACCTTGGGCACGCCGAGAAGTTTCATGCCGTACTCGACGTTCTTGCGCGCTGTGAGCCAGGGAAAGGACGTATAGGCTTGAAACAGCATGCCGCGGTCGGGCCCCGGGCCCGTGATCGGCGTGCTGCCCATGCTGACGCGGCCGCGTGTCGGATGCTCGAGCCCGGCGATGATGCGCAGCATCGTGGTCTTGCCGCAGCCGGAGGGGCCGACGAAGGCGGTAAACTCGTTCTCCCGCAGCTCCAGCGAAATATCCTGCAGCGCGGTGACGGCGCCATTGCCGAAATGCTTGTAGACCCTGCTCGCCTCGATGACCGGAAATGCGGCCTCAATTCCCTGCATTGCATTCATCTCCAGCACCATCACCGCTTGAAAGCCCAGGGCATGGAAAGCCTCGCAACCACCCGGAACAACATGTCGGTGATCACGCCGAGGATACCGATGGTCAGGATGCCGCCCATGATGACATCCACGTTGAGGAAGCGCCCGGCTCTCATCATCACGGCGCCGATGCCGTCCTGCGCGCCGACGATCTCGGCGATAACCAGATAGGTCCAGCTGACCGCGATCATGTTGCGCAGGGAGTCCATGATTGCGGGGGCCGCAGCCGGAACAACGATCCCGATCAGCACCTTGCCGCGGCTCGCCCCCATCGTCAGCGCCGCCTCGATGAACTCGTTGGGAACGGATTCGGTATTGTCGACGATAAGCGCGATCAGAAAGAAGATCACGCCGAGGAAGAGGAGCGCCAGCTTGGAAGTGTCGTTCGGTCCGAACCACACGAGCAGAAGCGGGATGAAGGAAGCCGCGGGCAGATAGCGCCAGGCCGAGACGACGGGCCCCAGCAGCGCCCGCACCGACTTGAAGGAGCCCATGAGCAATCCCACCGGCACGGCGACCAGCGTGGCGAGCGAGAAGCTGGCGAAGACGCGATAGCAACTCTTCACGACGTCGGCGAGGAAGTTCTTCTCCGCAAAGAGCGCATAAAGCGCCGTCAGCACCTGCAGCGGCGACGGGAAGAACTTCTGGTTCACCTCCGAGGTAACGGAATGGGCCAGTTGCCAGACGATGAAGAACGCTGCGACGCCGGTGATGGCGAGCGCCACGGTCTGGGTCGGGCCGGGCTTGGCGCGGAACTCGAGCATTCGTGCCCTGGGCGCCACATGGATCGGCGACGCGTCGAGTTCGATCGGGATTCCGGTTGTCGGAGCAGGGCCTTGCCCGGCGTCCTTCACAACTGAGGCACTCATCGCACGCTCCAGTTCTTCACCTGAACTGCGATGAAGACTGTTCTGCCTCCGCAGATGGGACAACTCCCAATCAGCTGATCATCGGCATTGATCCGATCAATGGTTCGTTGCGTCAGAGTTCGGTTGCGAGGATCTCGTGCACCAGCCGGTCGCGCGCCAAATGGCGTTGTGCGGCGGGGTTGGTGATGACGTAGATGCTGAGCCTCGGCGCGGTATCGTAGCCCAGCAGCGGCGACAATTGGTTTTGAGCCACTGCCTCGGCCGCCAAGCCATCGGGCAAGAAGCAGATCCCAAACCCCAGCTTTGCGAGGCGCATGGCTTCTTCCGGCGAGTCCGACAGCCCGGCGATACGGCTGCCGAGCCCGTGGGTGATGCGGTAGGCGGTAAGCTCGTCGGGCTCGTCATTGCCGGTAAGCACAAAGGGCTCGTCGCGCAGTTCAGAGGGGTCATCGAAGGTCCGACCGAACAACGGGTGCCCACTGCCGCAATAAGGCCGATGCACTTCCTCGAAGAGAAGGTTGTATTCGAGGTCGGCGCGGAAATGGCGCACCGGCGAGAAGCCGATGTCGGACACCTCGCGCAGCAGCGAGCCGGCCACGGCGTCCCATGTGCAGATGTCGATGCTGATCTGAACCTGGGGATGCCGCGTGTGAAAGCCTCGGATAGCGGCGTCCAGCTTCTCGCAAACGATGTTGCCGATCATCTTGATGTTGATGCGGCCAACCAGTTGCTCGGCCAGCTTTTCAATTCGGCTCGGCATGCGCGAGACCATCGCATTCAGCGCCTCGCAGGTCTCGGCCACGATCAAGCCTTCGTCCGTCAAGGAGAAGCCCCCCGGACCGCGGCGGCAGAGCTTGGTGCCCAGATGATCCTCCAGCCGCTTCAGGGCGAGGCTCACGGCCGACTGTTTTCGCGCAATATTTTCAGCGGCCCGGGTAATGCCCTCGGCACTGGCGATCTCGTGAAAGGTGCGAAACAGGTTCCAGTCAATCCTGCGATGAAAACTGGAATTGTCTCTCGTCGCCATTAGCGAGCGACCGTCCGGCGAACAAGACCCACGCTATTCCTCCCCCCGGAAGAGCACACCTGCGGCAAGCAGGTTCTTCAGGGATAATGATGTGGGCCGGCAGGGTCGTCAAGAAACCAAAGCGAAACCGGCCCATGGTGACCCCCATGAACCAGCGGATGTGCCGAGGCCTCGGCGGCTGCGCCGATCTGCTGATGTGCAGCGCCCGTCAGCCCTCGAGCATTTGCGGGGTCAATGATTATGGTTCGAAATTTTGGGGTTTACTAATGCAAGGGTCCAAACAACGCTACCTGACCCACGCAATCCCGACCCCAATCGCAATCGTCGAGGGACCGGTGCCGAATAAGACTGAAACGACCACGCGCTGTCCAAGCTGATAACCAATCTGCTCCCAACTCTGGGGTGTAGTACGACACATGACTACAGGATCATCAGGGGTGGTCGATTGCTGGATCTCGAGACAAGAGCGGCCCCGTTCCGATGGTTCGTTCGTCGCAAAGCACCGCCAGCACCGCAGCTGCAAGCTCGAAGATCTGTCACGTCGCGTCGAAGCGGCGCGCGAGCGCCTGATGGAACTGACGCTTCCGGCGAGAAATATCGGTTCGGCTTTCGAAAAGATCGTTGGTGATTTCTGTATCGGCCTGTCCAGGCGGCACCATCGCATGGAGCGCTACGCAGCACCCCTTCCAATAGATCATATACCAGCGTTTTTCTGCTTGTTGACTTCCTCAATACAACAAAAAACGGGAGATCTTATATGAGCGACCAGAAACGTCAGAACAACAATGTCGCCGGCACAAGAGACGCCGCGATGACCCGCCGCAAGGTCTTGAAAACCGCCGCGGGCGCCGCTGCGGCGGTCACGACATTTTCGATCTTTTCCAGATCCTATGCGGCGGATCAATCGTTGCGGGTGTTGTGTTGGCCCGGTTACGAGGAACGCGGCGTCGTCGAGGAATTCGAGGACACGCACAAGGTCAAGGTCGATTTCAAAATCTATATCGGCGGCGAGCAAATGCTCTCATATTTTTCGCAAACGCCGCGCGGAACTTTCGACGCGATTATAAGCGACTCGGAATATATCGGAAAGCTTCGGGCGCTGAACGCCCTGGAGGCGTTCAGTACTTCCGGCATGCCGGATATCGACAACTATCACCCGAAGCTTCGTAACGTGAAGATGCTGCAGGCGGATGACGGAAAAGTGTGGTCCGTCGTCACCAGGTTCAGTTTCTACGGCATATCCTACAACACGAATATCATTTCGCACGAGGAGGCGCAGGATTGGAACATACTCTTCGAGCCCAAGCTTAAGGGACGCATCGGGGTCTTCGACTGGTATTTGCCGAATATGGGCAATGCGAGCATGGCCGTGCAGCCGAACATCGAGGACCCATATGCCATCTCCGACGAAGCCCTGGAAAAGGTGAGAGAGTGGCTTCTGAAGTTGCGCCCGCAAGTTCTGATGTTTGCAGGTGCGAACCAGCCGCTGGTGCAGGCCATGCTGGCGGAAGACATCTACGCCTCTCCCGTCGGGGATTTCGAGATCGACCTGATCCTGGCGGGACACAAAAACTATAGTTCGACCATCCCGAAGCAGGGCGGCGTGCGCTTTCAGGAAACGGCCGCCCTGTGCGCGCAAGGCCGCAACAAGGACCTCGCGCTTGAATGGATCAAATACATGATGCGGGCCAAAACACAGTCGCAACTGGTCTACACCAATGCGTTCAAGGCCCGGGCACCCAACATGAAGGTCGTTGATTTCTGGAACGATCAGCAACGCGAACTGCTCAGCTACGTGCCTGACCCCAATAATCCCTCGCAACTGCTTGTAGAGACGCTTCTTGAACGAAGCGTGCCGCGCTCGCTGCCGAGCCTTCAGCCTGAGCGGCGATGGATCGATATCTACAATGAGTTCAAGTCGGCATAGGCCGATTTCAAGAGAGGGGGAAAGCGGTGGCGAAAAAGGATCTCGAACTGATCGGCATCACACGGCGTTTCGGCGATTTCGTCGCGTTGGACGGGATCGACCTGGAAGTCGGTCAAGGCGAGTTCATGGCAATCATGGGCCCGAGCGGCTGCGGCAAGACCACGCTGTTGCGGATCATGGCTGGTCTTGAATCGACAACGTCTGGACAGATGTTGTTGAAGGGCCGTGACCTGGCCTCCGTTCCGATACACAGACGACCCACCCGGCTGGTGTGGCAGGACTACGCGCTTTTCCCCCACCTCAACGTATTCGACAATATTGCCTTTGGCCCCAGGCTGGGGCCGCACGTTCCTTCGGAACTTCGTGAAAAAGTCCTCAAGATGGCCGATCTGGTCAGCCTGGAGGGTTTGCTCGATCGTCGGATCAGCCAGCTCTCCGGCGGTCAGAAGCAGCGTGTCGCGCTCGCGCGCGCCATTATAACGGAGCCGGAAATCCTGCTGCTGGACGAGCCCTTGAGCGCCCTCGATGCCCATCTTCGCATAAGGATGCAAGGAGAGCTGAGGCGCCTTCAGCAAGCACTTGGCATCTCTTTCATTTACGTTACGCACAACCAGAATGAGGCTTTCTCCATGGCCGATCGCGTGGCTGTGCTGAACAAGGGCCGCGTCGAGCAGGTGGGTACGCCGGAGGCGATCTACCATCACCCGAGCAGCCGGTTCGTCGCCCAGTTTGTCGGGATGAACAATCTGTTCTCGGGCAAGGTCGCCAATGTCAGCAACAATGTCGCGGAGATCGCCTCGGACTATGGACCCATTCGTGCGGTGACAGGGTCGAAATCGCCGCAAATCGGTGAAACCGTGCATGTGGTGGTCCAAGCCGACAAGATTAGAAGAGCGCCAGCAAACTCATCGAATGAGAACCAGCTCAGTGCAATTTTGAGAGGCAGGGAATTTGCCGGTTCCCACAACGTATATCTTTTTGATCTGCCCGACGGCAATGAAATCAAGATCGTGTCCGAGGACAGCCCCGGAGAACCGCCAGAGAAGTTGTCGGGTGCGCCTTCAACTCTTTATTTCTCGGCACGCGACGCTTTTATCATCGGCTTTCAATAGCCCTCCGGCCTTTGAGGGTGTCCTAGGGTGACAATTCAAGAACAGAACACGACGGTTGCTATGGAAAAAACAGTGATCGTTCCACCTGTCGTCAAAGTGCGGACTCCCAATCAAAGCTGGTTGAAGGAGTTCTGTCTTCTGCCCGCGGTGGCGTGGTACGGCCTGTTCTTTTTCGGGCCGCTTTGTTTTTTTCTCTGGTTCGGCTTCTGGCGGGTGGAAGATTATAGCCCTGTGGCGGACTTCTCCCTGACGAACTATCGCGAAATTCTCGCGAGCATGTTCACGGGCTCACGCTATGCGTGGGGAATTGCCCAGTCGTTGTGGGTGGCTGTGCCGGCCGCGTTGATTGCAACGACATGCACCTATCTGGTCGTTCTTTCCATCGTCTATGGCGTGCCTGCGAGATACCAGCGTCTGGCGCTTCTTCTCACCGTCGCTCCGTTCTGGAGCAGCTATTTGTTGCGGCTTTATGCATGGCAGATAATCCTGGCGCGAGAAGGCGCGATCAATTCCTTTCTGACGACCCTGGGCCTGAGTGAATGGCGCATCTCGCTCATGTACACCCAGATCGCCACAAGGATCGGCCTCATCCATTATGTGACGCCGATATTGATAATCATTCTTTATGTGACGGTTTCGAACATCGACAGGGCGTTGATCGACGTGTCGCGCAACCTCGGCGCGACACGCCTGCAGACGTTTTGGAAGGTCATATTGCCGTTAAGCAAGGTAGGTCTTATCACTTCCGCCAGCTTTGCGACGATCATTTGCCTTGGCGATTTCCTCTCAGGATCATTGCTGGGAGGTGGAGGAGGCACCTCGCTGATCGGTCGGGTTCCGACCTTCCCCGACATGATCATGTCCGAATATGGAAGCTCGTCCAATCTGCCCCGCACCACCGCGATGGCAACTATCCTTGTTGTCATCATGCTGGTTGTTCTTGCAGTTTCACTTCGCCTGATGGGCAAAGATGTGAAGGATAATCGTCGATGACCGAGGATGGCGAACGTAAAGCCTGGATCTTTGCCGCCCGGGTCTGGATCGGCATTTTCCTTCTGTTCCTCTATTTGCCGATATGCATGCTCATTCTGTTTTCGATGCAGAAGAACCAGTTCGCAAGTTTCCCGCTCATGGGATTCAGCACTGAGTGGTATCGGAAGCTGTTCAACGACGGCACGCTCATCACAGCTCTCGGCAACAGCATCATCGTCTCTCCGGCGGCGGCCACCGTAGCTACGATGATCAGCTTTCTCGCGGCTTATGCAATAAATCGCTTCGAGTTCAGGGGGCGAAATCTGCTGACAGGGATATTCATCATGCCGGTATTGATCCCCGGTTTGATTCTGGGTGTTGCGTGTCTCGGCTTGCTGTCGCGCCTTCACTTGAACGGCGAGTTGTACTCGGTTTTCCTTATGCATGTATTGCTCACAACGGCGCCTGCGCTGGCGATCATCCAGTTGCGCCTCTCTCAATTGCCGAGATCGCACGAAGAGGCCGCCTGGGATCTTGGCGCGACCGAATGGCAAGCGCTTCGACGGGTCGTCATACCCTGGGCTTTGCCGGGAATCGTGGGCGGCTGGCTGCTTGCCTTCACCTTCTCCTTTGACGAATTTTTGATCGCGTGGTTCGTGGCCGGGTTTGACCAGACGCTTCCGGTGGCAATTTTTTCCGTGTTGAAAGCGGTTGTCGATCCTTCGCTCAATGCGATCGGTACAATCGTGTTCCTTATATCCGGCATCGTTCTTGTCGGCGTCGAGATATTCGTCCTGCCCTTGGTGTTCGGCCGGGAGCGGGCTGCGAGCCCTTCCTGATGTTGATCTTGCCACGCAACTTGATTGAGGTGTTGAAGGTTATCGCGGGCCGCATGTCGCTGGTGCCGGCGGCGCGAGTTCTTGATTTGAGCACAGCCCCGCCGACTTCTGGAGCGGATTCGCGCGGACGGCGCGGCGTCGCTTCGGCACAAAAAACCGAATCGGCCGCTTCCCCTGAAATGGACGTTCCGGTGACTTAAGCGGACCGGCAGACTGCCCTGAGCCTTTCGATCCGATTGGCGGTGTGCCTCGCAGGTTGGCGCTGCAGGCGGTGCTGGGCACAGGAGGAAACGGCGAACCGCGGCTTCCGCTACAGCTGCAATGCCGCCGCGCGGGCCAGGAAGTCTTCGAACTGCTCTTCAGGCACGAAGGAGCCGCCGGTTGTCCAAAGCACATGCGTGGCCTTGGGCAAACGCTTTTCGATGCCGACGTCTGCACAGAACTTCTTGCCCTCCGGGTGGTTCACCACAAATTCGGGACCGGCAAAGGAGGCGGTTGCCGAGGGCTCGAGGCGCATGCCGAGCGTGGAGTGGGCGAGATATAGCCAGCGGAACAGGTCGTCGTCGGCGACGGTGAAGACGCCCGCCAGCATGTTGCGCATGACGGTTGCCACGAATGCCGACATCCTCGCCACCGCCATGCCGTCGGCTTCGGTCTTGTTGGTCAGCCCGACATCGTAGACGGAAACCAGGTCTTCCGATGCGGTCATGAGCTGGACAAGCGCGCAAGGCGACTGCACCGGCTCGACGAAGAAGCAGTGGACATGATCGCCGAAGACCATCTTGGCGCCGAATGCCACGCCGCCCGGCGCGCCGCCGATGCCACAGGGCAGATAGATGAACAGGGGGTGCTCGGCGTCGACGGGTATTTCCCGGGCCCGAAGCTGCTCGGCCAACTCAAGTGCTGCGACGCTGTAGCCGAGGAAAAGCTGCTGGGACTGCTCGTCGTCGACGAAGTAGATGGTCGGGTCGTTCTCCGCGACGATCCGGGCGTTCTCAACCGCCGTCGTATAGTCGGCCTGATGCTGGACCACCTGCACGCCCAGGCGGGTCAGGCGTTCAACCTTCCACGCCTTGGCATCGGACGACATGTGCACGGTTGCCTTGAACCCGAGCGCGCGCGCGGCGATGCCGACGCTCAATCCGAGATTTCCGGTGCTGCCGACCGCGATCGTGTACTGGGAGAAGAAGGCGCGTGCATCGCTTTCGGCGAGACGGCGAATGTCGTCGCCCGCCTTCAGCAGCCCTTCCCGCTTGGCCAGCTGCTCGGCAAAGGTGAAGACCTCGTACACCCCTCCCCGCGCCTTGACCGAGCCGGCCACCGGCAGGTCGCCGTCTGCCTTGATGAACTGTCGGCCGAACGCCTGCCCGTCATAGCCAAGAGCGGCGCTCAGATCACCCAGATCCACCAGTTCGGAACGGATCGCCCCGCCGCTGGCCTTGAGCTCGGGGAAGCACGTTTCCAGGAGCGGGGCGAGCCTCTGCCAATTGCGCTGCGCATCTTTCACCTGCTCCGGGCGGACGGGAAGCGTCGCGTCGTTGACGGCGCCGGGGCGATAAGATGGATTCGCCCAGAGCGTCGGCTTCGCGTCGAGGACATCTGCGCGGATGGGATGGCTCGGCAACTGGATCGCCATGGCTGCTCTCCTGGTTTCTAGGCGTAGCGGGCGATCGCCAGATCGGTTGCGTCGATATCGGGCTTGCGGCCGCTGACCAGGTCGCTGACGACCCGCGCCGATCCGGTGCTCATGGTCCAGCCAAGCGTGCCGTGACCAGTGTTCAGGAACAGGCCGGCGATCTTCGTGGCGCCGATCACCGGCGTGCCGTCCGGTGTCATCGGTCGCAGGCCCGACCAGAAGGATGCCTTGGAGACATCGCCGCCGGGGAAGAGATCGGTGACGGAATGCTCGAGCGTGCGGCGGCGGGCCAGGCTGAGGTCGTCCGTGTAGCCGGAGATTTCCGCCATGCCGCCTACGCGAATGCGGTCGCCGAGACGCGTGATTGCGATCTTGTAGGTTTCGTCCATCACGGTCGATTCCGGCGCGCGGGACGCATCGGTAATCGGGATGGTAAGCGAGTAGCCCTTGACCGGGTAGACCGGCAGCTGGATGCCCAGCGGCTTGAGGAGGAACGGCGAATAGCTGCCGAGCGCGACGACCACGGCATCGGCCTTCAGCGTTTCGCGATCGGTCACGACACCGCGCACGCGACCGCCTTCGACATCGAGCCTCTTGACCTCAGTGCCATAGAGGAACTGAACGCCGAGTTCAGCCGCCGTGTCGGCCAGTGAGGTGGTGAACTTGAAGCAGTCGCCGGTCTCGTCCTTCGGCGTCAGCAGGCCGCCGACGAATTTGTGGCGCACATGCGCCAGGGCGGGCTCGACGCGGATGCAGCCCTCGCGGTCGAGCACCTCATAGGGAATGCCGTCGGCGGCAAGCGCCGTCACGTCCTTCGCGGAGGCGTCAAGCTGCTGCTGGGTGCGGAAGAGCTGGAGCGTTCCCTGCATCCGCTCGTCATAAGCGATGCCGGTCTCTTCCCGGACCGCGGCAAGCGACACGCGGCTGTAGTCGGCGAGCCGAAGCATGCGGCTCTTGTTGATGGCGTAGCGCTGCGAGGTGCAGTTGCGCAGCATGCTCATCAGCCAGGAAAGCATGGCCGCATCGGCCTTGGGCCTCAGGATGAGAGGCGCATGCTTCATGAAAGTCCACTTGATGGCCTTCTGCGGAATGCCGGGTGCGGCCCAGGGCGAGCAGTAGCCAAAGGAGACCTCGCCCGCGTTGGCGAAGCTCGTCTCCAGTGCCGGCCCTTCCTGGCGGTCGACGACGACGACTTCGTGGCCCGCCTTGGCGAGCTGGTAAGCGGACGTGACGCCGATGACCCCGGCCCCCAGAACGATGACTTTCATGATTCCCTCGATGGACTGTTCGTGCAGATGTCGGTGGGTCGAGCTTGCCGGGACACCGGGCTTGGTCCGGCAGGCCTTGCTAGCCCATCCGCTCCGAAGCGTATGAACCGGGCGACGGCGGGAAGACGACGGTCTTGTCGCCGTTCAGGAACACACGGCCATGGATATGCGCATGGATCGCGCGCGCCAGAACCTGGCTTTCCACGTCGCGTCCGAGGCTCACATAGTCATCGGCGCTTTGTGCGTGGGTGACGCGCACCGTGTCCTGCTCGATGATCGGACCCTCGTCGAGATCGGCGGTCACGTAGTGCGAGGTTGCCCCGATCAGCTTCACGCCGCGTTCGAAGGCCTGCTTGTAGGGGTTGGCGCCCTTGAAGCTGGGCAGGAAGGAATGATGGATGTTGATGATCCGACCGGACATCTTGCGGCACATCTCGTCCGAAAGAACCTGCATGTACCGGGCGAGCACAATGAGTTCGGCCCCCGATTCCTCGACGATGCGCATCTGCGCAGCTTCGGCCTCGGGCTTGTTCTGCTTGGTCACCTTGATGCAGTGAAACGGAATGTCGTGGTTCACCACGACCCGCTGATAGTCCATGTGGTTGGAGATAACGCCCACGATGTCTATGGGCAGCGCACCGATGCGCGAGCGATACAGGAGATCGTTGAGGCAGTGCCCGAAGCGCGAGACCATCAGCAGCACCTTGCGCTTGGCCATTTCGTCGAAGAATTCCGCTTCCGCCTGGTACTTCTGCGCGAGCGGCGCAAAACCCTCGCGCAGCTGCTCCAGCGTGCGCCCCTCTTCGGACTGGAAGCTGACGCGCATGAAATAGCGGCCGGTGGCCGCGTCGTCGAACTGTGCACTGTCGGAGATGTTGCAGCCGTTCTCGGCCAGGTAGGAGGCAATCGCGGCAGTCACGCCGCGGATCGAGGGGCATGTGACGCGCAGTGCAAAGCGGGGGTTTTGGCTGGACATGGACGATATTCCGTATCGGGTGCCGTTCAGGCACAGGGCGCGCGATGGCTCACAACGCAGTTGATCCAGTCTCCGCGGACCAGCCCCGGCCTGGCGTGGCGAATGCCGCGCGCGACGTCAGCCCGCGCGACATTCTCGTTGATCCGGCTACAGCCCGGGACGGTCAGTTCCCGTAGATCGGGAACGCCTCGGCAAGCTGGGTGACCTTGGCCTTGGAAGCTTCAACCACGGAATCGGCATTCCCGGCCGCTTCCGCCTCGATGAGATCGGCGATGACGTTGCCGAGCGTGCGGAACTCGTCTTCCTTCATGCCGCGGGTGGTCGCAGCCGAGACGCCAAGGCGCATGCCGACCCATTCCGGCGGGCGCGGGCTGTCGTTCGGGATCGGGTTCTTGTTGGAGGTGATGTTGGCGCGCGCCAGCACGACTTCCGCCTGCTTTCCGATGAGCCCCTTGGTCGACAGGTCGATCAGCACGATGTGCGTGTCCGTGCCGCCAGAAACGATGCGAATGCCGCGGTTCGACAGCGTCTCGGCCAGCACCTTGGCGTTCGCCTTGACCTGGGCCGCATAGACCTTGAAGTCGTCCTGCAGCGCTTCGCCGAGGCAGATCGCCTTCGCGGCGAGAACCTGGCTGTGGAGCGAGCCCTGCACGCCGGGGAAGACGGCCGACTGCAGCTTCTTGTACCAGTCTTCGTTGTTGGTCAGGATCAGGCCGCCACGCGGGCCGCGCAGCGTCTTGGTCGTGGTGCAGGTGACGATATCGGCATGCGGGAACGGCGAGGGATGCACGCCGCCGGCAACGAGACCCGCAATGTGGGCCATGTCGACCAGGAACCAAGCGCCGACCTTCTTGGCGATCTGGCCCATGCGTTCGAAGTCGAGTTCGCGCGGATAGGCCGACCCGCCAGTGATCAGCAGGGTGGGACGGACTTCCATCGCCACGCGTTCCATCTCGTCGTAGTCGATCACCTCGGTTTCCGGGTTCACGCCGTAGTTGTGTGCCTCGAACCAGCGACCGGAAAGGTTGGCCTTCATTCCGTGCGACAGATGGCCGCCGGCGGCCAGATCAAGCGACAAAACCTTGTCGCCCGGCTTCAGCAGCAGATAAAAGACGGCCAGGTTTGCCTGCGTTCCCGAATGCGGCTGGACGTTGGCGTAGCCGCAATTGAACAGCTCCTTGGCACGGTCGATCGCAGCCTGCTCGACGATGTCGACGAACTCGCCGCCACCGTGGAAACGGTTACCCGGATAGCCCTCGAGCGTCTTGTTGGTCATCTCGTGGCCGAGAGCATCCAGAACCGCGCGGCTGACGATGTTTTCGGACGCGATGAGCTCGATCTGGCTCTGCTGGCGCTTCCTCTCGCCATCCAGCGCCTGGGCAATGAGCGGGTCGCGCTCGGCAACCGAGGCGTTAAAATGGTTTTTCGTATGAACGGTCATGGTTATCTCCGGATACCGCTTGAAGGTATTGAGAGAACCCTAGTGAGTTCCTTGATCCAGAAAAAGTTAATAATCTTTGCATATGCGTTCTGATTTGCTAATGATTTTGCGCAGAATGGAGACTGAAGATGGATCTCGCCCGGCTGCGCGCCCTACGCGAATTGTCGATCCGCAAGACCATGGCGGCGGTGGCCGAGGCGCTCTACGTCTCGCCCTCGGCCGTGTCGCAGCAACTTGCCCTCCTGGAAGAAGAGGTCGGCATTGACCTGATCGAGCGCCGCGGCCGCGGGGTCAGCCTGACGCTGGCCGGCCAGCAGCTCGTCGAACGCGCCGAGCGCATTCTTGCCGAACTGGAATCGGCGCGCGCCGACATTGCCGAACTGAAGAAGGTAATTGCCGGCGAATTGCGCGTGGCGGCGTTCCCCTCCGTTGCCGCGGCGCTGATACCGGGCACCGTGCGCGAGTTGCTTCAGCTGCATCCCCGACTGATCGTCCAGTTCGACGAGATGGAACCGGCCGAGAGCCTTGCCGCACTGCGCAGCTGGCAGACCGACGTGGCGATCATCGACGATCTGAACGTGCCGCCGGGCGCGCTGGACCCAAATCTCGAAACCATCCCGCTCATGGAAGACATCTTCAATGTGATGGTGTCCAAAGACCACCACCTCGCTGAGCGGCCTACCGTTACCCTGCAGGAACTGCGGAACGAACGCTGGGCGATCGACACGGCTTCCTCGACCTATACGCGGATGCTGACCGATGCCTGCCAGGCGGCGGGCTTCAACCCGCACATCGTGGCGCGCTGCAAGGGATTTGAGGTCACCATTGCGCTCATCCGCGAGAATTACGGCATCTCCATGCTGCCTGGGCTGCGCGCAAGCAACGACCTCGAGGATGTATGGGTCTGCAAGGTGGTGCCCGAAATCCGGCGCAAGATCTCGCTGGCGTTCCGCAAAGGCGAAAAGCGCAGCCCTGCCCTGCAGGCCTTTATTGCGCAGATCGAAGGTCGGGCCAGGCCCCTGAATTGACGCAAAGGCAAGGCAGTCAACGCGCCAGTTGGCTTTCGGCTCGCGGTGGCCCCACGGCGATTGCCCATCTTTTCTAAACTGTAAGTCAAGGAGAATTAAGTAGACCTGAATATACCGCATTTCTATCCTGCGGCGGTCGATTGATGGGCGCGCTTGCGGGAGGAACCTCAACAGCGAAAATAGGCCAGATGGCGGAAGCCGCTTGCTTCAAGAACGGCTGATGGCCGCCGTTGCCTATCGCCCTTTCAATTCTACGCCACGATGCAGCCATACTGCGTGTCCACGCACATTTTCGTCATATGGGAAGGAATGCGATGAAACTTATGAAAATCCTGGCGGCCGGCGCGTTTGCCGGGCTTGCCTTTGCCGCCACCCAGGCGTCGGCGTCGGTGCTGGATACCGTCAAGCAGCGCGGGTCGCTGAACTGCGGCACCGACAATACTGCGCCGGGCTTTGGCTATCTGAACACCACGACGGGCCAGATGGAAGGCCTGGACGTCGACTTCTGCAAGGCCGTCGCCGCTGCGGTCCTGGGCGACGCCTCGAAGGTCAAGTTCGTCACCGTTACCGACAAGAGCCGCTTCGACGCCGTGCTGACCAACCAGGTCGACGTCGTTTTCGCGCACACCACCATGAAGCCGGCGCGCGAGTCGTCGATTGCGATCGACTTCCTGCCGATCAACTTCTACGACGGCACTGGCATCATGGTGAAGGCCGACAGCGGCGTGACGGAGTTCGCCGATCTCGACGGCGCCACCATCTGCACGACGCAGGGCTCCGCCACCGAGACGGTTCTGACCGGCGCCTTCAAGGCACGCGGCTGGAAGAACTCCAAGGTTCTGACCTATGAGAACCTCGAGAAGCTGTTCGCAGCCCTGAACTCGGGCCGCTGCAACGCGATGAGCACCGACAAGTCGGCACTCGCCGCCTGGGCCGGCAACTCGCCGAACCCGGCCGACTACGTGATCCTTCCCGACACGCTCGACAAGTCGCCGTTTGCCGGTTTCGTCGCCGCCAACGACTCCAAGTGGCGCAACGCGCTGCGCTGGATCAGCTTCGGCCTGTTCCAGGCGGAAGAGTCCGGCATCACCCAGGCAAACCTCGATGAACAGCTGAAGAGCGAAGATCCATTCGTCCAGAAGTTCCTCGGCGTGGGCGCCGGCTATGGCAAGGACTTCGGCCTTCCGGAAGACTTCGTCGCCCAGGCCATCAAGGCCGTCGGCAACTACGGCGAAATCTACGATCGCAACCTCGGCCCGAACACCACGATGTATCTGGACCGCAAGGGCACCCCGAACGCGCTTTGGACGCAGGGCGGCGCGATCTACTCGCCCCTCTGGAACTGATCCAACACATGCTCGCTGAGGCGGAACTTCCGCCTCAGCGACTCTGAGAAAGCGTTTGGTACTTCGATATGACCATTGAACAAACGGATGCGTACCATCTCCCCGCAAATGATGGTTCGCGGCGGCGGCGGCGCAATCGGCTCAGGCACGAAGCCATTCAGCTCGCTATCATCGCTGCAGCCATCGGATTGGTTGCAATCTTTGCCGTTGCCGTCAAAGAAGGTCTGGCAAGACACGGCATCAAGTTCAGCTTCTCGTTCCTCCTGGACGCCGCCGGCTTCGACATCAGCGAAGGCAAGACCTTTGTCTTCGACGGAAGCTTCTGGCCCGGCTTCACCGATTTCACGGCGGACCTTTCGGTCGCGCAGGCCTTTGTCAGCGGCCTCGTAAACACGATCAAGATCGCCATTCTCGCCATTGTGCTGAGCACGGTGCTCGGAACGCTCCTTGGCGTCGGCCGGCTCTCCACCAACTGGGTGGTGCGCAATATTTCATTCTGGTGCGTCGAGTTCGTCCGCAACACGCCGCTGCTCATCCAGCTCGTGTTCTGGTATTTCGCGGTTGTGCTGCATTTTCCGCCGCTGGCTGCCGCAGCCAAGCTCTATGGCGGCATCATCATCAGCCAGCAGGGCCTCTATTTTCCGGTTCCCGTCTGGGCGGGTGAAGGTTCCTGGGTGGCGCTTGCACTACTGGCCGCAGCCCTGGTTACCGCCGCAGGAGCGATCTTCAACCCGCGCGTGAAGCTGCGGTGGATCTGCGCGGCTTCGGCGCTGGCGCTGTTCTGCCTCATGCTGGCCACCGGCGCGGTTGTACTCGACTATCCGATCGCCTCGAAGTTCCAGGCCCATGGCGGCACAAGCATAAGCCCCGAAATGGCGGCCTTGCTGCTGGCGATCGTCGTCAACAGCGCGGCCTACATCGCCGAGATCGTGCGCGGCGCCATCGACGCGCTGCCAAAGGGCCAGTGGGAGGCCGCAGCCTCTCTTGGAATGAGCCGGCGCCACACCGTGAACGACATCATCCTCCCGCAGGTCTTCCGCGTCGTGCTGCCCTCCTTCGGCAACCAGTACATCAGCCTGACCAAGAACACCGCGCTTGGAATTGCGATCGGCTATCCGGAACTCTTCAACATCTACGGAACCATCGCAAACCAGACCGGCCATAGCCTTGAGGGCATCATCATCGTCATGGTTTCCTATCTGATCCTGAGCTGGATCATCAGCGCGCTCGTCTCCTGGGCCGACAAACGTCTCACCGGCCAGGGGGCTGCGCGATGATCGCCAAATCGCTGAAATGGTCCCGGCATAACCTCTTCGGAAAGCCGTTTGACGCACTGCTGTCGCTGATCGTGATCCCGGGCGGCCTCTGGTTCATATATCAGGCGGTCGCGTGGGTTCTGACGAAGGCGCAGTGGGACATCATCCCGCAAAGCCTGCGCGTGTTGATGATCGGCATCTACCCCGCCGACCAGGCCTGGCGCGCATGGACCACCGTGATCATCGTCGGCGCGCTGCTGGGTGCCGCACTCGGCTGTGTCTTTGCCTTCCGGCGCCGCCATGCCGCATTTGTGGCGGTCGCCCTCCTCGCGGTGTTGTTCCTGACGGCCGAAGGCGATTTCACGAACTCGATGTTCCTCTTCGCCACGATCGCGATTTCGGTCGGCGGGTGGATACTCACGTCTCACTACCCCCCCGTCAGGCGCGCGCTGGTGCCGGCAAGCTTCGTCGGCCTCATCGCAATATTCGCGGTGCTGGCCCCGCCCGGCGTCGGCCTCTGGGGCGGCCTGCTGCTGAGCGCGCTCATCACTCTGGTGACGTCCATCGTGACGCTGCCGATCGGCATTTTGCTGGCATTCGGGCGCCGTAGCCGCCTGTCCAGCGTGCGGTTGATCTGCACCGCCTATATCGAGGTCATGCGCTCTGTGCCGCTGATCCTGGTCGTCTACTGGATCTGGATCCTGATGCCGGTGCTGGCGCCCCAATGGGGCCTGGCTGACGTTGCCCGCGGCATGATCGGCTTCACCGTGTTCTATTCCGCCTATGTCGCCGAATATGTGCGCAGCGGCCTGCAGGCGGTGCCTCGCGGCCAGACGGAAGCCGCGCGCTCGCTCGGCATGAGCGAGTTGGACATCAATCGCTACATCGTGCTTCCGCAGGCGATCCGGGTGGTGGTGCCGCCGCTGGTGGGCAACGTGCTGGATATCTTCAACGCAGCGCCGCTGGTGTTCATCATCGGGCTCACGGATTTCCTTCGGGCCGGACAGATGATCCTTGCCAATCCTCAGTACGGTGACCGCACCTACGAGGTCTACTCGTTCCTGTTCGTGGCGTATTTCCTTGTGGGCTCCCTGATCACCTTTGTGGCCCGCAAGCTCGAAGCCCATCTTGCAAGAGGCACCCGATGAGCGGCCTCAACCCCAATGGAGTCAATTCAATGAACGCCATCGTTGAAATGAAAGGTCTGAACAAGTTCTACGGCACGCATCACGTGCTGAAGGACATCGACCTTTCCGTCGCGCGCGGCGAAGTTGTGGTGGTGCTCGGTGCGAGCGGTTCCGGCAAGTCCACCCTGATCCGCTGCGTGAACGGCCTGGAGATGTACCAGAACGGCAGCCTGCGGGTCGACGGCTTCCAGATGCCGGTGGAAGAGGATCGCAAGCTCGGCGGTGAGCGCGAACTCGCCGCCATCCGCAAGGGCGTGGGCATGGTCTTCCAGCAGTTCAACCTCTTTCCGCACAAGACGGTGCTGGAGAACATCACGATTGCGCCGATGCGCGTGCGCAAGAAGTCGAAGGCGGAAGCCGAGGCGACCGCCCGCAGCCTGCTCGAACAGGTCGGCCTGACCGCCCATGCGCACAAATATCCGGCGCAGCTCTCCGGCGGCCAGCAGCAGCGCGTCGCTATCGCCCGGTCGCTGGCGATGCAACCTCATCTGATGCTGTTCGACGAGCCGACTTCCGCGCTCGACCCCGAAATGGTCGGTGAAGTGCTGGACGTCATGCGCAAACTTGCGGCGGACGGCATGACCATGATGATCGTTACCCACGAAATGGGCTTCGCGCGCGAGGTTGCAGACCGCATCGTGTATATCGACCAGGGCGCGATCCTGGAGATAGCCAAGCCGGACGAGTTCTTCACCCAGCCCAAGAACGAACGCGCGCAGTCGTTCCTCAGCCGCGTACTCAAGCATTAAGTGCGGAGATGTCAGGTTGAATTCTGTCCGGATAACTTCGCGCTAAAGTTTAGGACTGCTGCGACGCATGGGTGCCTGGCCGGTAACGGCTTGGCAATACGCGATTGCTCCGATGCGATCCAGAAGAAAGGTCATCCTCCAACGTCGAGGACACGCCCGTCCTCTTCGCTAAAGTAACTGGCGCGACCATGTCCCCAGCATAGTCACCCGTGACGTCTGCTTCCACGAGTTCATCTTGCATGGCAGATCGCGCTTCGATCCGCGGGATTGCGATGAGGCCACCTATTTCAAGCCGGCCGGTGAAACCCCGGAGGAGGCCGCCGCGGAATTCTGCAGGCGCTCGTAGCCATTCCTTGCCAACACCTGTAGTCTGATCCAGCAAGCAATGGAGTTGGCGCTTGAAAGGGCACATCGCGGCAGCGATTTCGCGCGAGGCGTGCCCACGTAGCGTCTCCCGGTCGGCGACCGGGTCGCTTGGCTTAGCTTCCATGGGCCGTTGCAGCCGAGGTTACAATGGACATCAACCAGTTCCTTTACCTTCCGCTTGCGCCTGCATTGTTCGTCGTTCTCGTTGTGGTTGGTTTCCTTGTATTGGTCCTCGGCCTGATAAGGCGCGCTTATCGGCAACTGGGCCTCAGTCCAGCCCAAGCCATGCTCTTGCTGATCGGTTCCCTGATCGGAAGCTGCATCAACATTCCCCTCACGGTGATTTCGACGGATTCCGTCATGGCGGATCAAATGGTCGAATTCTTCGGCATGCGCTATCCAATCCCGCCACCAACGGACTGGGGTGGCACCGTGCTCGCGATAAATGTGGGTGGAGCGATCATTCCGGTGGTCATGTCCGTATTTCTGCTCATTCGATGGCGGCTTTGGTTTGCCGGGCTGTTGGCGACGGCCGTGGTGTCCGCGATCTGTTACTGGTTCTCGTCCGCCGTCCCGGGGATGGGGATAGCCGTACCGGTGTTCATCCCGGCGATAGCAGCGACGGTTTTGGCGCTGCTGCTGTCACGCCAGAGCGCCGCACCGCTTGCTTACATCGCCGGGTCGCTGGGCACATTGATCGGGGGCGATTTGCTCAATTATGGGCAGCTTGCCGAACTCGGTGCTCCCATTTTGTCGATCGGTGGCGCGGGAACCTTCGATGCTGTTTTCCTGACAGGTGTCATTGCGGTACTGATCACCGGCATTTCACCGCGGAGGGAGGACACGGGTCCAACAGCCTCCTGAAAGCAATCCGGCCGCTCATCGCAGCTAGCGGCGCGGAGCCGTCAGGCACAGCTTCCACTGAAGAATCTGCTTCAGGCCGACTGCGGCCACGGCTCAATGGAAATTTCGCCCCTTGAAACTGATGGGGGCTGCTCGACTGAACGGGGCAAATTTGTGCGCCGACGCTCCCAGCTACGGCATCGCAATTGAACGCCAATTATATGAAGTCTCCCGAATAGGTTAAATGCCCGTTTATCCGGCTTCGAAGCATTCCCGGAAATACGCAGAGGACTTTCTTGCCTCCTCGCGCATGTTTGGTGTGCGGCAGTGCCTCATCCACTTTTGGGGGCTCTCCTTTTTGGAGAGTCACCCTTCCGGTCAGGGCGAGATATAAATTTGTTTATCTTGGTGACTCCTCGCTGGGTATGCCAGGACAGCAGTCGGCGCAGATTGCGAGCGAAAAGCTAGTCCGAACTTTAGCACATGCCGACGAATTGTCGCGTAGGGGACGTCTTCCAAGAATTCTTTGACGTAGCGATAGATGCTTTTGGCGTCAAAAGAGACGTCTAAGCTGGCGATCGACAACAGCATTCAACAACATCGCAATCGTGGAGAACCAGAGGATGTGGCGAGGCAATCACAGCTCTATATCCGCTGAGAGCCAGCTCCAGATCCCACACAGTGCAGAACGGTCGCACATCAACAAGTCTTCGCGCTGGATAACTGCAAAGCCTCATCTCAAGTCACTCTTTACATTACTGCTGACTGGCCGCCTGCGGCTCATCCCACAAGTCGAGACTTATCCGCGTGTTGTTGCATTCGCCCAGACCTATGCAGGACGAGTGGCCCTGCTATGCATATTCGGACTTTTGCTCTTCCCCACAAAATACCCGTGGCAATTCATGGTCGTGGGGACTGCTGCTTGCGCCTATGCTGGACAGTACCGTCGCTGGGCTTTGACCGCCATTACCCTCCTGTTTCTGGGCTTTCAATCATATAAGTTAGAGAATTTCACTGTCTTCGCTTCCGTTTTGGCCTTTTCGATAGGTCTGATCTTCCTAACCTGCCGCTTCCGCCAATTCCTGATCTTCCGCTGGCCTGTCTTATACCTGCATGTCTTGGTCATAGCCCTGGTGATGGTTGCCGCGACAGGGGTTCTCAACGGCACTGCTCAAGGCTTGCTGTGGCCGTTCTTGTTCGCACTGTGCGGGTCCTTCTTTTTCCTTGCGTATGCCCTGCGTGACCAGGGCAGCAAGGATCGATGGCCTGTTCTCGCTCAACTCGGAACTATCCACCCTTTTTGGGGAGGGACATCCACTCCCTTTGGAAAGGGGGCGGCGTACTTGCGAAAAGTGGAGGCCGCCAATGCAGACGATCTGGCAATCACTCAGATAAAGGCAGTGAAGCTGCTCGCGTGGGTCTACGTCTTGAAGGCCATATCTGTTGCGTTCGGTTATGTGTCTCACGATGCTATGCACATACCGTTCTACCAGGATGCATTCGAACGCCATGCAGCGGGTATGCCTTACCCATGGTACCTGTCTTCGCTGGCCCTGATCACGTACTTTTTTGAAGCCCTGATGGGTCTGGCGATCGCCGGTCATATGATCGTTGCGTGCGCCCGAATGGCTGGCTTCCGCCTGTTGAGAAATACTTACCGGCCCTTGGCGTCCCGCACCATCGCCGAGTTCTGGAACAGGTATTATTTCTATTTCAAAGAACTACTTGTGGAGTTCTATTATTATCCGACGTTCTTCCAGTGCTTCAAGCGGCACAAGCGAATCCGGCTTCTCTTCGCGACCTTCATGGCCGCAGGCGTCGGAAATGCTTTCTATCATTTCATCCGCGACATTGAATACGTACAGAGCATGGGCTTGTTGAATGCCGTCGCGGGATATCAGACATACCTATTCTATTGCGTGGTGCTGTCAGCGGGGATCGGTGTTTCCCAACTGCGGCCACGCAAGGATCCGGCGACCATGAACGCGTTCCGCAGACATGTGCTCGCCCCGTTAGGGGTCGCAACGTTCTTCTGCATACTTCTCATCTTCAGCGATGAAGATCGTCAGTACTCCCTGGCCCAACATTTCTCCTTCCTGTTCCATCTCTTTGGGGGTTAGTCATGGATGCAAGCGTGCGTGAGAAGCTTCGAGCTTTCGTCAGAGAGCGGCTGCCGGAAAGTAGAAGTCGGCACCCTTTCGATGACTCCGATTCATTGTTCTTATCCGGGCAACTAAGTTCATACGACGCGGTCGAACTCATCCTGTTTATGGAGGCTGAGTTCGGGGTCGACTTGGCTGGCGCCGACTTCGACCAGATGCTGCTTGATACGATCGACTCAATCACGGAACTCGTCGGCACCTACGGCAATAAAGGCCTCCTCGCCGCCGGAAGCGGTACAAGGATAGGCCTGCCATAGACGCTGCCCGGACAAAGGATCCATGAACGGAACCAATGCGATGAGCTATCTCGTCCATCACCTCGTTCAAAGCGCAGCACACTGTCATGCTACCCGTCCTGCAGTGAGCTATCAGGGGCAGTCTGTTGACTATGATGATCTTTGGCACCGGGTCGAAAGCATTGCGCGAGGTTTTTTCGGATTAGGGCTGAAGCGGGGAGACCGCATCGGCATCTACTTGGAGAAGCGCTTCGAGACAGTGATCTCTATTTTCGCCACGGCCGCTGCAGGATGCGTCTTCGTTCCAATCAATCCGATCCTGAGATCGCGGCAGGTCGCCTATATTCTGAGCGACTGCAATATACGCCTCTTGGTGACGTCACAAGCACGGGCTGCCGAGCTGGCGGAAGACTTGGCGACATGCCCTGATCTCGTGTTTGTCTTGACGGTTGACGGTGTGGGGCCTGCACAGAATGGCATCAGACCCACTATGGTGACATGGGACGAGGCCTCCGCAATCCGAAAGGACGGCCCGCTTGGCCAGATGATTGACAGCGATATGGCAGCAATCCTCTACACGTCCGGGAGTACAGGGAAACCCAAGGGCGTCGTGCTGTCCCACCGCAATATCGTGGCAGGCGCAAGAAGCGTGAGTTCCTACCTGGAAAATTGTGCTGATGACCGGATTTTGTCTGTCCTTCCCCTTAGCTTCGATGCCGGTTTGAGCCAGCTCACAACCGCATTCGAGGTGGGTGCTTGCGTGGTCCTTCACAATTACATGTTGCCCGGATCAGTGGTGCGGGCATGTGCAGAGGAAAAGATTACCGGCATCATCGGCGTGCCCCCGCTCTGGATCCAGCTTGCGGAGCTTGATTGGCCGCAAGCTGCCACCCAGAACGTCCGCTATTTCGCCAATACAGGCGGCCGCATGCCACGCGCCGTGCTCGACCGTTTGAGGGCTGTGCTGCCGAAGGCAAGACCCTACCTGATGTATGGCCTGACCGAGGCGTTCCGATCAACCTATCTCGATCCGGCAGAGATCGACCGTCGCCCGGATTCGATCGGCAAGGCCATTCCTAACGCAGAGATCCTCGTCGTCCGTCCTGATGGCACTCTGTGTGAGCCCGACGAGGAAGGCGAACTGGTACATCGCGGCGCACTCGTATCAATGGGCTACTGGAACGACCCCGAGCGCACCGCAGAGCGCTTCAGACCGGCGCCAGGACAGACATCTCGGTTGTGCCTGTCGGAAATAGCAGTCTGGTCGGGCGACCGCGTTCGCCGCGACACCGAAGGTTTCCTGTATTTTGTCGGCCGTCAGGACGAAATGATCAAGACCTCCGGGTATCGTGTCAGCCCGACAGAAGTCGAAGAATTCCTTTATTCCACCGGGGACGTCGGCGCTGCGGCCGCACTCGGTGTTCCTCATCCCCGACTGGGCCAAGCCATCGTGGTGGTTGCAACACCGCCCAGCGATGGGCAGTTGGATAAAGACATGCTGCTGCGCAAATGCCGACGCAGCATGCCTCAGTACATGGTGCCACTTACAGTTGTCGAGCGGGAGGAACTGCCCCGAAATTCAAATGGAAAGATCGATCGAAAGCTTTTGGCAGCCGAATTCATCAACTCATTTGAGTGAGGTATTGGATGAATGAAACTAGACCTGAGATGCACCCGACCATCAGCACCTTTGCAAGGCATGATGGCTGTCTCCATGTCGGAGGAGTTCCCCTGACACGGCTCGCTGATCGGGTCGGACAAACACCCTTCTTCGTCTATGATCGCTCGCTACTCAATCGACGAATTCAAGCTCTACGCACGCACCTTCCTGATGAAGTTGCGCTTCACTACGCCATAAAGGCCAATCCAATGCCTGCAGTTGTTCAGCACCTGGCTGGCTTGGTTGATGGCTTCGACGTGGCATCTGGCCTGGAACTTAAGACGGCGCTGGATACACCGATGCCTGCCAAGCACATCGGATTTGCCGGACCTGGCAAGTCGGTGGAGGAACTTGCACAGGCCGTCGCAGCCGATGTGGTCATTGAGGTGGAGTCCCTGGGCGAGATTGGCAGGATTGCTGAATTGGCCAGACGTCAACGCTTGCGCCCGCGCATCGCCATACGCGTCAACCCCGATTTCGAGTTGAAAGGCGCAGGCATGCGCATGGGCGGTGGGCCGCGCCAGTTCGGTATCGACGCTGAGCAGGTCCCGCAGGCGATGATCGAGGTCGCCCACTCGGATCTCGAGTTCATTGGCTTTCACATCTTCGCCGGCTCGCAGAACTTGCGCTCAGATATTCTGCAGCAGGTGCAAGAGCAAACTATCGATCTGGCGATTGCCTTGTCCCAGCATGCCTCCGCGCCAGTCCGCTACCTTAATATCGGCGGTGGGTTTGGCATTCCTTATTTCACCTCCGACACGCCCCTCGACGTACATTCAGTCGGCAAGAATCTCGGACGGCTAATCCGCGAGCGGCTGAGGCCAGCGTTGCCTGAGGCTCGGGTGATCATGGAACTTGGTCGCTATATTGTAGGCGAGGCTGGATTGTATGTGACCCGCATCATTGATCGCAAGGTGTCGCGGGGTCAGATTTTTCTGGTCACCGACGGTGGCCTCCATCATCAACTGGCCGCATCAGGCAACTTTGGCCAATTGATTCGGCGCAACTATCCCGTCGCCATAGGCAACCGTATGGACCAGCCAGAAAAAGAGAAAGCGAGCATCGTCGGCTGTTTGTGCACTCCGCTTGATTTACTTGCAGATCGAGAGTACCTGCCAACTGCGGAGGTTGGCGATCTCATAGTTGTCTTCCAGTCTGGCGCCTATGGCCTGACGGCTAGTCCTGTCAACTTCTTAAGCCATCCTCTCCCCCCTGAAATTCTGGTTTAAAACTGCATAGACCCCGGCCATCCGAGCTCTAACCAATGTCTCCATGCGGTTGGGACCTGTCGCGTCCGGCGCAGCAGTCATTGGCCTGAAGCAGGTAGATCGGCCCCGCCAGATACAACAGATTGACCGCAAAACTGATCAGGCCCGCGACATAATAATAATGTCGCAACTGATGGTCGACGCCCCTTAACTCCAGGTTCCTGATCATCACCGCCCGCTACGCCCCAGCCAACTGCTACGTGAGACTTGCGGAGGATTGACCATACACAACCGGCGGCATGGCGCCGCCCATCAACGGAGAAGGCCGTGGTCGACCATCTCGCCTGACAATTGGGAAGCCCCGCGTCCAGCAAGTCGTCAAGCCATGTGGGCAGACACATGGGCTGCGTTCGGCGGCACATGTCCTGCGGTTACATCTTTTCCCCGATGCACCACCCACACATTGCGGAAGCGAAATCCGTTTCGCGGGCTGTACACTGGCGGCGACTACAAGGGCTGCCAGATGCAACAATTTCGGCGTTTCGAGAACTCGGCTCGTCTGAAGCAGCGATCGCACACGTTGATTCCCGGCGGCTGCCATACCTACGCAAAGGGCGATGACCAGTATCCCGTACTTGCTCCGGGCTTCATAGAACGCGGCTCCGGCTGCCGCGTCTGGGACGTCGACGGCAACCAGTACATCGAGTACGGCATGGGCAACCGCGCGGTCGGTCTCGGCCATGCCTATCCTCCCGTGCTGAGGGCGGTAGAAAAAGCCCTTCAGGACGGCTGCAATTTCACGCGTCCGACGAGAATCGAGGTCGAGTGCGCACAAACGTTTCTGGACCTCGTTCCGGGCGCCGAAATGGTGAAGTTCTGCAAGGACGGCTCCCATGCGACATCGGGCGCGGTCCGCCTTGCGCGAGCCTATACGGGCCGGGACCTTGTTGCGTGCTGTGCCGACCATCCCTTCTTCTCCACCGACGACTGGTTCATCGGCACCACAGCGATGAACTCAGGGATTCCGGGCACTGTGAGGGGGCTGACAGTCACCTTCCGCTATAACGACCTCTCCAGTGTGAAGGAGTTGTTCGCAAGGCACGCGGGCAAGATAGCGGCCCTGATACTCGAGCCCTCACGCGTCGACGAGCCTCGAGACGGCTTCCTGCACGAGACGCAACGGCTATGCCGCGAGAACGGCGCGCTGCTAATCCTTGACGAAATGATCACCGGCTTCCGTTGGCACCTGGGCGGCGCGCAGGGTTCGTATGGGATCGAACCCGACCTTTCGACCTTCGGAAAGGCACTCGCGAACGGATTTTCCGTGTCGGCGCTGGCAGGCAAACGCGAATACATGCGGCTCGGAGGCTTGGAACACACTGATCGTCCAAGGGTTTTCCTTCTTTCCACGACACACGGAGCCGAAACGCATTCCCTTGCCGCGGCGATCGCCACAATGCGGACCTACCAGGCAGAACCGGTTATCGAGCACCTTTACAGGCAGGGGGAAAAACTGAGGGAAGGCATTGAAACATCGGCCAGCCGACACGGCCTGGTCAACCATTTCAAGATCGTCGGACGCCCCTGCTGTCTGGCGTACGCGACGCTTGACGAAAACGGCCAGTCGTCGCAGGCATTCCGCACCCTTTTCCTGCAGGAAACAATCAGGCACGGCGTGTTGATGCCGTCGCTTGTCGTCAGCTACTCTCACGACGATGCGGCTGTCGCGCAAACCATTGACGCTGTTGACAGGGCGCTTGAGGTCTACGCGCGCGCTCTTGACGGCGGTGTCGAGCGTTTCCTTGTCGGACGTCCGTCCCAGTCGGTCTATCGCCGTTTCAATCAGATGGTGGAATCGCCGTAGCCATCCGGCCACCACAAACAAGTGAGCGACAGGCAGCCAGGCACGCCGTGTTTTTCCACCAGCCGGGCTTGTGCTCCTCCACGTGATCGCCGATTTCGGAATGCAGTGCGACGACCAGTACGCCTGCCCGATCGGCTTATGTTTTGAGGGAAACGGTATCAGGCCAATTCTTCGGAACAGCCTCTAAAGTAGTAGCGCACAGCGATGCGAGCCAAAAAAGGACAGCTTTCAATACTCGAATCCATCGTGCAAGAAAATCAGTCTTTGACATCGAATTTTCTCTACACCGCAGTAGGTGCGATTGGGGGTCAAGGTGCGTATAGCCTTCGTGCATGAGTGGCTTGTAACCTATGCTGGCTCCGAGAAGGTGCTGTCCGAGATGCTCAAGGATTTTCCGGAGGCGGACTTGTTCTGCCTGGTGGATTTCAGCGATGGTCGGTACAAGTCGCACTTTCTTGGAAAGACCTTTCGGACAAGCTTTCTTCAGAGATTCAAAGCTCTTTCCGGCATCTACAGATACTTCTTCCCATTGATGTCCATAGCCGTCGAACAGTTCGATCTGTCCGGTTATGACATCGTTGTCTCCAACAGCCATTCCGTTGCCAAAGGGGTGATCACGGGTCCGGACCAACTGCATATTTGCTACTGCTATACGCCGATGCGGTATGCCTGGGATCTGCAGCATCAATACCTCAGGGAACAACGTTTCGATGGCAGGCCTCGGGGTGTTGTAGCCAGGGCAGTACTGCACAGGGCCCGCATCTGGGACACCCGGACAGCAAACGGTGTCGACCATTTCATTGCGTGCTCGGAATATATCGGGCGCCGCATCTGGAAGGCCTACCGGAGGAACTCGGACGTTATCTATCCCGGCGTGGATACGAACTATTTCCGGATCGGTGGAACCAAGGGTGATTACTATTTCACCTCCTCGCGCATGGTCCCTTACAAGAAGATCCCGCTGATCGTCGAAGCATTCAGGCAGATGCCGGACAAGAAGCTGGTCGTGATCGGCGACGGGCCGCAATACAAGGACGCCATGAGAAGGGCCGGTCCCAATGTGTCTGTCCTCGGCTATCAGCCGGACGATGTTCTCCTGAAGCACATGCAGGAGGCCAAGGCATTCATTTTCATGGCCGAGGAAGATTTCGGCATTACCCCGCTGGAAGCGCAGGCCTGCGGCACGCCCGTGCTTGCATTCGGGCGCGGTGGCGCTTCGGAGACCGTCATCGATGGAGTGACCGGCTTTCATTTCTGGGAGCAAAGCGCTCAGGCCGTCTGCGATGTGGTCGCGAAGTTCGAAAATTCAACCGTCACATTCGATCCGGCGACGATTCGTCAGCATGCCGAGCGATTTTCCATTGCTCGCTTCCGGACCGAATTCAGGGATCTGGTCTTGGCCAAGTGGCAGGCACATAGCCGCGCCAATGCAGGCGTGAAGGAAAGGGTGAAGAATGAAGCGGGCCTTCGTGACAGGGCTAACGGGACAGGACGGAGCCTACCTCACCAGGCACCTGCTTGATAAGGGCTACCGGGTCTTTGGCGGACACCGCAGAACGAGCACGCAGAGCTTCTGGCGCCTTTCTGAGCTCAAGGTAGCTGATCACGAAAACTTCTCGCTCGTTGAACATGATCTGACGGATCCCGGCTCGAACATTCGTGCGCTGACGGCCGCCGAACCCGACGAGGTCTACAATCTGGCAGGTCAGAGCCACGTCGGCGTGTCCTTCAAGGAACCAACGCTTACAGCGCAGATATCCGCCGTCGGGGCCCTGCAACTTCTGGAAGCGGTGCGCACCGTCAATCCGAAGATCCGGGTTTACCAGGCCTCGTCCGCCGAAATGTTCGGCAAGGTCCAGGCGATTCCTCAAACGGAGGAGACCCCCTTCTATCCGAGGAGTCCCTACGCGGTGGCCAAGCTGTTCGGGCACTGGTCAGCGGTGAACTACCGCGAGTCTTACGGGATTTTTGCAAGCTCCGGCATCCTGTTCAACCACGAGTCGCCCCTGCGTGGGCAAGAATTCGTGACGCGCAAGATCAGCATTGGTGCCGCCCGTATCAGCCTTGGCCTGCAATCCAGCCTGACGCTTGGCAATCTCGATGCCAAACGCGACTGGGGGTTTGCGGGCGAGTTCGTCGACGGCATGTGGCGCATGCTCCAGGCGGACGAACCCAACACTTTCGTTCTTGCAACGGGTGTCTCCACCACCGTCCGGGATTTTGCCACCCAATCCTTCGCCGCGGCGGGAATGGAACTTGAGTGGATCGGCACCGGGGACAACGAGGTAGGCCGCTGTTGCGAGACCAAGCGCCATCTCGTCCTTGTCGATCCGGCGCTGCGCCGGCCTTCCGAGGTCGATCTCCTGCTCGGCAGCCCTGCCAAGGCAGGGCGGATTTTGGACTGGAAGCCCGCTACCACGGTAGCGCAACTCTCCCAGATGATGGTTGCGGCCGACCTCGCGCGTGAAAGGGCGCGGGCTCAGTCCGCCCATTGAGAAGTGGGTGGCCGCAGGACCGATATCGATCTTGCGAGCCCGACCGGCAGGCAGGCAGAAACCGATTGTCGAACAGACAACGGCCCGGAAATTGATTTCCGGGCCGTCTTCTTTGCGGTCGCTTTCATGAAGCCCCCGCGTTGGAGAGGGTTAATGCCTCAGGCCAGGCCTTCGTCGCGCAGTGCCTTCTGCACCGCCGGACGCGCGGCCACGGTGCCGAGGAAGCGCTGGAGATTGGCGAAGGGCGCGAGATCGAAGCCGATGTACTTCGCCCAGCCGAGCACGGTCCACAGATAGGCATCGGCTGCGCTGAAGGCATCGCCCATCAGATAGGAGCGGCCTTCGAGCTTCTGGTCGACATAGGCGAGGCGCTTCGTCAGATGCGCGCGGTTTGCCTCGTTGGTCGCCTCGGGCGTATCGGGCCGGAAGAACGGACCGAAGGCCTTGTGCAACTCGGTCGAAATGAAAGCCAGCCACTGCTGCACGCGGTAGCGCGCCATTTCGCCTGCCTTCGGCATCAGGCCGCTCTCGGGCTTCTGGTCGGCGAGGTACTGCACCAGCACGGAGGCCTCGGTCATCAGCTCGCCATCGGCCAACACCAGCGCCGGCACATAGCCGTTCGGGTTGGTGGCGAGGAAATCCTGGTCGGCCTCGGTCTTCTTGTTCTTGCCGTCGACCTTGATGAGCTCGACGTCGAGACCGACTTCGTTGGCAACGATATGCGGAGCCAGCGAGCAGGCGCCGGGCATGTAGAAAAGTTTCATTTCGAAAGATACTCCGAATGGATTGGCCAGCCCCTCTCGCACGCACGCGCGAGGCGGCCAAGTCCGCGTGCGATAAACAATGTGTGTTCAGGTACGAAACAGCGGCGGCTCGGAGCTGCCGGGAGGGGTCTAAACCTCGGTGGTCTTCAGCCGTTCGGCGATCACGTCGGCGAGCCGTTCGGCGACCTCGGCCTTGCTCATGTCGGGCCATTCCTCGATGCCGGCCTTGGAGACGATCTTCACCCGGTTGCGGTCGCCGCCCATCGCGCCGCCGGCTTCCGAAACATCGTTGGCGACGATGAAATCGGCACCCTTCTTCTTCAGCTTCGCCTCGGCATTCGCGACGATGTTCTGGGTTTCGGCAGCAAAACCGACCACCAGATAGGGGCGGCTCTTGTGATGGCCGATGGTTGCGAGGATGTCGGGATTCTCCACCATCTGCAGCGCCGGCGGCCCCTCGCCCGCCACCTTCTTGATTTTTTCGTCGGCGGATCTGGCGGTGCGCCAGTCGGCCACCGCCGCCACGAAGACAGCAGCATCTGCCGGCAGCAGGCTTTCCACGGCATCGCGCATTTGCTGCGCCGTCTCGACATGGGTCGTGTGAACGCCTGCCGGATCCGGAATGGTGACCGGGCCGGACACCAGCCGCACATCCGCACCTTGCTTGGCGAGCGCAGCCGCGATCGCGTGCCCCTGCTTGCCCGACGAACGATTGGCGATGTAGCGCACCGGGTCGATCGGCTCATGCGTGGGGCCGGAAGTGACGATGATCCTGCGGCCCGTGAGCGGCCTGGGCCGCGCGTCGAACTGCGCCTCGATGGCCGCCACGATCTCCAGCGGCTCGGCCATGCGCCCCTCGCCGGCCTCGCCGCTCTCGGCCATCTCGCCCCTGTTCGGCCCGACGAAGACGACGCCGTCCTTCTGCAGCACGGCATGGTTGCGCCGGGTGGCCGAATGCACCCACATTCTCGGGTTCATCGCCGGCGCCATCAGCACTTTCTTGTCAGCGGCGAGCAGCACGGCAGAGGCGAGGTCGTTGGCGAGGCCATTGGCAAGCTTGGCCATCAGGTCCGCGGTGGCGGGCGCCACGACGATGAGATCGGCCTCGCGCGACAGGCGGATGTGGCCGACATCCTGCTCGTCCTGCCGGTCGAACAGGTCGGTGAAGACATGGTCGGCGCTGAGTGCGCCCACTGCAAGCGGAGTGACGAACTGCTGCGCAGCCTCGGTCATGATGCAGCGCACCGCCGCACCCCTCTCGCGCAGCCGGCGGATGAGGTCCAGCGACTTGTAGGCCGCGATGCCACCGCCGATGATGAGCAGAATGCGCTTGCCCGAAAGTGTCATGCTTTGCCTGCCCTCACGCCGGCTTCAGCGCCGGTTTGATATCCGTATGGATGAAATCCTCGCCTTTGAAAAGGAGAGGCAGGTTGCGGGTCTTGGCGAGGGCGTAGGAAAAGCAGTCGCCCATGTTGAGATTGGCGCGATGGCCTGAGCCGCGACCATATTGGGTATAGGCTGAGCGCGCAGCAACCAATTGATCGAGATCGAAAGCGGCTATTTCAGGCTCGACCAATGCAAGGAAGTCATCGACCTGCCGCGCTCCGTTTGGAAAATCTTCGCGCCTGGAAACACAATAGACCTCGTGCAGTGTCGCCGCGCTGATCGTCGGTGAGAGATGCCGATCCAGATAGAACCTGAGAGGCTCAGCATCATCCTCCCTGAGCAGGATCGCAACGATCGCCGAGGTATCTATGACAAAGCCGCTCAAAGCAGCCCTTCATCCCACATTTCGTCGCTGATCTTTTTCTGGTCGAAAGGCTTATCAGGTTTGACGCCCAATCGCCTCAAATCCTCAAGGATGGACTGCCTTCGCCGAGGCCTCGCAACACTTTCAGCCAGTGCTTCCCGCGCTTCCTGCTCCATGGAAACCCCACGCTCGGCGGCGCGCTTGCGCAGCGCCTGTTTAACGTTTTCATCGAGGTTGCGGATTGTCAAAGTGCTCATAGGCTGGCTCCCTCTCACGAAAGATAGCGCGCCAGGCCCATGCCTTCAATGACAGCACTGCTAGCAATGCTGTCAAACACCGCGCGTACTACACCAGCTTCCAGCCGATCCAGATCAGTGCCAGTGCGATCACCCACAGCGCCGCCCGGCCCCAGCGCGTGTGGCGCGCTTCGGCCTTGCCGATGGCCTCCGCGGTTGCCGCGTCGAAGCGCAGGCCGTGCTCGGCCATGGCGTCGATCTCGCGCGACAGCCGCTCGGTGCGGGCGGCGAAGTCCGGCGCCTGGCGGGCCAGCGAAAGCAGCGCGTTCACCCCGTCGCGCGCGTCGCTCAGCATGCCGCGCGGGCCCAGGTTGGAGGCGATCCAACTGCCCACCACCGGCTCGGACGTCTTCCACATGTTGAAGTGCGGGTCGAGCGTGCGGGCCACGCCTTCCACCACCACCATAGTCTTCTGCAGCAGGATCAGCTCTGGGCGCGTCTGCATGTCGAACAGCTCGGTCACCTCGAACAGCAAGGTCAGCAGCTTGGCCATGGAGATGGTCTCGGCCGGCTGGCCGTGGATCGGCTCGCCGATGGCGCGGATGGCCTGGGCGAAGGCTGCTACATTGTGCTTGCGCGGCACATAGCCCGCCTCGAAATGCACCTCGGCCACGCGCACATAATTGCGGGTGATGAAGCCGTAGAGGATTTCGGCCAGGAAGTGGCGCTCCTTCTTGCCCAGCCGCCCGGCAATGCCGAGATCGACCGCCACGATGGTGCCGTCGGCCTCCACGAACAAATTGCCGGGATGCATGTCGGCATGAAAGAAGCCGTCGCGCAGCGTATGGCGCAGGAAGGACTGGATCAGGTTGGAAGCAATCCGGGGCAGGTCGTGGCCAGCATCGCGCAGCCCTTCGACATCGCTCATCTTGATGCCGTCGACCCACTCCATCGTCAGCACATCGCGGCCGGTGCGCTCCCAGTCCACTTCGGGCACGCGGAAGCCGGGGTCGTCGCGGGTGTTCTCGCCAATCTCGGAAAGGGCCGCCGCCTCCAGGCGCAGGTCCATCTCGATGCGGGTGGTCTGTGCCAGCGTCTCGGTCACCTCGACCGGGCGCAGCCGGCGGCTGGAAGGGATGTACCGCTCCTGCAAGCGCGCGGCGAGGAAGAAGCTTTCCAGGTCATGCTGGAAGGCCTTGCGGACGCCCGGCCGGATGACCTTGACGGCCACCTTCGACACGTCACCCCCGTTTCGCACCTCCGCCGTGTGCACCTGGGCAATCGATGCAGCCGCCACCGGCGCGCCCAGTTCGACGAACAAATCGCCGATCGGCCGCCCGAGCGAGCCTTCGATGGCATGCACCGCCTGCTCCCTGGGGAAGGTTTGCATGCGGTCCTGCAGCAGGGCGAGGTCGAGCGCAATGTCGTTCCCCACCACGTCGGGGCGCGTCGCCAGGAACTGACCGAGCTTGACATAAGACGGCCCCAGCCGCGCCACCGCGCCGGCCAGCCGCTCGGAGCGCTGGCGACGGCGGGCGCCGCCGCGCGTCAAAAGCTTCGCCACCCGCCAGCCGAATTTCGGCAGGCCCGTCATGTCTTCGCCGGGCAATGCCGCGACGACGCCCTCACGCGTGAGAATCCATCCCGCCCTGACCAGCCGGAATGCGGCCCCTATCGAAGTCATCCGCAGGCGCCCGTCAAAGCTTCCAGCCGGAATGCAGGGCGGCGATGCCGCCCGAATAGTTCCGGTATGTCACACGGTCGAAGCCGGCGCGCGAGATCATTGCGGCAAAATTGGGCTGGTTGGGGAACTTGCGGATCGATTCGACCAGATAGCTGTAGGGCTCTCCATCGCCGGTCACGATCTGGCCGATGCGTGGAATGGCGTTGAAGGACCACTGCTCGTAGACCTTGTCGAGCACCGGCATGTCGACTTCCGAAAACTCCAGGCACAGGAAGCGCCCACCGGGCTTCAGCACGCGGTAGGCTTCCGACAGCGCCACGTCGATGCGCGGCACGTTGCGGATGCCAAACGCGATCGTGTAGGCGTCGAAGGTCTCGTCGGCGAATGGCAGTTCCTCGGCATTGGCCTCCACGAAGTCGGTGTTGGCGGCCAGCCCGCGCTTTTCGGCGCGCTCCTTGCCCACCGCCAGCATGGAACCGTTGATGTCGAGCACGGTGGCGTGGGCCTGCCGCTGCGAGGCCTCGACTATGCGGAAGGAGATGTCGCCGGTGCCCCCGGCCACGTCCAGAACCTTCCAGCCCGCGCGCTTCGGCGGGTTGAGCCAGGCCACCATGGCGTCCTTCCACAGCCGGTGCAGGCCGCCAGACATCAGGTCGTTCATCAGGTCGTAGCGGCTGGCGACGCGGTGGAAAACTTCGTTGACCAAGACCTGCTTCTCGGCCTGGTCTACGCTCTTGAAACCATAGGAGGTTTCCATGCCTCCGGCCGCCGTGGTCCGTTGCTCTGACATTTTTTCCGATCCGCCATAAATCCGGCGGGACCATAGCCGATCACGATTGGCGACGCCATTGTTTAAGGCGCGGTGAAGAGCCGCGTTTTTAGGATACGCGGCTGCGAGAGGGAAACGACATGCCTGTGAAAGCGGAATTGCACTGCCACATAGAGGGGGCGGCGGCGCCCGAGCTCGTGCTGAAGCAGGCCGAGAAATACGGCAAGGACGTTTCCTCCGTCATTCGCGACGGCTCCTTCGTCTGGCACGATTTCACCAGCTTTCTCGCGGCCTACGACGTCGCTTCCGACCTTTTCCGCACCGAGGAGGACTACGCGAAGCTTTCCGAGCACTACCTGACCAGCCTGGCGCGCGATGGCGCCATCTATTCGGAGGTCTTCACCTCGCCCGATCATGCCATCAAGGCCGGGCTGTCGCCCAAGTCCTACACCGACGCGTTGGGCGAAGGCATTTTGCGCGCGCGCGACAAGACCGGCATCGAAGGCCGCATGATCGTGACCGGCGTGCGCCATTTCGGCGTCGAATCGATCGAGGCGGCGGCGCGCTTTGCGGCAAAGTGCGACCACCCGCTGGTGACGGGCTTCGGCGTTGCCGGCGACGAGCGCCACGGCGACATGGAAGACTATGTCCGCGCCTTCGAGATTGCGCGCGAGGCGGGGCTGGGCATCACGGTGCATGCCGGCGAGTTCGGCGGCTGGGAAAGCGTCAAGGCAGCCCTCGACCACATCCGCCCGTCACGCATCGGCCACGGCGTGCGCGCCATCGAAAATCCGGACCTGGTCAAGCGCATCGCTGACGAGGGCGTGGTGCTGGAATGCTGCCCCGGCTCCAACATCGCACTGAAAGTGTTCGAGGATTTCGCCAGCCATCCCTTCCTGAAGCTGCAGGAAGCCGGGTGCAAGGTGACGCTCAACTCCGACGACCCGCCCTATTTCTGGACGACGCTGAAGCGCGAATACGAGATTGCGGCCACCCATTTCGGCATGAACGACAAGGCACTCGCCGCCGTGACCCGCACGGCAATCGAGGCCGCTTTCGTCGACCGCAAGACCAGGACCCAGCTTCTCGCCCGGCTCGACGCGCCCAAGCGCTGAGAAAGCGCGACAAAACTGTGGCTGGTGCGCAGCAGGCGGTTTCGCCCGCCCGCCGCAACCGATAATATTGGCCGGCAGCAGAACCTTCAGGAGCGAATTTCAATGGGCGTCACCGTCGTCGACCACCCGCTTGTCCAGCACAAGCTCACCATCATGCGCGACAAGGAAACGTCGACCGCCAGCTTCCGGCGGCTGCTGCGCGAGATCTCGCTGCTGCTCGGCTATGAGGTGACGCGCGACCTGGAGCTCACCACCAAGACCATCGAGACCCCCATCGAAACGATGGAAGCGCCAATCCTGGAGGGCAAGAAGCTGGTCTTCGCCTCGGTGCTGCGCGCCGGCAACGGGCTTCTGGAAGGCCTGCTCGATCTGGTGCCGGCCGCGCGTGTCGCACATATCGGCCTCTACCGCGACCACGAGACGCTCGAGGCCGTGGAATATTTCTTCAAGGCGCCGAGCGACCTCGCCAACCGCCTGATCATCGTCGTCGACCCGATGCTGGCAACCGCCAATTCCGCAATCGCGGCCATAGACAAGCTGAAGGAGCGCGGCGCCACCAACATGCGCTATCTGTGCCTGCTGGCCGCGCCCGAAGGCATCGAGCGCTTCACCACGGCCCACCCGGACGTGCCGGTCTACACCGCGGCCATCGACCGCCAGCTCAACGAGAAGGGCTACATACTTCCCGGCCTGGGCGACGCCGGCGACCGCCTCTACGGCACAAAGTAGGCCCTATCCGCTTTACTAACGGTTAAGCACGCGCCGCGAAACCGGTGCAAAAGTCGACGCGGATGCGCGGTCGTTAAGACCGCCCATACTGCGAAGCCCCTAGGATCGCCCAAAAAGACTAGGGCGGCCATGCTTCGCAAGTTGATCATCTTTTCCGTCTGCGCGGGAATCTCCGCATCCTTCCCGATGCTGTACGAGTCCAACCGGGAGGCGTTCGATCGCCTGCTGGGACCCCTCCTCGGCGCCGAGACCGCGCAGGCCCAGGCCGCAACCGCGCAGCCGGTTTCGCTGCGCCCTGAAGGAACCGGGGGCCGCAAGGTGCGGCTCGCCGCCGATTCGCGCGGCCACTTCACCGCCGAGTTTCGGCTGAACGGGCGCGCCGTTGACGCCATGATCGACACCGGGGCCACGGTGGTGGCCATCAATCGCTCCACCGCCCGGCGCATCGGCATATCGCCGTCGCAACTGGACTACAGCCAGAAAGTGGACACCGCAAACGGCATCGCGCGCGCGGCTTTCGTGATCATCGATCGGCTCCAGATCGGGCAGATTTCCGTCGACAACGTACAGGCGGTCGTGATGGACGACCGGGCCCTTTCGGGCACGCTGATCGGCATGAATTTCCTCAACCGGCTCGGCAAATACCAGGTACAGAACGGCACGCTGCTGATGGTGCAGTAGCCGTCCTTCGCTTGTCCGGCGCACCGGTTCTTGAGCTTCGCGGTTAATCGCGTCGGCCGTCACCGCACACCCACTTCTCAATTCTTTGTTTTCACGCCGCTTTCTGAAAACTTTCTTTGCGGGGTACGCCCTGCTGCCGCGCAGGAATGGCAAATTCCGATTTCTTTCAACAAACGGCATTGGGGTGCTGGACAGGCGAAAATCTCGTGCTATAACCCACCCGCTTTCAGGGGTTGCCAACCACCTGACGGCGTCAAGCGAAGCGCGACAGCGCATTGCACAGGCCCAGATAGCTCAGTTGGTAGAGCAGCGGATTGAAAATCCGCGTGTCCGTGGTTCGAATCCGCGTCTGGGCACCATCACTCCTTCATAACAGTGTAGCGTCACGCCGCCGCTCAGTCCCTGATCCGGGTGCTAGCTTATTGAGCCGCTCCGATGCAGCGGGTCGCAAGCTCGCTTTCCTTTCCAACCCTCACTTTCGAATAGTGAGCGACGAACTTCCCCGCGCCGGTCCGCCACGCTGCGGCGATGCGCGATTATGTGATGGAACGGCAGTATCTGACCGGCGTTGGCTGCGATCAGTCTATGGAGGACCACCATGAGACAGATCCTCATCAAAAGCGTACTCGCCCTGACCATTGGTACAGTGCCGGGCTTCGCCATCGCCCAGAATGAAATGCTCAAGAAGAGGCCGTCGGAGCAATCCGAAGGCCAGGGCGGCGGCGGCCAATACGGCACGGAAAAGGGCCAGGGAGAGGAAGGCGGCCGCAATATGGAAGAAAACGGCGGCCAAGGCGGCGAAAAGGCGCCCATGAAGCATGAGGGGCAGGAAACAAAGCGGCCGAAGGGACAATCCGAGGAGCTCAAGGAAGAGCAAGGCGGTGAAAAGGGCGAAAAGGGGCAAATGAAGCACGAAGGCCAGGAAACAAAGCGGCCGAAGGGACAGGAGGAGCAGGGCGGTGAAGAGGGAGGCCCGGCAAAGAACAAGACCGAAGAACACGGGACCAAGGAACGCCACGGGGAAAGGCGCCACGTAAACGAAGAGCAGCGATCGGAACTCAAGCGCGCGTTCCACGAACATCGTGTCGAGGCGGTTCCTAATGTCAACTTCTCGGTGGATGTCGGCGCGAGGGTGCCGCGGGAGGTTCACCTGCATCGGCTTCCTCCTCGCATCCTGGAAATCGTTCCCGATTACGAAGGTTACATGTACTTCATGCTGCCTGACGGACGAGTGGCGATCGTCGACCCCGACTCACTGGAAATCGTTCTCATCATTGCCTAGCGGCCGACAGGTGCTCGCCCGGCCGGCGGGCACCGAAGATGTTTCTGCATGATTGCGGGCGGGCTTTACAGCCCGCCGCCAGAGTCCTGAGGTGGCGGGCGATTTCGTGCCCTCGCCGGCCCATCAGGGCCGGCCAGCCGGGAGAGCGTCCATGGCATCACCGATCATCGGCATATTGATCACTTTTCTGGTCGTCATCCTGGTCTTGTATCTCGTCCAGCGGCTTCCGATTGATGCCCGGATGAGACAGATAGTGCAGATCATAGTGATCATCATCGGCATCGTGTCACTGCTGAAATATCTGGCGGTGTTCTGAGCGTGCGCTTCCACAGGCCTCAGGAACCGATCGGTCGTCGCCGCGTTGCAGGCCAGGCGCTTTGCCGTGTCGGCATGCTGAGATCATCCGGATGAGCCCGACCCCCGAAATCAGGCCAAATGAACCGCGCACGAGGGCTTTCGCCCGCGTTATCGGCCCGTTTCTGTTCCTCACGACGGCTGCCGCCCTCTATCGCATGCCCCAGATGGACCAGATCTTTGCCGACTTCTTCGCCAACAGCAGCCTGGCCTGGGTGACCGGCGCGTTTCTGCTTCTCGTGGGCATGATCGTCATCGCCCTCCACCAGCATTGGCGAAGCCCCGCAGCGATCCTCATTTCCTTGCTGGGTTGGCTGGTGGCATTACGCGGCGCCATGCTGATGCTCGTTCCCGATTTCCTCCTGGGCGTTGGCGAAGCCGCCATGAGGCAAACACTCGCCGTGCAGATCTCATTTGCCGTCTTTGCGCTGATCGGCCTCTATCTCTCCTATGTCGGCTGGATCGCCAGACCGCGCAGCAGCCGCGATGCCGACAGAGGCTGAAGGGCTTCACTTCAGCCCGTGCCCCTTCCCTCCTCCGCAGCAATCCCTCCGCGCTAGGCAGCGAGCGTCTTTGTGGGCATGATGTGCCGTAACGGCATGTCCACAAAGCCGCAGCAGGATTCTGAGCTTCCGGGGGGAATTTTCGATGCAGGTGATAGACGATGAATTCATCGGAAGCATGCAGAAGTTTGGCCGCAGGCTCGACTGGAACCTGCTCAAGACGTTCCATGACATCGTCCAGGCAAACGGCATCACGGCGGCGGCGAATGTCGGCTGGCGGAAGCAATCCACGATCAGCCTGGCTCTCAAGCGCCTCGAATCCATCCTCGACAGCAGGCTTTGCCAGAGGGGCCGCGCAGGGTTCGAACTGACCGACGAGGGAAGAATACTCTATGAATACGTGAGGAACGTTTACGTCAACATAGATGAAATTCCGACCGCACTCGAAAACCTGAATGAGCTTATTTCCGGCCAGCTGAAGGTCGCCATCATCAGCAATCTCTACGGAAGCGAGATAGACAGGCTGTTCACGAATTACGCGGACCTCTATCGGGAAGTGGTCCTTGACGTGGACGTGCAACCCTGGGCGAGCATATCCAACAGCATCGTCAACAACGATTACGACATCGGGATCACCCCGATACTCTACAGGCACAACGACCTTCGCTACGATTTTCTGATGAAGGAGTTCCACGGCATCTACTGTGGGGCGCAGCATCCGCTGTTCGGCAAGTCGCCTGGGATAGCGGCGCTGTCGGATGAAGCGTTCGTGCTGACGGGCTCCGACGAGCCCGACTCGCTGACCAGCTTCCGCCTGCGCCATCGGCTCGGCCACAAGGTCACGGCCAGGACCCCCAACCTGGAAGAGGCCAGGCGCCTTGCGGTGGCGGGCGTCGGCATCTGCATCCTGCCCGAACAGCTCGTGGCTTCCGACGTGGCCAGCGGCTCCCTCTGGCCGTTGGTGGAGCGCTCCGAGGAGATGTGCTGCGACATCTACGCGGTCACCAACATCCACGCACCGAAGCGCCTCGCCAGGGAAGCCTTCGTGGCGCTTGTTGCCGAAATCAACAACCCCGAAAACTAGCGACGCACCGCAATTGCCCGGTCGCCCCGCCGCGCTGGACGCGCGATTGCTCATGCATTGCAGCGTGTTAGGCGCCCGCGCCGAAGGACGCATTGATACGATCAATGTAGAAAATAGCCAGCCGGTAGGTTTCTCGAAGCCATCGGTGTGTTCTCCAGGAGAATTAAGAAAAAGGTCCGAAAACGGCCAAACGAGAAGGAGGAGGACATGCAAGGCGGAATGCAGTCGGTCTTGGACGTCGGCGACAGCGCGGCGACATTCACAGGCACCCAGGAAACACCGTCATACTCGCTTCACCGCACGCTTAACTGGACACACGCATTTTGGTTCGCATCAGGAACGCCGGTCCTGGTGCTGTTTTCGATCGGCGCGGTCGCCTCGGCGGTCGGAAACATCTCCCCGCTGGTGTGGATCGTCTCGATGTTCATCGGCTTCATCCAGTGTTTCGCCTATGCCGAGATCTCGGGCCTGTTTCCGAACAAATCCGGCGGCGCCTCGGTCTACGGGGCCATTGCATGGGTGCGCTATGGAAAGGTGCTGGGGCCCATCTCCGTCTGGACCAACTGGTTTTCATGGTCTCCCGTTCTTGCCGTCGGCTCGGGCCTGGCGGCGGGCTATGTGCTGCAGATGCTGTTTCCGGCCGACGCCGCGATCCGTACCTGGTCGATCACGCTCTTTGACCTGAGCTTCATCAAGTCCGGGCTGCATATGCGCATCAACACCACCTTCCTGCTCGGCCTGTTCCTGATGCTGACGGTGTTTGCGATCCAGCACCGCGGCATACTCAAGGCCGCAAAGGTGCAGATGATCGTTGCCATCGCGGTTCTGATGCCGCTGTTCCTGATCGGCGTCGTGCCGTTCTTCACCGGCGACCTGCACACCGACAGCTTCATGCCCTTCGTTCCGCTCGAGCACGACGCGTCGGGCCAGCCCGTGCCGGGCAGCTGGAACATGGTGGGCTACACCACCTTCGCAGCCGGGCTGCTGCTGGCGGCCTGGTCCACCTACCCCTTCGAAACCGCAGTCTGCTACGTCCGCGAGTTCAAGAACCCCGGCTATGATACAGTGCGCGCCCTAGTCTATTCGGGGCTGCTGTGCATCCTGTTCTACACCATCGTCCCGATCTCGTTCCAAGGCTACCTTGGCCTTGACGGCCTGCTGGACCCCGGCATCTACGACGGCACCGGCGTCGGCCGCTTCATGGCGCAGATGGTCGGCGCTGGTCCGATACTGGCCAATATCATCATGACCATGCTGATCCTGTCGGTGTGCCTGGTGATCATGACGGCAATGGCCGGTTCGTCGCGCACGCTCTACCAGGGCGCGCATGACGGCTGGCTGCCGAAATACCTGTCGCGGCTCAACAGCCATGGCGCGCCGGTCGCCGCGATGTGGACCGACCTGATCTTCAATGCATTCCTGCTGACCTTGTCGGACTACGTGTTCCTGATCGTTCTGGCCAACACCACCTACATGATCTTCGTGTTCCTGAACCTCCAGGCCGGCTGGCTGCACAGGATGGATCGGCCCAATGCGCCGCGGCCATACCGTAGCCCCAACTGGCTGCTGTGGGTCGGCGGGATCTGCGGCTACTTCAACCTGCTGATCATGGGCTGGGGCGCGGACTTCTGGGGCGAGCGCGCCCTGCTGACCAGCCTGCTGATCACGGCCGGCATCATCCCGATCTTTCTGTTCCGCCACTACATCACCGACGGTGGGCGCTTCCCTTCCTGGATGCAGGCGGACCTTTTGGAGAGCGGCAGGCTGATCAAGAAACGTGCCGGCATATTGCCCTATGTCGTTCTGATCACAGGCGGCCTGACGATCTATATCGGGCATCTCCTGGCCACATACCAGATGTGAACCATGGGCGCGACCGCCGAGGCGGTCGCCTCATCTGACCGCAAATCGGCTCGAGCAGGCCCTGTCGGAAACCTTCCGGCGGGGCTTTTCCGTTTTTGCCGGCTCCTTCGGACCCGGCGGCCGCAGCCCCGAACGGGATTGATAGGATCAATGTTCGATATTGGAATTCAGGTCGTTGATGCCGAAATATTCAGCCGATAGTGTGCTGATATATTTGGATTTTAAAACATTGACCGAATTTATGTAGGCAGTTCAGAAGCATCAATTTTCATCGACAAATACTTTCAAAATATAGTGTCAGCTTGGAACCTTTGGAACGGCGCAAGGGTGGCGATTGACGATCGACCGCTCCGAAATCGAGGACAGAAGCGATGGGAAATGGACATCACGATCATCACCATGCCGACGGGCACAGCCACTCCCACGCGGAGGAGATAAGGTCCTCCACGGACGGACGGCAGGCCCTGGAGCGGCTCTCGCGCATTTCGCAGAAGAAACAGGCTGAAGAGACCGCCCGCTCGCTCGAACTGGGCCTCGAGGCCGCCCCTTCCGTCGTCGACCGCAGCATCTCGCTCTTCAGCCGCGGCCACCAGCCGGCCTTCGCCGGCATCAACACCTTCATGAAGGTTCCCTATTGCGAGGACATCCGCAAGATCGGCCAATACGAAGCCGCCTTCGTCGGCGCGCCCTTCGATTCCGCGACGACCTATCGGCCCGGAACCCGGTTCGGCCCGCAGGCCGTGCGGCGCATTTCCGCGCTCTATGACGGCTACTGGTTCGACGGCGGCGTCGACATCTATGAAGAGCTGGACATGTGCGACGCCGGCGACATCTTCGTCATTCCCGGCAACATCGAAAAGACCTTCGACCAGGTCACCAAGGCGGTGTCGCACATCTACACCTCGGGCGTGTTTCCGATCATCTGCGGCGGCGACCACAGCCTCGGCTTCCCCAATGTCCGCGGCATAGCCCCGCATATCGACGGCAATGTCGGCATCATCCACATCGACCGGCACATCGATATCCAGGAAAAGGACATGGATGAGCGGATGCACACCACGCCCTGGTTCTGGACCACGCATGAGGGGCGCGAAACTTCGCATCGCGACCACAGCCACATGCACGATGTCGGCCTCCCGAACTGCCATCCCAAGAACCTGGTTCAGCTCGGCATCGGCGGCTGGTACGGCAACCGCCCCGGCAGCGCCGTCGCGCATCAGCGCGGCACCAGTGTCATGACCATGTTCGACCTCGAAAAGCACGGCCCCAAGAAGGTGGCCGAGATGGCGCTCGAGATGGCTTGGGAAGGCTGCAAGGCGGTCTACCTGTCCTTCGACATCGACTCCATCGATCCGGGCTTTGCTCCCGGCACAGGCTCGCCGGAGCCGGGTGGCCTGATGCCGCGCGAGGCCTTCGAGATCATCCGCACCATCGCGGCCGAGGGGCTGTGCGGCATGGAAGTGGTGGAGGTCTCGCCACCCTATGACGTCAACGACAACACGGCCCAGCTTGCCTGCCGCGTCGTTCTCGACACGCTGGGCACGCTGATCGCGAACGGCAAGCTCGGCCATCGCGACAAGGCAAAGGTGGAGAACGCCGGCTAGGCAAGTTCCCCCCGCTCCTTCAAACCACACTTTTAATCGAAACTCGGAACAACTCTGGAGGCAACTCATGTCCAGATCCAGCATTCGCGCTGTCCTGACCGCGGCAACCGTTTTCCTGCCCACCATGGCGATGGCCCACCCGGCGCATGACCAGGCTTTCGGCCTCGCGCACGGCTTTGCCCATCCGATGGGCGGCCTCGACCACATATTGGCGATGGTGATGGTCGGCCTGTTGGCGGCCCAGATCGGTGGCAGGGCCATGTGGCTGGTTCCTGCCAGCTTTGTTGCGGTCATGGCGCTCGGCGGCAGCCTCGGCGTCGCCGGCATCGGCATGCCCTTCGTGGAAATCGGCATTGCGCTGTCGGTGGTCGTGCTTGGCGGGATCGTGGCCTTCCGTCTCGCCACGCCGGTTGCGGTGGCCATGGGGCTGGTCGGCTTCTTCGCCATCTTCCACGGCTACGCTCATGGCGCCGAGATGCCGGGAACGGCCGGCGGTCTTGCCTATGGCGCCGGCTTCGTCGCAGCCACCATATTGCTCCATGCCCTCGGCATCGCCGGCGGGTTGTTGCTTGGCCGCGCCGGCGCGAAGGCGCAAGGCGCCACTGTGATCCAGAGCCTGGGTGCGGCCGCGTCGCTTGCCGGCGTTGGCATTCTCGCCGGCATCATCTGACCTGTCACGGAGAGGCGCCCTGCCCGGCGCCTCTCTTTCGGCCGTGAAAGGCCTGCCCCGACGCATCTATTGCAGCTTGTGGAGGAGATTCCGGCATGACTGAATCTTTCGGCACAGCGGCACGCTCGCACGATGAAAGCGACCCGCCATCATCCGGTATGTCTCCGGAGCGGTGGCGAGCCTTCGACAGCTCCAAGGACCGCAAGGGCGCAGTTCTCCAAGCCGCGGTCGGCCGCGAAATTCGCTCCCTGCGGCTCGGCTTCGGCATGAACCTCCAGGAACTTGCCGCAGAGGCCGGCATCTCGGCCAGCACGCTCTGCAGGGTCGAGAAGGGTTCCATCTCCCCGTCGCTGGACACGCTGCAGGCGCTGTCGTCTGCCTTCCAGGTGCCGCTGGCCAGGCTGTTTCGCGGCTTCGAAAAAGGGAACCGCGCCAGGCTGATGAAGGCCGGGGACGGCATCGAAATCGGCCACGGCGACACCGGCTTCCAGCACAGGCTGTTCCGCCATGTGGGCAGCGACGGCATGGCCGTCGAACTCGGCCTACTCACCGCGTCGACACTCCCGGAAAGATTGCCCACCTTCCGCCGGGAAGGTCTGGAGCTTCTCTATTTGCTGGAAGGCGAAATCACCTATCGGCACGGCAACGCTCTCTACCGGATGGCGCCGGGCGACTGCCTTTTCCTGGACACCGGCGAGCCGCACGGGCCCCATGAGCTTGCCACGCTGCCCATGCGCCTGCTCTCAATGGTCTGCTACCGTGCCGCCTAGCAGCCGCGGCGATCACTTCAGGCAGGCAATGAAGTCCTCGCGAAGCCGGCTGCGCCGCGCCGGCTGAGGGAAGCTCGGATTGTCGATGATGTAGACGGCGATGGAAGGAACGATCTCGCGTGGAAGCAAGGGCCACAACCGTCCATCCGCCTCGTCTGCCGAGGCATAGCTCTCCGGCAGGAAGCTCAGCCCCATGCCAAGCAGCGCAAACCGCTTTGCCTCTTCCAGGTGCTCCGTGACCGCCGCGACCTTTTCCCCAAGCCCGAACTGCAGCCGGAATGCCCTCAGCTCATCCGGCTCGTCACTTCCCGTGAGGATGAAGCGTTCCTCCTTCAATTGCCGAGGATCATCGAATTGCCTGCCAAACAGCCGGTGGTGAGCCCCGCAATAGGGCCGGTGGATCTCGTCCGAAAGAAACCGGTATCTCAGTTCCGGGCGCAGCACCCTCGACGGCGCGACGCCGACGTCGATTTCATTGCGCATGACCGAGCCCGTAACATGAGCGGACGGCATGGTGGAGACGATGAGTTCCACATTGGGAAATCTGCCGTGAAACAGGCTGATGGCCGCATCCAACGCGCCGCAGGTGAAGTTGCTGACCAGCCCTATCGTCAGGTTTCCATGAATTTCGCCCGGGGCCTCGTTGGCCAGGCTCGGAATTTCGCGCACCGACCGCATGATTGGCGCGCAAAGTTCCGCCAGCAGCATTCCTTCGGGCGTAAGCTCGAACCCGGCGGAGCCGCGCTTGCACAGAACCACGCCTATGCGCTTTTCCAGGCGCTGCAATGCAAGGCTTATCGCGGATTGCTTGAGGAGGGTCTTGTCGGATGCCCTGGATATCCCGCCAGCCTGCACGATCTCGTGGAATATCTTCAATAAGTTCCAGTCCAGATCGCGGGCGAAATCGTCGATGGACGTCATGAAATCACTGCCTTGTCAGACGCAAAAGATCGAACGGCAGGTCGTGGCGGTCGCAATTCCAAAGCATCAAGACAATCCCGGCGCAGCCGGCCGCATGGCAAGGCACATCGTCCAGGATGTCAAGCGCCGGACGGGCCATTGATTTTGAACCAGACCATAGGGATGTTACGAATGACAGCGAGCGCTCCGCACCGTTGCCTGCAGTGGCTTCGGAGAGTTCTGTACAAACTGCTTGCGGTAAGGGCTGCCCGTCATTTTGGCCCGGAAACTGCCAGGAAATTGGGTGTAGAGAGCAAAAAACGCCAGGACGGCTAAACGGATTCGGTTCCTCGATGCTGCGCGACGCGATCGTCTTCCTGCTTGCGGCAATAGTCGTCGTGCCCCTCTTTCGACGCTTCGGCGTCAACGCCGTCATCGGATATCTTGTTGCGGGCGTGGTCATCGGCCCTCATGGGCTCGCGCTCGTGCGCGAAGTCGAAGGCACGCATGAACTGGCCGAACTCGGCGTCGTCTTCATGCTGTTTGCGATCGGCCTCGAGCTGTCGCTGGAAAGACTTCGGGTGATGGCGCGCTATGTCTTCGGCCTCGGCGTGGCCCAGGTGGCGATAACCGGCGCGGTCCTTGCCGGAGGCGCGCTGCTCCTCGGCGCCGACTGGGGCCAGGCCGCAGTGGTGGGCGGAGCCTTGGCGCTCTCTTCCACGGCATTCGTTCTTCAGCTTCTTCTGGAAAGGGGCGAGCTTTCCACCCACTTCGGTCGCATTTCGCTGTCCGTGCTTCTGCTCCAGGACCTGGCGGTGGTGCCCGGCCTTGCAATCGTGACGGCACTCGGCACCGAGCCGGACGCGCTGGCTCAAGCTCTCCTCGTCGCCGCCGTCAAGGCGCTGGCCGCCCTCGCCCTGATCCTGGTGGCGGGCCGGCTGCTGCTGCGCCCGCTCTATCGCATGATCGCCGGCACGCGCAGCCCCGAACTGTTCGCGGCCGCGACCCTGCTGGTTGTTCTGGGAACGGCCTGGGCCACCATGCAGGGAGGACTATCCATGGCGCTCGGTGCCTTCCTCGCCGGGTTGATGCTTGCCGGCACCGAATACCGCCACCAGATCGATGCCGATATCCGCCCTGCCCGCGGGCTGCTTCTCGGATTGTTCTTCGTCTCCATAGGAATGCTGATCGACTTTCGGATCATCATTCCTCGGCTGCCGGAGATCCTGCTTGTCACGGCACTCCTGATCATTGCCAAGGCCGCAATCATGACGGCCCTGTGCCGGCTGTTCCGGCTGCCCTTGCCCCTTTCCGCGAATATCGGGTTGCACCTTGCGCAGGGCGGCGAGTTCGCATTCGTGCTGTTCTCGCTTGCAATGGGAACCGCGGTTCTTCCGGCGCAAGCGGGGCAGTTTCTGCTGGCGGTCGTGGCGATCACCATGGCGATGACCCCGCTTTTGGGCCTGCTCGGCCAGCGAGCACAGGCCTGGCTGGAAGAAAAAGGCCTTGGCGGCGCGGCCGCCCTGGCGGCCGAGGCGCAGCTCTACGAAAACCATGTCGTCATTGCAGGCTTCGGCCGCGTGGGCCGTACCATCGCCGAGATGCTCGACGCACGACATATTCCCTGGATCGCTGTCGATCTAGATCCGGCCAACGTCGCCGCAGCGCGAGCCCGCGGACTGCACGTGTTCTTCGGAAACGCTTCACAAGAAGCGATCATGCACGCCGCCAAGGTGCGCCGGGCACGAGCCGCCGTGATCACCCTCGACGATCCCGTGGCGGCAGCCGCCGCCCTGAGGGTGATCCGAAGAGATTTGCCCGATCTGCCGGTGATCTTGCGGGCACGAGACGCGCAAAACATGGACGAACTGCTGCGCCGCGGCGCCAGCAGCGTCATGCCCGAAACCATCGAGTCGAGCCTGCTGCTCGGCGGCATGGTTCTTCGCTCGCTGGGCGAAACCGATGCCCAGATCGACGAGGTTATCGGGCACCTCAGGCTCAGCACCTACCGGGGGCGCGGATCGGACGCGCGCTAGCGCGGCGACACGCTCGGGAGGCCGCTTGCCGCCGGTTCGGGAGCCGAGCCTGATGCCGCACAAGTGAGTCGCGGGAACGTGGTTCCCCTTGGGATATTCTGATATTTTATTTCAAGAGACAGTTGCTCATGCGTCGGCTGCGACATGGGCTTGGAGGCGTCCGAGGCATCGGCCATCGAAGATGCGGTCTCTTCCCAAGCGCCGTCGAAGCCAATCGGGTTGGATCCCTACCGTACGCTTGACTTTGATCGGGGGAACTGGCGCTCGGCATAATCAGACACGTTGAAGGCGCGGACAATTCGTCCTCACCCGGCGGCGATGCAAGCCATCGGCTTGTTCGGCCGCATACCATGGAGGAATAGATGAAACCCGCAATCGTGACATGCGCCGCGACGATGCTCCCTGTCAAAGTGGCACTCATCTCGGTGCTGATGCTGTCCTTGTCTCCTGGTGCTGTGCTGGGAGCCTCGATCGAAAAGAAAGGGACCACACCCTACGTTACGCATTTCATCTTTCGGCCGTTGACGAACATCGACATACCCGGGCTCGGAACGGCCACCGCGCTGGAGGCGGTCGGGACCACTCAGAACATGAAGGGAGAAGCGATGCTCGACAAGATGTCGGCGCACTGCACGGCGGTAAGCGTTGCTTCGGGTGAGAAGAAATACATCGATGGCGCCTGCGTGCTGGCCGACAAGGACGGAGACAAGATCTTCTCGACCTTCGACACACGAGACCTCGACAAGTCGCAGCCGGATATGAATTGCGGCACCCACATCATCACTGGCGGAACGGGCAAATACAAAGGCATCACCGGCAGCGAGCCCTTTGCCTGCATAAACATGCCCGCACTGGCCGGCCCCGGCGGCTACACCGCCATGGACATTCCGCACAACACGACCTGGGAGATCAAATGACGGCTTGCCGCCTTGCGTGCAGCGGCACCTGAAAATCAAACAGGATCAGATCCAAGTTTGGCCCCGACAGCGGGGCCATTTTTCGGCCGGGCATGTGCCGCTGGGTGGTGATTGGTTGCGGCACGCGCGGCCGCATCGTGCTGGAACCGTCACTATCCTTGTAGTAAGGGCGCAATCTCGCCGCAACTTGACGGCATAGGGCGCCATGCGATTCACGTTGCACAAAATTCTGATCATTGCGGTTGCCGCGAGCCTCGCCGGCTGCGCCACGCCGCCCAGCGCGATCGAGGCCAAGACGGTGAACGACGGCCGCTTCGCAAATCTCGACTGCCCGATGCTCATAAGCGAGCGCGACCGCAAGGTTCAGATCCGTGACCTTCTGGTCGACGCGCAGAACGAGCGTTTTCGCGCCGACGTTATCAGCGGCGCGCTCACCGGAATGACCCAGTCGATGATCAAGTCGCCGCAGGAACGAGAGGCGAAGATCGCCGAGGTGAAGGGCGAGATCATCGCGCTGAACCAGGAGATCGCCGCGAAGGGCTGCGTGTTGCGGCTGACGCAGTGAAGCAGCGCCGGCCAACCTTCAATGCAGCCTGACGGGCTCCACAGGGAATTGCGGTGGTAGTGAAGGCCGAGTGACGGTAAACCGCCACTCGAATGCCGAGCCGCGCCGACCTGGTTCGGCCGCTCGGACCAAGGAGAAGTGTTACCGATGGTGAAGTATGAAGCCTGACGTTGTGATTGTAACCGGGGCCGGCCGCGGGATCGGCGCCGCCATAGCCCAGCGCCTCGCCCGCGACGGATGGAAAGTTGCCGGTCTTGATCTGATGTTCGGCGAAGAGGACCATCCGCATCTCGCTTTGCGCCAGACGGTGGACGTAGCCGACTACGAGGCCGTGGCAGCGGCCATCGGCGAGGTGGAAAAGGCGGTCGGGCCGGTGGGCGGGCTGGTCAATAACGCCGGCATCACGCGCGACGCCATCTGCCACCGCATGGACCCGGCCGACTTCCGCGCCGTTCTGGATGTCAATCTGGTCGGGCCGTTCAATCTGTGCCGCGCCCTGCTCGGAGGCATGCGCGAGCGATCCTTCGGGCGCATCGTCAACATCTCGTCCATCAATGCGCTGCGCGGCCAAGCCGGCCAGGCGAACTACGCGGCCGCCAAGGCCGGTCTCATCGCGCTCACCAAGAGCATCGCGCTCGAGAACGCCTCTAAGGGAATTACTGCAAACTGCATCGCGCCCGGCTTCGTCCGCACCGACATGACCGACGCGATGCGCGCCGACATCAGGGATGCCGAGGTCGCACGCATTCCGGTCGGCCGGATCGGCGCGCCGGAGGACATCGCTTCCGCCGCCTCGTTCCTGATGTCCGACGAGACGGGCTTCATCACCGGCGAGGTGCTTTCGGTGAACGGCGGCCAGTTCATGCGCTGATGGCGCAGGAAGCGCCGTCGAGCCACGAAAGATGCGCCGCGCCGCCCTGCCCTTCCGTTGGCTTCAGCGCGGTGCGATGCGCCTGACCACCGCCTTGCGCGGCGCGGGCTTCGCGTCGCCCAGCGTGTAGGCCGCCAGCACAGCCGCCGCCGCGTGCTCGGCATCCGCTTCGTTGCGGGCGTGCACCAGCGCCAGCGCTTCGCCGGCCTTGACCTCCGCGCCCACTGGCAGAAGTCGCGTGATGCCCACCGTGTGGTCAACGCTGTCTTCCGGCTTGGTGCGGCCGCCGCCGAGAGCCACCACCGCCATGCCGACGTCGCGCGTCTCGATGTTGGTCACGAAGCCGCTGCGCGGCGCCTTCACGACAAGCTCCAGCTTGGCCTTGGGCAGATAGGACGCGCAGTTCTCGACAAAATCAGACGGCCCGCCGAGTGCGGCCACCATGCGCGAAAACACTTCGGCCGCCGCACCACTGTCCAGCGCCTGCCGCGCGCGCCGCTCGCCTTCCTGGTTGGAGGCGGCGATGCCCGCCTGCTGCAGCATCTCGGCGGCCAGCGCCAGCGTGACCTGCTCCAGCCGGCGGTCGCGGTACCGACCGGTCAGGAAATCGACCGCGTTCTGCACCTCCACCGCGTTGCCGGCGGCCGAGGCCAGCGGCTCGTTCATGTCGGTTATCAGCGCCGAAGTGGGCAGGCCGGCCCCATTCGCCACCTCGACCAGGCTGGTCGCGAGTGCTGTGGCATCGCGGCTCCTGGCCATGAAGGCGCCGTTGCCGACCTTGACGTCGAGCACCAGCGACTGCAGCCCGGCGGCCAGCTTCTTCGACAGGATCGAGGCGGTGATGAGCGGAATGGATTCCACGGTCGCAGTCACGTCGCGGATCGAATAGACCCGCTTGTCGGCCGGGGCGAGGTTCGCCGTCTGGCCGATGATGGCGCAGCCCGTCTTGAGCACCGCATCGCGGAACAGCTTGTTGTCGGGCTGGCTGACATAGCCGGGGATGGAATCCATCTTGTCGAGCGTGCCGCCGGTGTGGCCGAGGCCGCGGCCGGAGATCATCGGCACATAGGCGCCGCAGGCCGCAACGATGGGCGCCAGCATCAGCGAGACATTGTCGCCCACGCCGCCGGTGGAGTGCTTGTCGGTGACCGGGCCGGGCAGGTCCGACCAGTCGAGCACGTCGCCGGAATCGCGCATGGCGAGCGTCAGCGCCACGGCCTCGTCGCGGCTCATGCCGTTGAAGAAGATCGCCATGGCAAGCGCTGCCACCTGGCCCTCGGACACCGCGCCCGAGGTCAGCCCCTGGACAAACCCGGCGATCTCCTCGGCGGAGAGCGGCTTGCCGTCGCGCTTGCGGCGGATGATTTCCTGCGGAAGCAGGTTGCCTCCCCTCGCCTCGCCGCTACTCATCCAGAAACCCCTCGCGGAACATGGTCTTCAGCACGGTGGCCAGGCGGGCGCCGCCGATGGGCGCCATGTCCTTGGTCTCCTCGTGCGACAGCTCGGCCCCGGTCATGCCGGCGGCCAGGTTGGTGACGACCGAGCAGGCGGCGACCTTGAGCCCGAAGAAGCGCGCGAGGATCACTTCCGGAACGGTCGACATGCCCACCGCATTGGCGCCCAGCACCCGCGCCATGCGGATCTCGGCCGGCGTCTCGAAGCTCGGGCCCGAGAACCACATGTAGACGCCCCGGTGCAGCTTGATCTCGGCCTTCTCGGCCGCTCCCGCGATCGCGGCGCGCAGGCCCGCGTCATAGGCTTCCGTCATGCCGACGAAGCGGCGGTCGCTCGGTTCGCCGAACAGCGGGTTGGTTCCGGAGAAGTTGATGTGGTCGTCAATGAGCATCACCGAGCCCGGCAGCATGTCGGGGTCCACCGAGCCGGCGGCGTTGGTGAGCAGCAGGTGCGTGATGCCGATGCCGGCCAGCACCTCGATCACGGGTCGCATGGCGGCGGCGTTGCCGTGCTCGTAATAGTGCGCGCGGCCGGCCAGCATCAGCACCGGCAAGCCGGCGAAATGGCCGGCCACGACCTCGCCGGCATGGCCGGTGACGCCACTGACCGGAAAGCCCGGCAGGTCGGCATAGGAGATGCGGATTGCATTCTCCACCTCGTTGACGAGGCCGCCGAGGCCCGAGCCGAGCACGAGCGCCACGCGCGGCGCCAGCCCGCCCAGCTTCTCGACGAGATGATCCACCGCTTCCTTCATTTCAGAATGCTACCCTTGAACCCGTAGGGCAGCATTTCGCCGAGGGTCACCGTTTCGACCACCCCTGCGTCGTCGCAGAGGTAGAGCTTGGTGTCGGCCTCAGCGAATTCGGCCAGCCGCTGGCGGCAGCCGCCGCAGGGCGTGATGCGGTGCATGCGCTCGGCCACCACCGCGATCTCCGTGATCTTGCCGCCGCCGCCCATGATGTAATGGCCGAGCGCCGTGGTCTCGGCGCACCAGCCCTCGGGATAGGACGCCACCTCGATGTTGCAGCCGGAGAAGATGCGTCCGTCCTCGGTGCGCAGGGCCGCCCCCACCGGGAATTTCGAATAGGGCGCATGGGCGTGTTTCATCGCGGCCACCGCCGCCTCGAACAGATCGTGCGACATTGCTTATCTTTCCTTCACATAGGGCACGCCGCCGGCGCGCGGCGGGATCGCCTTGCCGATGAAGCCGGCCAGAAGGATGACGGTGAGCATGTAGGGCAGCGCCTGCATGAGCTGGACCGGCACCTTGCCGATCATCGGCCAGGCCATGCCCTGGAAGCGGATGGAAGCGGCCTCCAGGAAGCCGAACAGCAGGCAGGCGAACATGGCCGGCACGGGCTTCCACTTGGCGAAGATGAGCGCGGCAAGCGCGATGAAACCCTTGCCGGCGGTCATGTCCTTCACGAAGCCGGCGTTCTGCGCCACCGAAAGATAGGCGCCGGCAAGGCCGGTGAGCACGCCAGTGCACAGCAGCGCGCGATAGCGCAGCCAGGTCACCGAAATGCCTGCGGTGTCGACCGCCGCCGGGTTCTCGCCCACGGCGCGCAGGCGCAGGCCGAAACGCGTGCGGAACAGCACCCACCAGGTGAACGGCACCATCAGGAAGGCGACATAGACCAGCAGCGAGTGGCCGGACAGGATGTCCGAATAGATCGTACCTACCACCGGCACCTCCCGCAGCGCATCCGCGCCGGGCAGCGTGATCGCCTGGAAGCGGGCGTCGCCGCTGAGCGAGGGCGTGCGGCCGCCCTGCTGAAACCAGGCTTGGCCGAGGATGATGGTGGAGCCGGCGGCAATGAAGTTGATCGCCACGCCCGACACGATCTGGTTGCCTCGATGGGTGATGGAAGCGAAGCCATGCACCAGCGCCAGCGCAATCGACGTCAGCACCGCCGCACTGAGCCCCACCCAGGCCGAGCCGGTGACGGCAGCTGCCGATGCACCGGCAAAGGCGCCGGCCAGCATCTTGCCTTCCAGGCCGATGTCGAAGATGCCCGACCGCTCGGAATAGAGGCCGGCGAGGCAGGCCAGCAGCAGCGGCACCGAGACGCGGATCGTCGCGCCGACGAGTTGGACAAGGGCGTCCAGAAGTTCCATGTCAGGCCCCCTCTTCCTTGGCCACGGTAACGCCGACGGAGCGCGGGCTGACGCTGGCGAACAGGGTCTGGATGGCCGGCCGGAACATGTGCTCCAGCGCGCCGGCAAAAAGGATGACCAGGCCCTGGATGATCACGATCATGTCTCGGCTGATGTTGGGCATCTCGAATGCCAGCTCGGCGCCGCCCTGATAGAGTACGCCAAACAGGATAGCCGCGGGCACGATGCCCGCCGGATGCGAGCGGCCCATCAGCGCCACCGCGATGCCGACGAAGCCGGCGCCAGTGACGAAGTCGAGCTGGACGCGGTGCTGGTCGCCCATGATCGGGTTCAGCGCCATCATGCCGGCCAGTGCGCCCGAGATCATCATGGTGATGATGATGATGCGAGCTTCGGAGATGCCAGCATAGCGCGCCGCCTTGGGGCTGAAACCGTAGGTGCGCATCTCGTAGCCGAGCCTGGTGCGCCAGATCAGCACCCAGACCAAGAAGGCCATGACCAGCGCCAGCAGGAAGGAGATGTTGAGCGGGGCCGAGCGCACGCTCATACCGAACATTTCCAATAGCCAGCCGAGCTTGGGCAACTGCGCGCCGGGCAGGAAGTCGCGCGTCTGCGGCGCCATCGAGCCGGCCGGCTTCAACACGTCGACCAGCAGATAGACCATGGCGCTGGCGGCGATGAAGTTGAACATGATCGTGGTGATGACGATGTGCGAGCCGCGCTTGGCCAGCAGATAGGCCGGGATCAGCGCCCACAGCGCGCCCACCGCAGCCGAGGCCAGGATCGCGAGGGGGAACGTCGTCCACCATGGCAACACGCTGTCGAGCCCCAGGCACACGACCGCCACACCAAGGCCTGCGATATAGGCCTGTCCCTCGCCGCCGATGTTGAACAGGCCGCAATGAAACGCCACCGCAACCGCAAGGCCGGTGAAGATGAAATTGGTGGCGTAGAACAGCGTGTAGGCGATGTTCTGGCCGTTGCCGAAGGCGCCCTTCACCAGGATACCCGCCGCCTGCAGCGGGTTCTCGCCCACCAGCATGACGACCAGGCCGGCCACGATGAAGGCCACCGCCAGGTTGACGATCGGGATCAGGCCATAGTCCGCCCAGCCGGGCAGTTTTGCGTAGGGGGTGCTCACTCTGCGGCCTCCTTGCCTTCGACGCCGGCCATCAGCAGGCCCAGTTCGCCCTCGCTCGCGTCGGGGCCCCGCTCGCCAACGACGCGGCCGGCGAACATGACCAGGATGCGGTCGGACAGTGAGCGGATCTCGTCGAGCTCGACCGAGACCAGAAGCACCGCCTTGCCCTGGTCGCGCATGGCGATGAGGCGCTTGTGGATGAATTCGATGGCGCCGACGTCGACGCCGCGCGTCGGCTGGCCGACGATAAGGACGCCCGGGTCCTGCTCGATCTCGCGCGCCAGCACGATCTTCTGCTGGTTGCCGCCGGAAAAGTTCGCGGTCTTCAGGCGGCAGTCACCCGGCCGGATGTCGTATTTCTCGATCTTCTCCCTGGCATCGTTGCGGATCGTGTCGATGTTCAGGAACGGACCGTTCAGATATTTCGGCTGGTCATGATAGCCGAGGATCGAGTTCTCGTTTTCCTCGAAGGCCAGCACGAGGCCGACATGGTGGCGGTCCTCCGGCACGTGGGCCAGGCCACGGTCGCGCAGTTCGCCGGGGTCGGCGTTGCCGGTGACGTCGATGGGCTTGCCGTCGAGGGTCACCGTGCCCGAAACGGCGCGGCGCGTGCCGGCAATCGCCTCGATCAGCTCCGACTGGCCGTTGCCCGCGACGCCGGCGATGCCGACGATCTCGCCGGCCCGCACCTCGAAGGAGACGTTGTCGACCATGGTGACACCGCGCGAATCCTTCACCGTCAGGTTCTTCACGGACAGCTTCACCTCGCTGGGATTGGGCTCGCCCTTTTCGACACGCAGCAGCACGCGGCGGCCAACCATCAGCTCGGCCAGCTCCTCCACCGTGGTTTCGGCGGTCTTGCGGGTGGCGACCATCGTGCCCTGGCGCATGACCGAGACCGTGTCGGTGATGGCCATGATTTCACGCAGCTTGTGCGTGATCAGCACCACCGTCTTGCCCTGCTCCTTGAGCTGCTCGAGGATACGGAACAGGTGGTCGGCTTCCGCCGGCGTCAGCACGCCGGTCGGCTCGTCAAGGATGAGGATTTCGGCGCCGCGATAGAGCGCCTTGAGGATTTCGACGCGCTGCTGCAGGCCCACCGGCAGTTCCTCGATCACCGCATCGGGATCGACCTCCAGCCCGTATTCGCGCTCCAGTCGGCGCAGTTCGGAGCGCGCCTTGGAAATGGAATTGTTGAGCAGGGCCTCGCCCTCGGCGCCGAGGATGACGTTTTCGAGCACGGTAAAGTTTTCCACCAGCATGAAGTGCTGGTGCACCATGCCGATGCCCACCGCGATGGCGTCGTTAGGCGTGCGGATGGCGGTCGGCTCGCCGTCGACGCGGATCTCGCCGCTGTCGGCCTGATAGAAACCGTACAGGATCGACATCAGCGTCGACTTGCCGGCTCCGTTTTCGCCGATGATGCCGTGGATCGTGCCGGGAGCGATTTCCAGGTTGATATCGCGGTTGGCGCGAACGGCACCAAAACTCTTGTTGATGCCGATCAGCTCGATTGCAGCTTCCGCCATTCGACGGTGTACCCCTGTTTTATTTTTATCGTTTGGTCAAAAACTAGCATGCCGCCATTTCCCTGCCAATTGGCCAGGGGACCCGGATTTCACTCTCGACAAATCGCCTGCCAATTGTCAATTTCCCAGGGCGCGCCGGGCGCGATATTGACAGATTGTCGAGATTTTGTGGCATTTCGCCCGCCCGGCTCTAAATTTTGCAACAGGATTTCCGACATGACCGCCCCCGACGACCGGCTGACGACGCTCGAAATTCGAGCGGCCGAACAGGAGAAGACCATCGAGGAACTGTCCGGCCAGATCGCCGAACAGTGGAAGGTGATCGACCGGCTTCAGCGGAAGCTGGATGCGCTGACGGATCGCTTCCTGGCGCTGGAAGAGCAGGCCGCCCCCGGCCACGAGGCCACCAAGCCGCCGCATTGGTAATGGCATGCCTCGGTCACGCATCATTCCGCTGCGGACAGTTTTTTCGACATCAGCACCGTCGGCTCGCCGCCGTCGTGGAACCGCTCGACGACACTCCATGCCAGGGCCGCATAAAACCCTTCGGCGTTTGAGGTATATAGGTGGATGACCGGGCAGGCGACCGACCGGGCATGCGCCTCGATCGCCTCCACCAGCTTCGACCCCACCCCTCGCCCCCTGAATTCGGGCGCCACCACCAGTCCGGCGAGCCAGGGCGATACATCGTGTTGCGCCTCGATCTCGTTGCGAACGAAGAGGCATGCGCCGGCGAGCCTGCCATCGCATTCTACAACGAGGGCGACTTCGTAGCCCTGATTGCGGACGAAGGTCTCGATCTCGCTGCGGTCTTGCTCCAACGAGCGGTCGCTGCCCTTGAAGAAAGCGTCGTAGCGCAGCTTCGCCATGGCCGCGAGTTCGTCCGCCGACGGCTTCGCCAAGCGTATGCTAACCGGCATGTACCGTCTCCGATCCGCGCAGTTGCGAGCGCGCAAGTGGCAGCAGGCAAAGCCCGCCGATGGCGGCGGTCAGCGCCAGAAACACACCAAAGCCCGCCCAGCCATGGGCCTCGATGACATAGCCCGCCAGCGGCGGCCCGATGACGGTGCCGATGCCGCCCGCCTGGCAGACGAGGCCGATGGCGATCGAGGCGGATTTCCCCTGCGGCACGATTGCCGGAATGCTGGCAAACAGCGCCGAGGCGATGATGCCGCCCGCAATGGCGATGACCACCGCAGCCGCGGTCGCCAGCGCCGGCGCGGAGCCGCCGAAGGTCGGCACCGCCGCGACCAGGCTCGCCGCGAAGCCCACACCCGCCAGCATCAGCACGAAGCGGCCGTCGCGGCCCTTGACCAGAACGCCGGTCAGCACGTTGCCGATTGGCACGATCAGCGCGATCAGGCCGGCCGACAGCGCGATATTGGCCTGCGGAAGTGCCACGAATGCCGGTGTGAAGGCGAAGAAGCTGACCGAGAGCACGACGTAGAAACCGAAAGACAGCGCCACCAGAGCGACCGGAAAGGTCAGCTGCGCGGCAAGGCCGCCGGTTAGCGAAGCCGAGGCCTGCGTTTCCGAGCCGGCATCGGCATCGCCGACCATTGCCAGCAGCACGGCTCCGATCAGCGCGAACAGCGCAAACGCCACGATGGCTGCCAGCAGGAAAAGCTGCGGCTCGGCCGTCGGCAGAATCCCACGTGCCATGAAGTCGGCGACAGCGAACCCGACGGGGACGAAACCGCCCCAGATCGCCAGCGCCGGCGCCCGCCAGGCGGGTGGCGCAATGGTGTTAAGCAGCGCCGGAATGACAATGACCAGCACCAGGTAGCCGACGCCTTCGACCAGGCGCGCCGCGAGAATGGCCGCCGGATCGCTGAGGAAGGCGAGTGCCAGGCCGCCGGCAGTCATCACCACGGCAGACGCGATGAAGGAGCGGCGCATACCGGCGCGCTCGATGGCCCAGCCGGTCGGCAGCGCCACCAGCGCCACGAAGATGCTGATCATCGAGGTCAGCCAGCCGATCAGCACCAGCGAGAAGCCGGCCTCGCTTCTGTACCAGTCCACCAGCGGCGCGATCTTGCCGAGTTGCGTGCCCGCCAGCACGCCCGCCAGCAGCAGGGCGGCGATGGTCGCCAGGCGTATCCGGCTGTCGTTCATGCATTTCCCCCCGATCACGCGTCGGCCGGCTCCGGCGTCAGCCCCAAGTGCGGCTCAGGCTGCAGCGTGCCCTGCGCGAAAAGGACCACGCACCATTTCTACAGAGTTCAAACAAAAGCCGCCGGCTTGCGCCGGCGGCTCTATTCTGGCGCCCTTTGGATCAATAGGGGCAGGCGTTGTCCGACATGTAGTCGTGGACCTCGATCTTGCCGGCAGCGATGTCGGCCTTGGCCTGTTCCACGGCCGCCTTCATCTCTTCGGTCACCAGGTCCTTGTTGTTCTCGTCCATGGCGTAGTCGACGCCGCCTTCCTTCAGGCCGAGATTGTTGAAGCCCGGCGTGAACTTGTCGTCCTTGGTGTCCATGAAGGCATTGTAGACGGCCACGTCGACGCGCTTGAGCATCGAGGTCAGCACCTTGCCCGGCTGCAGGCCGTTCTGGTTGGAGTCGACGCCGATGCCGAGCTTGCCCGCGTCGGCGGCTGCTTGCAGCACGCCCACGCCGGTGCCGCCTGCCGCGGCATAGACCACGTCCGCGCCCTGCGAGATCTGCGACTTGGCGATTTCGCCGCCCTTCGTCGGGTCGTTCCAGGCCGCCGGGGTGTCGCCGGTCATGTTGTAGAACACCTCGGTCGCGCCGGCTGCCTTGGCGCCGCCAACATAGCCGCAACCGAACTTGCGGATCAGCGGAATGTCCATGCCGCCGATGAAGCCGACCTTCTTGGTCTGGGAGGCCATGGCCGCCAGCATGCCGACGATGTAGGAGCCCTCATTGTCCTTGAACACCACCGAACGCACGTTCGGCTTGTCCACCACCATGTCGATGATGGTGAACTTGATGTCCGGGAATTCCGGCGCAACCTTTTCCAGCGCCGCGGCCCAGGAGAAGCCGGCCATGACGATGGGGTTGTTGCCGTCCTCGGCGAACTTGCGCAGCGCCTGCTCGCGCTGGGCGTCGTTCTGGATTTCGAAGTCGCGATAGGCGATGCCGGTCTCTTCCTTGAACTTCTCGGCGCCATGATAGGCAGCCTCGTTGAAGGACTTGTCGAACTTGCCGCCGAGATCGTAGATGATCGCGGGCTTGATGTCCGCGGCGAAAGCCGGGAAGGCCAGTGCTGTTGCGGCCAGAAGGCCAAGAACGATACGCTTCATGTGAACACCCTGTTTTGCGTTGGTGCGCCGCGTACGTTCCCCGCCCTGCGGGCGCTTCACGGCGCTTCGCAGGAGGTGCCCCTCCCACATGCGCGACACTGTCGCACGGCAAGAAATAAAATTCACCTGGAATCTTGGGCGTGAAAAATGCCGCTGCGGAAGCCCTTAACAGCGGCTCGGCCCCGGGATTTCAAGGCTTGCGGGCGGGCGCAAAATTCGCATTTCCGCCCGCCGGGCTGGCGCTCAGGCGCCGGCCGAGGCGCCCTGCGGGATAGGGCAGGAAACGCCAGTGCCCTGCAGCCCGCAATAGCCGTTCGGGTTCTTGGCCAGGTACTGCTGGTGGTCTTCCTCGGCGAAGTAGAATTCGGGCGCAGGCGCAATCTCGGTGGTGATCCTGTCGCGCCCCGCCCCGCGCAGCGAAGCCTCATAGGCATCGCGCGAGGCCACTGCGGCGCGATACTGCTCGTCGCCGAAAGTGTAGATCGCCGAGCGGTAGGTGGTGCCGATATCGTTGCCCTGCCGCATGCCCTGGGTGGGATCGTGGCTTTCCCAGAACGTCTTCAGCAGCTGCGCATAGGAGACCACCTTGGGATCGAACACCACCAGCACCCCCTCGGCATGGCCGGTAAGCCCGGTGCAAGTCTCCTGGTAGGTCGGGTTGGGCGTGACGCCGCCGGCATAACCAACTGCCGTCACCCACACGCCCTCCATTTGCCAGAACAGCCGCTCAGCGCCCCAGAAGCAGCCCATGCCGAACATGGCCTTCTCCAGCCCTTCCGGGTAAGGCCCCTTCAGCGGATGCCCGGAGACGAAATGCCTGGCCGCGGTGGGGATCGGCTCGTCCCGGCCGCGCAGGGCCTCTTCCGGCTTCGGCAGCTTGAGCTTCTTGTTCAGCATGTCGCTCAGGAAAAACATGGCATTATCCCTTTCTCGGGTTGCGGCCCCTGCCCTCTCCAGGCATCAACGCCCCTGCACGTAGCCCACATCGCGCCGGCGCGGGCGATGGCCGATCGCATAGAGCAGGAAGGCCAGCGCCAAGAACACGGCGAAGCCGGGCAGGTTCAGCACGGTGACGGTGACCGGATCCCAGGCCAGCGGATGAATCTTCGTCTGCACGAAATGCTGAAAACTCTCCAGCGTGTGCGGCGAAACCGCGGCCCAGCTGGTGCGCAGCGGCGTCAGAACCAGATGCGCGGCGGCCACGGTGCGCGTGGCGTCCAGCACAGCCATGATGACGGCAACCGCCAGCGCGATGGTTGCAGCGAACCTGAACAGGAAGCGCAAGTTCGAATCCTCGGAGCTTCGTTTCGCCAAGAGACATATGGTGCGTTGTCCGGCTGCGCAATCGTCCTATATGAAATTCGGCCGATCCGCCGGGCGAGCCCGAGCGCAAAATTTCTGCGCCGGCCAAAAAACAGGCGCAAGGCAGGCTTGGCATTCGCTTCAGGATCGACTAGATGAACCCCGCGCTTGCTTCGTTCGACGAAGCCTGCGCCGCGGAGAGGTGGCCGAGTGGTTGAAGGCGCACGCCTGGAAAGTGTGTATACGGGGAACCGTATCGCGGGTTCGAATCCCGCTCTCTCCGCCATTACATCGACACAAGACGTTGAGTCTGCTGCCCAATTTTCCGCCGCTTAGTTTTCTCCCCACCTCTATCCCCATTTCGCAGCGGTGCATCCAAGTGGCTGGGGCGTCCTGCTGCCCATCATCCTTGACTCGGCGCTAGCGGCTGTATGGGATAATCCCATTAGCGCTCCTACCGTGCTCGAGGTTTCGTTCTACGCCCACTCTGGAATCCGCGGTGATGGGGGGAATTGATGGGCGCCTCCATCGCGCCGGAAGATGTCCGGGACATTGTCCAGGGACCCCAGGAAGCCTTTCCGCGTTTCGATGCGCATGAGGCGGCCATCCGCGCCTCCCTGCATTCGCGCACAGGCCGCGACATGCGCGCCGGCATGGTCGCCAGCCGCCGCCTACGCTTTGCTGGGGCGCTCGCTCCCGTTCTTTCCAACCTCTCGCCCGCTGAGGCCCTGAGGGTCGAGGCGCTGGCGCACCTGCTCTATTCGGCCTCCGCCTGGGAGGTCCTGAAGGATTACGGCGGTCTCACCGGCGCCTAGGCCGGAGAGGCAGCCTCTTGGGCGCTCGATACGATCCTGTCCGCGGTCGGGTCGGGCTCATTGACGCGGACGTAACATCGACAGCCAAGGAGAATGGCGATGAGCATAAGCGTCACCACCATGCAGCAAGGCGAGACCCGCGGGGTCGTCGCCGACCGCGTCCGCTTTCTGGGCGGTCTTGCGGGATCGAACCTTGAACTTCTCGAGGTGGAGATTCCACCAGGTTCCGGCACACCGCCGCACAGCCACGCCTCGCCCGAACTTTTCTATGTGATCGATGGCGAGGTCACCATCCGGCACTTCGCTGCCAGCAAGCCGCCGACAACCGTCTCGGCTGGAGCCGGCACCTCGGTGCGCATCGACAGCCACGCGCCGCACAACTACATGAACGAGAGTGGCAAGCCTGCGCGCATGCTGGTGCTTATCGAACCATCGATGACCGCCTTTTTTCGGGAAATCGGAACGGCCGAGCCACAGACCGCGCCAGATTTCGCCCGCATCGGCGCGGCCATGCAGCGCCATTGCATCGAAGCCCTGCAGACGGCTTCCTGACACGCTACGCGCCCTTGCTGCCTTCAGTTGGAATCGGAGCAAGGCGCTGGCAGTCCGGAGCCGTCAAGCGTCTGCCCACCACTGATCGAGAAGCGTCCCGCTGCCCGACGGGACGTCTCTTGTGGAGGCCATAGCCCGAACCGCCATCCGTTTCCGGCCCGTGGCTTGGGCTGGCGGCTGCTGCCTATGCAGCGCCTGCTGACAAGTCACAATCGACGAGGCACTCGATCAAGGGCGCTAGCTCGGCAAAAGCGGGCCGGTCGCGCAGCCAGGTGATCCAGTAGCCTTCGGCCATCCGCAGCGTCGAGCCTGTCAAGCGTTCGAGCCTGCCGGCTTGGAGCGCATCGGCGCACAGCGCAAGCGACGCCAGCAGAACGCCGGCGCCGGCTTCGGCCGCCCTCAATGACTGGACGAAGGTGTCGAAGCGCAGCAATGGCACCCGCGGCGGCGGTTCCCCCATCGCGGCGGCCCAATCGCGCCAACCGGCCCGCGGGCCCGAGGTGGCGATGCGTGGCTTGCCATGCCAGGACCCGGATGAACCGCCAAGCAAGGCTGGCGAAGCCAAGGGCGCGAGGTCTTCGATGAAAAGCTGCCTGGCTTCGCGACCCGGCCAGTTGCCCCTGCCGAAACGGATCTCGAAGTCGGCCTCCAGACGCTCATAGTCCGGCAGATGCTGGATGGTCTCCAATGAAATCTGCACGTGCGGCAGACGACGCGCGATTTCCCTCAGGCGCGGGATGATCCACAGTTCGATCACCGACGCGGAAGCGGCGATGGTGATCTTGCGGCGAGGCTGCTCGAACAGATTGGCAGCGCTGTGCAACAGCCGGTTCAGCGCATCCTGCACGTGAGGCAGCCAGGATTCCCCTTGCGTTGAAAGGGTCACACCCCGCGCCTGGCGGTTGAACAACTGTGCGCCGAGGTGGAGTTCGAGGTTCCTGATGCGCTGACTGACCGCGGCCTGCGTCAGTCCCAATTCATTTGCCGCTGCCGTGAAGCTGCCCAATCGCGCGGCGGCCTCAAAGACACGTATCCATTCGAGCGGGGGAAGTTGCGGTCGGTTCTCAGCCATAAGCAATTCAGCGTCATGTGGTTGAATACGATTGTTTGTCGTTATGCCTTGGCGCGTGTCAAGGTTCGTGCGTCCGATCATCACCCCGCGAAGGAGCGCTCCATGCCAGTCCCTGTTGAAATCGTCGATGGCGGCCAGGCGCTCGCGCTTGACTTGCCTGGCAGAGGGCGTCGGCGCTTTCATGCCATCTGGCTGCGCGACAATGCCTGGGATGAAGCGACGCGTGCGCCGGGTAACGGTCAACGCCTGATCACGCTCGGCGACATTCCCGCTGGCACGCGGATCGCAGAGGCACGGCTCGAGGCCGGACAACTTCAGGTGACGTTTCAGCCGGAAGACAGAAGCATTGCTTTCGATCTCGGCTGGCTTGCGGATCGCGCCTACGATTGCAATGTCGACCAGGTCGCCGGCTGGTCCGGGCCCGAGATCGAGACGTGGGATGCGACGCTCGGCGCACGTGTCCCGATCGGCGATTTTGCCGCCGTCAGCCGCGACCGAGAGGCGCTCGGCGAATGGCTTTACGGGGTGCGCCGCTTCGGCTTCGGCAAGCTCACGGGCGGGCCGGTTGAAGACGGCGCGCTGTTCAAGGTAGCCGACCTCTTCGGCTATGTCCGCGAAACCAACTATGGTCGCCACTTCGAGGTGCGGACGGAGGTGAACCCCTCGAACCTCGCCTATACGGGACTGGGCTTGCAGGCGCATACCGACAATCCCTATCGCGACCCGGTGCCGACGCTGCAGATCCTCTACTGCCTGGAGAATTCGGCCGAGGGTGGCGAGAACATGGTGGTGGACGGATTCCGGGCCGCCGAGCGCCTGCGCGCTGAGAGCCCGCGCGGTTTCGAACTTCTGACCCGTTACTGCGCCCGTTTCGAGTATGCCGGCAGTTCGGGTGTCTGTCTTCAATCGCGACGCCCGATGATCGAGCTTGCACCCGACGGCGAGTTGGTCTGCATCCGCTTCAACAACCGTTCTGCGGCAGCGATCACCGACGTTCCCTATGACAACATGGCCGATTACTACGCAGCCTACCGCCGCCTCGGCGAGATCATCGACGACACGGCCATGGAGGTCACGTTCAAGCTCTCCCCTGGTGAATCCTTCATCGTCGACAACACGCGCGTCCTCCATGCACGCAAGGGCTATTCCGGGGCCGGCTCGCGATGGCTGCAAGGCTGCTACGCCGACAAGGACGGCCTGCGCTCGACGCTGGCGGCGATCGAACGTCAAGAGCGAAAGGCAGCGTGATGACGAAGCCCAACCCCGACAAGCTGACGCGAGAGACGATCGTCGCGTTTCTGGCCGACATTTTCGAGCGTCGTGGCGGCGAGGAATATCTCGGTGAGCCGGTGACCATGGCCGAGCACATGCTGCAAGGGGCTTATCTTGCCGAACAGCAAAACGAGCCGGAAACCATCATCGTCGCGGCGCTGCTGCACGACATCGGCCATTTCACCAGCGAGTTCGGGACGTTCTCGATGGAGGACACGCACGACAAGCATCACGAGGAGGCCGGTGCGGCAGTGCTGAAACGCTTCTTCCCAAGTCTCGTCATCGATTGCGTGCGGTACCACGTCGCGGCAAAGCGCTACATCTGCGCCACCGATCCTGCCTATTTCGGGCAATTGTCGGCGGCGTCGATCCACTCACTGAAACTTCAAGGCGGGCCGATGACTCCCGAAGAAGTCAGGGAGTTCGAACGCAATCCCAACGCCAACGAGATCGTCCGCGTTCGTCACCTCGATGATGCGGGCAAGATAGCAGGCATGGACACGCCCAGCTTTGCGCACTACGCGCCGATGGTGCAGCGTGTCGTGGATGCACATTGCCTGTCTCGGCTTTGAAGGCAGCGACCATACGATCAGGTGCTGAAAAATTAACACCGAACCAAGTGGGTCGCTCCGGAATAGGAAGCGCCGTGGCCGCACCAGAAGCGACGTCCACAGCGGCCGAAGCACTAGCAGCATCATCAACTTTGGGGACCGTGAGAGACCGAGCCGCTGGAAGTGGTTACTTCTTCAAATAGCCACCATTGCAGATGCCGATGTCGGCACCAACTGGACGTGGAGCGGCACAAGGGGCATCAACGGCGGCGGCTGCATCAATGAAGCTCGGCATTGATGCCCGCGATCCGATCGAGCTGCAAAGGACGACACCAGTCGCTCAGACGTGGAGCCGCGCTCCGAGGGGGCGAACTGGAGCGCCTCCCAAAAGCGCTGACACCGCTTGAGTGGATGACCCGCCCGGCCAGTTCCTGGCCCGAGGAATTCAAGGAAAAAAGACGGCTTCGGCTAAAGCCTCGGTTGCTTGTCCGATTCCCTTGTTGTACGAATTTTCAACAAGGGACATCTGGACACCTCAGACATGGTACGAACCGAGTATCCGTTTCCTGTCGAAACCGTGGATCCGTTCTGGATCACGCTGGCAGATGACGTTCGGATCGCAGCGACCTTGTGGCGTCCGAAGACGGATATGCCGGTGCCAGTCGTCGTCGAGATGGTGCCCTATCGCCGCCGCGACGGCACTGTGGCGCGCGACATCGACATCCATCCCTACCTTGCCGGGCATGGCATTGCCTGCGTCCGTGTCGATATTCGCGGCGCCGGCGATTCCGGTGGCGATCTGGCCGACGAATATCTGCCGCGCGAGCAGGAGGACGCCTGCGAGATCATCGCGCATCTCGCCACTCAACCCTGGTGCAACGGCAATGTCGGCATGACCGGCATTTCCTGGGGCGGCTTTAACGCGCTCCAGGTCGCCGCGAGAAGACCTCCGGCCTTGAAGGCCATCATAACGCTCTGTGCCAGTGACGATCGCTATGCCGACGACATACACTATATGGGCGGCGCGCTCCTGACGGAGCAGGAAATGTGGTCGAACTTCATGCTGGTGAAGAAGGCGATGGCGCCCGACCCGCAGATCGTCGGAGAGGCCTGGCGAGCCATGTGGGAGAGCCGTCTTGCCGCGACGACCTCGCTGTCGGAAACCTGGCTGGCGCACCAGCGGCGGGACGACTACTGGCGCCAGGGTTCGGTTTGTGAGGATTACTCGGCTATCGAATGCGCGGTAATGGCCATCTGCGGCTGGGAGGACAGCTACTCCAATTTCGTTCCGCGCCTGCTCGAAAACCTGCAGGGTCCAAAGCTCGGCATCGTCGGGCCATGGTCGCATGCCTATCCCTGTCGCGGTGCGCCCGGGCCGCTGATCGGCTACCTGCAGGAGGCGTTGCGCTGGTGGCGGTACTGGCTCGCCGGCGAGGAAACCGGCATCATGGCCGAGCCGCTTTACCGCGTCTGGATCACCGGCGAGGAACGCCCGCAGCCCTTCTATCTTCCCGACCATGCCGGTCGCTGGGTCGCAGAGGAAAAATGGCCGTCGCCGCGGATCGAGCGCCGCACGCTTCGTCTCAATGCGACAGGTCTCGGGCCCGAGGCTGCCCGCGGCGAGACGCTTTCGGTGCGCTCGCCGGCAACCGCCGGGCGCGACTGCGGCCGCTGGGGCGGCTATGGCGGAAGTTGTCCGGACATGCCGGTCGACCAGCGGCGCGAGGACGGTCTCGCGCTGTGTTTTGACACCGTGCCCCTCGATGAAGACCTGACCCTGCTTGGCGCACCCGAGATCGACCTGCTCGTGACCGTCGACCAGCCGCACGTCAACCTTGTGGCTCGCCTTTGCGATGTCTATCCCGACGGCACTTCGGCGTTGATGACCTATGGCGTGCTCAATCTCAGCCATCGCGACAGCCACGAGCATCCCGAGCCCTGTCCGGTCGGGAAACCGCTCCGCGTCAGACTGCACCTCAACGATTTCGGCCGCACTGTGCCGGTGGGCCATCGCATCCGCTTGGCACTTGCCAACCAGCATTGGCCGATCCTCTGGCCGCAACCTTGCCTGTCGACCTTGTCGGTAGCCACCGGCGACAGCATTTTGACCCTTCCGGTGCGTCCTCCATCGGCGCTGGACAGCAATGTGCGATTTGAGGAAGCCGAAACCGCGCCGCCGGTTGCGTCCACGGTTCTGCAGGAGGGGTTCGACAGCCGCATCGTCACCGACGATGTCGGCAGCGGCGTCCAGACCATCGCATTGACCTCCGACCATGGACGCACACGCTATGACGACCGCGGCATCATCGTGTCTTCCGCCAACAGCGACACGATGAGAATCTGCGCCGACGATCCTCTTTCTGCGAAGCTGGTCACCGAATACCGTTGGGCCATCGCCAGCGGGGACGCCGACATGGAAAGCATGGCGCGCACGGAATTGACGGCCGACGCGACGCATTTCCATCTCAGTTGGCACCTCGAGGCCCGAGAACGAGGCAGGCTCGTCCACAGCGCCTCGGCAACGCGGCGCATCAGGCGCGATTTCGCCTGAGGAGAGCCAGAGACCATGCTCATATACGCAATCAAGCGCATTGGCCTCGGTCTCCTGATCCTCACCTTCGTCATGGTGGTCATGTATGCGGCCGTATTCCTCGTGCCCGGCGATCCGGCCAGCGTGGCGCTCGGGCCGCGCGCCACGCCAGAACTGAAGAAGATGCTGATCGAGCGCATGGGGCTCGATCAGCCGGTGTGGTGGCAGATCGTGGAGTTTTTCCGCAACGCGCTCACCGGCAACCTCGGCTACGACGTCTGGTCGAACCGGCCCGTGTCCACGCTCGTCATGGAAGCTCTGCCCAACACACTGGTGCTTGGGGTCACGTCGCTTGCCGCCGCCCTGCTCATCGGCGTTCCACTTGGCTGCCTGTCGGTAGTGCGGCGCGGCACTGCGGCCGACGCAATCATTGGCGTCCTGTCGGTCGGCGTCATTGCGGTGCCGTCCTTCGTCGTGGCCATCTACTCGTTGCTGCTGTTCGCCGTGACACTACGCTGGCTGCCCGCGATCGGCGCCGGCGAAACCGGCGACGTCGTGAGCCAGGCCAAGGCGCTGGTCATGCCGGCGCTTGCCATCGCGCTCGGCTGGATCGGTTACATAGCCCGCATGGTACGCGCCTCGATGATGGAAGTGATGGGCGAGCCGCACATCCGCACGGCGCGCTCCTTCGGCCTGCCTGAATGGAAAGTCGTGTCGAAATACGCCCTGCGCATCGCCATCATCCCGACCATCTCGCTGGTCGCGGTGGGGCTGGGCAGCATTCTTTCCAGTGCCGTCTTCGTCGAAGCCGTGTTTGCCCGACCAGGCATTGGCAAGCTCGTCACCGACGCGGTCAACACTCGCAACTATCCGGTCGTCATGGGAACGGTGCTGATCATGACCGCCATCTACGTCTCAATCACCATTGCCGCCGATCTGCTGATTGCGCGGCTAGATCCGAGGGTTCGTGATGTCTTCCGTGGCTGAAGCAGCTCTCTCCGGCCCGGACCGACAACGGTTTCCGCTACTTCGCAGCCTGCTCGCCGACCCATTCACTTGCGCAGCGCTCATCGTAGTGGCAGGTTTTGTCATCACTGCCGCATTCGCCCCGTGGCTTGCGCCCTATTCGCCGACCAAGATCGACGTGCTCCACAAGCTGCAGCCGCCATCGGCCGACCATTGGTTCGGCACCGACCATCTCGGCCGCGACCTGCTTTCCCGCATTATCTTCGGGACGCGCACTGCGCTGATGATCGCCATGGTTTCGGTGGTGACTGCCGGCGCGATCGGCCTTCTGCTCGGGCTTATCGCCGGTTACGGGCCGCGCTGGCTCGACGCGCTGCTGGTACTGACCTTCGACAGCCTGAATTCGCTCCCCATGATCATGTTCGCACTCGCCATGATCACTGTGCTTGGCGCGGGAACCAGTACGCTGATCATCGTCATCGCCGCGACCTCGTTTCCAAGCTATGCGCGGCTGACCCGGGCTCAGACGCTGGCGCTGAAAAACAGCGACTACATTCTGGCCGAACGGCTGCTCGATGCCGGGCCTGCGCGCATTATCTTTGTCCATCTTTTGCCGAATGTGGTCAGTCCCCTTATCATCCTCCTGTCGATGGATATCCCCGTCGTCATCATGGTCGAAGCCGGCCTGAGCTTCCTTGGTATTGGCGTCCGTCCGCCGACCCCGTCCTGGGGCAGCATTCTTTATGACGGCTACACCAGCATCCGTTCGGCTCCCTTCATGGTCATCTTCGGCGGCATGCCGCTGGTGCTCGCCACGTTGGGCTTCACCTTCCTCGGCGAGGGCCTGCGGGACTATCTCGACCCTCGCCTGAAGCTGAGGAGGCCGGCATGATGGGCTCCCTCGCCGTCAGCGACCTCAGCGTTCGCTACGAGACCCCGCAAGGCGACGTCCACGCGCTGCGCCATGTCGATATCGAGGCGCATGCCGGTGAGGTGATCGGCATCGTCGGTGAGAGCGGTTGCGGCAAGTCCACGCTGGTCACCTCGCTGGCCAATCTTCTGGCGCCCAACGCACGCGTCGAGGGCTCCATCATCTACAATGGCATCGATCTCGTGAGCCTCGATCCGCACCGTCGGCGCCTTCTTCGCGGCGACGAGATTGCACTCGTCTCGCAGGATCCCATGACCGCCTTCAACCCGGTGCTGACCATCGGCGACCAACTCGCCGACTTCCAGCATCACCGCAAGGACCTGAACCGGGCGCAGAAGAAGGCGCGCATAGCCGCCATGCTCACGCGCGTCGGCATTGCGGACGCGGAGCGGCGCATGAAGAGCTATCCGCACGAATTGTCGGGCGGCATGCGCCAGCGCGTTGCAATAGCCGCGGCACTCTTGACTGACCCCGGCCTGCTCATCGCCGATGAACCGACGACGGCGCTCGACGTCACCATGGAGGCGCAGATCATTCATCTGCTGCGCGAACTGCGACGCGAATACAACGGCATCATCATCGTCGTGTCACACCATCTCGGCGTCATCGCCGAACTCTGCGACCGGGTCTACGTGATGTACGCGGGCGAGGTCGTCGAAGGCGGCGAGGCCGATGCGATTTTCCACTATGCCCGCCATCCCTACACGCGTGCCCTGCTCTCCTGCGACCCGGCGCGTTTTCCGGAAAGGCTGGAGCGGCTGCCTACCATTCCCGGTACGCTGCCAAATTTGATGGAGCGGCCAGCCGGTTGCATCTATGCATCGCGCTGCGATCGTACCCTCGCAGCTTGCCAAAATGCGGCGCCTCCGCGCGTCGAACTCTCGGCATCCCACTTCGCTCGATGCCATGGAGTGCGCTAATGACTCCCCTGCTTGAGATCGAAGAACTGGCGGTGAACTTTGGGCGCGGCGGGATGATCAATCGCCTTCTCAACCCGCTGCCGCTGCCCAGCTTCAATGTTCTAGACGGTGTCACGTTGTCGCTGATGCCGGGCGAGACAATCGGACTGGTGGGTGAATCCGGTTCCGGCAAGACCACGCTTGCCCGCACCATCCTCGGGCTTGTGCGTGCCGCGGCCGGGCGGATTGCCTTCGAGGGCAGGGATGTCGTGACGCAGGCCGATTTCCGTGCCATGCGCCGCAGGTCGGCGATGATGTTTCAGGATCCCGTTGCCTCGCTCAGCCCGCGTCTGCGCATCGGTTCGCTACTGACCGAACCCCAGCTTATTCAGGGCTTGCCTATGCCCGATCGGCGCGCTGCCGCCAAGGCACTGTTGGCACAGGTCGGTCTCCCCGCTTCCTTCGCCGAACGGTATCCCCATGAACTCTCGGGCGGCCAGGCGCGCCGCGTCGGCGTAGCCCGAGCACTCGCTATGAAGCCGCATCTTCTGCTCGCCGATGAGCCGACTGCCGGTCTCGACGTCTCCGTCCAGGGCGACGTTCTCAACCTGGTCGCTGAATTGCAGCGCGAACTCGGCTTCGCCGCGATGATCGTCACCCACAATCTCGCAATAATCCGTCATGTGAGCGACCGCCTCGCCATCATGTATCTCGGGAGACTGGTCGAGACCGGACCGACCCAAGAAGTGTTTGCAGCACCGCTGCATCCCTACACCGCGACTCTGATCCGCTCCGAGCCGGTGCCGGACCCTCGTCAGCGCAGGTACCACCTCGCCGTCAGCGGCGAGATACCGAGCGTGTTCAGCAGGCCTTCGGGCTGCGAATTCCACACCCGCTGCCCAGTGGTTCAACCACGTTGCCGCGTCGAGCGGCCGGCTTATCGAAGGGCGGGTGCCAACCGGATGGTGCGCTGCCATTATCCACTGGAGACATGCGACCAAGAAAGGGAAGCCTTGGCATGCGCTTCCGAAAACAAGGGGAACTGACATGACAGGATGGAACATCGACAGGCGTAGATTTCTCAAGGCGGCGGGAGTGCTCGGCGCCGGACTGGCGATGCGGCCCGGCTTTGCCTGGTCGGCCGACGGCGACACACTGCGTATCCGCATGGAAGGAGATTTGCAGACGCTCGACCCGGCTTTCATGAATGGTGGCATTGAAGATGTCATCATGCGAGGCATCTATGTGACGCTGAACCGGTTCGGCGATCTTCGAGAAGGCTCGCCCTGGGCGCTCTGGGGGGCCGAGAATCTTGAGCAAAAGGACCCGAAAACGATTGCCTTTACCCTGATCGATGGGCTGAAATGGTCCAACGGGTTTGGCGCCGTCACCGCCGACGACGTAAAATTCTCTTATGAGCGTATCGCCGATCCAGACTTCGGTTCACCCTGGGCCTACCAGTTCGAGCAGCTCGACCATGTCGAGGTCATCGACGCGCGAAGCGGCATCATCCATCTGAAAAGCCCATACCAGCCGCTCTTCGTGGTCTCGCTGCCCTATTACGGTGGCCATATCCTCAGCCGGGCAGCTATGGAAAAAGCCGGCGGCAAGTTTACCACCGAGCCGCCTGCAACGTGCGGCCCCTATGTTTTCGCCGACTGGCAGCAGAAGCAGAAGGTGACGCTTACCGCCAATCCCAACTGGCCGGGGCCGAAGCCGGAATTCGGCAAGGTCGAAATCTATATCGTCTCCGACGATCAGGCGGCGCAACTTGCCTATGAGGCGGATGCTTTCGACTACACCAAGATCGCGACCTCAGCGACCAAGGCGGTCAAGGCCAGCCCGTCCGCCGACACCACTGTCATCGAGGCGCAATCGACGCGCTATGTGTGGCTCACCATCAACATGCTGAGCCCGCGCCTGCAGGACATCAAAGTTCGGCAGGCGGTGCAGTGCGGCGTCGATGTTGGCCAGATCCTGACCGGCGTCTATGACGACCTTGTTCCGCGCTCCACAGGCGTTGTTCAGCCCGGCACCAAATTCGCGCGTGCCAAAAACCTCATCGAGGGCGTGGACTACGAGAAAGCCGCCACGCTGCTCGCCGAGGCCGGCGTAAGCGACCTGACGCTGACCTTGACGGTTATGAACGATTCGATCCGCACCGCCACCGCCCAGATCATACAGGCGAGCCTCGAACAGGCCGGCATCAAGGTAGAGATCCAACCCTATGACGAGGCGGCATTCTGGGGCGTCGGCGACAAGACCCAAGGTGACGGCTACAAGAACATCGACCTCGCGCTGATGGACTTCGCCGGCGGCGTCGACCCGTCCGAAAACCTCGTCTGGTTCCGGCCGGACCAGATTGGCGCATATAATTGGTCCGGCTTTGACAGCCCCGATTACGAGGCCGACTATGAAGAACTGGTGGCAGAGATGGACCCAGCCAAGCGCATCGAACTCTCAAACCGGATGGAGGACTTGATGGAACAATCGGGCTGCTTCTTGTTCATCTGCCACCAACCGCTCATCGCCATTCATCGAACGGGTTTCGAACCGGTTGTCTACCCGGATGGCCATCCCAACCCGGTCCTGTTCAAGAAGAATGCGTAATCGGCACCACGTGGACGGCCGGTTCATAACGGACTAGACGCCTACTGGAAAAGATGGAGGGTTGGAGCCTGTCCTTTCCGGATCAAGGCGGGAGAGGCTCTAGCCGGACTCGATGACAGACAATGAGACCGCAACCGCCAAGCAAAAGCGCGGCGCAAAGAAACCCAAGCCGCGCTTCAGTCGTGAACAGGCCGACGTACGCCGCGCAATGCTGATCGAAGCTGCAACGCGCTGTCTCTCGCGTGGCGGCATCGGCGCGTTCACGATCGACCGGATCTGCAGCGAAGCCAACGTGTCGCGCGGACTGATCAACCATCACTTTGATGGCCGCGACGGACTTCTGGTGGAGGTCTATAAATCGTCGCTCTATGCGACAGTGAACACTCAGGTAGCAGAGGCCAAGCGCCGACGCGCAGAAGCGTCCGGCTGGTCGCCTGAAGCTTCGCTTCGTGCGCTGGTGAAGTCCAACTTCTCACCCGACTATTTCAGCCGTGACAACTTGCTGGTCTGGTTGTCGCTATGGGGTGAGATCGCAGTCAATCCACGCCTTCAGGCCGCGCATCGCGACCTCTACGATGCCTACAGGGCCGAACTCGCCGAGGAGATCGAAGCCGTCGCCACGCAGCGAGGTCGAAAGGTCGATGCCCGATCACTTGCCCGCAATTTCATCGCCCTGGTCGATGGGCTCTGGCTGGAATGGTCTCTCGACGAAACTGTGTTAACGCCCGAAGCGGCCGAAGCTGCCGGCTTCGAAATGCTGGAACTGCAAGTAGGACCGCTGCGCGACGCTTGAGCAAGAACCGGACGCCGGACCTCAATTGAGCGGTGAGCCGCCCTCGCGCTTGCGACGGTCCATGTAATCCCGCAGCGCCTCATCGATGCCGGGGTCGATTGGCGGTTGTTCGTACTCGGCGACCATGCGCTTCCAGATGACATTGGCGCGCTCACGAGCAGTAACCTGTCCACGCTCCATCCAGGTGTCGTAGTTGTCCCAGTTCGACACCAGCGGCGAATAGAATGCGCGTTCATAGCGCTGCATCGTGTGCGCTGCGCCGAAGAAGTGCCCAGCCGGACCGACCTCGCGCACCGCATCGAGCGCTAATGTATCAATGTCGACCGCCGGCGGGTCGAAATAGGCCGCCATCATCTGCAGCATCTCGGCATCGATGACCAGCTTCTCGAATGACGCGGTGAGGCCGCCGCCCAGCCAGCCGGCGGCGTGCAGCACTAGGTTGGCGCCCCCCATCAGGCACCCCCACAGCGACATGGCGCTCTCGTAAGCCGCCTGCGCGTCGATCGAATTGGCTGCGGTTACGTTGCTGGAGCGGAACGGTACGCCGATCAGGCGGCAAAGCTGGCCGGTGATCTGCGCGGCTTGTGTATATTCCGGCGTGCCGAAGGCCGGAGCGCCGGTCCTCATGTCGACGTTCGATGTGAAACCGCCATACATAACCGGCACGCCGGGTCGCACGATCTGCGTCAGCGCTATGCCGGCCAATGCCTCGGCATGCTGCTGCGACAGCGCGCCGGCGAGTGTCACCGGGCTCATGGCCCCGGCCAGCGTGAACGGGGTGATGACATTGACCTGGCCATGCTCGGCCAGGGTGATCAAGCCTTCAGCCATTGGGTCATCGAGCTGCAACGGCGAATTGGTGTTGATGACGCCGGTGAACACCGGCATTTCGTCGGAGAGTTTTTCGCGCGTCGTGCCGAGTGAGATCGCGACCATCTCCAGCGCGTCGATGGCCCTGCCCCGGCCGAGCGTCTGCGGCTGCCAGTTCTTGTCGAGCAGCGTGATCTCGGCGTAGTACAGGTCAAGATGGCGTGTGTTCTGGTGCAGATCGAGCGGCTCGAACGGCCCGCCGCCCTCCTGATGCAACACATTGAACGACTGGATGAGCTTCAGGTAATCGCACATCTCCGCATAAGTGCCGGGACGACGGCCGCGATCATTGTCCATGACGTAGGCCGGCCCGCCGACCGAGGAGAGGATGCAGTGCCGCCCGCCGACCTTGACGTTTTTCTCGGGATTTCTGGCGCGTAGCTCGAAGGAGGACGGGACGGTTGCGATACGCTCCATGATCATCGAGCGGTCGAAACGTACCCGCATTTCGCCCTCATCGACATCAGCACCCGCCGCGCGATAGAGCTGGCGCGCCTCAGGCTTGAGAACGCGCATGCCGATCTCTTCCAGGATAGTCAGGCCCATCTCGTGGATCATTTGAACTTGATCGGCGGACAGAATCTCGATTGGAGCGTAGGGCCGCATCAGCTGCTTCCACGGACGCTGCGCGATGGTACCAACCTCGCGCTGCGGGCGACCGGGTCTACGACGCGTCAAACTGCGTTCCATGATCTGTCTCCTGAAGGCAGAAATGGCCGCTCGCGCAGCGGCAGCGCAGCCTCTGCCGGCAAGTCGAGCTGGCGCGCGTGTTTGTGACCCGAATGCACCGCATCGGCGATTGAGGAGGGCGCCAGGCAGTCGCCGATGCGCGTGATCGACCGCAAGCTGCCGCGCTCGCCTTCTGTTACAGCTGAAAGTTCGTCGAATAACGCCTGCTCGGCGATGCGTCCTGTCACCAGAACCAGGGTGCCGAAGTCGCGGCGCATGATTCTGCCGGTGTAGGTGCAGGCGAATTCGGCCACGCCCTCCGAGGCCGACAACAGGCTCCGCGACAAGAACACATCGACCCCGCTATCCATCAACCGCTTCTGAATGAAGAACTGCTCGTCGGTCATCTGCGTCCAGCTCGATACCAAAGGAAGCGGCGTAGCGATTGCGACGTCATGACCAGCGAGGCGGAATTTTTCTGCCAGAGCGCCGCCCATGAAATAATGCTCGTCGTCATAGACCAACACTGGCCCCGCCACCCCAGCGCCGGCGAATATGTCGTCTGGCGTCAGGACCGATGGGGAACGGGCGATTTCGGCAGGGATCTCGACACTGGAGCCGACGCCATCTCGCCGCCACGTGCTGCCAGTAGCAAGCACAACATGGTCGACTCCAAGCGACAGCACATCCTCAGCGCCGAGCCGGCTGCCGGGATAAATATCGACGGTATCCTGTTTGGCCAGCATATGAACGCGGTGGTCGCGCACCCGCGCCCATGCGCCGAGCCCCGGCAGCGTCGCTTCCCGCGAGACACGACCTCCAAGCGCATTTCCTGCCTCTGCCAGGAGCACGCCGTAGCCACGCCGGCCGAGCGTCAATGCGCATTCCAGACCTGCCGGACCGCCGCCAACAACGAGAACCCGGGCATCCGACCCCTTTCGCGCCAGCCGTTCCGGATGCCAGCCACGCCGCCATTCCTCGCCGATCGTCGGGTTCTGCGTGCAACGCAGCGGCACGGCTTCGTTGTTGGCGGAGCGGCAGATGTTGCAGCCGATACACTCGCGGATTTCGTCCTCGCGCCCCTCAAATATCTTTTTCGGCAAAAAGGGATCGGCGATCGAGGGGCGAGCCGCACCGATGAAATCTTGGATACCGCGCCTGATCTGCCCGACCATGGTGTCTGGTGAAGTAAAACGCCCGACGCTGACGACCGGCTTTGTAGTCACCGTCTTCACGAAGGCGACATGTTCTTCCTGATAGCCTTCCGGGCTGAAGCGCGACGATTTGGAATCGTTGCCGAGAGCGCCAGCGACATTGACGTCCCAGAGGTCCGGCAGTTCGGCCAGAATCTCGATGATCTCGCGGCCCTCGCCTTGCGAGGTGATGCCGAAGGGTCCGTGCAGTTCATCGACCGCGAGCCGTACTGCGACCGCGCATGTCGCACCAACCGCGTCCTTCGTGTCCTCGATCATCTCACGCAGCAACCGCACGCGGTTCTCGAGAGAACCGCCATATTCGTCTGTTCGGCGATTGGTGCGCCGCGACAGAAATTGGAACGGCAGATAGTCGTGCCCCGCATAGCAATAGACGATATCGAATCCGGCGCGTTTCGCGCGGATGGCCGCTTCGCGCTGCCAGCGGCGGAATTCGCGAATGTCCTGCCGATCCATTGCGCGCGCCCCGCCGGGTTGAACGAATTTGGGCGGTTGCACCGAAGGCGCGATCATAGGCTCGCGCGTGAGCCGGTTGTTGGCGTGAGCGCCGCCGTGCCAGAGTTCGACGGCCGCCAGGCTACCCTGCCCGTGAATGGCGTTCGCTGTGTGAGCAAGGTCGCGTACGTCGTCCTCGTCCCATAACGACAGGAAGCCAAACGGCGAATCGTCGGAACTCGGATGTATCGAGCAGTATTCTGTCGAGACGACGCCCCACCCCCCCTCGGCCTTTACGGAACGCAGGGCGGCACTGCTTTGCGGCTTGAGGTAACCCATACCGGTCGCATGCGGCGTCTGATAGAAACGATTGGGAGCGGTGACCGGCCCTATCCGAACCGGCTCGAACAGTATCTTGTATCGAGGGTTGCAGCCCGTCGGCATTCCGCATTGGCCTTGTTGAACGAATGTCAAGCAAGGCTATTCTAGTTGCGCGCGGAACGCAATGGCCCCGGTAAAAAGAGCTTCTGGAATGTATTAAACGACCGCCTCGTCATCTGCCCGGCCATCGGTATCATTAATGGCATGCTCTACGAGCGAGCCCTTTGGCTTCACGGTCAAATTCGGCATGCAGCGCATTCTCTATGACAACAGCAGAGTCTACACGGAACTGTGCTACAGGCGCCATCTCGAGAAACGCCATGGTTTCCATTGCGATTCGGAGCCTCCGAGGGCAATGCCCACGGTCCTGACAGACCATTGTCGAAAATCGCCGTAAATCAAGGGCGGCGGATGGAGAACTCGGTCTCGCAATCGGCAGCCCGCTCGAACTCGTCCCTTGAACGGAAATGCCTTCGTCACACATCTTACATAACATGCGCAAGCGTATTACGAGACAGAAGCCCGATGCCGAATGGAGGCCACGGGGGAGAGCCGCCAAAGGGACGGCGCCGGTCGGCAACAGGCATCTTGCCGAGCAGCGGCGCAAGTTCCTCCGTACCCACTACATGAACAAATTCCTGAGCCGGTGAGATCGCCGGGAGGCCAAGGGAGGACGGGATGGCTGAAAGTCTAGCTCAAAAGGTCTGCACGCCGTGCCGGGGCGGCACTTCACCGCTGACGCAGGAGGAAGCGGCGGTCTACCTGTCCCAGACGCCGGGATGGGAATTGGAGGACGACGGGCGCTGGCTGCGCCGCAAGTTCAAGTTCGCCGATTTTCGGGAATCGCAGGGCTTCGTCGACCGGGTCGGCCGACTGGCTGAGGAACAGGGCCACCATCCCGACATCTGTTTCGGCTGGGGTTACGCCACCGTCTCGCTGCAGACCCACAAGATCAAGGGGCTGCACGAGAACGACTTCATCATGGCAGGCAAGATCAGCGAGCTGGCTGGCCGGTGATCGGCCGCAGCGATCCTGGGTCTGGGCATGGCCGACCTCATTCAGCCGAAACTCGTCAATGAGCCGTTCTCCGATCCCGTGCTGTTTCTCGATTTCCGCTTCCGGCGCCGCGCGCTTTTGTTCGACCTGGGATATCTGACGCCGCTTTCCGGCCGCGAGATCGTGCGCGTGAGCCATGTTTTCGTTTCCCACATGCACATGGATCATTTCGTGGGCTTCGATCGATTGCTTCGGTCGCAGCTTTACCAGCCAACCGGTCTCAATTTGATCGGCCCACCGGGGCTCGGAGATGCGGTCGAAGCCAAGCTCAGGGCATATACCTGGAACCTGCTCGGCACGCAGCCGACTGGGCCCCGACCGGGTTCGTGCGATGCAGTCTTTTCAGGGAGCAGGCGGCCTTCGCGCGCGAGGAGGGCGAGCCGCCGCCGGTGCCATCCGGCGTGCTTCTCGAGGATGACGAGTTTCGTGTCGAAGGGGCGATGCTGGATCACGGAATCCCCAGCCTAGCCTTCGCGTTGCAGGAGAAAGTCAGGGTCGATGCGCGCAAATCGCGGCTCGGCCTGCCCATCGGGGCCTGGCTGACCGAAGCCAAGCGATCTGTTCGGCGCGGCGATGCGCCTGACACCAAAATTGCGGCCGGCCGTCGAGACATATCGCTGGCTGAGCTGTTGGCCACCCAGGCACTGACGATCGGTCCCGGGCAGCGGGTCGCTTATGCGACCGACCTGATCTACAGCCCGGACAACGTGGCGCGCGTCGTCGCGCTGGCACAAGGCGCCAGGCAGTTGTTCATCGAGGCTGGCTACCTCGACGAGGATCGGGCGCTGGCCGCCTCAAGGAGCCATTTGACCGCCGCGCAAGCGGGACGTATCGCCCGTGCGGCAGGGGTGGCCCGTGCCGTGCCGATGCATTTTTCCTCCCGTTACCTGAAGCGCGAGGGTGAGCTCAGGCGCGAATTCGAAACAAACTTCGATGGCGGCCGGAAGGCCGGGCGCCCAGAAATGACGCGCAACGGCTCCAACTATTGAGTCCGCGCATCCTGCGTTCCGAAAGTCGTTCGCGATCATTGCAAGAAGCATTCTGACGACCGCAGTTGGCCGTGCCACCGCGTCAATGCCAATACCTGGCGCGCCGGGCATGACAAGCCGAGAAAGAGGTCCGCGGCATCTGAGGCGATCAAGGCCGGCATGTTCCAGCCAACATGAACGCGGACATGGACGCCTCGAAAGCGTCAACCGCATCCGGGGCAACGCCTTCCTCCTTGGCCGCCGCCACGATCGCGGCAGCCACCGGATATTCGGACTGTCCCTCGACGGCGGCAACCAGCGCCAGCACCTCGGCGCGCTCGAAACCCTTGGCGACCTCGAGGTCGGTCATCGACGGCTTGCCTGCGGTGAGCGTGCCGGTCTTGTCGAGCGCGACGACCTCGACGGACTTGAGCGCCTGCAGCGCCTCACCGTTGGCAAGAGCACGCCAAGCTCAGCGGCACGGCCAGTGCCGACCATGATCGAGGTCGGCGTCGCCACCCCCATCGCGCAGGGGCAGGCGACGATCAGCACGGCGACCGCATTGACAAGTGCGAAGGTGACGGCGGGGTCGGGGCCGAAAAGCAGCCAGGCCAGGAAGGTCAGCGCGGCGGCGGCCATGACAGCGGGTACGAGCCAGGCCGTGACCTTGTCGACCAAAGCCTGGATCGGCAGCTTCGAGCCCTGGGCGGTCTCGACCATGCGGATGATCTGGGGGGCAGCGTGTCGGCCCCGATCTTGGTGGCGCGATAGCTGAAGCTGCCAGTCTTGTTGATGGTGCCGCCGATGACTTCAGCACCTTTGCCCTTGCTGACGGGAATGGGTTCGCCGGAGAGCATGGATTCGTCGATGAAGAACGAGCCGGAAAGCACGATGCCATCGACCGGAATCTTGTCGCCGGGGCGCACCTGGATGACGTCGCCGACAACGACCTCCTCAAGGGGGACGTCAACGAACTCGCGGTTGCGCTCGACAACGGGCCGACCTGGGCCTGCAGACCCATCAGCCGCTTGATTGCCTCGCTGGTACGGCCCTCGGCCTCAAGGAAGCGGCCGAGCAGGATCAGCGTGACGATGACGGCGGAGATCTCGTAGTAGACGTTGACCGTGCCGGCAGGCAGGACCCACGGTGCGAAAGTGGCAACCACCGAATAGGCCCAAGCCGCGGTCAACCCGAGCACCACCAGCGAGTTCATGTCGGGCGCGGGGCGCACAGGTGCCGGCACGCCCTTCCTGTAGAAGCGCAAGCCCGGGCCGAACTGGACGATCGTCGCCAGCACGAAGAAGGCGATATAAAGCGTCTGCTGGCCGACATTCATCAGCAGCGAGTGGTGCAGCGGGGGAATGGCGTGCGAGCCCATTTCGAGCACGAAGATTTCCGCGCGAGGCTATGGGCGTCGAAACGGTGCCTTGTAGTGGACCGGCGTGCAAGCTCGGCGATGGCGTTCTGGAAGCCATGTTGGTTGGCAAGAGCCGTCATGCGATACATATGAGCCGCCTCAGAATGTGAACTGAGGATATAGGAGAAGTCATCATGCGGCTGGATCGCGCCGACCGACGCAGCGAATTGCGCATCCGCAGCAGCCAGCGCCGCAGTGGCCTTTGCGAGTTCAGCCTCCGTCAGAACATAATTGGCAGATGCCATCACATAGGATCGGATCGCCTCGAATTTCGGGTCATTCGCGTTGAGGAAGGCGTTGACGTTCCGCTTCAGGGAATTGAGGCTTGGCAGAGGAGACCTTGCGGGGCTTGCGACCGGCGTCCTTGGCCGACACTGCTGCCGTTTGCGACTTCACCGCAATACGTTGCCGCTTGGATGCGGACTTACTGTGCCCACTGGAATGGAGGACGACGATGGATCAGATGATGTCGGGGGAATGTGGGGGATGGGGGTCACGAGCCTTGTCTTCCTCGTGTTGGCAGTGCTCGGGATAGCGGCGCTGATCAAGTATTTGTTCTTTCAGTGACCTTGTCCGCCTGCTGGCGGGTCGAGGGACACGAGAACTTGACCGTCTGCCGCATGAGGCGGCTTCGGTAACCCTTCCGCCGGCGCCGATCTCCGGGATCGATGCGATTATTGCCTCAGAGACTGGGTCGTGATCTGCCCCATTGCGGCAATCCCGCAGCCGCCCGACCTCGGTCGACCGGGGTGAAGCTGATCTTGCGCACCTCGGGACAGAGTTCGCGCCCCACCTTGCCCGGCCGCGAGAAGTCGAGCGTGACGCCTTTCTCATAGGCCCACAGGTCGAGATCGCGGGAGATGAATTCCGAACCCTGGTCGACCCGTATGGTCTTCGGATAGCCGACATTGCCGCAGATCCGCTCAAGCGTCAGCACGACATCTTCCCCGCGGTAACTGAACCGCGGATCGACGGCCGGCGAGAACCGGGAATAGGTATCGACGATGGTCAGGATCCGGATCTTGCGACCGGTGGCCAGTTGGTCGTGGACAAAGTCCATGGCCCAGGTCTCGTTGATCTGGACGGCTGCGGCGCGATCCTGACGCAGCTTCGCCTTGACCCGACGTTTGGGGGACTTGTTGCGCAATTGCAGCCCCATCTCCTTGTAAAGACGATAGATCCGCTTCGGGTTCACCGCCCAGCCGTCCCGGCGCAGCAGAACGTGCACGCGGCGATAGCCGTAGCACGCGGGTCTCGCAGATCTCCTTGATCCGTTGCGATCCGCAGCGTCGCGCAGGCACGCCTGGCCGACACCTTCCATTCGCCCCGCAGCCTGTCGACAAGGTCACGCTTGCGGGCAGGCCTCAGAGCTTTTTTGACAGCACATCCTGAAGCATGGCCTTGTCGAGCGACAGATCGGCCACGATCCGCTTCAGCTTGGCATTCTCCCCCTCGAGCTGACGCAGACGTCGCATCTCCGAGGGCATCAGCCCGGCGTATTTCTTGCGCCAATTATAAAACGTCGCGTCGCTGATGCCCGCCTTCCGGCAGACTTCAGCCACCGGCGCGCCATCCTCGGCCTGCTTCAAAACAAAGGCGATCTGCGCCTCCGTGAACTTCGATGCTTTCATGGAACTCTCCCTCTCCCGACACCGGGATCATACGTGGAAAATTCCAATTCAAACTGGCCCAATTCTGCGGGAGCACGTCATCGGTTTGCCCTGCTGGGTGGTGGGGGAATAGGCAGGGGTTGGCGCAGGGCTTTTGGTGTTGCGCAACGCCAGAGCCCGACGCGTGTGGAAGGTCAGTGCGAACTCGTCGGGTGTCCGCCAGCCGAAGCGTTCGATGGACAAGGAGAACGGTTAGAGCGTGCATCCCGGGCGAGGACAAAAGCGAAGCGCTTCCTCAGTGATAATCGAACTATATGCGCGCCTTTTCAAACTCGGCCCAAGCGATCTCGAAAGCGGCAATATCGAAGTCCGGGCGACGAGCTGGTTCCAGAATCAGCCGCTCAATTGCCTGGAGTTTTCTAATCGATGCGCCTAGGACGGGGATGACTTCCTCCGGAACAACGACGGCGCCATGTCGGTCCGCGTGGACGAGTTCGCAGGGGCTTATTTCCATGCCGAATACACGAACCTTGACGTCGAAATCGACGACGTGAACGAAACCGTGGCTGGGGCCGATGGACCCTGCAATGACTTGGAAGTCTGCTGCCAAGTCGCCGAGGTCTCGCATGACACCATTGGTGAGCACACCCGTGATGCCCAGCCCCTTATGAACTTCGGTGTTGATCTCGCCCCAGTAAGCAGCGACGCATTCGGGAAAATCGAGATCTTCAATGACCGTCACCGCCGGATTTGGTGCCTCGGCCATGTATCTGTAATAGGCCATCCTGCGGCTCCTGATCACGTCGGCCGCCTCAGCGGACGGTTCCTTCCCGCGTATCCTCGCAGTCCGTGCATAACCGACGATCGGTGGGAGTGCAGGGTCCGCAGCCAGAACGGTCTGCCGTGTGAACCGAGAAAATCCGCGCTTACCTTGCGCCACCTCGATTGCATTGCAGACGGTCGGCGTGTCTACGCTGCGGAGGAGATCGAGAAGGGCCGTGTCCAAACTTGGTGACATCATTTCCTCAGGTGGTGGCAAGCCAGCGGCTCAGTTCGAGATTCACGGCCTGCGGCCTTTCGAGCGTCGAGAGGTGTCCCGCACCAGGCACGATCGAAAGCCGAGCTTTCTGGCAAAGTTCCGCAATCGCCTCATGGCGAGCGGGCGGACATAGGGCATCTTCTTCGCCGCAAAGGACCAAGATGGGGCCGAGATAGTCAGGAATGGTTTCGGCCGCACTCTTCCGGTCACGAAGTGCGAGCGACTGGCGGACGAACGTAACGGCTCCGAGATCGCGCGCCATGTCCTTGACGATTGCTCTAAGCTCGGAGTCAGCGCGGTTCTCCTCGGCGAAATAGAAGGGCATCATTTGCTCTTCAATGACCCGCTCGAGTTCGCCGTCCCTGACAGCTTCAATCTGCCTGTTTCGTACCTCGTAACGCTCGGGGGCGTCGGCCAGATGGTTTGTGTCGAGCAGCGCCAGGCGGTCCACCCTTTGCGGCGCCTGCCTGGCGACCTCCATCGCAACGATGCCGCCCATCGAGAGCCCGCAAAGCGAAAAGCTTTCGAAAGGCGCTTCGGCCAACAGGTCGATTGCAAGGTCTTCGATCGAATCCTTGCCGCCGATGTCGGCAACCCAGATGTCGCACTGGTCAGCAAGGTGCGCGATCTGCGGACCGAATAGACGACTGTCGCACATCATCCCGGGCACAAAGACAAGAGCTTGGCGTTCGGTATTCATTGAAACTCCAGGAAGTCTGACGCCAACGATCACCGACGGCGCCAGACATGAGATTACAGGCGTGTTGCACCAGCCGGATCGTCGGTGTTGCGGACCCGGAAGAGCGCTGCTTCTCCCGACATCGAAGGGGTGAGTGAACGCTCCAGTCCAGGAGGCACCGCACAAGTGTCACCCGGCGCCAAAGTGGATGAGCCACCCTCCCAGGCAAGCTTCCAGTGACCGCGGTGTACGAGGAGCACCTCATGGCGATCCGTCGAATAGCAGCCTTCGCCAAGGGATCCGCGGCTCAGGAAATCCACCTCAAAACCAGCTCGGTCACGGATGAGGGCATCTTCCGAGGTTCCGATCACCCGAGCTGGAGCTGACTTCGAGAGCGACACCATGTCGAGATAGCGGCCAACATAGTCCGGCACTACCTTTGCCACCGGAGTTTCCGGGAAGGCCGTCAACTCTTCCTCGGTCAGCAGCGGCATCGGTTTTACGCCCGACGGGAGCTGCTGGCCCTTCTTGGTATCATAGAGCTTGCCCGTTTCAGACAGCACCAGCCCGTGGTCCCTGGCATCCTCGATGACCTGAGGCGCCCAGATCACGCCGCCGCCCGCGTCGTCGCCGCCCAAGATCGCCATGATGATCCCGTAATCCGTGCCAATGTTCTCGAATCCCCGGAAAATGCCTGTGGGGATATCGAAAATGTCGCCTTCTTCGAGGATGACCTCCCCGGCCGTGCCGTTGCGACCCCAGAAGAAGCGCCAGCGTCCCTTGTGCACGTAGAAGACCTCGGCAGTGCGGTGCGAATGCAACGAGTTACGGCACTTCGGTGGCTGCCCGGCGGCACCTATGTTGAAGCCCGGCGTGTCCCTGATGTGGATATGCTGGTCCGCGCTTTCGGAAACGCCGCCGCCGATGATCGTGAAGTTTTCCTTCTGGTCCGAACCCGGCGTGTGGGCGTCGATGAACGCGGTCTTACACGGCACAAGGTCGCCGTAGCGCACAATGCGCCTTTCCATTTCTGCGGGTGTCATGTGATCATCCTGTCTTGAGAAGAATTTGCTTCCAGATCGCCGTCTCGTCGAAGAGCACGTATTCGCGTCTGAGCCCCCAGGGGCCGAATTCCGCATGGCTGATGCCCATGACATGCACTTCCGCCCCGGTCGGGGTGCCGAACGCGCCCCAGCCATCGTGCTTGCCGGTCAACGACCAGCGAACCGCCGCGCGAGGCGAGAACTCGGGATCGTCGCGTCCAATCTGATGATGGATTTCGAACCGGGCATTCGGCAGCGCTGCCCTCAGTCCCATCCAGAACTGGTCCGCGTCGCCGAAGCTGTGTCCCGTCACTCCGCCGGGCAACTCGAGCTGTACCGCTCGATCATATTCCTCATTGATGACCGCCATGTCGGCGTCCATGATCCGGGTGAGAATGTTCGCATAGCGCTTTCCGACCGGGTGATCATTGCCCTTGCTCGTGTAGCCGCCGCTCACGTCCATTTCGGGCGTGAATGGCTTCACGCATTTATCTAGACCCCCCTCACGCTCGATCAAATCGGCCGCGAACGCCTTCGGATCCCAGCCCATCTGGCGGACGATCGCGCCCTGATCGCGGATTAGCCACTCGTCATAGATCTGATTGTTGCGGGCAGCACAGTCGGCAAGAATCCGGTACTTCAGCTTTTTACCTGTCGGCTCGCCATATACGCCCGGGCGAGAATGGGTCGCCGTGGACAGCAATCGGTGGGAGGACAGAAAGCCGTCGTCCTCGCTCCCGCACCAGATCACATCTTCGCCCAGCAGCGTGCGGTCGGGAAATTCGGCGAGCGTCGCCATGGTCGCGGCGATAACGTTCTTATTGCCGATCACCAGTGACGCAGGCGAGCGCACGGGCATTGTTTCCGCATAATACTGATGCAACGTTGCGATCTTGCGGTCTTCCCAGATCTCCTTGGTGATCCCGATGATGTAGTCAGGGAAATCCTTGAATTTGGGGTCAAATCCTTTGAGTGCCATTTTTAGTACCTCATCCGGCGGTCCATCCGCCATCGATCAGAAGTGAAGTGCCCGTGATCATCGTCGCTGCATCACCAGCGAGAAACACGACTGCACCCATGACGTCCTCGATCTCGCCGACACGCCCGAGCTTGATTTTCGAGGCTATCCAGGCAGCACGATCCGGATCGCGGAAGGTCGGCTCCGACAAGGGTGTGCGAATGAAGGTGGGGCAGATCGTGTTGACGCGGATGTTGTGAGGCCCAAGCTCGATAGCCGCGGATTTCGTCATTCCCTCAAGGGCATGCTTGGTTGCTGCATAGACGGTACGGTCGATGCCGCCGACATGCCCCATCTGCGACGAAATGGAGATGATCGAGCCACCCTTACCCGCCCGTACCATGCCCCTCGCCACTGCCTGCGTCGCGAAATAGGCTCCGCGTAGATTGACGTTCACGACTGCATCAAAATCTGCCACTGAGGTTTCGACCATGGGGGCATGCCGGGCCAGTCCCGCGTTGCTGACAAAGATATCGAATGGCCCGGCTGCGTCGATCGCCGCTGACGCGGCCACGGGATCGTCGACGTCGAGTTGGAGGGCTTCCGCGGAAAAGCCCTCCGCCGTTAGCGCCCGGACGATCTCGTTCAGCGCGTCACGTCCGCGGGCGGCGCAAACGACGTGCGCCCCCGCTTCGGCAAGGGCCGCTGCGCAGCCGAGCCCGATGCCTCGGGAGGCGCCTGTGATTACCGCCCTTCGACCATCCAGCCGGAAAGACGGCGTGCGTGGGAGTCGGCTCACGGACGAGCCCTCCCGGTTTCGGGATCGAAGCCAATACGCGCCTTGTTGAACTCCCGCATACGCCCCAGAGCATCGACCCCCAGCTGGTCATATGCGTGCAGCAGATCAACCAGGACCCAATTCTCTCTTATCCTACCATTCTCGATCCGCCAGAAATCGAGCGACCGCATTTCGATCCGCTTGTTGGCGGGCGCAATACCGAGCCAGCCGCCATGCGACAGCGTCTGGATCATATTCGGCCAACCTGTCACGGCCGCATAGTTGCGATCGCCGAAGAAGTGACAGTCGATCTGCTCGACGTGCTGTCCCCGGTCCGGCATCGCATTCAGGAACGGGATCTGGTGCCAGTTTCGGAACCCGCGCATGCCGCGCCCTGTCCCGATACCCGCGGGTCCGTACCAGTTCATGCGGGGATGCCAGTAGCGGTCCATCTCCATGACTTCTGGCCCGCCCTGGGATGGGTACCGCTGCAAGGCCGTAAGCATGTCGACGATGTGGTTGCGGCTGAAGGCGCCTTCAGCCGCAACGTACGGACCGGGCACGATGCCATCCTGGCTGGCCGGGCCCGGCACGTGCCACTCACGACCGAGGCTGGGTGCCAAGGGCCAGGCCGAGGCTTGCATCATCACCTCTGGGATGTCCCAGATGGCTTGAACCTCAACCACTCGCTCGTTCTCAAGCCGGAAGAACTCGTGGAACCGCATGGACACCTGATGCCCCGTGGGCGGAATGTCGAGCCATGGGGCACAGAACGTTCCGGTGTAATAGCCGCCGCATCCAACCCAGTCGGCGTCGGCTGCGTCCGGACCTGCCATGACAATGTAGTCGCGCCGCTCAATATCCGGAATGGCCTTGAATAGGTCGGCGTAGGCCTTGTCGAAGAAGGCACCCGCATCCGTGTCGCCAATCGGATGCGGCAGCCTGACAAGTGCATCCGCTGAAAGCAGCCGATCCAGGGCCGAACGAACGCCTGCCTCGGAAAAGTCGTACATCGCTGACCGCAAAGATGCGATCAGCTGTTTGTTGCGGGTATGCCGATCGAGGATCATTCTGCGCCCGTCCCATACGGCACGTCTCGGTGGCCGTAGCGGCGCACCCGGACGTTCGCCTGCTCGGCATGGCCGACGAAGCCCTCGAGCATGCAGAGCCGCGAACAATATTCGCCGATCAGTGCCGAAGCCTCGTCGGTGATGACCTTCTGATAGCTGTGCGTCTTCAGGAACTTGCCGACCCAAAGCCCGCCCGTGTAACGCCCCGCCTTCTTGGTCGGCAGGGTGTGGTTGGTGCCGATGACCTTGTCGCCGTAGGCGACGTTGGTGCGCGGCCCCAGGAACAGCGCGCCGTAACTGGTCATGTTTTCAAGGAACCAATCGTCCCGGTCCGTCATCACCTGGACGTGCTCCGAAGCGATGAAATCGGCCAGCTCGAGCATTTCCTCGTAGGTGTCGCAGACGATAATCTCGCCGTAGTCCTCCCAGGATTTTGCCGCCGTGGCCCCGGTCGGCAGAATCGTGAGCAGACGCTCAATCTCGGCCATCGTTTCGCGTGCCAGTTTCTCCGAATTGGTCAGTAGCACGGCGGGGGAATTCACGCCGTGTTCGGCCTGCCCCAGAAGATCGGTCGCGCACATCTCCGCGTCGACCGTCTCGTCGGCGATGACCATGGTTTCGGTCGGCCCCGCGAAGAGATCGATACCGACGCGGCCATAAAGCTGGCGCTTGGCCTCAGCCACGAAGGCATTGCCAGGACCGACCAGCATGTCGACGGGTGAAATGCTTTCGGTTCCGAGCGCCATGGCGCCGATCGCCTGGATGCCGCCAAGGCAATAGATCTCGTCAGCTCCGCCCAAATGCATCGCAGCAACGATCGCCGGATGCGGCGCGCCGCCCTGTGGAGGAGCGGACGCGATGATGCGCTTCACGCCGGCCACCTTGGCAGTCACCACGCTCATATGTGCGGAGGCGACCATTGGATACTTGCCTCCAGGAACGTAGCAGCCCACCGAGTTAACCGGGATGTTGCGATGGCCGAGGATCACGCCAGGCAACGTTTCGACCTCGATGTCCTTCATCGAGGCCTTCTGGGCTTCAGCGAATTTTCGAACCTGCTCCTGGGCAAACTTGATGTCTTCCAGGTCGCGCTTGCCGACCTGCGCCAGCGCAGCCTCGATCTCCTGTTCGCTCAGACGGAACGACACCGGGGAAAACTTGTCGAACTTTTCCGAGAGTTCGCGAACCGCGGCGTCACCGCGGTTGCTTATGTCGGCCAGGATCGTTTCGACGGTCGAACGCACCCGCGCGTCGTCTTCGGCGCGCGCAGCCTCGCTCTTGGCGGTCTTCAGATGACGGATCATGATAGATCCTCTCAGACCGCGGCGGCCGGCCGCGGCGGCACCTTTCGGCCCGCGTCGTACTCTTCCCAGCCGTGACCATTGAACGGGTCGACACCGAGCTGGCGCATCACGTGCGGGAAGTCAACCATCACCCAGTTGTCTACGATCTTGCCATCGACGACCTTCCAGAAGTCCATGTAGCGGATCTCGACACGCTTGCCCGTCGGAGCAATACCCATGAATTCGCCCGAATGGGTGGCTTCCTGACGGCCGAATGCCGCCATCCATTCGCCCTCGGCCAAACGTGCCTCGTCAATGCAGACCTTGTCCGAGAAGGCCGCCTGGAAAGGACGCTGCCAGTTGTCCTGAAACTCCTTCAGGCCATTTTTGGTGCCGCAGCCTGCATTGCCGAGCCAGCGGAAACTCTCCGCGAAGAAAGTGCCGATACCGTCGATGACGTGATCGTTAAGACCATCGACCATTCCTTCGACGACCCGCCTCGTCTCTTCCGTCTTCGAGCGGTCGTTGTTTTTGGTAAGCACTGCCTGTTCGGGGCGTGAGCCTTTCATGATGTTCTCCTTTGTTATCCTTTGACCGCGCCCTGCGTCAGGCCGGACACGAGTTGCTTTTGGAAGACAATGACCAGGAGGAAGAGCGGAGCAGTGATTGACACCGCGGCTGCGACCGCCTGGACCTGGTCGGTGGTAGTGGTTTCCCGGTTGAAGAACCCGGTGATGGCGGGGACCATGGTCTGCGACTGAGCATCCAGCAGCAGCGAGCAGACCAGGTAGTCGTTGTAGGCCAGCAGGAACGAGAACAGTCCCGTCGTGATCACTCCTGGCCACATGACGGGCATGATCACCCGCCAGAAAGCGCCGAAGTGCGAACAGCCATCGACCCGTGCCGCCTCGTCCAACTCCGTCGGGATGTTCTGGAAGAACGAGCGAAGCATCCAGATCGTGAAGGGCTGATTGATCGACACCAGAACCATTATGACCGCCAGGGGTTGGCCGTATAGGGTCGGAGGGGCATCGCTGAACACATGCAGGATGGAGCCAAGTACGGGTGCATTCCACAGAGGCATGAGGAGTTCGCGGGAGTTGATGAAGGGCGGCAGGTAGCCCGTCACCAGCACCGAATGCGGCAGCGCCCGGAAAATGAGCGCAGTTATCAGGATCCAGAAAGCCAGATTGCTGTTGGCGCGTGACAGAGCGTACCCGGCGAGTGTCCCAACGGTGAGCGAGATTGTGACGGTGCCGAAGGTGATGATCAGGGAGTTGATGAAGTTCCGGTAGAACCCGTAGTCCACCCAAACCGCACGGTAATGCTCGAAGGTAAGACCGAACAGCGGACGCGCCAGATGGCCAAGTCCCGGAATAGGCGCGACAACGCTTTCCAGGCTGCGGACGAGAACCGGGAGCACCCACCAGGCTGCGGCCGCCAAGAGCAGATAAAGAGCTGACTTGGCAACCTGTTTTCCCGCGCGACTACGCCCGATCCGCGCATTCGTGAAGGCGGCATAGTCGATCCAAGCCGGGATGCGTACGGCGACAATCACGGCAGCGAGGCCAAGGATTGCAGCGATTGCAGATATGCCCCCGCGTTCCTGAATCGTTTGATAGCCCAGCAGGACCTGAAATGGGTCTTCAGCGAACGCGTCGAGCGGCAGCTTGAACGACATCACCACGATCCACACGAGGGGAAATGCCGCGACTACGGCCCAGACCGCGACGAACGCAGCCGTCGCAACCTTGAGGCCAGTGGGGGGCTGAAGCGCCTTGGTGTCGGCCATTGTTCGCTCCTAGCGTTTCACACGATGGTCGCGCCATGCCTGCCGCAACAGCGGAATGAGCAGGATGACGATGCCGATCATGGTGAGCATTGACGATGCGGACGCGCGGGCGATCGAGCGGTTGCCGCTGTTGTCCGGAATGAGGAAATCGTAGGTCAGCCACTGAAGCGAAATCCGATAGGCCTGGCTCGAGAAGCCGACGACTTCCTCAAAGACACGGTACGCATCCATCAGATGGATGAGCGCGACAAACACGATCAATGGCCGGAGATGCGGAATGACGACGTAACGCAGCCGTTCGAAACGGGACGCGCCATCAACGATGGCCGATTCCAGCGTGTCCTGATCCAAGGTCTGGAGGCCAGCATAGAAAATGACGAATGCGAACGGCGTCACGCTCCAGACCCTATAGAACATCATCAGCGCTTCGATCGCCCAGCCATTGGCAAAAACCGCGATGTTTTGGCCCGTGAGATGTTCGAGGGCGGCCGTCATGATGCCGTCCCCAACGAACAGCCACCGGATGGACAGCGCGCCAATGACAGGGGTGATTATGAAGGGCAGCAGTGTGATGAAGATCACCGGTCCCCTCACCCTCTTGGTGATGTTGTTGATCGCGACGGCCACCAACAACCCGAACGCAAGAACCAGAGGCAGCGTCACGAAGGTGAATGTCAGCGTGAATCGCAGGGCCTTGTAGAAATCGATGCTGAGGATATCCGAGAACCCACCAGACGTGATGGCTCTGGCGACAGCTGTCGGCCGAAGCAGCGTTCGGTAGGTGTCGAGACCGACGAACCTGGTCTCGACCACGGGTCGTCCGTTCTCGTCCAGGACGGCCGTCGACTTGGTTTCCTGGACACAGTTCTGGATCAGGAAACCCGGCGTGCAGGTTTCGACCGTGACCTGTTCATACACCTGTTGCGTGACCTGGAAACTCTGGACGAAGACGCTGATGAGCGGCAGGGCGATAAACACGACCATCAACAGAAGGGACGGCGCGACAAAGGCGTAAAAGGTGCGTGACTTCATTCCGCCGCTGCCTTGGTTTGTCGGTTGATGCACGCCGGCGCTTTGCGCCGGCGTGTCAGGAGTGGGTTGTTGTGCGTAGGCATTCCTGGCCGACTACTTGATCAGGCCTTTTTCCTTGGCGGCAGTCTCGTACACTGCCTCGATGTCTTCCAACGTTTGTTCGGCGGAACGCTTGCCCGTCAGGAAGTCGGAGACATGATTGCCGAAGGCGGTGTGGAGCAGTCCAAGCGCCGGGGAAGCAGGATAGGCAGGTGCACCTGCTTCTGCCGATGCAAACGCGCCGGCGGCCAGTTTTCCTGGTTGGTAGCCCTTTACCAACCAAACGGCCGCGTCGTTGTTGGCCTTGACCATATCTTCGCTAAGGCCCTGCATGACCAGCTTGAACGCCGCGTCGGCTTCCTCGTCGGAGATGTTCTTGGCGATGGTCACGCCGTCCCACCAGATCGTGGTAGCAGGCTTGCCGCCTGGAACCGCGGCGGGCGCGGCGGCGACGTTTATCTTGCCGACGACTTTCGACTCGGCCGGATCGTCCATCGCTCCCGCGCGCGACGCCCAGAGATTTGCCATGGCGACGGTTCCCTGCTGCAGTTGCTGCTGGACCGTGGTCGAATCCGACACCAGAAATTCCGGGTCCATGTACTCGGAAAGCGCCTTGAGCATCTCAAGGGCTGTCACGCCCTTTTCGTTGTTCACCGAAGCAACATTGCCTTCGCCGAAGAAGGTACCGCCAAAGCCGAGATACATATTGACGAACTCTTGGCCGAGGTTCCACCCGGTCTTGAAGGTACCGCCGAGCGGATATTTCACGACCCCGGCTTCCTTGATCTTTTTGGCGGCCTCAAGAACCTCGTCGTAGGTCGTTGGCACCGCGATGCCCAAGACTTTGAAGATGTCCTCGCGGTAGACTAGGTGCTGCGCGTTGACCATCATCGCAACGGCCATGACCTTGCCATCGATCTTGATGAGCTGGTTGGCCTGAAGGTTCTGGCCGTATTTGGCGACGAGTTCATCGAGCGGACGGATGGTTCCGTCCTGAAGCAGCGCCACGATGCTTTCGGTCGCCACACCGCCGATCTGATAGAGCGCAGGTTTTGCTGCCAAGGCCGCGGGCTGTTTCTGGGCGAAGTCCTGATCGAGCTCGGCGCGGAAGTTGCCGCATTCGGCCATGGCCCCCGTCACCGCCTTCCAAGCTTCGAACCCCGCGCTCAGGGATTTCAAGGGAACTTTGTTCTCGTAGCTGCATGCCGCGTGCGCGGATGCAACAGCGAGCAGGGACACTGCTGCCGCCACTGCCAGTCGTCTAAACATATGCCAACCTCCCATTGGACTTTGCTGTTGATTGTCGAGCCTTCCGGCTCTGCCTCCGACCGAAATTTAGAGCCGCTCACCGGATCTATCGTCGAACAGGTGACAGACCTCCGGACGTATGGAGAAGGCGACCGCATCACCGATCTCGGCCCGGAAGTCCTTAGGGGCCTTGACTGCCGCTAGTGCGTCGCCTGCGCGAACGGTGACCATCGTTGCGTCGCCAAGAAGCTCCACGCTGTAGATCGGCGCAGCTACTTCTCCTCCGCCCCCAGCCGAGATGCGTGCGTCCTCTGCCCGGAAGCCCAAGGTCACGGGCCCGGAAAGGTCGCTTCGCAACCCTGCAATGCGCACATTCTTGGCCTCGAACACTCCATTGGCGATCTCGCCATTGACCAGATTCATCGCTGGAGATCCGATAAATGCCGCAACGAAGGTGTTTGCTGGGCGGTCATAAATCTCGGTTGGGGTGCCTACCTGCTGGAACGTGCCGCGGTTCATGACGACCACCCGGTCGGCCAGCGTCATCGCTTCGATCTGGTCGTGCGTAACGTAGATCGTCGTGACCTGCAGCTCATGATGCAGATTTTTAAGCTGCGCGCGGGTAGAGACACGTAGCTTGGCGTCGAGATTCGACAGCGGCTCGTCCATTAGAAACACGGCTGGCTGACGCACGATCGCACGGGCAAGCGCGACACGCTGCCTCTGCCCACCTGAAAGCTCACGAGGCCTCCGCTCAAGCAGCGGGCCGAGTTCTACCATGTCGGCGGCACGGCGAACGCGCGCGTCATGGGTTGACTTGTCGACCTTGCGCACCTTGAGTGGAAAGCGAATGTTCTCGTAGACGGTCAGATTGGGATAAAGGCCATAGCTCTGGAAAACCATGGCCACGTCGCGATCCTTGGGCTCCAGGTCATTGACGACGCGATCGCCGATCCGAACCTCGCCCGAGGAAGGATCTTCAAGCCCAGCGATCATGCGCATCGTTGTGGTCTTGCCGCAGCCGGACGGCCCCAGGAAAACCAGAAACTCCTTGTCTGCGATATCCAGGGAGACTTCCTGCACGCCGGCAAAAGCACCCCACCGCTTGGTCACATTGCGCAAGGAAACAGATGCCACTGGAAGCCTCTTAAGCCTGATGAAATGTGTTGAACCAGGTCAGCCACGGACCGTTGCCAACTATGACTGGCAGAAATTGAATACGTATGCAATACGGCAGTAAATATTTTTTGCCCCAACGGCATCCAAAACCCCTGCCAGGCAGAACCGCAGGGGCCTCCAACCTCAGGCAGAGCGACTTATCGCCATCGCAATATATCTATTTAATTTCAGATGCTTACTTACAGTGCGCGCCAAAGGAAATTTCCTCGGTCAAGTTGATCTCCCCTCGAATTTGCTGCAGGCGAGCCGCAGTCGGTGAATTCCAGTGCGTTGACAAAAATTGAATGCGTATGCAATCTCGCGCTGAGTAATTTGGGATTGAAGACCTAGATGGTTCTGGAAAGCATCACCCTGCGTAATAAGAAGTTCGCGTTTTCCGCGCTTGCGCGACTAGCGGAGTCCACCCCCGGTTCCGTAGGCAAAAGGATATCTGAAGCCTATCACCCCAACGCTGAGTGGCGTGGTTCCCATCCGCTCAACGAAATGCAGGGGGTGGACGCGATCGAGAACAAGGTATGGCGCCCGCTTCTCGAAGCTTTCCCCGACCTTGAGCGGCGCGACACGATATTCATGGGCGGCAGTTGCTATGGTACCGATCTCGTGGGTGCCGTGGGGCACTACTGCGGCACCTTCCGCAACGACTGGCTGACCATCCCCGCCACTGGCAGGCCCATCTATATTCGCTACGGCGAATTCCACCAGATCATTGACGGAAAGATCAGCCTGAGTACGGTTCTCATCGACGTGCTGGATGTGATCCGCCAGGCGGGGTTCTGGCCCCTGCCGCCCAGTCTGGGCACGGAGGAACAGTGGCCCTGCCCCATCTCGGCCGACGGCATCTTGCTTTCAGAACAGGACCCGGAGGCTTCTGCCGCAAGCCTCAAACTCACGCTCGACATGCAGGCCTCGCTGGGGGCTTATGATGACGAGAAGAATGAGGGGCGCGACGGCCTGCTCAATATGCCGCAGAAGCAATTCTGGCACCCGAAGATGATGTGGTACGGTCCGGCGGGGATCGGGACGGCGCGCACGCTTCAGGGATTTGTCGACTACCATCAATTGCCCTTCCGGATTGCATTCCCGAACCGTAAAGGCGGAAACCACTATGCTCGAATAGGCGATGGGAAATACTCTGCAACTGGTGGGTGGCCGAGCGTCTTGGCAAAGCATATCGGTGGAAATTTTCTTGGTACCTCCCCGACCGGACGTGACGTGAACATGCGGGTGATGGACTTCTACCTTGCGGATGACGGTTTGATCCGCGAGAACTGGGTCCCGCTCGACATTATCCACCTGCTTCTTCAGATGGATGTAGACGTCTTCGCCAGGATGCAGTCGTTCTTCCGGCGTGGAAGGCTGCCATGAAATGCGAGGGGCAGCGGCAGTGAAGGCTTGGATGATAGGCGATCGCAACCATGGCTAAGGATCCAGTCACTTCTGACGACGTGGCGCGCCTCGCCCAGGTTTCGCAGTCGGCCGTAAGCCGCACCTTCACGCCGGGAGCCAGCGTCTCCAAAAGCACCAAGGAACGCGTGTTGCAAGCGGCTCGCGAGCTTGGCTACAGACCCAACGCGCTGGCAAGGGCGATGATCAGCGGCCGCTCACGGCTGATCGCTGTCCTTGTCGCCTATCTCGACAACCAGTTCTATCCGATCGTGCTTGAACAGTTGACTCGAGCGCTTCAGGAGAAGGATTTTCAGGTCCTGCTATTCATGACCGACCCCGGCAATCAGGATCAGATGGTGTTGAAGATGCTGCAGTACCAGGTCGAGGGTATTGTCATGGCTTCTGCGACCATGTCGTCCAGCCTAGCCAAGGAATGTGCTGATACCGGAATTCCCGTGGTGCTGTTCAATCGTTACGTCCCGACCTCTTTGGCGAGCAGTGTAACGTCCGACAACATGGAGGGAGGCCTCTTGCTCGCGAGGCTGCTGGTAGCGGCGGGACATCAGCGAATTGCGTTCATCGCAGGTTCGGAAGACTCGTCCACGAACCGAGACCGTGAAGCAGGTTTCCAGAAGGGCCTCGCAGAGAGCGGACAGTCGATCTGGCGTCGAAAAGTTGGTGACTACAATTTCGACAGCGCTGCCAGGGCTGCGCGTGAACTCCTCGGCGGTGACGAACGCCCCGACGCGATTTTTGTCGCAAACGATCACATGGCATTCTCCGTAATGGACGTTGTGCGCGACGAATTTCATCTCCGCGTTCCGGATGATCTATCGATCGTCGGCTACGATGACGTTCCGGAAGCCGGATGGGGCGGTTACAAGCTCACGAGCGTCAAGCAGCCTTCAGGCAGAATGATAGACGAAACTGTGAGCATCCTGATGCAACAAATTGAAGCTCGTGAGGTTCGGAAGGAAAACGTCGTCATCCCGGCGGATGTCGCCATTCGCGCGTCCGCCCGGCTTCCCGACAGCGCAACGGTAGAAAGCATTATCGCCCAAAGCCGCCGCTAATAGCATGGATCTCCTAGTCGTCCAGCCCTAGGTGAACGGGATGCCCGCCGAAGCTGAAATGTCGAGGTGATCCTCACGAAAACAATGGCTACGCCGTGTATACATTGCCTTCAGCTTCGTCAGGTCCTTCCAGCTCTTCGGCTCCTCGACGCCGTGACTGGCGCCTTCGATCCTGTTGAAACGATCCTTGATCTGGTCGAGGCCGGCGCATAGGGCATCAGCATGCCCTTCTCTTGAGTGCCTCCACATACCCGCATAGCAGCGTCAGGCGGTACCCGACGACGCATAATCGCCGGGCGCCGATAGCCCGCAAGTCCGGCGTCGAAACGATCGTAGCGGGACGATGCGGGGTGGTTGCTATTGCACCCGACCCGGCGGGCCGGACGTCCTCCTGCGCCAGCACTCAGTACCATCCTGCGGTAATGGTCATTAAAATATTGATCGCGGATCGACGCTCCGCCGCAGAGCCTCACAGTGCAAATCTAATTTGACGCTCGACAAATGGTGGCGAAGCTCAGACGTGGTCGGGGTCAATCCTAACCGCCAAATTTGCAGGATCGCTGGGCTCCCGAGCGACGCGCCCACGTCCACCCAAATTCATCAAGCGGATGCCTCTGCCCGCCGGCGACCAGTCGGTCTCCTCCTCAAGTTCGCGCAGGTACTGCAGTAGCCGTGGCCAGTGACGGTTAGCCCCGACACGGGGACGCCGGGTTTTCCCGTCGGCGAACACCTTGTCGAGGACGGGCCGAAGTAGGCTGCGGAGTTCGTGTCGGCCATCTCCAAGGTTCAAGCACTCTTCAAGCATCGCCTGCTTCACCACTTTCGGGGGCAGGTCGTCCATGTCGGCCCAGCCGAGCAGCGCCTCGGCGATGTCGTCCTTCGTATCAATGTCCAGATGGTCGCATAGCCTCTTGCCCCCGGCGGCGTCGGTCGCGAGTTGGACCTTCATCACGTCGATCGCCTGCTCGAACGCATCCATGGCACGGTTGCCTACCGTCGGAAGATCCTCCCCGAAGACCTCCTTCCAGGCCGAACGCAGCTTCGTCAGCGCGTTCCAGTAAGCCTGCGCGGCGTACTTGCCGCTGTGCGATTCGAAAATTTCCTCTGCTCTCAAAGCTAAACGCCCCCCCAATCGCCCGCGCACCATGCTCCGGCTCTTGCAAAGGATGCTTCGAGCAGCAGGTTTCAGTCAATAGTGCTTCGGCCATGATCGGAGTTGGGCCGGAAGCGGTCATCGTCGGGCCACTGCTCAGCGGTCGCGTTTGGGGCCGTTGAACGAACCTGCTGCGCGGGATGGGCGCGCGCGGTGGGGTAGAGGTCACGGGCCGGCCGCCGCGCCCGCATTGAACGTCGTCCGGCTGGGCAGAGCATCTCGGGCTTCTTCAACAAGGAGCCCGACCATGCCCCATCCTGTTCTCGATGCACCGATCAGCCCGCTGCGCCAGCGGCTGATCGACGACATGACCCTGCGCCGGTTCAGCCAGGAGACGCAGCGCAACTACCTACGCGATGTCGGACGGTTCGCAAGCTTTCTGGGCCGGCCGCCCGGATACGGCGACGGCGGATGATCTGCGCCGGTTCCAGGTCGGGCAGCAGGACGACGGTGTTCCCGTGCCAACCTGGAACAGCATCGTTTCGGACCTGCGCTTCTTCTTCACCCACACGGTCGACCGCCCCGATCTGGCGCGCAAGCTGGTCCGGCTGGCGCACCCGCGCAAGCTGCCCGTGGTGCTCAGCCGCGACGAGGTTGCCCGGCTGCTGAACGCCACCACCTGCCTCAAGCACCAGGCCGCGCTGTCGGTCGCCTATGGTGCCGGCCTGCGCGTCGCCGAGGTCTCGGTGCTGAAGGTCGCCGACATCGACAGCGAGCGCATGCTGATCCGGGTCGAGCGTGGCAAGGGCGGGCGGCATCGCAACGCCATGCTGTCGGCCGACCTGCTCGCCCTCCTGCGCCAGTGGTGGAAGGTCGGGCGGCAACAGGGCGTGATGCACCGCGACGGCTGGCTGTTCCCAGGCCAGCACCCGATGAAGCCGGTCAGCACCCGACAGCTCCACCGGATCGTCGTCGAGGCGGCACAGGCCGCGGGCATCGCCAAGCGGGTCGGGCCGCACACGCTGCGTCACAGCTTCGCCACCCACCTGCTGGAGGACGGCGTCGACATCCGGGTCATCCAGGTCTTGCTCGGGCACGCCAAGCTCGACAACACCGCCCTCTACGCCAAGGTCGCGACCCGGACGGTGCGTGCCGTCACCAGCCCGCTCGACAAGCTCGGCCTGTTCAAGCCGGAAGAGAGCTCGCCCGACGGCTGAGCCGTGCGCGCCTCGATCGAGGTCGCCGACATCTTCCGCGCTGCCGGGCCCGCCTACCGGGCCGCCCATGCCGGCCATCTCAGCCTGCAGCAGCTCAAGGTGATGTCGGCGATCGAACGCTGCCGCACCGCAGCCCTTGGCGGTCACGTCGAGGCCTGCGAGGACTGCGGCCAGCGGCGCATCGCCTACAACTCCTGCCGCAACCGGCACTGCCCGAAGTGCCAGGGCGCGGCGGCGCGCACATGGCTCGCCGAGCGGGAGGCCGACCTGCTGCCGGTCGGCTACTTCCATGTCGTGTTCACGCTGCCCGCCGAGGTCGCCGCCATCGCCTTCCACAACAAGGCCTTGGTCTACAACCTGCTGTTCAAGGCGGCATCGGAGACGATGCTGACCATCGCGACCGATCCCAGGCACCTTGGCGCACGCATCGGCATCACCGCCGTGCTTCACACCTGGGGCTCGGCGCTGACGCATCATCCGCATGTCCACATGATCGTGCCGGGCGGCGGCATCGCGCCGGACGGGAGCCGCTGGATCTCGTCGCGCCCGGCCTTCCTGCGCCACCTGTCGCCCGTCCGCAAGAAGCGCTGGGTGGTCTAAGCCAAGCCGCCCTTCGCCGGGCCGGAAGCGGTGCTCGCCTACCTGTCGCGCTACACGCACCGGGTCGTCATCTCGAACCGTCGCCTGATCGCCTTCGACGAGGCTGGCGTCACCTTCCGCTACAAGGACTACCGCCGCGACGACGCCGACCGTCAGCAGGTCATGACGCTCGCCACCGACGAGTTCATCCGCCGCTTCCTGCTGCATGTCCTGCCGCGCGGCTTCCACCGCATCCGGCATTACGGCCTGCTCGCCGGATCCGCCCGCAAGGCCAGCATCGCACGCGCCCGCGACCTGCTGGACGTCGCTCCATCGCCCGACGACGGTCCTCGGGAAGAACCGGACGACGTGCGCCCATCATGTCCCTGCTGCGGTGGACGCATGATCGTCATCGAGGTGTTCGAACGGTGGCGGCAGCCGCGCGGACCGCCGAACGAGGCGGCGGCGAACCGGGAGACCGCCCCATGACCCGGCATGGCATGGTCCAGCCTTCGCTCGCAGGCACTCAGCCTCCGGCAACGGATCCACGCGCGTCCATCATGAGTATCGATGCCGACAGGACCGCGTCCGACCGTGTGCCGAGCCGACAATTCCGCCTCATCGCAAGACGAGATGGTCCGTCCGCATCAACTGCGGCGCTTCCCGGCGGCGGACACGCCATCCCTGACACCGTCCCCAAACCAAAATCCCCATAGGCATCGCCCGTGGGCCGCGGGTTCCTTCCTCGGGGACTTTTGTACGCCTGCCGGCGCCCGAAACTCTTCACGCTAGCGGACCGTCCGCTTCGGGTGGGCGAGGACGCACAAGCAGAAGTCGCTCAGAGCATTCAGCGCTAAGCTCCGCTCACAGCGGAAGTGCTACTCGAGCGAATTCCTGAGTTTTGAATACGCCTGTGTCGCGAGCCAGTGGGTGACCAGTCCTTGGAAAGCTTTGTCATTCATGAACCGAGCGAAAATTTCTTCGTTCTGATCCATCCGTTCCACGAAAAGGGCTTCCAGCAGATTTTTGAACAGCAGCTCGAATTTTTCACCAGGATTCGCAATAGCTACTTGCCGCAAGTTAGCGTCTGCCATGGCGGCCTCGACGATTTGGTCGAAGAACAACTGGTCAGCATTGTTGAAATCAGTGCCAAACCGGTCATTGACGACATCGATCAGCCGGGAAAGAGGCACTTCCTCCTCACGAGCAATCTTCGAGCCAACGGAGGATGGCCCGTCGAGCTGCTTGGCAGTCCCTTCAGACAGGCTGATTGCCCCCTCACTGACTTTTTGAAGACGATAATAGTCCAGTCTAACTTGGTCATCGAACTGGTAGGAGGGGCTGCCCCCTTTTTCGGTAGCTTTGATACGAGATGGCGCAGAAAAACGTACAGCTTTTCCAAATCGGAATCTTGATAAGGGATAATCTGACTCAGGAAGCCGTATAGGCTGCCGAAGGCGAGAACCTTTCCGCGCAATACCTCTGCCTCGGCAGGATCGCTCGTTACCAGATCGGAGAAGTTGCAGACCGGTCGATCGATGATGGCATTCATCTTCTGGTGATCCGCAGGACTTTGCTTCAGCTTTGGCTTGAAATAGACATCGGAAAATAGCTCTATATCGCTGAGAGCATAGATTCCGCTGGAATCCAGCTCGCCCTTGATCTGGTACATTCGGTTCGGGTCGACTTCTTCTCCGATCTCCGCACCTTCGTAATAGGCTTTGAAGGCCTCCTGAATCTCGTTCCGGTCGTTCACGAAATCGAGAATGAAGGTATCTTCCTTGAAGGGGTGGATGCGGTTCAGACGTGACAAGGTTTGGACCGCCTGAATGCCTGAAAGCCGCCGATCCACATACATTGTGTGGAGCAGCGGCTGGTCAAAGCCGGTTTGATACTTTTTCTGCTACGAGTAGAACCTGATATTCGGAGGTAGCGAAGATGTCAGGCAGTTCCTTTTTGCGGACCCCCCGATTCATCGCCTCTTCTGTGTAGGTGACATCTGGAAGCTTTTCGTCGGCGACAGCTCCCGAGAACGCGACGAGTGACTTCATCGCGTATCCCTTCGCCTTGATGTAGGCGTCAAAGCTCTGCTTGTAGCGCACCGCTTCAAGCCGCGATCCGGCCACGACCATCGCCTTGGCGCGGCCACCAACCTTGTGCTGGGTGGCTGCATGGAAATGCTCCACCATCACTTCGGTCTTCTGAGCGATATTGTGGGGGTGCAGTTTCAGGAAGCGTGCCAGCGCCAAGGCCGCCTTCTTCCGGACGACATTCGGACGGACGACATTCGGATCATCGTCGCTGGCCTTCAGCAGCCGGAAGTACGTGGCATAGGTGGGCGCCGATGTCCAGAAGGATCGCATCGAGGTCGATGTCTGGGCCTGGGGGCCGCGGCCTGGAAAGCTGGCTCGTCGACCATGTCGTGCTCGACGGCGGCCCCGGCGACGCCGCCTGCTGGAGCGGTCTCGACCAACTGCTGTCCCGCACCTGGCCGAGCGCCTCGGGCAAGGCGATGCGCATCCTTAGGCTGGCGATCGACACCGGCTATGAGGCGCCGGCCGTCTATGCCTGGGCGAGGCGCTCCGGCGCGGCCCAGGTCGCCCCGATCAAGGGCGTTGAAAGCTTCAACCGCGCCAGTCCGGTCACCGGCCCGACCTATGTCGATGCGACGTCCCGGGGAAAACGCCTCCGCCGCGGCGCCAAGCTGTGGACCGTGGCCGGCTCGACCTTCAAGGCCGAGACCTACCGCTTTTTGCGCCTGCCGCGGCCAAGCGACGAGGAGCTCGACGCCGGCGCAACATACCCCGCCGGCACCGTCCACCTGCCTGCCTGCCTGGATCGACAGCGAGTGGTGCAAGCAGTTCGTCGGCGAGCAGCTGGTGACGCTCAGAACCAAGCGCGGCTTCTCGCGGCTGGAATGGCAAAAGCTCAGGGAACGCAATGAGGCACTCGACTGCCGCGTCTACGCCCGTGCCGCCGCCTGGCTGAGCGGCGCCGACCGCTGGCCCCCGTCCCACTGGAGCGATCTCGAGGCAGAGTTTGGCCTGCCTGCAGAGCCGCTGGTCGCAGCGGCGCCAGAAGCGGGTCCTGAGGCCGCATCCAGTCCTTCAGCTTCACCGCCTCAGACACACACGCTCGAAAGCAGGCGGCGACAGGTGCGGCGCATCCGGCGAAGCTCCTGGATGGCGTAGAGCGGCACACGAAGAGCAACCACGCCGGCAAGTTCCCGCCGCCTCTGCGTGTCTCATTCCAGCTCTCATGTCGAATTTCGCCGCACATTGTTGCGAAGCGTGTTCAGGCGCGCCGCCGAAACCGGCGGCGCGCCAAGACCTCAGACCGACAGAACGATGCCATCTGCTCCCGGATCTGCCCCGCCGTCGGGTGCTCCGTCAACAATCCGGATGCCGTGGACCCACGCCACGCCGTAGGTCAGCGGACTGCGCTCTACCGTGTAGCCCTGATCCTCCAGCTTGCGCGTTTCGCGCCTCGGAATCCTGTTCGTCACGTCGATGATGTTACTGGTCGCAGAGAACCGCGCACTGGCGACCGCGTCGCTCATCTTCATATCGAAATCAAGAACGTTCAGGACAGCCTGCAGCACGCCCATAGCGATCTGCGTGGCGCCGGGCGCTCCCACCACCACATAGGGGGTGTCGCCCTTGAAGACGATGGTCGGACAGATGGAGCTGAACCGCGCCTTGCCCGGATGGACCGAACCCGTCTGACCGGGTCGAGGATCGAAGACGCCCATGCAGCCATTGTACATGAAGCCCAGGCCCTTCGTGATCACACCGGAAGGCATGCCGAGGGAATGGGTCATCGATACGCAGTTGCCCTCCTTGTCGACAACACTCAGATGCGTCGTGTCCTTGGAGGGATGTCCGGAATTGAACCGCGGCACCTCAAATTTCCGGCCCTGCCGAATACCATCGGCGATATCCTGGGCATAGGCCTTCGAGAGTAGGCGATCGACAGGCACGTCGACGAATTTCGGATCGCCGATGTAACGATCCTTGTCGGCGGTCGCCACCTTCATGGCCTCGCAAACGACGCGGATATACTCGGCAGAGTTATGGCCGAGCGACCGCAGATCAAAGTTCTCAAGAATGTTGAGCATCTGCAGGAGCATCAGGCCGCCGCCCGGCGGCTGGTTGGTGGCAACGCGGTAGCCGCGATAGTCGCCCCAGACGGGGGACGTTAGATCGGGAGCATAGTCGGCCAGGTCCTCGCGTGACAAAAGTCCGCCGTTGGCCTGCATGTCTTCCGCGATCCTGGCCGCGATGTCGCCTCTGTAGAAGGCATCCGCGCCCGACCGGGCAATCTCTTCCAGGGTGACTGCCAGGTCCTTGTTGACGACGGTGGCACCGACCTGCTTGGGCCTGGAGTGATCGTCGCAATAGAGTTCCTTCGCGGCCTCGGTGTAGCTGAGGCGTTCCGGTCCGCCGATTCGGCCCATGGCCCCTTCGGCAGACCACCATGCCGCCACATGAGGCCGCACGGTCCATCCGCGCCTTGCCCAATCGATCGCAGGTGCCATCACCTCGGCCCAGGGCAGTCTGCCAAACTTCGCGTGAGCCGTTTCGTAGGCGCGCAAGGCAGCCGGCACGCAAATCGACTGGTACCCGATGTCGTTGACATTGCCCTTCGTGATGAAACCGTAGCCGTCCCGCGCCTCTCCGACGATCAGGTCCGCCCACATGTCGTCACGCGCCGCCTTGGGGGCCGGCGCATGGAAATCGATGTACTCGTGAACGCCCGTGGTCCTGGAGAAAACTCCCATGCTGCCGAAACCGGCGATGCCGGTCATCAGCGGATCGACGACGCCCTGAACAAAGGCGCAGGCAATTGCCGCGTCGATGGCGTTTCCGCCCGCGTCCAATATGTCGGCCGCCGCTTCGGCGGCCTCCGGTTGCGGCGCGACAACCATAGATCGCGAGATGCTCATTGATCTGTTCTCCATTGCATTAGGATTCGGAGCCATACAGGTGGCACTCGACGAGTGCTTCCCCGGCCGGGATTGCTGCCGGCTGAACCCTGGAACAGACTTCCATGGCTCGCGGGCATCTGGGGTGAAACGCACAGCCGGACGGTGGATCCAGGGGGTTCGGGAAAACGGTTCCGAGGTTTAGGTCGGGCACGCCGAGGTCCGGGTCCGGCGTGAGCACGGACGCCATCAGCGCGTTGCTGTATGGATGCCGCGGGGACGCGAAATATTCTGCCGCCGGAGCCTGCTCAACGACGCGCCCCAGATACATCACCGCAATCCGCGTCGCTATGTGCTCGACCACCGCCAGGTTGTGGCTGATGAAGACATATGTCAGGCCGAACCGGTCCTTCAGATCCATTAACATGTTGAGAATCTGCGACTGCACCGACACGTCCAAGGCCGAGGTCGGCTCGTCGCAGATCACCAGTTCCGGCCGCATCACCAGCGCCCTTGCGATCGCAACGCGCTGGCGCTGTCCGCCGGACAGCTGGTTGGGATAGGAATCCGCCAGGCGGCCCGGCAGCCCTACCCCGTCCATGATTTCACGCAACATCTCGTGACGCGTCTGCGGCGTTCCGATCCGGTGGACCTTCAGCGGCATCGTTATGATCGAGCCGATCGTTTTTCGCGGGTTGAGGGAGGAGTACGGGTCCTGGAACACCGGTTGCACGCGCCGCGACATCATCGCGGTGTTGACTGACCTAAGATCCTTGCCCTCGAAGGTAATCTGACCCTCAGTCGGCCTTTCGAGGCCGAGAAGGATCTTGGCCAGGGTGGACTTGCCGCATCCCGACTCGCCGACGATGCCAAGGATGTCGCCCTTGTTGATCGTGAGATCAATCGCCCTCAGTGCACTGAGCGGCTTCCTGGGTGAAAATATGCCCTGGCTGACCCGGTAGGTCTTGGTGACGCCAGAGACGGCCAGCAACGACGCGCTCATCGAACCGCCCCCTCGAGTGTTTCGAGTTGATCATTGTCGCTCCACACGCGACCGACTTCACTTTCGGGAAGCAAACACCTGTCGAGGTGCCCGGAGGCGCTTTGCCTCAGCGGAATCTCGCCGGCCGAGCAGGCTTCCATGGCCCGCGGGCACCGTGTCCTAAATCCGCATCCGTTGATCTTTTCGAACAGGTTTGGAACGACCCCCGGGATCGATCCGAGCCTCGCCCCGACATTGGTCATGCCGGGAACGGGGATGCACCGCAGGAGGCCCTGCGTGTAGGGATGGCGAGGGTTGCGGAAGACGTCCCTCACCGACCCCTGCTCGACGATCTTTCCCGCATACATCACCAGCACCCGGTCGGCGATGCGCGAGACAAGGCCCAGGTCGTGGGTGATGAAGATCATCCCCATGCCGAGCTCTTTCTGTAGGTTCTTCAAGACCCACAATATCTGTGCCTGGATCGTTACATCGAGCGCCGTCGTCGGCTCGTCGGCAATGACGAGGCTAGGATTGCATATCAGGGCCATGGCGATGATAACTCGCTGCCGCAGACCACCGGAGAGCTGATGCGGGTACTGGCCCAGACGCCGCGCGGCCCCGCTGATCCCGACTTTCTCGAGCATCTCCTCGGCCTTCTTATAAGCTTCGCGCCTGGAGATGTTCCGGTGCCGCAACAGAGGCTCGGTCAGTTGATCGCCGATCGTGTAGACCGGGTTGAGCGTCGTCATCGGCTCTTGGAAGATCATCGACATCCGATCGCCACGAATACGCGACATTGCGCGCTCGCCAGCAGATAAAATATCTTTGCCTTCAAAGGTCAGTCTGTCGGCCGTGCGCGTCCCTGAGCGTGGCAGGATGTCCATCAGGGCCAGGGACGTCATGGACTTGCCGCAGCCAGACTCGCCGACGATGCAGACGGTTTCGCCGGACGAGACCTCAAAGTCGAGCCCCCTTACGACGTGCAGACTGCCGCGAGAAGTCTCAAGTCTCACGTTGAGGTTGCGGGCCTCAAGGATGACCCGGTCTTGTCTGTCAGATGTCATCTCACCGGCCTCCGGGAGCGGTGACGTCACGGATGCCGTCGCCCAGCAGATTGATGCAGATGAGCAGCGCAAACAGCGCGATGCCCGGTAGCGTGATCATCCAAGGCGAGAAGAAGATCTCCTCCTTCGCCTCCGCCAGCATCAGGCCCCAGGAGGGGAGTGGCGGCTGTACGCCGAGGCCGAGGAACGACAGCGAGGCTTCATACAGGATCGCGGTCGCCATCTCGATGGTGGCTATAACCGTTAGCGGAGCTGCGACGTTCGGGAGGATCTCGGAAAGAATGATGCGCGGTGTGGAACATCCGATGGCCTTGGCCGCGACGATGAATTCCTGCGAGCGGATCTGCATGGTCACCGAGCGCATGACCACCGCGAAGCGATCCCACAGCAGAAGTCCGAGGACCAGCGTTATGACCGTCAGGGATGCATTGAGCATCGCCACCGTCGCGAGCGCCACCAGGACGACGGGCAAGGTCAGCCGTGTGGTGATGAGGAACGAGATCGCCATGTCGATGCGCCCGCCAAAATAGCCGGCCGTGACTCCGAGCGACGTCCCGATGAGGCCGGACATCAGCGTTGCCGCAGCTCCGATGAAAATCGAGATGCGGCCGCCATAGAGGAGGCGCGACCAGTAGTCCCGTCCCAGCTTGTCGGTGCCGAGCGGATGATCCCAGCTCGCGGTTGGGTGATCCCAGAACCAGGCGTACCAAACCGGCGGGATGCGCCGGCTTGCCAGATCCTGGGCATAGGGGTCGTGCCAGGTGAACAGCGGTGCGCAGATCGCGAGGACCAGGATCAGCGTCAGGCCGACAGCTCCGATCAGCAGGCTGCGGTGACCCAAGGCCAAGAACAGGACGTCCTTCACCCTTGGCGTTGATGGAATTGCAACGTCGGTCATGGTCGCCTCAGTTGGTCCGAAGGCGCGGGTCAAGCCACGCATTGAGCAGGTCTGCCGCAAAGGTCAGGACGACGTAGATCGACGCGATCACCAAGACGATCGCCTGGATCACGGGAAGATCCGAGTAGGAGATGGCCTCCCACGCGAGATAGCCGACACCCTGCATGGCAAAGATTGTTTCGATGACGACCGACCCGCCCAACATGAAGCCGAACTGCACGGCCGCTACTGAAACCAGCGGGAGGATTGCATTCCTGAGCGCGTGCTTGAGGACCACCTTGGATCGACCGAGCCCCTTCGCCCGCGCGGTCCTGATATAGTCCGACCCCATGACCTCAACGATCCCGGCGCGGGTGAGCCGCATCAGCGTCGGCGTGGCATAGTATGCGAGAACCACCGAGGGCAGCACGAAATGGGCCCAGCTCGACGAACCGGACACGGGAAGCCATTTCAGTCCCACACTAAACACGGTGATCCCGATCAGGGCGAACCAGAATGAGGGCATCGCCTGCCCGACGATGGCCACACCCAGGGCCAGCCTGTCGACCCACGAGTTGGGGTTAAGACCGGCGGCAATTCCCAAGGGTACGGCAATCAGCATGGCCAGCGCGAAGGCGATACCTCCGAGCGTCAGCGTGACTGGCAAGCGCTCGGAGATCACCTCCGTCACCGGGCGGCGCTGGCGATAGGATTCGCCGAAATCTGCCTGGAGCGTGTTGCCGAGCCATTCACCGTAACGGGTGAAGATTGGCCTGTCGAAGCCATAGGCGACCCGTATCGCTTCGACGTCAGCCGATGTGGCGCCCTCCCCGGCGAGAGTCCTGGCCGGGTCGGCCGCCACGTTCGTCAGCGCGAACGTGATGGCAGACACCGCCAGCATCACGAGGAGACCCACGAACATTTTCTTGAGCGTGAAGACAAGCACGCAGATTCCTCCTCGTTCGTCGGTTAGCCGCGCTGTGCTATTTCTTCCACTTCACGAGATAGAAGCGGGGGTTCTCGTCAGGGAAGGAGCTGAACTCAAGGCCTGCGCGATGAGCATAGGTGACAGGGTTGGTCCACAGCGGATGCCAGAGCACCTGCTCGTTGATGCGCTTGGTCGCGAACGTGTACTTCTCGAGGCGGACATCCTGGTCGATGGTGGCCGCCCCCGCCTTCAGCGCATCCGAGACCTGGGCGTCATGGGCCATGTCGTCCGCGCCAAGCGTGAAGAAGTTGTTCAACAGGGCGGACACGTCGTTGATGCCGTAGGAGCCCCAGTCACCCAGGAACAGGTGCGTGTTGTTGCCGGCGATCCGCTCCGAAACGGCGGCATACTGGAGAGCCTGGATGTTCACGGTCACCCCGACCGCCGACAGGTAGCCCGAGACGGCCTCTGCCCACGCCCGGTCGCGGCTGGAGTTCGAGACGAGGTCAAGCGTGACGCCCGACTCAAGGCCGGCTTCCTTCAGCAGGCTTTTGGCCTTCTCGGGATCGTACGGGTACTGCGGAACATCAGCCGGGCACCCGAACTGCGTGCGGAAGCAAGGCGAGGTGACGACGGTCGAACCCTGTCCGATAACCTGCTTGACGATTGCTTCCCGATCGATGGCGTGCGCGATCGCCTGGCGCACCCTGATGTCCTGCAGCGGATTGCCGCCTTCCATGTCGCGGAGATTGAACGACAGGAACGAGATGCGCATCGTCTCGGCCGGATTGACCGTGACATCAGGCACGCTCGAAAGAGGCTCGGCCTGATCCGCCGGGACGTACCAGATCCAGTCGAGTCCTCCCCCCATGAGTTCCGCCATCTGGGTGGAAGCATCCGGGATCGCCCGATATTCGATTGCGGAGAGTTCCGGATCGCCCTTCGGGCTGCCGTTGAAATAGCCTTCCCACTTCGAAAGCGCCATCGATGTGCCGGGAACGAAGCTGTCGAACTTGTACGGACCTGTGCCGATCAGCCCGCCGTCGATCTTGGCGGCCTTGTTGGCGCCGTAGAAGCCCTCAGGAAGCATTGCATGCAGGCTCGCCACATATTCCAGAGCCGGCGGGAACGGCGCATGGAGATTGAGCTGAACCTTGTAGTCGCCCAGGGCTTCCGCGCTCTTGATCCAGTTGACATTGCTCTGGACGTTGATCTTGTTCTCCGGGTTGGAGATGTAGTTGTAGGTGTAGACTACGTCCGCGGCGTTGAAGTCGCTGCCGTCATGGAACTTAACCCCTTCGCGAAGGGTGAATACCAGGGTGACATCGTCCACCCATTCCCATGACGTCGCCAGCATGGGCTCGTATGCACCGGTCTCGGGGTTGCGGTGTATGAGCGTGTCCCACACCAGTTGTCCATTCAGGATCATCGCCTCGCGGTGGAAATTGTAATATGGGTCTGGCGCCGTGATGGAAACCGTGCTGGCCCAGCGCAATTTGTTGGCCTCTTGCTGCGCCATGGCATTGCCGCAAAACGCCATAGCGGCAACACCTGCCAGCAGTATCAGCTTCTTCATTCCTCACTCCCTGTTGTTCGGCTTGCCGGACTGGCTCGCCACGATTGCCATGAGCTTCTCGCCCACCTCGATGCATCGTTCGCTCGGATAGCGCGCGGCGATGCCGCCAATGCTCAGGCTCCCGAGCAGCTTGCCCCTGCCGTCCCGAATGGGAACACCGACAGCGACGATGTATTCGAAGAGATCTTCGTTTCCGATCGTGAAGCCTCGTTGCCTCGCCTCCGCGATGCGCTGCCGGATGGCGGCCGGATCCACCACAGTCCGCTCGGTTAGCTTCTTCAGGGGACGAGACAGATATTGGTCGATGAAGGCATCATCGGAAAACGCCAGCAGCGCGAACGGACCGCCGCCTGCATGGATGGGGGAGCGGGTGCCCAATTCCGTACCGACGTTGCGGATCGGCGTGGTTCCCGCGCGCTTTGCGATGCACAGCGATTCGTCGTCACTCAGCACCATGAGGAGGCCGGCGTCGCCAGTGATCCGCACGATCTCGTCGAGAGCAGGCGTTGCCTGGAGGATAAGGGGGTTCTTCTGAAGAGCCTGCTGGGCAAGTTGGACCAGCGTGGAGCCGGCGAAGTAACCGCCTGTGTAAGGGTCCCTCTCGATCATCCGCTCAGCCAGCAACGTGGCAAGGATACGCAGGACAACCGTCTTTCCGTAGCCGACGCGGGCAACAATCTCGGTGGTCGAGATCGGGCTGTCGGCCGCCCCAACCTCCTTGAGGATGGCGATCGCCTTCTGAACCGAAAGACTTTGCTCTGGAACTTTGCGTTGCGTCATTTGTTTGGTCCGATTATCGGACTCAAGGTCCTTTAATTGGACACCTACTAAGTCGGTTACGCCGAGTCAAGCGGCAAGTCCTGGTCGCCCTTTCGCAAACGTGACCGATATGTTCACGCTGATGCGGCCCGACGACCGGGATGATTCGCTGCCTGGGCTTTAGAGCGTTCAGCGCAGTTGCGAGAATTGAGAGAACCATTTGGCAGCTCGTTCCTCTTCGCTAACACTGCCTCGCCCCGCAAGGAGCGTCCTACTGGCCTGATGCCGGTTTTCATAGACACCTAAATAGCGACTATTGAATTGTCAGCCGCTCGTGGCCCAACATGGTCAACGCCAGTGGCAAGGCGCGCGCCACCGCATGCACGAAAAGTCCGACCTGTATCGACAACGGACTCATGCGAGTAATCGGCTGCTGTCCGGCCTGCGAGGTAGAGGCACCAGGGCCGCCCTCTCCCCCTTCGAGCGTCCGCCAAACTGGGCGCCTATCCGCGAGAGTTGCAACAACGGCGGATCGGTAGCACCATCTCGAGAAAAAGCGATCGGGAGGGTGTGCGGTGATGGCTGAGACGGCAGGACTAAGGGCTAAGGTCCTGGAAGCTGTAAAGGCTCGGGGGCCGATCAGCGTCGTTCAAATTTGCAAGGTAGTCGCGGCGGAAGACAAGCCGATAAGGACTGCGATCGATGCGCTGCGCGACCGCGGCGAGCCAATTTGGCTGGATGCGCAATTAGGCTTCTGGTGGCGCGACGATCAACAGCCGTCGCCAGTTCCTGGAAATGATCGCTGGAAGCGGCCCTATTCGCCAGCCTGCTGAGAGGGGATGAAGCTGAAGACGGTATTTGCCGTTGCCAGCCTCCATGTTGATTGCGGTCTATGCGCAGGCGTCGGGATTTCGAACTCCACAACGGCAGCAGACGACGGCGCAGGCTGCCGTATACGGCCCGGTATGTTGCTCCCCTGTCGATCGCCCTTGCCGTGTTCGCAGTTCAGAAAATCAGCCATGGTGGCGCCGGCATTAGCCGCTTCGTCGAGAGCCTGCGCACACTTTAGCCGCGTGCTGCTGCCGAACATATCGAAGGCCGAGCCTCCGTGATTGATGGCGCTCCTCTTCAGAGCAAAACCAGCGCTCGCCCTTGCTCTCGGTTACTCGAGTCCGGCTGTAATACTTCTAAACGTGGTAAATGCGCTCGCCGCTCGAGTCACGGTAGTGATGCGTAAAAGATGATGCCAAAAGCGAGAAGCAGATTGGCTTTGTCATCATGGCGGAGCTGAAGGTTAGCAAAAGCGACCTTGTCAACGCGGGCGAGGCAGAATGTAGTGACTCGATGAGCCGGCGCTTACCAATTTTCCTAGACCATCCACTTGGAAGTATTGCGATCTTAAGCCCGGCTTGTAAGCTGAGGTCAATAAGATTCGGGTGGGGGACCTGATTATGAAACCGTGGTCGGATTTTTCCGCGACCCGCGTTGGTGTCGTGGCTCTTAGCCTTTGGCTTGCGACACCTAGCCCAGCACTGTCTCAGAACATCAACGGCATGCTCGACCTGATGGGTCGCGTTATCGAGCACGATATGCGGCGTCAGGAGCTTGAGCGGCAGCGTCGCCATCAGGAGAGCCAAAGGGCACTGGAGCAAAAGCGGCTGCGGGCAGAAGAGCAGGCCCGCAAGGACGCCGAAAGGGAGCGCGAGATTGCGCTTACAAAACGCATGCAGGCGGCTCTGAACTCGCTAGGCTTCTACAATGCCAAGATTGATGGCGATCGCGGCCCGGGCACCCGGGCGGCAGAGATGGCGTTCGCGGCGGCTTTTGGCATATCGTTGTCTCCTACTGACACCGATGTCGAAAAACTCGAATATATTGCGGAGCTCGGTTTTCGCAGTCGCGACGAGATGATCCGGGCCGAGCGAGGCGGATTCCAGTCGAGGCAAGAGTTTCTTGATGCAGAGGCGGGTGGGTTCACCAACGCGTCCGAAATGGCTGCGGCGCAACGGGCGGGTTTTGACACGGCCGCATCCTATGCCGCTTTTCAAAGTTCCGACTTCGAAAGTCCTGACGAGTTCCGGACAGCGGCGCGTGGCGGCTTCTCCGAGCCAGCCGAATTCGCTGCTGCCAGAGCAGCCGGCTTTGCCCAGCGCGATGAATACCGCGACTTCGTGAAGTCGGGACTACCCGATCGCGCCGCGTTTGAAGCACATCAGCGCGCCGTCGCAGCCGCTGAAGAGGCAGGCGAAGCCTGCACCAACCACAGCGGCGATATGATGGCGGGACTGGATTCATGTCTGCTTGCCATCTCACTGGGCGCACGTGGCCCGGACGTGGCCGCCGCGTTCGACACGATCGGCCGTCGGCTCCAGACGCGTAGGGCCGAACTGGCGGCGGGCAATCCCGGAACGGAAGTGGCCAGCACGGAAGGAGCGCCTAGCGCCGGTACATTCCTGCAGGAACTTGCTGTCGTCGACGCGGCGATCAAGCGACATCGTTGCGGCATGGATGTGCTCCGATCTGCGTGGGCCGACGCGGAGGTAAGCTGTAAGCAGACCGATACCGCAGCGGACAGCGTGGTCGCAGCGCTCAATTCGGTGGCTGCAGAGGAGGCGGAGGCCAAACGCGCCGCCGCAGAGACGGAGCGCAGTCGGCTTGCCTTGGAGGCTGCGCGCGCGCGCGTTGCAACCCTGGTCGAGAACCTGACGGCCTTCATGGAAGCCAAGCGTGAGTTCACACAGCCGCTCGAGGTTGCCAAGGCATTCGTTGCGCTGAAGCAGCAGCAGGAGGCGACGGACTTCCGCCCGATCGAGCAAGCATTGACGCATCTGGACGAACTGTTGGGTGCAGAGGCGGATTTTCAGAAGTTCCTGGAAGAAAAGCGTCTCTCCGAGGCCGTTGCAAAAACGAACGCCCGGGCCACCGCCGAAGCCGAGATCCGCCGGATGGAGGCCTTCGTCGAGCAGTATGTTGCGAGCAACCTCCTCGACGACAACGTGGCGGAGTTGCTCGCCCTGAAGTCCACTTTGACCGACGCGCGGGTCTCGGGCCAGGATTCGAGGATCCTGAACAGCCAAAAGGAGGCCAAGTCGGCTCTTGAGCGGCTGGGTCTTTCCGAAAAGCTGGCCGCCTTCGTTCCCGCAAGCGATGAGAAGAAGCCCAGCGGCGTCCAGCAGGCCGGCAACGGCCTCGCACTCACCGACGAGAACCGGCCACTGCTGGAGGGCGATCCTAAGGACATTCTGCTCTTGGGCAATTTCAGTCCAAAAGCTCCGCATCTCATCCTCAATCTGGTCGGCAAGGTTGCGTTCGATGGCGGGGTAGCAAACTATTGCTGGCAGGGCGGTGCTCCGGCCTCGCCCGACGGCGAAATCCGTGTCGTGCAGGCACTTCGGCGGATTGGTGCTGAGACCTTCATTGTGGCTCCGAATTGCGGCGCTACCGCCATGATGAGGCAGGATGTCATCGTCCTTGAGCGCGGTCGATTCCTGCAGAGCAATATTATCGAAGCGTCAGCACTGGTCGAAGCGTTCGAAAAGCAGGACCTGAAACTGCTCGACTCGATCGCCTGGGCAGACGTGGGAAGGGAGTCGGAGCGGGACACACAACTCGCGGAGACCATCACAACGGAGGTTATTGCCGGCCTGCGGACAGGATACGGCTTCGTGCGGTTGGACAACGGCGCTAATGCCATGTGCCTGGCGGTGGAGGAGGAAACGCTTCCTCTGCATCGATACCTCTTGGAGTCCAACTACATGGCGCTGACAAAGTACCTTCCTGAGGAAGGGGACACTTCTGTCATGTCGCTGGAAAGAGCCTTCGTCGGCATCCAGAAGCAGGATTGTGGTGTGGTCTACGCGGAGGCAGCCGATCTGCAGCAACTCCTGGAAGGCCTTGGCAAGGCCCGAATTTCCTACACGATGTTGCCCGTGTGGATGGACGCGCAAGTTCTGGCTGCCGCCCACACCGCCATTACAGATGCGGAGACAGCCCAACAGCGCGACGTTGCCGCCAAACAGCAGGAACAGGAAGCGCAACGGACACTCGCAGCAAAGCAGGCAGCGGATGCGGAAGTTGTACGTGCAAAGGCGCAAGTGGATTTGCGCGCGCGCTACTCGCAAGAAGCCAAGGCGGCGTTCAATCGCCTGTCTAACCTGGGCGATGCATACATTCGAAGCAAAGAGATCAGTGGTGACTTTGCCGCACTGTTCCCCAGCATAGCCCAATGGAAGCAGGAGCGTCTGCAGGGTGGCTGGGAAGTGCACGATTATGACGGGACGTTGCTGGACTACGGAACTGCAGACTGGCACGGGCGGCGCGCCGAGGCCGTGTTCGTGGAGATTGTTGCGAAATCCAAAAATGCACTTCGCGGGGAGTATGCTCAGCACTGTTTCGCGGTCGGTTACCTCATCGATGATGAGTTCAACATGCTGCGGGACCCCATTGCCACCACCTGCGATAAGCCCTCGGAGCAACTATCTGCGTGGCAGGTCAGCCGAGCCTTCGAAAGCCGCTGGATCGTGCGGTAAGGCAAGCATGCAGGGCTTCAGGTGTAGCCCCGGGATGCTGAAGCAGCGCCAGCACACTTGGATCGACCAACACAAGAGAGTGCCATGTCTGAATTGCACCACTTCGCAATCCTCGCACCAGTTCCTCTTGAGCACCTCGAATCCGGATTGTTGGTTCTCGATAGGCAGGAGTTTGTCGCATACGGCACGATGAAATGGGAACTCCTCGCCAAAGTCGATGCCATGCAAGGGGACGGGAGGATTGCTGTGCTTATCTACCCGTCGCATGAGGACGCACCCACCAAGGACAGCTTCGTCGTCAGCTGGTTCGGCTGGTATGCCGGCTCGGTACATAGCTTGAACGGTGCGCACCCGAACGGGATGAACAACAGACCTGATACCACAGCCAAATACCTGGCCGACAATCGTGGCCACTGGGCGGCATTCTGGCATGTCACCGGTCTCAGGCAACTGCCGAAGGAGAAGCAGATCTCCATCGGCAAGATTCAAGGCTACAAGGGCGGCTGGCGCAAGGACAGGCCTCCTCGTGGGCCAGAGCTGGTCACGCTCCCAGAATTGCTGAGCTACGAGCTTTGACGAGAGAGAGGTGCTCTCGATTTTGAGGCTGCTCGTGGCTGTGGGCCTGCTGTTGGTCATCGGAGGTGCGCCAGCTCGAGCGCGGGGCGACGATCATCGATGAAACCATTACCTCCCGGTCTTGCTATTCGGTCACGCATTGCGCAATGACCTCGTCAGTGTGTTCATGCCTGCTGCTGCATGGTGGCGGTGGATGCGCGTCGTTCGATCAGCCTGTTGATTTCCAGCAAGAAATGACCCAGCTCCCCATGTGCGAAGGCATCTATTTCGTCGCACAATACTGGCCCACGGTCGATCAAGGGCTGAACGCCACACCGACCGAGTTTCCCCTCGATCTGTCAGGTTTTCCCTGACTTGGCTGCAACCTTCGATATGCGAGCATCGGTTGCTGTCCACCTGACGGCGAGAGGCACCGGCTCCGCCCTACCGCCTTGGAGCGTCGCCGGGCCTCTCCATCATTGGCCACACATGGACTTGGGGAGGGGCGCGGAAATGGCTTTCAGATTTCGGCGGAGCATGAAAATCGCGCCCGGACTTCGGGTGAACTTCACGCACAGAGGAGTGTCGGCACGGATTGGACCGAGAGGGCTCGGCTACACCGTCAATGCGAGCGGCCGTCAAAACGTCAGCGCTGGCATAGCCGGTTCTGGCATTCATATGAGCAAACAGATCAAGCCCTCGCGACGGCAGAAGCGCCGAGATGGCGAGGCGGTGCAGCCGCCACGAGCGTCGGCGAGATGTTGCCAACGATTGCCAGCCTCGTGGTCTTGTTCATAGTGGTGATCGTTATTGCTGGCACAATCAGCTGACCAATCGCGCAACTCACGTCGTGGAGGGGCGCTGTTGCAGGATAACAGCACCCTCCCCGTGAGGGAACAACAGTCATAACAGCAATCGGACGAGGGCCTCAATGCACTGTGGGGGGAATTCGCCTAGACTAGTTTGTGGATGCCTTCAGGCCAGAAGCAACTCCCTTGAACTCCGAAGCAGTTTCAACCATGTCCATTAGGGAGCACATCCTATTTTGAGCGTCAAAATTGAAACCAACACAGGTTTGGTTAGCTGCACATGCGGCTACACAGTCGGCATAGCTCACTTCTGAACTCGAATGCCCAACAACCAAAGTGCCCTTTGCGAACACGAGAGTTGAATACTGAAGCGAATCTTCAATTACCCTCCTTGCAGCCATCGTTGCCTCATCGCTCCTAACAAGTATTGCCGCGCCTTGCTTCATAAAGCACGCGCTATGCTTCTTGTTGTAGGTGATCGCAAGACATTTACTGTTGCTTCTGCACTGATCTCGGCACTGATCAAAGCTCACATTCATAACGGCATATTCGGCAGATCGTTGCCTAAAGCGTCCCACCCCTCCCGGGATACGAATTCTTGAAATAGCTTTATTTCATTCTGCTTCTCAATGCTCGCTTCAAAATCTGAGGCGCTAAATGATGCATCGTCCAGCCAAGCACAGCGGGTTGCCAATTCAATCGCGGAAGCATTGTTTAATCCTGCTGACGCAAGAGTTGCCGCCGGCGATATGGGGGCTTGTGGTATTGACCCGGGTGAGGTGCGGACTACAAGGTCGATGTTCACATCGACGCCCGCAACAATTCTCCGAGTGTAACACCACGATTTCTCCCAATTTGTATCTTTCTCATTCCGGAAGTAATGGCCCGAGGTGACTGTCCAAGTTGTGCCCGCTACCATCACATCACGGTTGACGAACTTGGTATAGTCCACGGTTACGACATCCGGCTCTCTTGAAGAAGCAGGAGTGTTTGGCTTCGGCGTCGGGACCGGCACTGTTGTTTTCGGCTCTATTCTCGTTGCCTTGTCCTCGGGCACCGGCGCCGTGGGTTGCGAAGGCACTATATCCGATTGTTTTGGCAGCTTCGCGGTTCGTTCAGTGACTCTCTCGTCGCCAGAGCTCGAAAGGAGGGCGCCACCAAGTCCGAGGCCGATAGCAGCAATAGCGATTGCCGCCCCGGTCGCCATGCGTCTAACGGCCGACGCACGAGCAATCTTGTCCTGTGCCGCTGCCTCAGCCTCCAAGGTCGGAATGGCCGATCGCTTTACCAACAAGTCAACAGCTTGCTCCGAAAGCCGCGTGTTATGTCGAACTTGCACGACTGCGCCCGTTTTTCGCCGAAAGTTTCACGAGGTTAACGACCTCTGAGGGGAGTTCCTCATCACACGCCTTGCGAAGCGCCTCAGGATCGTCGGTTAGAAGTGGAACGTACAAGATCTCCTTCACGACTGTCTCGACGGGGACTTCGACGCGTTTTTCCACTTCCTTCTCGATTTGGACCTCAATCGGAACGCTTACGCTACGGGTCCGGCGCCATCGCCATTTTAGAAGCATCAGACGCGTCAGCCTCGACAGCTTGCTCTCAACGCGGCTTTGCGCTCGAGCAGCTATACGCTGTAAGGCCAGAGCAACCATTGCGGTGATGGGGCCCGCCAAGGCCGCGATAAGCGCAAGCGAGCCAAACCAGATAACGGAGACGTGGCCAGCTTGGCTCTCCGACGTCTCTTCTGGCTTTAGGCCATACCAGCGCCCGGCGATTCTTTGAATTTGATCGGTCCTGGCAGTCGCTATGCGTTGTTTCTCAAGTTCCCCAATCTGCTTTGCAATCTCATCTCGCCGAATCTGATTGTCTGCCGATGTTTTCGCCTTGTTTGCTTCTGCCTCTTGAGCATGTGCCCAGCGGGCGCGAGCATGATCCCTGCGGACCTGCCAATCAGCCGCCGTGCTAGAATACCGGAGCTCCAGTTGCTCCACCTGATCGGCAAGTTTCTGCCGCTGCTCAGCGGTCATCGCGGGGGCATTGGCCCGCAGTTGATCAAACTCGGCTGTAAGTGCCTTGATCGCTTTATCAATGGGCTCAATTTCTGCATTGAATTTTGCAACAATTGGAGGCCGCGGGTTCACTAGCTTCGCGACTTCAGCCTCAAGACGCCGCGCAGAACTGTTATCGCCAGCACTTCGGGCCATCTCAATGCGTTTATCAAAGCTGTCCCTCTGTCGCTCAAAGAGGTCGGTGGCTTCGCTTGCTTCTCGATCTCTCTGGTCAAGCAGCGCGGCCTTGGCCTGCTCCTTCTCTTTGATCTGGTCTCGAACGTTTGCCGCTTTCGGCGTCAGCAATGTCGTGGCCGACAGCTCTGACTTGATATCGTCGATTTGAGATTGGATAGTCACTAGCTCTGACTTTGCTTCGGCAATGCGATCTGTTTTTGCTGCAAGCTCGTCTGCCTCTGCCAACCCCCTTGCCTCAGCCCGAAGTGCATCAATGCTGTTGGCCAATTCCTCATAACGAAGCTGCCGAAGCGTGCCCGCTCGTTCCAGCCCCATGAAGACTGTTTCGAAGGTGGTTCCAGCGAGAACCAGTAAAAAAGCCAGAACTGCCGGTTTCCAAACCCATGAGATACTGCAGGGTGGCAATTGGGATTTTGGTTAACTCTGCAATGGTGACCATAAAAAATGGGGCGCTGGCCAGTGTAAGATCCATCGCCGTTGCAGTATGGCTGGCGGAGAAAGCTTGAAACCCAAGCGCCAAACCCGTAGCTAGTCCGATGATCGCTGCAGCAATTTCAAGCGCCCACGCCCCCCGATATGTCCACTGGCCATACGTTGCCAGTTTCTGGCTCATCGCTGCATGCATTTCGCCCCCCGTGCGATCCTGAGACACTCAGCCAGCCTACGAAAGAATTTGCATCAAGATTACTGGCACTGTGCGTATGCTTTAGTTTATATCGCTTACTCACAGTCCTTCCAGAGTGCCGGATGATTGGGCAATTGTGGAAGCTTTCTGGTTCCATGATTTGCATCAAGAGCGGCGCCTCTATGTGAGTGCCCTTTGGTGCTGGCCGATGATCTGCGAAGAATTATCGACCGAGAGATAAGAATAGATCGCTAAAGAGCCGCGGGGCCGGCCTCAAAACGGCGGGGGGGGCAACATCCACAACGTCAGGGACCAGCGAAGGCCCAAGCCTAGGGTTCGGAGCTATGATCGCCCCAAACGGCGGCGTAGGCTGCCGTATGCAGTGCGCGGGTTTGTTACCGCTTTGATGGCTGTCATCGGCGTTGTCGCCGTTCAGTATGTCCGCCCGGGGGACCCCGCCATTGACCGTTTCGTTGAAAGCCTGCCCTCATTTTGGCCGCGCGCCGCCGCTGCGCCAATCGAAGGACGCGCCAGCGTGATCGATGGCGACACGATCGAGATCGCCGGCCAGCGTATCCGCTTCAACGGCGTGGACGCTCCAGAAAGCTCGCAATACTGCGAGGATGCCAAGGGCTTCGAGTACCCGTGCGGCCGGGTTGCGGCTAACGCGCTCGATGAGTTCCTTGCTGCCTCCCGGCCGGCCCGCTGCCAGTTCGTCAATTGGGACCAGTACGGCCGCTATGTTGGCGACTGCGCGCGGGCTGAGGGCGCCAGTATCCAGGCCTGGTTGGTCGAGAACGGTCATGCGCTCGACTGACCGCGCTACAGCAACGGAGCCCGTGCCACTCACCAGAGGGCAGCACAACAGGCGCGGCAAGGTATCTGGGCCGGAAACCAGGCACCGTGGGAGTGGCGGGCTGCGCAACGCGGCAATGCGGGCAGCCCGCCGGTGTTTCTCTGCTCGGTGGCGGATCTGGTTGCAAAATCAAGGGCAACATCTCGGCGAAGGGCGAGCGCATCTATTACGTTCCGGGACAGAAGTATTACAGCCGGACCCGGATATCTGAGGGCAAGGGCGAGCGTTGGTTCTGCTCTGAGAAAGAGGCGCGCCGCGCCGGCTGGCGCACGGCTCGCCAATAGCGGAAGCATCCCGCCCCCTTGCTTTGTCTCCTCATTCTGCAAGCATCTGGGCACGCAGGGGAAGCGTTTCTCATCGACTAATGATGATCGCGGAACTGATTAGCAAACGATAGCGTCATAGCGGAATAGTCAAAAAGTCCGCCCCGGAGAGCCGGAGCGAGCAAAGATTCTGGCGCAGATGAACTGGAGAATAGCACCGCTGAATTCGGCAGTGCATCGAAGTAACAGTGTTTCTGCAGTTAGGCAAAACGATCTGCGCGCATCCCGCTGTGTTCTTGTGAGGAGCACGGCGGGATACGCGCAGTCGACGGGTAGGCGGCGCGCCGGAGCCGCGCCGCCCGCTCTCATCAGAACTCCTGATAGGCCGCGATAACCGCCTCGATCTGCTTGGTGCTGAACGCCTGGATCTGCTTCTCGGTGAGCGCGCCAAGCTGCTCTTCGCCGAGCTTGCCGATCGCCGAAGTGGTCAATCCGGTAAGGGCCTTGACGCTGATCGCCGCGATCTCTTCGGCCGAGAACTGGTCAACGTTGTCGCCGATGGCCCCGATCTGCGTGGCCGACAGAGCCTTGACCTGATCTTCGGTCAGCGCCTCGATCTGGTCTGCATCCATCCAGCCGAACTGCTCGAAGTTCATGCCGGCAATCGCCTTGGTGCTCAGAAGCGCGATCTGGGCAGGCTCGAGCGCCTCGATCTGCGGCTTGGTCAGGGCCTTGGCCTGCGACGCCGTCAGGGCACCGAGATGGTCTTCCGTCAGGGCCTTGACCTGGTCAGGTTCCAGAGCCTGGATCTGCTTGACAGTCAGCGCCGCAAACTGGTTTGCTGACAGATCGGCCACCTTGTCGCCAAGCGCGGTAACCGCCAGCTCGCTGAGGCCGATAATGGCCTTGGCGCTGATGGCCTGGACCTGAGCCGCAGAGAGGTCTGCCAG
>NZ_JBDGLC010000001.1:1053921-1269433 GCF_057656055.1 Pseudaminobacter sp. Soil_N_29
GGTCGGTGGTGAAGGCCTTGATCTGGGCCGGCTTCATAGCCGCCAGCTGGCTCGCCGTCAGCTTCTTGACCTGCTCGGCCGACAGGGCTGCGATCGTGCCTTCGGCAAGGCCTGCGATAGCCTTGACGCTGATCGCCGCGATCTCATCCTCGCTGAACTTCGTGATCTCGGTGGCGTCGATGGTCGCCCACTGCGCGGCGGTCATAACCTTAACCTGATCCACCGTCAGCGCCTCGATCTGGTCTGCGTCGAACGCGTCCATATGTTTCGCGCTCATCGCTGCAACCTGAGACGAAGAGAAGCTCGCGATCTTGGCGCTGTCGATCGCCTTCAACTGATCAACGGTCAGGCCCTTGACGGCGGCCGTCGAGATGGCGCCCAGCTGCTCATCGTCGAAGGAGTTAAAATGCGCCTTATCGAAAGCGCTGATCTGGTTGGCGTTCAGAGCCTTGATCTGGCCCGTGTTGAACGCCTTCAAATCGTCTTCGCCAAGTGTGCCGATGACAGTCGGCGACAGCGATTTAATCTGATTCAGGCTCATAGAAGAAATGATCGAAGTCATGATGAGCTACCCCCCACTAGGTCATATTTTGAGATGCCACGCCTTATCCGTTAGCGTCCGAGAACAGCTTTCAAATCTCTTCACCGGACTGCTGGGTGCGAGTCCGGCGGCGAGCTTGACCAGCTGGCCGAGTGCCGTTGCCGGAAGCGACCATTCGGATGCCCTTGCGGGCACAGAAAAGGTTGGATCGATCGACCATGCCCCCCTCGCGGGGGCCGAGCGTCGGAAATGCATCATGCAGACAGGGTGCCAATAAGCCCTGTTTCCTACGCCTGCTTATGCGCGCATCCCGCCGAGGCAGAACACATCGAGTCCTATCCTCGGCGCACCACAATAGGTTGTTCGCAGCAGAAGACTCGACCTATGATTATTGACCAGATCTCTAATTTTGAATTAACGGCGCACGTAAGCGGACCGGCCGGGAATCCGTCCTCCTCTTAAAAGAACTGCTGTCTTTCATTATTCTTGAGCGTAGAGATGTTTTCAAAACACACCGCCACCGTGGCAGCCTTCCCGATGCTGTTGTCTTCCAATGCGATTGCTGCCGAAATATTGGTCGTCAGATGCCGATATTCAGCTGGACATCGAAGCAGACTTCCAGGGCGCTGACATCAAGAGGGAGGCGTCAGTAGTCGCTACCGACCTGGGCAAGGCCAACCTGTTCAACGACGAATTCCTGAACCTGGTCCGGAAGTTCAACTTCCACGTCGTGCGTGCCGGCATCAACTACAAGTTCTGATTTGCACTCAGCAGCGACTTTGGCCCGGCGCACGCTGGGGCTTTTCTTCGCCCGCTACCAAAAAATGCCCGTCGCCGACAAGCTGACGGGTAAGGCACGCTCGCAAGGGGGACGGGCGAGCGCATGGAGCGCCGTTTGGTTCCCGAGTGCCGCTGGGGGCCCATCGTCGCCAAACTGCGCGTCCGCGTAGTACGCGGGTCGCGAGAGGCTCATTGTGGAGCCAAGATCAACAAAAAACGACTGGTTATAGGTAGAGAAGGTTGGACACCAGTCCCCTCCCCTCCGCCAGTCCTACTCGCCCCAATATTCTCCATCGCCAATATTGACGCCCGGGAGCCAAAACGCGGATTTCGTTCTCTCTGCGCCGAAATTCTCCAAAGCTCCTGACTACGCGGATTTGGTACGGAATTGTTAGTTGTTGAACTATTCAATAATTTATCGATGAACTTACATAAAGTTCGAACCCTGTCACGCCTACCAACCCCAACCTGCTAAACTGTCTCCGCTCCCGACAAGCGGCCTCAGAAACCCAGGATTTCCGGGGTTTTCAACCAGAACCTTGTGGCTACGCAAATCCGACACAGGGTATTCAGCAGTAGTTTTTGTTGATCTTTTTGGATCGACACCTTGTGTCAGTGGCTCGGAACTCCCCCATGCGCCTGCACCCGAGATCGAACCAGTGCATGCCATGCTCGGTGCGGGAAATCAGCGTCTTGTTCGGGGCCGACAGCAGACAGTCCGGTTTCGAGCCTCTGATGTGGGATAGCTGCCGGCAAAAAAAGCGCGGCGATCCCAGAGACGGCTTCCGCCCCCACAGACAGCAATAGCTGCCATTCCGCTCCCCCACCCCATTCTCGCCGAACCATGCAGGGTTGAACGATCAGACAGCAACCCCTCTCGTTCGGCACCTGTACGGTAGTCGCAATTACGTACCGCAGAATGTCTGCAGAACCCGCTCTTCGTGAGCGGGTGGCTGCGAATATTCCTCCATCTCCGGCTGCTCGTCGAACGGGTGGGCCAGGACCGTGAGCAAGCGATGGAAAGGACCGAAATCACCATCATTCGTGGCGGCGGCGATGGCAGCTTCGACACGGTGATTGCGTGCTATGTACTTCGGGTTCACCGTGCGCATCCGAGCAGCCCGGTCGGCTGCATTCTCCGGCTCGCGAGCCAGCCGTTCACGCCAGCGCGAAGCCCAGCCATCGAAAGCAGTCGGGTCGATGAAGTGGTTGCGGACTCGGCCGGAGCCGTCGACCTCATGCGCGAGATCGCGAAACGTAAGGGTGAAATCGGCGCCGTTGCGCGCCATCAGGTCGAGCAGTTCGGCGGCAAGATCAAGGTCACCCGGCTGTTCGGAAAACAGCCCGATCTTGTGGCGGACGCCTTCATGAAACGCAGCCTCGTAGTACGCCTGAAACGATCCGATCGCCGCTTTCGCCAGCTCGAAGCCTTCATCGTCTCCGCCTGCTTCGTTTCCCAGAATGGGCAGCAGCGCTTCGCCCAGTCGCGCCAGGTTCCAGACGGTGATGCGGGGCTGGTTTGCAAACGCGTAGCGACCCTGATGGTCGATGGAACTGAACACTGTCGCCGGATGATAGGCGTCCATGAACGCACATGGACCATAATCGATCGTCTCGCCCGAAATGGCGACGTTGTCGGTATTGAGGACGCCATGGATGAAGCCGACCAGCATCCATTGTGCCACCAGCTTCGCCTGCGCTGCGACAACGGCGTCGAGGAACCCAAGGTAGCGGTTGGGACTGCCGGCCAGATCCGGGTAGTGCCGCGCAATTGCGTAGTCCGCCAACGCCCTCAGGCCGTCGATGTCTTCCCGTACGGCAAGGTACTGGAACGTGCCGACGCGGATGTGGCTGGCGGCAACGCGCGCTATCAGCGCTCCGGGAAGCCTGGTCTCGCGATAGACGTGCTCACCAGTGGCAACCAGCGACAGGGTTCGCGTGGTTGGGATCCCAAGCGCGTGCATCGCCTCGCTGACGATGTATTCGCGCATCATCGGGCCGAGCGCTGCCCGTCCATCACCATTGCGGGAAAACCGGGTCGGACCGGAGCCCTTCAACTGAACGTCGCGCAATTGGCCGCTGGTATCAGCCAACTCTCCCACAAGGAGGGCACGGCCGTCGCCAAGCTGAGGCACGAAGTTGCCGAACTGGTGACCAGCGTAGGCCTGCGCGATGGGACGCACGCCAGCGGGAAAGCGGTTACCGGCCAGCATTTCGACACCTTCAGAGCTACGCAACCAGCCAATATCAAGGCCTAGTTCAGTCGCGAGTGGTTCATTCAACTCAAGCAGCCGCTGAGCTGACACTGGCGATGGATCCGTGTGTGCATAAAGCCGTTCGGGGAGATCGACGGCATAGGTGTGGTGGAACCGGGGGCTGCGCATGACGTCTCGAGACTTGTTTGATCTAACAACTACATAGGAATGCCGCGGGGTCGTGAGCCAGCAACTTGAGTAGGCCTTATGGCCAACGACCCAATCGCAATTCTGATACTGACCAAGTCGCAGCCGGGACAGTTCTGGTCCGCACAGATGCGGGCTTCCCCTTACCTTGGCAATGGTCCAGATCTCTCAGATCCTCACTGAAGCCCAAAAGCATGTCTGACGAGGGGCCGACACCAGACGGACAGCTTCTGGCGCGAGAGCTGGAAACGCCGCCATCCCCATCTGTCCTCTGGTGCGCCTTGCAACAATCACCAACGTCCCTTTTGCGTCTTCGGCCGGTTACGCTAGGTTCGGCCGCGTGGAGCATTGGGGGAAAGAATGTCAGCATCGACAATCCGCAACATCGACCGTTCGAGCCAGGATCCGGAATTTGGCCCGTGGCTTGCGCATGCGTCGGTGCTGGTCGTCGATGATGAGCCCGGGATGCGCAACTTCCTCGTTCGCACCCTCGGACCACGCTGCAAGCGGATAGAGGAAGCGGCTGACACGGAAGAGGCAACCCGTAAGCTTGACCAGCAGCATTTCGATGTCGTCATCCTCGACAACATCATGCCGGGGCGAAATGGCGTCGACTGGCTTGCCGAGCAGCGGGCGATCGGCTTTTTCGCCGAAGCGATCCTGATGACGGCCTTTGCCGACCTCGAGACCGCAATCCAGGCGCTTCGCGCCGGCGCGGCCGACTTCGTGCTGAAGCCGTTCCGCTCCAATCAGATTATCAATGCCGTTGCACGGTGCCTCGACCGCCTGCGCCTGCAGCGCGAGAACAACGTGCTGCGCTTCGAGTTGCGGGCCGCGTCCGATCATATGCTGCTGCGGGACCGGCTCATCGGTGAATCCGAGCCAATCCAGCGGGTCCGCGAAACCATTGCTCGGGTTGCGCCGCTGCCGACAACCGTCCTTCTGACGGGCGAATCCGGAACCGGCAAGGAAGTCGCGGCGCGCACGTTGCACTCCCTGTCCGACCGCGCAGACAAGCCATTTGTGCCGGTCAATTGCGCTGCCATTCCTCCGGACATGATTGAAAGTGAACTGTTCGGCCACCTGAAAGGCGCTTTCACCAACGCCGGAAGCGCCCGCGAGGGCCTCTTCATGCATGCGCACGGCGGCACCCTGTTTCTCGACGAAATCGGCGAACTGCCGCTTTCCCTGCAAAGCAAGCTGTTGCGGGTGCTGGAAGATCGACGTGTCCGCCCGGTCGGAGCCGAACGCGAAGTGCCGGTGGACCTGCGGTTCGTATTTGCGACAAACGCCAATCTTGCCCAGGAGGTCCAGGCGAACCGCTTCAGGGCCGATCTCTATTTCCGCATCAATGTGCTGCAGATTCACCTTCCGCCACTCAAGGAGCGTGGAAACGACGTGCAGGATCTGGCGTCGCTGTTCATGACAAAGCTGTCGCAGCAGCTGGGCGTCCCGAAAGTTCCGCTCGATGATGCCGCGCGCGAAGCAATGGCCCGCTATCCCTGGCCCGGAAATGTGCGCGAGCTACGCAACCTCATCGAACGCACGCTGATCCTCGGGCGGTTTCCCTACGAGCAGCTTGCGTTTGACGGACTGCCCCCGGCGCAGGACAGGCCGGAAGCGGAAAGCCTTGCCGAGATGGAGCGCCGCCACATCCTCGCCGTCTTGCGGGAGGTCGGCGGCAACCGCGAGGAAGCCGCGCGCCGTCTCGGCGTGTCGCGCAAGACGATCGACCGCAAATGCGCGGTGTGGAATGCCTGAACAGTCAGTGCGTGCGCCACATCCGGAGCGGCAGGCGGGACGTTCGGTCCGGTTTCGCCTGCTGGCGATCGCGCTTCTGCCGACGCTCGTGCTTCTGCCATTGTTGCTCGGCGTTACCGTCCTGCGCTGGAACAGCAAGTTCGACGCGATGCTGATCTCCAAGGTTAATGGCGACCTCACCATCGCGCACCAATATCTCGCCCGCATTCTGGAAAACACTGGCGAACAGATCGGCGCGCTTGCTGCGTCGGCGCGGTTCAGGGACGTCATCGCACAAGGCGAGCAGCCATTTGCTGCGCTGAATTCCCTTCTCGACCAGAAGCGGCGCGATCTTTCGTTCGATTTCCTCTACCTGATCGACCAACGAGGCAACGTCATCGCCTCCGCACATCCGTTGCAAATCCAGACTGCACGGCTCGACTGGCCAATTGTTGGCGAGGCGTTGGGCGGAGCTGGCAAGACCGCAATCGACATATTCGAGGAAAGCGACCTCTCCGCAGTTGCGCCTGAACTTGCAGAGCGCGCCCGCATCGAGCTTGTCCCGACGCCGAATGCTGTTCCCACCGACAAGAGCACCGAGGCGCGCGGCATGGTCGTCCATTCAGCCTATGCGACACCGCTCCCCAACGGCACGGTCGGCGCGCTGATTGGAGGCATCCTTCTCAACCAGAACCTCGAATTCATCGACACGATCAACGACCTTGTCTACCGCGAAGCCAGCCTACCCGAGGGAAGTCAGGGGACGGCAACGCTCTTCGTTGACGACGTCCGCATCAGCACGAATGTCCGCCTGTTCGAGGGCCGCCGTGCGCTCGGCACGCGTGTCTCGGCAATTGTCCGCTCCGCTGTGCTGGACAAGGGCAAGACCTGGCTCGACAGCGCATTCGTCGTCAATGACTGGTATATTTCGGCTTATGAGCCCATCGCCGACAGCTACGGCAAGCGCGTCGGCATGCTGTATGTCGGCTTCCTGGAAGCGCCATTCACGGAGGCCAAGCGCGAAAGCCTCCTGACGATCCTGTTCGCCTTTCTGGTCATTGCGGCTGCGACAGTGCCCCTGTTCCTGCGCTGGGCAGGTTCGATCTTTCTGCCTCTCGAGCGTATGGCCCGCACCATTGCCCGCGTGGAGGATGGCGATCTTGGCGCACGCACCAAGGTCAGGCCGGCAAATGACGAGATCGGACGCGTGGCGGTGCATCTCGATCACCTGCTCGACCAGTTGCAGGAGCGGGACAGCCAGTTGCGTGCATGGAACGAGGAACTGAATGCACGTGTCGAGGAACGTACGCGCGAGCTTCAGCTTGCCAATAACAGATTGGAGGCCACGACAAAGCAGCTCATCATGTCGGAAAAGCTGGCGGCGATCGGAGAGATAACCGCCGGCGTCGCACATGAAATCAACAATCCTATCGCGGTGATGCAGGGCAACCTTGAAGTCGTTCGCTCGGTAATGGGCGAGCGGGCCGACGAGGTGCGGACGGAATTCCGGCTGCTCGACGAACAGATTCACCGCATCAGCCAGATCGTGACCAAGCTGTTGCAATTTGCACGACCGGAAGAATATGCCGGCTATATGGAGCGCCACGCGCCCGAAGACGTCATTTCGGACAGCCTGCCGCTGGTCCAACACTTGTTGAACAAGGCACGCATCACGGTGGTTCGCGAACCGGGCACGACCCGTTTGCTACTGATGAATCGGACAGAGTTACAGCAGGTCCTGGTCAACCTGATCGTGAACGCGATCCATGCCATGCCGGACGGCGGCTTTCTAACGCTTCGAACACGCGACCAGGAGCGGGATGGTCGACCAGGTATTGCGCTGGTGGTTGCAGATACCGGCATCGGCATGAGTGAAGAACTGCTGAAAAAAGTGTTCGACCCATTCTTCACGACCAAGCGGCGAGATGGGACCGGTCTTGGGCTGTCGATCAGCCAGACCTTGATCAGTCGGCAGGGCGGCGCCACGTCCGTCGACAGCACGCCTGGAAAGGGTACCATCTTCACCATCTGGTTGCCGGAAGCCGACTGAGGTCTCGGACATTTTGTCTGCCGGCTTTGGACAAAATGTCCATAGAAGACCTCCTCTCATGCAAGAAGCCTATGAAATTGCATGACGTATTCGCTTGGCATGCATGTTGCTTGCATGGGTGTGAACCAGGCGGAGGAGCGAACGAGTCAAACGGTCACGCCGTAGTACGGTGGGCTGCGCCCACGGAGGATGGGCCCCCAAGCACAATCACCACTCATCAGGATGGTCCCGCCAGCAGATGCCTGTCGCGGGCCGGAGGAGATCTATGTCTACAGCTACAGAAACATTCACCGGAGGGTCCGGCCCCTACGGCGGCCTTCTCGACAAGGAGCGGATTGTTGCCCGGCCTGGCTTCAACCGCTGGCTGGTCCCACCGGCAGCGCTCGGGATCCATTTATGCATCGGCATGGCTTACGGTTTCAGCGTGTTCTGGTTGCCCCTCTCGCGCGCAATCGGCATCGACCAGCCGGTGACCTGCGCTGACATGAGCCTGATGAGCGCGCTCTTCACCACGAGCTGTGACTGGCGCGTCTCCGATCTCGGCTGGATTTACACGTTGTTCTTCGTCCTACTCGGCTGTTCGGCAGCCATCTGGGGCGGCTGGCTTGAGAAGGTCGGGCCACGTAAGGCAGGCTTCGTTTCCGCACTTTGCTGGTGCGGCGGCATGATCCTTGCAGCAATCGGTATCATCACCCACCAACTCTGGCTGATGTGGGTCGGTGCCGGCGTCATCGGCGGCATCGGGCTCGGACTTGGCTACATCTCGCCCGTCTCCACGCTGATCAAGTGGTTCCCGGACCGGCGCGGCATGGCGACCGGCATGGCGATCATGGGCTTTGGTGGCGGCGCGATGATCGGAGCGCCACTCGCCGACATCCTCATGAACCACTTCCAGAGCGAAACTTCTGTCGGCGTCTGGCAGACCTTCTTGGTCATGGCTGCGATCTATCTCGTATTCATGATGGGGGGCGCGTTTGGCTACCGCATCCCGCCGGCTGGCTGGCGACCGGAAGGCTGGACACCGCCCGCGAGGACCAACCAGGCGATGATCACGACGCGCCACGTCCACCTGCGCGACGCCCATAGGACCAAGCAGTTCTGGCTGGTGTGGATCGTCCTGTGCATGAACGTATCCGCCGGGATCGGCGTGATCGGCATGGCCTCGCCAATGCTTCAGGAAATCTTCGGTGGCCGCCTGATCGGCTTGCCGGAGCTCGGCTTTACCGAACTTGACGGCTCGCAGAGGGCTGCAATCGCGGCGATTGCCGCCGGCTTTGCTGGTCTTCTTTCGCTGTTCAACATTGGCGGCCGGTTCTTCTGGGCGTCCTTGTCGGACAAGATAGGCAGGAAAAACACCTATTACACGTTCTTCCTGCTCGGCATCGTGCTGTATGCACTCGCTCCGACTGCTGCCGGCATGGGCAGCCAGCTCCTGTTTGTGGCGATCTTCTGCATCATACTGTCGATGTATGGCGGGGGTTTCGCCACCATTCCTGCCTATCTGGCTGACATCTTCGGGACGCAGTTCGTCGGCGCGATCCACGGACGCCTGCTCACCGCCTGGGCGACTGCCGGTATCCTCGGCCCTGTGGTCGTGAACTACATTCGCGAGCTCCAGATCGCAGCCGGTATTCCGCGTGAACAGGTGTACGACTTCACCATGTATATCCTCGCGGGCATGCTGGTGATTGGTGTGATCGCCAATGCGATGGTCAAGCCGCTCGACTCCAAGTGGTACATGTCCGACGAAGAAGTCGCGAGGCTCCAGGCAAAGACCGCCGCAACGGCCCATCAGGGACCGACCGGCTCCTTCGGCATTGGCAAGGGCGGCCTCGATGCCAAGGCAGCCGCAGCCTGGGCCGTCGTGGGTATCCCGATCCTCTGGGGCATCTGGATAACGATGGAAAAAACGGCAGCGCTATTTGGCTGATCTGTTTCGACAAGCTCCGGCGCGACCTGCTCGCGCCGGACATCCGCTGCAAGTGCAGACATGCTCGCCTGCGCGCGTGACGGGCTGTAAAATGCTAATTGAACAGCGCGCGAAGCCATTCGGCCGCGCGGCCTCGCCTGCGTGGCGAACCATACTATCCGGACATCGACGGATCGCTTTGGAACAGCGATCGCTGGATAACATAGACATTCGCTCACTTGCCTTCAGCCCTGCCGTTCGAGCTATCACCTACGCTTTCGAGCCTTGGGTGGAGCAACGTGCCATCGGAGGCGCAACTCGAACTCCTGCTCTAGCGAGCAACGCCGCGCCACCGGAGCGTGGGCCGGGCGTAGCGATGGCCCGACGACTGCGTTCATTCATCTGAATGGGCCCATGGACGGTGATTGTTGGGTCCGGACGATGTCACCAAGGCCGGATCTGATGTCGGAACGCCGTCATCGACTGCTGTGTGATCTTCGTGGAAGCCGCGTGCCTCCCTCCTCGCCTTACGCTGCGGTGCGCGCCATTTGTTCTGTCCCGTCCGCCGCTACGCGGGGCCTTCCTTTTCCTTGCACCCCTGACGGGCGTGTGGCGCTTACCCTAGGCGGCCAGCCTTCACCAGCACTCGGTACACTGCCCCAACGCTTAGCCCCAGTTCCTTAGCTATTCGTCTATGCCCGAGGCCACCCACGTGGAGTGCTAATATCACCTTAGACCGACGTTGCGCAGGCGTTTGCGGCCTGATGCTTGATCGTAAGACGTTGATCTCCCACATTGAATCACGGTTCGTAGTTCTATTCCGCTTCACCCGCCAGATAATTAGCCCGAAGTTAATTTCCAGCAGGTTTTGAGAAGTCTTTTCTAGAACACGTCCGTTGTGCGCCTGCGGCAACTCTACCGTGCGGTCGCCACGGCAAACCACATGGCAACCAGGGCCAGAAGCGCCGACAGAACCCGGCGAGCGAACTGCTCGCGGCGGGGGTCGTTCAGCATCGGTTCAAGTGCGCCTGCAATCAGCACGATCAGCAGATGCACCACGGTTGCCACGCCGACATAGATGCCCGTCAGGGCCATGGCCTGGGCCATAGGCGGCGCTTCCAGGTCCATGAAGGTCGGCAGCACGGCCACGTAGAAAATGCCGGCTTTCGGGTTGAGCACATTGGTGATCAGGCCGCGCAGGAAGTATTTGTCGCGGGTCGCCGCGCCATTGACCTCGCCGGCGCCGCCCGAGCGCCATCCGTCCACGGCCAAGTAAAGCAGGAACAGAACGCCCGACCAGCGAAGAACGTCGTAGAGCAGATTGGAGGTCTGGACGAGTTCGGCCACGCCGAAGGCCGCGACCGCGCCGATCAGCGCCAAGCCAAGAGCAACCCCGGCCACGGTCGCGAACCCGGCGCGCCGCCCATCGCTTGCAGAAACCAGGGCCAGATAGGTCATGTTCGGCCCCGGCGTCACTTCGATCAGAAACGACGTCAGCAAAAACGACGCGGCGGTGGAGGCGGAGATCAATGAGGTGTCCATCATCAGCACCTCGATAGCCGGTTTCGACTGGCGCCGGAAGGTGCCGCCACAGCCGCTCCGGCAAGGGTCGGTCATCCTTTATGCGGGGCGGTTGTTCGCGGTTCAGGCAGGAGATACAGCGTTCTGCAATTCACCCACCATCATCGCGTCCGCATAGCTTGCGGGCCAAGCCCGCATAAAGAAGCGCGGGCACGGCAATGCAGGCGAGATACATGACCGATCCGCTCCAGCCGTGCAGCAGCGCCATGGCGAACGGGCCGAACGCCGCGATCAGGGAGTCGTCAGAGCCGCAAGCGCCCGCCGCCTGTTCAGGCCGCGACAGTTGGTCGAATACCGTCACGATTGCCAGCGCGAAGCTGCCCCTGGCCCGTGCCGACCTGCGGGTTTCGCGACGGCACTTAGCTCCTGGTTGCGACGCGCCTCTGCCATGCGCGGTAGAGGTGGCCGTCGCCCTCGGTCTGGTGAGGGCGGTGAGTGATCGAGGCCCAACCCTGTTTCTCCAGCGGCTGCGACAGCTCGGCGGCGATGCCCGCCGTGGAGAGGCCGAAGGGCTCGGCCTGTTCGTTCGAATAGGCAAACACTATGTCCCCAATCCCGGCCATCCGCATGGCGGCCATGCACATCGGGCACGGCTGTCCGCTTGCATAAACGGTGCAGTCGTCGAGGCGCGGCGACCCCAGCGCACTTCCCGCGGCCCTGATGGCAAGCAGTTCGGCATGGGCGGTGGGGTCGTTGTCGGCCTGGATACGGTTCACCCCGCGTGCGATCACCTCGCCGTCCTTGACCACCACCGCGCCGAAGGGCCGCCCGCCCTGCTCGACATTGGCAAAGGCGAGAGCGATGGCTTCGTCCAGGAACTTGTCGGTATCGGTCATTTCGCCGTCCCTTGCTTCAACTGTTTCTTGTTGCCGCTGCTGCCCCGCACCGCTCGCATCTGGTTAGCGCTTCTGCGCGCCATGCGTAAACCCTCCGGTCGGGATCAAATGATGGTGATCCAGCGCCGCCTTGGCGTGAAAATGCACGAGGCTGCTCTAGCTCAAGAAACGCGTGGGGCACACACCAGGATCAGTCGGAGGATGTCATGATTGGAAAAGTCGTGGCCGCGGCTTCGCTCGTCGCCGTCTTTGCAATTCCCGCACTTGCGGCGAACCAATATTGGGTCGCCAAGGATCCCGCTTCGAATCGGTGCCAGATCGTGGAAAGGAAACCCGACGGCAAGAATCTGACGGACGTGGGAACCAAGCCCTATGCAAACAAGGCGAATGCGGAACGGGCGCTGAAGGAACTTTCCGCCTGCAAGTGATTGCAGCTACGCAGTGAGCGGGGAGCGCCGGCGCTTGTTCTCGTAGAGAGCGCGGTCGGCCTCCTCCAGCGCGTCCCGGAAGCTCATGCCCGGCCTGCAGGCGGAATAGCCGCAGGTGACCGAGACCTCGACCGGCGTTTCCGAGCCTGTCGTCACGGCCACCTTCGCGACTGCTGCCTCGATGGCTTCGACCAGGTCCTTCGGGAAAAGCTTGCCCTCCAGCCTGACGAAGGCGCAAAACTCGTCGCCGCCAATTCTGGCGACCAGGTCGCAATCGCCCAGGGCGGCCACAAGCGCCTTCGATGTTTCGACGATCGCGTCGTCGCCCGCCAGATGACCGAAACTGTCATTGATGCGCTTCAGGTAGTCGAGGTCTACGAGCACGAATACGCCCTTGATGCCGTGCCGCATCGCCAACTCGAACTGCTCGATGAAGCTTGACCTGTTCAGAAGCCCGGTCAGGGGATCGGTATTGGCCCTTCTTGCCAGGTCGTTGGCCTGCCTGATCAGGGTCCGGTAGGAATTGTTCAGCCGCTCCATCTTCGTGAACAGCATCCCACCGAGCGGAATGGCGATGACGAACGGAAGGATGAACCTGACGATTATGGTGATCGTATCGGCTTTCGCGCCGACCGCCATCCTCATTCCGGTAGAGACGGAGATGGAGATCGATGCTGCGGCCAGCGAAATCAAGATCGTTCTCGTCACGACGTAACGGGATGGGAAATTCATTAGTCTGGCCGGTCGAAATATACGGGGATTACGATGGAATAATTTTAGATTTCCTCGGCGCGAAACCGGTGAACTACAAAACGTCATTTCCGAAAATTTCCGACAAACCGTCGCGTCCGTTCGGATTTTGTTTTAGAAGAACAATCTTCTCGCAAGCCTTCTAGTTGTATCACGAGCAAGACACAACTGAGCCGTCGCCCGATGGTTAATCAAACGGAATCGGAGGCTTGGCACCCCTCTTTCTCGCGCTTCCGCGTGCCTCCTCGTAGGCGTAGTAGTTATGCAGCACCGTTGGCGTTTTGCGATGCGCTGGGGATCGGATTGGCGACACAGGCGTTAGGCTTTGTCGCAACCCCTGTCCCGGACGCAGCCATGAACACCGCCAACCTGCAACTCGAAGGCCTCTATCTCGCGCTTGCCGCCATCAACGAGGCGCTGGTCGCCAAGGGCCTTCTGACAACCGAGGAAATCGGCCTCGCGCTCCGTCGCGCCGAGGCCATCGCCACCGGAGATGACCGCATGGTGGAGGATTTGTCGCCCGCGAACCGGGATGCCGTATGCTTCCCCATCCGGCTTCTGCAACTGGCCAACAACCCGCGGGCCCAGCAAGACCTGCCCACCTTCTCGCAGCTGGCCAAGATGGTCGGCCAGACCAAGGAGCCCTATAACGACCAGATGTAGGCGGGCCTCCGGCACTCTTGCCGAGCGCGGCTGATGATGCTTTCTTGGCCCCGCGCCCGGGCACACGGCCGCGGGCGGCGAATGGGAGGGAAGGCATGGAGACTGCAGGACGTTTGGATCGCGGCGAACGGCAAGGCGCGTTCTGATTCCGGGCGATCATCCATGGCAGCTCCGCGTGGCATCCCCCTGAACACGACACCTCCGGTGCCGGCAAAGCATCCCGGCGGCACTCTGCCTCGCCCCTACCGGGCGGCGGAGCGGCCCATGGCGCCCGGCACTATCCTGTAGCCGCAGCAATGCCCAGACGCATTTTCCCGGCCTTCCTCATGCTTGGCGCTGCATTCGCGCAACCCGCCGGCGCGGCCCCCGCGCCGAACCGGCTGGCAGACGGCACCTATCATTGCGAAGTCTATGCGCTGGGCGTGTTCATTCACCTTGGCGACATCGTCATCGAAGGCGACACCTATCGCGGCCCCTTTCACTTCGGGGCGCCGCCGGAACCCTACAAATACGAGCTGAGCCCCGAAGGCGAGATCACCTGGCTCGGCCCGCTCGGCGGTTTCACCTCGGGCGGCAATTCGGTGGACATCACGCAGGTCACGAAAAACAGCGAGAAGGCCGCCTCCTTCGACATCATCATGCGCGAGGCGAGCGGCAACTATTCTGCCGCCACCTGCGACAAGCAATAGCCGCAGGGCTTCCCCACCCTTCCGAATGATGTCGTATCTGCCAGGGGCCGGGTTCGGCCGGCGTCAGGCAGCCGAGGGTCCGGGATCGTCCGGGCCGCCATCGAAGGGCGACGGGCTTGCGCGTTTCGAGCTTGCGGGGACGTCGTCCGCGCTGTGGACCAGCCGCAGGAACGAGCCGCGCGATTGGGGCGTCTCGACCTGGCCTGCTTTGCTTTCGGCCTCGCGCCTGGCCTGTTCGGGCTGGTAGACGACCTCGCGCACCGTGATGGTTTCCTGACCGCCGTCGGCGCGAGGAATGGTCATGGACTGGCCCTCGGCAAGCCCAAGCAGCGCCAGGCCGCGCGGGCTGCTGATCGAAATCACCGCCCCCACCATTCCGCGCATGGCGTCGCTCGCCACGATCCGCGTCTCGGCGGGGCCGTCATCCACCGCATAGGTCACGCGGCTGCTCAAGGTGACGACCGCGGGCTCGACATCGTCGCGAAACACCACCCTTGCCCCATCGATCTTGCGCCTGAGAATCTCCCGCATCGGATCGTCGTGCCCCGGGTGGCGCTCCAGCATCGCCTCCAGCAGGGTGTAGTCCTTGGTCGTCAGCTGACAATCATCCGTGTTCGACATGGCAGGCCCCCGCCGGACCGTTTTCGGGGCGGCCTCGGCATCAAGCGTTGATCTTGCATGCGGAAGTTCTCCCCTGAGCCGGACCTTGCGATGACGCCGCCGGCGCAGGGGCTAGACTCCTGCGATGAGATTGCCTGTGCTGTTCATCACCCGGCTCCGAACGAATGGTCCGCCTTGCCCTCAGTTTCCGCCGGAAGTGGCGGTCGCCGGCGCGGCCGCGCCTGCGTGATGCACCTCGAGCACTTCGAGCTGATGCGTGCGGCCGTCGCGCGCGGTCCACATGATCGCCTGGCCCTTGGTCAGGCCGATCAGCGCCGTGCCGATGGGCGTGAAGATCGAAATCTTGCCCTGCGCGATATCCGCATCGCCCGGGAACACCAGCGTCACGGTCTTGGCCTCGCCGGTGTCCGGCTTGAAAGTGACGGTGGAACCCATCTGGACCACGTCTTCGGAGATCGAGCCGTCGGCCACTACCCGGGCCCGGTCGAGCTCCAGGAACAGCTCTTCGGCCATTTCGGGATTGCGGCTTTCCATGGCGGAAGCGAAAGCCAGCAGCTTGGCGTGGTCCGTGGCGCCGATCTTGATGGCCGGCTTGCGCTTGGCCTTGGTCTTTTCTTGCATTTTACACCCATGCTTGTGACCGCCCACGGAGCCCCTCAGAGGCTGCGACATGCGGCTGCCGGTTTGGCGATAGTTGATTTGGTGGAGCGCCGCTTGCAGAAAAACCCTGCAAAATTGCCATATACCCCGCGGCTCGGGGGCGCATGGCTGCCGAGCCGGGGGCTAGAATCCCGCGATGGGGCAAACCCGCGGAAACAGAGTGGTTCGGACTTCAACGACGATAGACATAAATTGATAGTCTCGAAACTTCACCGGAAAGTCAAGCAAAGGGCTCGCCAGCGTTCCGGAAAGCAGAAATGCCCCGCCGCGGCGGCCAAGCTAAGAGCCCTTGTCCTTGCGCCCGCTATCACTGGAATTGCAAAGTAGATCTCGCCCGGATTCTGCCTGCCCCCCATTCAGCAGATTTTAATTTCGCGCCCGTACCCTGACCGCCGCCCACGAGATTGCAAGCGCTTGCGGCAATGGCAGCCGCGCAGTCGAGCTGGCCACATGCGGGGGGACTTCAGATTAAGATCAGGGCTGCGAAAATCCCATGAACGCGCGCGGGACACACGCCAGACCCCGCCTGCTCGGGCTCGTGTGGCCCTTCATCGCTGTCGTCCTTGCGCAAGCCCTGCTGGCCAGCCTCAGCCTCTACACGCTCTCGGCGGTTCGCGCCTATGTCGGCGGCGAAAGCCTGTGGTCCAAGGGACAAAAGGACGCCATCTACTTTCTCGACCAGTATGCCGCCACGGGCGACGAAGAGTACTACCAGCGCTACCGCCAGGCCATCGCCACGCCGCTTGCCAACGGCAGGGCACGGCTTGCATTGGAGGGACCGGCGCCCGCTCTGGATGACGCAAGAACCGGGCTGCTGCAGGGCGGCAACCATCCCAGGGACATTGCGGGGCTCGTCTGGCTCTACCGCAATCTCCGCGGCTTCACCCCACTCGAGGCATCGCTGCGCCACTGGGCAGCGGCCGACTCGCTGCTTGCGGAACTTGCCCGCTATGCGCAGGCCATGCGCAGGGAAGTCCTCGCCGGGCCGGTCAGCCCCGGGCGCATCGCCGGCTGGCGCACCGAAATCATGCGCTACAACGAGCGCATCACGCCGCACGCCATCGCCTTTTCATCGAGCCTCGGCAACGCGTCGCGTGTTTTCAAGAGCCTGCTGACCGCGATCAACCTGGCCGCGTCCGCAGCCTTGATCGGCCTCGCCATCTGGCGCACGCGCAAGCTGCTGCTGCAGCGCCATGCCTTTGAAGACGCGCTGAATGCGGAGCGCGAGCGCGCGCAGGTCACGCTCGCCTCCATCGGCCAGCCGGTCATCACCGCCGACCTGGACGGCAAGGTGGACTATATGAACGCCGCGGCCGAGCAACTGCTGCGACGAAAGCTCGATGCCGCGCGCGGCCAGCCGCTGAAGCAGCTTTTCAGCCTCGTCGACGACAAGACGGACGCCGAGTGCGTTGACCTAGTGGCCAAGATTCTGGAAGCCGGCGACGGCGGCGTCGATCTGCACGCGCAGCGCCTCGTCCGCGCCGACGAGTTTTCCGTGCCTGTCTCCCTGGTCGGCGCGCCGCTGACGCAGGAAGGCAAGCCCGCCGGCATCGTGCTGGTGGTCCACGACAAGACCCAGGAACAGGCCTATATCGAGCGCCTGTCCTGGCAGGCCTCGCACGATGCGCTGACACGGCTTGCCAACAGGCGCGAGTTCGAGCGCCGCATCGAGCTCGCCCTGGAAAGGCTGGCCACCGGCCATAGCGCCCAGTGCGCGCTGATGTTCCTCGACCTCGACCAGTTCAAGATCGTCAACGACACTTGCGGCCATGCCGCCGGAGACCAGTTGCTGTGCCAGGTCGCGTCCCTGCTGCAGAACGAACTGCGCGCCGACGACCTGCTGGCGCGGCTGGGGGGCGACGAGTTCGGCATCCTGCTCCCCGAGGCTGTCCCTGAAGATGCCGCGCGCGTGGCGGAGCGCCTGCGCAAGAGCATTTGCGACCTGCGCTTCGTGTGGAACGCGCGCGCCTTCAACATCAGCGTCAGCATCGGCCTGGTTCATGTCGACCAGAAGCAGACCACCCTGCAGGAACTGCTGAGCGCCGCCGACATGGCCTGCTATATGGCCAAGGAAAAGGGCCGCGATCGGGTCCAGATCCATTCCCCCACCGATGCGGAATTGCAGGAACGCTTTGGCGACATGGCCTGGGTCCAGCGCATTCGAGACGCGCTGGAAGGCGACCGCTTTTCGCTCTACGCCCAGGAAATCATGTCGCTTTCAGGCGGGGAAGCCGCCGGCATGCATGTCGAGCTGCTGTTGAGGCTGCGAGACGAAGACGGAAGCATCATCCCGCCCGGAAGCTTCATGCCGGCTGCCGAACGATACGGGCTGATGCCGCAGATCGATCGCTGGGTGGTGCGCAATGCCTTCGCCACCCTGGCCGAACACCTGGCGCGGCCGCGCGGCACGCCCATCGGCTCCTGTGCCATCAACCTTTCGGGCGCGACCCTGGGCGACGACGCCTTCCTCGCATATGTGCGCGAGCAGTTCGAGCGCTTCGCCATCCCGCCGTCGTTGGTCTGCTTCGAGATCACCGAAAGCAGCGCCATCGCCAACCTGCCCCAGGCCGTGCGCTTCATCACCGAGCTGCGCGGCCTGGGCTGCCGCTTCGCCCTCGACGATTTCGGCGTCGGCATGTCCTCATTCGGCTATCTGAAGCACTTGCCGGTGGACTTCCTCAAGATCGACGGCGGCTTCGTGAAGGACATGCTGGAAGACAGCACCGACCGCGCCATGGTCGAAATGATCCACCACATCGGCAAGATCATGGGCAAGCACGTCATAGCCGAGTTCGTGGAAAGCGAGGCCATATTGCAGGATCTTCGCTCGATCGGCATCGATTATGCGCAAGGCTACGCCGTCTCCCTGCCGCAACCCTTCGACGGCCGGGAGGCCGGCCCCGACGATGCGGTCCTGGAACAAGCGAAGAGCCTTCGCAAGCTGGCGGGATGATCGGCTCCGGCCCGCGCCGAGTTGCGCCCCCGGGCTCAGCGCTCGAACAGGATGGTGGGCGAATCCTTGTAGGTGGTGCGCGTCACTTCGCGATAGCCGCATTTCTCGGCCACGCGGATCGAGCCGCCATTGCCGGGATCGATGATGCACACCGTCCGCGCCCCGCCAAAATGCCGGTCGCCCCAGGCATGCATCGCGCCCACGATCTCGCTCGCCAGCCCCTTGCCATGCGCCGACGGCACGAGCACCCAACCGGCCTCCGGCACGCCGACGATGGACGGCTCGATGTCGCGTTTCAGGTCGTGGAACCCGGCCTCCCCCAGAAACTCCCCCGTCGCCTTGTCCTCGATCGCCCATAGGCCGAAGCCGAGCACCCGCCAGTGGCCGACATAGCGCAGCAGCCGAACCCATGCCTCCTCCCCCGTCATCGGCCGGCCGCCGATGAAGCGGGTGACCACCGGGTCCGCCCACATCGCCGCATAGGCCTCGAAATCCGACTGCCTGTGGCCGCGCAGTATGGTGCTCGGCGTCTCTACGACCGGGATTTCGGAAGGGTCAGAATTCATCATGGTGCGCTCGCCGTGCAGAAATGTGCTGCCATCGGGATGGCGGCAGTTCCAACCTGTGTCAATCTCGTCGCCGCAGCAGGGTATCCGTGGGGATTTTGCGCCGCAACCGGGCGCTGTCAGGAGAGTTCCGCGGCGTGAGGCCGACGCTTGACCGCGGCGCGAAACTCCGCCCATCTACCGGCGCGTTTAGTTTCGCCGGTCCGATACGCAAGGAATCACCATGGAAACCGCCGACCTGCTGCTTGCCATCTTCCACCACATACTGGTCTTTGCCCTGGCCGCAGTCATCGCCGCCGAGGTGGTGCTGATCCGCAACGAGATGACGCACAGGACAATCGGCAGGCTGGCCGGCATAGACCGCGCCTACGGCCTCGTCGCGCTGTTGGTCATCATCATCGGCGTCGCCCGCGTGTTCTACGGCCTGAAGGGCTGGGAATTCTACGTCTATAGCTGGACCTTCTGGGCCAAGATGGCGGCCTTCGCCGCCGTCGGCCTGCTGTCGATCCTGCCCACCATGCGCTTCCTGTCCTGGAAGAAGCAGGTGGCGGCCGACCCCGCCTTCGCCGTGCCCGCGGCCGAACTCGCCTCGGTGCGCGGCTCTCTGCGCGCCCAGATGATGATCTTCATGCTGATCCCGATCTTCGCGGCGGCGATGGCGCGGGGCTACGGCCTGTTCGGCTACTGACCGGGATCTTCCAGCGGTGCAATCGGCACCAGCGGCGCGGGTATGTTGGTGGTCTTTTCCTTCGCCTTGCAGATGTCGGCGATGACGCAGTTCGGGCAGTCTGGCTTGCGCGCCTTGCACACATAGCGCCCGTGCAGGATCAGCCAGTGGTGGGCGTGGCGCATATATTCGTCCGGTATGATGCGGACGAGCCCCGCCTCCACCTGCTCCGGCGTCTTGCCGGGCGCCAGGCCCAGCCGGTTGCCGATACGCAAGATATGCGTGTCGACGGCCATGGTGTGGTGGCCGAAGGCCATATTGAGCACCACATTCGCCGTCTTGCGGCCCACCCCTGGCAGCTTCACCAGCGCATCGAGGTCGTCCGGCACCTCGCCGCCATGGTCGCGGATCAGCGCCTCCGACAGCGCCACCACGTTCCTGGCCTTGGCGCGCCACAGCCCGATGGTGCGGATGTATTCGCCTACCTTCTCCTCGCCGAGCGCCAGCATCTTCTGCGGCGTGTCGGCGACCGCAAACAGCGGCCGCGTCGCCTTGTTCACCCCGGCGTCGGTGGCCTGCGCCGACAGTACCACCGCCACCAGCAGGGTGAAGGCGTTGACATGCTCCAGTTCGCCCTTCGGCTCCGGCCGCTGCACGGCGAAGCGGCGGAAGATCTCGTGCACCTCGGCAGGCGTGTAGAGCGATTTCGGCCGGCGCGCGCGCGGCTTGGCGCTCTTCTTCGCGACATTGGCGGTTGCGGCTCGCGGCTTTTTGGTTAGCTGCTGATCTTTGGGCTTGGGACTGTCCATGGCTTTCCTATAAACTGCGGGCATGAGCGAGACAAACGCTGCCTATGCGGCCGACGAGCCATTCTTCCACGCCCTGCTGACGCCGCACCGGTCGCTGGGTCGAACCGGCTTCCTGCTGCTCATGGGCACGATGACATTCGGCTGGCTCGTCACCGGCGCTTTCTTCCTCTACAACGGCGCCTGGCCGGTTTTCGGTTTCTTCGGGCTCGACGTGCTCGGCCTCTATATCGCCTTCCGGCTGAACTACCGCGCCGCCCGCGCCCGCGAGGAGGTCATCGTCTCGCGCACCAGCCTGGAAATCTGCAAGGTTTCGCCCTCGGGCCGTGCGGAAGACCACCGCTTCAACCCATTCTGGGCCCGCTTCTCGGTCAAGCGCCACACTGAGATCGGCATCACCAGCATGGCGGTGGAGGCTCGCGGGCAAAGCGTGCCGATCGGCAGTTTCCTCAACCCCGACGACCGCGAAAGCTTCGCCAAGGCGTTTTCGCTTGCCCTGGCCACAGCGCGGGGGCGCTGACAAGGTTCAGGTCGCCGGCATTTCCGCAAGTTTCGGGTGGCTATGGCTGCGTGCCCGCACGATAATCGCGGTCAAGGAGATAAGCCATGAACGCACCCACCGCGATTCTGCGCGAGGAAATCACGCCGCAAGGCTGCGACTACGAGATCGTCCGCCGCGTCATCGAAAAAATCAGCCTGGACTATCGCGACCAGCCTTCGCTCGAAACGCTTGCGGCCGAAGTGGGCGAAACGCCGACAGCCTTGCAAAAACTGTTCACCCGCTGGGCCGGCCTCTCCCCCAAGGGTTTTTTGCAGGCCGTCACCCTCGACCATGCCCGGCGGCTGCTCGATTCGGGGCTACCGCTGCTCGAAACCGCCTTCGAGGTCGGCATGTCCGGGCCCGGCCGCCTGCACGACCTGTTCGTCACCCACGAGGCGATGTCGCCCGGCGACTACAAGAGCCGCGGCGCGGGCCTGACCATCCGCTACGGCTATCATATCTCGCCCTTCGGCGTGGCGCTGATCATGGTCACCGACCGGGGCTTGGCCGGCCTGTCCTTCAACGATGCCGGCCACGAGCGCGAAGCCTTCGAGGACATGGCCGGGCGCTGGCCAAATGCGACCTATGTGGAAGACATGGCCGCCACCGCGCCCTATGCCGCGCGCATCTTCGACCCGGCGCGCTGGCGTGCCGACGACCCGCTGCGCGTCGTCATGATCGGCACCGATTTCCAGATCAGCGTCTGGGATGCGCTGCTCAAGATCCCCATGGGCAAGGCGGTCAGCTATTCGGCCATCGCCGCCGGCATCGGCGCGCCCAAGGCCAGCCGCGCCGTTGGGGCTGCCGTGGGCGCCAACCCGATCTCCTTCGTGGTGCCCTGCCACCGCGCCGTCGGCAAGTCGGGCGCGCTCACCGGCTATCACTGGGGCCTGACGCGCAAGCGCGCCATTCTCGGCTGGGAGGCCGGGCAGCTCAGCAAAAACGGCTGAAACCGGCTTCCGGCATATTTCAATATCGGCTCAAACCGAATAGCTTCCCGCCGATTTGGAGCGCCGCCGATGAACGGCCTGGCGCGCCGAAGCCTTCAAATCCGCGCACTCGGCCGTGCCCTCCCCGCACGGGCTCATGCGCCAGCGGGAGACTTTCCTTGATCACCGTCATCGGCTCCATCAATCTCGACCTGATCGTCACCGTCGAACGGCTTCCCGCGCCCGGCGAGACGGTTCCGGGCAGCACCTTCAAGACGGCGCCGGGCGGCAAGGGCGCCAACCAGGCGCTGGCGGCCGCACGCGCCGGCGCTTCGGTGCGCATGGTCGGCGCCGTCGGCAAGGATGCCTTCGCGGGCGAGGCGCTGGCGCTGCTGAAGGACGGCCAGGTCGATCTCTCCGCCGTGGCCGAAGCCGCCACCGCCACCGGAACCGCACACATCCTCGTAGGCGCCGACGGCGAGAACGTGATTGCCGTGGTGCCGGGCGCAAACGAAACCGTGCTGCCCGGCAACGTAGCCAAGGCAGCGCTCGGCCAGGGCGACATCGTGCTCCTGCAGCACGAGATCCCGCTTGCCACCGTGGAAGCAGCACTCGATGCCGCGGCGGCGGCCGGCAGCGTTTCCATCCTCAACACCGCGCCCTTCCGGGCAGATGCCGCGGGGCTGCTGGCAAAGGCGAACTATGTCGTTGCCAATGAGACCGAGTTCGACCTCTATTGCGAGGCGTTGTCGCTCGAGGGCGCCGACCGCCCTGCCCGCATGAAGGCCTTTGCAGTGGCCACCGGCCGCACCATCATCGTCACGCTGGGCGGCGAAGGCGTGCTTGCCGCCACGCCGGAAGCGTTCCTCAGCGTACCGGCGCTGAAGATCACGCCGCTCGACACGGTCGGCGCTGGCGACACCTTCTGCGGCTATCTGGCCGCGGGCCTTGCCGAGCGCCTGCCGCTTGGCGATGCGCTGCGGCGCGCTGCCGTCGCCGGCTCGCTCGCCTGCCTCAAGCCCGGCGCGCAGCCGGCGATTCCGCTCGCTGGCGAGGTCGACGAGGCCATCGCCACGGCCATGGCGAGCTGACCCCGATGGCCACGCCCAATCGCCCCGCCACAAAGCTCGACGTGCCGCCGGCAGGCGAAATCTGCCGCATGCCGGCGGTCGAACTGGTGAAGAAGATCAAGGCGCGGCAGCTTTCCGCGCGCGAGGTGGCCACCGCCTTCCTCGACCGCATCGATGCCGTCAACCCGAAGGTCAACGCCATCGTATCGCTCCGCGACCGCGCCGACATCCTGGCCGAGGCCGACGCCGCAGATGCTGCGCTGGCAAAGGGCGCCGTCCCCGGCCCGCTCCACGGTCTGCCCATAGCGATCAAGGATTTGGCGCTGACCAAGGGCCTGAAGACCACCTTCGGTTCGCCGATCTTCGCCGATTTCGTGCCCGACGAGGACGATTTCTTCGTCGAGCGCATGCGCGCGGCCGGCGCCATCCTCATCGGCAAGACCAACACGCCGGAATTCGGCCTCGGCTCGAATACCTACAACAACGTCTTCGGCGCGACGCTCAACGCCTTCGACCCGGCTCTCACCGCGGGCGGCTCCAGCGGTGGTGCTGCGGTCGCGCTGGCGCTCGACATGGTGCCGGTGGCCGACGGCAGCGATTTCGGCGGCTCGCTGCGCAACCCTGCCGCCTTCAACAATGTCTTCGGCCTGCGCCCCTCGCAAGGGCTCGTGCCGGCCGGGCCGATGAATGAGGTGTTCCATTCGCAAATGGGCATCGAGGGGCCGATGGGCCGCAATGTGCGCGACATGGCGCTGCTGCTCGACGTGCAGGCCGGCCACGACGCACGCGCACCGCTATCGCTTGACGGCGAGACCGCCTATCTCGATCGCCTCGACACCGCCCCCAAGGGCGGCCGCATCGCCTGGTTCGGCGATCTCGGCGGGCATCTGCCGATCGAAGCCGGAATCCTCGAGCTTTGCGAGGCGGGCTTGCGGCGCTTTTCCGACATCGGGTTTGCCGCCGAGCCGCTCGTGCCGGAATTCGACTTCGAGGCGCTGTGGCGTGCCTTCGTCACGCTGCGCCAGGCCACCAGCGGCTGCGAGCTGAAGGCGCATTTCGACAACCCCGCCCGACGCGATCTCCTGAAGCCTGAGGCGATCTGGGAGATCGAGGGCGCGATGCGCCTCACGGCCGTGCAGGTGCACGCCGCCTCGACAGTGCGCTCCAAGTGGCACGCGACGCTGCTAAAACTTTTCGAGCGCTTCGACCTGCTGGCGCTCCCCACCGCGCAGGTGTTTCCCTTCCCGGTCGGAACGCACTGGCCGAAGCAAGTCGCCGGCCGGACGATGGACAGCTACCATCGCTGGATGGAAGTCTCGGCCTATGCCACGCTGGCCGGCTGCCCGTCCCTCAACGTGCCGGTCGGCTTCGACGCCCAAGGTCGGCCCATGGGCATGCAACTCATCGGCCGCCCGCGCGGCGACCTGGCCGTACTGCAGGCTGCCGCGGCCTATGGGACGGTGCTGCCGTGGGCGGCGGGGGCGTGACGGCAACCGGAGCGAGGGTCGAACATGCGACAGCCCCTTCCCCTCGAGGGGAAGGGAAAGCGTCGCACCAAGCCGCCCCTACAGCCGCGCCAGCCTTTCAGCCAGCAGGTTGAAGAAGCCCTCGTGGTCGATGTCGCGCATGACCATGGCGTTCTTCTCGCGCGTGGTCACGCCCCACCAGTCGATCACGGTCATGCCCATGGTGAGTTCCGAGCCGATCTCGATCTCGACATTGCAGTTGCGGCCCTTGAACAGATCGGGCTTGATCAGATAGGCGATGACGCAGGGGTCGTGCAGCGGGCCGCCGTCGGTGCCGTATTTTTCCTCATCGAAGCGCTCGAAGAAGTCGAGCAACTCGGCGGTGGCGGTGCCGACCATGGTGCCCATGGCGCGGAATTTCTCGACGCGCTTGGCGGTGGTCAGCGCCTTGTGGGTGACGTCCAGCGGCATCATCACGATCGGCACGCCGGAGCGGAACACCACATGGGCCGCCTGCGGGTCGACATAGATGTTGAACTCGGCTGCCGGCGTGGTGTTGCCGCCCTCGAAGAAGCCGCCGCCCATCAGCACGATCTGCTTGATGCGCGAGGCGATCCTGGGCTCGCGCACCAGCGCCAACGCGATGTTGGTGAGGGGCCCGAGCGGGCACAGTGTGACCGTGCCGGGCTCTTCGCGCATCAGCGTCTCGACGATGAAGTCGACCGCATGCTGCTCCTGCAATTGCATCGTCGGCTCCGGCAGGTCGGGGCCATCCAGGCCGGTTCTGCCATGCACGTGCTCGGCCGTCACCAGCGGCCGCACCATGGGGCGGATGGCGCCGGCATAGACCTTGGTGTCGGTCTTTCCGGCCAGCTCGCAAATCTTCAGCGCGTTCTTGGTGGTGAGGTGCAGGGGAACGTTTCCGGCAACGGCCGTGATGCCCAGAACCTCCAGTTCCGGGCTCGCCAGTGCCAGCAGGATCGCGACGGCATCGTCCTGCCCCGGATCGGTGTCGATGATGATCTTTTGCGTGACCGCCATTCCGTTTTCCTTCATGTGATTTGCATGTGATTGGCACAGGCTTGAACTTATTTGCCGTGCGGACCATATCAGGTTCAACGGGAAAGATGCCAATAGGGTTTTTCCCAGTGAGGTCGCTCTTAGAGGACGAACATGAGCCGCATGACGCCTTTCTCGAGCCCGCTACTGCTCGGGTTCGACACGATGGAAAAGACGCTGGAGCGCTTGGCCAAGACGGGCGACAGCTATCCGCCCTACAACATCGAACGCATCCGGCAGTCTGAAGGCAATGGCGAGATGCTGCGCATCACGCTGGCGGTGGCCGGTTTCTGCGATGCAGATCTGGAAGTCACCACCGAGGAAAACCAGCTCGTGGTGCGCGGCAGGCAAAACGACGAGACCGAACGCGAATTCCTGCATCGCGGCATTGCAGCACGGCAGTTCCAGCGAACCTTCGTGCTGGCCGACGGGATGCGGGTGATCGGGGCCGAACTGAAAAACGGCCTTCTGTCGATCGATCTCGAACGCCCCGAGCCAGAACGGCTCGTACGCAAAATCAACATTTCGGTGAAAGACTGAAGCTGTCGCCGGAAAGCAGCTCTACCGCGGGTCCGGTCGCAAGACGCCCCGCAAGAAGGAGGCTAACCATGACCTATCAAGATTCAATGCACACGCTGACCCAGACCGAACTCGCGCATCTTGGACAGGGGTCGGTCGCGTATCTTCGCAAGATCGACAGCGACGAGTTGAAGGGCAAGTTTCCGGGTCTCCAGGAAATCGCCTCAGGCATGGAAATCTGGGCGCTGTTTGCCGCCAACGGACAGCCGATCCTGCTGTCGGACGCTCGCGACACGGCCATTGCCGGCGCGCTCGAAAATCATCTCACCCCGGTTGCGATCAACTGAGCATCAGTCTCGAAACCACCAATCGGAAAAACGAAGGGCGGCCCGCAGGCCGCCCGACGCGTTAGAACCCTTCCCGATCAATTCCTTCAGGCCGCGTGCGCCTGCTTGTCGGCCAGCAGCGCATGGATGGCCGAAGCATCGCGCGTGCCGCGAATCTTGGCCACCGTGTCGGGGTCGCGCAGCACCCGCGCGATGCGCGACAGCGCCTTCAGGTGATCGGCGCCGGCGCCTTCCGGCGCCAGAAGCAGAAACACCAGGTCGACCGGCTGGTCGTCGAGTGCCTCGAATTCAACCGGGGCCTCCAGCCGGGCGAAAACACCCGTGATGCGCTTTACCCCGGCAAGCTTGCCGTGGGGAATGGCGATACCGTTGCCCACCCCGGTCGACCCCAGGCGCTCGCGCTGCAGGATGGTGTCGAACACTTCCCGCTCCGTGAGGCCGGTAATGGCCGCCGCCCGCTCCGCGAGCAATTGCAGAAGCTGTTTCTTGGAATTCGCCTTCAAGGTCGGCATGATCGCCTGCACCTCGATCAGATCGCTCAGATCCATGCCCAATATCCTTTCCCTGACCGATCGGCCGAACCCCAATCCGGTACTTCGGTCAGAAGACCTTGTTTATCCCTGCGCGATTTTCGTCGTCGAAGGGTCAATCCACCCGATATTGCCGTCAGGCCTCCTGTAGACGATATTGATCTGCTCGTTCCCAGCATTGCGAAACACGAAAACCGGAGTGTCCTTGGTGTCGAGCTCGATCACCGCCGACGCAACCGACATGGTCTTCAGGACCATGGTCGATTCGGCGACGATTGCCGGAGCGTAGTCCTCCGGCAGCTCCTCCTCGTCTTCGGCGAGCGGCGCCACCACCGCGTAGGCAATGTCGACCGGGTTGCCGTTGACTGTGCCCGGATAGTGCGACTTCAGCCGCCTCTTGTAGCGGCGCAGGCGTTTTTCCAGGCGCTCGGCGGCTGCCTCGAAGGCTGCGACCGGCTCCTGGGCCTCGCCCGCGGCCTGCAGCGACACACCCGAATGAAGCCGGACCAGGCAATCGGCCGAGAAGCGCGCGGCAGATTTCACAACTGTTATCTGCCCGGAAAAACCGCCGTCGAAATACTTGCCAATGGCATCGCCGATGCGCTCCTGGATCCGCGCGCGGAATGCATCGCCGACGTCCATGTGCTTTCCCGAGATGCGTAGAGTCATCCGAAAACCGCCTTCTTGCTCAGACTTCAACTTTGTTCGAGTTTATACCCGTGGCCGGCGCATACAAGGTTCGCGGCGATACCGCGCCGAATTTAAGCCTGAACTATCCGCTTGATCACAAGCCGTCTCCAGACGGAGCTTCTTTCTCCTGGGCAACCGCCCGCTCTTGCCGGCGGGCTTCTAGTCACTTCGCCGGTACTTGTCAATCAAGGCGCAGGTTTGCGGGCATGTGGGGCCCTTGCTAGCGCCCGGCAGCAGCCAGTGCGCGCTTCTCGCGGCGACGCTGGACCGAGGAAGGAATATTCATGCTTTCCCGATACTTGGCCACCGTGCGCCTGGCTATGTCGATGCCGCCACGCTGCAGGATTTCCACAATCTGATCGTCGGAAAGAACAGCCGCCGGCGCCTCGTCTGAGACGAGCTGCCGGATGCGGTCTCGCACCGCCTCGGCCGAATGTGCATCGCCCTCGCCGACCGAAGCGATGGCGGCGGTGAAGAAAAAGCGCAGCTCGAAAACCCCGCGCGGCGTGAGCATGTATTTGTTGGCGGTAACCCGGCTGACGGTCGATTCATGCATGCCGATCGCCTCGGCCACGGTGCGCAGATTGAGCGGACGAAGGTGCCTGATGCCACGCACCAGAAAGGCATCCTGCTGGCGCACGATCTCGGACGCGACCTTGAGGATGGTCCGAGCCCGCTGGTCGAGACTGCGCGTCAGCCAGCTGGCGTTCTGGTGGCACTCGGTCAGGAAATCCTTCTCGCCCTGGCTTTTCGCCGACTTGGCGACCCTGGCGTAATAGACGTTGTCGACAAGCACCCGCGGGAGCGCATCGGGATTGAGCTCCACGCTCCAGCTGCCGTCGCTTGCGGCACGCACCTCGACGTCGGGCACGATGGTTTCGATGCGCCCGCCCGAATAGGCCATGCCGGGTCGCGGGTCGAGATGGCGGATCTCGGCCATCATCTCGACCAGGTCTTCCTCGTCGACGCCGCAGAGCTTTTTAAGGCTTTGAAAATCGCGTCGGGCAAGCAGCTCCAGGTTACCCACCAGGGCCTGCATCGCCGGATCGAAGCGGTCGCGGCGGGCAAGCTGCAATCCGAGACACTCGGCAAGGTCACGCGCGAAGATGCCGGCGGGTTCAAAGCCCTGGCAGGCTTTCAGCACCTCCAGCACCGCGCGCGGCTCCAGCCCGAGCCTGACGGCGATCTCCTCGAGATCGCCGCGCATATAGCCGGCCTCATCGAGCGCATCGGCCAGATCGCGCGCGACAAGGCGAGCGCTGGGGTCCAGGAATGCGAAGGCAATCTGCTCCTCGACGTGATCGCGCAGCGTGACCACTGCAGGCAGTACGTCCTCGAAGTCGAAATCGGTTGCAGATGTCTCCGCGCCGCCACCAGCCGACTTCCACTGCGCCGCAAGGTCGGGCCCCAGCCTGTCTGCAACGCCCGGATCGTCGGGAAACACGTTTTCCAGCGAGGTGTCCATCTGCTGCGAAATGGCTTCCGCGCTCAACAGCGTGTGCTCGTCGCCCTGGTCCTGCTGCGGAAGCGCAACCTCCGGCGGCTCGGCCAATTCGCCGGCGGTGTCATGCGGCCCCGCCCACTCGAGAAGAGGGTTGCGCTCGATCTCTTCTTCCACGAACCGCTCGAGTTCGAGATGGGTCATCTGCAGCAGCCGGATCGACTGCATGAGCTGCGGCGTCATCGTCAACGACTGCGACTGCCGAAGCTGCAATTTGGCCCCGAGTGCCATCACCCTTGAACTCTTGTCCGCCTTTGTCTGCCAGTCATTGAAACTGGCACGTCCTTTGCTTGTCAAGGCAGAGGGTGCCACGGAAGGCTTACAATAAATGTAACGACGGCGCCATTTTCCGGCGCGGAAGCCTGTCGCGCCATAGGCTCGGAAATGGGCCTAGAGCGTAAATCCTTCGCCCAGATAGAGCCTGCGCACGTCCTGATCGGCAACGATGTCGGCGGCCGAGCCGTGCTTCAGGATTTCACCGGCGTGGATGATATAGGCACGGTCGATGAGGCCCAGCGTCTCACGCACATTGTGGTCGGTGATCAGCACCCCGATGCCGCGCTTGGTCAGATGCCGGACCAGTTGCTGGATGTCGGACACGGCGATCGGGTCCACGCCCGCGAAAGGCTCGTCCAGCAGCATGTAATTCGGACGGCTGGCCAGCGCCCGCGCGATCTCAAGCCGCCGCCGCTCGCCGCCCGACAAGGCAATCGCCGGCGACTTGCGCAGATGCGTGATGTGGAATTCGTCGAGCAGGGCGTCGAGGCTGCGCTCACGCTCCTTGCGGCTCTTTTCCACCACTTCCAGCACCGCGCGGATATTGTTTTCTACGCTCAAGCCGCGAAAGATCGAGGCTTCCTGCGGCAGGTAGCCGACACCCAGGCGCGCTCGGCGATACATGGGCATGGACGAAACGTCGAAACCATCGATCTCGATCGAACCCTTGTCGACCGGCACCAGACCCGTGACCATGTAGAAACAGGTGGTCTTTCCCGCGCCGTTGGGCCCCAGAAGCCCTACCGCCTCGCCGGCGCGCACGCCCAGCGAAACGCCGTTGACGACAGTGCGGCCCTTGTAGGCCTTGGTCAGTCCCTTGGCGATCAGCGTGCCTTTGAGGCCGGCCGTATCCTTTCGCACGGCAGGCGCCGCGGGAGACGACCGAAGGCGCCCGGAAAGGCGCGACATTAGCGAGGTGCTCTGCTGCATTACTGGTTCTGGCTTCCGGACACCGAACCGGGCGTGATCGACATCATGACGCGGCCACTGCCCGCCTCACCCTTCTTGCAGCCTTCGACCTGCGCCTGGCCGGACTGCATCTGCACGGTCAGCTTGCAGCCGACGAGAACATTGGTGCCTTCGGACAGGACCACTTCCTTGCCGGAAAGCACCAGCACTTCGGTCTTCATGTCGAAGGTGCCGCGGTCGCCGGTGGCAACCTGCGTGTTCGACTTCACGTAAACCTTGTCGTCTACCTCCAGCCGGTCGATGTTGGCCGATCCGGTGGCGGCCGATCCGTCGCCGCCCTTGACGTAGTAGACCGTCATCTTGCCGGCCTTGAGCAGGGTCGGCCCCTGGACCACCGTCACATTGCCGCTGAAGACAGCGACGTTGTCCGCCTCGCGGACTTCGAGCTTGTCGCTCTCGATCTGGATCGGCTCCTTGCCCGAGAGGCTGAGGCCGGTCAGCGCGCTCTGCATCCTGCTGTTCTCCGCAACAGCCTGTGCCGGCGCCATTGCCAGGAGCGCCAGTCCCAAAGCCGCGCGAAGCGGCAGCCGCACATCACTGAACCACATACTGGTCTCCGCTCGCGTCCTGTTCAGCCTTCACACGGCTGGGGTCGATGTTCATGCGTACACGCTTCTCGAACACCAAAACCTTACCGTTTTCAAGGATCGTCATCGAATCCGAGGTAATCTTGGCGCCTGTGAGCTGAATATCTACCGGATCGTCAGTCTTCATCCCGCCCTTGCCCATGTCCAGATGGGCCGACTTCAGCTTCACCGACATGCCGTTGCCGGTCTTGATCGTCACGGCGCTCGTGATGTCGAGCGTATTCTTGTCGCGATCATAGACGCCGCGCGGCGCGTCAACCAGGGCCCAGTTGTCGGCATCGATCGGCAATTGGGCGGCGATACCCTCCAACTCGACGATTCCTTCGTTCTTGAAATCCTGGATCGCCCGCGACGCGGTGACCTTGTATGGCCGGTTGTCCTTGGTGAACCCGTCAAGCTTCGGGTTTGCCATCACGAGCTTGCCGTCGGAATAGGCGGAGCCATCGGTGGAGATGGCCACGGCCGCCGGCTTCACCACATATGAATAGCCGACGAAGCCGAGCGCCATCAGCACCGCAAGAATTGGCAGCGCACCTTTCAGCCAGCGCACGCGAAGCGAATGCCGGCGCGCACGCTCGAACGCGGCCCCAAGCTGCGCGTTTGCGGCTGTCGACGGGCCGGCCGATTTGGGGTGGCCGCTGGTCGTTTCAATCGGTCGCGCCAATATTCTGCCTTCCATGCCGGCTGTGACTCCGGCTTCAGTTGTCGTCGCGAATAGTCCAAATCCGCGCGGGGGCAGGACCAAACGATAAAAAGCCACGAAATTGTGGCTCTACATTTAAATCTTTTCCGCCCGCGGCGAAAGGCCGACAGGCTGTATTTGGGCAGAGTTGCTCGACATGAACCGAATACACTGCGGCAACTCGATTCATCATCCCATATGTCGGGCGCGGAACCACCTGCGGCCCCGCAGGTTACACGCCAATATGGTTACATTTGGGTAAAGATGCGAGCCATGCGCGCTGTACGGCTTGCCAGGCGGGAACGACGGCGCGATGAAAGGGTAGCGGCGGCCACCTGCATGGACTAGAAGCCGATAGGCCAGAGACAACGGGGCAGTATGGTAATGAGAGCTGACGACATGATCGACCGGCGCCATCTGCGGCGCAAGCTTACCTTCTGGCGCGTTGCCGCCCTCCTGATCGCCGCCATCGGCATCGCAGCCGCGTCGACGTGGCTTTACGGCGACGAACTGGGCACCGCAACCAATCACATCGCCAAGGTGAAGATCGAGGGCACGATCGTTGAAAGCGACGAACTGCTCCAGCGCCTCGAGAAGATCCGCAAATCGAAATCGGTGAAAGGCGTGATCCTGTCCATCGATTCGCCGGGCGGGACCACCGCGGGCGGCGAAGCGATCTTCGACGCGGTGCGCAGGATCGCCGATGAGAAGCCGGTGGTGGCCCAGGTGGGCGCGCTCGCGGCTTCGGCCGGCTACATGGTCGCCAGCGCCACGGAACATATCGTGGCGCGCCAGACCTCGATCGTCGGTTCGATCGGCGTTCTGGTGCAATATCCCGACATCAGCGGCCTGATGGACAAGCTCGGCGTGAAGCTGGAAGAGATCAAGTCCTCGCCGCTCAAGGCCGAGCCCTCGCCGTTCAAGCCGACCTCGGACGAGGCCCGCGCCATGATCCGCTCGATGATCCTGGACAGCTACAACTGGTTCATCGGCCTTGTGCAGGAACGCCGGCCCCTTACGCACGAGCAGGTGATGGCTCTCGCCGACGGTTCGGTCTTCACCGGCAGGCAGGCGCTGGAGAAGAAGCTGGTGGACGAGCTCGGCGGCGAGCACGAGGCGGTGCAATGGCTGTCGTCCAAGGGCGTGGACAAGAAGCTCAAGGTCATCGAGTGGAAGCCGACCCGAAGCGGCGCAAGCCTGTTGCTCGACAGCTCGCTCGGCCAGGCCGTGAGCCGCGCCCTTGGCGTGCCCAACCCTGGCGACGACATCATCCGCAAGATCGGCGCCGAGCGCTTGTTCCTTGACGGTCTCGTATCGCTCTGGCACCCTTGAAGCTTGGCCGGACGGCGTAAAAGCGAATAAAATCATCCGCATACAATTTCAGCAAACCATAGGCGGGGACCGCGCTCATGATCAAATCCGAACTTGTGCAGATCATTGCCTCTCGCAATCCGCATCTGTTTTTGCGAGACGTCGAAAATATCGTGAACGCGATTTTCGACGAGATCACGGATGCTCTGGCCGAGGGCAATCGCGTTGAACTGCGCGGCTTCGGAGCCTTCTCGGTGAAGAACCGTCCGGCGCGCATGGGCCGCAACCCCCGCACCGGCGACTCGGTCGAGGTGGAAGAGAAGTGGGTTCCCTTCTTCAAGACCGGCAAGGAGCTTCGCGAAAGGCTGAACGCCAGCAAGTAGGTGCGCGTGCGCACTCCGAACGTGCCGGCCTGATTGGAATAAGACATGCTCAATCGCTTCCTGATCATCGTGCTCTTCGTGCCGCTCGCCGTCGTCCTGATCGCGCTGGCGGTGGCGAACCGCGCACCGGTGGCCTTCACGCTGGACCCGTTCAACCCCGGCAACCCCGGCCTGACCATGCAGGCACCGCTTTTCGTGCTGCTGTTTGCCGCTCTGGCGCTGGGCATGGTCGTTGGCGCGATCGTCACCTGGTTCAAGCAGGGGCGCTACCGCAAGCTGGCGCGGTTGCGCGGACAGGAATTGCAGATCCGGGGCGAGGATACGTCCCACCATCGGGCCGACAGGACCGGCCTTCCGGCCGCCTGAAACCCGCGGGCCACGGCCTGCTCGATCGACGAGGTGCAGCTATGCAGATGATTTCGGCCGCCGAGGTCGACAAGGCCCTGACCTTTCCGGGACTTGTCGATACGCTGAGACAGGCCTTTCGCGAGGGCGCGATCCAGCCGGTTCGACATCACCATGCGGTCGAGCGACCGACAGGCGCAGCCACCACGCTACTGCTGATGCCCGCCTGGAGCGATTTCAGTGCCGGCGTCAGCGGCAACGGCCATATCGGCGTGAAGATCGTGACGGTTTCGCCCGACAACAACACGATCGGAAAGCCTGCGGTCATGGGGCTCTACCTGCTGCTCGACGGCACCACGGGCGAACCGCAGGCGCTGATCGACGGGCAACGCATTACGCAATGGCGCACGGCCTGCGCCTCCGCGCTGGCCGCCAGCTATCTCGCACGCGAGGACGCTTCGCGGCTGCTGATCGTGGGCGCCGGCGCGCTGGCGCCGTTCCTGGCCCAGGCACATGCGGCGGTGCGGCCGATCACGCAGGTCAGGATCTGGAACCGTACCCACGCCAACGCGGACGCCGTCGCGGCCGAGTTGCGCGCGAAGGGCTTCGACGCCGCCGCGGTGCAGGACCTCGACGCAGCAGTCGCGGAAGCCGACATCGTCTCCTGCGCCACCATTTCGACCACGCCCCTGATCAAGGGCGCGCTGCTCAAGGCGGGCACGCATCTCGACCTGGTCGGCGCCTTCACGCCCGAGATGCGCGAAAGCGATGACGACGCGATCCGCCGCGCCCGCGTCTATGTCGATACCCGCGCCGGCGCGACCAAGGAGGCCGGCGACATTGTCCAGCCTTTGGCTTCGGGCGTTCTCAAGCCCGAGGAGATCGTGGCCGACTTGCACGAACTGGCTCGCGGCCAGAAGCAGGGTCGCCGGAGCGCCGAGGAAATCACGCTGTTCAAGTCGGTGGGTGCGGCGCTGGAAGACCTGGCAGCCGGCATTGCGGTTTACGAAAGCCGGCCGAAGTCGAGCTAGTCGCAAGCCTCTGCGGTCATGAGGTAACGTGATGCGAATACCTCCTGCCACTTTCTATCTTTCGCTGCTTGCGGCGGTGGTCGCCGCGCTCAGCCTCGGACCCTCCTTCGCCCACGTGTTGGAGGCGGAGCCGCGGCTGATGGCCTGGTCTGCCGAACTGTGGCGCGAAACGACGGTATTCAACCGCCAGTTCTGGCTGTTTGCCGCAGTGGGCGCGCCGCTGGACCTGGCTGCCATCGTCCTGCCGGCGTGTCTGGTCCTTCTTCTCCGAGGGGACCGGCCAGCCTCACGCTTTGCGGCGTCGGCCGCGGCGCTCTATGCCCTTGCTCTTGGCGCGTGGTTCGCTCTGGTGGCGCCCGCCAATGCCGAACTCGCCACATGGACGAGAGGGGCCGTCCTGCCCGAGAATTTCGATGCCGTTCGCCTGCGCTGGGAAACCGGGCATATGGTTGTGGCCGCGTTCAAGCTTGCTGGCTTCGTCGCGCTCATGGTCGCGCTTCTGTTTATCGCCCGGCATCCACGCGCGGCCTGAAGGCCGTACTTTTGTTGCGCCGCGGGGTGGGCTGTGGCAGAAGCGCGGCTGCCATATCTGGAGTGTGAATGAAACCCTCGCGTGACAAACGCCGCGACAAGCGCCAGCAGCCCGATCGCACGCCGCAGCCGGCAGCACGCGGCGAACGACCGGCCGCACCTCGCCGCGCCCCCGAAAAAACCGAACCACAGGCCGCGCCCGAGCCCCAGGCGCCGGCGCGCAAGCTTGTGCGCCGCGAAGGCGCCCTGCCCGCGGAACGGTTGCCGGTCATCCTCGAAGTCGCGCCGAACGACGATTACGCCCTGCTCGACAGCGGCGCCGGCGAGAAGCTGGAGCAATACGGCCCCTATCGCATCGTGCGCCCCGAGGGCCAGGCGATCTGGCAGCGCGCGCTGCCGGCCAGGGAGTGGAACAATGTCGATGCCGTCTTCACCGGCGACACCGACGAGGAAGGCATGGGCCGCTGGCGCTTTCCGAAAACGCCGCTCGGCGAGACATGGCCGATGCGCCATGACGGCATCGACTATCTCGGCCGCTTCACCTCCTTCCGCCATGTCGGCGTTTTTCCCGAGCAGGCCTCGCACTGGGACCACATGGCCGGACTTATCCGCGACGCCAGGCGCCCGGTGAAGGTGCTGAACCTGTTCGGCTATACCGGCCTCGCTTCGCTTGTGGCCGCCCGCGCCGGCGCGGAAGTGACCCATGTCGACGCCTCGAAAAAGGCCATCGGCTGGGCGCGCGAGAACCAGCTCATGGCAGGCCTCGGCGACAAGCCGATCCGCTGGATCTGCGAGGACGCGATGAAATTCGCCGAGCGCGAGGAGCGGCGCGGCAATGCCTATGACATCATCCTGTTCGACCCGCCGGCCTATGGGCGCGGGCCGAAGGGCGAGGTGTGGCAGCTGTTCGAAGACCTGCCGGCGCTGACCGATATCTGCCGCTCGATCCTGACACCGAAGCCGCTTGCGGTGGTGCTGACGGCCTATTCGATCCGCGCCTCCTTCTTCGCCATTCATGCGCTGATGCGCGACACCTTCGCCGGTATGGGCGGGGTAGTGGAATCGGGCGAGCTCATCATCCGCGAAAAGTCTGCCGGCCGGGCGCTTTCGACCTCTCTTTTCTCACGGTGGCTGGCAAAATGACCGAGCATCGCGCGCCCGGACGGGTGAAGGAAGTCACCAGCCTCGCCAATCCGCTGGTCAAGGACATCAAGGCGCTGGCGCTGAAGAAATTCCGCGACCAGCAGAACGCCTTCATGGCCGAGGGTCTGAAGCTTGTCATCGACGCGCTCGACCTCGGCTGGTCGATCAAGACGTTGATCTTCGCCAAGGCCGGTCTCGGTAACCCGACCATCGAGAAGGTGGCCGCCCGCACGGTGGCTGCCGGCGGTACGGTTCTGGAAGTCTCCGAAAAGGTGCTGACCTCCATCACCCGGCGCGACAACCCGCAGATGGTGGTCGGCGTGTTCGCGCAGCGCTACCTTCCGCTGAAGGACATCCGGCCGAAGCATGGTGACGTTTGGGTGGCGCTCGACCGCGTGCGCGACCCCGGCAATCTTGGCACCGTCATCCGCACCGTGGATGCGGTGGGCGCCAAGGGCGTTATCCTGGTGGGCGAGACCACCGATCCGTTTTCGCTGGAGACCGTGCGCGCCACCATGGGCTCCATCTTCGCAGTTCCCGTAGCCAAGGCTACGGCCGAGGCGTTTCTGGCCTGGCGCAAGAATTTCCCCGGCCTCGTCGTCGGCACGCATCTGAAAGGATCCGTGGACTACCGCACCGTCGATTTCTCAGGAAAGCCGGTCGTGCTGATGATGGGCAACGAGCAGCAGGGCCTTCCCGACACGCTGGCCGAAACCTGCGACCGGCTGCTGCGCATTCCGCAGGCCGGCCGCGCCGACTCGCTCAACCTGGCGGTGGCCACCGGCGTCATGCTCTACGAGATTCGGCGCGGCGCGCTGAAGCTTGAAGCGGGAGGCGGCGCGTGACCGGGAGATCGTTGCTGCCTTACGGCCTGCTTGCCGCTATCGCCATAGCCATAGACCAGTGGATCAAGCTGCTGGTCGAAACCGAGCTTTTCATGCATGAAAAGGTCGACATCCTGCCGTTTCTGGCGCTTTACCGCACCTACAACACCGGCGTCGCCTTCTCGATGTTCTCGTCGATCGGCGACAAGGGGCTTATCCTCGTCTCGCTCGCGGTCATCGCCTTCGTGCTCTATCTGGCGTTTCGTACCGGCCCCGGGCAGGTGCTGTCGCGGGTCGGCTTCGCCCTGATCATCGGCGGCGCGATTGGCAATCTCATCGACCGCGCCGTCTACGGCCACGTGATCGACTATATCCTTTTCCACACGCCGGTCTGGTCGTTCGCGATCTTCAATCTGGCCGACGCTTTCATATCGGTCGGCGCTGGCCTCGTGCTGCTGGAAGAACTGTTCGGCTGGCGGCGCAGCAAGGCGGCCTCGCACGATTGATTTTGCAGGGCGCACGTCGCAAAGTCGGTCCAAATCGACCAGCGCTGCACGGAGCCCCGCAATGTCCGACACCTTCAGGGCCATCCTGATCACCCGCGACGAGGCCAAGAACCAGTCGGTGGCCGTGACGGAGATTTCCGAAACGGACCTGATGGAGGGCGATGTCACGGTCGCCGTCGATGCGACCACCGTCAACTACAAGGACGGGCTGGCGATCACCGGCAAGGCCCCTGTGGTGCGGCGCTTCCCCATGATTCCCGGTGTCGATTTCGCCGGCACGGTGCTCTCCTCCACCCATCCAGATTGGAAAGAGGGCGACAAGGTTATCCTGAATGGCTGGGGCGTGGGCGAGACCCATCTCGGCGCCTATGCCGCCAGGGCGCGCGTGAAGGGCGACTGGCTGGTTCCCCTGCCCGAGGGCATGAGCGCGGCAACTGCGATGGCGATCGGCACCGCCGGTTACACGGCGATGCTGTCGGTGATGGCGCTGGAGCGCCACGGCCTGACGCCGGATCGCGGCCCCATGATCGTCACCGGCGCGGCCGGCGGCGTCGGCTCCGTGGCCGTCGCGCTTCTGTCCAAGCTAGGCTACCACGTCATCGCTTCGACCGGGCGGCCTGCGGAAAGCGGCTACCTGCATGATCTTGGTGCCGCCGAAATCATTGCCCGCGAAGAGCTTTCCGGTCCCGCCAAGCCGCTCAACAAGGAGCGCTGGGCGGGAGGCGTCGATGCCGTCGGCAGCCACACGCTGGCCAATGTGCTGTCGATGACCTCCTATGGCGGTGCGATCGCCGCCTGCGGCCTGGCCCAGGGCATGGACCTGCCCGGCAGTGTCGCCCCGTTCATCCTGCGTGGCGTTTCGCTGCTCGGCATCGACTCGGTCATGGCGCCAAAGGAACTGCGCCTGGAGGCCTGGCAGCGCCTTGCCACTGATCTCGACCACGCCAAGCTGGAAAAGCTCACGACCCGGATCGGCTTCGACGACATCATCCAGGCGGCCCACGACATTGTCGAAGGCAAGATCAGGGGGCGCGTCGTCGTCGAGATGTAGCTGCCGGAGGGTTTCATCCTGGCTGGCGAAACGCTCTAAGCCACAGAAATCCCGGGCTATTCCGTCGGACCGATACAATTCGAACTTTCACTCCAAGGCTTCCCTAAGGCTTGGCCCTTATGGTTGCGGCATGGAGACCGATTCCATCGATTTCGAGCTGCACCAAGGCGAAACGGCCCTGCGCGAGCAGTTGCCGCGCGGCTTGGCGCGCCGCCAACTGACGCCGCCGCCGCTGGCGCCCGACCTGCCGAGGAAGCGCGTGGCGACTGGCCTTGGCGGCGCCCTCATCCTTTCCTCGCTCATCTGTTCGGTCATCGCCTGGCTGACCGGCGCTCCCGGCGTGGTCAGCCTGGGGCTGTTGGGGTTCAGTACGGCCGGGCTGGCGCTCGCTGCCGCATATTATGCCGGCAAGAGCGCGGCGCGCGCCTCCCCCGACGCAATGCAGGAACAGGCCAGGATGGAGGTTCTGGCCGACCGCATGTGGGAGTTGCAGGAGAACGAGGAGCGCTTCCACGGCCTTATCGATGCGCTTGGCGACCTCGTCATCCATCGCGACCGCGATGGCCGCATCGTCTATGCCAACAAGGTCTTCGCCGATCTGGTGGGGCTGGACAGGGCGCAGATTTCGGGCCGCATGCTCGCCGATCTCGGCGTCGAGATCGGCCTGGTGCCGGACGCAGCCTTTGCCAACGGCGAATGCCTGAGTTCCACCGACGTTGCCATCAACGCGCCGGGCGGAACGCGCTGGTTTTCGTGGATCGAGCTTTCGGTACGCGACAATGAGGGCGACACGGTGTCCCATCGCGCGATCGCCCGCGACATCACCGCCCGGAAGCGTGCGGAGGCCGCACTGATCCATGCGCGTGAGCGCGCCGAACACGCCAGCCAGGCCAAGTCGCGGTTTCTTGCCACGGTGAGCCACGAGATTCGCACGCCGATGAACGGCATCATCGGCATGGCCACGCTGCTGGCCGACACCGCGCTTTCGCCCGAGCAACGCACCTATGTCTGCGCCGTTTCCACCTCGGCGGGGGCGCTGCTGGCGTTGATCGAGGACCTGCTCGACTATTCCAAGATCGAGGCGGGGCGCTTCGAGCCCGAGCCGCAGCCGATGTCGCCGCGCGAGATCGTGGAAAACGTGGTGGAACTGCTGGCCGCGCGCGCCTTCGCCAAGGGCATCGGCCTCGGCTGCCATGTCTCGCCCGACGTGCCGCAGGTCATCACCGCAGATCCCGGCCGCGTGCGGCAGGTGCTTCTCAACCTGATCGGCAATGCGGTGAAATTCACCGACGAGGGCGGCGTGCTGGTCAGTGTCACGATCGTGCCGGGCGAAAAATCCGACATGCTGCGCTTCGCCGTCACCGACACCGGCACCGGGCTTGGCGAAACCGACCTGGAGCGCATCTTCGGCGAATTCGAGCAGGCCGACAGCACCTCGACCCGTGCGCATGGCGGCGCCGGACTGGGACTTGCCATATCCAGGGGCATCGTGCGCTCGATGGGCGGCGAGATCGAGGTCACAAGCGAACAAGGCAAAGGCTCTGAATTTTCCTTCACCATCCCGGCTGCCGAGGCGGTGCAGGGCGACAATGGCCGCTGCGAGGCGCTTGCGGGCCGCCGCGCGGTCATGCTGGCTGCCAACAGGATCGAGGCCGAGGCGATCGCGCGCACAATCGCGGCCCATGGCGGCACGATGCAGGTGGCGGAAACGCCCGAGCAGGCCGCGACGCTTTCCGAAGGGTGCGACACGCTGCTGGTCGATGCCACGCTGGAAAATGCCGACGGCGATATGCTGAAGCGCCTGCGCCGGGCAGGTTTCACTGCATGCGAAGCGATCATAGTGATCGCCCCCAATGAGCGCGGCATGCTGGGCGATTTCCGGCGCAATGGCTATTCGACCTTCCTGGCACGCCCGGTGCGCGGCGAAACGCTGCTGCGCGTTCTGCTTTCGGGAATGGCCGCGCCTTCGGCCCTCACGGTGTCGTCACGCCCGAAAGGCAGCGAGCCGTCGAAGGGGGACGAACCGGAACTGTCGATCCTGATCGCCGAGGACAACGACATCAACGCCCTGCTGGCCCGCGTCACCTTGCTCAAGGCCGGCCACAGGGTCGACGTGGTCGGCAATGGCAGGGCCGCCGTGGAAGCCGTGACCAGCGGCACGACGCGCTACGATATCGTGCTGATGGACCTGCACATGCCCATCATGGACGGTCTCGACGCTATCGCCGCCATCCGCCGTTACGAGGAGGAAACCACTGCCGCACCGGTGCCGATCATGGTTCTTTCGGCCGACAGCCAGGAAAAAACCCGGCACACTGTGCTGGCGCATGGCGCGACAGGTTTCGTGACCAAGCCGCTCGATCCCGATGCGCTGGTCCGAACGGTTGCGGAACAGGCCGCAGGCTGATCGAAGCGGGGACGGCTTCGCAACGGTGGCGAGTGCCCGGACGCCCAACGATCTGCTGCCCCAAATTTGCCCGGCCATGCTGATCAAGCTACAGTCACACTTCTGTTGCACGGACTTTTTATTCTGCTGCATGTGAGCAAGCTCGAAGGAGAATTAGCCATGCAGACCGCGATGCTCGAGCGTCACCGCCCCTCCGGCGCACATGATGGCGCGGCATACGAAAGCGAGCTTCTCGGCCGCATCGGTACGCTGGAAGTGCGCCTGGCCCGCGATGCCGGCGAGATCGCCGTGGCCCAGGAAATCCGCTACCGGGTGTTTTATGACGAACTCGGCGCCAGGCAGAGCGCTCTCCACGCGATGGAGCGCCGCGACGCCGATCGCTTCGATGCCATCTGCGACCACCTGCTGGTGATCGACAGCGCCCTTCCCGGCCCCATGCACAAGCGCATCGTCGGCACATACCGGCTGCTCAGGCAGGAGGCCGCGATCGCCGCCGGCGGCTTCTACTCGGAAGACGAATTCGAACTGAAGGGCCTCGTGGGCCGCCACCCCGGCCGCCGCTTCCTTGAGCTGGGCCGCTCCTGCGTGCTGGCCGACTACCGCTCCAAGCGCACCATCGAGCTGCTGTGGCAGGGCATCTGGGCCTATGTGCACCGCTACGGAATCGATGTCATGGCGGGCTGCGCATCCTTCCACGGCACGGTGCCGGCTGCCCATGCGGAAGCGCTGTCCTATCTGGCGCACAACTGCCGCGCCAACGGTCCGTGGGAAGTGCGCGCAGTGCCGGGTCGCTACTGCGACATGGACATGATGCCAAACGAGGCCATCAACCTGAAGTCGGCCATCATGGCCATGCCGCCGCTCATCAAGGGCTACCTGCGGCTGGGCGCCCGCATCGGCGACGGCTGCGTGGTCGATGAGGACTTCCATACGGTCGATGTTTTCGTTGTCCTTCCGGTCGAGGAAATCAACGCCCGCTACATCAACTACTACGGCAGCGACGCGCAGCGTTTCGCCGCCTGACAACCCTTCAGGGGATATCCTCGGGCCGGCGGCCTGGCCGGCTCCTGTAGGCGGGAAACGTCCAGCCGAACTTCAGCGCGCCGCCGCGAACCAGAAAGGCGGCCAGAAATGCAACCACGGCGGACACCGTCGCCGGGGTGCCCAATAGTCCGGCAAGGATGAACACGCCTGCGCCGACCAGCGCCGCCGTCACGTAGATTTCGGGCCTCAGCAGAACGGAAGGCTCGCCGCCCAGCAAATCGCGCAGAATACCGCCGAAGGTCGCGGTGAGCATGCCGGTGATGATGGCGACCGTGAAGGAGCCGGTCACGGCCAGCCCCTTTGCCGCCCCCATCACCGAGTAAGCCGACATGCCCAGCGCATCGAGCCACAGCAGCAGCTTGTAGCGCGACTCGACGAGGTGGGCGGTGAAGAACACGATGGCGGCAATGGCCGCGCTGACCAGCACATAGTTGGGATTGCGGACCCAGAACACCGGCGTGCCGAGAATGAGGTCGCGAAACGTGCCGCCGCCGATGCCGGTGACGCTTGCCAGAAACAGAAAGCCGATGATGTCGAGCTGCTTGCGTGAGGCGGCGAGCGCGCCGGTGGCGGCAAACACCGCCACGCCGGCATAATCGAGAAGCTGTAGTGCTGTCATGCGTCAGCCCCGAATGCGGAGCGACGGACGCCGAGCGCAGCCGGCCCGACGTCGTTCCCCTCGCCGCTACCATGGTCGATCCCGCGCTTGCACGCAATGTCCGGGATCGATCCGGCGGCGGTAGCGCCTGTCAGGCGTCCTTTTCAGCCTGCTGGTTGACGGGGCCGGGCTCGGCCGGCGCTTCGGCGGCGTTGTTCTTGGGGCCACCGGCGGAAACGCCCACCATTGCCGGGCGCAGCACGCGCTCGCCGATCGAATAGCCCGGCTGAACCACCTGCACCACCGTGCCAGCCGGAATGTCGGGATTGGGCACCTCGAACATGGCCTGGTGGAAGTGCGGGTCGAACTTGGAGCCCTCGGGATCCAGCTTCTTGACGCCATGGCGTTCGAGCGCGAGCAGCATCGACCGCTCCGTCATCTCGACACCCTCGAGCAGCGCCAGCAGACCGGCCTCGCCGGCGGCACGTGCCTCGGCCGGCACGGCCTCGATGGCGCGGCGCAGATTGTCGGAAACGCCCAGCATATCGCGGGCGAAATTGGCCATGGAATAGGCGCGCGCATCCTGCACATCGCGAGCGGTGCGGCGGCGCAGGTTCTCCATGTCGGCCGCAATGCGAAGAGCCCGGTCCTTCAGCTCTTCGTTTTCCTTCATCAACCGCACCAGCGCCTCATAGTCGCTTTCCTGGCCGGTTTCCTGCGCTTCCGTGGCGGCCCGCACAGCCTCGTTCTCCTCGGGTGCGCGTTCGTGTTTTTCCTGGTCGCTCATCGCATATCCCGTCATTGCTTCAAGAATGGCAAAGTTGCGCCCGATATCGAGGTTCGGGGGTGAAAAATCAAGAGGCAGCCCTGCTTACAGCGGTCGGGGCGGAACTGGAGCGCCCAAGCCGCAACCCGTCCAATTTAACTAAATATTCACAAAACCGGTCTGGAATCGTTCAACACTGTACGCTTGAGGAACAAATTCAAGCCAACGGAGTTCTTCAGCGCGAAACGATAAGGTTTTGGGGCCATGGCCCGAGTTAAAGACAAGATATCCAACGCTCTGGCGGCCGAGATCAGGCGACAGATCGGCACGGAGACAATGCGAAGATTCGTCCGCTCCTTGCCCGCCTTCAGGCCTGATCCAGAAATACCCGGCAATATGCGCGACCTTCTGGGCAAGCTGGACCACCTGGAAAAGCCGGGAAAGGAAGCGCGGCCGCGCGGCTGAGGCCGCGAGACTTGTACAGCGCCTCAGCCGGCCGCTTTGCGACGCCAGGAATATTTGAGGCCGGTTTCCGCCGCCTTCGCCGACGGCTGGTAGTGCAGCGGCAAGCCGCCGATACGTCCCGCCTCCAGACGGGCGATCAATGTCGGGTGAGAAACTTCGAATTCGTCGAAACCAAGCCGCAGCATGTGCGGAAGCTGGTCGACCAGCACCTGACCCGTGGCGCGCAACGCACCGGTGAAGCCATGGCGCCGGCGCAGCAGTTCGGCCTTCGAAAAGCTGCGGCCATCGCTGAAGGCCGGGAAGGCCAGCGCCACAAGCGATAGCGTGTCCAGCAGATCCACGATGGCATCCACCGCCTCGCCGGGCTGGAGCAGCACGCCGAGCCGCTCCTTGTAGGCTTCGCGTACCTGCGGATCGAGACCGAGGAAGGCCTGCAGCGGCAGGATGAAGCGGCCATTGCCCGACAGCGCCTCGGCGCTGTCGGCGTGCTGCCAGTCGTCCTCGCGAAAACCTTCAGGCGTCCAGAGGCGCGATTGCGCGTTGGTTTCAGACATTCGGGGACTTCCTAAAGCGACGAATTGTTCAGCGACCGGTCGAGGCCGGAGAGATGGATACCGCATTCAGTCTTGCCCTGCCCGGCCCAGCGGCCGCTGCGGGCATCTTCGCCGGGCTTCACTGCCCGGGTGCAGGGGAAGCAGCCGATCGACAGATAGCCATAGGCGACCAGCGGGTTCTCCCGCAGGCCATGAGCACGCATGTAATCGCCCAGATCGGCGGCGGTCCAGCTCGCCAGGGGATTGATGCGCACGCGCGGGCCCACAGCCTCGAAGGCGGGCAGAGCCTGGCGCGTTGCGGCCTGGAAGCGCTTGCGCCCGGTGAACCAAGCGCGAAACGGCGCGACGCCACGCGCCATGGGCTCAACCTTGCGGATCGCGCAGCAGGCATCGACGTCGGAGAGGTGCAGCTTCCCGTCGGCATCGTCGCGCTCCAGGGCCGCCTGCTCCGGCGTGACGATGCGCAGATCGGTCAGCCCGAAATCGGCGACCAGCGCATCGCGGTAGTCCAGCGTCTCGCCGAAATGCTTGCCGGTGTCGAGGAACACGACCGGCACGGAGCGGTCGACCTCGGCGATCATGTGCAGCAGCACCGCGGAATCGGCGCCGAACGAAGACACCGCCGCGATCTCGCCAGCAAAGGACCGGGTCACCGCCTGCTCGATGATTTCCATCGGCGCGCGGGCGCCATATCGCTCCTCCAGCGAGGCGGCCTCGGCCTGCGCCGCGGCTTCGGCGTCAAGCGGCCTTGGCTTCGCTGCCATAGAGCGCCTCCTTGAACGGCGCGGCACCGAGACGACGATAGGCGTCGATGAATTTTTCCGAACGGTCGAGGCGCAGCTTCAGATAGGTCTCCACCACGGTCTCGATCGCGTCGGTGATCTCGTCCGGGGCAAAGCCGCGCCCGACGATCTCGCCGATCGAGGTGTTCTCGTCGGCCGAGCCGCCGAGGGTCACCTGATAAAGCTCGCCGCCCTTCTTCTCCACGCCCAGAATGCCGATGTGGCCGACATGATGGTGACCGCAGGCATTGATGCAGCCGGAGATCTTCAGCTTCAGCTCGCCGATGTCGCGCTGCCGCTCCAGCGAGGCGAAGCGCTGCGAAATCTCCTGCGCCACGGGGATGGCGCGGGCATTGGCAAGCGCGCAGTAGTCGAGGCCCGGGCAGGCGATGATGTCCGAGATCAGCCCGGCATTGGCCGTCGCAAGGCCTACCTCGACCAGCGCGTCATAGACGGCCTTGAGGTCGGCGCGCGCGACATGGGGCAGGATCAGGTTCTGCTCATGCGAGACGCGCAGCTCGTCGAAGGCATATTTTTCCGCGATGTCGGCGACGGCCTCCATCTGGCTGTCGGTGGCATCGCCGGGCGCTTCGCCAATACCCTTCAGCGAGATCGTCACCGCGGCGTAGTCGGGATGCTTGTGGGTGATGACGTTCTGGTCGAGCCATTCGCTGAAGCTCTTGCTGTCGAGCCGCGCCGTCTTGACCGCCGCGTCGCCCTCCGGACGCGGGCCGAGCGCCGGCGGCGCGAAATAGGCAGCGATTGCCTGCACATCGGCCTCCGGCAGCTTCAGCTCGCCGTCCTTCAGCGCTTCCCATTCGGCCTCGACCTGGCGGGTTAGCTCTTCGACGCCGGTCTCATGCACCAGGATCTTGATGCGCGCCTTGTACTTGTTGTCGCGACGCCCGTAGAGATTGTAAACGCGCAGGATCGCCGTGGTGTAGGAGAGCAGGTGCTCCTCCGGCAGGAAATCCCTGATCTTCTTGGCAATCAGCGGCGTGCGGCCCTGTCCGCCGCCGACATAGACGGCAAAGCCGAGCTCGCCGGCCGCGTTCTTCTTCAGATGCAGGCCGATGTCGTGGACCTGGATGGCGGCGCGGTCGCGCTCGGCGCCGGTCACCGCGATCTTGAACTTGCGCGGCAGGTAGGAAAATTCCGGGTGCACGGTCGACCACTGGCGCAGGATTTCGGCATAGGGGCGCGGGTCCGCGACCTCATCGGCGGCAGCGCCGGCGAAGTGATCGGCGGTGACATTGCGGATGCAATTGCCCGAGGTCTGGATCGCGTGCATCTCGACGCTCGCCAGATCGGCGAGGATCGCGGGAATGTCCGACAGCGCCGGCCAGTTGAACTGGATGTTCTGGCGCGTGGTGAAGTGGCCGTAGCCCTTGTCGTATTTGCGGCCGATATGGGCCAGCATGCGCAGCTGGCGCGAATTCAGCGTGCCATAGGGGATCGCCACGCGCAGCATGTAGGCGTGCAGCTGCAGATAGACGCCGTTCATCAGCCGCAGCGGGCGGAACTGGTCCTCGGTGATTTCGCCGGCAAGGCGCCGCTCGACCTGGTCGCTGAACTCGGCGACGCGGGCCTTCACGAAATCATGGTCGAACTCGTCGTAACGGTACATCGTCTTCGTCTCTCAATGGGCCGTGTGGCCTGATCTTCACGCCGCGCGGGAAATGTCGGGGCGGGCCTGCTTGCCCAGGTCGATGCGGTTGGTCGGGCCGGCCGCGCGGATCTGCTCGCGCAGCCGCGTCGGGCGGATCTCGCCACCGACGAGCTCCACATCGATCAGGTTGACGTCGACAACCTCGTTGTTCTCCAGCGCCGCCTTGCCGATGGCTTCGAGGCGTTCCTCGCCAGCCTTGTCGACGGCGATCTCGGAGCCCACGATCGTCTCGGCCCAGACATGGCCGGCCGAAAACCACACAGCTTCGCCGTCGGTGAGGCGGTTGGCGGTCAGTATCTTCATGCCACGCTTTCCTTGAAATCCTGGGCTTCGGCCCTGTTGGCGCGAATGGACCGGGCCAGCGGCTCCGAGCCTGTAAAATTGGCGCCGGCAACGGCGTCGCCGATGATGGTCATGACCGGGCCGGTGAGATCGGTGCGCGTCTCCAGCGAGGGCAGGTCGGCCAGCGTGCCGTGGAACTTGCGGCGTCCGTCAAGGCTCGCGTTTTCCACCACCGCGACAGCCGTGTCGGGCGCAAGACCCGCCGCGATCAGCCGCGAGGCGACGTCGGCCGCAACGGAGCGGCCCATATAGACCGCAACGGTCGCGCCCGAGATGGCGAGCTTTGCCCAGTCCGGCAGCGACTTGCCCTTGAGATCGTGCCCGGTGGTGAACACCATCGACGAGGTGACGCCGCGCAAGGTCAGCGGCAGCTCAAAATCGGCCGCGGCGGCAAAGGCGGAGGTAACGCCGGGAACGACCTCGTAGGAAATGCCGGCATCGCGCAGCGCCTGCATCTCCTCGCCGGCCCGGCCGAACACCAGTGGGTCGCCCGACTTCAGCCTCACCACGCGCTTGCCTTCGCGCGCCAGGCTGACCAGCAGCGCATTGATCTGCGCTTGCGACTTGGAATGGCAGCCTTTGCGCTTGCCGACGGGCAGCCGCTCGGCATCGCGCCGACCCATGGCGATCACCGCCTCGGGCACCAGCGCGTCGTGGACGATGACATCCGCTTCCATGAGGTGGCGGTGGGCGCGCAGCGTCAGCAGGTCCTCGGCGCCCGGCCCCGCGCCCACAAGCGCCACATGGCCATGCGCCGGTTCGTCTTGCGCAAGCAATTCCGATGCTGCCCGGCGCGCTTCGCCTAGTTCCCCGCGCTCCATTGCGCGCGCCGGCGCGCCGCCAAAAAACTCGCGCCAGAAGCGTCGGCGAGCGGCCCCCTTGGGCAGGAAAGCCTCGGCGGCGTCGCGGAAGGTTTCGGCAAGGGAAGCAAGCGACCCGAGCGAGGGCGACAGCACCCGATCAACCTTGGCGCGCACCATCTGCGCCAGCACCGGGCCTGCCCCTTCCGTGCCGATCGCCACAGCCAACGGCGCACGGTTGACCAGCGCCGGCGTGAAGAAGTCGCACAGGTCGGGCCGGTCGACGGCGTTGACGGGAATGCCCAGCCGGCGCGCGTCTTCGGAAACGATACGATCCTGCACCGCATCGCCGGTGGCGGCGAAGACCATAACCGCACCTTCAAGGCGGGCAGGATCGTAGGCGGCCTCGGCATAGTTCGCATTGCCGGCCTCGATCCAGGCCGCGAATTCGGGATCGAGCCGATCTGAAAGCACCACGATGCGGGCGCTCGACTGGCCAAGCAGCCGCGCCTTGGCGAAAGCCTCATCGCCCCCGCCGACGATGACCACAGCTTGCCCCTCGACCCGCATGAAGACGGGAAAGGCGTTGAGCTTGGCGGGCGACTGCGTCATGGCGAAGAGGGTTCCGGCTATCGTCATGTTTTGTAGCCCCGAGCCCCGGACAGCAGAAGAAATGCACTCGCGCCGCCCAACAGGCGAGGCAATCGTTTTTCTGCAGGTTCAAATGGGGGCGGAAAAATAATCCCTGCCTGCGCGAGAGACGCCCCAGAGGAGCGATCGCCACCTTTGTTTTCGCGATATATCTGCCACAGCAAAAGCGTCGGCGCGCCGCGAGACGCACCCGGAATGTTTACCGCTTCGGGAAATTTCAGCCTGTTGCCGCCATGCCGGGCGGCTGCACGTCAGACGTGCTGGCCGCCGTTGATGTGGATTTCCGAGCCGGTCACGTAGGACGCCTGGCCCGAGCAGAGGAAGTAGATGATGTCGGCCACTTCCGAAGTCGCGCCAAGGCGGCGCAACGGGATCGTCTCGACGATCTTGTCGGTGCCGGGCGACAGGATAGCAGTGTCGATCTCACCGGGCGCGATGGCGTTGACGCGGATGCCATGCGGACCGAAGTCATGCGCCATCTCGCGGGTCAGCGAGCCGAGCGCCGCCTTGGACGTGGCATAGGAGGTGCCCGCAAAGGGGTGGACGCGCGTGCCCGCGATGGACGTGACGTTCACGATCGAGCCCTGCGCGGCCACGAGTTCCTTGAACAGGCCCCGCGCCAGCATGATGGGCGCGAAGAAATTGACCTGGAAGACATCGCGCCAGACATGCATCGGCGTCTCCAGCGAGTTCATCCGGCTGCCGTCCTTGAGCTTCGGCGAGATGCCGGCATTGTTGACCAGCGCATGGAGCTTGCCGCCTTGGTCGAGCAGCCTGTGGCGGATTTCGGCGACTGCGCGGCCGACATCCTCCGGATCGGCGAGATCGACCTTGATATGGTCTTCCGGCCCGGCCGGCCACGGGCAATTCTCGGCAAAGTCCTGGCGCGAGCAGGTGATGACCCGCCAGCCCTCGCGCGAGAAACGCTTGACGGTGGCGTGCCCGATGCCGCGGCTGGCACCGGTCAAAACGATGGTCTTTCTTGCGTCGGATGTGTCGGCGGTCATGATGCGATCTCCCGCACGCTATGTAGACGAAGGAGGTCGTGCTGGCGAGAGGTGTTTGGCCGCAGCCGCCGGCTCACGCGCTAATTGCCGAGGATCACATCGAGGATCGAGCCCTGGCGGCGCACGGCCGGGCCGCCCACATCGGCCGGCGGCACCGGACGCCCGATCGACGACGTCGTCGGCCCCCGCGGCATCGGCACGAAGCCACTGTCGCGGTCGGCCGCATCGATCGCCCTGGCCGCATCCTCCAGAAGCTGGTCCGTCGGCGCCGCGACCCCATCGCCCGCCACCGGCACGCCGTCGTCGCCCCATTCGTCCTGCGGGGTCGATGTCCAGCTCCCCGGCAGTGCTGCAACCGGCACTCCCTCATGCGCGGCCACCATGAATTCGTGCCAGGCCTGCGCCGGCAGCGCGCCGCCGGTCACTTTCTTCATCGGCTTGCCATCGTCATTGCCGAACCAGACGCCGGTGGTCAGGTTGGCGGTGTAGCCGACGAACCAGGCGTCGCGCGAATTCTGGCTGGTTCCGGTCTTGCCGGCCGAAGGCCAGTTGAACGCGGCCTTCCTGGCGGTGCCGACCTCCACCGCGCCGGCCATCATGGCGTTCATCATGCCCACGATCTCGGGCCGGATGACACGCGGCGTGTTGCCGCCGGTGTTCTCGTACAGCACTTCACCCGAGGCGGTGGTTACCCGCTGGATGAAGTGGACCTCCGGACGGTAGCCGCCGTTGGCGAACGGCACATAGGCCGCCGTCAGCTCCAGCGGGGTGACTTCCGACGTGCCGAGCGCGAGTGATGCATTGGCCTGCATCTGCGATTCGATGCCCATCCGCCGCGCCACCTCGATGACGGCCTCGGGCCCGACTTCCATGGCGAGTTGGGCAGCGACCGAATTCAGCGACTTGGCCAGTGCCGTGGCCAGCGTGACCCTGCCATAATACTTGCCGTTGTAGTTGCTGGGCGTCCAGTTGCCGATCTTGATCGGCGCATCGTTGCGGACGCTGTCGGGCGTGCGGCCCTGCTCCAGCGCAGCGAGGTAGACGAAGGGCTTGAAGGTCGAACCCGGCTGGCGGCGCGCCTCGGAAGCGCGGTCGAACTGGCTGTTGGCATAATCGTAGCCGCCGACCATGGCGCGCACCGCGCCCGAATTGTCGATCGATACCAGCGCGCCCTGGCTGACATCGAGCTTCTTGCCGTTCTCCTCGATCAGCCGCCTGATCGATTTTTCTGCGAGACTCTGCAGGGTCAGGTCGATTGTGGTGTCGACGATGATATCGCTGCGCACCTCGCCGATCAGGCCCGGCAGTTCTTCCATGACGCGGTCGGCGACATAGTGCTCCGAGCCGGTCCAATAGGCTGCCGCGCGCGTGGCTGGCGCGCTCATGGCCGCCGTCAGCTCCTTGTCGGTGATCATCTTCTCGTCGCGCATCGCCGCCAGAACGAGCTGCGCGCGCGCTTCCGCCGCCTTCGGGTCGCGCGCCGGCGAAAGCCGGGACGGCGCCTTGAGCAGGCCGGCCAGAAGGGCAGCCTCCGCCAGGGTGACATCGCGGGCCGACTTGCCGAAATAGCGGCGCGAAGCCGCTTCCACGCCATAGGCGCCGGAGCCGAAATAGACCCGGTTGAGGTACATTTCGAGGATCTGGTCCTTGGTGTGCTTCTGCTCGAGCCAGAGCGCCAGCAGCACCTCCTGCACCTTGCGCTCCAGCGTGCGATCGGGCTTGAGGAAAAGGTTCTTGGCCAGCTGCTGGGTGAGCGTCGAGCCGCCCTGCGCCATGCGGCCGCTCGTAATGTTCCCTACCAGCGCCCGGGCAAGCCCGAGAGGATCGAAGCCGAAATGCGAATAGAACCGGCGATCCTCGATCGCCATCACCGCCTGCGGGATATAGGGCGACATTTCGTGCAGCCCGACCGCTTCGCCGCCCGTCATGCCCCGATTGGCGAGAAGCTTTCCGTCGACCGACACGATCTTGACGTTGGGCGGCCTGTCGGGAATGGCCCAGGTGGTCGAGCTCGGCATTTGCGCGCCGTAGTAGACAAGCACGCCCGCGGCCGCGATGCCGGCCCAGATCGCCAGCACGAAGCCCCAGTAAATCATGCGCCCAAAGCCGCCGAACAGCCCGCGGCGCTTCCTGGTCTTCGTTCTCCGGGGCTTCGGCTCCGCTCTTTCTTCGGCTCTCTCCCGCCGTTCCGCGCGGCGCGGCGGGCTTTCCCTTCGACGGCGCGAAGATGGAATGACGCGATCGTCCTCGCTGACCGACAGGCCCGACTCGTCCTCCCCTTCGACGGGACCGCCGAAGGTAGGTTCGATGCGCCTGCTCTCTCTTTTCGCCATGCCGTCCGCTGCCCGTCCACGCCTTATGGGCGTCGAGTGGACACTAAAATGCGGCGATTTAAGGAGCCCTTAAGCAACAAGGCTCTGACCAGGCAGCAGATGGCGCTGCAGCCCGACAAACACGTTGTTGCTTCATGCTGGTCGATGGATTCCCACAGGAGCCGGGGTTACGTTATCCCCCCGAGCTTTTGCAGCCAGCCAAATGCCGTGCGTGGATCAGCGCATGCCCTTGCCGATGTTCTGTGAATTTTTGGAAAAGGGCAGAAATATAGACAGCAACAAAGCAACCGGGCCAAGCAAAATCCCGATCAAAAACCAGATGAACGCATTATATCCTTTTGACGAGGAAATAACGACCGTAACGCCCGCGCAGATTATCCAGAGTGCGAGGAAAACCATACTCACCTCCAAGCCCCCAGTTAATTGATCATCGCTCAAAAAAACATACGGCGCAAGTTTTCACCGAAGGATTTTCGGCGCCAGAGCAAGGTCGATCGCCGCAGCAAATCGACTCAGATAATCTCCTTGTCTCGTTTTTGTTCCAAATTTTATCGATCCTATGCCGCCGGCATGATCGCGACCGATAGTTTGGAATCTGGCCCTGAGAAAAGCTGAGAAGAACTCAGCTATGGGCGAAAATATCCGCCTCTTCCCAGCCCATCAGATCGAGCCTTGCCCGCGCCGGCAGGAAGCGGAAACAGGCTTCGGCCACAGCCGTGCGGCCTTCGCGCTGCAATCTGGCCACCAGCACATCGCGCAGACGATGCAAGTACAAAACGTCCGAGGCCGCATATTCAATCTGCTCCGGGGACAGCGTTTCTGCCGCCCAATCGGACGATTGCTGCACCTTCGACAGGCTGACGCCCAGCAATTCGGAGCAGATGTCCTTTAGCCCGTGACGGTCGGTGTAGGTGCGGGTCAGCCGTGAAGCGATCTTGGTGCAGAAGACCGGCTCCGGCATCACGCCGAACGCATTGAACAACACGGCCAGATCGAAACGGCCGTAGTGGAACAGCTTGGTGATGCCGTTGTCGCCAAGCAGCTTGACGAGGTTGGGCGCGGTCTTCTGCCCGCGCTCGATCTGGATGACATCCGCCGAGCCATCGCCCGGTGAGATCTGCACCACGCAGAGCCGGTCGCGATGCGGGTTGAGGCCCAGCGTCTCGGTGTCGATGGCAATCGCGTCGACATTGTAGTGGGACAGGTCCGGCAGGTCGTTCTTGTGGAAGCGGATGGTCATCTTGGTTCTTTCAAAATCAGCGGGTCAACGCGTCGAGAATCCGCGCCCAGGAGCGCTGTCCCTTGTGGAACGACGACAGGTCGTATTTCTCGTTCGGCGAGTGGATGCGGTCGTCCACCAGTGCAAAGCCGGCCAGAAGCGATTCCATGCCAAGGAAGTTCTGGAAATCGCCGACGATGGGAATGGACCCGCCCATGGCGATCATAACGGCCGGTTTCTCCCACTCGTCGGACAGCGCCTGCTTGGCCTTGATGAGGAACGGCGAGTCATAGGAAAGCTGGATGGCCGGCGAGCCACCATGCTCGTGGAACTCGACCGAGCAGTCGGCCGGGATGCGCGCGCGCACGAAGTCGCGGAGCGCGGCACGGATCTTGTCGGGGTCCTGCTTGTGCACCAGCCGGCACGAGACCTTTGCCGAGGCCTTGGCCGCGATCACCGTCTTGAAGCCCTCGCCCGTGTAGCCGCCGGTGATGCCGTTGAACTCGGCCGTCGGCCGCGCCCAGGTCAATTCGAGGACCGACCGGCCCTTCTCGCCCGAGGGAATGGACAGGCCGACTTCGCCAAGGAAGTTCTCCGTGGTCTCGCCCAGCGAGTCCCACGACTTGAGAATTTGCGAAGGCGTTTCCTCCACGCCCTCATAGAAGCCGGGAATGGTCACGCGGCCGGTATCGTCGTGCATGTCGGCCAGCACCTTGGCAAGGATGCGGATGGGGTTGGCCGCCGCGCCGCCGAACTCGCCCGAATGGAGGTCGCGATTGGCCGCGTGCACCACGATTTCCTCGCCGACGAGGCCGCGCAGGCCGACGCAAAGAGCTGGCGTGGTGCGATCCCACATGCCGGTGTCGCAAACCATGGCGAAGTCGGCCTTGAGCTCGGCCGCGTTGGCTTCGAGAAACGGCTTCAGCGACGGCGAGCCCGATTCCTCCTCGCCCTCGAACAGGATGCTGACCTTGCAGGGCAGCTTGCCGTGCACCTGCTTGTAGGCGCGGCAGGCCTCGACGAAAAGCATCAGCTGGCCCTTGTCGTCGGAGGAGCCGCGGCCGGTGATGACCTTGCGGCCCGGGCTGAGCTCCTTCAGCTTCGGATCGAACGGATCGTCTTCCCACAGATTGAGGGGATCCACCGGCTGTACGTCATAGTGGCCGTAGAACAGAACATGAGGCGCATCTGCCGACGGGCCTTCGTGGTGAGCCACCACCATCGGATGGCCGGGGGTGTCGCGCACGCTCGCTTCGAAGCCGATCGACTTCAGGTCTGCCACCAGCCACTCGGCCGCCTTGCGGCAATCCGCGGCGAAAGCCGGATCAGTGGAGATCGACCGGATGCGGAGCAGTTCGTACAAGCGCTCCAGGCTCTGGTCGAGATTGGCGTCGATTTGATCGAGAACGGGTGCGATGGCGAGCATTCTTCATGGCCTTTCGATTCTGCGGAGGCCACCCTAGAGCAACGCACCTGCTGATGGAAAGCCCGTTGGCAACCCATGATCGCCGCGATCGTGGCGCTCCATCCCGGAGGCCAAAAAAATGCCGCCGTGGTGGAGGGGAACCACGGCGGCGACTTCAAAAAAGGGTGCGGCAGCCCGGAGAGGGGGGATTAGGCTGCCGCAACGTCCGGTCCAGGCGGGGGACGGGCCTTATCCGGACTCGGCTAAGATTGCCGATGACGGGTATTTGGAGCGCTCAAGATGGCAATTCAAGGGCGCCCACATTACACTTTCGTAACATAACCGTGATCGCCAAAGTGCCGTCAGGAAACGGCAGGACGCAGTGCCTTTCCCGAGCTTTGCAATGGACAGTTCACGACCTCCACGATAGGGCTAGCCCATGAAAAAAGGCGACCACCTCTTCCTCATCGACGGCTCCGGATACATCTTCCGCGCCTATCACGCGCTGCCTCCGCTGACGCGCAAGTCGGACAGCCTTCCGGTCGGTGCGGTTTCCGGCTTCTGCAACATGCTGTGGAAGCTGATGAAAGACGCCCGCGACACCGAAGCCGGCACCGTGCCGACGCATTTCGCGGTGATCTTCGACCATTCGTCGAAGACGTTCCGCAACGACGTCTACGAGCACTACAAGGCCAACCGCTCGGCACCGCCAGAAGACCTCGTTCCGCAGTTCGGCCTGATCCGCCAGGCAACGCGAGCCTTCGACGTGCCGTGCCTGGAAATGCAGGGCTATGAAGCCGACGACCTCATCGCGACCTATGCGCGGCTCGCCTGCGAGGCCGGCGGCGACACCACCATCGTTTCGTCCGACAAGGACCTGATGCAGCTCGTCGGGCCCTCGGTCGCCATGTACGACCCGATGAAGGATCGCCATATCGGCGTGCCCGAGGTCGTCGAGAAATGGGGCGTGCCGCCCGAAAAGATGATCGACCTGCAGGCGCTGACCGGCGACTCCGTCGACAACGTGCCCGGGGTGCCGGGCATCGGCCCGAAAACCGCGGCGCAACTGCTCGAACAGTTCGGCGACCTCGATACGCTGCTGGCACGCGCCGGCGAGATCAAGCAGGACAAGCGTCGGCAGTCGATCATCGAGAACGCCGACAAGGCGCGCATCTCGCGCGAACTGGTCACGCTCAAGAACGACGTGCCGGTGAAGGAAGAGCTGAGCGAATTTCTTCTCCAGCCGCCGAACGGCCCCAAGCTGATCTCCTTCCTCAAGGCGATGGAGTTTTCGTCGCTGACCCGTCGCGTGGCCGAAGCCACCGGCGCCGAGCCTTCCGAAATCGAGCCGGCGCGTGTGGTCGTGCAATGGGGGAAGGAGGCGCATGGGCCGGACCTGGATCTCGGCCTCGCGCCTGTTTCCACGACCGCGCCTGCAGCCGAAGCGGGCGCCGCGGCGACAGCACCTTCCTCGGAAACGACTGCGGCGCGCGCGGAAGGGCTTTCTCCTGCCGCACTTGCCGAGGCGCGCGCCCATGCGGCAGTCGCCGAAAAGATAAATCCCGACGCCTATGTCTGCATACGCGACCTGCAGACCCTGGCCGACTGGGCGGCAGAGGCCACCGAGGCCGGCGTGGCGGCCTTCAACACCGAGACGACCTCGCTCGACCCGATGCTTGCCGAACTGTGCGGGCTTTCACTCGCCACGCGCTCCGGCCGCGCCGCCTATGTGCCGCTCAACCACAAGAACGGCGAGGGCGACCTGCTCGGCGGCGGCCTGGTAGACAACCAGATCGACATCCGCGACGCATTGGCGCTCATCAAGCCGCTGCTGGAGAATCCGGCCGTCCTGAAGATCGGCCACGACGTGAAATACGACCTCGTCGTAATGAACCGGCACGGCATCGACATCGCGCCCTATGACGACACGATGCTGATTTCCTACGCGCTCGAAGCCGGCGCGGGCGGCCATGGCAGGGACGCGCTTGCCGAACGCTGGCTTGGCCACAAGACCATTGCCCACAAGGAAGTGGCGGGCAGCGGCAGGTCGACGACGTCGTTCGATCTCGTCGACATCGAAAAGGCCACCCGCTACGGCGGCGAGCATGCCGACGTGACCCTGCGCCTCTGGCGCGTGCTGAAGCCGCGCCTGGCGGCAAAGGGCGTGGTCTCGGTCTACGAGCGACTGGAGCGACCTCTGGTGCCCGTGCTGGCGCAGATGGAGCAGCGAGGCATTTCCGTCGATCGCCAGATCCTGAGCCGGCTTTCGGGCGAACTGGCGCAGGGCGCGGCGGCGCTGGAGGACGAAATCTACCGCCTAGCCGGCGAGAAGCTGAACATCGGCTCGCCCAAGCAGCTCGGCGACATACTGTTCGGCAAGATGGGCCTGCCTGGCGGTTCCAAGACCAAGACCGGCCAATGGTCGACCTCGGCCCAGGTTCTGGAAGACCTGGCTGCCGCCGGCCACGAGCTGCCGCGCAAGATCGTCGACTGGCGCCAGCTTACCAAGCTGAAATCGACCTACACCGACGCCTTGCCGGGATACATCCACCCGGAGACCAAGCGCGTACACACCTCCTATGCGCTGGCAGCCACCACCACCGGCCGGCTGTCGTCGTCCGAGCCCAACCTGCAGAACATTCCGATCCGCACGGCCGAAGGGCGGCGGATCCGCACCGCTTTCATTGCCGACAAGGGCAACAAGCTGGTGTCGGCGGACTACAGCCAGATCGAACTGCGCGTGCTTGCGCACGTCGCCGAAATTCCGCAGCTCAGGCAGGCCTTCTCCGACGGCATCGACATCCATGCCATGACCGCGTCGGAAATGTTCGGCGTGCCCGTGGCCGGCATGCCGCCAGAGGTGCGCCGCCGCGCCAAGGCGATCAATTTCGGCATCATCTACGGCATCTCGGCCTTCGGTCTTGCCAACCAGCTTTCCATCCCGCGCGAGGAAGCAGGCGAGTACATCAAGCGCTATTTCGAGCGTTTCCCCGGCATTCGCGACTATATGGAGAGCACCAAGGCATTCGCCCGCGACAAGGGCTATGTCGAGACCATCTTCGGGCGGCGGGCGCACTATCCGGAGATCCGCGCATCCAACCCGCAGATACGTTCCTTCAACGAGCGCGCGGCGATCAACGCGCCGATCCAGGGATCGGCCGCCGACATCATCCGCCGCGCCATGGTGCGAATGGAAACGGCGCTGCCGGAAGCCGGCCTTGGCGCTCGCATGCTGCTGCAGGTGCATGACGAGCTGATCTTCGAGGTGCCGGAGGCCGAGGTGGAGGCGACGCTGCCGGTGGTGCGCACCGTAATGGAGAGCGCGGCCATGCCGGCCGTGGCGCTTAAGGTACCGCTGCAGGTCGAGGCCCGGGCCGCAAACAACTGGGACGAGGCGCACTGAGCCTCGTCATCTCAACGGCCCCGTGAATCGTCAGCCCCCGCCGGTTGCCATGCCCGGCGGCGGCTCGCGTCACCTCGCGGCCGTGTCCAGAGGCACGACCAGCATTCCACCGGCGGCCTCTGAGAGATGGGCTTCGACGCCGTAAACCGCGCGCAGGCGCTCCCGCGTCAACACCTCCCCGGGCGTTCCATCAGCGATGATGGCGCCTTTGTCGAGCAGGATCAGGCGCGTGCACCAGCGCGCAGCGAGGCTGAGATCGTGCAGCGACGCGACCACCCCGCGCCCTTCCCCGGCAAGCTCGGCAAACAGCCGCATCAACGCAATCTGGTGCGAGGGGTCGAGCCCGGCCGTCGGCTCGTCGGCAAGCAGGAGCGGCGCATCCTGCGCCAGCGCCCTCGCGATCAGCACCCGCGCCTTCTCGCCGCCCGAAAGCTCGGTCGCCGTGCGATGGCGAAACGCTTCCAGTTCCATGCGCCGGATCGCTTCTTCGATCTGCGCCCTGTCGGTGGCGTCGAGGCCGGCAAAGGCCGGCCGGTGTGGCGCCCTGCCGAGCGAAACCACGGTCTCGACGGAAACGGGCCAGCCGATCTCGCGCTCCTGCGGCAGATAGGCGATGCGGCGCGCCCGCTCCCGCGCGGTCATCGTGGCGGCGTCTTGCCCGGCAATCGTGACTTTCCCCTGCGCCGTGATGAGCCCGAGAGCCGCGCGAAGCAGCGTAGACTTGCCCGCACCGTTGGGGCCGATCAGGCCCACGAACTCACCTTCGCCGACGCGCAAGGAAATGCCGTTCAGCACCGTTCTGCGCCCAAGCGAAGCGTGCAGATTTTCCACCAACAGCAGGCTCACAGCAGTGTCCTCCGCGTGCGGTAGACGAGCCAGAGGAAGAACGGCGCGCCGACGATGGCCGTGAGCACGCCGAGCTTCAGGTCTTTTTCCGGCGTGATGACACGCACCAGGATATCGGCGGCGAGCAGCACGCAGGCGCCGCCCAGCGCGCTCGCGGGCAAGAGGTGCGACGGTCGCGCCCCGACCAGCGGCCGCAACAAATGCGGCACCACGAGGCCGACGAAGCCGATGGCGCCCGCCACGGCGGTAGCCGCCCCCACGGAAGCGGCCGTGCCTAGCACGGCCAGCAACTGCACCCGGCGCAGATTGACCCCCATGCTGGCGGCGGCATCTCTGCCGAGCGTCAGCGTATCGAGCGAGCGCCCCACGCTTGCCAGCATCGCCCAGCCGGCCACAATGAAGGGGCCGGCGAGCCAGACATGCGTCATCGAACGGTCGGCGAGCGAGCCCAGCATCCAGAACATGATTTCGACCGCGGCGAAGGGATTGGGCGACAGGTTAAGCGCCAGCGAGGTCATGGAAGCGGCAAAGCTCGACACCGCCACGCCGGCGAGGATGACCGTCAAGGCGCCGCCGCGCATGCCCGCCATGGCTTGCACCACCACGACCGCGACCACCGCGCCGGCCAAGGCGGCCAGCGGCAGGCCAAGCCGGAAAACGGCGGAGAAGCCGGTATAGATCGCGATCACCGCGCCCAGCGAAGCCGAAGCGCTGACGCCGAGCAGCGCGGGCTCCGCCAGCGGATTGCGCAGATAGCCCTGCAGCACCGCACCGGAGAGCCCGAGCGTGGCGCCGATCATCAGGCCGAGGACCGCGCGCGGCAGGCGGATTTCCTGCATGATCAGCGCCATCGGCTCGGCCTTGTCGGAAAACAGCGCAGCAATGCTTTCGCCGAAGCCGATTGCCGCCGGACCGACCGTGAGCGAGAGGCCAAACAGCAGCAGCACGGCTAAGCCAAGCAGGAAGAAAAGCAGCCGAAAGCGCGCGGTCTCGCTCATCTGGTCCCCTCCACGGTTCGCGCCGCTTCTCTCATGATGCGCACCGCTTCCAGCGTGAAAGGCGCCCCGCAGATCGTGTATTTGGCCGGGACGTTGACTGCCTTCTTTCCAGCCGTCAGCGCCTTGAAGGCGGGGTGGACATAGCCCTGCCCCGCCAGCGCCGGCGCGCCGTATTGCTCCTGACTGGTGACAACCAGGTCCGGGTTTTCGAGTGCCAGCAACTCCAGCGGCAGCTTGGTGGTGCCGGCCATCCCCAGCCTGTCGGCAATGTTCCGGAGGCCCGCCGCGCGCACCGTTTCATCCACCAGCGTGCCGGCGCCGGAGGTGTAGCCGTCGGTGTAGTAAAGCGCGATCGAGCGGTTTGATGCAGGCTGCGCGCGGAGGCGCGCCAGTTCCGCATCCATACCGGAAACCAGCGCCGCGGCCTTTTCCTGTTGCCCCAGCATCTCGCCCATGCGGGCGATTTGCGCGCGAATATCTTCGAAGGAGTCCGCCGGCGCGAACTCCTCCACGCGCAGTCCGAGCCGGCGCAACAGATCGACAGTCGTCCGGGTGGTATAGGTGCCCGCCACAATGAGGTCCGGCGACATCAGGAAGATTTCCTCGGCCAGGCCGTGATTGACCACATAGCTCGCGGCCGCATCGGCCAGCACCGATGCGGTCGGATCCGTCGCCAGATTGGACACCGAATAGAGCTGCCCCTGGCCCGCGATCAGCATGGCGAGCTGATCGGTGCAGACATTCAGCGAAACCACGCGGTGGGGCGGCTGCGCCGCGAAGACCGGCACGGAGGTCGCTGATGCGATAGCGATTGCTACGCCCACCCCACGCATGGAGTATCCCGCCGCGGTCATCGCTCTCCGCCTTGTCCCTTCAGCCAGTCCCATCGCGTGCCTTCAAACGAGAGCCCGTTGTGCCGGGCCAGCTTCAAACTCAGAAGTTTCGAGTGAAGCTCAACCCGATTGTACGCCCCGGCGCGAGATATCCCTGAGAATATGGCGGAACACCATCCGCGGCGGTCAAATATTGCTCGTCGAAGACGTTCTCGACCGACAACTTGAGCTGGGATTGTGAATCCAGCGCATAGAGCGCCGTGAAATCCACCGTCACATAGTCCGCCAGCTTCCCCGTGTTTGCGGCATCGGCGTAGCGCGCCGCGCCATAGAGCAGCCTGGCCGAAAGGTTGAGCGCTTCCGTCGGGCTGTAGTTCAGCTCGGCGGTAGCCTTGAAGAGGTCGCGGTAGGGAAGATAGTTGCCGGTGTCCTGGTTCAGCGGCTGGCGGATGTCGAGTGTCGTCTTGCCGCTCCATTCCTCGCTGAACTGGTGGGCCAGCGCCGCCTCGAACCCAGTGATGCGGGCGCGGGCTACGTTCTCGGGCGTGTAGCTCGGCGCAAAGGAGGCGATCGCGTCGGTCACCCAGGTCTGGTAAAAGGCGAGGTCCAGGCTGGTGCCGGCGGCCGCCTGCCAGTTCAGCCCGACCTCATAGGAGCGCGACTTCTCCGGCTTCAGGTTCGGATTGGAAAAGCCCGGATAGTACAGCTCGTTGAAGGTCGGCGCCCGGAAGCCGGTGGCAAAGGATGCGCGCAGCACCAGATCGGCAAGCACGTCGTAACTCGCACCCACATTGTAGGTCGTCGCGCCGCCAAACTGTTCGTTGTGGTCGTAGCGAATGCCGCTGTCGACGCGAAGCGCCTCATATTCCAGCGAATACTGGCTGAAAACCGCGGCGAGCGTGCGCGAAGTGACGGCGTAGTCAATCGTGGAATCGACGTGCTCGCGATAGGCCTCGAAGCCCCCGGCCAGGATATGCGCCACGCTGCCGGTCTGGAAACCTTTCTCCGTCGAGGCAAATATGCCGTGGCGCTGCGTGTCGTATTTGGTGCTGCCGGCCACGCCCTTGCGGAAATTGGTCGAGTAGTCGAGCCCCGAGCTTGCTTCGACGGTCGAGGACCAGTCGTCCCCGTGCAGGATCTGCGCGCCGAGCTTTCCGGCGAAGGTGCTGGCATCAACCTCGTTGTCGTAGGGATAGGCGCTGTCATACTGGCTGCGGCCAGATGCAAAAAGGCCATCGGCGTAGAGCCTGCCCCAATCGAAATCCTTCGACAGCGACAGGTTCAACGAGCCCTGGAGAAAGCCTTCGTCGCCCGGTTCGTGGTCCCAGGCGAGCGGCGTGGTGAAGTCGTAGCCGCGGGTGCCGAGAATACTGCCGCCGACCGAGTAGTCCATCCCGTTGGAGGTACGCCCTTGAGCGTAGCCGGAAACGTAGCCGCCCCAAGGGTGGGTGATGCCGGTCGTTACGCTGGCGCAGGCGTCGCGGCCATCGGCGCAGGGGCCGCCCTGCCTGGTGATGATGTTGACGACGCCGCCCATGGCGTCGGCGCCATATTGCGCCGAATGCGCCCCCTTGGCCACTTCGATGCGCTCGATGGCGCTCAGCGGAATGTTGAAGATCGAGGCGGTTCCGGTCGTGGCCGCGCTTGCCCGCACGCCGTTGATGAGAACCAGCGTCTGGCTGGCCGACATGCCACGCATGTGGATATTGGCCGCGGCTCCCTGACCGCCATAGGAGACGATGGACACGCCGGTGTGGGCCCTCAACAGCGACGGCAGGTCCGGCGCGGCAGATTGCTCGATCTCCTTGGCATCGATCACGGTGACGGAGGATGTCGACCCCACCAGCGAGCTTTCTCGTCTCAGCGGCGTCGTCACGACGATGCGTTCCAGAAGCGTGGTTTCATCGTCGACCTGCTCGGCCGATGCGGTCTGGGGGAACACGATTGCCGCACAGCCGGTTGCGGCGAGCGCAAGAACACTTGCGCGCAAATTCAGTCTCTTCATTCAGCACTCCATTCGACCTGCAAGCGGGAGTTCAGCATGCAAGCTCAGAGCCGCCGATCGGAGATGTCCGGGACTGGGTCCGTCAGAATCGTCCGGGCGCGCGGCAACACTTTTTTCAAATGTCACCGCCACGGACGACCGCGCCTGAACACACCCCGTATTCAAGCATGGGTGACCGGAACAGGCAGGTCTCCTGACTTCCGGGTCAACGCTTCGCCTTCGCCTTCCCAATCGCGCGCTGCGCTCTTAGTGGCTTGGTTGAAGGAAAGCTCGCCGGTTACAGTTGCGGGGGCAGTCTCGGCTTCGACCCGAAGGTCTCACCGTGTTCCCTTTTCATCCGCCGCGAAGCGGAACCAATTCCGAATCGATTGGTAGCCACGCGGGGTTCGAAGGTCAACAGCAGAAGAGTTCGTCGCTTCCGGCCGGTGGTGGCGCGCGGCCGCATCACCTGAGGCGAGCGCGCCGGCCTATGCGGCCAACGCCGCGCATTTGGCGCAGGTGCCGCGAAATTCGATCACAGCCCTCTTCGCCGCAAAGCCGGTCGAACCGATCCAGGCGTCGAGCTGCTCGCCGATGATCTCGTCGGAGAACTCCGAGACCTGACCGCACTTGTCACATATGGCGAAGGCGATCAGCCGGTGGCTGTGGTCGTGCGGCTCGGAACATGCAACGAAGGCATTCATGCTCTCCAGCCGGTGGACGAAGCCGGCATTCATCAGGCCATCGAGCGCGCGATAGACCTGCAGCGGCGCACGAAAACCCTGCTCGCGCAGTTGGTCGAGCAGCATGTAGGCGCTGAGCGGGCCGCTCGCAGCCTCGAGTTTCTCGAGCACGCGAAGCTGGTTCTTCGTCAGCTTTTCCCTTGCCGCCATGATGCCGCTCGCCCTTCCTAAACCCTGCAACCGAAACTTGGCCCGAATTGCCGGGTTTGTCACCTTTGAGAGCTCACATAGCGATTGGCCGGGCAAAATGCCACTGCCGGGGCCCGGCGGTGGCAATGGTGAGGGCAGCCCCAGCCAATTCCGTCAGAGTTTGGTCCAGGCCGCGTTCTTCTTGGAAGACTTCACGCAGGCTTCGACGAAGGCCACGCCTTCCACGCCGTCCTCCACCGTGGGGTAGAGCACGTCGTTGCCCGGATTGCCGTTGCGGCGCGCGGCGCGGATCGCTTTGGCAGCCTCTGCATAGATGGTGGCAAAGCCTTCCAGATAGCCCTCCGGGTGCCCAGCCGGCACGCGCGTGACCCGCGCTGCGGCCGGCCCGGCGCCCGCGCCGGCACGGGTCAGCAGCCGCTTGGGCTCGCCGAAGGGCGTGTGCCAAAGGTAGTTCGGGTCGCTCTGCGTCCACTCGATGCCGCCTTTGGTGCCGTAGACCCTGAGTTTCAGGCCATTTTCGTTACCGGGCGCGACCTGGCTTGCCCACAGCATGCCCTTGGCCCCGCCCTTGAAGCGCAGCATGACATGCGCATTGTCGTCGAGCTGGCGGCCGGGCACGAAGGCGTCGAGGTCGGCCGAAAGACTGTCCAGCTCCAGCCCGGTGACGAAACGGGCGAGATTGTAGGCATGGGTGCCGATATCGCCGGTGGAGCCGCCGGCGCCCGACTGCTTGGGGTCGGTGCGCCAAGCCGCCTGCTTGGACCCATGATCCTCCGCCTTCTCGGTCAGCCAGTCCTGCGGATATTCGGCCTGCACGACACGGATTTCGCCGAGCTGGCCATTCTGCACCATCTCGCGGGCCTGCCGGATCATCGGATAGCCGGTGTAGTTGTGGGTGAGGACGAAGACCTTGCCGGTTTTTTCCACCAGCGCGGCAAGCTTCCTGGCGTCGGCCAGGTTGGAGGTCAGCGGCTTGTCGGAGATGACGTGGATGCCCGCCTCCAGGAACGCCTTGGCGGCCGGATAATGCATGTGGTTGGGCGTCACGATCGCCACCGCCTCGATGCCGTCCGGGCGCTTGGCCTCGGTCTTGGCCATCTCCTGGAACGAGCCATAGCTGCGCTCCGGATCAAGCCCGAGTTCGGCGCCCGATGCTCTCGCCCTTTCGGGATCGGACGAAAGCGCGCCGGCCACCAGCTCGAATTCGCCGTCGAGGCGAGCGGCGATGCGGTGCACCCCGCCTATGAAAGCACCCTGCCCGCCGCCCACCATGCCGTAGCGGATCGGGCCTTCCCTGCGCTCGCTGCGTCCCTCAATGGTCATCTTGAAACCTCCCCTCCTCGCTCGTCCGGTCTCGTCTCGATTTCAGGCAATGCCCATCATCTTGCGCAGCGCCGCCCGGTCCGTTTCCCCGCCCGCAAAATCGTCGAATGCCTTTTCCGTCACCCGGATGATATGGCTGTCGATGAAGGGCGCGCCCTCGGCAGCACCCACTTCCGGATGCTTCAGGCAGCACTCCCATTCCAGCACCGCCCAGCTGTCATAGTCATAGGCAGCGAGCTTGGAGAAAATGCCCGAGAAATCGACCTGCCCGTCGCCGAGCGAGCGGAAGCGGCCGGCGCGTTGCACCCAGCCCTGGTAGCCCGAATAGACACCCTGCCGCCCGTCCGGATTGAACTCGGCGTCCTTGACGTGAAACGCCTTGATGCGTTCGTGGTAGATGTCGATGAAGGCGAGATAGTCGAGCTGCTGCAGCAGGAAATGCGACGGGTCGTAATTGATGTTGCAGCGCTTGTGGCCGCCGACGGCATCGAGGAACATCTCGAAGGTCGCTCCGTCGAACACGTCCTCGCCCGGATGGATCTCGTAGCAGAGGTCGACGCCCGACTCCTCATAGGCGTCGAGGATAGGCTTCCAGCGCCTGCCGAGTTCGCCGAACGCCTCCTCGATCAGCCCCGCCGGCCGCTGCGGCCAGGGGTAGAGGTAAGGGAAGGCCAGCGCACCGGAGAAGCTGACCGAGGCCTTGAGCCCGAGATGCTCAGAGGCCTTGGCGCCGAACATCATCTGTTCGACGGCCCATTTCTGGCGCGCGCTCGGGTTGTTGTGGACCTCTGCCGGCGCAAACCCGTCGAACTGGCTGTCATAGGCGGGATGCACGGCGACGAGTTGGCCCTGCAAATGCGTCGACAACTCGGTGATCTCGACGCCCGCCTCGGCGCAGATCCCCTTGACCTCGTCGCAATAGGCCTTGGACGACGCTGCCTTCCTGAGATCGAACAGGCGCCCGTCCCAGGTCGGGATCTGCACGCCCTTGTAGCCGAGCTCGGCCGCCCATTCCGCAATGCTTTTCAATGAATTGAACGGCGCGGCGTCGCCGGCGAACTGCGCCAGAAATATGCCGGGACCTTTCAGCGTCTTTGCCATGCTCCTGCTCCCTCTCCTCAAGCGCTCACCGAATCCAGGTGGAAGGCTACAACAAACCGCCAGCCGGTTCGCCCGGATGCCTTCACCTATCAACAATCTCTCTGGTAATACCAAATAGAAGTTTCCGGTCAAGCAGCCTGTTTACCGCCCGCGCCAGCTTCACACGAGCGGAACGCCTCCAGAAAGCATTGTTTTACAAAGAATTACCTTAGGATTTGGCCTGCATGGCACCACTTCTTGCGAGCAGGTTCGAAATCGTCTAGAAATCCGCATATACCTAATTGGTCGAACCAGTTGAAACTGGCGCGCCTTGCGGGAGGAGGAACCGCTTCGCCACCCGGCGAAGCCGATTGCAGGCGAATTGTTGAAGGGAAAGACCATGCATCTTTCGACGCACAACTGGATGCGCGCCGAACCGCTGGGCAAGACCTTGGCCCGGATCAAGAAGTTCGGCTACGAGAGCATCGAAATTTCCGGCGAGCCGGCGCAATACGACGTCAAGGAAACGCGCGCGCTTCTCAATGAGCACGGCATCCGCTGCTGGGGCGCCGTGACGCTGACGCTCGGCGAGCGCAACCTGGCCGCCAGGGACGAGGGCCAGCGTGCCCGCTCGGTCGACTACGTCAAGAGCGTCATCACCATGGTCAGCGAACTCGACGGCGAGATCGTCACGCTGGTGCCGGCCACCGTGGGCAAGGTGACACCCGACGGCACCGAGGAAGAAGAGTGGAACTGGGTGGTGGACGCCACCCGCGAGTGCTTCGCCCACGCACAGAAGAAAGGCGTGCGGATCGCCATCGAGCCGCTAAACCGCTTCGAGACCTATCTGTTCAACCGAGCCTCGCAGGCGCTGGCGCTGGCCGACGCGGTGAGCCCCGAATGCGGCGTCTGCCTCGATGCCTTCCACCTCAATATCGAGGAGGAGGACATGTACGACGCCATACGCCTTGCCGGAAAGCGCCTGTTCGACTTCCACGTCGCCGACAACAACCGCTTCGCCGCCGGCCTCGGCCAGCTCGACTGGCCGCAGATCATCGGCACGCTGAAGGAGATCGGCTACGAAGGTGCCGTCACCAACGAATTTGTCGCGCCGGTCGACCGCACGCCCGCCAACAAATATCCGACCATGGTGGAGCGCAACCCGGTCGACATTCCGCCCGAGCAGCTGAAGTTCATCCAGGACCACGGCTCGAGCCTGCTGACCGAAGATTTTTATGCCGACCAGATGCGCATTACGGCGGAAACCATCCTGCCGCTGATCAAGTAAGGGCCAGCCGGAGTTGCCGGCGTTTTCAAGCCTTTCCGCCTCGCCAGGGCGGGAAGGCCGAGGTGCGAGATGCGCATAAGACACGTTCAGGCATGGTGGGTTCGCGTGCCCATCCAGACGGACCGGCAACACCGTAGCGACTTCGGTCAGGTGCGGACCTTCGACGCCGCCATATTGCGCATCGAGACCGGCGACGGGCTCGTCGGCTGGGGCGAAGGCAAGAACGCGGCTGGCAGCGCAGGCACCTATGGCGCGCTCGTCCACATGCTCAACCACGAGATCGCCCCGCAGCTCGTCGGCCGGCATGCCGGCGACATCGGCGTCATCTGGGAAATGCTCTACAACGGCGTGCGCCACGAGACCGCAGCCGCCGCCGGCCACGCCATGCCGCAGCTGGCGCGGCGCGGCCTTTCCATCGCGGCGATCAGCGCGGTCGACATCGCACTGTGGGACATTCTGGGCAAGTCGCTCGGCAAGCCGGTCTGGCAGCTGCTAGGCGGTCGCAAGCTGGAGCGCATGCCGGCCTATGCCTCCGGCGGCTGGGCGAATGCCGAAATGATCGGCGACCAGCTGAAATCCTATGTCGAGGCCGGCGGCTTCAAGGCGGTGAAGATGCGCGTCGGCGCCATGGACGGCGCGCCGCACATCTCGGCTGAACGCGTGCGCGCCGCGCGCAAGGCGCTCGGCCCCGGCATCGACATCATGGTCGACGCACACGGCACCTACACCGTGGCCGAGGCCAAGCGCTTCGCCAGCCTCGTCGCCGACTGCGACATCGCCTGGTTCGAGGAGCCGGTTATCGCCGACGACAAGCCGGGCATGGCCGAGCTGCGCGCCGCGACCAGCGTGCCAATCGCCACCGGCGAGAGCGAGGCAACGCGCTATGCCTTCCGCGACCTCGCGGTGCTGAAATCGGCAGACATCTTCCAGCCCGACCCGGCCTTCTGCGGCGGCATAAGCGAGGCGATGAAGATCGGCACGCTGGCCAGCGCCTTCAACCTGCGCTTCGCGCCGCACCTGTGGGCCGGCGCGCCATGTTTCTTCGCCGGGCTCCATGTCTGCGCCGCCTCGCCGGCGAGCTTCACCATCGAATATTCGCTGGGCGCGAATCCGATGATCCACGAGCTGATCGAGGAGACTGTGACGGTCGAGGGGGGTATGATTGCGATCCCCGATTCTCCCGGTCTGGGGTTCACGGTCTCCGAACGGTTCCTGGAGGCCCACAAGCAGAGCGCCTGACGATGAAAGACAACAACCTGCTCGCGGAACTTGCCGCCTACCTGTTTTCCTGCTCCGACGCCGAGACCGGTCGCACCCCTTCCGAACGCGAGCTGGCCGAGCATTTTTCGGTGAGCCGCGGCCAGATCCGCGAGGCGCTGGCCATCCTCGAGGCGATGCGCATCGTGGAGCGTCGCGCCAAGTCCGGCATCTATCTCACCACCCGCCAGGCCAGCGTGGAGGCCATGGCGCTGTTCGCCAGGGCGGGCGTGCCGCTCGACCCGATCCAGATCTACGAGACGGTGGAGTTGCGCAAGATCCACGAGATCAAGGCCGCCGAACTCGCCTGCTCGCGCGCCACGGAGGAAAACTACGAGCGGCTGCGCGAGATCCTGAAGGAATCCGAGGAGCGCCTCGAAGCTGGCGAGGATCTCGCCAAGCAGGACCGCGACTTCCACCTCGAGATCGTGCGGGCGACCAAGAACAGCGTCTTCCACCGGATCTGCAGCGTCTACTACGTCATGGGCGAGCAGCGCCTGCCGATCTATTTCAACGACCCGGAGCGCGGCCGCAAATCGCATGCCGAGCACATCCAGATCTACGAGGCGCTGCTGCGCCGCGACGGCAACCTCGCCCAGGCGCTGATGAGCGCGCATCTGCAGGGCGCGGAGAGCTACTGGAAGGGCCTGATCGCCGGCACCGAAGCCGGCGCGCCCGCAGAGACCGGGCACTCGACCGGCGCCGGGCGGGAGTGACGCGGGGTGGCGGTGATCTTCTCAACTCATCCGCTGCACCCCAAGGCAACCGCCATCCTCGCCGATGCCGGCGAACTCAAGATCGCTTCGGCGCTCGATGACGCCACATTGACCCGCGAGGCGGCCGACGCCGAGATCGTCATCGTGCGTGCCCCTTTGCCGGTCGCTCTGTTTTCCAACGCGCCAAAACTGCGCGCCGCGATCCGCCATGGCGCGGGGCTCGACATGATTCCGGTGGAGGCGGCCACGCAAGCCGGCGTGCTGGTGGCAAACGTGCCGGGCGTCAATGCCCGCTCGGTGGCCGAGCACGTCATCTTCGTCACGCTTTCGCTGCTGCGCCGCTTTCGCGCCATGGACCGCGACCTGCGCACGCGGGGCTGGCTTGCCGGCCGCGAACACGCCAACCTCACCAATGAGCTTGCCGGCCGCACGATCGGCATCGTCGGCATGGGCAGCGTCGGCCACGCCGTCCTTTCCATCGCCCGGCACGGCTTCGGCCTCGACGTTCTGGCCACCAGCCGCAGCGAAAAGAGCCTGCCGGATGGGGCGCGCTTCGTCGGCCTCGACGAACTTGTCGAGCAAAGCGACGTTGTCGTGCTGTGCTGCCCGCTGACGCCGGAGACCACCGGCCTGATGAGCCGCGACCGCATCGCCCGCATGAAGCCCGGCGCGCTGCTTATCAATGTCGCGCGCGGGCCGGTGGTGGACGACGAAGCACTGATCGAGGCGCTGCGCGAGGAGCGCATTGGCGGTGCCGCCCTCGACGTCTTTGCCACCCAGCCGCTGCCGGCCGACCACCCGTATTTTTCGTTTCCCAACGTGATCGTGACGCCGCACATGGCCGGCATCACCGAGGAAAGCATGGAGCGCATGGGGGTGGGCGCGGCGCAAGAAGCGGTGCGGGTGCTCTCCGGCGAGCTGCCCATAAACCTGCGCAACCCCGAGGCGGTGGAGCATTATCGGCGGCGGTTTGCGGGGTAGCGGCGCTCAATCCGTCATCCTCGGGCCGAAGCACGAGCGAAGCGACGTGAGGGTATGACGGAAGCCTCAAATCCGTCGTCCTCGGGCCGGAGCACGCGCGAAGCGACGTGCGGAGGTTCCGGGGACCCAGGCCTCGGACTCGCCACCGGCAGTCCGAGGCAGGTTGGGGACCAATGCTGCCGTGTGTCGCCAGCAAGCCAAGCCCCCCTTTTGCGCCCCGCCCTATCCCGCCTTGCCCAGCGCCGCCTCCACGGCAGTCGCTATCGCGAGCAGGCGGTGGTCGTGGCCGTGGCGGGCAAACATCATCAGCCCGCCGGGAAGTTCCATGCCCGGCATGGGCAGCGAAATCGCGGTGAGATCGAACTGGTTGGCGACCTGCGGGTTGCGCAGCACGAGATCGTCTGTGCGGTTCTGGGCCGTGATATCGTTTTCCACCGAGGCGATGAGCGGGGCGACGATGGGCGTGGTCGGCAGTGCGAGCACGTCGATTTCCGCCAGGCGCTCGTCCATGGCGCGGGCAAGCGCCGCGCGGCGCTCGATGAGCCTTATGTAGGCGCCCGCAGGCACTGTGGCGCGGCGCGCCAGCGTCTCGGCAACGCGCGGATCGACCTGTGCCGCGAGAGCCGGATCGGCCAGCCAGTCGGCATGCACGGCGGCCGCCTCGATGCCGGCAATGGAGCCGCCCCGTGTGGCGTCGATCATGGAGTCGACAAGATCGTCTATGCCGTGGTCGGCCAGGCGGGCGCCGGCCGTTTCCAGCAGGTGCAGGCTGTGCCGGAAGCCGGCGTCGACCGCAGGCTCCATGTCCCCGAACAGGCGCCCGCGCGGCAGGCCGATGCGCAGGCCTGCAAGCGGCACGGCGCGCGGGGCGCAAAACTCCTCGCCGGCCATGATGGCGTCGGCCAAGGCGCAGTCGGTCACGCTTTTGGCCAACGGCCCGAGCGAATCCAGGGTGGAGGACAGCGGAAACGCTCCATCGAGCGGCACACGCCGCGCGGTGGGCTTGAAGCCGACCACGCCGTTGAGCGCGGCCGGGATGCGGATGGAGCCGCCAGTGTCCGAGCCGATGGCGATCTCACTGGTGCCCTCGCCCGCGGAAACGCCGGCACCCGAGGAAGAACCGCCGGGGATGCGGGCGGGATCGGCCGCATTGCCCGGCGTGCCGAAATGCGGATTGGTGCCGACGGCGGTGAAGGCGAATTCGGTCATCGCCGTCTTGCCGACGATGACGGCGCCGGCGCGGCGCAGGCGCTGGACGACGAGCGCGTCGCGCGCGGCAGGCGGCGCTTCGCGGCGGATGGCCGAGCCGGCCAGGGTGGGCTCGCCTGCGACATCCAGCAAGTCCTTGATCGAGACGAGCCGGCCGTCGAGCGCGCCCAGCGACACGCCGGCCCTGCGGCGGGCATCGGCGGCGTCTGCCGCGACACGTGCCGCCTCGGCATAGACACGGGTGAAGACGCGCTCCTCGCCGGCGCGGGCCGACAGGCGCGCCAGGACGGCTTCGAGACGGTCGCGGCTAGACTGCATGGCTCCCCCAGCTTGCTTCGCTCCGGCGCGGCTGTTTAAAAGAGGCATCGGCGTTCCCTTCCAAGGGGCGCTATCCAGCTATCCAACCACGGCATTTTGGGGAAACCGGTTCCCATTTTTCGGGCATCCGGTCAAGGCGAACGCAGGACCAAGGAAAAGCACGATGCAGAAGACGATCGAGACGATCAGGGGCAATGGCGACGGGGTAACTTACGAATTTCCCGTCTTCCGCATCGCGGGCTCGGCGCCGGACGCGCCGAACGCCTATATCCAGGCCGCACTGCACAGCGACGAGCTGCCGGGCGTGGTGGCGGTGGACGCGCTGATGCCGAAGCTGCGCAAGGCAGAGGCCGAGGGCCGCGTGCGCGGCAACCTGACCATCGTGCCGCGCGCCAACCCGGTGGGCCGCGCGCAGCAGTTCTTCGGCGCTACGCAAGGGCGCTTCCATCTCGGCACGCGCACCAACTTCAACCGCGACTTCCCACTGATCGACAGGCCGGACGCCAGCCTGCTGCCGGGCGACGACACGCCGCTGAACGCCGACGAGCAGCTTAAAGCACGGCTGATCAAGCTCTCGCTCGGCCACGAGATCGTGCTGGACCTGCACTGCGACGACGAGGGCCTGCCCTATCTCTACATCCAGAGCGACCTGTGGCCGGCCATGGCCGATTGCGCCGCCTGCATCGGTGTGGACGCGGTGGTGCTGTGGAGCGACGCTTCCGGCGCCTCCTTCGACGAGGCGGCGCTGCGCCCCTATCTGCAGCTGCCGGCCGCGGAGGCGAAGCTGGAGCGCCGCGTCGTGACCACTGTGGAATATCGCGGCATTCTCGACGTGGAGGCCGGCCATGCCGAGGCCGACGCCGAAGGGCTCTACCGGCTTCTGGTGGCGCGCGGCGTGATCGAGGACAAGTCGGTGGAGACGCCGAAGGCGTTCAAAGGCGAGGTGGCGCCGATCGACCATATCGAGATGATGCCCGCGCCGGCGGCCGGCGCGATCCTCTACGACGTCAAGCCCGGCGACCGGGTGAAGGCCGGCCAGCGGCTGGCGACCATCGTGGCGGCACCCGGCGAGGAAGGCGGCCGCGTGGAAGTGCTGGCGCCGCAGGACGGCTTTATCCTGACCCGCCGCGCCACCCGCTCGATCCGCGCCGGCGAGGACCTGGTGAAGCTGGTGGGCGTGGCCCGCAGCGCCGATGCGCGGTCCGGCGCGCTGGAGGACTAGGCAAAAAAGCCCCGCGCGAGGGGCCTTCGCGCGGGGCGCCAAACCCGGAACAGACCGAAAGCGGGGGAATTCGGCTTTCGGGAAATGCCTGCTCCGGCAGATTTTCGAACCGCGTGCCGCCTGGCTCGTCGTAGAGAACCTACCCGGCGTGGCGCAGGCTGATACCGCTGGCGCGGTCGAACAGCACTACTTTCCTGGGGTTCCAGGCAAAGCGCACCGCTTCCTCCAGCGCCACGTCGGTGCGCGCGGGCACGGTGGCATGCAGCATGGCGTTGCCCACCCGCAGTGTGAGGATCTTTTCCACGCCGTGGTTTTCCACGTCGTGCACCCTGGCCTCCACCGGCGCGCCGGATTCCAGATGCAGGTCCTCCGGGCGGATGCCGAAGGTGAGGCCGCGCCCATCAGGTGCAAGGGCGGCCGCGCCGTCATAGGGCAAGGCAAAGCCCGGCTCCGACATGACAGCGCGGCCGCTGCGCAGCTCGCCGTCGAGGAGGTTCATGGGCGGCGAGCCGACTGAACGGGCAACAAAAGTGTTGAGCGGGTTGTTGTAGATCTCATGCGGCGTGCCGGTCTGCACCAGGCGGCCCTCGTTGAGCACGCCGATCTTGTCGCCCATCGACATCGCCTCGATCTGGTCGTGGGTGACGAACAGGAATGTCGCGCCGAGATTGACCTGCAGGTTCTTCAGTTCGGTGCGCAGCGCCTCGCGCAGCTTGGCGTCGAGCGCCGACAGCGGCTCGTCCATGAGGAACACGCGCGGCTGGCGCACGATGGCGCGGCCGATGGAGACGCGCTGCATCTCGCCGCCGGAGAGCCGGTCGGTCTTGCGGTCGAGCAGGTGCTCGATGCGCAAGGTTTTGGCCACGCGCGCCACGCGCTCGTCGATCTCGGCCTGGTCGAGGCGGCGGATTTTCGGCTTGAGTGGAAACTCGAGGTTTTCGCGCACCGTGTAGCGCGGATAGAGCGAATATTGCTGCAGCACCAGCGCCACGTCGCGCTCGGCCGCCCCCCAGGCGCCGACATCGGTGCCGTCGATGAGGATCCTGCCCGCGTCGGGTTTTTCCAGCCCGGCGATGACGCGCAGCGTGGTGGTCTTGCCCGCCCCGGTCTGGCCGAGCAGGACGAAGAACTCGCCATCGGCGATCTCGAGGTCGAGGCCCTTCAGTGCGACATGGGCGCCGAATTTCTTGACGATGTTTTCGAGCCGGATATGGGCCATGGTCAGGTGTTCTCCGGATCGACATCGTTCAAAGAGGCAAGCACCCCCACTCCGGTTTGCTGCGCAAACCACCTCTCCCCCTGCCCGGGGGAGAGGAAAGGCCGGCCGCGTGCACCGCGCCCTTCCTCTCCCCCGTCGAACGGGGGAGAGGTGTCGAGGCGAAGCCGAGACGGAGTGGGGGTCGAATTTCTCGCCATCACAGCCTCACCCCCAGCGAATTGCCGCTTTTCGTGTCGAAGAAATGCGCCTGCGCCGGGTCGAGGCGGGCGAAGACCCGCGCCCCGGCATTGGCGACATAACCGCTCCGGGTGCGGGCGCGCAGTGTCTGCGAGCCGACCTTGAGGTCGACGATATCGTAGGCGCCGAGCGGCTCGATGAGCTGCGCATCGACCGGCAGAAAACCGTCATGCGCCTCGTGCCGGACGATGACGCCCTCGGGCCGGATGCCCAGCGCCAGGTGGCCATTGGCGGCTTTCAGGCCGTCGAGCCGGCCGAGCAGTTCAGCGGGGAAGAAAAAGCCCTGCTGCGCGCCGTCGACGGTGACGCGGGCCTGGCCGCCTTCGGACGAGACCGAGGCGGGCGTGACGTTCATGACGGGGCTGCCGACGAACTGCGCCACGAAGAGATTGGCCGGATAGGCATAGACCTCGGCCGGACTGCCGATCTGCTGCAGCACGCCTTCATGCATGATGACAATGCGGTCGGCGAGGCTCATCGCCTCGACCTGGTCATGCGTGACATAGATGGTGGTGGAGCCCTGCTTCATGTGCAGGCGCTTGATCTCGGCGCGCATCTCCTCGCGCAGCTTGGCGTCGAGCGCGCCGATGGGCTCGTCCATCAACAGCGCCTTGGGGCGCCGGACCAGCGCCCGGCCGATCGCCACGCGCTGCATGTCGCCGCCCGACAGCGCCGACGGCCGATGGCCGAGCAGATGGGTGATGCGTAGCGTCTCGGCCACGCTCCTCACCTCGCTGTCGACCTCGCTGCTGCTCTTGCGCGTGGCCTTGAGCGGGAAGGCGATGTTCTCGAACACGCTCATATGCGGATAGAGCGCGAAGGACTGGAACACGAAGGCGATGTCGCGGTCGGACGCCTTCATGTGCTGCACCGGCTTGCCGTCGATCAGGATATCGCCCTGGTCGATGGTTTCCAGCCCGGCGATGGCACGCAGCGTAGTTGTCTTGCCGCATCCGGACTGGCCGAGCAGCACGATGAACTCGTTGTGGTCGATATGGAGGTTCAGGTCCTTGATGACCTGGACGGCGCCGAAAAATTTCTCGACGCCGCGAAGCTCGATCTGTGTCACTGCCGCGCCCCCTCGTCTGCCTGCTGCTCCTCGGGCGCGATCTTGGAGGTGACCATGAAGCCGACGAGGCCGATCAGGATCGTGGTGACGCCGTAGCGATGCAGCGCGAGGCTCCAGGGCTGGCACAGCGCCGCGATGCCCAGCACCATGAGCAGGATCGAGCCGGGCTCGAAATATTTCCGGTTCAAGGCGCGCCAGCTCATTTGCGGATCGCTCCGAAGGACATGCCGCGCAGAAGGTGGTTGCGCAGGAGGAAGGTGAAGATGGCGACCGGTAGCAGGAACAGCACGGTGCCGGCGGCGATCACGGTCCAGTCGGGCAGGCCCGAGCCGACCTGCGACGGGATGAAGGGTGGCGCTGTCTGCGCGCGCCGGTTGGTCATGATCAGCGCGAAGGCATATTCGTTCCACGCGGTGATGAAGCAGAACACGGCGGTGGCGGCGATGCCGGTGGCGGCCTCGGGCAGCACGATCCTGAAGAAGGCCTGCATGCGCGTGTAGCCGTCGACGAGCGCCGCTTCCTCATATTCCTTCGGGATCTCATCGATGAACCCCTTCATCAGCCAAACCGAGAAAGACAGGTTGAAGGCGGTGTAGAGGATGATCAGGCCCCAATGCGTGTCGTTGAGGCCGACCGCCCGGTACATCAGGAACATGGGGATCGCCACCACCACCGGCGGCAGCATGCGCGTGGACAGGATGAAGAACAGAAGATCGGCCTCGCCCTTCACCTTGAACCGGGAGAAGCCATAGGCGGTGAGCGTGCCCATGCTGACGGCGAGCGCCGTGGAGGTAATGGCGATGATGAGGCTGTTGAGGAAGCGGCTGGGATAGCCGGAGGGCTGGATCTCGCCCTTGCCCGAGCGCACGACCTTTTCGCCGCCGTCGAAGATCAGCCGCTCCCACCAGGGGGCAGCGGCATATTCCTCGGGCGTGGGCGCGGTGCGAAGCTGCGAGCGCTTTGTGAAAAGTTTCACAAAGGGCGAAATCTCCGGCTCGAACACGATGGTCGGCGGCACGGTGGTGGCGAGATTGCGCGGCTTGAAGGCGGTGGAGGTGATCCAGTAGATCGGCGCCAGGAAGACCAGCGTAATGACCAGAACGGCCGCGATGGCGAGACGGTTGAGCGCGACTTCGCCGCGCGTGCGAACTGCGGCCATGTCAGCGCCCTCCCGGCGTTGCGTTGCACTTCAGACCCCCACCCCTTACCCCTCCCCACAAGGGGGAGGGGGTCGTCAGCGTCTCAGAATCCCCCTGCCCCTTGTGGGGAGGGGTAAGGGGTGGGGGTAAAGGCAAGGACTGCCCGATCAAAGAACTGACCGAAGGAACCCTCATCTCAGCGCTCCTTCACCTTGTTCAAATACTTCACGTAGATGTTGGTGATGGCGATGACCATGATCAGCACGATGTAGGCCAGCGCGCAGGAGCGGCCGGTCTGCCATTCCTGGAACGCCATCTTGTAGAGCCGGATCGAAATGACCTCGGTGGTGGGCTGGCTGGTGAGGATGTAGGCCAGATCGAAGGTCTTGAACGCCTCCATGGTGCGGAAGATGATCGCGATCATCAGGATCGGCGCCACCAGCGGGAGCGTGATGCGGAAGAATGTGTAGAAGCTGCCCGCCCGGTCGATCGCCGCCGCCTCGTAAAGATGCTTGGGCACCGCGGACAAGCCCGCCAGCGAAAGCAGCATGACGAAGGGCGCCCACATCCAGATGTCGGTGATGGCGACCGCATAGAGCGCCATGTCCGGATTGGCGAGCCACTCGAAGGTGCCCAGGCCCAGCGCATGGTTGATGATGCCGAAGGACGGGTCGTAGAGCAGCTTCCAGAACAGGCCGACGACGGCCATGGACAGCATCATCGGCAAGAGCAGCAGCGTGGTCAAAAGCCCCTTGAAGGGGATTTGCCGGTTGAGCAGAAGTGCCACCCCGAAGCCGACCAGCACCTGCCCGGTCACCGAGACGATGACGTATTTGGCGGTGATGGAAAAGTTCGACCAGATGAAGGGGTCATTGAGCAGCTCGCGATAGTTCTGCAGGCCGACGAAATTCGCCTCGGCGTTGGTCGAGGCGCGAAAGTCCGTGAAGGAATAATAGAGCGAATAGAGCAGCGGAAAGATGTTGAAGACGATCAGGAACAGGATCGTCGGGATGATGAAGAGGTTGCGGATCGAGAGATCGCTCATGCCGCGCGCGGCGGCCCGGGAACCCGGATCCAGCGTTGTCATGACTGCGGTCGCCAAGGCGTCGTTCCCCTGCAATGCCGGAAATGATGGAGGGGGCGGGCTGCGCCCCCTCCGACACTTCTGTTGCCGCTATTGGCCGCGGCCGTATTTGGCGAAGGTGGCCTTCCAGTCGCCGGCCAGCGCGTCGAGCACTTCCTTGGACGTGCCCTCGCCGCCGACGATGTGCGGATAGAGGCGCTGGTTGAGCTGCTGCAGCAGCTCGGCGTATTCCGGCACGGCCCAGAAGTCCTTCACCTTGAACATGGTCTCGTAGAAGGCCTTGTTGTACGGCGTCGCATTCTGGAACTCGTCGGACTGGAGCACGGCCGCGCTGCACGTGTAGCCGCCGAGTTCGGCCCACTTCTTCTGGGTCTCGTCCTTGATGAACCATTCGAGGAATTTCATCGCCTCGTCCTGGTTCTTCGAATAGGACACGATCGAGATGCCCTGCCCACCGAGCGCGGCGAACTGGTCGCCGTCGGGGCCGGGCGGATTGGCGAAGAAGCCGGTGTTCTTGGCGTGCGGGTTGGTGGCCTCGTTGAGCAAGGACGGGAAGAAGGCGAAGTAGTTCATGCTCATCGCCGCCAGGCCTTCGGTGATGGCCTGGTTGTTTTCCACGAAGAAGGTCTTGGCCCAGCCCGGGGGCGTGTACTTGTAGAGCTCCTTGTAGGCATCGAGGGCTGCCACCGCCTTGTCGGAATTGATGTAGCCGTCGACCTTGTAGGTGGCCATGTCGCCCAGCTCGCCGCCATAGGAGAACAGCGCGTTCTCGAAGCCCATCGCCATCGCGTCATAGGAATTGTCGGTGTAGATGGCGATGCCGTAGCGCTTCTCGTCCGGGCGGTGGAAGAACTCGGCTATGTCACGCAGCGCCTTCCAGTCCTTCGGCGCGGCAAGGTCGTAACCGTACTTGGCCTTGAAGGCCTCCATTTCCTTGGGGTCTTCGAACCAGTCCTTGCGATAGGACCAGCCGACGGCGTCGCCCTCGAGCGGGATCGCCCAGTACTTGCCGCTGTTGCCGGGATATTCGGCGTAATATTTCACCGTGGCCGGGGCCATGACCTCGCCGAGCTTGTGCTTGTTGAAGAAGTCGGTGAGGTCGACATAGTGCCCACCGGTGGAGCCGGCGCCGAGCCACTGGCTGTCGCCGACGATCAGGTCATAGGCGTCGCCCTTGGCGTTGAATTCGGTGAAGGCCTTGGTCTGGAAATCGGCCCAGGGCGTTGTCTCGACAGTAACCTTCACGCCGGTCTCGGCTTCGTACAGGTTGACGAGTTCCTGGAGATAGTTGGCCGGGTCCCATTCGGCCCAGAAGATGGTGAGTTCCTGCGCGAACGCCGATGTGCTGCAGGCAAGCGACAGGCCTATGCCGGCAAGCATGCCGGTCAGTGTCTTGCGCATTTGAGTTCCTCCCTTGTGCGCACTCTACCTTCTTGTCGAAGCCGCGCCGGACCGATGGTCGCTGGCTGCTCCGGGTAGTCTCAATGCACTGCTTGGGAACCGCCATCCCGCCGGTTCTAAATCGATTTAGGCTTTGACGCCCAATCCGCTCCTCCTCCAAAATCTGGTATTACCAATTGGCGCCAAGCCGTCAAGTGCTTTCTTTGGCAAAGCAGTATCGTAGCAGACCGAACCGCCATGTCATTCCATCTGGCAGGACCAGTTGTGGGTTGGCCACCAGAAAATTCGCCGTCGACTGTGCAGCGTAACAAAACTGACACGCAACTGACACGGCCGTTTCATGATGCTCCGTTAGCGGACTCCCCCAGAGGCTGGAACAGCCAAACGGGGAAAGCACCATGCTGGAAATCCGCAACGTCTCGCGTCGCTTCGGCAAGAAGACCGCCGTGGACAGCGTCGCGCTCGAAATCGAACAGGGCCAGATGGTCGGCATCATCGGTCGCTCCGGCGCCGGCAAGTCGACCCTTCTGCGCATGATTAATCGCCTCATCGACCCCTCCGATGGGGCGATTTTTTTTGATGGCAGGCAAGTGTCAGCCCACAAGGCCGCCACGCTTCGCCGCTGGCAGCGCGATTGCGCCATGGTGTTCCAGCAGTTCAATCTGGTGCCGCGCCTCGACGTGCTGACCAACGTGCTGCTCGGGCGTCTGAACCACCGCTCCACCGCGCTCAACCTGATGGGCATCTTCTCCCGCGAGGAGCGCGCGCTGGCGCTTGCAGCCCTCGAGCGGCTGGACATCGCCCAGACCGCGCTGCAGCGCGCCGGCACGCTTTCGGGCGGCCAGCAACAGCGCGTGGCGATTGCGCGCGCACTCATGCAGCAGCCGAAGCTGATCCTGGCCGACGAGCCGATCGCCTCGCTCGACCCGATGAACGCCAAGGTGGTGATGGACTCGCTGCGCGACATCAATCTGCGCGAAGGCATCACCGTCATCACCAACCTGCACACGCTCGACACCGCGCGCGCCTATTGCAACCGCATCATCGGCATGGCCGGCGGCAAGGTGGTGTTCGACGGCCCGCCGGAAGAGCTGACGCGCGAGGCCGTGCGCCTGGTCTATGGCGCCGACGCCAATGGCGAGGAAATCTCCGAAACCATCACCTCCACCAGCATCCGCCCCGAGCGGCTGCGCAAAATAGAATCCGCCGGAAGCCTGGTGCCCGCCTTTGCCGGGCACTGAACGACCGTGATCGTCTCGCCCGCGTGAAGGGCTGCTAGCAGTCGAAAATGCAATCCGACTTAACAGGAGAGAACTCCATGTCGCTCAAGAAAGCCCTTCTGGGCGCGCTCGCCCTCGCCCTTTCCTGCGGCACCGCCGCCCGCGCCGAAACCCTGGAAACCTTCCGCGTCGGCATCCTCGGCGGCGAGAACGAGGCCGACAGCCTTCGCAACTACCAGTGCCTCGCCGACAAGCTGCCGGCCGCCATCGGCGTCAAGGAAGTGAAGCTGTTCCCGGCCACCGACTATGACGGCGTCATCCAGGGCCTGCTGGGCGGCACGCTCGACTATGCCGAGCTCGGCGCCTCGGGCTATGCCAAGATCTACCTGGCCAACGCCGACGCGGTCGAGCCGATCCTGACCACGGTGCAGACCGACGGTTCGCAGGGCTACTACTCGATCATGGTCGCCCGCAAGGATTCCGGCATCAAGACCCTGGTCGACATGAAGGGCAAGAAGCTCGGCTTCGCCGATCCGGACTCGACCTCGGGCTACCTGATCCCGGTCACCTCGCTGCCCAAGGACCTCGGCAACGTCGCTGTGAAAGAATTCTTCGGCGAGACCGGCTTCGGCGGCGGCCATGAAAACCTCGTGCTCGCCGTCAAGGACGGCAAGTTCGACGCCGGCACCACCTTCGGCTCGGGCGTGGGCGATTTCGACGAGGGCTACACCTCGGGCAACCTGCACAAGATGGTGTCCAAGGGCATGATCGACATGAAGGACTTCGTCGAGCTCTGGAAGTCGCCGCTGATCCCGAACGGCCCGATCGTCGTCCGCACCGCTCTGGACGCCGACCTCAAGACCAAGTTCAAGCAGTTCATGGTCGACCTGCCGAAGACCGACCCGGCCTGCTTCTCCGCCATCCAGGGCGGCGACTTCACCAGCTACACCGAAGTCACGCCGGAATTCTACCAGCCGATCATCGACGCCCGTAAGGCGCAGATCGGCGGCTGATTGTCCTCCCAAGGGCGCTGCGGGGGTGAGGCTTCGGCCTTGCCCCCTCATCCGCATTTCATTGCAGGGCCAATCGGTTGCGGCGGTAGGGCAATTGCACATGGCGCGACCTACCCCCACTCCGCCTCGCTTCGCTCGGCACCTCTCCCCCTCAAAAGGCGAGAGGAAGGGTGCCAGCCTTGCGGACGGCGCTTCCTCTCCCCCGTCGATCGGGGGAGAGGTGGTTTGCTAAGCAAACCGGAGTGGGGGTCGAAATTCCATATGCGATCGCCCTGCCCAAGCATCCATCCTTTCCAAAACCCAGTCTGAGTTGGAGACGGCATGAGCCAGACTGCCCACACCCTGTCCGCCGAAGGCATGGCCATCGAGCGGCACTGGCATGAACTGGCGGCGCGGCGCCGTCTCTACTCAGCCCTCATCGTCGGCGCATTGGCGGTGGCGCTCGGCGCCTCGCTCTGGTTCGCCAATGAATCCAATGCCGGCAAGTTCTTCGACCGGCTGCCGCACTTCTTCGACTTCGTCGGCGACATGCTGCCCCGCGACGGCCTCGAGGTGTGGCGCGCGCTGTTCGACCTGCCCTCCCCCTATTTCGACGGCAGCCTGAAATACGACTACCCCGAAGGCCGCGTCTATCTGTTCGGCTCAGGCTTCTACGTCCCTGAATATTTCTACAAGATGCTGGCGACGCTGAACATCGCAGCACTCTCCACGCTGATCGGCTTCGTCTTCGGCTTCCTGCTCTGCTTCCTCGCCGCCAAGAACCTCGTTGCCAGCCGCGCACTGCGCTTCGTGGTGCGGCGCTATATGGAAATCGTGCGCGCCTTCCCCGAGATCGTCATTGCCGGCTTCTTCGCCGCCGTGCTGTCGCTCGGCGCCATACCGGCCATCCTGGCGGTGGGCATCCACACCATCGGCGCGCTGGGAAAACTGTTCTACGAAGTGGTCGAGAACGCCGACATGAAGGCCGAGGAAGGCCTGCGCGCGGTGGGCGCCAACTGGTTCGAGCGCGTGGGCTTCGCCATCGTGCCGCAGGTGATGCCCAACTTCATGTCCTATGCGCTGCTGCGCTTCGAGATCAATGTGCGCGCCTCCACCATCATCGGCGCGGTGGGCGGCGGCGGCATCGGCGAGGAGCTGCGGCTTTCCATCGGCCGCGGCCACGAAGCCAAGACGCTCGCCATCATCCTTCTGCTGTTCGTCACCATCGTTTCGGTCGACCAGCTTTCGGCCTGGCTGCGCCGCAAGCTGGTGGGCGCGCAATCCTTCGACTTCGGACGCTGACCATGACGCATCTTTCCGCCGCCGAACTGAGCGCAATCGAAGGCCGCCACCCGGACGTGTTCCATCGGCCACTGCTCAAGCGCTCGCTGCCCCTGCTGATCGTGCTGGGGACCCTTGTCTATGTCGTCTATTGCTGGTGGTTCTTCTCCATCGGCGCGGTGATCGGCGGTGGCCAATGGGAACGCGCCGAGCTCTATGCGCGGCAATGGTATTCCTATGACCTGCGGCCGACGATCCGCTTCTCGGGCGACGACGCGAAGGTCACATGGCCGCGCTTCTCGCCGCTTGGCGACAATCCCGATCCGGACTGGGTGGCGCAGGACGGCCGGAAGGTGACCGTGGACTTCGGTTCGGCTGGCCGCATCGTGGCCGATGCCAAGCTGGTCGAGATCGAGCATCGCGGCGAGAAGCTGACGGTGGTTGTCGAACCCACAGGCGCCAAGCCGCAGGGGCAACTGCCAGGCTGGGCGACGCTGCGCGAAGACGAGGTGAAGGCCGATTTCGGCTTTGCCGGCGAAGTGCGTGTCATGCCCGAGCGCGTGTCGTTGAGCCGCCGCTTCCTGGGCTGGCCGAACTTCCTGTTCGATCCGCGCTCGCCCTTCTGGGGCAAGGATCTGACGGAAGTGGCGGGATTGGTCGCGTCGGGCGAGCGCATCAAGCCGGAGATGTCGAACGCCGCACTTGCCTTCGACAACATCTGGAACAACTCGCAATGGCAGCACGGCGACGTCTGGACGAAGCTCCTGCAGACTATCGTGATGGCCTTTGTCGGCACGCTGTTCGCCTCCTTCATCGCGCTGCCACTGGCCTTCATCGCTGCGCGCAACATCACGCCGAGTTTTTTCGCCAACCAGGCTACAAAACGCTTCTTCGACTTCCTGCGCTCGGTGGACATGCTGATCTGGGCGCTGTTCTTCACCCGCGCCTTCGGCCCGGGACCGCTGGCCGGCATCTCGGCCATTTTCTTCACCGACACCGGCACGCTCGGAAAGGTCTATTCCGAGACGCTGGAAAACATCGACGACAAGCAGCGCGAGGGTGTGCGCTCGGTGGGTGCCTCGCCGGTGGTGGTGCAGCGCTATGGCGTGATGCCGCAAGTGCTGCCGGTGTTCGTCAGCCAGGCGCTCTACTTCTGGGAATCCAACACGCGCTCGGCCACCATCATCGGCGCGGTGGGTGCGGGCGGCATCGGCCTGAAGCTCTGGGAAGCCATGCGCACCAACTCGAACTGGGCCAACGTCGCCTACATGGTGCTGCTGATCCTGATCGTGGTGTTCATCTTCGACAACATCTCCAACGCGCTGCGGCGCCGGCTGATGGAAGGCGGCGCGGGACGCTAAGTCTGCCTTTGCCTCTCGCCTGAATTCGCCTAATCTGGTCCGACCAGATAGAGTGACGGCATTCAGGGAGGGAAGCGATGAATATTGCAGCGGGGACGACCCGGGAAGGCAACCCGCCATTCGACCACGCAAAGCTCGACCGGCTGATGGACGAAGCCGGCATCGACGTGCTGGTCGCGACATCCAAGCACAATGTGCAGTACCTGCTCGGCGGCTACAAATTCATCTTCTTCTCGGCCATGGATGCGATAGGCCACAGCCGCTACCTGCCGGTGCTGATCTATGAAAAGGGCCAGCCCGAACATGCCGCCTATATCGGCAACCGCATGGAAGGCGGCGAGCATCACAACAACCCGTTCTGGACGCCGACGGTGGAGACCGCGAGCTGGGGCTCGGTGGATGCCGCCACGCTGGCTGCCGCACATCTGCAGAAGATCGGCAGGCAGGGCGCGCGCATCGGCATCGAGCCGGCCTTCCTGCCCTCGGACGCGCATGGCGTGCTGGCGCAGGCGCTGGGCAACGAAAGGCTGGTGGACGCCACCGGCACGCTGGAGCGACTGCGCGCGATCAAGACGCCGCAGGAACTCGACCTGCTGCGGCAGGCTTCGGAGCTGATCACCGACGCGATGCTGGCCGTGTTTTCCGGCCAGCGCGGGGGCGCGAGCAAGCGCGAGATCGTGGAGGCGCTGCGCCGCGAGGAGACCAATCGCGGGCTGCAGTTCGAATATTGCCTGATCACCATCGGCGCCAGCCACAATCGGGCCGTCTCGCCGCAGGCGTGGAACAAGGGCGAGGTGCTGTCTCTCGATTCCGGCGGCAATTTCCACGGCTATATCGGCGACCTCTGCCGCATGGGCGTGATGGGCGAGCCGGACCAGGAGCTGCAACACCTGCTGGCCGAGATCGACGCCGTGCAGCAGGCGGCCTTCTCGCACTGCCAGCCCGGCACGAAGGGCGGCGATATGATCGCCCACGCTGAGAGCGTGCTGAAGGCATCGCCGGTTGCCGCCTATACGGATTTCTTCGCGCATGGCATGGGGCTGATCACCCATGAGGTGCCGTTCCTCATGACCAACCACCCGGTAGCCTATGAGGGTGTCGATGCCGACAGGCCGCTTGAGCCCGGCATGGTGCTTTCGGTGGAGACGACGATGCTCCACCCCACGCGCGGCTTCATCAAGCTGGAGGACACGGTGGCCATCACCGCGGACGGGCACGAGATGTTCGGCAAACGCGGCCGCGGCTGGAATGTGGGCGGCTGAGGCGGCTCAGCCCGCCAGCGCCGCCAGCTTCTCGGCCTCGGCGAGATCTTCCACCGTATTGGCATTGAAGAACGGGTCGACCGGCTCGGCCGGCCAGGACACGGTGGCGAGCGGGTAGCGCGCGGTCCAGCGGTCGATCTTGCGGATGTCTTTCACCACAAGCGCGTGGCGCAGTTCCTCGCGCAGCGCCACGCTCCACAGGCCGATCACCGGATGCGACTGGCCGGCCGAGGCCGCCACCGCCAGCTTGGCGCCTTCAGCGGCACGCACGTCATGCAGCCGCGCCACCAGATCGCGCGGCAGGAACGGGCAGTCGCCGGCAACGCTCGCCACCCATTGCACGCCGGGCCGCATTTGCGCGGTCCAGTCGAGCGCGGCGAGTATGCCGGCGAGCGGGCCGGGAAAATCCGCCACGCTGTCGGCCACCACCGGCAGGCCAAAGGCGGCAAAGCGAGCAGGATCGCCATTGGCGTTGAGGATCAGGCCGGCGCATTGCGGCTCAAAACGCTCGATCACGTGGTCGAGGATGGTGCGCCCGCCGATGGCGCGGATCGGCTTGTCGCCCCCGCCCATGCGCCGCGCCAGCCCGCCGGCGAGGATCACGCCGATCGTTTCGGTGGTCGTTTCAGTCATCGTGCTCCGCGCCCTTGCGATGATGCCGGGATGCTTCCTCCTCGACGGAAGCGAGGTCCTGGTCGAACACGATCCGCTCTTCGCCCGACACGGCGATGAAGCGCTTTCCGCGCGCACGGCCCACCAGCGTCAGCCCCGCCTGGCGGGCGAGCGAGACGCCCCAGGCGGTGAAGCCGGAGCGCGAGACGAGGATGGGTATGCCCATGCGAACGGTCTTGATCGTCATTTCCGAGGTCAGCCGGCCGGTGGTGTAGAGGATCTTGTCGGCCGGGTCGACATCGTGGAGGTACATCCAGCCGGCCAGCTTGTCGACGGCGTTGTGGCGGCCGACATCCTCCATGTAGCAGAGCGGCCGGCTCTCCCGGCACAGCACGCAGCCATGGATGGCGCCCGCCGCGAGATAGAGCGAGGGCGTGGTGTTGATGGTCTTGGTCATCTCGTAGAGCCAGGAGGTACGCAGCTCCGCGTCCGGCAGGTCGATCTCCTCCAGCGCCTCCATCAGGTCGCCGAAGGCGGTGCCCTGCGCGCAGCCCGAGGTCAGGGTTCGTTTCTTCAGCTTTTGCTCGTAATTGGTGTGGTGCTCGGTGCGCACCACGGCCACCTGCAACTCGTCGTCGTAGTCGACGCCGGTCACCACGTCGTCGGGCTTCAGCATGTTCTGGTTTAGCAGGTAGCCGAGCGCCAGATACTCGGGATAGTCGTTGATCGTCATCATGGTGACGATCTCCTGCGCGTTGAGATAAAGCGTCAGCGCGCGTTCCACCGGCACCATCACCTCGACGATCGCGCGGGTGTGGTCGACGCCGATGACGCGCTCGGTCAGGCGCGGGTCTTCCGGGTGGGGCAGGATCACGGCCGGGTCGGCCTTGGGTTTTGTCTGCTGCATGACGCTCTCGTCCCTGCTCGCTTGACCCCCACTCTATAGCCTGTTCAAATCCAGGCCAATCTTGAAAGGGCGAGGGCCCTTCCGGGATAAGCTCAGGCCGGCCTTCCCGCCCGGCGAAGACCGGAGGGAACAGACCATGGCGCAACTTTCCGATGACTGCTTCGCCTTTGGTGGGCCGCTGATGCCGGTAGACGAGGCGGTGGCGCTGATCGCCTCGCGGCTGACGCCGGTCGCCGAGTTGGAGACGGTGGCGCTCGCCGAAGCCGATGGGCGCGTGCTGGCAGAAGATCTCGTCGCACCCTTGCCGCTGCCGCCTTTCACCAATTCGGCGGTGGACGGCTATGCACTGCATGGCGCCGACCTTCCGGCGGAGGGGGAAGCCGTTTTTCCCGTTTCCGCCCGCGTGCAGGCCGGCATGGCGCCGGGCGAGCCGATCGAGCCTGGCCATGCCGTGCGCATCTTCACCGGCGCGCCCATGCCCGAGGGCGCCGACACCGTGTTCATGCAGGAGGATGTGCGGCTGGACGAGGCCGGCGGCGTGATCCTGCCGGCGGGCCTCAGGCGCGGCGCCAATGTGCGCCCTGCGGGCGAGGATATTTCTGTCGGCAGCACGGTGCTGCGCGCCGGGCAAATTCTGCGGCCGCAGGACGTGGCGCTGGTCGCCGCGCTGGGACTTACCGAGGTTTCCGTGCGCCGGCGCGTACGGGTGGCGGTGTTTTCCACGGGCGATGAAATCGTCGCGCCGGGCAGCGCGCGTGGGCCCGCGCAGCTTTTCGATGCCAACCGCTTCATGCTGCGGGCGATGCTGGCCCGGCTCGGCTGCGCCGTCACCGACCTCGGCATATTGCGCGATGAAGGCGACCTGATCGCCCGCGTGCTGGCCGCGGCCGCGGCCGCGCACGACCTGATCCTCACCTCCGGCGGCGTCTCCACCGGCGAGGCCGACCATGTGAAGGCCAGCGTGGAAAGCGTCGGCTCGCTGGTGTTCTGGCGGGTTGCGATCAAGCCCGGGCGGCCGGTCGCCATGGGCGTCATCCGCGGCGCGGCCTTCATCGGCCTGCCCGGCAATCCGGTGGCGAGTTTTGTCACCTTCGCCCACGTCGCGCGACCGGCCATCCGGGCGCTTGCCGGGGCAAAGCCTGAAACCCTGCTGGCGATGCCGCTGCGCGCCGCCTTCTCCTATCGCAAGAAGGACGGCCGGCGGGAATATGTGCGGGCAAGCCTGCGCAGGGGCGCAGACGGAACATATGAGGCGGAGAAATTCCCACGCGAGGGGGCGGGACTGCTGTCCTCGCTCGTAGATACCGACGGGCTGGTCGAGCTCGGCGAGGAGATCACAAGCGTCAAGCCGGGCGACGTCGTCCACTTCCTGCCCTATTCGAGCCTGCTGTAGGCCCGATTGACCATCCGATGCCCGTGGGTCATCGTTGGCCTGACATGACGAAGCTTGATCTGAGCGGATTGAAATGTCCCTTGCCGGCTCTGAAGACGCGCAAGGCGCTTCGCGGGCTTGCCCCGGGCGAACGCATCGAGGTCGTCTGCACCGACCCGCTCGCTTCCATAGACATTCCCAACCTGCTCGCCGAGACCGGAGACCGTCTTGTTGCGACGGAACGGCAGGCCGGGCGCATCGCTTTCGTGATCGAGAAGGCAAGCGAGGCCGCCAATGGTGGGGGTTGATTTACCTAGCGTCACCTGATTGGCTTGCCCTATAGTGGTTGCAGGCTGGAATTGCTCCGACATCGACGCGAAATGCGGGAGGTGGCGCAGGTGAACATCCAGGACCAGAAATTCAGGCGAGGCGGCGGTCGCGACCGTGGCCCAAAGGGCCGAGGCCTCGATGACAAGGCGCTGCACGAGGTGCGCGACCTGCTGATCGACAGGCCCCGCAGGCGCGACCTGCTGATCGAATTCCTGCACCTGATCCAGGACCACTATGGCTGCCTTTCGGCCGCGCATCTGCGCGCTCTGGCCGAGGAGATGCGGCTGTCGCAGACCGAGGTCTACGAGGTCGCCACGTTCTACGACCATTTCGACATCGTCAAGGAAGGCGAGACACCGCCCGCGCCGCTGACCATCCGCGTCTGCGATTCGGTCAGCTGCATGGTGGCCGGTTGCGAGACGCTGCTGAAGGAACTCGCCGCCGGCGTCGATCCGAAGGAAATACGCGTGGTTCGCGCCCCTTGCATGGGCCGCTGCGCCACGGCGCCCGCGGTGCGCATCGGCAGCCGCGAGGTCGACCACGCCACCAGCGACGGCCTGATCAAGATGGCCCGCGACGGCGAGACCAAGACAGTCGTGCCCTCCTATATCGGGCTCGATGCCTATCGCGCCGCCGGCGGCTACCGCCTGCTGGAACGGGTGCGCGCAGGCGAGATCGGCGCCGACGCGCTGATCGAAACCATGCAGGCCGCTGGCCTGCGCGGCCTTGGCGGCGCCGGGTTTCCGGCCGGCAGGAAGTGGAGCATAGTGCGCTCCTTCAAGGGGCCGCGGCTGATGACCGTCAATGGCGACGAGGGCGAACCCGGCACCTTCAAGGACCGCTTCTATCTCGAAAGCGACCCGCACCGCGCGCTGGAGGGCGCGCTGATTGCCGCGCACGCGGTCGAGGCCGAGCGCGTCTATTTCTACATGCGCGACGAATATCCGGCTGTGCTGGAAATCCTGCGCACCGAGTTCGCAGCACTCGCACAGGCCGGCATCATTGCCTCGGGCTTCATCGAACTGAGGCGCGGCGCCGGCGCCTATATATGTGGCGAGGAAAGCGCGATGCTGGAAAGCATCGAGGGCAAGCGCGGACTGCCGCGCAACCGCCCGCCCTACATCGCCGAGGTCGGGCTGTTCGGCCGGCCCACCCTCAACCACAATGTCGAGACGCTCTGGTGGGTGCGTGACGTGATCGAGAATGGCGCGGAATGGTTCGCGGCCAAGGGGCTGCCCGGCCATCCCGGCATCCGCTCATGGTCCGTTTCGGGCCGGGTAAAGCAGCCGGGGGTGAAGCTGGCACCGGCCGGCATCACCGCGCGCCAGCTTATCGAGGACTATTGCGGCGGCATGGCCGACCGCCACGAGTTCAAGGCCTATCTGCCCGGCGGCGCCTCGGGCGGCATCCTGCCTGCGTCGCTGGGCGACGTGCCGCTGGATTTCGGCGGCGATCTCACCAGGCTCGATTCCCTGGTGGGCTCGCATGCGATTGTGGTGTTTTCGCAGGCCGACAACGTCAAGGACATCACGCTCAACTTGCTGAAATTCTTCAAGCATGAAAGCTGCGGCCAGTGCACCCCGTGCCGTGAAGGCACGGCCAAGCTGCTCGCGCTCCTAAACAGGCCGGCACCGCTGGACGAGGTAGCGATACGCGATCTGGAAGGCGTCATGCGCGACTCCTCGATCTGCGGGCTGGGCCAGGCCGCGCCCAACCCGGTCAACCACCTGTTGAAATACTTCCGGGACGAACTGTGATGGCTGGCACGATCAAATTCACGCTCGACGGCAAGCCGGTCGTCGCCGCCGAAGGCGAGACGATCTGGAACGTGGCCAAGCGCGAAGGCACGCTTATCCCGCATCTGTGCCATGTCGACATGCCCGGCTACCGTCCCGACGGCAATTGCCGCGCCTGCATGGTCGATGTCGAGGGGGAGCGCCTGCTCGCCGCCTCCTGCATCCGGAAGGTGACCGAGGGCATGGTGGTGCGCACCGACACCGAGCGCGCCAAGAAATCGCGCGAAATGGTGTTCGAGCTTCTGGCGAGCAACATGCCCCCGGCGGAAGAGGGGCCGGACAACCAGTCGGTCTTCTGGCTATGGGCCGCTTCCATGGGTATTTCGGGCAGCAGCCGCTATCCCTCCAAGTTTCAGACCGAGCCTGCCGAGTTCGACATCACCAACCCGGCCATTGCGGTCAATCTCGACGCCTGCATCTCCTGCAATGCCTGCGTGCGCGCCTGCCGCGAGGTGCAGGTCAATGACGTGATCGGGATGGCAAACCGCAGCGACCACGCCCTCCCCGTCTTCGACATGCACGACCCGATGGGACATTCGACCTGCGTCACCTGCGGCGAATGCGTGCAGGCCTGCCCCACCGGTGCGCTTTATGAAAAAACGCTCATGGACGAGGAGTTCCGCACCCGCGCCGTGCAATCCTTCGACCGGGTGGTGGACACGCTATGCCCCTATTGCGGCGTGGGCTGCCAGACCCGTGTAGGGGTGAAGGACAACCGCATCGTCCAGGTCGATGGGCGCAACGGTTTTGCCAACCAGAACCGGCTATGCGTGAAGGGCCGCTTCGGCTTCGACTACGCCATGTCGCCCGAGCGGCTGACCAAGCCGCTGATCCGCCGCGACGATGCGCCGAAGGACGCCAATGCCGACCTGCGCGATGTCGACCCGCTGACCATATTCCGCGAGGCGACGTGGGAAGAGGCGATGGAGCGTGCAGCGGCCGGACTGGTGGCGATCCGCAACGAGCGTGGCGGCAAGGGGCTGGCCGGGTTCGGCTCCGCCAAGGGCTCCAACGAGGAGGCCTATCTGTTCCAGAAGCTGGTGCGGCAGGGTTTCGGCACCAACAATGTCGACCACTGCACGCGGCTCTGCCACGCTTCGTCGGTGGCGGCGCTGATGGAAGGCGTTGGCTCCGGCGCGGTCTCGGCGCCCTTCAACGATGCGATGAAGGCCGATTGCATCCTCGTCATCGGCGCGCGCCCGACGGTCAACCATCCGGTGGCGGCGACTTTCTTCAAGCAGGCGGCCAAGCAGGGCAAGAAGCTGATCGTCATCGACCCGCGCGGCCAGGACCTGATGCGCCATGCCACCTATGCGCTGCGGTTCACCGCCGGCAGCGACGTGGCCCTGCTGAACGCTCTCATCCACACCATCATCGAGGAAAAGCTCTACGACGAGCAGTATATCCAGGCCAATGTCTCCGGCTTCGAGGCGCTGAAGTCCAAGGTCAGGGACTTTTCGCCCGAGGCGATGGCGCCGGTCTGCGGCGTGGAGGCGGCGGTGATCCGCGATGTGGCACGCATCTATGCCAAGTCCGAGCACTCGATCATCTTCTGGGGCATGGGCATTTCGCAGCATGTCCACGGCACCGACAATTCGCGCTGCCTGATCGCGCTGGCGCTGATCACCGGCCAGGTCGGCCGGCCAGGCACCGGGCTGCACCCGCTGCGCGGCCAGAACAATGTGCAGGGCGCTTCCGATGCCGGGCTGATCCCGATGTACTATCCCGACTACAAATCGGTCGACAATGTCGACATCCGCAGCCAGTACGAGAATTTCTGGGGCCAGACGCTGGACCCCAAGACCGGCCTGACGGTGGTCGAGATCATCGATGCCATCCATGCCGGCGAGATCCGGGGCATGTACATCATGGGCGAGAACCCGGCCATGTCGGACCCCGACCAGACCCACGCCCGCAAGGCGCTGGCGATGCTGGAGCACCTGGTGGTGCAGGACATCTTCTTCACCGAGACCGCCTGGCATGCCGATGTCATCCTTCCGGCCTCGGCCCATGCCGAAAAGTGGGGCACCTACACCAACACCAACCGCCAGATACAGATTGGCCGGCCCGCGCTCGACATGCCGGGTGAGGCGCGGCAGGACCTGGAGATCATCGTCGACCTCGCCAACCGCATCGGGCTCGACTGGCACTATGGCGACGTGTCGGAGGTCTACACCGAGATGGCGAGCGTCATGCCCTCGCTGAACCACATTTCATGGGAACGCATCGATCGCGAGGATTCGGTCATCTATCCCGCCGACGCCGACGACAAGCCCGGCAACGAGGTGGTGTTTACGTCCGGTTTCCCGACAGCGGACGGGCGCGGCCGCATCGTGCCGGCCGACCTTCTGCCTCCCGACGAGGTGCCGGACGAAAACTATCCGCTGGTGCTGACCACCGGACGCCTGCTGGAACACTGGCACACCGGCGCCATGACGCGCCGGGCCGGCGTGCTGGATGCCATCGAGCCCTATGGCATCGCCGCCATGAACCCCTACGAGATCGCCCGCAACAATCTAACCCCTGGCGACATGATCACGGTGGAGACGCGGCGCGGCATCATCGAGGCGATATTGCGGGCCGACCGCGAGGTGGCCGACGGCACCATCTTCATGCCGTTCTGCTTCAACGAAAGCCCGGCCAACAAGCTGACCAATCCGATGCTGGACCCTTACGGCAAGATACCGGAGTTCAAATATTGCGCCGCGCGCATCGGCAAGGTGCGGCATGCGGAGGCGGCCGAGTAGCCGCCCGCGCGATGTTGCGCGGCGGGGCTCTACCCGCCGTGCTTTTCCAGAAATGCCTCGGCCGAAAGCTCGCGGAAATCGTCGAGTGCTGCGCGCAGGCGGGCATGGTCCCAATCCCACCAGGCAAGCGCCTGATAGCGTTCGGCGGTGCGGCGGTCGAAGCGTTCACGGATCGGCTTGGCCGACACGCCGGCGACGATCGTGTAGGGCGGGACGTCCTTGGTCACCACAGCACCCGAACCGACGACGGCGCCATCGCCGATCGTGACGCCGGGCAGAACCGTCACGCCATGGCCGAGCCAGGTGTCGTGGCCGATACGCACGGCGTTAGAGCGCCGCCAATCGAAGAACTCTTCCTCGTGAGCGGCGTCTTCCCAGTAATCCGCGGCGCGGTAGGTGAAGTGATGCAACGTCGGCCGCCAGGTCGGGTGGTTGGTGGCGTTGATGCGCACGGCGGCCGCGATGTTGGAGAACTTGCCGATCTCGGCGCACCAGACGCCGCAATCCTGCATGACGTAGGAATAATCGCCGAGCGTGCTCTCGTGCACGCGGCTGCGGTCGGCGATCTCGGTGTAGCGGCCAAGCGTCGACTGGCTGACTTCCGCCGTCGGATGAACCAGCGGCTGTTCCGATAGTTTTGTCGTCATGCCGCGATTCTTTCCGGTGCGAACTTCGTCACGTCGATGATCCGGTCGGCCACGGCATCGCGCACGTCCTGGTCGTGGAAGATGCCGAGCAGCGCCACGCCCTCCCGCTTCTTCTGCGCGATCATGCCAACGACGACCTCGCGGTTCACGGCGTCGAGCGAGGCGGTCGGCTCGTCGAGCAGAAGCACCGGATGGCTGGTGATGAAGCCGCGCGCGATGTTGACGCGCTGCTGCTCGCCGCCCGAGAAGGTTGCCGGCGGAAGCAGCCACAGTCTTTCCGGCAGGTTGAGACGCGACAGCAACTCGCGCGCCTTGTCGCGCGCCGGCTCCCTGCCCTCGCCCAGTGCCACCAGCGGCTCGGCAACCACGTCAAGCGCGGAGACGCGCGGCACGGTGCGCAGGAACTGGCTGACATAGCCGATGGTGTCGCGGCGGATGGCAAGCACGGTGCGCGGGCTGGCCGAAGCGAGATCGACCAGCTGGCCGCCGTGATCGACGATGATCTGGCCTTCGTCCACGGCATAGTTGCCGTAGAGCATTTTCAGGATCGAGCTCTTGCCCGCGCCCGAGGGCCCGCCCAGCACGGCGCATTCGCCGGCCTCGAGCGCAAAGGACACACTGGCCACCACCGGCAGCTTGATGCCGTCGCGCAAGTGCATGGTAAAACTCTTGGCGACGTCGGAAACGACGAGAGGTGTGGGCATGGTTACACCTGCAGAATGGAGGAGACGAGAAGCTGGGTGTAGGGCGCGCGCGGATCGTCGAGCACGCGGTCGGTGAGACCGGCTTCGACGACATGGCCGTCCTTCATCACCATCATGCGCTGCGAGAGCAGGCGCGCGACGGCGAGGTCGTGCGTGACGACGATAGCCGCAAGGCCGAGGTCGGTGACCAGCCCGCGCAGCAGGTCGAGCAGGCGCGCCTGCACCGAGACATCGAGGCCGCCGGTGGGCTCATCCATGAAGACGAGACGCGGGCCGGTGACGAGGTTGCGCGCGATCTGCAGGCGCTGGCGCATGCCGCCCGAGAAGGAGCGCGGCTCGTCGTCGATGCGGTCCTCGCCGATCTCGACGCGCGAGAGCCAGTCGATCGCGGTCGAACGGATTCGGCCATAATGGCGGTCGCCCACCGCCATCAGCCGCTCGCCGACATTGGCGCCGGCCGACACGGTCATGCGCAGGCCGTCGGCCGGGTTCTGGTGGACAAAACCCCAGTCGGTGCGCATGAGGAAGCGGCGCTCGGCCTCGCTCATGCGGTAGAGGTCGCGCCAGCTGCCATCGCGCATGCGATAGCTGACGGTGCCGGAAGTGGGCAGCAGCCGGGTCGACAGGCTGTTGAGCAGCGTGGTCTTGCCCGATCCGGATTCCCCGACCACGGCCAGAACTTCGCCCGGCCACAGGTCGAAGGAGACATCCTCGCAGCCCAGCCGCGCGCCGTAATATTTGGACAGCGCGTTGACGCGCAGAAGCGGTTCGTCGGTCATTCGGCAGGCTCCATGGCTTCGGGGGCGAGATGGCCGCGATGGCCTTCCGCCTGGCGCGTTTCGCAGTGGTCGGTGTCTGAGCAGACGAACATGTGCCCGCCCTTGTCGTCGAGGATGACCTCATCGAGGTAAACCTGCTCGGCCCCGCACAGCGCGCAGGGCTGGTCGAAGGTCTGGATCTCGAAGGGATGATCCTCGAAGTCCAGGCTGACCACTTCCGTAAACGGCGGGATGGCGTAGATGCGCTTTTCGCGGCCCGCGCCGAACAGCTGCAGCGCCGGCGACATGTGCATCTTGGGATTGTCGAACTTCGGCGTCGGCGACGGATCCATCACATAGCGGCCCTCGACCTTGACCGGATAGGCATAGGTGGTGGCGATACGGCCATGCTTGGCGATGTCCTCGTAGAGCTTCACATGCATGAGGCCGTATTCCTCCAGCGCATGCATCTTGCGGGTCTCGGTCTCGCGCGGCTCGAGGAAGCGCAGCGGCTCGGGGATCGGCACCTGGTAGACCAGCGTCTGGCCCGCTTGCAGCGGATATTCCGGAATGCGGTGGCGGGTCTGGATGATGGTAGCCGTCGCCGTCTCCGTGGTGACGGCGACGTCGGCGACCTTCCTGAAGAAGGCGCGGATGGAGACGGCGTTGGTGGTATCGTCAGCGCCCTGGTCGATGACCTTCAGCACATCGTCCGGCCCAATGATGGAGGCGGTGACCTGCACGCCGCCGGTGCCCCAGCCATAGGGCATGGGCATCTCGCGGCTGGCAAACGGCACCTGGTAGCCCGGAATGGCGATGCCCTTGAGGATGGCGCGGCGGATCATCCGCTTGGTCTGCTCATCCAGATAGGCGAAGTTGTAGTCGGCTATGTTCATTGCGCTGGCTCCGAAGATGCGCTGGGTGATACGGACTGCGGGGCCAGTCCGGATTGCGCTTCGCACAAAAATGTGCGAGGCTTAGTCTCGAGGGGAAGAGAGACATGAAACGCGAAGCTCTGATCCGCGAGCTTCGGGCGCTGGCCAGAAAGCAGAACCAGACCTTCGAAGTGTTCACCGATCGGGGCAAGGGCTCGCACTACCGGATAAGACTTGGCGACAGGCTGACGACCGTTCCATCCGGGGATTTGTCCGAGCTGATGGTGAGGACCATCAAGAAGCAGCTGGGTGTTCTGTGATGAGCAACGCGCCTCGAGTGCAGCGGTAGCCGACTGGAGTTGTACAAAATGGAATACATCTACTCGGCTAGGATCGAACCCGATCCGGAAGGCGGCTTTCTGGTTACGTTTCCGGACGTTCCGGAAGCGATCACCGCCGGCGAGACACTGATCGGGGCCCGCGCCAACGCCTCCGAGGCGCTCGGACTGGCGCTGCGGGGCTATCTGGTTCTCGGTCGTCCGCTTCCGACGCTGGCCACAAAGCGCAAGGGGCTGGTGGAAGTGCCTGTCGACGCAACTACGGCGTTGAAGCTGGCCGTGGTCGAAGCCTTCAACGCAAGTGGCATTTCGAAGTCGGATCTTGCCCGCAGGCTGGGCAAGGCAGAGGGCGAGGCTCGCCGCATCCTCGATCCCGATCATCCGACCAAGGTTCAGGCGCTGGAGGCGGCGCTTGCTGCGCTCGGCAAGGAGATCGTCATTTCGGTGCGGGACGCCGCGTGAACGGGTGGAGATAGCAGAAGGGCTCATTCCGCCGCCTCGCGCTGTTCTTCCACATCCTCGCGCGCATCGTGCTCGGCGCGCATGCGGCGGATGAGGTCGAGCTCGGCCTGGAAGTCGACATAGTGCGGCAGCTTCAGGTGCTCGACGAAGCCGGTGGCCTGGACGTTGTCGGAATGCGAGATGACGAATTCCTCGTCCTGCGCAGGCGCGACGACATCCTCGCCGAATTCGCGGGCTCGCAGGGCGCGGTCGCAAAGCGACATGGACATGGCCTTGCGCTCGGACTGACCGAAGACGAGCCCATAGCCGCGCGTGAACTGCGGCGGCACCTTGGCCGAGCCCTTGAACTGGGTGACCATCTGGCACTCGGTGACACGGATGCGGCCGAGCGGCACGGCAAAGGGCAGTTCCGGCACTTCCAGCTCGAGTTCCACCTCGCCGATGCGGATCTCGCCGACGAAGGGGTGGTTGCGGCCATAGCCGCGCTGGGTGGAATAGCCGAGCGCGAGCAGAAAGCCCTCGTCACCGCGCGCCAGCGCCTGAAGGCGCAGGTCACGCTCGATGGGGAAGTCCAGCGGCTCGCGTGTCAGGTCGCCGGTCACATGATCCAGCGGCATGTCGCCATCGCCTTCGATCAGGCCCTCATGCGCCAGGATTTCCGAGACGCGCGGCATGCGCCCGCCCTCGGCCTCGCGCTGCTCGGGTTCTTCGACCGGCGCGCCGGCGGCGATCTCGGGGTCGAGCAGGCGGTGCGTGTAGTCGAAGGTGGGGCCGAGCAGCTGGCCGCCCGGCAGGTCCTTGTAGGTTGCAGAAACGCGACGCTCGACCAGCATGGCGCCGGTGTCGATGGCGTTGGTGTAGCCGAAGCGCGGCAGCGTGGTGCGATAGGCGCGCACCAGAAAGACGGCTTCGATCAGGTCGCCACGCGACTGGGCAATGGCGAGGGCTGCCAGCTCGCGGTCATAAAGCGAGCCTTCGGCCATGACGCGATCGACGCCGAGCGCGAGCTGTTCCACGATCTGGTCGAGGCGCAGCGCCGGCACCGAACGGTCGCCGCGGCGGCGGTCGGCAAGCAGCTTGTGCGCATTGGAAATGGCGGCATCGCCGCCCTTTACGGCCACATACATGGGTCAGGCCTCCATGGTCTTGATGCGCGTGGTGCGCGGCAGGCAGGCCACCCCTTCGGGTGCCGCCAGGATGACGTCGACGCCTCGCGGGAAGCGGGCGCGGTTCTGCTTCCACTGCTCGACAAAGTGGCGCGGCAGGGAAACAGACGCGAAGGCGAACGACGTTTCGATGCCGGGGCCTTCGAGATGCAGCGTCTCGCCACCCGAAAGGCTGGGCACCTGCAGGATCAGCGTGGTGGAACGATCGGGATATTCCTGCGTGCCCTGCGCAAAATTCTCGAGCGCGATCAGTTCGGCCGGGTCCGACACGAGCGCGAAATGCGCATCCGCCGGGGTGTGAGCGAGCGGCGCGCCGGTGTGGAAGCCGAGCCAGTGCCTGGCAGCGGAGGACGCCTGCAGGGCCGGATCGAGCCAGAGCGGCGTATCGGCATCGCAGAGCGCGAGGGCGACGGCAGCCGCCACCGGCGCGAGCGGCGCGGGCGGAGCAGTGAGTTCGCCGCAGGGCTGGATGGTGCCGGGGCGGGCCATGGCGTCCATGACCGCGCGGAACACCACCTGCGCGTCAAAGACCGGATTGGCGAAGCCGCCGTCTATTGCCTCGGTTTGCATCAGTCCTCTCCGCGTACCATGGTGAAGAAGTCGACCTTGGTCGCCGCCGTCTCGGCGCGGCGACGCTCATCGGCTTCGGCCTGCGCTGCCTGCAGTGGCGCGATGATTTTTGTTTCGATGTCGTCGCGGCGCGACGCGTCCTGCCACAGCGCATCGGCTATGGCCGAAAGCAGCGCCTTCTGCTTGTCGCGGCCGAGCGCATAGGCGTGGCCCACAGCGCCGCCTTCCACGCGCACGGTGGCGCGGGTGACGGTCGCCTCGCCGAAGTTGAACGGCGCACCGCCGCCGCCAATGCGCCCACGCACCGTGACCAGCCCGGTTTCGGGCCCGCGCAGCCGCTGCGCGTCGCGCGGCAGGCCGGCCTCGTCCCACAGCGCCTTCAGCGTTTCGCCCGGCGCATTGGCCAGCGCGGCCATTGCCGCCTTGCGGGCCTGCGCCTCTTCATGTTCGTGCCGCCTGTCGGTCTTCATGGCCGCTCCATCGCCTTCCATATTTGTCTATTGCTCTATACAACTGAACAAATTATATTTTCTTTCTAGCGGCTGTCCATGACGGCTGAATGACGGAGCGGAAAAATGAATTCGAAGGCTGGCGAAAGCGGCATGGAACGCCGAAGCGGCGTGGCGCTGTGGCGGCAGGTGGCCGACCGCATCCGGCTGGGCATCAGCAACGGGACGCTCGGCGAAGGCGGCAAGCTGCCGCCGGAGATCACGCTGTCGCAGCTATTCGGCGTGAACCGCCACACGGTGCGGGCGGCAATCTCGGCCCTTGTGCAGGAAGGCGTGCTGCGCGCCGAGCAGGGGCGCGGCACCTTCATCGAACGTCGCAAGCGGCTGGCCTATCCGATCAGCACCCGCACCCGGTTTTCGACCGGCTTGCAGGACCAGACGCGGGCGCGCAAGGCGATCTTGCTCGGCCATTGGGTGGAGCCGGCAACGGAACGCGTGGGGGAGGCGCTGGGCCTCGAAGCCGGCGCGCCGGTGCTGCGGCTGGAGACCGTGACGGAGGCAGACAACCGGCGCATCTCGCGTGCAACGAACTGGTTTGACGCCACGCGTTTTGCCGGGTTCGCGGATGTCTTTGCCGAGACGGAGTCGGTGACGGCTAGCTTCGCGCGCTTCGGCGTGGACGACTATGTGCGCCGCACCACGCTGATATCGTCACGGCATGCGGATGCCGACGACCTCGACAACCTGAAACTGTCGCCCGGCGCCATCGTGCTGGTGACCGTGGCCATCAACGACGATCTTGACGGCAGGCCGATCCAGTTCGCCGAAACGCGCTTTGCCGCCGATCTGGTGGAGCTGACGATAGAGACGTAGCGCCAGCTTACCTACCTTCGGTAGTGCTGTCGTCTACTGAGGCTCGCTGATCTTACCGGCCTGTACCCCCACCCCTAGCCCCTCCCCACAAGGGGGAGGGGGACGATTTTGCCGCCCCGACCGCCAAAGCCGGCCAAGGGTGGTGTTAGGCAGCTACACAGCAGAGTTCCCCCTCCCCCTTGTGGGGAGGGGCTAGGGGTGGGGGTCATTTCAAATGCAGACAGGAGAGGATCAGGCCTCTCTCACACCGCTATCGAATGCCGCGCGCCGTTGTTGCCCAGATAGGCGTCGAAGGCCGAGACCACCGCGCGTACCACCGGGCGGCCGCGGTCGGTGACGACAAAGCGGTCGCCTTCGCGCACGATCAGGCCGTCCTCGTCCTCCGCCACCAACCGGTCGGCCAGATCGATCACCGGCGCTCCACCGGCGCCGAAGCTGCGGGCGAACTCGGACCGCGAGAAGAAGAAGTCGCACATCAGCCGCTCGATCACCCAGGCGCGCATGCGGTCTTCCTCCGACAGCGCAAACCCCTTTGTGACGGCAAGCCCGCTTTCGGACACCAGCCGCTCATATTCGCCGGTGGCGGTGCTGTTCTGGACATAGCCCTGAGGCAGCTTGCCGATAGAAGAGGCGCCGAAGCCGACCAGCGTGTCGAGATCGTCGACCGTGTAGCCCTGGAAATTACGGCGCAGCCGGCCTTCGCGATGGGCAACCGCCATGGAGTCCGCCGGCTTGGCGAAGTGGTCGATGCCGATCGTCTGATAGCCGTGGCCCGAAATGATATCGGCCGCGCGACTGGACTGTTCGAAACGCTCCATCACGTCCGGCAGCGCTGCCTCGTCGATCATGGTCTGGTGCTTGCGCATCCACGGCACATGGGCATAGCCGAACAGCGCGATGCGGTCGGGCTCGAGCGAAAGCGCCTGTTCCACCGTCGCCGCGACGCTGTCTGCCGTCTGGTGCGGCAGGCCGTAGAGCAGGTCGAGATTGACCGACTGCGCGCCGCGCGCGCGGGCGGCATCCACCACTGCCTTGGTCTGCGCAAAACTCTGCTCGCGATTGATCGCGGTCTGCACTTTCGGGTCGAAATCCTGCACGCCGAGGCTGACGCGCGTCATGCCGATCTCGGCCAGCGCATCGAAGCGCGCCTCGTCCATGTCGTTGGGGTCGATCTCGACGCTGATCTCGGCATTTTCGCGGAAGGAGAAGCCCGTGCGCAGGATAGCGTTCAGCACGCGCATGTCGTCCGGGGTGAGCATGGTGGGCGAGCCGCCGCCGAAATGCAGCGCGCCCACCTCCGCCTTGCCCGCCACGAGTTCGGCCACCGTGACGATCTCGCGGTAGAGATATTGCAGATATTTGGCGACCGGCTCGTAGCGGCGCGTCTGCCTGGTGTTGCAGGCGCAGAACCAGCACAGGCGGTCGCAGTAGGGAATGTGGACATAGAGCGAGAGCGCGGTGCCCGGCTCGATCGCACCGAGCCAATCCCGGTAAGTCGCGGAGGAGACGCCCTCGTGGAAATGCGGCGCGGTCGGGTAACTGGTGTAGCGCGGAACGGGCGCTGCATGCTTGCGGATGAGATCTTGCTGCATTCGTCGGGCTCCGTGAGACTAAGCCAGACATAAAGGCGGCCCGCGCGGCGTCGTTGATCTCGATCAAGGCCGCCGGAGAGGTCTTTCGCGCCGCGCCCTGCCCCGGCGTGGCGGCGAGCCCGCTAGGAAAGCGGGCTCAATAGTCCTTTTCGTAGAACACGCCGAGGCTGGAATCCCCATCGGACCCCACCGCGCCCTTTGCCTTGAGGTCCTGGGTAATGTCGAGATTGATGGTGCCGCGCGTGGAGCCCTGGGCGCCCGCCTCCACGCCCAGATAGATGTTGTCCTGGATATAGCGGCCGGCGCGCACGGCGGCATTGCCCTTGCTGTCGGTGACCACGTCGAGATCGTCGAGGCCGGTGGCGTTGCGCAGGCTGCCCAGCAGCGAGTTGTTGGAGCCGCCGGCCAGCTCGGCGGCCGCGGCGGCGAGCTGCGCGATCTGGAAGGCCGATAGCTCGTCGATGCCGCGGTTGAAGATCAGGCGGGCGAGCACTTCGTCCTGCGGAAGCTCGGGCTGCGAGGAGAACGTTACCCCGATGTCGGAGGCGCGCCCCGAAACCGTGATGAACACGGTGATGTCGGTGCCCTCCGAGCGCGCCACGAAGTTGAGGAAGGGATTGAGGTCGCCCACCAGCGTGACGGTGCCTTCGTCGAAGGTGATGCGCTGGCTGAGGATGCTGAGCCGGCCGCGGATGAGCTGGAAGCCGCCCACCGGCTGGATGTCGGACACCGGGCCGGTGAGCTTGACCTGCCCGCCGAGCTCGGCATCGAGCCCGCGCCCGCGCACGAAGACGCGGGCCGGCGCATTGACGCTGACGTCGAGCCGCATGACGCTCGGCCGGCCGGTCGGAGTGGGCGTTCCGTCATTGGCGCGCGCGCGCTTCAGCGTCTCGGCCACGGCCAGCGGGGCCTTGAGGTGCTTGACGTCGAGCGCAGCCGCACCACCGGCAAAGCTTTCCGGCACGGTGATCTCGGCGCGGCTGACATTGATATTGCCCGAAAGCACCGGATCGCGCGCAAGCGGGCCGGTGATGGCGAGGCTGCCGCCCACGGTGGCCACGACGAGCGTGCCGTCGGAATAGCGGGCATCGTTGAGCGTGACGCGGATGTCGGCCGGGAAGCTTGCCGCCGCGTCGAGCGAGATGGTGCCGGTGGCGCTGACCGAGCCGCCGGCGGCGAGATTGGCCGAGGCGTTGCGGATCGTGACCTGGTCGCCGTCGATGGTGCCCATGACCGCGATGGAGCGCAGGCGCACATTGCTGTCTGGATCGACGAATTCGGCCCCTTGCGTGGAGAACATGCCGCGGATGGAGGGCTTCTTCAGGCTGCCGGAAATGGTGGCATTGGCCGAAAGCGTGCCGCCCGCCTGCGCGCCGCGCTCGGCCAGGAAGCGGTTGGCCAGCGCCAACGGCGCCTCCCCATGCACCGTGAGGTCGACGCCCTCGCCGGAGACCGGCACGCGGCCGCTGGCGGTGAGCGACAGGCCCTGCGGACCGCTGGCGGTGGCCGACGACAGCGTCAGCACCTTGTCGGCGAAATGGCCGGAAGCGGCGATTTCGAGGGGGGCCGCGCCGGCTTCTTCCAAAGCGGCCGCGCGGATGCCCGCGCCGCGCAGGTTGAACGTCGCCGCCGGGTTGGCGAGCTGGCCGGAAACCTTGGCGGTGCCGGAGATGTTGCCGCCGAGGCGCTGCTGGGGCGCCACGGCATTGAGCAGCGCAAGCGGGAAGGATTCGAGCCCGATGTCGAGCGCCAGCGCGCCCTTGTCGAGCGGCACCGCGCCGTGTGCCGTGGCGCGCAGGCCATCAGGGCTGGTCACCGCCGCCTTGACGTTCAGCCGGCTTGCGGTGGAGTTGCCCTCGGCCTCTAGGTTGATCGAGGCAAGGCCCGCCTCGCGCAGGGCGGCGGCGGCAATCGAATTGCCCTTCAGCGAGAAGCGTACGTCCGGATTGGCCCGGGTGCCGCCGATTTTGGCGGTGCCGTCGACCGTGCCGGCCAGCGCAAGGTCGGGGCGGACGGCGTTGGCGATGGCCAGCGGCAGTTTCGCGACGCTGACGGCGAGATCCAGCTTTTCGTCGATCTCTCCGCGCGCGCTGACGCGCCCGCCGCCGACGTCGAGCACGAGATCGTCGATGGAGATCTTTTCGCCGCGCATCTGCAGGGCCGCCGGCTCGGCGAGCTTCGCCGAGAGATTGCCCTGGGTCAGTTGCGCCTGCTGCAGGGCGAGCTGGTAGCCGCCCTCGATCGGCGACAACGCGCCGGCGGCGGCGGCGACGGCGCCATTCTCCAGCCTCGCATTGGTCTGGAAATTCGTCGTCCGGCCTTCCTGCCGCGCATTGGCCTGCAGCGTGGCGACGTCGACGCCGCCGGCGACAAGCTTGCTGGCGTTCAGCGTGCCGTCGGCGATCGGCACGCCGAACAGGTCGGCCACCGTCGCGTTGAGATCGGCCTTGCCGACGCGGACGGTGTCGACCACCAGCTTATTGATGTCGGCGCGGACGGTAGCGTTCTGCCTGCCGTCCTGATGGGTCAGCGCAATATCGGCATTGACCGCGCCGGCGGCCTGCTTCAGCAGCAATGCAGCGGCGGTGGAAACATCGGGCGCGGCCAGCGAGAGCTTGCCGTCAAGCAGTCCGTCCCTGTTCTGCGCCACCTCGCCGGTGATGCGCGCGCCGCCGGCAGTGAATGTCAGGTCGCCGACGCGCTTTTCGTTGTCATTCGCGGCAATGGCCGAGGCGACATCGACCCTTACGCCGTCGAGGAAGGCGTTGCCGGTGACATTGCCGTTGAGATCGCCCTTCTGCAGCGTGCCCTCGAAGCCGAGCACGGCATCTTTCAGCGTCTTGCCGACGAGCGTGCCGGTCGGAACCTCGGCGCCGAAGGTAAGCCCGATCAGCCCTTCCGTGCCGGAAGCGCGGCCCTTGGCGGTGAGGCGGCCGGCAGCCTTGTCGGACACCAGCGCCAGATCGGCCACCGAGAGGTCGAAGCCGAAATCGGCCGCACCGGTGGCGAAGCGGCCATCGGCCCTGGCCTCGACCTGGTCGTTGAAGATGCGCAGCTGCCGCGCCACCAGGCCGGTCTCGCCGCGCGCGACGCCGCCGGTGATGCGGGTTTGGCCATGCAGCAGATTGTCGGCGGCCGGCGTTCCGATGCCCAGCCCCTCGGCCGTGCCGTCGAGCGCGAGGTCGAAGGCGCCGGTGAGCGGCTTCAGCTCGCCCTTCGCGACGAGATCGGCGCCGCCCGAAAGCTGCCGGCCAGCCAGGCTGGAGAACGGAGCCAGCGACCTGGCCTTGAGGCCGACGTCGCCCTTGAAGACGAATTCGGAAATGTCGCCGGCAAGCGAGAGCGCAAAGCCGTTGGCCGCGATTTCGGCCTTGGCGAGCTTCACCGGCGCGCCAGCGGTCCATTCGCCGCCGACGTCGAGCGCGATACGGTCGCCCAGCGCTTCGGTGACATCGGCGCGGGTGGCGACGATGCCGGACACGCCGCCGGTGGCGACGAAGGTGAGATGGCGCGACGCCGGGTTGGAAATATTCTGCGCCAGGCCCGAGAGCAGCATCTCGGCCGACTTGGACGAAAAAGTCTCAGTGGCGAGGTCGTCGATTTTCAGCGAGCCCGACCACTCGTCGCCTGGCTTGTCGCCGAAGGCCAGCGCGAGGCTGGCGCGCTGCACGGTGTTTTGCCCCGGTACTGGCAGAAGCACAGGCTTGCCGGCGGGGTCGGCGATGTCGGCGCTCAGCGTCAGGCGCTGGAGGAAGCCGTCGGGGGCCGTCTCGGCTGCAGCCTTGAGGTCAAGCGCCGCGCTTTGCAGGTCGAGCTTTTCCAAGAGCACGCCGCCGCCGTCGCGCACCAGGCCGGCGGTCTGGAGCGTCGTCTCGGCACCGAAGAAGTCGCGGAAGCGCGGCGACACCAGCTTGGCGATAGGGCCGTAGAGGTCGGCGCTGAACCCGTAGCCGTCGGCCCGATGACGAACTTCGGCGGTGCCAGTCAGCGCGCGCAGGCCGGCGGCATCGAGCGTCAGGTTGAGGTCGAGCTCCGAGATCGGTCCCTTGCCGCCGAGCGCCAGCGCCATGGGCGGGCGCCCCTCGACATTGAGAAGATTGGCGACGACGCCGTTGGCCGGCTCGTCGAGCTTCAGGTCGAGGTCGAGCACCTGCGTGGAATTGGCGTAAGCCGCGCGGAGCGCAAGCTGGCCGCCCGGCCCGTCGAGGCGGTTGACGTTGAGCGTGGTGTCGAGCGAGCCGTCGGCAAGCTGCAGGTTGCCGGTGATGGCCACATCGGCGGCAAGGCCGAAGACGCTTTCGCCGAAGGTGACATGCGGCACCTCCAGCGCGCCGAGCGAGATGGAAAGCGGCAACTCGGGCAACTGGAAGCCGCCGGCTTCCGGCGCCGGCGCGCCTTCCGCCGGCAAGGGCTTGCGAATGACGTCGATGCGGTCGGCGGCCAGCCTGTCCACCGATAGCCGGCCGAGCAGCAGCGCCGAGCGGGTCCAGACGATGCGCGCATTGGTGATGCGCAGCCACACGCCCTCGCGGTCGGCGATGGTGATCTCGCCGATGGTGGCGTCGGACGACAGCGCGCCCTGGATGTTGTCGATATGGATCTGGCGATCCGGCGTCGAAAGCTGGTTCTCGACGAAGCCGACGAAATAGGAGCGCTCGGCGTCGGCCGATTCCTGCGCGAATGCGGACAGCACCAGGGCAGGCAGCGCGCAGACGAAAAGGGCGATGGCCAGAAAGATCCGGGTCAAAACGCTTGTCCTATTCCGACATAGAAGCCGATGGTGGGATCGCCCGGGCCGCGATTGAGCGGCACGGCTGCGTCGAGCCTGATCGGCCCAAGCCCGGTGATGTAGCGCACACCGCCGCCAACGCCGACGCGCAGATCGTCGTTGAAGTTCGGGATGGAATCGCCGCCGACATAGCCGGCATCGGCGAAGCCGACCAAGCCGATGGTGTCGGTGACGCGGGCGCGCAGCTCGGCCGAACCCTCGATCAGGGAGCGTCCGCCGATGATGCGGCCGTCGCCCACCGGCACGCCGATATTGCGATAGGCATAGCCGCGCACCGAGCCGCCGCCGCCGGCGAAGAACAGCTTGTCGGGCGCGATCTCGGCCACCGAAGGGCCGGCAATGGCACCGAGCTTGAGGCGTCCGGCCGCGACGATGCGGCTTTCGTCGCCGAAGCCGAAATAGGCGCGGCCCTCGGCGACCGCCCGCATCGCCGGATTGCCGTAGTTGAACTCGTAGAACGGCTCGAGCGTCACTTCGGCATAGTAGCCCTCCGTGGCGTCGGCCTTGTCGTCTCGGCTGTCATAGATGCCGCCGCCGACCAAGCCGAGATTGACGAAGTTGCGGCGGCCGAAAACGTCGTCCTCGAAGCGGGCTGCACCCGCATTGAGCGCCATGCGGGCGGACAGCTGGTCGCTGAAGATGTGGGCAAGACCTGTCTCGGCGCCGCCGCCGGTGCGGGTATAGGCGTCGAGCACCTCGCGCTCGCCCACCGCGGAGGCGTAGTAGTCGGTATCGGGCGTATAGACGCCCGGCCTGGTGAAGGTGGCGCCGAGTCGATAGGTCAGTTCCTTCGGGTTGAAGGAATTGACCAGGCCCAGCACCTTGGCGTCCAGGCGCAGCCGCTCGGCATGGCCGAACAGGTTGCGGTGGAGCCAGTAGGCCTCCACCCCTGCCCCGTCGAGCGTGGAATAGCTGCCGCCGAAACCGAAGCGGCGCGGCAGGCGCTCCTGCACGACAAGGCTGATGGGCAACTGGCCGTCCGCGCCGATGGCGTCGCCTTCCTGGAAGCGCATGGCGCGGAACACGTCCAGCCGCGACAGCCGCTTGCTGGCGCGGGCGAGATCGTCGGGGTCGTATTCCTGGCCGGGCTCCAGCCCCGTCATCCAGGCGAGGAATTTCGGGTCGATGCGCTCGGTGCCCTCGACCTCGACCGGCGCATAATAGGCCATGCGGCCGGGCTCGATGGTGAGCGTGGCGTCGAGAACGTCGCGGTCGTGGGCTGCCTCGACGCGGCGGTCGGCCACGCTTGCCTTGGCATAGCCCTGCTGGCGCCAAGCCTCGACCGCCAGCCGTTCGGCGGAAAGGATGACGCCCGAGCGGGCCACCTCGCCCGGCGCGAAGCCGGCGTGCTCGGGCTGCTCGACCTCGTCGTCAGGCCTCACCGGCGGCGGGGCGCGGTTGACGATGCTGGTTTCGCCGAACAGGAAGACGGGCCCCGGATTGACAACGACGCGAACCGCAACCGGATCGGGCAGTTCGGTGTCGGGCGGCAGGTCGGCCGCCTCGCGGCCGCCGACGAGAATGCTGATGCTGCCGCCATAGCGGCCTTCGCTGTAGAGCGCGGCGAGCAGGCGGCGATAGTCGCCGCGCGCCTTGGCAAGCAGGCCGGCGGCACCCGATGCGGGCTTTTCATGATCCTTCCAAAGGGTGGAAGCGCCCTTGAGCTTCGATTCCACGTCCTCATTGCCGCCGGGGACGGAGAAGTCGACCGTGTAGTTCTGCGGCTCGCCGATGACCTCCTCCGCCGAGTCGGTCTTCTTGGCTCCGAAGATGTGGATGCCGAACAGCTCGAACGCCGCCGCCGGCGCGACCGGCGCGGCAGACAGACTTATTCCGGCAAGCAGGCAGAGCCCCCGCGAAGTCCTGGCAGTAAAAACTCTCACTCAAGCTCCTAGACGCGGTCGAAAAGACCAAACGCACCAAAACCAGCACGCCTCGAAAAGCTCTCCGCCCCTTCAAGAGAGGAGGCGGATGCTAGGTGATCGCGGAATCGAAAAAAAGCCTTGGCACGACTTGAGGCAGAGGGCGGCATGCAATTTTCGGTCGGCATGTTGCCGAAAGTAGACGCCAATGGTTGCAGCTTTGCAAATGCGCCCCGGGCGCCCCGGCTTCCCGTCAATGCCCAGAGCTGAGCTTCAAACCGATCAGCCCCGCGACGATGAGCGACACACTGACGAGGCGGAACAGGGTGGCGGCCTCGCCAAAGGCCACGATGCCGACGATGAATGCGCCGATGGCGCCGATGCCGGTCCAGATGGCGTAGGCGGTGCCGAGCGGCAGGCTCCTGAGGGCCAGCGCCAGCAGCCCCAGGCTGATGAGCATTGTGACACCGGTGACAAGGGAGGGCGTGAGCCTGGTGAAGCCATCCGACTGCTTCATCGTCGTGGCCCAGACGACTTCGAAGATGCCGGCGAAGAAAAGATAGATCCATGCCATTTACTTGCGGTCCTTTATGCTGGCAGGGCGCCTGGGAGGCAGCGCCGATATGAAAATCCGCAATGAGCGCAGCACAGATCGCGCCGCAGGGTGCCGGGCGCGCAATTTCGGCCCGGTGCAGGCCAGGTCGCCTGCCGGGCGGCGCGCGCAAACGGTCTGCGCCGGAGCAGAGCGTAGCGGATTTTCGAAACGGTGATCGGGAAAGTGGCGGGCGGTGGTTTCCATCACTTCGGTGCTCCGAAACAATGGGGCCGTCCCCGTTGGTCTTGAATCGCGGGCCGTCCCGCGCGGGCCCCATATAGGCAATTCCGGTGGCAATGGCCAGAGCCGGAGGCGCGCAGCTTCAGCCGGCGGGCACTACATCCGCCGGATCGGCGCGCCGAGCTGGAGAAAATCGCGTTCGCGGCAGGTAAGCACCAGAACCTGCTGGTTCTGCGCCGCCTTACCCAGCACCAGATGCATGCGCTCCAGCCGCTCTTCGTCGGTGTTGACCAGCGCATCGTCGAGCACGATGCAGGCCTCCTGCCCCGCCTCGCGCAAAATATCGGCCAGCGCGATGCGGGTGATGACCGCGATCTGCTCGCGCGCACCGACGCTCAGACCGCCGAAAGGCTCGGCCACGCCGTTGCGCACCAGCTGCTCGATCTCGAAGGTCTCGTCGTGCAGCACGATGTCGCTGTCGGCCTGGATCAGCCGCAGATAGGGCGCGGAACGCTCGCGCACCGGCGCCAGCCAGCGGTCCTTGGTCTCGCGCTGGGCGTCGGCCAGCGTGGCATGAAGCAGTTTTGCGGCGTCCGCTTCCAGCGTCATGGCCTTCAGCCGTGCCTCGCTGTGAGCGATCTGGCCTTCGAGCTGCGCAAGCTGCTCGCCCAGGCCGTCCCTGCCGAGCGCGCGCAATGCGGCCTCGATCTCGCGCCTTTCATTGTCGAGCCGGTTGATGTCGGCCTGGATCTCGCGTTCCGACTGCTCGGCCTGCTTCAGGGCGAGTTGCTTGGCTTCCGGATCGGCACCGGCGAGCGCGGATCGGGCCGCAGTACGAGCCTGTTCGGCATGCCGGAAGGCCTGTTCCTCGCGCACGCAGTCCTCATCCACGGCTCGGTCGTCTGCTTCCGCGCGCGCGGCTGTCAACTCTTCCTGGCGCTTGGCACACCGCGCCTCGGCGACCGAGACGCGTTCTTCCAGCACGGCCAGATCGCGCCGTGCTGTCTCGACGGCGGCGCCGCGTTCCTTCGCCTCGGCCTCGACCCCGCGCAGCGCAGCGCCTGCCTCGCCGCATTCGCGCCGCGCGGCTTCGATGTCGGCCGGTTCGCAAGCTTCCGCCTCACCGCCCTCGGCCAGCAGAGCGTTGCGGGCCATTTCCTGCCGCAGCGCCTCGATGCCGCTCGGCGCAAGTGCTGCAAGCGTCGCGCCATGCGCCTTCACCTCGGCGCGTGCGGCCTCCTGCTGGCGCAGCGCCGCGCGCGCGGCCGCGACATCGGCCAGCTCCAGCCGGCGCAGCGCCTTGTCGAGTGTTTGCCTGGCCTGCTCCGCAGCCTGCGCCAGCTCTTCCGTGCCGCCGCCGGGGTGGATGCCGATCTCGCCATAGCCTTCGAGGAAAAGTCTTGTGTCGCGCGACAGCGAAAGTTCTGTCCCGGCCTCGACGGGCTTGCCGTCGAGATGCGCGGCCTGCGCGCCCGTGGGATGCAGCGTGATGCGCACGCTGGCCGCCTCCAGCCGCATGCGCGCCTGCTCGACGGCGCGTTCCAGCTTCTCCAGCCCCGCGATGTCCTCGGCCGTCAGCGTAGCGGCTTGCGCGAGCACCAGCGCCTTGCGGCGGGCGTCGTCGGCCTGCTCGGCAAGCTTCAACTGGCCTGTCAGGCGTTCCACCGCCTGTGCCGCCTGCCGGCGGGCGAGCGCCTGCTCCATGCCCCGCAGGCGCGCCGTGGCCTGCCGCTCGGCTGACCTCGCTGCCTCCAGGCGGGTAGCAGCCTCGGCGGCGACGGCATCCAGCCGGGCAAGCGCGGCCAATGCCTCGTCGCGGGCGGCGCGAGCGGCATCCGAAGCGCTCTGATCGGCAGCGAGATCGGCCACAAGCTTGCGCCGCGCCGCATTGCGGGCGGCGGCCGCGTCGAGCTTCAGCCTAGCGCGCTCCACCGCGCCTTCGGCGGCACGCAGTGCTTCCTCGAGGCCGGCAACCGCGGCGGCGGCCTGCCGGGCGACGGCGGCGCGCTTGCGGCTTGCCTCCAGCGTGTCGTCGCGGCGGTAGCGGGCGAGGATGTTGTGAATGCCGGCGAGCTTGGAAACCCGCTCGTCATGCTCGGCCATCCGCCTCTTCAGATCGGCCAGTTGCTGGCGGTCGGTGTCCAGCTGGACGGCAAGCGCCTTGAACTCGCCGCGGGCGTTGCCGCGCTTGTCCCAGAACTGGTCCCGGCGTGCCTCTGCTGCGGCCAGCAGCGCGCGGCCGCGCTCGCCGCCGGTGACCTGGCCGATCTCGCGCTCCAGCGCCGACGCCAGATGGTTGCGGCCGGCGCCGATGCCCAGCTGCCGGTGCGACATGCCCTGCTCGACCCAAAGCAGGCCGAACACGCCGTGATGCTCCTGCGGCTTGGTGCCGCCCGAGCTTGCGGGCGTGAAGCCGAACATCTCGGCAAGTTTTTCCTCAACCGCATCGCCGGTGTAGCGCTCGCCATTGCCGGCGAGCTCCGCCTCCTGGCGCTGGCAGAACGCCTTGCGCAGGGTCCAGATCGCGCCGCCGCGCTCGAATTCGACCAAAACTTCCGGCCGCACCGACTGGTTGTAGGGCTGCATGGCGGCGGCCGCCGCGCCGCCGACGCGGTGGCGCTCGAACAAGGCGGCGCGCAATGCGGCAAGGAGCGTTGATTTGCCGGCTTCGTTGTCGCCGACGATGACGTTGAGCCCATCGCCGAGCTCGTCGATGACGACATGGCCGAGCTTGCGAAAATCCCTGACCTCGATGCGGCGCAGCTTCATCTCAGCGCCCGCCATTCATGTGATCGACATACATCATGCGCAGCGCCACACGCGCGGCGGCCGCCTGCGGGTCGGCATCATTGGCCGCCTGGGCTTTCAGTCGCTCGACCGCCAGCCGCACGAAGCCGGACGAATCCAGCGCGTCGAGGTCGTCGTCGGTCGGCTCCTCGAACAGGCCGAGATCGTCGATGTCGAGATGGTGGAATCGGTTGCGCCACTTCTCCAGCTCGATCTCGAGCTGGTAGCGCTCGGCAAGGCCGATGCCCCCCTTCAGCGTCAGCGAAACGACGCGGCGGGCGGCATCTGCCTCGAGCTCCGCCAGCGCATCGAGGCCGGCATTGCAGGTGCCGTCGAGCATTTCGGCCTCGACCTGATGCCACTGGAAATGACTTGTCGGCACGGCCTCCACGCGCTCGGGCGCCTCCGGCCCGTCGAGCTCGACGATGTGCACGAAACCGGAGCGATTGGCGCGGTGACGGTCGGTTTCCGGCGTGCCGGAATACCAGGTGCGCTGCGCGATCTGCAGCGAGCCGTGCCAGTCGCCTAGCGCAAGGTAGGACACGCCGGCGGTAAGCGCCCGGTCCTCCGGGATTTCGTTGCTGGCCTCGGCCGCACCCGGCAGGCGGTTGGCCACGCTGCCATGGGCAAGGCCGACGCGGATCGCGCCTTCCGGCGTGGCGGCGGCGCCGAACCATTCGGTCTGGTCGAGCGATTCGCGCCGGCGCGTCAGCGGCGCGGGCAGGATGGCGGCACGCCCATCCCAGCCTTCGATAGGCTGCGGCCGGTCGGCGATGACGATGTTTTCTTCCGGCCCCATCTGGCGCAGGCGGCTCCAGACGCTGTGTGCGAGCGCCGCGTCATGATTGCCGGGCAGAAAAATCCACCGGCCGGAAAAGGGTTTCAGCGCATCCAGCGTACGCAGGATGGTGCGGTCCTGCACCTCGTTGCTGTCGAAGGCGTCACCCGCCACCAGCACGGCATCGACATTGCGCGCGGCGGCAAGCCGGGCGATCTCGCCGATGGTGGCGATGCGCTGGGCGCGCAGTTCCGCACCCGCATCGCCCGGAACGTTGCCGAAGGGCTTGCCGATCTGCCAGTCTGCCGTGTGAAGAAACCGGAACGCCATGCCGACCCTTGTTCTTGCCCGCCGAACCGGCGCGGCGGCGGTGCTTGCTTGTCCGCCCATCGGTCGAATCGGCGGGTACCCGAGATTGGGTCTGGATGCGGGAATGTCAATTCGCCGGGCTGGGCCAAAGGTTAGACGGGCGCGGCCCGTTGCGGCGGCGCTTTGGATTGGTATCATGGTGGTATTACTTTTGTATCAATATTTGCCGGAAAGGGCGTGAACGGAGCCCTGAACCGGTCATCAGGTTTCAACCCGTGCCCGAAACGGACCCTGCCATGAGCACCACGCCGATTGCCGCCGCCTATCTTGCCGAACTGACGGCCCGCATCGGCCGCCTCATCGAAGACAACGGGGCGGCGATCGCGGCCGGGGCGGACGCCATCGAGCACGCCGCCCGCAATGACGGGCTGGTCTATATCTTCGGCACCGGCCACAGCCACATGCTGGCGCTGGAGGCGCACTACCGCGCCGGTGGGCTGGCGCTGACGGTGCCGATCCTTTCCAGCGCGGTGATGCTGCATGAGGGCGCGGTGGCCAGCACGGTCTATGAGCGCATTCCCGGCGCGGTGGCGCCGATCTTCGCGCGCTATCCGATCGGCGCGAAGGACGTGCTGATCGTGATCTCCAACAGCGGCGTCAACGCAGCACCCGTGGAGGCGGCGCGCATCGGCAAGGAACGCGGCGCGACCGTGATCGCCGTGACCTCCGAGACCTATTCCACCCAGGCAGCGCAAGGGCGCCCGCGCATCGCCGACATTGCCGACATCGTGCTCGACAACGGCGCGCCGGCCGGCGACGCCATTGTCGACGTGCCGGGCAGCGAGCTGCGCGTGGGCCCGATCTCGACCTCGGTGGGTGCGGCGATGATGAATGCCATGTTCGCCGAAGTCGCCGCGCGCCTGGCTTCCGCCGGCTCCGACGCGCCGATCTACCTCAGCGCCAACATGCCGGGCGCCAAGGAGGTCAACGACGCGCTGGTGGCGCGCTATCGCAAGCGCAACCCGCATCTGTAACGGTTGGCCGGCCTCTGGCTCATGGCCGACGCCGGTCCTTGGCGCGCGCAGCCATCGGTGTTTGATCCATGTCAAGGACGGCGGCGCCGGCCCTGAAATGATATTCCTGCAACAGGAGAGGACTAGGGAATGTACAAGCACATACTCATCGCCACCGACGGTTCCGAACTGGCGCAGAAGGGCGTCGACCACGGCCTGTCGTTGGCCAAGAGCCTTGGCGGCAAGGTCACTATCATGACCGTGACCGAACCCTTCCCGATCTACGGCATGGCCGGCAGCTTCGCCTGGGCGGGCAGCCCGGCCGACATCGAGAGCTACAACGCAAGCAGCAAGGAATTTGCCGAGAAGGTGCTTGGCGCGGCCAAGGAAGCCGCCGACAGGATGGGCGTCCCGGCCGAGACGATCCACGCCGACGACAGCACGCCGGCCGAAGCGATACTCGCCATGGCCGAGGCAAAGGACTGCAGCCTGATCGTCATGGCATCGCACGGCCGCCGCGGGCTGGGCCGCATGCTCCTGGGCAGCCAGACGCTGGAAGTTCTGACCCATAGCAAGGTGCCGGTGCTGGTCGTCAAGTAAGGGCCCCGCACCCGAGCGCGCCAGCGGCACAGGCCGGACGCTCTAGGCCGGCCTGAAACCCGCCGCCTCCAGCGCCTGCCGGACCTCGGGCGAATGCAGCGCGGACAAGAATGCCTGCACCGCCGGCCGCTCGCGCCGCACTGACACCAGCGCGAAATCGTAGTGCTCTTCCGTCAGCGGAATGAAGCCGAGCCCGGCGGCTTCCGCTACCGGCGCGATGGTGACGCCCCAATCCGCCCTGCCCTGCAGCACTGCGGCCGCCACCGCATTGTGCGACTTCGGCTGGTTCCAATAGCCGTCGGGCCGCGCGCCGGCGAGCAGCGCGTCGATGAGGATGCGCGTGCCCGCGCCCTGGTTGCGGTTGACCATCAGGCAGGCTGGGTCGGCAAGGGCTGCCCTCACCGCTCCCTCGGCCGAAAGGCCCTCGAAGCGCATGTCGTGCCTGCGATGGACAATGCCCTGCATGCGCCGCCAGCCCGGCACCAGTTCGAGGCCGGGCGAGAGGAAGGGCTCGTTGTAGCTATGCGTCTTTTCATCAAAAAGATGGATGGGCGCGAGGTCGCATTCGCCGCGCCGGGCGGCGGCCAGCCCGCCAAGGCTGCCGACTGAAAGCGAGCGGACCAAAAACCCCTGCCGCGCCAGCGACGCCAGCACGCGGTCGAGCCCGGTGCAATGGCTGCCGATGATGACGAGATCGGGCACGTGGAACTGCGGCGTGAACAGCGTCACTTCGACCGCAGCGCCCGCCGGCAGGTGGTCGGCCAGCGCCTCGATGCGCACGAACCCGTCGGCCTGCGCAAAGGAGGTGATGGCGCCGGAGCCCTTGCCGGTGGGATAGGCGACCAGCCCCTCCTGCCCTTCGACAAGCGAAACCATGACGAATTCCGTGCGGCCGAGCTCGGAAGGGACCCGCAACGGCACGGTGGCCGCGACATGGGCATCCGAGCGCGGCGGCAGGCCGGCCATGCGGCGCAGCACCGGCACGATCATGTCGTGGAAGGTGAACATGGCCGAGGTGGGAAAGCCCGGCAGGATGACCACCGGCTTGCCATCGCACACTGCCAGGCACAGCGGCTTGCCCGGCTTGAGCGCCACGCCATGGGCGATGATGCCGGGCTTGCCGAGCCGCGCAACGATGCGGTGGGTGACGTCGCCCGCACCCTTGGAGGTGCCGCCGGACAGGATCAGCATGTCGTGGCCGGCCAGCGCCTCCCGCATGGCCGCTTCCAGCGTCGGCTCGTCGTCCGGGAAGGCGCCGAGGAATACCGGCTCGCCGCCGTTTTCGGCAACCGCCGCCGAAACGATGGCGCCGTTGGTGTCGTAGATGCCGGCGGGCGGCAGGGGCATGCCGGGCTGCACGAGTTCGTCGCCGGTGGAGAGCACCGCGACCTTCGGTTTTTGCGCCACCGGCACGACAGCGATGCCGCAAGCGGCGAGCATGCCGATCTCGCGCGAGCCGATCATGGTGCCGGCGCGCAGCAGGGTTTCGCCGCGCGCGATGTCGGAGCCGGCATAGGAGATGAACTGGCCGGGGCTGGCCGCGCGTCGCACCGAAATGCTCTCGCCGGCCGGCTCGGTGTGCTCGACCATGATGACGGCATCGGCGCCCCGCGGAATGGGGCCGCCGGTAGAGATCGGCGTCGCCGTGCCGCCGAGCACTGGCAGGATGGGCTCGGTGCCGCAGGCGATGCGCTCGTCGTTGAGCGCCAGCCGCACGGCGCGCGCTTCGCCGGCATCGGCAAGGTCGGCCGAGCGCACGGCAAAGCCGTCGACATTGGCGCGGTCGAAGGGCGGCACGTCGATGGGCGCAACGACGTCTTCAGCCAGCGCGAGCCCCAGCGCATCGGGAAGCGAGCGTTGCTCCATTGCGATAGGGCGCGGAAACAGTGCTGCCTCGAAGCGCGCCAACGCCTCCTCGCGCGACAGGATGGTCAAAAACTGCTCCTGCTCGATGTCGGGGCGGGGAGCCGGGCCGGGCTTGCTCATGAAGCGGTCCAATCGCGCAGAGGAAATGCCGTGACTTCAGTGCCGGCGGAAAAGCCCTCGCTCTCGGCCGGCACGGCCAGCCAGGCGTCGGCATCCGCGATTGCATGCAGGGGCAGGACGCCGGTAGCGAGCGGCAGCCACGACGCCTGCTCGCGCTTCAACAGCACAAGCTCCGTCACGCCGACGATGGAGGCGATTTTTCGTGCCAGCGGCAGGGCGAGCCCTCTGCGTGGCACGCGGCCCGAGAGGCGGTCGAGCACCGGCAGCGCGAGCGTCAGCCAGACGGCAAGCGCCTGGTCCGGCGCGCCGGGCAGGGCCACGACCGGCGTTTTCCCAAACTGGCCGACGGCGGCGCTGCGTCCCGGCTCCAGCGCGATGCCGTGGGCGGCCAGGGCCTGGCGCCGGGTCAGCGCCATCGCCGTTTCGTCGTGTCGCCCCTGCCCCGTGCCGCCGATGAGCAAGATAAGGTCGGCCGGTTCCGCGTCGAGCGCCTCAGCGATGGAAACCGCGTCGCGCGCGACGGCCTCGATGCCGACCAGCCAGCCGCCCGCCGCACGCCCAAGTTCGGCGACCAGTTCGGTGGTGGCGGTGCCGCCATCGCTGGCGGCAACATCGATGATGCGGAACGACGGTCGCCGCACCGGCAGGCGCTCCATGCCTGCGCGGCGTGCAAGCAGGAGATCGTAGGGCGAAATCGCACGGCCGGCCGTGACCAGCGGCTGGCCGGCTGCGATTTCCTGCCCGGCGCGGCGCACCCCCTGCCCCGGAACGGCATCGGCAAGCACCTGAACCAGCGACCCCACGGTCTCGACCAGGCCGGGCTCGATGACGCAGTCACAACCCCGTGGCATGGGCTGGCCAACTTCGACCCAGCGCGGCTCATTTGCCGGCATCACCGGCGAATAGGAAGACGCCCCCACCAGATCGCCTGCTGCAAAGGCCCAGCCGTCGGCTGCCGCTTCGTCGGTTTCGGGCACGCCCTGCTTGAGCGGCGGCATCCCGGCCGCAATGCGGCCCAGCGCCTCGGCCAACGGCACTTCCACCGGCACGACCGGCTCGAGGCCGTCGAGCAGCAGCGCAAGTGCTGCTTCGACGCCGGTCAGCGCAGTGACTTGCGGACGGGCGGTCATCATGGCCCATGATGAGCCATGATGGGCGCGCTTTGCAACGTCGCTCTGCGCGGTCAGGAGCCCCTGGCGGCGTTGGGGAAGAAAAGCTGCTGGCCGTCTATTCTGTAGGCGGCGATTGCCTGCTGCCCTTCCGGCGAGATCAGCCAGTCGACGAAGGCCTGGCCGAGATCGGCCTTCACATTGGGGTGCTTGGCCGGACTGACCAGCATGACGCCATACTGGTTGAACAGCCGCTTGTCGCCTTCCACCGCGATCTCGAGGTCGCCGCGGTTCTTGAAGGAAAGCCACGTGCCGCGATCGGACAGCACATAGGCGTTCATGGCGGCGGCGGTGTTGAGGGCAGCGCCCATGCCCTGGCCGATCTCGCGGTACCAGGGGCCCCTGGCGGCGTCGATGTCGATGCCGGCGTCCTTCCAGAGCTTTAGCTCGGCCGAGTGCGTGCCGGACTTGTCGCCGCGCGAGACGAAGGGCGCCTGCTTCTGCTCGATCGCCTTCAGCGCCGCGACGATGTCCTTGGTACCTGCCACGCCGGCCGGATCGCTCTTGGGGCCGACCAGCACGAAGTCGTTGTACATGACGTCGAAGCGTTTTACGCCATAACCCTCCTCCAGGAATTTTTCCTCCTGCGCCTTGGCGTGGACGAAGACGACGTCGGCATCGCCGCGCCGCGCGGTGTCCAGCGCCTGGCCGGTGCCTTGCGCCACGACCTTCACGTCGATGCCGGTCTTTTCCTTGAACAGCGGCAATATGTGCCCGAACAGGCCGGAATCCTGCGTGGACGTGGTGGAGGCGACGATGATGGAGCGCTCCTCGGCAAGCGTTGCGGCAGACCCCGCAGCGAGGAGGAACAGGGCGGGCAGGCAGAAAAGGAAGGCTCGGCGCAGCATCGGAAACTCCATTTTCAGCGGTTGAAGAAAAGGTCACAGAACGAGGTCGCCGCGCAGGAAGGCAGCGGCCTCCGGCGTCGACGGATTGTCGAGGAATTCCGCGGCCGCGCCCTGCTCGCACAGGCGGCCACGCACAAGAAAAAGCACCTCGCCGGCCAGACGGCGCACCTGGCCGAGATCGTGCGAGGCCATGACGATCTTGATGCCCGAGGCGGCGGCGGCCAGCACGATCTCTTCCACGCCGCGCGTGGCGGCGGGGTCTAGATTGGCGGTCGGCTCGTCGAGGAACAGCAGTTCGGGATCGCGCGCCAGCGCGCGGGCTAGCGCCAGCTTCTGCTGCTCGCCGCCCGACAACGAGCGCGCCGCGCGGTCCGCATGGCCGAGGAGACCGACACAGTCGAGCAGTTCATCCACCCGCCGGCTGCGCATGGCGCGCGGGCAGCCGGCCCGCGCCAGCGCATAGGCGACATTGCCGGCCACCGACCGGCGCAGCATGACCGGCCGCTGGAACAGGAAGGCGCGGCGCAGGGGGGGCGCCTCGCTGCGCCCGCCCCAGGTGACGGCGCCTTCGCTGGGCGGGACAAGGCCCATGCAGACGCGCAGCAGCGAACTCTTGCCCGCCCCGTTGGGGCCGATGACCAGCGTCGGCGAGCCGGGGCCGATCGAGAGGCTGATGCGGTCGAGGATCGTGGTTTCGCCTACGCGCAGCGACACGTTGTCGAGGGTCAGTGGCAGGTCGCTGAGGGAGGCCCGCATCACCCGCCCGCCCGCTGTTCGGACCACACGCGCACACCCCAGGCGGCGGCGTTGATAGCCAGGATGAGGCCGATGAGAATGAAGCCCAGCCCCATGGCGAGCGGCAGGTTGCCCTTGGAGGTCTCCAATGCGATCGCCGTGGTCATGGTGCGGGTGAAGCCGTCGATGTTGCCGCCCACGATCATCACCGTGCCGACCTCCGCCGCCGCGCGGCCGAAGCCGGCCAGAAGCGCCGTGAGCAGGCTGAAGCGGCTATCCCACAACAGCGTTGCGACGCGGCCGGCGGGGCCGACATCCATGGCGGTGAGCTCGTCGCGATATTCGCGCCACAGGTCCTCGATGGTCTGGCGCGCCAGCGCAGCGATGATGGGCAGCACCAGCAGCGCCTGGGCCACGACCATGGCGAGCGGCGTGAACAGGATGCCATAGACGCCGAGCGGCCCCGAACGCGACAGGAGCAGGTAGACGGCAAGCCCCACCACCACCGGCGGCAGGCCCATGAAGCCGTTGAGAAGAACGATGAGGGCGGTGCGCCCCGGAAAGCGCGTCAGCGCCAGCACAGCCCCGAGCGGGAGGCCGACGAGTGCGGCGATGGCTACGGCCGAGAGGCTGACGGCGAGCGACAGGCGGACGATTGCGAACAGCGTCGCATCACCGCTGACGATGAGCTGCCAGGCACCCAGACCATCCGGCATAGCCGCCTCCTTCTCCCATTCTGACAGCAACAATTCCGCAACTGTCAAATTATTGATCTAACGCAGGAATATGCATAGAAATGCAGGATGGAGTTCCTGACCACGGGCGAAGCGGCAGACTATCTGCGCATCGGCGAACGCAAGCTCTATGAGCTGGTCGCCGAGGGCGCCATTCCCTGCAGCAAGGTCACCGGCAAATGGCTGTTCCCGCGTCACGAGCTGGACCGCTGGGTGCTGTCAGGACTGATGCGCCCGGCAGGCATGACGGTCGCCGAGCCACCGCCCATCGTCGGAGGCAGCCAGGACGATCTGCTGGAATGGTGCCTGCGCCAGTCCGGCTCGGGACTGGCGACGCTGGCCGAAGGCACGGGAAGCGGCGTCGAGCGCCTGCTGCGCGGCGAGGCCATGGCCGCCGCGGTCCACTTCCATGACGGCGACGAAAGCGACGACCCCAATATCGCGGCCGTTCGCGCCATGCCGCGCCTGCACGACGCCGTGCTGGTGGGTTTTGCGCGGCGCGAGCAGGGCCTGCTGCTGCCGCCGGGCAACCCGAAGGGCTTGCAGTCGCTGGAAGATGTTCTTGGCTCCGGCGCAAAAATGGCGCTGCGGCAGAAGGGTGCCGGCGCGCATATGTTTCTGGAAGCACAACTGGCAAGGCTTGGCGCCAGCCCGGCGGAACTGAACCGGCTGGAGCGGCCCTGCCTGACCGGGCCGGACCTGGCCGTTGCCATCCGCACCGGCGCAGCCGATTGCGGCGTGGCCACCCGTGCCGCGGCTCGCGGCGCGGGTCTCGACTTCGTGCCGCTCGCCTGGGAGAATTTCGACCTGCTGATGCGCCAGCGCAGCTATTTCCAGCCGCCGTTCCAGGCCCTCACCGCCTTTCTCGCCAGCGATGGCCCTGCCCGCCGCGCCGCCGAGCTGACCGGCTACGACGTCTCGCCCGCGGGCCAGATCCGCTTTTCCAGCTGAACGCCGCCGCGAGTCTACTGGAACAGCTTCATCGCATCGAGCAGGGTTTGCGAGACGCCCCAAAGCAGGGGAATGCCGACGAACCCCCAGGCCAGCACGAGCTCCAGCGTGGTGGTGCCGCTTCGTTCGCTCTTGTCCATGGCGGCTCTCCTATTGCCGTTCCGCTGCCGTCTGCACCGGGCGCACTCCGTCCTTCATGTGGTAGCGGGCGTCTACCGCCTTGACGAGCAGGTTGCAGATGAAGCCGATGACCAGCAGCCCGGCCATGATGTACATGGTGACGTTGTAGGCTTCCGCCTTGGGCACGCCGTGGCTGATGTTGTATTCGCGGATGTAGTTGACCAGCACCGGGCCGAAGATGCCCGCCGCCGACCAGGCCGTCAGCAGCAAGCCGTGGATGGCGCCGACATAGCGCGTGCCGAACATGTCCTTCAGATAGGCTGGCACCGTGGAGAAGCCGCCGCCATACATGCTGATGATGATCAGGAAGCACAGCACGAAGCCCGCCACGCTGCCGACCCTTCCGGTGTAGGGCACGGTGCAGTAGAGGATAAAGCCCAGCACCATGAACACGAAATACGTGTTCTTGCGGCCGATATAGTCGGAAGTCGAGGCCCAGACGAAGCGGCCGCCCATGTTGAACAGGCTCATGAGGCCCACGAACCCCGCCGCCGCGACCGCGGTGACGCGGCCGGGAAACATCTCCTGGCTCATGGCCGATGCCTGCCCGAGCACGCCGATGCCGGCGGTGACGTTGAGACACAGGATCCACCAGATCAGCCAGAACTGCGGTGTCTTCAGCGCGTCATAGACATAGACGTCGCTTCTGGTGATGAGCTTGCCTTCTTCCGCCGGCGGCTCGTAGCCCACCGGGCTCCAGCCCGGCGGCGGCACCCGCACGATGGCCGCGCCGACCATCATGAAGATGAAATAGACGATGCCGAGCACGACGAAGGTTTCCATCACGCCGACATGGGTGGGCGTGGAAAACTCCCTCATCAGCCACACCGACAGCGGCGAGGCGATGAGCGCGCCGCCGCCGAACCCCATGATGGCCATGCCGGTCGCCATGCCGGGACGGTCGGGGAACCACCGGATCAGCGTGGAAACCGGGGAGATGTAGCCGATGCCCAGCGCGATGCCGCCCAGCACGCCGTAGCCGAGATAGATCACCCACAGCGCGTGGATATAGACGCCGAAGGCGGAGATGAGGAAACCGCCGGCCCAGCAGATGGCAGCGGTTGCCATGGCGCGGCGCGGGCCGCCCTCCTCCACCCAGCGGCCGAACACGGCCGACGAGACGCCGAGGAAGAAGATCGCCAGCGAAAAGATCCAACCGAGCTGCGTCAGCTTCCAGTCGCCCGGCGCCGACTCGGTGATGCCGATCAGCTTCGTCATCGGCAGGTTGAACACGCTGAAGGCATAGGCCTGGCCGATGCACAAATGCACGCACAAGGCCGCAGGCGGCACCATCCAGCGGCTGAAGCCGGGCTTGGCGATGGTGCGGGAGCGATGGAGCACCGAGTACAGAGAGGCTGAGCGCCCCTTGCTTGCAGCGTCGTTCATGTGGGTTGCCTCCGGTTCCCTCCGGGGCGCCGGCATGGCTGCCGGTTCGCTCGGAGAAGCTTCGCCGCGGGCGGGGCGGCAAAGGGAAGGCTGGCGCGAGGCGCTCGCGGGCCGCCGGCCAGGCGAAGGTTGGCCTGCCGACACTGCGCGGCATGCGGGCGGGAAGCCCAGTCACGGGCATTGTCGGCGCATTTCCGGCCGGGAACAATCGTTAATTGGTAGGAACGGGCCGGCACACGCGACAGGCCGATACCCTCGAAAAAAGAACGGACCGCCCGCGCCAAGCGGGGCGATCCGGTAGTGGAATGCACCCTTGCGGATGCATTCGGCGGCATGGCGGCTACATAGGCCGCCGCCGGGTTCAACTGGCGGGCTTGCCGCGCTGCGCGACGATGCTGAGCAGCGCCAGCAGGCCGGAGCCGATCATCAGGAAGACCGAGACCGCGTTGAGAACCGGGGTGGAGCCGACCTTGACCATGCGGTCATACATGGTGATGGTCAGCGGCGCGTCGGAGCCGACGAGCATCAGCGTGGTGTTGAAGTTCTCGAAGGAGACGAGAAACGCCACCACGAAGGCCGAGAACAATGCCGGCGCCAGATAGGGCAAGGTCACCGTGCGCAGCACCCGCACGCGCGATGCGCCGAGGTTCAGCGCCGCCTCCTCCAGCGCCACGTCGAACTTGCGCAGGCGTGCCGCGATCACCAGCGAGGTGATGGTGACGAGGAAGGAAAACTGGCCGAGCACGACGAGCAAGGTGCCGGGGCGCAGAAAATCCCATTCCAGGTTGAGCGTGTCTTCCACGCCGTTGGCGATCATGCTGGCGAAGACCAGGATGGAGATGCCCAGGATGACGCCGGGAATGACCAGCGGCACGATCATCAGCACATAGAGCACGCTCTTGCCGGGGAATTGCTTGCGCTCGAACAGGAAGGCATTGCAGGTGCCGACCACCACCGACAGCGCCGACACGATCACGCCGATATAGAACGAGTTGCGCAGGCCCTCCATGAGCCGCCGGTCGTGGAACATGCCAAGCTTGGGCTCGGTGGTGCCGAAGAACCAGTCCAGCGTGAAACCCTTCCACGGAAGCGCCGGAAACAGCGAATCGTTGAAGGCGAACATCGCCGCCGCCGTGAGCGGCGCCGCGAGGTAGAGGAAGAAGGCGAGCATGTACCCGCCATAGATCCAGCGCAGGACGTTTGACTGAGGTGCAGCAACGTTCATGGCGTTAGTCTTTCGCGACAGTGGAGGCCAGGCTCTGGCCGGTCAGACGCAGGCCAAGCCAGACGACGAAGGAGGTGAACGCCAGCAGCAGCACGCCGAAGGTCGCGCCCGATTCCCAGTTGTAGCGGGTCACGAACTGCTCGTAGATCTGTTCGGTGAACCACATGCTGTTCTTGCCGCCCAGCAGGATGGGCGTGAGGTAGCTGCCGGCCGTCAGCATGAAGACGATGATGCAGCCAGCCACGATGCCCGGCATCGCATAAGGCACGACGATGCGGCGGAACACGGTGAAGCGGCTGCCGCCCAGATTGTAGCCGGCCTCGAGCATGGAGTTGTCCATGCCGTCCAGCGTCGACACCAGCGGCACGATCATGAACAGGACGACCGTGTAAACCAGACCGACGACGACCGTGATGTCGTTGTAGAGCAGTTCCACCGGGCCGCCGATGAGACCGATATCCTGCAGGAAGCTGGAGATCAGCCCGGTCTCGCGCAGCAGCACGATCCAGCCGAACGCGCGCACCAGGTCGCTGACCCAGAGCGGGATGAGGCACATGAGAAACAGCGCCGCACGCGAACGCTGCTTGGCGATCTTGGCGATGTAGTAGGCGACCGGAAAGCCGACGAACAGCGCCAGGATCGTCACCAGGATCGACATCCAGGCAGTGCGCAGCAGCGTGTTCCAGTAGACGGGCTCGCCCAGGAAGTCGGCGTAGTTGGCGAAGCTGAAAGTGTACTGGCCCGGCCCCAGCTTCTCGCGCAGCGAGAGGTAGCCGATGCCGATCTGCGGCAGGATGATCAGCAGCGCCATCCACAGCGCGAACGGCATGAACAGAAGGATCAGGGACAGTTTGCCGGCGTCGGAGCGGGGCATGGTCTTATCCCGCCACGCTGAAGCACAGGCTGTGGTCCCGCCGCCAGGAAATGTCGGCCGTGTCGCCCGGCCTGATCGGCGAGGAGCCGTCCATGACCGCGTGACCCACTTCGATGAGGCTGCCGCCCGCGGTGCGCACCAGCACGCGGCTGTTGGCGCCGTTGAACAGCAGACTGTCGACCGTGCCGGACAGGCGATTGCCTTCCCTGCCCTCGCCGATCGAAATGGTTTCGGGGCGGACGAACACCTCGACCTTCGAGCCGGAGGCCACCTTGCCGTCGCCGGCCATGGCGATGACCTCGCCACCGGCATCAAGCTCGACCCGCGCCTCGCCGTTGGAAACGGCCGTCACGCGGCCCTGCCAGCGATTGCTGTCGCCGACGAAGCCGGCGACGAAACCGGACCCGGGGTTGTTATAGAGCTCCTGGGGCGAGCCGATCTGTTCGAAGCGCCCCGCATTCATGACCGCCACGTTGTCGGACATGACCAGCGCTTCCGACTGGTCGTGCGTGATGTAGAGGAAGGTGGTGTTGAACTGGTTCTGCAGGAGCTTCAGCTCAATCTTCATGCGCTCGCGCAGCTTCAGGTCGAGCGCGCCGAGCGGCTCGTCCAGCAACAGCACGTCGGGCTCCAGCACCATGCAGCGGGCGATCGCGATGCGCTGCCTCTGGCCGCCCGACAGTTGCGAGACCTGCTTTTCGGCGACCCCCGGCAGCCCGATGCGCTCCAGAACGGCCGCCACCTTGCGGCCGATATCGGCCTTGTTCTCGCCGCGGCAACGCAGGCCATAGGCGATGTTTTCGCCGACATTCATCATCGGGAACAGCGCCAGGTGCTGGAACACCATCTTGACGCTGCGCTTGTTGGGCGGCGTGGACAGAACCGAAGCGCCCTTGATGCGGATGTCGCCGCTGGTGGGCGTTTCGAACCCGGCGATCATGCGCATCAGGGTCGTCTTGCCACAACCGGAAGGACCAAGGATCGAAAAGAACGAACCGCGCGGGACGTCGAAGGAAACGTCGTTGACCGCGATATGCTGGCCGAACCGCTTGGTCAGGCTCTCGCATTGAAGATCGTGCATGGGGTGCTCGCCAATTGCCGGCTAAAAATTCCACAGCCCGCAGGGAGAAAATCATTCTCGCCTGCGGGCCATATCGGTGTCAGGTCGCTTAGTTGGAAGTAGCGGCCTTGATGCGCTCCAGCGCCTTGCCCTCGATATCCTCCAGCCCCGCCGGGATGTTGGCGAAGAACTTCAGGTTGGCGAGCGCCGCGTCGTCGAAGGCAACCTTCACGGCTTCCTTCTTGTCGTCGGGCAGCAGGTCGACGCCGCCCTTGACGGCCGAGATCGCGCCCGTCGAATCCGACATCAGCTTGACGATGTCGGGACGCATGACGAAGTTGATCCACTTGTAGGCGGCGTCATCGGCCTTGCCCTTGCGAGGGATGACGAAGGTGTCGATCCAGGCGAGAGCGCCGGTCTTGGGCGGAACGTAGACCAGGTTGCTGTTCTGGCCGTAGAGCTTGAAGGCGGTCGAGTCCCAGGCCTCGGAAGCAACCACTTCGCCCGAAAGCAGCAGCGTCGACAGGTCGTCACCGCCGTTCCAGTAGGTCTTCACGTTGCTCTTGCAGGAGATCATCTTTTCAGTGACCTCGTCGAGCATCGTCTGGTAGGCAGCCTTGTCGGCGTAGAGCGCGAACGGGTCCTTGCCGAGCGAGAAGGCCATGCCGAGCAGGACCGTGCGCTTCAGGCGCATCGAGGTGCGGCCCTTGTATGCAGGATCGCACAGATCGCCCCAGTCCTTGATGTTCGGCGCCTTGCTGACGTCGACGACCAGGCCGGAGGTGCCCCACTGATGCGGGACGGCATAGACGTTCCCATCGATGGTGGTGTTGGCCTTGACCGCTTCGAGCAGGTTTTCCTGCATGTCGGATGTGTTGACCTTCGACAGGTCGAGCGGCTTGTAGATGTCGTATTCCTGCTGCGCCGCGAAGATGCGGTCATGGCTGGGCTGGGCCAGGTCGAAACCGGCGCCGCCGGTGGCGCGCAGCTTGGCGATGATTTCCTCGTTGTTGGAAAGCGTCACCTCGACATTGACGTCGGGATATTCCTTCTCGAAGAGCTGGATGACGTTGTCCGGCGCATAGCCGCCCCAGGTCAGGATGCGGAGCGTTTCGGCGCTTGCGCCGTTCGAAACGGCCATGAGCGCGGTGGCGCCAACCAGCGCCGCGACCAGTTTTTTCAAAATCATTACTCTCTCCCGCCTTGATTTTGAGGCCGAGCGAAACGTCGGCCTGTCTCCCAGCGGCCACTATGCGAAAGGCCGCCGGGGGTTATAAGGTCCACTTTCAATCAAAGATGATGCCGCTTGGGGCTGCGTGTGACCTCAGATGCGAATCGAGACCGCCTTGGTCTTGCAGTAGCTGGTGACGGCTACTAGGCCCTTTTCCCTGCCGATGCCAGAGCGGCGGTTGCCACCGAACGGCGTCTCTATGCCGCCGGCAAAATACTCGTTCACATAGACCTGGCCTGCGTCGACATCGCGGGCGATGCGAAGCGCCCTGGTCAGGTCCCTGGTGAAGAGCCCCGCAGCGAGGGCGTAGTCGGTGCAATTGGCGGCCTCGACCGCCTCCTCCGCACTGTCCACGACCTGCACGGCCAGCACCGGCCCGAAGATTTCTTCCTGGACGACCGGGTCGTCCCACTTCACGTCGTCCAGCACTGTCGGCTCGAAGAACCAGCCCCTGCCGGTGGCCGGGTCCACGGCGACGTTGCCGCCCGTGGCGACGCTGATGCCCCGGGCCCTGGCTCCTTCAACATAGGAGGCCACCTTGGCCAGATGCTCGGCCGAATTGATGGCGCCGAAATTGACCCCTTCCGTCAACCCGTGGCCGATGCGCAGGGCGCGCGCCCGCGCGACCAGCTTTTCGATGAACTCGGCATGGATGGAGCGTTCGATGACGAGCCGCGAGCCGGCCGAGCAGATCTGCCCGGCATTCTCGAAGATCGCGCCGACGACATTGTCGAGCGCCAGCTCGATGTCGGCGTCGGCAAGCACGATGTTCGGCGACTTGCCGCCGAGCTCGAGCGTGACGGAGGCCACATTCTGCGCCGCCGACTTCATGACGTTGATGCCGGTGACGGTCGAGCCGGTGAATGTGACGTGGCGGATATCCGGATGCGAGACCAGCGGAGCGCCAGCCGCGATGCCGGTTCCGGTGACCACGTTGCAGACGCCGCGCGGCAGGCCGGCCTGGACCAGTATCTCGGCCAGAAGCAACGCCGTCATCGGCGTCTGCTCGGCGGGCTTCACCACGGCGGTGCAGCCGGCAGCCAAGGCCGGCGCGATCGAGCGGCACGCTGTCGACAGCGGATAGTTCCACGGCACGATATGGGCGGTGACGCCGATGGGCTCCTCGATCGAATAGGAGGTGTAGTCCTGCCCGAGCGGAAATGCCTTGCCCTCGTGCTTGTCGGCCGCGCCTGCGTAATATTCGAACGCACGCGCCGAGCCGCGCACGTCGCCGCGCGCTTCGCCAAGCGTCTTGCCGCTGTCCAGCACCTCGGCCATGGCGAGCCGCTCGGCGTTCTGGCGGAGAAGCTCCGCCGCCCGCATCAGAATGCGCCCGCGCTCGGCCGGCGTCGTCTTGCGCCACTCGCCGCGCTGCGCGCGCTTGGCCGAGGCGACCGCCTCGGCGACGTCCTCGGCGGTGCCCGCCGCGAAGCGGGCATGCGGCTCGGCGCGGCCGGGATCGAAGGTTTCCATCAGGTTCCCGGACTGCGGCTTGCGCCACTCGCCATCGATGAAATGCGCCGACGGCAGCGAATCGGAAAACGCAGCAGCACTCGTGGACACGTCGACCATCACTCAACCTCACTGATCTGGTAGCTGGACTTGGCAAGCCATTCGGGATCAATCTCCACTCCCCAGCCCGGCTCGTCCGAAACTGTGACCATGCCGTTTTCGACCGTATAGGGCGACTTGACAAATAGGCCCTCCTGCCACGGGTAGTAGTCCGGTCCCTCGATCGAGAATTCCAGATATTTGCCGGCACCCTCGATGGCGCGCAGCAGATGCATGGTGAACAACGTCACCAGGCCGAGATTGGCGCTGTGCGGCGTGATCGGCAGGCCGGCGGCGCGCGCCATGTTGCACACGCGCAAGGTGCGGCTGATACCGCCGAGATAGAGGATGTCGGGCTGAACGATGTCGACGGCGCGCATCTCGATCATGTGGCGCCAGGTCGGGATTTCGCAATCCTGCTCGCCGCCGGTGACCGCGATGTCGAGCGCGTCGGTGACCTGCTTGGTCTGCTCCAGCTCCCAGTAGAGGCACGGCTCCTCGAAATGCTCGATGCCGTTGTCCTTTAGCAGCTTGCCAACCTCGATGGCGCGCCTGGGCGAGAAGCCGCTGTTGGCGTCGACCAGAAGCGAGACCTCGTCGCCCAGCGCCTTGCGGATTGTGGGCACGATCTCTTCCGTGCGGCCCTCCCATTCGTCCACGTCGTGACCGTATTCGGCGGCGATGCGGAACTTGAAGGCGTCGAAGCCGAACTGGTCGCGCAGGCGCCTGAAGCGCTCGGCTTCGTCAGCCGGCGTAATATCGCGCTTCATGGAGGAGGCATAGGTGCGCAGCTTGCCCGGCGTGCCGCCGAGCAGGCTGACTACCGGCAGTCCGGCCACCTTGCCGCGCAGGTCCCAGATCGCGGTGTCGAGGCCGCCGAGCGCGCGTTTCATGTAGGAGCCGGGGAACTTGTGCTCGCGCTCGATCACCCTGTCGGTCAGCGCGTCGATATCGTCGAACTCGACGCCGAGCACGTAAGGCGCAACCTGGCGATGCAGCACGGCCGAGGTGATGTCGGAATTGTAGGTCGAGACCTGCCCGATGCCCTGGGCGCCATCTTCGGCCGTGATGCGGACGAAGCCGACAAACTGGTTTGCGAAGGTCTCTATGCGTTTGATCTTCAAGTCCGGAGGTCCTCGGAAAGCGAGCCAATGATAGGCGCTTGGACTAGGAGATCCCGCCATGCGCGGTAAGGTCCACTTTCGAAAAATCGGAAAGCCGGTTATCTCCTGCCTCGGTGAAATTTGCGGCTGCTGCCTGGGCCCGAAGTGAAAATCGCCGAGGCGGAGGCGCGCCTGTCGCCCGCGGCTTTCGGTCAGGCTCTTGAGGGAGACGGAATGGTAAAGAGGTCCTCAGGTGAATTGCTGTTTTCGATCGCCGTCGACCGTTCCCTGGACAAGTCCATCACCACGCAGGTCTACGGCGCGATACGCCAGTTGATCACCTCCGGCGACCTGCCGGCTGGCAGGCGGCTGCCCTCCAGCCGGACGCTGGCGAAGGAACTGGATATTTCGCGCACAACGGCAATGGCCGTGTTCGAGCGCCTGACCTCGGAAGGACTGATAGTCTCGCGCACCGGCTCGGGCTCCTATGTCTCGGACGTAGCGGAGACCACGAGGCCGAGCGAGCAGCTGGTGGTGCAGCAGCCCGGCGCGCCTGTCTCCACCAAGCTCGCCGACATAATCGCCGACGCCTCGCCGCGCTTCTTCCAGCGACTGTCACATCCGCGCACGCCGCGCGCCTTCGTGACCGGCCTGCCAGACTACGACGCCTTCCCGGTCGCCGTCTGGGCGCGCCTGACCGCCAAGCACTGGCGCGAGCCGCGCGACCAGATCATGGGCTATTCCGACGCCAACGGCCACCCGCGCCTTCGGCTGGTGATTGCCGAGCATCTGCGCTCCAATCGCGGCGTGTCCTGCGACCCTGAGCAGATATTCATCGTCAACGGCGCGCAGCAGGCCTTCGACCTGATCGGCCGCGTGCTGCTCAACCCCGGCGACCCGGTGTGGTTCGAGAACCCGGGCGCCATCGGCGCCCGCAACTGCCTGATCGCCTGCGGCGCGCGCATGGTGCCGGTGCCGGTGGACGCGGAAGGCATTTCCGTCGAGGCCGGGCTGCGCCTGGCACCGGACTTCCGGCTTGCCTTCGTCACCCCTTCGCACCAGCACCCGACCGGCGTGGAAATGAGCCTGGCACGGCGCGCGGAACTGCTGGCCGCCGCCAACCAGAACGACGCCTGGATCCTTGAAGACGATTATGACGGGGAGTTCCGTTACGACGGCCGGCCGCTGCCGACCCTGAAAAGCGGCGATACCGGCGAACGCGTCATCTATGTCGGAACCTTTTCCAAGACGATGTTTCCCGCGCTGCGCCTTGGCTTCTACATCGCGCCCAAGCCGCTGGTGCCGATCTTCCAGCGCATTTCAGGCGCGTTCCTGCAGGGCGTGCCGTCGAGCATCCAGGCGGTTCTGGCGGCCTTCATCGAGGAAGGCCATTTCGCCACGCATCTGCGCCGCATGCGCGAAATCTATGCCGAGCGCCACGCGGCCTTCCACGAGGCGGCCGAACGCCATCTGGGCGGGCTGCTGAACGTCACCCGCTCCGTCGCCGGGTTCCACGTGGTCGGCACATTCGCCTCGCCTGCCATGGACGAGGACCGGATCTCCGCCGACGCCGATGCCGCCGGCCTTTTCGTCTCGCCTATCGGCCGATTCTGCATCGACCGCTCGCAGGTCGAGCCCGGCCTCGTGCTGGGCGTGAGCGCCATAGACGAGCGCGCCATAGGCAAGGGCGTCGAGACGCTGGCCCGCGTGCTGGAAAAGCACCGCGGCTGAGCCGAGGCCGAGGTCAGGCCTGGCTAGCGATTGTCCTCCAGGATCATCGCCGCGCCCTTTTCCGCCACCATCATGGTCGGCGCATTGGTGTTGCCCGACGTGACATTGGGGAAGACCGAGGTGTCGACCACGCGCAGGCCCTGAATGCCATGCACGCGCAGCCGGGCGTCGACCACGTTGGTTCCGTCGTCGGGGCCCATTCGGCAGGTGCAGGATGCGTGGAAGACGCTGCCCGAACGGGCGCGGATGTCGGCGATGAGGTCGTCGTCGTTCTGCGTCTGCTTGCCCGGGCTCATCTCGTCGATGATGAGGGCGCGCATCGCCGGCTGCTCGGCAATGCGGCGTATGAGGCGCACGCCGGCCAGCATGTCCTCTATGTCGCCCGGCGTCGACAGGTAGTTCGGCTCGATGACCGGGGCCGCTTTGACATCGGGCGATCCGATGTTGATTGAACCGCGGCTGGTCGGCCGGCATGGCTGGATGCCGATGAAGAAGCCGGGGAACGGGTCAGGCATCGTCAGGCGCCGCACGCCGGGCGTCGGCTTGCTGTAGCTGACCGGCGAGAAATAGAGCTGCATGTCGACCCGGTCGAGGTCCGGGCTCGATTTGACGAAGCCGCCGGCCTGGTTGACGCTGAGCGAAAGCGGGCCGTCGCGGAACAGGACGTAGCGCGCCCCGAGCATTATCCGGCTCCACCAGGGCCGCAGCAGCGAATTGAGCGTCGGCTTGCGCGAACGATAAAGATAGTCGATGCCGAGATGGTCCTGCAGGTTCTGGCCGACCGCGGCCATGTCCTTCACCACCGTCTTGCCAACCTTCTGCAAGAGCGCGCCGGGGCCGACGCCCGAATGCTGGAGCAAGGTGGGCGAATGCACCGCACCGGCAGACAGGATCACCTCTCGCCCGGCACGCGCGGTGCGCTTTTGGCCACCGACTTCATATTCGATGCCGACCGCGCGCAAGCCTTCGAAAAGGACGCGGGTGGCGAAAGCACCGGTGACGACCGTCAGGTTGGGGCGCTTGGCCACAGGATGCAGGAACGCCGTGGCCGACGAGGCCCGAAAACCCTTGCTGGCGCTGATCTGATAGACCGAGATGCCTTCCTGGTACTCGCCGTTGTAGTCGGGCGTCCGGCTGAAGCCGGCCTGCTCGGCGGCCTGCAGCCAGTCCTTGCACAGCGGGTGGACGGAGGGCGCCATGTCGGTGACGTGGAGTTCGCCAGAACCGCCGCGCCATTCGTCGCCGCCGCGCTCGAATGTCTCCATCGACTTGAAATGGGGCAGGACGTCATCCCAGCCCCAGCCCGGATTGCCGGCCTTTTCCCAGTCGTCGAAATCGTTGCGCTGGCCGCGCACATAAACCATCGCGTTGATGGAAGACGAACCGCCCAGCACCTTGCCGCGCGGCCAGTAGCTGGTGCGCCCGGCCAGCGCTTCCTGCGGCCCGGTCTCGAATCGCCAGTTCACCTTCGGATTGTAGAAGCTGTGGCCATAGCCGATGGGCATGCGAATCATGAAGCGGCGGTCGCTGCCGCCGGCCTCCAGCAGCAGCACGCGAAACTTGCCCGACTTCGTCAGGCGATTGGCGAGCAGACAGCCGGCCGATCCGGCCCCGACAATGATGAAATCGAAATCAGCCACAGGTCTGCCCCTCCTTGCCAAGAGCCCGTGCTTCTACACCGGCGCGGCAGCCTGAAAAGGAGCCATTGCGACAAGACCTTAAAGCCACTGCAAATGAGCAGGCGAACCGCGTTCGGCCGGAGTGCCCGAGAGGCAACATGCAGAGCCCGCACAAGCGCCTCTTGGAAAATGAACCGCCGTCTCGCCGCCGGCCGCGCCGGACCGTCCTTCGCTCGGGCAAACGATACCTAGATAGCGGCTGGGTTTGCCTCTGGCAGCCCGGCAGGGATCAGCCTTTCCCACCTTGCGGCAAGGGCCCGGCCGCGCAGATCCGGCCAAGTCCATCGTACGGTTCGTATCCTCAGTGGCCCGCACCTTATGCCCTCTCGGGAAACTCGGACCAGTTTATGAGAGGCCAGATACTGCGTCATACCCGGATCGATCAACGCCGTGTCAGGCCTTGCCCATGGAACTGCATGGGGGTTTTCCGCATTTCTACATCTATATGGCGACCGAGAAAATGAAACCTGCGATTGCTATCCTGAGCGGCTTTATGGCCACGCTCCTGGCATTCGCCGGAGGCATCGCAATCGCCATTGTTTTCCTGACCGCCAAACCCGTTCCCGTTCAATTGCCGGACTCGCGTATGGCTTCGACGTGGACGCAAGAGGCCGTGAAGGTGAACAAGGCAGCCCAGGACTATGAGCGACTGCCGGCTCGCTTGGCGACCGGAGGCGATGCGGACAACAATGCCACCTCGGCTCGATCGATCGATACATTGACGACCGCAGCCACACGCGCCGAGCCCGAGGAAAAAGCGGCCGCCCCGGGCAACGCCGCTCACCTGGAATGGTGCGCGAGCCGATATCGCTCCTATAATCCGGACGACAACAGCTATAGAACCTATAGCGGCGTACAACGCGAATGCGTGTCGCCGTACTCCGACCTGGCAACGGCTGAAGGGTCGAGCAACAGTGATCCGGCTGATTACTCGATCTTGGTTTCCGAGGCCGGCTATGCTGACGACGCTGCGGCCGATACGGAGCACGTCCAATCTTGCTTCGCCCGTTATCGTTCCTATCGGCCGGAGGACAACTCGTATCAGCCCTACAGCGGCGGACCTCGCCGTCAGTGCGAGTAAAACCGCTGCTCTACGTCGAAAGCGTCGCCGCCTATTTCCGCTGGGTCTGATCGAGGACGCCGGCTGCATTGCAAGTGTCTGCGATAACAAGCTTGTAGCCGTAGTGGCTCCCGACGAAGCCCAAGCGCTCATAGAACCGATGGGCATCCGGCCGAGCTTTGTCGGTCGTGAGTTGCACAAGGTCACACCCTCGTTTTCTGCACTCGTTGATTGCCCATTCGAACATCTGCTGCCCGAGGCCCTCTCGACGATGAGAGGCAGATACCCTGACGCCCTCGATCTGTCCGCGCCACGCGCCCATTCGAGAAAGGCCCGGGATAAACGAGATTTGAAGCGTTCCGATGATCTTGCCCTCCAAAACCGCCACTGCCTGGATCTGGTTCGGATCGTCATCGATAGCGCAAAAGGCATCGACATAGCGGGGGCTCAACGGCTCGCTGGCGTCCTCCCGGCTTTTGCCCAACTCATCATCCGCCAGCAGGGCTACGATGTCAGGCAAGTCGGCGAGTTCAGCGCAGCGGAAGATAACAGCAGTCATCGCAGGGTCCTGAAAGGCTCACGAATTATCACACATGGCGCCATGCACAAAGAACGCCGCGCATGAAACGAAAACCCGGCCGGAGGCGGGTCCAACAGTTATAGCGCTTTGCAGTCCTCCGGCTTCTTTTACGCTCGATCACATCTGCAATCCGAGCGCCGAGTAGCCGACCGCTTGGCTCTTCTGCTTGCCATGCTACAGCTGTGTTTCCAATGCACTACGTCGAGCCGCGGATATACGGACTGCTTCGCTCGCCAACATATCGGACCAAGTGTCGGTTCACGGCCGCTCAAAGCTGCGCCAATCGCCGATGTCCGCTTCCGGGAATCGGCGGGGTCAAACCGAATTGACGTCGGGCGCGGAGCACAGCATGCCTGCTTACTGCCACATCACTTATTTTCGGTCGGCTGCATCGTCCACCGCTCGTCGTATATGCGCGCTCAGCAGGCGACAAGATCAGTGTGACCAAACCCCTTGGAGTAGTCGAGGACAGAGATGACTGTTGGCGTCACGCGGAAAATGCGGACCTGTTCAGCAGTCGGCATGGGCCCCGGCAGGGAGACTTGCTCCGGGTATTTCAATGGCAGCATCTGCAAGACCCTGTCTGCTTCAGCCCGATCCACCACTGCCTGAGCGCGGGCCGCCATGGAAAGTCCAGTGATTTCCATTATTTGCGCCGTATCGTGGTCGATGGTTAGGGACACGCGATCGTCTCTCGCCAGATTGGCCGCCTTCTGGCTATTCAGTCCGCAGAGGAAGTAAAGAGTGAGGCCTTCGCTTACATAACCGACGGTCGTGGCTTGCGGCCAACCGTCAGGCCTGAGTGTGGCAATCGTCATGATCCGGTGCTGAGACAACAACGCCAGGATCTTCTTTCTGAGCTGTTCGTCCATCGGATATCTCCACGATCATCGCAGTTTGATCATAACTGCCGCAGGTCGCTTGGCATTGATGCACCTCAAGCGAACGACGTCGCGCAACCAAGCATCAGACCCAACCTGAGCGCCTCTCCGAAAATCGGACAGTGACGGAAGCTAAGATGTGAAGTCCGCAGGTCTCCAAGGACGAGCAGCCAGCCCCTTCAGCACTGCGTCGGCGCTGGAGCGCAATCGCCCGCATCGGGGTCGACTGGATGACAGATCGACATGAAGGTGATGGCCTGCCTGGCTGCTTGTAACAACGAGGCCGTTTACTGACATCTCCCTATGATCATTACGAATGACATAGATCGATATATTCTATTTTTACAAATCTATATTAATCCCCACAAATCGCACCTTCTATTTTGCCGCTCACCGCCACTCACTGCTCGGCCGAAGCCCGAAGAACAAGGCCAGTCCAGAGGAATCCCAGATCATGCGTGACCTTCAACAGCCCGGCCGTTCCGCTGTCCGGGCCATGGACGGCCTGGTGGCAACGTCCCACCCGCTTTCCTCGCTGGCCGCCATCGATATGCTCCGCTCCGGCGGCAATGCCATGGATGCCGCCGTCTGCGCGGCCGCAGTGCAAGCCGTCGTGGAACCGCAGTCGACCGGCATCGGCGGCGACTGTTTCGTGCTCTTTGCGCCGAGCGGTAACGACAAGGTCATCGGCTTCAACGGTTCCGGCAGGTCGCCGGCCAGCGCGACGCTCGACTGGTACCTCGACAACGGTTTTTCGGAAATCCCCGACCTTGGCGCCCATGCGGTCACGGTCCCGGGCGCCATCGATGCCTGGTGCCGGCTACTGGAGGATCACGGGCGCAAAGGCATCGACGCGGCGTTGGCGCCGGCCATCCGCTATGCGGAGGAAGGCTATGTCATCCTGGATCGCGTCGCATTCGACTGGGACGACGCCGTGCCGAGGCTGAGATCCGATCCGACGGCCGCCCGCATCTTTCTGAAGAGCGGCGAGCCGCTACGGCCGGGTGACGTCCACCGTCAGCCTGAACTCGCCGCAACCATGCGCACCATCGCCGCCAAGGGCCGCGCCGGCTTCTACGAAGGCGAAGTTGCCGACGATCTCGTGCGTCGCCTGAATGAGCTTGGCGGCCACCACACGCTGGGCGATTTCGGCGCCACGACGGACTATGTCGAGCCGGTGAAGACGCATTATCGCGGCCTCGATATACATCAGATGCCCCCCAACAATCAGGGCCTGACCGCGCTTCTGATGCTCAACATATTGTCGGGCTTCGAGCTTTCCAAGCTCGACCCCAATGGCGCCGACCGGCTGCACCTGGAGATCGAGGCGGGGCGCCTCGCTTATCACGACCGGGACGCCTTCCTCGGCGATCCTGCGCTGGTGCACGTGCCCGTCGCCGAATTGCTTGCCCCTGCCTATGCCGCACGGCTCGCGACCTCGATCCAGGCGGACCGCGCGATGACGCACCTGCCCCGGGTCCGCCTGCCCGGAAGCGACACCGTCTATATCTCGGTTGTCGACCGCGACCGCAACGCCGTGAGCTTCATCAATTCCACATACGAATCCTTCGGCAGCGGCGTCGTCGGCCCGAAGTCGGGCGTCGTGCTTCAGAATCGCGGCCGCAGCTTCCGTCTCGTGCGCGACCATCCCAATGCGATCGCACCGGGCAAGCGCCCGATGCATACGATCATGCCCGGCATGGCGACAGCCAACGGGCGCGCGATCATGCCATTCGGCGTCATGGGCGGCTCCTACCAGCCTGTCGGCCATGTCCATGTGCTGAGCAACCTGCTCGATTTCGGCATGGACCCGCAGGAGGCCATCGACGCGCCGCGGGTATACCACAACGACGGAAAGGTGGCCGTTGAACGCAGTGTGCCGTCGGCAACCGTCGAAGGTCTTCGCCGTCTGGGCCATGACGTGATGCCGGCTGTCGAACCTCTCGGAGGCGGACAGTTGGTCTGGATCGATTGGGAGAACGGCACGCTCACCGGAGCATCGGATCCCCGCAAGGACGGTTGCGCGATCGGATATTGATTGCAACTTCTTTGCTGCTGCGTTGGGTGCCGTCGGGTGCGGCCAGCCATAACTCCGAGGGCCAGTGCCTTCGTCGGTTTCAACCGCAGAGAAATGCCGAAATTTATTGTATATTGACTCGTGTCCGGCGCACCGCGTCGTGCCAGCCCTGCAGCTTGACCGCGCGCGTCTGGTCATCCATTCGCGGTTGGAACCGCCGCTCCAAGGCCCAACTCTGGGCGAATTCTTCCTGCCCGGGCCATACGCCGGCCTGATGGCCGGCGAGCCATGCGGCGCCCAGGGCGGTCGTCTCCAGAACGATCGGCCGATCCACCGGCGCATCGAGGATGTCGGCCAGCCGCTGCATCGTCCAGTCCGAGGCGACCATGCCGCCGTCGACGCGAAGCACTGTGTCGCCGGTGTGGCTCCCCCAGTCCCTTCTCATCGCTGCAAGCAGGTCACTTGTCTGGAATGCCACCGATTCGAGAGCGGCGCGGGCAAACTCGGCGGGGCCCGTGTTGCGGGTCAGGCCGAAGATGGCCCCGCGCGCTTCGGCATCCCAGTACGGGGCACCCAGGCCGACGAAGGCAGGCACCAGATAGACATTCTGCTCCGGGTCCGCGCCGGCCGCCAGTTCGCCGCTCTGCTGCGCGCTGCCAATGAGTTTCATGCCATCCCGCAGCCACTGAACGGCAGCCCCGGCGATGAAGATCGATCCTTCGAGGGCATAGGTGGTCCGGCCGGCGATCCGGTAAGCCACCGTGGTCAAAAGGCGGTTGCTCGAACCCACCATGTCGGTGCCGGTGTTGAGGAGGGCGAAGCAGCCGGTTCCGTAAGTGGATTTCATCATGCCCGGCCGAAAGCAAGCCTGGCCGATCGTCGCGGCCTGCTGGTCGCCGGCCACGCCGCGGATGGCGATCGGCGCGCCGAAAACCGACGCGTCCGTGGTGCCAAAGTCGGCGCCGCAGTCCCTCACTTCGGGCAGAAGGTTGCGAGGAATGCCGAGTATCTCGAGAAGCTCGGAATCCCATTCCTGCGTCGCGATATTGAAGACGAGGGTACGCGAAGCGTTGGTCGCGTCGGTGGCGTGCACCCTGCCACCCGTGAGCCGCCAGATGAGATAGGTGTCGATCGTGCCGGCGAGCAATTCGCCGCGTTCGGCCCTGCCCCGCACGCCGGCAATATTGTCGAGCAGCCAGGCGATCTTGGTTCCGGAGAAATATGGGTCCAGCAGAAGCCCGGTCCGCGCCCTGAACAGTTCCTCCAGCCCCTCGCCGCTCAGGCGCGCGCAGAGCGGCTCGGTTCGGCGATCCTGCCAGACGATCGCGTTGTGGATCGGTCGCCCGGTGGATTTTTCCCAAATCACCACGGTTTCGCGCTGGTTGGTGATACCGAGCGCGGCAACGTCGCGCGGCTCCAGTCCGGCCTTGGCGATGGCCTCCCTGCCTGTAGAGACCACCGCGTTCCAGATTTCCTCCGGGCTGTGCTCGACCCATCCAGAGGCCGGATAGAGTTGTCGCAACTCCATCTGGCTGATGGCGACCGACCTGAGCGACCCGTCGAAGATGATCGAGCGGGAGGATGTGGTGCCCTGATCAATGGCGAGGATGTGAGAGCCCATGTTTTCCCTGCTTGCTTCGTTCCCGGTCGATGATCGCGCTGCCACATACAAGGTGGGGATGCGGCTGCAAGCGAGTTCAATGGGTGCAGCGGCCGGTCGTCAGGCCCAGCCGGAGATCGACTTGACCTCCAGGAACTCCTCGATGCCCCAGCGGCCGCCCTCGCGGGCGCGGCCCGAGGCCTTGACGCCGCCGAAAGGCGAGCCGGCGCCGCGCGGCTGCCCGTTCATTTCGACCATTCCGGAGCGTAGCCGGCGCGCCAGCCGGTTGCGGCGCTCGCCGTCCTGGCTCTGCACATAATTCGTCAGGCCGTAGGGCGTGTCGTTGGCGATCTCAACGGCATGGTCCTCCGTTTCGAACGGGATGATCGAGAGTACCGGTCCGAAGATTTCCTCGCGGGCGATGGTCATCTCGTTCGACACGTCAGCGAAGACCGTCGGCTGGACGAAATAGCCGCGGTTGAGACCCTGCGGGCGTCCAACGCCTCCGGCAACCAGCCGTGCGCCTTCCTTGATGCCGCTCTCGATCAGGCCCTGGATTCGTTCATATTGCTTGCCGGAAACGACCGGCCCGATATGCGACCCGGCTTCGCTTGCCGGGCCGACGCGGATCGATTCCGCTACCTGCCGGGCCGTCTCGACCGCGCGGTCATAGACGGAGCGCTCGACCAGCATGCGCGTCGGCGCGTTGCAGCTCTGGCCGCTGTTGTTGAAGCACTGGCGCACGCCGCGCTCCACCGCCTGGTCATCGGCGTCGGCGAAGATCAGGTTGGCGCCCTTGCCGCCGAGTTCGAGAGCGACGCGCTTCAACGTGTCGGCGGCACTCTTGCTGACGGCGATTCCTGCGCGCGTAGAGCCGGTAAAGCTGATCATGTCGACGTCGGGATGCGCGACCAGACGCGATCCGGCGCCAAGTCCATCGCCATTGATCAGGTTGAACACACCGGCCGGCACGCCGGCCGCGTCGATGATCTCGGCAAATACGATGGCCGAGAGAGGCGACAGCTCGGACGGCTTCAGCACGACGGTGCAGCCGGCCAGCATCGCCGCGACCACCTTTAGGGCGATTTGGCTGATCGGCCAGTTCCACGGCGTGATCAGGCCCGCCACCCCGATCGGCTCCATGATGATGCGATCGTTTGGCGCGTGCGAACCCAACGGCTGAACGAAATGGAAGTCGCGCATCGCCGCGAGGAAGTTCGCCATGTGGCGCGGGCCGGCTGCGGCCTGGGCATTGCGGGCGAGATCGATCGGGGCACCCATTTCTTGCGAGATCGCCCGCGCCATATCGTCCATTCGCTCGAGGTGGATCTCGCGAATGCGCTCGACGAAGGCGATGCGCGTTGCGGGATCGGTCGTCGACCACGACGGGAAAGCCGCCCTGGCGGCTGCGATCGCAGCGTCCGTATCCTGATCATCAGCGAGTGCAACGACGCCGAACGGCTCCTCGGTCGAGGCGTCGATCAGGATCTGCTCGGCTGTCGAGCGCGCGGCCTGCCAGCGGCCGTCGATGTAGAACTGACGCAATTCGATCATGCACGTATTCCTTATGTCGATATTGAAGCGGGTCAGGCGTTCTCTTGGAGGATCATCTCGGCGCCCTTCCAGCCGATCATCATCGTCGCCGCATTGGTGTTGCCGGAGATGACACTCGGGAACACGGAAGCGTCGATGACGCGGAGCCCATCCACCCCGTGTACCTTGAGCCTCGGCGACACGACGCCATCGGCAGCAGTGGGCGCCATGCGGCAGGTCGAGACAGGATGGAACACCGTGCCTGCCCGCTTGCGAATGTCGGCAACAAGTTCCTCGTCAGTCTGCAAAGACGGGCCGGGGCGCACCTCCTCCTCGATGAAGGGAGACAGGGCCCGGGTAGCCGCCATGCTGCGCAGGAAGCGCACGCCCTCAAGCATCTCCGCGATGTCGTCGTCATGCGACAGCGCGTTGGCCCTGATTTTCGGGGGAACAAGCGGGTCACGGGACGCCAGCCTTATCTCACCGCGGCTCTTCGGGCGGCAATTCGAGATGCCCATGGCGAAGCCCGGCCAGGGATCGATCTCGCGCACGGCCCGCTCGCCTGGACGCGGCGGCACGGTCGAGCTGGCCTGGAAATAGATCTGCAGGTTCGGCCGCGTCAGCGCCGGATCGGTGCGCAGGAAGCCGCCGCCCTGGTTCATGCTCATGGCGAGCGGGCCGGTGCGTGTGAGCAGGTATCGGGAGCCGATATAGGCCTTGCCCCACCATGGTCGCAGCAGGCCGTTGAGCGTGGAGACGCGGGATCGCCAAGCATAGTTCACGCTCTGATGGTCCTGCAAATGAGCGCCGACATTGTCATTGCCGACCCGCGTTTCGATGCCAAACTCGGCGAGCAGCCGTCCAGGCCCGATACCGGAATGCTGCAACAGAAGCGGCGAGTTGATAGAGCCGGCGCTGACGATCACTTCGCGGCGGGCGCGGGCGGATGCGGGCTTGCCGTTTCGAAGATAGTCGACGCCGACCGCCCTGCCCTGCTCGATGAGAATGCGTGTCGCCACGGCATGTGTCTCGACCCGGACATTCGGACGCTTCGACGCGGGCGCCAGAAAGGCGCGCGCGGCAGACACCCTGCGACCTTTCAGTATGTTCTGCTGGTAAAGCCCGACGCCTTCCTGGTCAGCGCCGTTGAAGTCCGCGTTGTACGGCAGGCCGAGCTCCTGGCCGGCCTCGATGAACCGGTGGGCGAGCGGATGGACCATTTTGGTGATATCGGTGACGCGGACAGGGCCACCGGTGGCGCGCCATTCGTCCTCGCCATTCGCGTTGTCCTCCAGCGCCTTGAAGGCAGGAAGCACGTCGTCATAGCCCCAGCCGATATTGCCGGACGCACGCCAGTCATCAAAGTCGGTGCGGTGGCCGCGTATCCAGACCAGTGCGTTGATCGAGCTCGAGCCACCGAGCACCTTGCCACGCGGCCAGTGGCTGACGCGGTTGGCGAGGCCGGGATCGGGCTCGGTAGTGAAATTCCAGTTCACCTCGGGATTGGTGAAGCAGTGGGCGTAGCCCAGCGGCATCTGGATGTGAAAGCGCTGGTCGGTCCCGCCGGCTTCCAGCACGAGGACGGAATTGCGGCCGCTGGCCGACAGACGCTCCGCAACCACTGAACCGGCCGAGCCGGATCCGATGATGATGTAGTCGTATGTGGTCATGAGGACCGCTACCCCTGAATGCGGCTCGGCACGGGCGCGGGGATGCGCATGAGGCGCTCGCGACCCATCTCGTCCAGCGAATTGATGCCCAGCAGAGCCATGTCGCGGTCGATCTCCTCGGCGAGAAGGCGATATGCATGAGCCACGCCCGCCTCCCCTGCGATCGCCGCGGAGAAGATGAAGGGGCGGCCGAGAAACACGAACGAAGCGCCGAGCGCCATCGCCTTGAGCACGTCCGAGCCACGCCGGAAACCGCTATCCATCATCACGGGAATTGCGCCGGAAATCGTTTCGGCGATCTCGGGAAGCACCCGCAGCGGCGAGGGCATGCAATCGAGCTGTCGGCCACCGTGGTTCGACACAATGATGCCGTCCACGCCCCGATCGAGCGCGATTTGCGCATCGGCGGCGGTCATGATGCCTTTGATCACAAGCCTGCCCTTCCAACGCTTGCGGATCAGGTCGAAATGCGACCAGTCGAGGTGATCCCTGCCCGCCATGTGCCGTACGACGTTGCGCGCCACGATCGGCGGCCCCCGGTCGACCGAAGAGTTCTCGAAATGCGGCATGCCGTGCAGCGCGATCGTCCGCAGGAATGTCTTCACGGTCCAGCGCGGGCGCACGATGCCGTCCCATGCCAGCCGCAACGTGGGATTGAGCGGGGCGGAGAAGCCGTTGCGGACATTGTTCTCGCGGTTGGCCACCACCGGCATGTCGACCGTCAGCACGAGGGTGCCGAAGCCCGCCCGCTCGACCCGGTCCAGCAGCGCCAGGATCCACTCAGGTTGCCCGGGCAGATAGGCCTGGAACCAGGTTCCCGGCGCCTCAGCCGCAACATCCTCGAGCCGAATGAGCGATGCGCCGCTCATGATCATGGGGATGCCGGCACGCGCCGCGGCGCGCGCCATGACGAGGTCGCCGCGATAGGCCGACAGCGCGCTGAACCCCACCGGCGAGATGCCGAAAGGCGCACTGTATTCGACCCCGAACAGGTCCGTCTTCTGGCTGCGCTTCGAGACGTTGACCAGCGTGCGCGGCAGGAACGCGTACTCCTCGAAGGCGGCGCGATTATCGCGGGCGGACGCATTGGTCTCAGAAGCGCCGGCGATGTAGCCGAAGATGGGACGCGGAAGATAGCCGTGGGCCAGCCTCTCGAAATCGTCGAGCGCGAGCGCGCGCTTCAGACGGCGCGCCGCACCGCGGCTGGGGCGCGGCAGCGTCAGTGTGGATGAGGCATTCATCGTGCAGGCATCGGGATGTCGTTGACATATGCCGGCACGTGGTAGCCACGCTGCACTGCCGGCCGCTCGGCGATCGCCAGATACCAGCGCATCACGTTCGGGTAGTCCTCAAGATCGATACGCTGCCACTCGAAGCGGGAGACCCAGGGCCAAATCGCGATATCCGCTATCGAATATTCATCGACGACGAACTCGCGCCCGTCGAGGCGGCGATCGAGGACGCCATAGAGGCGGCGAGCCTCTTTCGAGAACCGCTCCTCGGCATAGTCCGAAACGCCCGGATTATATTTCAGGAAATGATGGGCCTGGCCGAGCATCGGGCCGAAGCCGCCCATCTGCCAGTTCAGCCACTCAAGCGTCCTCATCCGGCCCTCGGCCGAGGACGGGATCAGCCGACCGGCCTTCTCGGCCAGATAGACGAGGATCGCGCCCGATTCCATCAGCGTGAAGCCGTTGTCATGGTCGACAATGGCGGGGATCTTGTTGTTGGGGCTGATCTTCAGGAAATCCGGCGCGAACTGCTCGTCCTTCGTGATGTCGATGGGGATCGCCTTGTAAGGCAAGCCCAACTCCTCGAGCAGGATCGAGGCCTTGCGACCATTCGGCGTCGTCCAGGTGTAAAGATCGATCACGTCCGTTACCTCACTCGTGCGACGTTGGCGCGATGCTGCGGAAAGCCTGTGGTCTCGAAGCAAAGCTGGGCGAGTTGCGCTACGCCCTCGCGGATGTCTTCCGCGCTCGGCAGTGCGAAGCACAGCCGCATGAAGCTTTGAGCGGCGTCGGCGTCGCAGGCCCAGTCCGGACCCGAATTGAAGACAATGCCGCGCTTTGCCGCCGGCGCGACCAGCGTGCGCACGTCGAAACCGTCGGGGAACTTCAGCCAGACGAAGATACCACCGTCAGGCCGCACAACATCGACCGAAGCGCCGAACTCGTCGCGAATCGCTTCGAGCATCACATCGAGCTTGACCGACAGGGACCGCACCAGGTCCCTGACATGTGTCTGGTAGCCGCCACGCAGGTATTCGGCGACAACCATCTGGTCGAGCGCGCCGGTGCCGCCATCGCTTTTCAGGGCGGCGATCTGGCGCAGTATGCCCGGCTCGGCGACGACGTACCCGATGCGCAGCGCCGGCGCGAGCGTCTTGGAGAATGAGCCAATGTGAATGACGGCTTCCGGCGCCAGTGCATAGAGGGCCGGCGGCGCCTGCTCGGCAAACGTCAGCTCCGCGTAGCATTCGTCCTCGAAGATCGGGACGCTGTAGCGACGCGCGATCTCGACCAGACGCTGCCTGCGCTCCAGATCGAGCACGGTGCCCGTCGGATTCTGGATCGTCGGAATCGTATAAATGTATTTCGGCGTGACGTTCCGACGCGCCATGGCGTCCAGTGTCTCACCAAGTCGCGCGACGTCGAGCCCGCCGGCGTCTAGCGGCACGCCGACCACTTCGGCACCGAGCTTGCGGGCTTTGTTGAGCGCACCGGAATAGGTGAATTCCTCGATGACGACTGTATCGCCAGGCTCAACCAAGGCGCCGTTGACCAAATCCAGCCCCTGCCCCGAGCCGGACGTGACGAGGATGTTGGCGCGCGTCACTTCGATGCCGCGCCTTTCGGCGAGTTGGCGGGCGATCTCGTTGCGCAATCCCTCGAAGCCCAACGCCCCGTGCCCCAGATTGTAGAGCGCCATTGACGGCCCGTTGGCGTTCAAGGCCGCGGCGGAAGCCTGAGCCAGTGCCTCGACGGGAATCGTGCCGGGATCGTTGTGCCCGCCGATGAAGTTGAAGCGCGGAAACCCGGCCCACACAGGCAAGGGTTCGGGCAGACCGCTCTTGAAACGGACGATCTGCTCGGCGACGGGAGGCGGCTGGGAAGTCATTTCAGTGGGCCTCCAGTCCTACATACCTATCTCTCGCCGCTTGCCAGTGCGGCTATCAAAGACGTGAAGATCTCTTGGCTGGACGTCCAAATGGATCGTCTCGCCCGGTCGGACATCGGTGCGTCCGCGTACCAGCACGCGCACAAGGTGGCCGGCTATGCGCGCGGTGATCTGCGTCTCGGAGCCAGTGGGCTCAACGACGGACACAGTCGCTGGCCAGCCGGCATCGCTGAGCACGAGATGCTCCGGGCGCACGCCGATGGTGAACCGGCTGTCGCCAGGCACGGCAACGGGGAGCGAAAGCCGCTCGCCGCCATCAAGCACGAGGCTCGTGCCGCCCTCGATCCCGCCCTCAAGGAAGTTCATCGGCGGCGAGCCGATGAAGGCGGCGACGAACAGGCTCTGGGGCTTGTCGTAGAGATCGAGGGGACGGCCCTCTTGCTCGACATTGCCGCCGTTCATGACGACGACGCGGTCGGCAAGCGTCATCGCCTCGATCTGGTCGTGCGTGACATAGACGGTGGTCGTCTGCAGCCGCTGGTGCAGTTCCTTCAGTTCCGAGCGCATCTCTCCGCGCAGCTTCGCGTCAAGATTGGAGAGCGGCTCGTCGAACAGGAAGACGTTGGGCTGGCGCACGATGGCGCGGCCCATGGCAACGCGCTGCCGCTGGCCGCCGGAGAGAGCGCGCGGCTTGCGGTCCAGCAATTTGTCCAGGCCCAGGATGCGCGCCGCCTCCGCCACGCGGGACTGGATCTCCGCTTTCGGGGTGCCCCGCTGGCGCAGCGCGAACCCCATGTTGTCGCGCACGTTCATGTGCGGATAGAGCGCATAGTTCTGGAAGACCATCGCAATGTCGCGGTCCTTCGGGGCGACGTCGTTCACGACGCGGCCGCCGATGACGATCTCGCCAGCAGTGATCTCCTCGAGCCCGGCAATCATCCGCAGAAGCGTCGATTTCCCGCAGCCGGACGGGCCGACCAGAGCGACGAACTCTCCGTCCCGAATATGGACGGACACGCCGTGGATGACCTCATGGCTCGAATACGATTTGCGGACATTCCTGATGTCGACTGTGCTCATCGTGCATTTCCTTCTACTTCTGTCCGGCCGCGTCTGCCCGCACCGCAATTCCAATCCTGATGCGATGCGCTCACCATCGGCGCTGCACTTCTTCGGCCCAGCCGAAAATGCGTTCCACAGGAACCCGCTCGCCGCTCTCGCCCACCACCGAGCCGTCGAACCAACCGAAGACCTGGTGCTCCTTGCTGCAGACGATCAGCCGGTCGAAATTTGAGTAGCGGTCGTAGACAGGCGTAAATGTCAGGTCGACGCGGTCGCCCCTGATGGTCCATGGCTTCATCCAGTCGTTCCGGTCGTAGAGCCACTCCAGTTCCTGGCTGATCTTCTCGATGCGCCCGTCGATGCGCAGGGAGTTCTCGGTGGAGGGCGTGCCGTCGGTCCACTTCGCGCCGAACTGCAGGCCGATCTCGCGGCCTTGCGTCACGCCGCTGCCCGACGCCCAGTTCCAGACGATCGAATATGGCCAGCGGCCCCGGCCATGATCGAGCGTCGCGTAGGCATCGGACAGCTCATAAGTGCGGCCGTCGGCGCGCACCGTGCCGGTGGCCGGCATGCAGTTGTCCTTGCGGGTGTATTGGAAGCGCTTGTTGTCCCAAGGGACGACGACGCACATGGACTCGTGACCGGGCTCCTCGCTCACCTGGATGGCCAGGTCGAGACGATCCGTCCTCGCCCGCAGCATGGTTCCTTGGGCGTTCGGCTCCATCGAGATGCGCATGCGGTCGCCGACGCCGGTCAACGGACCGCCGCCAGACCGCTCGGGCATCGGCGTCACCTTGCCCCGAGGCAGCCAATGGATTTCCGCCTCCGAAAAGGTTTCCATGGTTCTCAGGTCAAGGAAGAAGGTGGCCAAGGTGACGCGGTAGTCACCGTGCGAGATATTGATCGCCGCGACGATATCGGGCGTCGTCACGCACCAATACTCGAACCGCTTGTTGCGGCCCCATCCCTTCAGGTTTGCCGTATGCAAGGGCCTGCGCGACCAGCCCACCGCTTCCGGGTTCAGACTTCCGTCAGGACGACAGAGATCGACGGGCGCCGTGATTTCGCGCTCCGTCTTGCGGATGCCTCCTACCATTTGCGATGTACCTCTTCCGCAAGACCAAACACGTCGCGCACCGCGTGGGTGCATCCGTCGTCAGCGACCACCTCGCCGCTGCCGGCACTCAGTGCAATTTTTGTCACCCCCGCTTCTCCGCGGAGGCATCGCGCACTGCGGTGAGCTCCTTGATAAGCGCTGCTCCGGCAGCATGCTCGTGGCGCTTGACGAGCTCGGCGGCTCCGGCGAAATCCGCCTTGCGGATCGCATCGAGTATCATCCTGTGTTCGGCAAGCGACTCCGCCAGTCTTGCAGGCACTGCAGCAAAGCCCTGCTGGACTGTGGTTTGAGCCCGGAGATTCACGAGGATCTTCAAGCACCATTGCGAAGCCGGTGTGTCGCACAGAAGGACGTGGAACTCGTTGTTCAGCTGCGCGTAGAGCTCCACGTCGCCGCTCGCCACGGCCGCGGCTGCCTCCTCGATATTGGCGTCAATCTTCGCGAGCCGAGCCTCGTCATAAGTCGACCCGCCGAGTTGGATCGCAAGCGCGCCGATGAGGCCGCGCAGGGCATAGATTTCCTCGACTTGCGCGCCTCCGAAGCATGCGACGACGGCGCCGACATGGGATTGCACCTCGAGCCAGCCTTCCGACGCCAGGCTGCGGACGGCTTCGCGGATTGGCGTCTCGCTGATGCCGAGGGCTTCAGCGACCTCTCGCGTCGTGATACGGGCACCGGAGCGTACCGCACCGGACAGGATCATCCCCAGGATGTGGCGTCGGGCCACATCCGATTTGGTCATATATACAGGTGGCTGTGCCATGGCGACGTCCGCTCCTCCTTCCGACAACGGTCGGCTCCCCCCAAGTTATCCCTTGGTTGCGCCGTCTGAGAGGCCCTGTATGAGCCATTTCTGAACCAGCAGCGCGAAGACCGCGACCGGCAGTACCGTGATCGTCCCGACCGCGGTCAGGGCGGCCCAGTTGGCGCCGTTGATCGTGTCGCCGGCGATGCCCTGAATGGCGACCGGAATGGTCGAGGCGTTGCGGTTGGTCAGCACGAGGGCAAACAGCAGTTCCTCCCACGCGAGGATCATGCTGAAGATGAGCGTCGAAAGAATGCCGGGCAGCGAGATCGGCACGATGATCTTGAAGAAGGCGCCGAAGCGGCTGCAGCCGTCGAGCATGGCCGACTCCTCGAGTTCCTTGGGCAGGGCGAGGAAGAAGCCGCGCATCAGCCACATCACATAAGGCATCAGGAAGGTGCAGTAGGCGAGGATCAGCGTAATGTGCTGATCGGTGATGCCCAGGCTGCGAGCGACAAGGAACATCGGCACGGCCAGTGCGATCGGCGGCACGCCTCGCGACAGCAGGATCAGCGCGCCGATGGTGCCGGCGCCGCGCAGGCGGATGCGGGCAAGCGCGTAGCCGGCCATCGATCCGGCGATGATCGACAGGACCCCGGAGCCGATGGCGACGATGACCGTGTTGATCAGCCGGCGCTGGATGTCGGGTCGCTGCAGGTAGGTGACATAGTGCTCGATGGTCGGCGTGAAGAACAGGACCGGAGGCGAGGTGAAGATGTCGCGCTGGTCCTTGAACGAGGTGATGATCATCCAGAGGATGGGGAACAGGAAGATCGCGCAGGCGAAGACGCCGAGCGCCACGCGGACATGGCGGCCGATCTTGGTCTTGCGACGGCGGGGGGCTGACTGGAGCATGGCGGCGGTCAATAGAGTTCCTCCAGCTTTCGGCTGCCGCGCAGGAAAATGGCAGTAAGGACCATGGTGATGACGAGGATGACGACCGCCATCGCGGCAGATTCGGCGAAGCGCAGCGAGCGGAACGCTTCCTCGTAGATGAACAAATTGACGACGTTCGTAGCGCCACCCGGTCCGCCATAGGTGGCGGCGAGCGCGATGTCGAACATCTTCACGGCGCCCAGCCAGCGAATGATGAAGGTGGCGGCGATGATGGGCGTTAGGAGCGGCAGTGCGACGTGCCAGAGCGTCGACCACCAGCCGGCGCCATCGATTTCTGCGGCCTCGAAGACATCCTTGGGCAAGGCCAGCAGCGCGGCGGTGGCGATCAACACGACGAACGGGGTCCAGCGCCAGGTATCGATGATGACGATGGCGGCCATGGCCAGATTCGGATCGCTGAACCAGTCGAGCGGGCCGATGCCGAACAGGCCGAGGACGAAGTTCATCATTCCCCACAGCGGATCGAGAATCATCCGCCAGACGCCGCCCGCGACGACGGGAGCAACAACCATTGGGATGATGAACAGCGCTCGGACAATGCCGCGGCCGCGCCAATCGGCATTGATGAGGAAGGCGATGCCGAAGCCGAGCACGATCTGGAGCGGCAGGGCGAAGGCCAGGTAGACGAGCGTCACCTTCATGGAATCCCAGAAGCGATAGTCTTCCAGGACGTGTCGGTAGTTCTGCCAACCGACCCATTCGACGGCGCTGAAGGTCGCCAGGTCAAAACGCGAGAAGCTGATCTCGATCGTGTAGAAGATGGGATAGGCGAGGACCGCCATGAGGATGACCGTTGCCGGCAGCATGAAGGCCCAGCGCGATGCGAAATCAGCCAACCAGCCGGATCGGCGGCGGCGCGCGGGGCGCGGCGCAGTGGCAAGTTCGGTTGTCATGACAAGTCTCCGCCTATCCAACCCTGGTTCAATTCAGGGTCTTCGCGATCTTGTCGGACGCGGCTTGCAGCGCCTCGGCAGGGGTCACGTTGCCGGCCAGCGCACGACCGATCTCATCGGCGAGGATCTGCTGGGCAGCATCCGAACGCGGATGGCGCAGGCGCCACATCTCACCCTTGGCTGCAGCGTCATATGCCTGCTGCAGATTTGCGAAGACCGGCTCGAGCCAGGCGCTCTCCTGCTTGGCGGTGAGCGTCGACTTGCGGGACGGGAATGTGCCTTGCGCGTTGGCGCGGAAGGTTTCGCCCTCCTTTGAGCTCAGCCACTGCAGGAAAGTCCAGGCAGCCTGCTGCTTCTCGCTCTTGGCGCTGATCGCGCCGCTCCAGATGCCGCGGTGGGTACCGGCGCCGGCCGCACCAGCCGGCATGACCTGGATGCCGACCTGTTCCGGCTTGAGCGTGGTCGACTTCGGATCAACAGCCGAAGCACGATAGACGCTGCCCCACTGGAACATATTGGCGACGGTGCCTTGGCGGAATGACTGCATCGACTCGGTGTAGCCATGGGCAAGCGAGCCGGGAGGGGCGAAGTTCAGCAGGTCCTTGTGGGTCTGCAGGGCAGCCACGCCAGCCTCGTTGTTGAAGGCGGGCTTGCCTTCGGAGTCGTACATCTGGCCGCCGTTGGCGTTGTAGATGGCCTGCCAGATGGTCGGGGTCAGTGGCTCGCGCACGAAATAGGTGTCGATCGCCCAGGAGTCCGTCTTGCCGTCGGCATTGGTGTCCTGCACCAGCCTCGGAGCCTGCTCCATGAACTGCGCCCAGGTCAGGTCCGGGGTCGGCTCCGGCACGCCGGCCTTCTCGTAGAGAGTGCGGTTGTAGAACATCATCAGCATGTTCGCACGCAGCGGCACGCCATACTGGACGCCCTTCCACTCGCCGGCGGCGAGGGGCGCGCTGTTGAAGTCGGACCAGTCATAGTCGGCAGCGGTCCAGCTCGCGACGTCGGCGCTCCTCAAGTCGAGCAGGGCGCCGACTTCGGCGAGCTGCGGTACCCATGGATCGTCGACGATGAGAACGTCATAGGTGGGCGACCCGCCGGTCGCATCGAGCATGCTTTTGGCGAGCAGTTCGACATAGGGGACGCCATCGACCGTCACCTTGATATGCGGATAATGCCTGTTGAACTCAGCCACTTCGACCGCCTGGATGGCGCTGGCGAAGGCCTCATTGGCAATGACATTGATCTCCACCGGTTTCTCGGCCGTGCCAACGCCATCCTGGGCGAAAGCTAGCGGCACCGGCAGCATCGCAACGGCTGTGACGGACAACGCCGTGGCGATGAGCGCGCGACGAGATGTTGAAGTTTTCTGAAACACTTTCACCAGGTCCTCCCGAATAGCCACGCGAAAGCGCAACCTCCGCTCCCGTGGCAATATTCTATAGAATGCGGAATATACAAAGGCTAATTGGCGGCCAAGGGAGAGTCAATACCCATTTTTGGAACTAAATTCCGATTCCTGTTGAACGGCGCACCCAGCTGTGCCAGCCTCCCGTTCGCAAGAAATCGGCACCGGATCAAAATGGGTAATTTTGCATGATTAGAGACGCCAACCTGCTGGACGCTCTGGCGCAGACAGTTCAGCGCTTCGTGCGCGAGCGATTGTTGCCTGCAGAAGCGCGCGTCGAAGAGGAAGACGCCATCCCGTCAGAGTTGATCGACGAGATGCGCGAACTCGGCCTGTTCGGGCTGTCCATCCCCGAGGAATTCGGTGGACTTGGCCTCACCATGGAGGAAGAGGTGACGGTGGCGTTCGAGCTCGGCTACACCTCCCCGGCATTCCGCTCGGTCATTGGCACCAACAACGGCATTGGCTCTCAGGGCATCGTCGCCGACGGCACTCCGGCCCAGAAATCCTACTGGCTGCCGCGCATGGCGGCAGGCGAGGTCATCGGCTCGTTCGCGCTGACCGAACCTGATGTCGGCTCGGACGCCGGATCGGTGAGGACGACGGCCGTGCGCGTCGGAGATCACTATGTCCTGAATGGCACCAAGCGATACATCACCAATGCACCCGTGGCTGACGTGTTCACCGTCATGGCGCGCACCGGTGGGCCTGGGGCAAGTGGCGTGACGGCGTTTTTGGTTCCACGCAATTCTCCGGGAATCAGCTTCGGAGCCACCGACAGAAAGATGGGGCAGCGCGGCACGCGCACCTGCGACGTGATCTTTGAGAACTGCCGGGTGCCGGCCGACGCGGTCATCGGCGGCCTGGAGGGCCAGGGCTTCAAAACGGCGATGAAGGTTTTGAATCGCGGCCGCCTGCATATCGCTGCGATCTGCACCGGGGCGGCCCAACGGCTTTGCGACGAATCCGTCGCCTTTGCCCGCAACAGGGTGCAGTTCGGCAAGCCGATTGCCGAGCACCAGCTGATCCAGGCAATGCTGGCCGACAGTGCGACGGAAACCTACGCGGCCCGCTCCATGGTGCTGGAGGCCGCGCGCAGCTTCGATGCGGGCGAGCGCATCATTCAGCAGGCCGCCAGCGCCAAGCTCTTCTGCTCCGAAATGGTCGGACGCGTTGCCGATCGCGCCGTGCAGATCCACGGAGGCGCAGGCTACATGCAGGAATATCCTGTGGAGCGCTTTTATCGTGACGTGCGCCTCTTCAGGCTCTACGAAGGCACTTCACAGATCCAGCAGATCATCATTGCGCGCGAAATGCTCAACGCCTGAGTAAGCTCAACAGAAATAGCCTGTACCCTCGTTATTCAGGGCAGGTGTTCCGGGCAGGTGAGCGGAGCGGTTCGGGGTCCGGTTGTCCGGCAAGCCTGGCGCGCAGGCGTTGGGTCAAGCGCACAAGTTCCGGCCCAACCAGGTTGCGACAAAGGTCCTGCGGCAGCAGATCGACGATGCCGCCGCAGGTCAGCGCAACGAGCGGTGACCCGTCCGTCGGCCGGAACGCGACTCCAACCGCGTTGATATAGCTGTACCAGGTACCGAAAACGCCGACGAAGCCGTCCCGCCGGTAGTCTTCCACGGACTTGTCGATTTGCGCCACAAGCGCTTGCTTCTCCTTTTCAGGTTTCAGCAATTGCTCGACTACGGAGGCGCGCACCTCCGGTTCCATCTCCGCAAGATAGGCAAGGCCCATGGCCGTTCGGGAGATCGGAATCCTGGAGCCGATATTCAGCCGGAGAGTCACCGGTGACATCGACCGGCAATTCGAGAGGTAGACCATCTCCAGCCCGTCACGCGTGCCCAGCGCCACCGCGGCGCCGGTCTTGTCCGCCAGTTCCTGCATTAGCGGACGCGCCATGTGAATCACGGGATTGGAGCTCAGCGCCGAATAGCCCAGCGAAACGGTCGCTGCGCCGATGCTGTAGCGACCGAGCGCTTCATCGTAGCTGAGATAGCCGAGATAGACCAGCGTAGCGGTCAGGCGGGAGACGGTCGCCTTGGGCAGCCCAGTTCGCTCGATCAGGTCCTGGTTGCCGAGTGTGGCGTCGTCAGGCGTGAAAGCGCGCAGGATCTCGAGTCCTCGTGTCAATGAGGCCGCGGCGTTACTGCCCTCGGCGCCATCGCCTCTGTCAACCGGCTTGGTTCTCTTGCGCATATATCCGCCTCTCTCCCTCCGCGACGATCATATCGTTTCAAAAATCGGAATTAAATTCCATATACGTTGACGTCCGCCGCGGGGGTCGTCAATATTGACGTCATATCAGCCCCAACCGCACCCTGTCAGGTGGGCGGTGACGTCCGCCAGGAAGGATCCTTATCTTGTTGCCGTCCCTCATCGGATCGTGTTCCGCAAGCCGTCGCGAGCGCCGCGACGGTTGGCCCACCGACGAAGTCCGTACCGGCAGGCGCCCATCCGCAGCCGCCGTCCTGCCCCAGAAGCAGGAGACGACACCCGAGCGAGGGCCAGGCTCGGCATTTCCAAATGCAATCGACACTGGCTTATCGAACGGTGCCCACGCGGGCGCCCGGAGAACGACATGACTGATCAAAGACTCCCACTCCAGGGCATACGTGTGCTCGACCTCACCCGCGTGCTGGCGGGGCCATGGGCCACCATGAGTCTTGCGGATCTGGGCGCGGAGGTCTGGAAGATCGAGAACATCAAGGGTGGCGATGACACGCGTGCCTGGTCGGTTCCCAACTACAAGGGCGTCAGCACGTATTATCTATGCGCCAATCGCGGCAAGCAGAGCATCGCGCTCGATCTGAAGGCGCCCGAAGGACGGCAGATCGTGCTCGATCTGGCGGCGAAAGCCGACGTGATTGTCGAGAATTTCCGCGCCGGCACGGTGGATCGGCTGGGCATCGGCTATGAGGACATCTGCAAGATTAATCCGGGCGTCGTCTACTGCTCGATCTCCGGCTACGGCCAGTCCGGGCCTGAGCGTGATCGGCCGGGTTACGATTTCATCATGCAGGCTGAAAGCGGCCTGATGTCGATCACTGGCCAGGAGGACGGCCCGCCGAGCCGCCTCGGCGTTGCCTTCACAGACGTCGTCGCCGGAATGATCGCGACGCAATCGGTCCTCGCCGCGCTCTATCAGCGGCGCGAGACGAAGATCGGGCAGTACATCGATGTGGCCTTGCTCGATTCGACACTGAACATGCTGATCAATGTCGGCACCGGTTATCTGAACGCAGGCGTCGAGCCGATGCGCTATGGCAATGCCCATCCGACGGTCGTGCCCTATCAGGTCTTCGAGACGACTGATGGTGTGTTCGCGCTGGCGGTCGGCAACGACCGCATGTTCACCGATTTCTGCGAGCAGGTGATCAACCGGCCCGCACTGGCGTGCGATCCGCGCTTCGTCACTTCGCATCAGCGGGCGCTGAACCGCGGGGAATTGCTGCCCATGCTGGCCGACATCTTGCGCGAGAACACGTGCCAGCACTGGATCGAAGCCTGCCACAAGGCGAGCGTGCCGGCAGGACAGGTCAAGACTGTCGCGGAGGCTCTGCAAAGCCCAAGCGTTGTGGAACGCGGCGTCGTCGAGCAACTGGAACATGCCGAACTCGGTCCGATTTCGGTCATCCGAGCCGCGCATGGAATCGCAGCCCAGCGCTCGCACAAGCCCAAGGCCCCGCCCATGCTCGGCGAGGATACGCGCATCGTCCTGAGGGACGTCCTTGGCATCAACGATTCCCGGATAGACGGCCTTGCAGCCTCAGGTGTCGTCGCCTGCCGCTAAGTCGGTTTCGTTGCCCCCCGCACAATCATAGACGTCGCAGTAGTTACTGCTTGCCACTCATCGCCAGATATCATCCTCTCTTTTAGTGCCGATCGCTACTGCAGAAGGAAGCCGCGCGGCGTACGGCGCCATCTCGAGAAACGCCATGGTTCCCTTCGCTACCAGGATTGTCGCAGCCTCCGTGGCCAATCCCGAAGGATAGGCGGGAACACGTCGCCTTAGTTCGGCATTCTCACTGCTTGGGCTCGGCCCAGAGCGCGTCAAGTGGGCAGAAGATGAAGGAGCGCTTGAATAACGGCATTGGTGCTTACCTCCCGGTCACGGGTACAGGTTTGAGCATTAGCCGGCTCTCTGGAGGATAAGAGATTGGTGCTAGGGTTTGTGAGCAAGCTTCCTCGAACCGCCGAAACAAGCTTGCCTTTCAAGGCCTTGGCGACAATCTCGAGAAGAAAGTCCGATTTGGTGGAGCCAAGCGGGATCGAACCGCTGACCTCCTGCATGCCATGCAGGCGCTCTCCCAGCTGAGCTATGGCCCCACAATCCGGAAATTACCGGGCGCCGTTTCCGGCGGGATAGTCGCTTCAGTGTTGCCCCCGAACCGACCGTGAGGCGGCTTCTAGCGCCGCCTTTCGAGAAGATCAAGCCTCTTTCGAGCTTTTTCTTCAACAGGTGCGCCGCCCCTGCGGCGCACCTGTGGAAACATCAGTTTTCGTCGTCGTCGCCAACGCCGATGATGCCGGAAACGTCCTCGTCGCCGTCTTCCTCGTCCTCAAGGAAGGTGTCGTCGTCATCGCCCAGGTCGACGTCTTCCTCGTCGTCGATCGAGATGATGTCCTCGTCGCCCTTGGTCTCCTCATCGGCGTCCTCGAGCGAGACGATTTCCGCACCTTCTTCTTCGGTATCGATTTCGCGTTCCTCGACCTCTTCTTCCTCGTCGTCGATCGGCTTGCTGCTGGTCGTCTCGAAGAAGGAGCGCGGATAGGTCTTTCCCGTGTAGGGAGAAACGATCGGATCCTTGTTCAGGTCGTAGAACTTACGCCCGGTTTCCGGATCGATGCGCTTTGTGCCAAGTTCTGGTTTAGCCACCGTAGATCCTCGTCTGAAAAGTTTGGTCCCCATAACCACAGTTTTAGGCGCTGTCAAAGCTAAAACAATATGATTCTCCGCGGCCGTAAAGGCCCCGTTCCGGCGCTGCGCGCGCAAGGGGATGACCCGCGCGGCGGGCCATGATAGGAGACCCGCGCAACAAACGGAAAGCCTCGGTTTTTCGTGTTCGCCAAGAGGTTATATTCATGTCGCACAACGCCCTCCCGCAACCCGCCACGGCAGCAAAGTCGCCTGCGCTTTCCGGCACGGTCCGCATGCCGGGCGACAAGTCGATCTCGCACCGTTCCTTCATGTTCGGCGGCTTGGCCTCGGGCGAGACGCGCATCACCGGCCTTCTGGAAGGCGAGGACGTGCTGCGCACTGGCGAGGCAATGAAGGCGATGGGCGCCGGAATCGAGAAGCGTGGCGACGAGTGGATCATCCAGGGCACCGGCAATGGCTGCCTGCTGGAGCCCACGGCGCCGCTGGATTTCGGCAATGCCGGCACCGGCTCGCGCCTGACCATGGGGCTCGTCGGCACCTATGACATGGAGACAACCTTCATCGGCGACGCCTCGCTGTCGAGCCGGCCGATGGCCCGCGTGCTCGACCCGTTGCGCGAAATGGGCGTGCAGGTGCTGAACGCCGCCCCCGGCGACCGCATGCCGCTGACGCTGCGCGGGCCGAAGGTGGCCGCTCCCATCAGCTACCGCGTGCCGATGGCGTCGGCCCAGGTGAAGTCGGCCGTGCTGCTGGCCGGCCTCAACACGCCGGGCATCACCACCGTGATCGAGCCGGTGATGACGCGCGACCACACCGAAAAGATGCTGCAGGGTTTTGGCGCCAATCTCGAGGTCGAAACCGACAAGGACGGCGTGCGCCACATCCGCATCGAGGGCCAGGGCAAGCTTTCCGGCCAGACGATTGCGGTGCCGGGCGACCCCTCCTCCGCCGCCTTCCCGCTGGTGGCCGCCCTCACCGTGCCGGGTTCCGACATCGTCATCGAAAACGTGCTGATGAACCCGACCCGCACCGGCCTTATTACCACGCTGCTGGAAATGGGCGCTGAGATCGAACTGTTCAACCAGCGCAACGCCGGCGGCGAGGATGTCGCCGACCTGCGCGTGCGCTCATCCGAACTGAAGGGCGTCACCGTGCCGGCCGACCGCGCGCCGTCGATGATCGACGAATATCCGGTGCTGGCGGTGGCAGCCGCCTTCGCCGAGGGCGAAACGGTGATGCTGGGCCTGGAGGAACTGCGCGTGAAGGAAAGCGACCGTCTCGCTGCCGTCGCGCGCGGCCTGGAAGCCAATGGCGTCGACTGCACCGAAGGCGAAGCCACTCTCGCGGTGCGCGGCAAGCCCGGCGGCAAGGGCCTGGGCGGCGGCACGGTCAAGACCCATCTCGACCACCGCATCGCCATGAGTTTCCTGGTGCTGGGACTGGCAGCCGAAAAGCCAGTCACAGTCGATGACGCCAACATGATCGCCACCAGCTTCCCCGAATTCATGGGGCTGATGACCGGCATGGGCGCCAAGATCGACATTCTGGAGCCCGCCGCGTGACGGGCTTCGTCATTGCCATCGACGGGCCGGCGGGCGCCGGCAAGGGCACGCTGGCGCGCCGGCTTGCCGACTACTACCACCTTGCCCAACTCGATACCGGGCTGAGCTACCGCGCGGTGGCGCACACGCTGATCGAAAAGGGCTGGCCGCTGGACGACGCCGCGCACGCCATAGAGGCCGCGCGCATCGTCGACCTCGGCCATCTCGACCGCGCGGTGCTTTCGGCGCATGCGGTGGGCGAAGCGGCGTCGAAGGTGGCCGTCATTCCCGAGGTGCGGCGCATACTGGTTGAAAAGCAGCGGGAATTCGCCGGAAAGCCCGAGGGCGCGGTGCTGGACGGGCGCGACATCGGTACCGTCGTCTGCCCCGATGCAGACGTGAAGCTCTACGTGACGGCAAGCGCGGAAGTGCGCGCGCAGAGGCGGCTGGACGAGATCGAGGAAAAGGGCGGCCACGCCGAGTTTGCCGAGATCCTTTCCGACATCGTGCGCCGCGACGAACGCGACATGGGACGCGCCGATTCCCCGTTGCGACCGGCCGAGAACGCGCACTTGCTCGACACCTCGGAAATGGATATAGAAACCGCGTTTCTCGCGGCAAAGTCGATCGTCGACGACGCGATGGCCAAGAGAGGCACCGCCTGAGCTGGAATTTCCGCTCCTTCCCTTGCCGGAACCTGCGGAGCTCTCCATATCGGGCACGAACCCGCCTGCCAGCATTCACTTGCGCCGGAAAAGCCGCTTGATAGCGGTACAGGGCTAGAAAAGCCCGGGAACGCCGGCAGGACAACGCAACACGAACCCACGGCGCCAGTCCCCCACCAGAGGGACGCTCCAGGAGATCATATGTCACAAGCAAACCCGACTCGCGACGATTTCGCGAGCATGCTCGAAGAATCGTTCTCGGACGGTCATTCGGGCGAAGGCCAGGTCGTCCGCGGCATCATCACCGCGATCGAGAAGGACATGGCCATCATTGACGTCGGCCTGAAGGTCGAAGGCCGCGTCCCGATGAAGGAATTCGGCGCCAAGGCCAAGGACGGCACGCTGAAGGTCGGCGACACCGTCGAGGTCTATGTCGAGCGCATCGAGAACGCGCTGGGCGAAGCCATGCTGTCGCGCGACAAGGCCCGCCGCGAAGAGAGCTGGGTCAAGCTGGAAGAGAAGTTCAACAAGGGTGAGCGCGTCGAAGGCGTCATCTTCAACCAGGTCAAGGGCGGCTTCACCGTCGATCTGGACGGCGCCGTTGCCTTCCTGCCGCGTTCGCAGGTCGACATCCGTCCGATCCGCGACGTCACCCCGCTCATGCACAACCCGCAGCCCTTCGAGATCCTCAAGATGGATCGCCGTCGCGGCAACATCGTTGTTTCGCGCCGCACGGTTCTGGAAGAGTCGCGCGCCGAGCAGCGTTCGGAAATCGTGCAGAACCTCGAAGAAGGCCAGGTGGTCGAGGGCGTGGTCAAGAACATCACCGACTACGGTGCGTTCGTCGACCTCGGCGGTATCGACGGCCTGCTGCACGTCACCGACATGGCATGGCGCCGCGTCAACCATCCGACCGAGATCCTCAACATCGGTCAGACGGTCAAGGTGCAGATCATCCGCATCAACCAGGAAACCCACCGCATCTCGCTCGGCATGAAGCAGCTCGAGAGCGATCCGTGGTCCGACATCGGCACCAAGTTCCCGCTCGGCAAGAAGATCCGCGGCACGGTCACCAACATCACCGACTACGGCGCCTTCGTGGAGCTGGAGCCGGGCATCGAGGGCCTGATCCACGTTTCGGAAATGTCGTGGACGAAGAAGAACGTGCACCCCGGCAAGATCCTCTCGACCACCCAGGAAGTCGACGTGGTCGTGCTCGAGGTCGATCCGGCCAAGCGCCGCATCTCGCTGGGCCTCAAGCAGACGCTGGAGAACCCGTGGGAAGCCTTCGCCCGCAACCACCCGGTCGGCAGCCCGGTCGAGGGCGAGGTCAAGAACAAGACCGAGTTCGGTCTGTTCATCGGCCTGGAAGGCGATGTGGACGGCATGGTGCACCTGTCCGACCTGGACTGGAACCGTCCGGGCGAGCAGGTCATCGAAGAGTACAACCGCGGCGACGTGGTCAAGGCTCAGGTGCTCGACGTCGACATCGACAAGGAGCGCATCTCGCTCGGCATCAAGCAGCTCTCGCGTGACGCCGTCGGCGAAGCCGCCTCGTCGGGCGAACTGCGCAAGAACGCCGTCGTCACTGCCGAAGTGACCGGTATCAAGGATGGCGGCCTCGAAGTGCGTCTCGTCGACCACGACATCGAAACCTTCATCAAGCGTTCGGACCTGTCGCGCGACCGTGACGAGCAGCGCCCCGAGCGCTTCACCGTCGGCCAGAAGGTCGATGCGCGCGTCATCGCCTTCGACAAGAAGACCCGCAAGCTGCAGGTCTCGATCAAGGCGCTGGAGATCGCCGAAGAGAAGGAAGCGGTTGCCCAGTACGGCTCGACCGATTCCGGCGCTTCGCTCGGCGACATCCTGGGCGCTGCCCTGAAGAACCGCGGCAACAAGGACGACTGATAGTCGCCCCTTGCATGCAAGTAAAAAGCCCCGCCGGAGCGATCCGGCGGGGTTTTTGTTTGGACCAATGGCCACGCCGCGAGACGAATTCACTCTTTTGGCGCATTGCTCTAGGCTGATGCGCAGACAGACGATTCACGCAACCCCCAAGTCCTCGCCGAAATCCGCAAACTGGCCAGCCTGACGAAATGAAAGAAAATTCCGCGATCGAACGGGCCTCGCCGCTGGCACCATTCAGGCACGGCATCTTCCGCTCGGTCTGGACGGCGAGCCTCGCCTCCAACTTCGGCGGCCTGATCCAGAGCGTGGCGGCGGCCTGGATGATGACCGCGATTTCCAACTCGGTCGACATGGTGGCGCTGGTGCAGGCTTCCACCACGCTGCCGATCATGCTGTTTTCGCTTGCCTCGGGCGCCATCGCCGACAGCTTCAACCGCCGCAAGGTGATGCTGACGGCCCAGTGCTTCATGCTGCTGGTTTCGATGGTGCTGACGCTGACCGCCTGGCTGGGGGTGATGACGCCCTGGCTGCTCCTGACCTTCACCTTCCTGATCGGTTGCGGCACGGCGCTCAACAACCCGTCCTGGCAGGCTTCGGTGGGAGACATGGTGCCGCGCAGCGACCTGCCGGCCGCGGTGGCGCTCAACAGCATGGGCTTCAACCTGACCCGCTCCGTCGGGCCCGCCATCGGCGGCGTGATCGTGGCCGCGGCAGGTGCGGCTGTGGCCTTCGCGGTCAATACCGTCAGCTATTTCGCGCTGATCTTCGTGCTTCTTCGCTGGAAGCCGAAGGTGACGCCAAGCACCTTGCCGCGCGAGACGTTCGGCGGCGCGATGACCGCGGGGCTTCGCTATGTGGCCATGTCGCCCAACATCGAGAAGGTGCTGGTGCGCAGCTTTGTCTTCGGCTTCACGGCGATCTCGGTGATGGCGCTGCTGCCGCTGGTAGCGCGCGACATCGTGCAAGGCGGGCCGCTGCTCTACGGCGTGTTGTTCGGGGCCTTCGGTATAGGTGCCGTGGGCGGCGCGCTGATCAGCGCAAGGCTGCGGCAGGTGCTGACCAACGAATGGATCGTGCGGCTGGGCTTCGTCGGCTTTGCCGTCTGCGCCGCGATTGCCGGCACCAGCACCCTGGCCTGGCTGACCTGCGCGGCGCTGCTGGTGGGCGGGGCAAGCTGGGTGGTCTCGCTGTCGCTGTTCAACGTCACGGTGCAGATGTCGACCCCGCGCTGGGTGGTTGGCCGCGCGCTGTCGCTCTATCAGACGGCGACCTTCGGCGGCATGGCGCTGGGAAGCTGGATCTGGGGCCTGGTGGCTGACCGATACGGCCCGGGCCAGGCCCTGCTCTATTCGGCCGTGCTGATGATCGCGGGTGCTGCGCTCGGCCTGAAACGGTTCACCCTGCCCGAGCAGACCGCGCTTAACCTCGACCCGCTCAACCGCTGGAAGGAGCCGCATCTGGCGCTGGACGTGAAGCCGCGCAGCGGCCCGATCACCATCATGATCGAGTATGTGATCCGGGAAAGGGATATCGCCGAGTTCCTCCAGGTGATGGCCGAGCGCCGGCGCATCCGCCGCCGCGATGGCGCGCGGCAATGGACGCTTTCGCGCGACCTGGAAAACCCCGATCTGTGGATGGAGACCTACCACACGCCGACCTGGGTGGAATATGTGCGCCACAACCAGCGCATGACCCATGCCGACGCGGTTGTCAGCGAACGCATCCGCAAGCTGCACAGCGGCGCCGAGCCGCCGCGCGTAAAACGTATGATCGAGCGCCCCACGGACTGGTCGGTCGAGCTCAGCCAGCCGAAGCCGGTGATCGATATCCATCATTGAGGGCGCTGCGCCTCGCTTTGAGGACAAGGCCGTCACATGCTCAGATCATTTTGGCGGGCCTATACCCCCACCCCTGTCCCCTCCCCACAAGGGGGAGGGGGGACGATATCGTCGCCACAGCACTCAAAACTGTGAAGGTTGCGCCGGACAGTCATTGCAGCAGGGTCCCCCTCCCCCTTGTGGGGAGGGGTTAGGGGGTGGGGGTTATTTCAAATGGCCGGGACTTCGCCCGAGCCCCTACTCCACCCCGATCTCGATGAGGCAGGCCTTGCCGGCCGCACGTGCCCGCTTCAGCGCGGCGGGGAGATCGGCAATCGCCTCCAGCCTTTCCGCTCCCATGCCATAGGCCTCGGCCAGTCGACAAAAATCCGGCGGAGCGGGCGAGACGCCGACCGGTTCGACGCCGACGTCGCGCATGGAAGTTTCGATCTCGCGATAGCCGCGATTGTTCCACACCACGAAGATGACGGGGGCCTCGGCATCGAGTGCCGCACCCAGCTCCGGCAGCGTGAACTGGAAGCCGCCATCACCCGAGAGACAGACCACCGGCGCATCCGGCACGGCAAGGGCAGCACCGATGGCTGCCGGCGGACCAAAACCCAGCGCGCCAAAGCCGGTGGCGGCGTTGAACCAGCCGGACGGACGGTCGTGGTCATAGTAGAGGTTGGCGGCATAGATGGGCTGGGTGGAATCGCCGACGATGATCGAGCCCGGCAGCGCGTCGCGGATCATCTCCACCGCCTCGACCTGTCCACGCATGACCGGGCCGATTTCCTCCAGCGACTCGCTGCGCGCCCTTTCGGCGCGGGCCGCACCCCAGCCTTCATCCGATGCGTTGCGGCGCGACGAGGCCAGCAATGCGCCCATGCCTTCCAGCGTCGCCGCACAATCGGCACGGATGCCGAGCGTGGCCGGATGCCGGCCAAGCTGCTTGCCGTCGACGTCGATGCGGATGAGATTTTGCGGCTTCACGAAGCCACCGTCGCCATACATGTCATAGTCGGTCGGGCCGAATTCGGTGCCGGCGGCGATCACCAAGTCGGCCTCTGCCATCAGCGCCCGCACCGCCTTCAGGCTGGGGCTGGCCGGCACGCCGAGCGGATGCTTGTGCAAAAGTCCGCGCGCATTGGCGGTTTCCACCACCGGCGCGTCGAGAAGCTCTGCCAGCTTGCGCAAGGGCGCTTCGGCCATCTTGGCGCCGCCGCCGGCGAGGATAAGCGGGCGGCTGGCCGCGCCCGCCAGCCGGGCGGCCTCGGCCAGCGTGGCGGCATCGGGTTGCGGCGTACTTGCCTCGACCGGATGCGGGAAGAGCCCGTCGGCTGGCTTTGCCATGATGTCGGTGGGGATTTCGATGTGCACCGGACCGGGGCGACCGGATACAAACAGCGCGAAGGCGCGCGAAAGCACTTCCGGGAGCTCGCTGGCATTTTCGACTCGGTGTGAAAACAGCGCCACCTTTTCCATCATGCCGCGCTGGTCGGGCAGTTCGTGCAGGAAGCCCAGCCCCTTGCCGAGAGTGGGCGAAGCGTTCACGCCGGAGATCACCAGCATCGGGATGGAATCCGCCCGCGCCTGGCCCATCGCTGTAATGGTGTTGGTGAGCCCCGGCCCGGTAATCACAAAGGCCACGCCGGGTTTGCCGGTGACGCGCGCATAGCCATCGGCCATGAAGCCGGCGCCCTGCTCATGGCGCGGCGTGATATGGCGTATCCTGGAGCGGGCAAGCCCGCGATAGAGCTCGACCGTATGCACGCCCGGAATGCCGAACACGGTGTCGACCCCATGCGCCTCCAGCAATGAGATCAGCGCCTCCCCCACGGTGGTCATGTCTTTTCCTCCTCACGTAAATTCAGTCCCAGCAGCGCCTCGACGGTGGCGATGGCAATCTCGACCAGTTCGCCCGGCTCGAAAATGTCGCCGGCAAGGCAGCCTTCGATCCACAGGCCGTCGATGATGGCGTTGATGGCGATGGCGTGGCGACGCAGTTCGGCCTTGCCGGCGGCGCGGCCCTCCGCCCTCAGCACCTCCGCCACCAGCGCCTCGACCTCGTCGCGGAAGCCGAGATAGCCCTCGCGGTGAGCGGTCGCCAGCGCCGGGTCGGAACTCGCCCGGCCGATGAAGCCGGCCCAAAGCGAAAATACCCGCGCATCCACCACCGGCGGCCCGAGATTGGCCGCGACGAAGGCAGCGAGCCGGCGGCGCGGGCCCGCACCTTCCATGGCCAGCGCCGCCTTGGCCTGCTCGGTCATGCGGCCGACGATCGCCGCATAGGCGGCCTGCAACAGCTCTTCCTTGCCGGGAAAATAGTGCCGGATGAGCCCCGCGGTCACGCCGGCGCGCAGCGCGATGGCGCGCACCGTGGCGCCTTGCAGGCCGCGTTCGGCGACGCAGTCCAGCGTCGCCTCGATCAGGTCCTGTCGCCGCCGCTCCTCGCCCTCGCGGCGGAACTTGCGGCGGGAGGGGCCGTCGGTCATTGGCGCAGGATCGGCCGGGTCAGGCAGGTTGGGCCGCCCTCGCAGGCGATGCACAGCGCATCGGCCTCGAAGGTCCTGACCACGCAGCCGGCGGCCTCCATGGCGGCCTGCGTCTTGGGAAAGCCGGCCACGGCGATCACTTCGCGCGGGGCCGTGGGCAGCACGTTGAGGCTGAGGCCGTTCGAGGCATGGAACTCGTCGGCATCACCGTGGACCAGCGTGATGCCGCGCCCGCGCAGCATCTGGTAGAACGCGGCCGGCAGAAGCGGCGCATGGACCAGTGCGAGATCATCGGCAAGCGGGCTGATGACGGACATCAGATGCAGGCACGCTTCCTCGCCCTGCCACAGCGGCAGGTCGTAGCCCAGAACCTCCACACCGAGCGGACCCAGAATGCCAGCGAGCTGCCTGATCCCTTCCTGGTTGGTGCGCACGCCGCGGCCGACGGCGAGCGTGTGCGCGTCGACCCAGACGCAGTCTCCGCCCTCGACCTGGCCCGGCGCCTCGATGCGGCCGAGGATAGGAATGCCGAGGCGCGCATAGGTCTGCTCATGCAGCGCGGGCTCGGCTTTGCGCAGGGCCTTGCCCATCGAAAGAATCACCGCGCCATGATTGGTCATCAGCGACGGGTCATGCGTGAAGACGGAATCCGAAAGCCCGTCCTCGAGGTCCTCGATCCATTCGATCTTCGCTCCGGAAGCAGCCACCATCTCGGCCAGCGCGGCGTGCTGGATCGCCGCCCTGGCCGGGTCGAAACCGGGCCCATAGTGCCATGCCGCCCCATCGGCCCCGCGCATCGAATTGGCGGCGGAGCGCATCAGAACGCGCTTGAGCGGCGCGGCCATGGACTGAGACCCGAAAGCGTTCACGAGCACCTCTCCAGGGTGAAAAAAATCAATAAATTTTCATGCCGGAGCTATTTATACACTTGCATAACAACCCCGCAAGTGCCGTAATGACCGGGATTGACGGGCCCGCGCAGACGGGTCCATGCTGATCTTGGGGAGGATCGCGCTGGGCATGATGAGCAGCCGGAGAAGTTGTCGACGAATCACCTGGCATTGCGGGGAGCGCCGGGAATGAACGCCGAGGGGGCTGCTGAAACTGCACCGGACCAGGCGTCGAACGGCGCCGCCGAAGCCATCCGCATCGAGAACCTGCACAAGAAATTCGGCGAACTGCACGTGCTGAAGGGCGTGTCGCTGACGGCGCGCGACGGCGACGTTGTGGCGATCATCGGCGGCAGCGGGTCGGGCAAGTCGACGCTGCTGCGCTGCATCAACTGCCTGGAGAACCCCACCAGCGGCCTCATCCGCGTCAATGGCGAGGAGATCCGACTGAAGCGCGACAGCCACGGCAACGGCACGCCCGCCGACCGCCGCCAGATCGAGCGTATCCGCTCGCGGCTCGGCATGGTGTTCCAGAGCTTCAACCTGTGGAGCCACATGACGCTGCTGGAGAACGTCATCGAGGTTCCGGTGCATGTGCTGGGCGTCAGGCGCGAGGACGCGATCGTCACCGCCGAGAAGCTGCTGGCGCGCGTGGGGCTCTCCGACAAGAGCGACGTCTATCCGGCCTTCCTCTCGGGCGGCCAGCAACAACGCGGCGCGATTGCGCGGGCGCTGGCCATCCAGCCCCGCGTCATGCTGTTCGACGAGCCGACCTCCGCACTCGACCCCGAGCTAGTCGGCGAGGTGCTGCGGGTGATCGGCGACCTTGCGCGCGAGGGGCGCACCATGATCCTCGTGACCCACGAAATGAAATTCGCCCGCGAGGTCGCGAGCCACGTGATCTACCTTCACAACGGGCAGGTGGAAGAGGAAGGGCCGCCGGAGCAGATCTTCGGCGCGCCCAAATCGGAACGACTCAAACAATTCATCCGCAACATCGGCTGATGCAAGCGGAAGAAACAACGGGAACACTCAACAATTACAAGGGAGTCTTGCAAATGATCAAAGGTCTCAAAGCGGCAACCGCCGCGTTGGTGCTGGCCGTGGCGGGCATGGGCGTGGCGCAGGCCGATTCATTGAAGGTGGGCATCGCCGCAGAGCCCTATCCGCCGTTTGCCGCGCCGGATGCTTCGGGCACGTGGGGCGGCTGGGAAGTCGAGATCGCCAAGGCGCTGTGCGCGGAAGCCAAGCTCGAATGCGAAATCACGCCGATTTCCTGGGACGGCATCATCCCGGCGCTGACCACCAAGAAGATCGACATGATCACGGCCTCGATGTCGATCACGGCCGAGCGCGAGAAGACCATCGCCTTCTCCGACAAGTACTACAACACGCCCACCGGCATCATCGGCCCGAAGGGCGAGACCTTCGACGCCACGCCCGAGGGGCTGAAGGGCAAGATCATCGGCGTGCAGGTTTCGACCATCCACGAGGCCTATGCCAAGAAGCACTTTGGTCCGACGGCGGCTGAGATCAAGATCTACCAGACCCAGGACGAGGCCAATGCCGACCTGGCCGCCGGCCGCGTCGACGCCGTGCAGGCCGATGCCATCGCGCTCAAGGACTTCCTGGACACCGACCAGGGCAAGGAATGCTGCGACATGAAGGGCAATGTCGTGGACGATCCGGACGTGCTGGGCAAGGGCGTGGGCGTGGGCCTGCGCAAGGAAGACGCCGACCTCCGCGACAAGATGAACGCCGCCATTGCAGGCATCCGCGCCAACGGCAAATACGACGAGATCGCGAAGAAGTATTTCGACTTCGACATCTACGGCGGCTGAGCCGCGGCGCCAGTGTCGCTGGCGGCCGCCCGCGCGCTTCGTTCCCGTGCCTTCGGTTGGGGGTACGGGGCTGAGCTGGGTTGCTGCGTGCCTGCCTCGGATCGCCTGAGACCCGGGCGCGCATGCTGCGGACGCGACAAGGCCGCACCTACGGGAATTGCGAATACGCCGGCGCTGTCCTTCCCCGCCCGCGGGGAAAGGCAGCCGGTGACAGGATAAGGGCCAGACCCATCGAGACCTTTCTCTCGCCCCTTCTTCAGAGCGGAGTGATCGAGCTCCTCTCCCCCGCCCCGCCGGGCTGGGGCGGCAACCTGCTGCGCGGCCTGGCCAATTCGGTGCAGATCGCCATCGGCGCCTTCGGCCTCGGCCTCGCCATCGGCACCGCCGGCGCCTATGGCAAGCTCTATGGCGGGCCGATCGTGCGCGACCTTTTGGAAATATACACGACGGTGGTGCGCGCCGTGCCTGAACTGGTGCTGATCCTGCTGCTCTATTATGCCGGCACCGATCTCATCAACCGCCTGCTCGAGGCAGCCGGCTATGCCCGCATCGACATCAGCGGACTTGTGGCCGGCATCGTCGTGCTCGGCGTGGTGCAGGGCGCCTATTCGACCGAGGTGTTGCGCGGCGCCATCCTTGCCGTGCCGCAAGGCCAGATCGAGGCGGCGCGCGCCTATGGCATGTCGCCCGGCAAGATGCTGCGTCGCATCACACTTCCGGCCATGCTGCCTTATGCCATACCGGGCCTCGCCAATCTGTGGCTGATCGCCACCAAGGATACCGCGCTTCTGGCGGTGGTGGGCTTCAACGAGCTGACGCTGGAGACGCGGCAGGCCGCCGGCTCCACCAAGGCCTATTTCACCTTCTTCCTGGCCGCCGGCGTGCTCTACCTTCTGCTGACGCTGTTTTCCTCCGCAATAATTGGGCGCGTGGAGCGTTGGGCGCGGCGCGGGATGCCATCGGTCGCGGAGGGCGGAACATGACCATCAGCCTCGCCGACGACACCAAGCCCCGGCCGCGACCGCAGGGCTGGTTGCAGCCGCACCGCATCGGCCTGATCGCGGTGGCTGCGGCGCTGGTGGCCGCGGCAGCCATGTTCATGCGCTGGGACTGGCTGCCGAACTATTACGGCCTTGCGCTGGCCGGCATCTGGCGCACCATCTGGATGCTGGTCGTCACCTGCGCGGTCGGCTTCATGATCGCGGTGCCGCTGGGGCTTGCGCAGGCCGCCGGCCCGCGCTGGCTGGCCTGGCCGGCCAAGGCCTTCTGCACGGCCATTCGCGGCACGCCGCTGCTCTTGCAGCTGTGGCTGCTGTATTTCGGCCTCGGCTCGCTGTTTCCGCAATTTCCATGGATCAGGCAGTCCGAGCTGTGGCCCTATCTGCGCCAGGCATGGCCCTATGGCGTGCTGGCGCTGACGCTCTCCTTTGCGGCCTACGAGGGCGAGGTGATGCGCGGCGCCTTTGCCGGCGTCCCGCGCGGCCAGCTGGAGGCAGCGCGGGCCTTCGGCATGCGGCGCTGGAAGATTTTTCGCCGCATCTGGCTGCCGCAGGCGGTGAGCCGCGCTTTGCCGACGCTGGCCGGCGAAACCGTGCTGCAGCTGAAGGCGACGCCGCTGGTGGCCACCATCACCGTGGTCGACATCTACGCCGTCGCCTCGCGGGTGCGGCAGGACACGTTTATCGTCTACGAGCCGCTGCTGTTGCTGGCGCTGGTCTATCTGTGCGTCACCGGCATCATCGTCTTCGCCTTCCGCCGCCTGGAAGCGAGGATACCGGCGCGGCTGGGATAGAGCCGCCCGGGAACACCTCCCCGCATCGACGAAATCCGGCGGGCTTCGCGGCCCGGTGCTGCCGGCTTGATTTCCGTCAATGCGCGCCTTCGTGCCCCCTCCAGAATAGGCGAGTTCGTGAAAGCTGGAACGTCGCATGACCGGTCAGAGCTTGCCCATGAAATTGTCAGCCGAAGACATTCGTCGCATCTGCGGCGACCTGCCGGATTGGAAGCTCAACGAAATACAGGCGAGCGGCGCCGATCTGGACGATCTGAAGCAGGCGCTCGCCTGGTGCGCCGGCGACGATGAGACCACGCCGATGCGGCACATACCCCCGGGCAGCGCCGCCGCCAGGGTCTACGACGTCCTCATGGCCGGCGAAGAAGACGATGAGCGCGATGGCGGCCGCATGTGAATTCTCTGCCAGTCGGCCAGCCGGGTAAAACGAGAGAGCACCACCATGGAGATAACCCCTCAGATCCGGTTTCGGGGCATGGACCCCTCGCCTGCCGTGGAAGCCGCTTTGCGCGAACGGATCGACCGGCTGGAGCGCTTCCACGAGCGCATCACTTCCTGCAACGTCGTGGTCGAGGCCCCGCACCGGCACGGGCGCAAGGGCAAGATCTACCATGTCAGCGTCGAGCTCACCGTGCCCGGCCGCCAGATCTTCGTGGGCAGGGAGCCGGAGGAGAACCACGCCCACGAGGATGTCTATGTCGCCATCCGCGACAGCTTCAATGCCGCCCAGCGCCAGCTCGAGGACGCGGTGCGCGAGATGAGCGGCCACCGGATCAAGCCGCATCCGGAGAAGTTGCAGGGAACGGTGGTGCGGCTGGTGCCGGAAGAGGGCTTCGGCTTCATCGCCGCGCCCGATGGCCGCGAATTCTTCTTCCGGCGCGAAAGCATGGTATCGCCCACCCTGTGGGAGAAGCTGGAGACCGGCACGGACGTCCACTTTACAGAGCATGAGGGCGAAAAGGGCCCCTACGCTTCCGCGGTTGCGCCGGTCTCATGAATTCGAGTTGGGGGCGGCCCTTTGCAGCCATGCCCCTGCGCGCGGCCGTTTGTCCGCACGCTTTCCTGGCCCAGTTCTGTCTCGGCTGCGAACGGCAACCGCCGTTCCCGCCCGGCGAACTGCCGTTCCGCTTCCGGCGATGCCGCCTTCGCAATCAGCCGCTGCTGCTGCCGGCCGGCTTGATGTCACGCACCATGGCGATGAACTGATCCCATTCGGTGGCGGCCCAGATTTCGGTGGTTGCATGGCCGAAGGTGCGGATGATCGTGGCGACCTTGGTGGCAGCCTCGATGTCGGGTGCGGTGAATATGTCCAGATAATCGGTCGGTCCGAGGACGACGTAGCTCGCTTGCCACTGCGCCTGCGGGCATTCGCTGCGAATACGCGTCATCACGTGGTGGCTCAGTTCCTCCAGCGAGCGCGGCGACTGCAGCGCCTGGTGGTTCAGTCGGGTCAGCATGACGAAGGTTGCCATCGGGGCTCTCCCATCAGATCCGAAAGCGCGCATTCTGGGCGTGGGGCGGCGGAGCGGCATTGACGGATGTCAACCGCACATCGCATTTGCGTCCGGATCAGGGAAAACCTGCCATCAGGCGGGCTGCGCGCCGATGAACGATCTATATTCCCCGCCAGCGGGGCTAGAATAGCGCCGAGCCGCAGCGCTTGATCGCGATCAACGACAGCCGCGACCGAATCCTTCTAGCTGGCAACGGAGGAACGTCGTGATGCGCGCCGAAGACAAGCCATCCCATAGCCCGCTGAAGATCGCCGAGGTGAAGATCCCTCCGCTTGGCCTGCCCGGCACGTTGCGCGAGCCGTCCAATCCGCGCGGCATCGTCGTGTTCGCGCATGGCAGCGGCTCCAGCCGGCACAGCCCCCGAAATGTCTACGTGGCCGAGGCACTGGGAAGGGCCGGCTTCGCCACCCTGCTCTTCGACCTGCTGACGACCGACGAGGAGATGGACCGAGCCAACGTGTTCGATATCCCGCTGCTGTCGACGCGGCTGGTCGCCGCGGTGGACTGGACGGCCAGGTTCGAACGAACGCAGGGCCTGCCCATCGGCCTGTTCGGCGCGAGCACCGGCGCTGCCGCAGCGCTTGTCGCGGCGGCCGAACTGGCCGAGCAGGTGGCGGCGGTGGTCTCGCGCGGAGGGCGGCCCGACCTGGCCGGAACCGCGCTGGCGCGTGTGACCGCGCCGACCCTGCTCATCGTCGGCGGCGCCGATGTCGAGGTGCTGCGGCTGAACCGTGCGGCTTATGCCCTGCTGGCTGGCCCGAAGGAACTGACGATCGTGCCCGGCGCCACCCACCTCTTTTCCGAGCCCGGCGCGCTGGACATGGTGGTCGATGCGGCGGGCGGCTGGTTCGAACGCTATCTCGACGAGGCCAGAGCTACCGAGCGGAGGTGATGCCATGCTGTTTTCAGATCGCATTCAGGCCGGCAGGCAATTGGCTAGGGCACTAGACCGCTATCGTGGAAAGGACGTTGTGGTGCTGGCCCTGCCAAGAGGTGGCGTTCCCGTGGCCCGGGAGGTTGCATTGCACCTCAAGGCGCCGATCGACCTGCTTCTGGTGCGAAAGATCGGGGTTCCGATGCAGCCCGAACTTGCCATGGGTGCGGTCATCGACGGCGACGACCCTGTCGTGGTCCGCAACGACCATGTCATACGGCTTGCCTGGATCTCGGCCGACGAGTTCGAACAGGCCTGCCAGAAGGAGCTTGCCGAGATCGAACGCCGGCGCGCGCGCTATGTCGGCAAACGGGCGACGATAGAGGTCGCCGGACGCGTGGCGATCATCATCGATGATGGGGTCGCGACCGGGGCGACGGTGCGGGCCGCGATCGGTGGCCTGCGGCGGCGCAACCCCAGCAGGATCGTCGTGGCCGTGCCGGTTGCCCCACCCGAAACGGTGGTTGCCCTGCAGCAGGAGGCTGACGAGGTGGTCTGCCTGGAGCAGCCCAGGTTCTTCGAGGCCATCGGCTTCTATTACGCCGACTTCAGGCAGGTGAGCGACGACGAGGTGATAAGAATACTGGCGGCTCCGACCGGGGCAGGCTCGTCGCAACCGTCCCCATAAGGCCGCGCGAGCCATCCGCCGCACCTTGCAAGCCGGGGCAGAAATTCCCAGACACATCCATTTTGCGGACTTGGTAAAACCGGCGTAATCTCTTTTTCTTCGCAGTTCTCCTACCGGCCAACAATGGAGCATTCCATGTTCAGCAAGTATAGGATGCCTGCAGCCAGCTTTTTTTCCTCCATCACCACACCAAGCAAAGCAGAACGACCTGGACGCCAGATCGGACATTGCCTATCCGGAGCCGCATTGTTCGCCTTTCTGCTGCTATTGCCGTTCGCACCGGCCCTTGCGCAGACGCACCAGCACGCCGCACCGGCGCAAACGGCCACCCCCTCCAGTACAGAGCCGGCCGCCGCTGCCGCCGCACCACAAGCTCCCGCTGCGGCGGGTGCCGCCGGCGAGGCAGTGGTGAGCTACCACAATCCGAAGATCTTCACGCTCAAGACCGGCATCGCGGCGGGGCAGATGGTGTATCTGGGAGTTGGTGGCGACATAGACGGCCAGGTCAATCCCACCCTCATGGTGCATGAGGGCGAACTGGTGCAGATCAACCTGATCAACGGCGAAGGGGCCGAGCACGACGTGGTGATCGACCAATATGCGGCTCGCTCCTCCGTCGTGGTCGGCAAGAATGCTTCGTCCACCTTCTCCTTCACGGCCGGCAAGGTCGGCGAATTCGCCTATTACTGCTCGATCGCCGGGCACCGCCAGGCGGGCATGGAGGGACGGGTCCAGGTCATGCCCGGTCCGCGCGAGGCCATGGCCTCGAACGCCGCCGACATCGTCCGCGATCCGGCCGACCTGCCGGGCCCGATCGGCCAGCGGCCACCCAAGATCGTCAAGGTGGACCTCGAAACGGTCGAACTCGTGGGCAACCTGGACGACGGCACCACCTACACCTACTGGACTTTCAACGCGAAGGTGCCCGGGCCGTTCGTGCGGGCGCGGGTGGGCGATACGGTCGAGGTTCACCTGAAGAACCCCACCGAAAGCGTGATGACGCACTCGGTGGACTTCCACGCGGCCACGGGCCCGGGCGGCGGCGCGCATTCCACGCAGACCGACCCTGGCAACGAAACTGTCGTGACCTTCAAGGCGCTGAAGCCCGGCATTTTCGTCTATCACTGCGCAACGCCCAGCGTGGCGCACCACATCACGAGCGGCATGTATGGTCTGATCCTGGTGGAACCCGAGGGCGGGCTGCCCCAGGTCGACCGCGAGTTCTATGTCATGCAGGGCGAGCTCTACACGGTCCTGCCCTTCGGCACCAAGGGCGAGATGGAGATGGACTATGACAAGCTGATCTCCGAGCGGCCTGAATATTTCCTGTTCAACGGCGCGGTCGGCTCCCTCACCAAGACGCACCCGCTTTATGCGAATGCGGGCGAGACGGTGCGCATCTTCTTCGGCGTGGGCGGACCGAACTTCACCTCGTCCTTCCACGTCATCGGGGAGATCTTCGACAATGTCTATTCGATGGGCAGCGTCGGCTCACCAGCCCTGACCGGCGTGCAGACCACGACCGTTCCGCCTGGCGGTGCGACGATTGTCGACTTCAAGGTGGATCGCGGCGGCCACTACGTTCTGGTCGACCATGCGCTCTCGCGCGCCGAGCGCGGCCTGGCCGGCTATCTGATCGTCGACGGTCCCGAAAACGACGAGATCATGCACGCCGGCCCCGCACAAGAGGCCTCTGACTAGGAGAGGCCCAGCGGCACCACCGCAGGCGGCAAGCCTTGCCCGGCTCGGTAAGGCTTGCTGCCATTTGACCCCGATCAGTGCGGCGAGGTGCCGGTGCGCTCATCATCGGCTCGTGCCCGGCTTCTCCCCCCGAAAGAAGCCCACATGCCGAGGGCAAGCCCATGACGAAAACCGCCCGCACCGGTCGCAGAAGCGATGCCGCACCTTCGCTGGCCGCGCAGCTTGAAGGCAACCGGCTCTATTCCGAGGAGCTCGGCCTCGACCTTGGTGAGCGCGCGGACGACACCTACTTTCGCTGGTTCCTGGCCAGCATTCTCTTCGGCGGCCACATCTCGGAGACAATCTCGCGGAATACCTATCATGCCTTCGAACGGCACGGCTTGACCACGCCGCGCAAGATCGTCGACGCCGGCTGGGACTTTCTCGTCAATCCGATCATGCGAGAGGGCGGCTATGTCCGCTACGATGGCAGGAAATCCGACCAGGTGCTGCGGGACTGTCGCAAGCTGCTCGACGACTATGGCGGCTGCCTGTCGAAGCTTGAGGAGGAAGCGCACACAAACGCCGAACTGGAGGAACGCCTCGACGAGTTCTACGGCGTTGGCCCGGTGACAGCCAACATCTTCCTGCGCGAACTGCGCCCGTTCTGGCCCGCCGCAAATCCCGACCCTCTGCCCGAGGTGACAGAGACGGCGCACCGGTTCGGCATCGATCTTTCCGGATACGACCGCAAGAGCCTGGTTTTCGCGCGGGTCGAAGCGGGTCTCATGCGGCTTCGCCACAAGGCGCCGTCGGACACTGAAAGCAGCGTCGCCCATGCCGCAGGCGGCCACCGACGCTGACGTGGCAGGTTACCCGACCGTGCGCGGCAAGGAACCTCAAGGAAATGGTGAAGCGGAGCAGGCATTGCGGCTCTTCCTGTGCGGAGACGTGATGATCGGCCGCGGGATCGATCAGATCCTGCCGCATCCCTGCGACCCGGCCCTGCATGAGGGCTACACCAGATCCGCCATCGACTATGTGAGCCTTGCCGAGGCTGCACACGGGCCCATCCCGCGCAAGGTGCCACCCGCCTATATCTGGGGCACGGCGCTCGACGAACTGGAGCGGATGCGCCCGGACGCGCGCATCGTCAACCTGGAAACCAGCATCACCTACAGCGAAACCTACCTCCCGAAAGGCATCAACTATCGCGTGAGCCCGCCCAATGCCCGCTGCCTGGCCGCTGCCGGCATCGACTGCTGCACCCTCGCCAACAACCACGTTCTCGACTGGGGACGTCGCGGCCTTCTCGACACATTGGCCGTCCTGAAGGAACTGGGGATCAGCCATGCAGGCGCCGGCCACGATGCCGCCGAGGCCGGCGCCCCGGCAGTGATCGACGTAGCGAGCAAGGGCCGGGTTTTGGTCTACTCGTTTGCATCGGCCACCAGCGGCACGCCGCGCGACTGGGCCGCCGGCGCCCAGACCGCGGGCGTGAACCTTCTGCCGAACCTTTCGGAGGCGACCGCCAACAGCGTGTGCGCGCAGATCGCCGCTGCCAGAAAGCCTCGCGACGTGGTCGTGGCGTCCGTGCATTGGGGGTCGAACTGGGGCTACGAGATTGCCGAAAGCCAGCGGCGTTTCGCCCACGCACTGGTGGAAACCGGCGGCGTTTGTGTCGTGCACGGGCATTCGTCGCATCACGCCAAGGCACTGGAGGTCTACCGCGGCGGGCTGATCCTCTACGGCTGCGGCGACTTCCTCAACGACTATGAGGGGATCAGCGGATACGAACAGTACAGGGACGACCTGCCGCTGATGTACTTTGCCGATTTCGACCCGGCGAGCGGAGGTCTTTTCGCGCTGGAGATCGTACCGCTCCAGATCCGCCAATTCCGGCTGGTCCGCCCCGACGCGGGCGACGCTTCATGGCTTGCGCGAACCCTTGCCCGGGAAAGCGAGCGGTTCGGGGTTCGCGTCGACCTTGGGCCGGATCGCAGCTTCGCCATTTCGTGGCCAGGAGCGACGGCGCGGCCAGCGTGAAGGCTCGCCGAGCCTCAGAGGCGGCCCATTTCGAAATCCTCGCAGGAATAGCCCAGCATCGACAGCCCCTCTTCGAGGAAATCGGCAAGCAGCGGCGTTCCGAGCAGATACTCGGACGTGCGGTCGTTGTGTGCGGCGGCGGCTTCCTCGCGCACTGCTGGCCAATCGGCGACGGTGTAGTCCTCGCGCCCGAGCCAGGCGAGGGCCACGAGGTCGATCTGCTCGTCTTCCGACAGGGAGTCGACCAGCGAAGCGATCTCCTCGGTCACCGGATCGTCGTCGTGGTTCTCAAGCACCGCGGCTTCCTTGTCGTCGGTCGGGTTCGACCCCGGTTCCGGTTCGGTGAGCTCGTCCTTGGCGTCGAACTCGCGCATCTTGATGATGATGAAGCAGACCTTCTCGGGCGAGATGGTGAGCGCCGGCTCGAGGGTATCGTCCGGCTCGTCGGACTGGCTGGAGCGCTTTTGCATCATTTCCACCTGCATTTGTCGAACGCCTCAATGCGCTCCCGTTGCGTTTCAAACCCGGCTTGTCCGGTGAATGAACGGCAGCCGAGCCACGGCGCTGAAATTGAAATGTGCCTTGCCCGGCGGCGGGGCAAGAGCGAGCGTCGGGCCCACTGAAATTTTATCGTGAGACCTGCCTAGCGCTGGAACAGGCCGATCAGTTCCGCCGAGCCCAGGGCATGGCCGCGGGCGAGTGCCGCAACCCGCGCGCATGTGGCCCGCCCCGCCACGTCGAGGCGGGGAACGCCAAGCGCCAGCAATCGGAAATGATAGTGGTGGACGCCGTGCCCCCGCGGCGGGCAAGGGCCGCCATAGCCGCTTCTGCCGAAATCGTTCGTGGCCTGGCGCAATCCGCTCACCTGCTGGTCGGCCGGCGCGAGCCCCTCGGGCAGCGTGCGCCAGTCGCCTGGAATGTCGAACACCGCCCAGTGGTGAAAGGTGCCGCCCGGCGCATCCGGGTCCTCGCATACGAGGGCGAAGCTTTGGGCACCGGCCGGCGGTTCGGTCCATTCGAAGGGCGGCGATAGGTCCTCGCCGCTGCAGGTGTATCTGGCGGGAACGCTGGACCTGTTCTGGAATGCGGGGCTCGTCAGTTGGAAGGTCATGACCTTTCACCCTTTCGGCAGGAAAGCCGGCTGGATCCGGCGCCAAGCCCTGATCGGCGGTCTGGAAAAATGCGCCAGCTCGCCGCGCGCTTCCTTGATGCGGGTCAAAGCAATGGCGGCGGCCTGCCGAGGCAACGTGCCCTTTGCCTTTGTGGCGAAAATCATTATGAACGAGCCAGACCAAGCCAGAAGGGCACCACCGGAGCCAGACATGACCGAAATCCTTCAGATTCCGCCACTCGTCACCGTTTTCGGAGGGTCCGGTTTCATAGGCCGTCACGTCGTGCGCGAACTGGCCAAGCGCGGCTATCGCGTGCGGGCTGCCTGCCGCAGGCCCGATCTCGCCGGCCACCTGCAGCCGCTCGGCCATGCCGGCCAGATCCAGCCTGTCCAGGCCAATGTGCGCGTGCGCTGGTCGGTCGACCGTGCGGTTGAAGGCGCCGACCATGTCGTGAACCTCGTCGGCATCCTGGCCGAATCCGGCCGGCAGAGATTCGCCACCGTGCAGGATTTCGGCGCCCGCGCCGTGGCCGAGGCCGCCCGCGCCGCCGGCGCCGGCCTGACGCATGTTTCCGCTCTGGGCGCGAATGCCCAGTCGCAATCGGCCTATGCCCGCACCAAGGCGGCCGGCGAACGCGCGGTTCGCGAGACGATCGCCGACGCGACGATCTTCCGCCCGTCCATCGTGTTCGGCCCTGAGGACGATTTCTTCAACCGCTTCGCAAATATCGCGCGCTTTTCGCCGGTGCTGCCGCTGATCGGCGGCGGCACGACGCGCTTCCAGCCGGTCTATGTCTGCGACGTGGCCGAAGCGGTGGCGCGCGCGGTGGAAGGCAGCATCGAGCGCGGCAAGACTTATGAACTCGGCGGCCCGAACGTGATGACCTTCCGGCAGTGCATGGAAGAGATGCTCGAGGTGATCGATCGCCGCCGCCTGTTGGTGCCGGTGCCGTGGTGGCTGGCCGAACTGCAGGGCGCGGTGCTGGGCATGCTTCCGGGCAAGCTGCTGACGTCGGACCAGGTCACGCTTCTGAGATCCGACAATGTCGTGTCGGCAGAGGCCGAAAGCGAAGGCCGCACCTTTGCCAGCCTCGGCATCGAGCCGAATTCCACCGGCGCGATCCTGCCGAGCTATCTGTGGCGCTATCGCGCGGCGGGTCAGTTTTCGCGCAGCAGCCTGGCCTGAGCGGGTCTGCGAATCCCGCCAGGGATTCGCGCTTTTCCCGAATTTTAGTTGATAGCAAAGGGGCCGCTTGTGCGGCCCCTTTGTTTTTCAGGTCACGGCGTCTGGTGACGCCGGTTGACGCTGCCAGGACGGCCGGAGAGCGAAAGCTGCGTCTCCTGCTTCTGGCGCGTGGCGACCACCTTGCCCTTGGCGACGACGCACAGCCGCTCGGCACGCAGGCGCAGCGCCTCGACCGGATTGCCGGCGTCGAGCACGACGAGACTCGCCGTCTTGCCGACTTCGAGGCCGTAGTCGTGCAGGCCCATGATCTCGGCATTTGTCTTCGTGACCATGTCGAAGCATTGGCGCATGTCGGCCGGGCTGGTCATCTGCGCCACATGCAGGCCCATGAAGGCGACGTCGAGCATGTCGGCGGTGCCGAGCGGATACCACGGGTCGAGCACGCAATCCTGGCCGAAGCCGACCTTGATGCCGGCCTTCAGCATTTCGGGCACGCGCGTCATGCCGCGGCGCTTGGGATAGGTGTCGTGGCGGCCCTGGATGACGATGTTGATGAGCGGGTTGGGGCAGGCGGAAACGCCCGCCTCGGCAATCAGCGGCAGGAGCTTGGAGACATAGTAATTGTCCATGGAATGCATGGAGGTGAGGTGCGAGCCGTTCACCCTGCCCTGCAGGCCCAGCCGCTGCGTCTCATAGGCAAGCTGCTCGATGTGGCGCGAGTTCGGGTCGTCCGTCTCGTCGCAATGCATGTCGACCATCAGGCCACGCGCGGCCGCGATCTCGCACAGCTCGGTCACCGAGCGGGTGCCGTCGGCCATTGTGCGCTCGAAATGCGGAATACCGCCGACGATCTCCACGCCCATGTCGAGCGCGCGGATGGTGTTTTCGCGCGCGGTGGGCGAGCGATAAAAGCCGTCCTGAGGGAAGGCGACGAGCTGCAGGTCGATATAGGGAGCGACCTCCTTCTTGACCTCCAGCAGCGCCTCGACGGCGAGCAGCCGGTCGTCGCAGGTGTCGACATGGGTGCGGATGGCAAGCAGGCCCATCGAGACGGCCCAGTCGCAATAGGCAAGCGCGCGGCTCTTGACGGCTTCATGGGTGAGCATCGGCTTCAGCTCGCCCCACAGCGCGATGCCTTCGAGCAGCGTGCCCGAGGCATTGATACGCGGAATGCCGTAGGAGAGCGTCGCATCCATGTGGAAATGCGGATCGACGAAGGGCTGCGAGACGAGGTTGCCGGTGGCATCCACCACATCGGCCGCTTCCGCGTCGAGCTTCGGCTCGATGGCCGCGATCTTGTCGCCCTTGATGCCGATGTCGGCGGTGTTGCCGTCCGGAAGAATGCCGCCACGGACAATCAGGTCAAAACTCATCTCTCGCCTTTCTGGTATGGGATCATCAGCGCCTTGGGATAGGTAGCGCGGCGCGCCACCAGGATCAGCGCCAGGATGGACAGCGCATAGGGCATCATCAGGAACACCTGATAGGGCACCACGCCGCCGGAAATCTGCTGCAGGCGGATCTGATAGGCGTCGAAGGCGGCAAAAAGTATGGCGCCGAGCAGCGCCTTGCCCGGCCGCCACGAGCCGAACACCACCAGCGCGATGCAGATCCAGCCGCGGCCGTTGATCATCTCGAAGAAGAAGGAGTTGAAGGCCGACATGGTGAGGAACGCGCCGCCGACCGCCATCAGCGCACTGCCGACCATGACCGCGCCCATGCGGATACCGGTGACGCTGATACCCTGCGCCTCGACGGCGGACGGGTTTTCGCCCGCGGCGCGCACCGCCAGGCCGATCGGCGTGCGGTAGAGCATCCAGGCGACGATGGCGACCGTGGCGAAGGCCAGGTAGGTGAGCGGCGTCTGCGAAAACAGCGCCTCCCCCAGCACCGGTATCTTCGACAGGCCGGGGATGGGCAGCGGCTGGAAGGGCTCTATCTTTGGCGGCGTGGTGACCTGCGGCAGCGCCAGCCGGTAGGTGAAGTAGGTGAGGCTGGTGGCAAGCAGCGTGACGCCGATGCCCACCACATGCTGCGACAGCCCGAGCGGCACGGTGAGCGTGGCATGGAGCAGGCCGAACATGGCCCCGGCAAGAGCCGCGACGGCCACGCCGGTCCACAGGTCGCCGCCGGAATAGACGGTGAACCAGCCGGCGAATGCGCCGGCCGTCATGATGCCTTCGATGCCGAGATTGAGCACGCCCGCGCGCTCGCAGATCAGCTCGCCCATGGTGGCGAAGATCAGTGGCGAGGCAATGCGGATCGCGGCGACCCAGAAGGATGCGGTGAAGAGGATTTCGAGGGCCTGCTCCATCACTTCCACCTCACCCGGTAGCGCGTCAGCAGAATTGCCGTGACCATGGTGAGCAACGCGGTCGCCACCATCACCTGCGCGATATAGCTCGGCACGCCGGCCGTCCGGCTCATGGCGTCGGCGCCGACGAAGATGCCGGCCACGAAAATGGCCGAGGCGATGACGCCGAGCGGATTGAGCATGGCGAGCATGGCCACCACGATGCCCGAATAGCCGTAGCCCGGAGACAGGTCGAGCGTCAGGTTGCCCTTCAGACCCGACACTTCCGAGAAGCCGGCAAGGGCCGCGATGCCGCCGGACAGGATCGCCGTCTTGATCAGCACGCCGTTCACCGGAATGCCGGCGAAGTTGGCGGCTTCCTTGTTGTTGCCCACGGCGCGCATTTCGTAACCAAGCACCGTCTTCTTCATCACCACCCAGGCGACGATGGCCGCGACCACGGCGATGACGAAGCCGTAGTGCAGGCGCTTGCCCTGGATGATGCGTGGCAGTTGCGCCTCGGCGATGACCTTCGACGACTGCGGCCAGCCAAGGCCGGTCGGGTCCTTCAGCACGCCTTCCAAAAGCATCGAGACAAACAGCAGCACGATGAAGTTGAGCAGCAGCGTCGTCACCACCTCGTCGACGCCGAAGCGCGTCTTGAGGATGGCGGGCCCGAGCAGCAGCAGCGCGCCGGCCGCCATGGCCGCGATCATGATGATCGGGATCAGCAGATAGGACGGCAGCGGCAGCGCACCGGTGCCGAGCACCACCGTCACCACCCCGCCGATATAGAGCTGCGCTTCGGCACCGATGTTCCAGAGTTTTGCGCGGAAGGCGACGGCCACCGCAAGTCCGGTGAAGATGAGCGGCGTGGCGCGGGTTAGCGTTTCCAGCAGCGCGAATTGCGAGCCCGCCGCCCCCTTGGCGACGAGGTAGAAGACTGAGAGCGGCGAGGCGCCGGCCGCCAGCACCAGCAGCGAGGTAATGATGAAGGTCGCCACGATCGCGCCAATGGGGAACAGCAGGGTGACGCCGAGCGAGGGCGCGGGTTTGGGTTCAAGCCGCATCGTTCACCTCGCCATGGCCGGCCATCAGTTCTCCGAGTTCTCGGATGCTGCGTTCACCGCGCTTGGAGGGCGAGGAAAGCTGCCCCTTCGACATGACCAGGATGCGGTCGGACAAGGCCAGTATTTCCTCCAGATCTTCCGAAATCAGCAGGATCGCCGCGCCCCGGTCGCGCGCTTCGAGCAGCCGGCGATGCACGAAGGCGACGGCACCGACATCGAGCCCGCGCGTGGGCTGGTTGGCGAGGATCACGGCCGGCTCGGAATCGAGCGCGCGGCCGAGAATGAGCTTTTGCATGTTGCCGCCGGAAAGCAGCCGGATGCGCGCCTCGGGCGAAGGGCATTTGACGTCGTAGTCGCGGATGATTTCCTCGGCAAAGGCGCGCGCCGCCTTCCAATCCAGAAAGCCGTGGCGGCTGAAGCGCGGTGTGGCATAGCGCTCGGAAATGACGTTCTCGGTGACGCTCATGTCGCCGATGCTGCCGACCGCGTGGCGATCCTCCGGGATGCGGCCGATGCCGCCGGCAAGGGCGGCGCGCGGCGACCAGTTGCCAGCCGTCGTGCCGGCGATGACGATCTCGCCCGACGCCGGCTGCAGCGTGCCGGCAATGAGCGCCGCAAGTGCGGATTGACCGTTGCCTGAGACGCCTGCCAACCCGGTGATCTCGCCGGCGCGCAGCGCGAGCGACAGGCCATCGAGGTTCGTGACGGTACCTTGCCGGGCGGTCGAGACATTCTTCAGTTCCAACACGACGGGGCCGGTCTTCGGCGCGCTCACCGGCGGGCTTGCCACTTCCTGCCCGACCATCAGCGCGGCAAGCTCGGTGCGGTTGGTGGCGGCGGTCATGCGCTCGCCGGCCAGCGTGCCGGCGCGCAGCACCAGCACGCGGTCGCTGACGGCCATGACCTCGTTCAGCTTGTGCGAGATGAAGATGATCGACAGGCCCTGCGCGACCAGGAGCTTCAGCGTGCGGAACAGCGCGTCGGTCTCGGCCGGCGTCAGCACCGCCGTCGGCTCGTCGAGGATGAGGATGCGCGCGTCGCGATAGAGCGCCTTGAGGATTTCGACGCGCTGGCGCTCGCCCACCGAAAGGGTGGCGACGGTCGCGTCCGGATGCACGGCTAGGCCGAAATCGGCCGAAAGCTTGTCGATGCGCTGGCGGGCGGCGGCGCGATCGAGGCGCAGCTTCCAGGGGCTCTGCGTGCCGAGAGCGATGTTCTCCAGCACGGTCATGTTCTCGGCGAGGGTAAAATGCTGGTGCACCATGCCGATGCCGGCATCGAGCGCCGCACGCGGATCGCCGGGCGGCAGCGGCTTGCCGAAGGCTTCCACCGTGCCCTCGTCAGCCACGTAATGGCCGAACAGAATGTTCATGAGCGTGGTCTTGCCGGCGCCGTTTTCGCCCAGCAGCGCGATGACCTCGCCGCGCCTCAGAGAAAAGGAAATGGCATTGTTGGCCACCAGCGGCCCAAACCGCTTGGTGATGCCTTCGAGGCGCAGGACGATTTCCGCCTGCGGTAGTGCATGATCTTCGACACCGGGCGACGCCGCCAAATCACCAATCCCTCAATCCTGGCAAGGCGCCAGCCCCACCGCTGCCTGCGCTCCATTCCGGGTGCGGGCGCTGCCGCCGACACGCGTCAGCGCAACCGAGGCGTTACCGCCCCGACCGCGCACTGTCCTTCATGCGAGCTTGAGGCCACCTTTTCGCTGCAAGCAGCGAAAAGGTAAAGCCGTTCTCAGTTGGATTTCGGCTCGGAATCGTCGATTTCAACAGTGAAGGAGCCGTCCTTGATGGCTTTTTCCTTCTCGGCGACCTTGGCCATGACCTCGGCCGGCACCTTGCCCTCGAAGGTGCCGAGCGGGGCAATGGAGCAGCCGCCGTTCTTCATGAAGGAATAGACGCCGTAGTCGGCGGCCTTGAAGGTTCCGGCCTTCACCTCGGCGATCGCCTTGTCCAGCGTCGGCTCGAAGTGCCACAGCGCCGAAGCCACGACCGTTTCAGGATAGTCCGCCTGGGTGTCGATGACGTTGCCCACGGCCAGAACATTGCGCTCCTTGGCGGCGTCCGAGACGCCGAAGCGCTCGGCGTAAAGCAGGTCGGCGCCGCCGTCGATCTGGGCGAAGGCGGTTTCCTTGGCCTTGGGCGGATCGAACCAGGAGCCGATAAAGGCGACCTGGAACTTGGTGTCCGGCGCGCTTTCCTTCACGCCGGCCATGAAGGCGTTCATCAGCCGGTTGACCTCGGGGATTGGATAGCCGCCGACCATGCCGATGTTCTTCGACTTGGTCATGGCGCCAGCGATGATGCCGGTGAGATAGGAGGCGTCCTGGATGTAGTTGTCGAAGGGCGAGAAGTTCGGCACGGCCTCGTCGGGCTTGAAGCTGGAGCCCATCAGGAAGGCAACGTCCGGATAATCATTGGCGACCGCACGGGCGGCATCTTCCACGCCGAACACCTCGCCGAGGATGAGCTTGTAGCCGGCCTCGCAATATTCGCGCATCACGCGCTCATAGTCGTTGTTGGAGGTGTTTTCGGAATAGACGTACTCGATCTCGCCGCGGTCCTTGGCGGCATTGGCGGCCTTGTGGATGCGGCTGACCCACTGCTGCTCGACCGGCACGGTATAGACGGCAGCGACCTTGAGCGGTTCGTCGGCAAACAGGCGCGCCGGGAACCCCGCCACCGTGGCAAGCGCTGCGCCAGCGCCCGCGGCCTTCAGCACCGAGCGGCGCGAGACGCCGGCAAATTTCGTCGCATTCTTGTCGTTCTGCATCGTCCACCACCCTGGCTATCGGGTCCGGGCCCAGCCCCGCCCCGCGTCTTGTCATCCGCGCGACGGTATTCGAATTTCCGAAACCCGGCAATCGGCCTGCAAAACCTTTCCACCGCTGGCGTTTCGGCCTGGCAAGGCGCATCATCGGCCATGCACCGCGGTACAACTTTTGGTTTTTCCGACCTCAACACCTATATCGGTGGTATGGTTCTCCGCCAGCGATGGAACGCAATGACGCGGACCCCTGGCTCTTCCCGAAAGGACCCGCAACACGATGGCGAAAAAGCCGAACTATGGCCAGGAGCGCAGAGACCGCGACCGCATCAAGGCCGCCAAGAAAGCCGAGAAAGCCAACGCCAAGGCAAACAAGTCCGCGAGCAAGCAGGACGAGGTGAGCGAACAGGAGACAAAGCAGGACTAGGGGCTCCGCGCCGCCAAGCAGCGGGGCGGGAGCTTTGCATCGATCAAGTCAGGAGTATGAAATGAAGCCTCTCGCGGCCGAACAGAAATTGGACAGGACGGACGCGGCAGCGCGCCAGATCATGAATGCCGAGCAGGCGGCTCGAGAAAAGAAGACCGCCCGGCTACGGGCACTTCGGCAGGAGAAGGAAGAGGCGGAGCGCGCAGAAGCGGCGAAGAACCCCGCTCCGGTGAAGCGCGCGCCCAAGAAGGGCTCCTAGCCGGGTTACCCGGGCGCCTTGTCGCTGATCAGCACATCGGCCTCGCGGGCCGCAGCGATGAAGGCGCGCCTGGCTGCCATGACCGGCTTGTGGCCCTCCATGGCGTCGTGGCAGGCCTGAAGTGCGGCGCGATGCTTGGGACTTCTTTTTCCCGGCCAGTTGTTGAGAAGAAAATCCGAAGCCTCCTGGGCAGTCTTCAGGATTTGGTGATTTCCCGTCTCACCGAGTTTTACGGTGAGCGGAACTTCAAAGCGATCATTTTGCATGGCCTGCTCTTACGCCCTTGCGCAGGCGAAAGCGAGCTTCGAAACGCTTTTCTTGGCGGCACTTCGTCTCGCCCTTGCGCCCAGCCGGTTCTACCGAACGAAAACTGTCGCACGCAAAAGCGCCTCGGTGCCTTGAAGCCGCCGCCTGCGCTGTGGGCGGCCTTCAAACCATGGCAGGGTCCAGCGGCGCCTCGTCCTTGCGTCGCGCGATAAGCTCGGCAAGGTCGGCATGCAGGAACGCATCGCGCAGCGCTTCGAAGGACGGTAGCACGAAATAGGCTCGCTGGAACTTGTCGATCTCGTAGGTCGTGCGCATCACCGTCTCCAGGTCGAAGGGCACGCGGTGTGCATCCGGGCTTTCGACCGCGAACTGCAGCTCGCTATAGGATGACATCAGCCCGGCGCCGAAGGCCTTGAGCGGCTGGCCGGCCTCCTGGATGAGGCTGTACTCGGCCGTGTACCAGTACAGCCGCGAGATCATGTCGTGGCCGCCCAGCTCAATCGCGCCACTGGCCCTTTCGCCGTACTGCTGCATGAAATCGGCGAAGGCCGGCTGGGTCAGCGCCGGCACATGGCCGAAGAAATCGTGAAACATGTCCGGTTCGACGATGTAGTCGAGTTCCTCGCGCCTGCGCAGCCAGTTCGTGACCGGGAAACGCCGGTTTGTCAGGTGCACGAAAAAAGGTTCGGCGGGGATCAGCCCGGGCACGGCGACGAGCTCCCAGCCGGTGAGCTTGCGCAGCTTGCCGCTGACCTCGTCGATATCCGGGATACGCTCGAGCAGCCCCAGTGCTTCCACGCCATCGAGATAGGAGCGGTGCGCTAGCCGCCTCGTCAGGCCGGTCTGGCGGTCGCACAATATGCGCCACACCTCCTGGTCGCTGTCGCTGAAGGCATAGTCCTGCTGCACGGTGAAATCGGCGCGGCAGACGGAGTAGTTGCCGCGCAGTCCCTGAGCCGCACATTCGCGGGCATAGGCTTCCACGCTGATATTCATGGCCAAAATCCTCCACGCCGCGAAGAATACCGCCGATTGTGGGGCGCTTTTTGCCTAAGCCATCGTTCTGGGCCGGAAATTGAGGTATGTTGCCATCCTGGAACGTCTTGTCGGAGTGAAAATGCCTCAGTTCGACGAATTCGAGATCAGGATGCTCGAAATCCTGCAACGCGACGGCCGCAAGTCCATCTCGGAACTGGCGCAGGAAATCGGCCTGTCGAACACGCCCTGCGCCCGCCGCTTCGAAGCGCTGCAGCAGGCCGGAGTCATCAAGGGGTTTTCGGCGGCGATAAGCCGGCGCGCGGTCGGGCTGATGGTGGAGGTGTTCATCCAGGTGCGACTGGTGAGCCATAGCGACGACTCGCCGGAGCGCTTTACCGCGGCGGTACAGCGCATGGACGAGGTCTCGGCCTGCTGGACGATGACCGGCGAATACGACTTCCTGTTGCACGTGATGGTGCCGAGCGTGGACGACCTCAACGATTTCGTCATGCACCGGCTGATGCGCCTGCCGGGCGTGCGCGACGTGCACACCCAGCTCGTTCTGCAGAATATCAAGGGGCCGGGGCACGTTCCGCTCCGGCATCTGCGGAAATAAGATCAGGGAACGATCAGCGTTCCCGCACCGTGCTCGGTGAACAGCTCCAGCAGCACCGAATGCGGGGTCTTGCCGTTGAGGATGACAACGCCTTCGACGCCGCGCTCGATCGCCTCGATGCAGGTTTCGACCTTGGGGATCATGCCGCCGGAGATGGTGCCGTCCTTGATCAGCGCCTTGGCCTCAGCCACCGTCAGCTCGTCGATGAGGTTCTTGTCCTTGTCGAGCACGCCCGGCACATCGGTGAGGAAGAGCAGGCGCGAGGCACCCAGCGCGCCGGCAATGGCGCCGGCGAAGGTGTCGGCGTTGATGTTGTAGGTGTGGCCGTCGCGGCCGGGCGCCACCGGCGCGATCACCGGGATCATCTCCGAGCGTGCCAGTAGATCCAGCAACGTGCGGTCGACCTCGACCGGCTCGCCGACGAAACCGAGATCCAGCACGCGCTCGATATTCGAGTCGGGATCGACCATGGTCTTCTTGGCCTTTTCGGCGAAGACCATGTTGCCGTCCTTGCCGCAGAGGCCGATCGCCCATTCGCCCTCGGCATTGATGAGCGCGACGATCTCCTTGTTGATCGAGCCGGCCAGCACCATCTCGACAATCTCGACCGTCTTCTGGTCGGTGACGCGCAGGCCGCCCTCGAACTTGGATTCGATGCCCATCTTGGCCAGCATCGCGCCGATCTGCGGGCCGCCCCCGTGGACGACGATGGGGTTGACGCCCGACTGCTTCAGTAGCGCGATGTCACGGGCGAAGGCCTTGCCGAGCTCGTTGTCGCCCATGGCGTGGCCGCCATATTTCACCACCACGGTCTTGTTTTCGTAGCGCTGCATGTAGGGCAGCGCGGCCGAAAGAAGGTTCGCCTGCTCTGCCGCCTTGGCCGCAATGTCCGTCGATGTCATGAGAGGCCCCCTTCGGATGGAAATCGGCGGTTACTTAGCGGCAAAGGCGGCAGTGGGCAATCGGCAAGCGGCGAAAGCTCATGCTGTTGCGGGCCTGAATTTCAATGCCACGCCATTGAGGCAGTGGCGCTTGCCCGTGGGCGGCGGGCCGTCATCGAAGATGTGGCCCAGATGGCCGCCGCAGCGGCGGCAATGCACCTCGGTGCGCGTCATGAACAGGGAGTTGTCCTGCCTGGTGCCCACCGCGTCCGGCAGTGATTGCCAGAAGCTCGGCCAACCGGTTCCGGAATCGAATTTCGCCTCCGAGGAATAGACCGCAAGGTCGCAGCCCGCGCAGTGATAGGTGCCTTTTCTCTTTTCATGGTCGAGCGGGCTGGAGCCGGCGCGCTCGGTGCCTTGCTTTCGAAGAACGGTAAACTGCTCGGGCGTCAGGATCTTGCGCCATTCGGCTTCGGACTTGTCGACCTCGAATGTCTCCGCCCAGGCATGCTCCGGCCCGACGCCGCGCCGGAACATCAAGGCGCCGCCGGCTGCAGCCGCCATTGCGGCACCGGCCATTAGAACACTGCGACGATTCATCTTCGGCCCTCCTTTGCGCAAGCTAAGCGAAATCCAATTCGAAGCGCCAATCAACTCCGATTGAGCGCCCAAGCCAAGGTGCAACGCTAGTCATATGCTTTTAAGCTCGCCCGTCGCGATGATGGGGCCAGTAGGCTGGCCGGACGGAGAGCCGCCGGCAGGCTCCAGGCTGATGGCGAGAGAAGCGCCGGCGATGAACTCCTTCTGGATATCGGGCGATATGGCGACATGCGCCGTGTCGCCGGCCGGCAGCAGGCCGACGGATACGGGCGCCTTCGCGTCCTGGATCACCCATAGCTGGAAATCGTGGCCTTCAACCCTCTCCCCGGAAAGACGCGACAGCCTGGCTTCGCCGCGCGGCGCATCGAAGACGGCGATGTAGCGGACCTCGCCGCCCTGCCCGGCCAACGAAGCCACGAGGCTGATATCTAGCGGGGTGCCGGCGCGCATGTGAATGCGGCCTATAGTCAAGGGCAGCGCAATCGCAAGGACGGCAAACGCGGCGGCAATGCCCCAAAGTTTGCGTCGCCGCGGCCGCGGCCTGGGGGCCGGCTCTGCATCGGCGGGCGGCGCAGGCTCGGGAAACAGCCGCCGGTCGATCGCCGCCTTCACGGAGGCAGGAGGCTCGACAACCGGATACCCGGACGCGAGGGGTGAGAAATGCATCGCCCATTTGTCCACCACCTGCGCGAAACCGCGTTCGCTGTCGATGCGCGCCCGCACCGCCTGCCGCCTGTCGGCGGGCGTGACGCCCAGTACATATTCGGCCGCGATCAGCTCGTCGCCGACGTCTGCAGGGGCATCCCTGCCGAAAGGCCTTATCGGTCCAGACATTCCTTCAGCCTCAGAACGCTGTGGCGCAGCCAGGTGCGCATGGTGCCGGGCGGAACCCCGTGCCGCGCCGCCAGTTCGGCATAGCTGTCGCCGCCAAGATAGGCTTCGCGAAGTGCCGTTGCGCGCGCCGCGTCCAGTTTTTCCAGGCAGCGGCGGATGCGCGCCGAGGCGGCACCGGCTTCCAGCATTTCCACCGGGTCCTGGGCGGAGACGACTGAAGCGCCGACAATTGCAGCATCGCCCGGCGGCCGCCCCTTGCTGCGGAGGCGCTCGATGGCATGGTTGCGGGCAATCCCCACCAGCCAAGCCATCGGGCTGAGATCCGAGACGGCGAAGCGCCCGGCCTCCTCCCATATGCGGCAGAAGACTTCCTGCAAGGTCTGCTCGGCTTCAGCCGGGTCGTTGAGCATGTGCAGGCAAACGCCAAAAAGCCGCGCGCTGGTCTGCCGGTACAACAGGTCGAACGCCTCCCGGTCGCGCATGCCAATGCGGACGATAAGCGTTGCAATATCCTGCTGGGCCATCGCCGCGTAACTAGTGCTCCACGCCGGATTTGCAACGACAAGGGCCACCGGCGCGCGATTGCGAAGGCGGCGCATGCCGGCTAGGCTTTCGCCATCGGCAATGTCTTGGGAGGGGGTGGCATGTCGCTGGAATCCGTTCTGTGGGAGTACGACGCCACGGCGCTGGCCGGGCTGGTCAGGAAAGGGGAGATTTCCCCGCCCGAACTGGTCGACGCCGCAATCGCGCGGGCGGAGCGTACGCAACCGCAAATCAACGCCACCGCCGAAAAGCTCTACGAAGCCGCTCGCAGCCGTGCCAGTAGCGTCGACCGCTCGCTGCCGCTGGCCGGCGTGCCGACCGCGCTGAAGGATTTGGGCATCGCCATGAAGGGCGTGCCCAACCATTCCGGCAGCAGGATGCCGCCCTTCGTGCCGGACTATGATTCCGTGCTCACGCAGCGCCTGCTTGCCGCCGGGCTGATACCCATCGTTACCAGCACCACGCCTGAACTCGGGCTGCGGCTGGTGACGGAATCGGCCGCCTTCGGCGTTACCCGCAATCCGTGGGATACCAATCACATCACAGGCGGCTCGTCGGGAGGGGCTGCGGCACTTGTGGCCGCGGGCGTGGTGCCGGTGGCGCATGCCTCCGATGGCGGCGGCTCCATCCGGGTGCCGGCGGCCTGCAACGGTCTGGTGGGGCTGAAGACCTCGCGTGGGCGCATTCCGCTGACGCCGCTGGCCTCGGAGGCCTGGTATGGCTTCGTGGTGGACCATGCGGTGACGCGCTCGGTGCGCGACAGCGCGCTGCTGCTCGACCTGACCCATGGCCCCGACGAGCTGGCGCCCTATGCGGCGCGCCCGCCGCGCGGCTCGTTCTCGGCCGCTGCCGCGCGCGACCCCGGCCGGCTGAGGCTCGCCGTCTACCGGCAGTCGCCGCTCGGGCTCGAAATCTCGCACGAAACGCTGGCGGCGCTGGACACTGCAGTCGCGCTGGCGCGCGAAGGCGGCCATTCGGTCGAGGAGATCGGCCTGCCTTTCATCGGTCGCGAATTCATCGCCGATTTCGCCAAAACCGTCGCGTCCGCGGTAGCCGGCACCTTGGCTGGCGCGGCCCAGCGCACCGGGCGGCCGGTTTCCGGCGAAGTCGAGCGCGCCACGCGCGTGCTGGCCCGCTATGGCGAGCTTCTGTCAGCCGGCGAGATCTATGCCGGGCTCGAGCGCCTGCAGGCGGCCTCGCGGCAGCTGTTTGCGGAAACCGCCCAGTATGATGCGGTGCTGATGCCGCTGATCGCACACCCGCCGCTCGAATGCGGAGCAATGGACCCGAAGGGCATGGACGCCTTTCTGGAGGACATGCTCGACAAGCTGCGGCTGACGCGCCTGTTGCGGCTGAAGCCGCTGCTCGGCCAGCTTCTGGACAACAGCCTGTGGTTCACCCACTGGCCGGCCATCCAGAACGTTTCCGGCCAGCCCTCGATCGCGCTGCCGGTGCATGTCACCGCCGATGGCCTGCCGCTAGGCATACAGGCGGCGGGGAGGCCCGGCGACGAGGAGACGCTGTTGTCGCTGGCAGCGCAGATGGAGCGACTTTCGGGCTGGCTGAACCGGCGCGCGCCGCTGCTGCGCCCCGCGCCACTGGGCGGAGCGAGTCGCAACCAGGTCGAAGCGCTTTGACGCGATGGCAGTGCGGCCGCACGTCCGGTGCGCCCGCGCCACACCCGGGAACAGGTACGCGCGGCCTCAGCCGCCACGCACGGCAAGGGCGATCGCCTCGCGCAGCTCCTCCATGCCGTCGCCCTTCTCCGATGAGGTGGCGATGATGGCCGGGAAGGCTGCCGGGCGCTTGCGGATCTTTTCCTGCGTCTCTGCAATCAGCCGCGGCACGCCCGCGGCCTTGATCTTGTCGGTCTTGGTTAGAACGATCTGGTAGGAGACGGCGGCCTTGTCGAGCAAGGACAAGACCTCCTCGTCGTTCTTCTTGATGCCGTGGCGCGAGTCTATCAGCACATAGACGCGCTTCAGCGTCACGCGTCCGCGCAGATAGTCGAACACCAGCTTCGTCCAGGCATCCACCTGGTCCTTGGGCGCCTTGGCATAGCCGTAGCCGGGCATGTCGACCAGCGCCATCGGCGGCAAGTCGCCGTCCTTGCCGGAGAATCCGTCGGGCACGAAATAGTTCAGCTCCTGCGTACGGCCCGGCGTGTTGGAGGTGCGCGCAAGCCCCTTCTGCCCCACCAGCCCGTTGATCAGCGACGACTTGCCGACATTGGAGCGGCCGGCGAATGCGATCTCCGGCGGGCCTTCCGGCGGCAGGAACTTCATCGACGGCACGCCGCGGATGAAGACCCACGGTGCGTTGAAGAGGCTGCTCGCCACGGGCGGCAGGGTTCTGGATTCTATCTGTTCGGTCACGCTGCTTGCTCCAGCCGGGATATGTCGGCGCCGCGTATGGCATCAAGGTTGCGGGTCACCTTGTCAACCGGCCAGTCCCACCATGCCACCGCCAGCAGGCGCTCCACGGTCTCCGGATCGAACCGTGTCTTTACCACCTTGGCCGGGTTGCCGGCGACGATTGCATAGGGCGGCACGTCGCGACTGACCACTGCCCGCGCCGCCACGATCGCGCCATGGCCGACTGTGACACCGGGCATGACCAGTGCTTCCATGCCGATCCACACATCGTTGCCGATCACGGTGTCGCCGCGCAGTTCCTGCGACCAGGTGGCCGGATCGAAGCCCTCTTCCCAGCCGTTGCCGAAGATGTTGAACGGATAGGTCGAAAAGCCCGACATGGCATGGTTGGCGCCGTTCATGACGAATTTCGCGCCCTCGGCGATGGCGCAGAAGCGGCCTATCACCAGCCGGTCGCCGATGAACGGATAATGGTAGAGCACGCATTTCTCGACGAAATGCTCTGGCCCGGCCGGGTCGTCGTAATAGGTGAAGTCGCCGATCTCGATATTGTCGGCGTCGACCAGGGGTTTCAGAAATCCGACGCGCGGATGAAGGGGCATAGGATGCTTGATGTCGGGGTTTGGGCCATGCATGGGCAGGTTCCGTCGTGAAAAGCTTCGCAAAGGGATGAAAACGAATGCGATCCGCTCTGGTGTGCCGACACCCGACGAAACGGATCCTGCCTAGCTGATCATCGAAACCACTCCTGCAGAGGCCCCTGTTTATCGGCCGCTACCGCCCGCGTCCATAGCCGGCAACGAAAAAGCCCCGGACGATGCCGGGGCTTTCGAGAGGTCGGGGCGCCCGCTATTCGGCGGGCTTTGGTTTCTTCTTGAACATCCCCGCGAGGTTGTCCCACAGCTCGATCTTGGCCCCCTGGCGTTTCATGATCACGCCCTGCTGGATGATCGACAGCGTGTTGTTCCAGGCCCAGTAGATGACGAGGCCCGCAGGGAACGACGCCAGCATGAAGGTGAAGATGATCGGCATCCAGGTGAAGATCATCGCCTGCGTCGGGTCCGGCGGCGTCGGGTTCATGCGCATCTGCAGGAACATGGTGACGCCCATGATCAGCGGCCAGACACCGATGTGCAGGAAGTCCGGCACGGCATAGGGCAGAAGACCGAACAGGTTGAACAGCGACGTCGGATCGGGCGCGGCCAGGTCGTGGATCCAGCCGAAGAACGGCGCATGGCGCATCTCGATGGTGATGTAGAGCACCTTGTAGAGCGCGAAGAACACCGGGATCTGCACCAGGACCGGCCAGCAGCCTGCAAGCGGATTGATCTTCTCCGTCTTGTAGAGCTCCATCATCGCCTGCTGCTGCTTCATCTTGTCGTCCGCGTATTTCTCGCGGATTTCCATCATCTTCGGCTGCACCTTCTTCATGTTCGCCATCGAAGCATAGGACTTGTTGGCGAGCGGGAAGAACACGGCCTTCACCAGAACGGTGGTGGCGAGGATGGCTAGGCCGAAATTGCCGAGCATCTTGTAGAGATTGTCGATGAGCCAGAACATCGGCTTGGTGATGAAATAGAACCAGCCCCAGTCGATCAGCAGGTCGAACTGGCGGATGTTGCGGTCCTTTTCATAGGCATTGATCTTGGCCACTTCCTTGGCGCCGGCAAAGACCAGAGTCTCGACGGTGCTCGACTGGCCGGGCTCGACGGTCACCGCGTCGCTCATGAAGTCAGACTGGTAGCGTGGGCGGCCATCGTCGAAATAGCTGAAGCGCGGCTGGAAGGGCTGCTTGGACGACGGCACCATGGCCACCGCCCAGTACTTGTCGGTGATGCCGAGCCAGCCGTCGTTCGACTTGCCCGGAACGACCTGCTTGTCCTTCTCGATCGACGAGTACTTGATCTCGTGCAGGCCTTCATCGCCGGTCACGCCGATGAGGCCCTCGAACAGCACATAGGTGCTGGCCACAAGCGGCTTGTCGAAGCGGATGACGCGGCCATAGTTCGAAAGCGAAACCGGCGCCGAACCACCATTGGTCACCGTATCGGAGACGGTGAACATGTAGTCGTTGTCGACGCTGATGGTGCGCTTGAAGGTCAGGCCCTTGTCGTTGGTGTAGGTAAGCGTCACCGGAGTGGCGGGCGTGAGCACCGCGTTGGGCTCCGCAGTCCAGACCGTGTCTGGCCCGGGAACGCTGCCGGTCTCGGCGTTTCCGACGAAGCCGATCTCGGCGTAGTAGCCGTTCGGCAACGTCGACGGGTTCAAGAGGTCGATATTGGGCGAATTCTTTTCTACCGTGACGTGGTAGTCCTTCAGCAGCACGTCGTCGATGCGCGCGCCGGCGAGGTTGATGGAGCCGGAAATGCTCGGCGTGTCGATCTTGACGCGCTGGGCGGAAGCCACGGCGTGCTCGCGACTTTGCGGCGCGGTGCCTTCCGCGCCGGGCATACCGGGCACACCGCCCTGCGGCAAGGCCGGAATTTCACCCGACGCGCCGGGTTGCGTCGACTTCTGGGCCTGGACGTGCTGGGCCTCGATGCGGGCCGCTTCGCGCTCCTTCTCGACGCGGGGGTTCATGTAGAACACCTGCCACAGCGTCAGGATCAGCACGGAAAGCGCGATCGTGATTAAGAAATTCCGGTTGTTTTCCATCGAAAACCCTTAACGCGTTCCGCGAATTCTTCGGGAGATTTCGGCAGCAAGCTGCTCGAAGGGGGCTGTCAGAACGTCTTCCCGCCCCACGATCACATAGTCCTTGCCGGGCATCATGTCACCTGCGGCGTGGACGCGAACCGCCTCCTTGAGGCGGCGGCGAATGCGATTGCGGACAACCGCATTGCCAACTTTCTTGGTCACTGTGAACCCGACGCGCGGCGCATCATCGTTGCCGCGGTCCAGAACTTCCAAGAGGAAAAGCCGCCCGCGTCGCTTTTCGCCACGCCGGACGGCCAAAAACTCTGCTCGCTTGCGAAGCCGCAGCGGAGACGGAAATTCTGTCTTGCCGGCATCCGGCAATGTCTCGTCTCTCGCTTAGGCGGAGAGCCGCTTGCGGCCGCGGTTACGGCGTGCGGCGATGACGGCACGACCGCCGGTGGTGGCCATGCGCGCACGGAAGCCGTGGCGGCGCTTGCGGACGAGTTTGGATGGCTGATAAGTACGCTTCATTTATTTTAATACCGCGGTGTGCGGCCCTTCTTAATTCTGTCACACGGTAACAGGAGCTATGCCGAGCCTCGTCTTGGACGCAATCGAAACCGCGCCGGACTTGTTGGCCCATGCGTGAGCGGGCTTATAGTAAAGATGCCCCCTGTGAGTCAATTGGCGGCTTTTGTGCCGTCAACATTGGCAACATAGTCACAAACGGGTGACCAGCCTCGCCAAGATGTTCAACACAGGGTGATATGACGGGTAGCGAGTTGTACCCGTCCACAAAGCTGCCCAACTGAGGAACACAACGAATTGGCCTCTTGCCGCGACCCGCTGCTCGGAACCATGATGGCGGCCGGGCTTCTAGCAAAGAGGCGACCAGGATAGACATGATCGAAGATTGCGACACGGGCAAAGGCGCGCCGGGACGCTGGCGATTTGCGCCGCTCGCAATCGTCGCGGCCGGTTTGGTCGTGGGCTACGCGCTGGGCTGGCAGCACTATCTGTCGCTCGACTACCTCGCCGAAAGCCGACAGGTCCTGAAGGATTTTGCCGCCGACAACCCGGTTCTGGCGCCGCTGGGTTTTCTGGTAATCTACATCGGCGCGGTCGCCTTCTCGTTTCCGGCTGCATCAATCCTGACGATCTTTGGCGGGTTCCTGTTCGGCTGGCTGTTCGGCGGCGCGCTCGCCATCGTCGGCGCCACAGTGGGCGCGACGGCGATCTTCCTGGCGGCACGCTCGGCCTGCACCGCCTCCGTCCGGCGGCGCCTCGGCGGGTTTGGCGAAAAACTCTCCGCCGGGTTCGAACGGAACGCCTTCGGCTATCTTCTGGTGCTGCGGATTGCGCCGTTCATCCCCTTCTTCATGGTCAACATTGCCCCCGCCCTCTTCAATGTCCGGCTGGGCACCTATCTCGCCGCCACCTTCATCGGCATCATGCCGGCAGCCTTCGCCTATGCCTGGCTTGGCCAGGGCTGCGATAGCGTGCTGATGGCCGCGGAGAGCGCCGGCCAGCAGGTGACGCTGGGCGATCTGGTCACCCCGCAGATAACCATAGCCTTCATCGCGCTTGCGCTTGTCGCCGCCTTGGCCACCGTCGTAAGAAGGGCATGGGCGTCGCGCCTCTGACATTCATTTCGCAACGGCGCCCGCCCGTATCCGCGTTCCGTGCAACAGGCGGGAGAATGACCAAGACGCTGACACCGGACATCTGCGTCATCGGCGCCGGCTCGGGCGGGCTGTCGGTTGCGGCCGCCGCCGCGGCCTTCGGCGTCAGTGTGGTGCTGGTCGAGCGCGGGAAGATGGGCGGCGATTGCCTGAACTATGGCTGCGTGCCTTCCAAGGCGCTGATTGCGGCCGCGCGGCAGGCGCAGGCCATGCGCAGCGGCCAGCCCTTCGGCATCGGCGCGGCCGAGCCCGAGATCGACTTCGCGGCCGTGCACCGCCATGTGCGCGACACCATCGCCGCGATCGCCCCCAACGATTCCGCCGAGCGCTTCACCGCGCTGGGCGTACAGGTCGTCAAGGCGGAGGGCCGGTTCAAGGACCGGCGCACGCTGATGGCCGGCGACATGGAAATCCGCGCCCGCCGCTTCGTCATCGCCACCGGCTCCTCACCGCTGATTCCGCCGATCCCCGGCCTCGACGCCGTCGACTACCTGACCAACGAGACGCTCTTCGACCTTGCCGAAATGCCGGAACATCTGCTGATAGTCGGCGCCGGCCCCTTCGGCCTCGAAATGGCGCAGGCCTATCGCCGGCTCGGCGCGCAGGTGACGGTGGTCGAGGCAGGCAATGCGCTTGCCAAGGAGGACAAGGAGCTTTCCGCCGTCGTGCTCGCGCGGCTGCGCAGCGAAGGCGTCGACATCCGGGAACATACCCGTGTCGCGTCGGTGGAACGGCGCGGCAGGCACGGGGTGCGGCTGCGCCTGCAGCCGGATGCACGCCCCCGCATCCTGGAAGGCACGCATCTACTGCTGGCCACCGGCCGCACGGCAAACGTCGCCGAACTGAGGCTCGACAATGCCGGCGTCAGGCACGATGCCGACGGCATCAAGACCAACGCCCGGCTGCGCAGCAGCAACCGCCGCATCTATGCCGTGGGCGACGCCGCCGGCTCGCTGCAGTTCACCCATGCCGCGAACTACCACGCCGGCCTGGTGGTGCGGTCCATACTGTTCCGGCTGCCGGCAAGCGAAAGGCGCGACATCATTCCCCGCGTGACCTTCACCGACCCGGAGATCGCCCATGTCGGCATGAGCGAGGCCGAAGCGGCGCGCGCATATCGCGCCATCCGCGTGCTGCGCTGGCCCTATTCGGAAAACGACCGGGCCCATGCCGAACACCGCACGGACGGCCACATCAAGCTCGTGACCAGCGGCAGGGGCCGGTTGCTCGGCGTTTCCATAGTCGGCCTGCACGCCGGCGAGATGATCAATTTCTGGGCTCTGGCCCTGGCCCGAAAGATGACGGCGCGCGACATCGCCAGCTATGTGGCGCCATACCCCACCATAAGCGAAATTGGCAAACGTGCCGCCGTCGCCTACTTTATCCCGACGACGCGCAACGCGCTGGTGCGCCGGGTGGTGGGCCTGCTGCGCATGTTCGGCTGAAGGGCGCCTGGAGCAGCGAACGCCAGATGAGTGGCAATGCGGTTACCGATGTCGGCACGGAGGCGGCCCGCACCGTGCCCCTGTCGCGTGGGCTTTCGGCCAAGCTGGTCGCGCTGACGATCATTTTCGTGCTTGCAGCCGAAGTTCTGATCTTCTTGCCTTCCGTGGCCAATTTCCGCCTGCGCTGGCTGGAAGCGCGTCTCGGCACCGCCGCCACCGTTTCGCTGCTGCTCATCCAGAACAATCCGCCCGATCTGCCGCGGCAGGTGCAGGACGACGTGCTGAAATCCATCGGCGCCAGGGCGATCGCCGTCCGCGACGGCGGCGTGTCGCGGCTGCTGGTGGTTTCGGAAATGCCGCCGCAGGTGGACGAGCATATCGACCTCGCCCACACCAGGCCGCTGGAAGCCATGCGTGCGGCGCTGGATACGCTGTTTTTCGGCGGCAACCGCATGCTGCGCGTGTTCGGGCCGGTCGGCGACAGTGACAAGGAATTCCAGCTCATCATTCCCGACGACATGCTGCGCAAGGCGATGCTGATCTATTCACGAAACGTCGCGCTGCTGTCGCTGCTGATCTCGCTGTTTACGGCAACTGCGGTCTTCTATGCCATCAACCGCATCATGATCCGCCCGATCCGCGACATGACGCGATCCATGCTCGATTTCTCGCAGGCACCCGACGACCCCGCACGCGTGATCGTGGCCGAAGGCCGCGCCGACGAGATCGGCGTGGCCGAGCGGGAACTCGCCGGCATGCAGCAGCGCCTGCAAAAGACGCTGAGCGAGCAGAAGCACCTTGCCGATCTCGGCTTGGCCGTCTCCAAGATCAATCACGACATGCGCAACATCCTGGCCTCCGCGCAACTGATGTCGGATCGCCTCGGCCTGGTGAAGGACCCGACGGTGCAGGCGCTTGTGCCTAAGCTGGTGCGGGCGCTCAATCGCGCCGTGTCCTATTCGGAAGGGGTCCTCACCTATGGCCGCACGCAGGAGGCGCCGCCGTCCCGCCGCCGCCTGCGGCTGCGCCAGACGGTGGAGGACGTGCAGGGACTTCTGGGCATCGAGCCTGGCGGCGAGGTCGAATTCGTCAATGCGGTGGACCCGGATTTCGAGATCGACGCCGATTCGGAGCAGCTGGTGCGCGTGCTCACCAATCTGTGCCGCAATTCCGTGCAGGCCATGGCTGCCGACAAAGAGAGCGCCATCGTGAAGCGGCTGACCATTTCGGCGGAGCGCAATGGCAGCGTCAGCCGCATCCTGGTCGCCGATACCGGCCCCGGCCTGCCGCAAAAGGCGCGCGAAAACCTTTTTTCGGCCTTCCGCGGCTCGGCCCGCAGCGGCGGCACGGGCCTTGGCCTGGCAATCGCCTACGAGCTGGTGCGGGCCCATGGCGGTTCGCTGGAACTGGTGGAAAGCGTAGGCGGACGCACGGTGTTCTCGATCGCCATTCCCGACCAGCCCGTGCGCCTGGAAGAGGCGCGCAGCCTGCGCCGGCCGGCGTGATGGCAGGCGCCGACAGCGGCGGCAGCCTCCATGGCGCTTCTCCCTCTCCGCAGCTGGGTGATTCGGCCCTTGACCGGCCGGCCGGCGCCCGAAACGGCCGCTCAAGCATGGAGGCATGGCGAATCGCTGCGTCCTGGTGGCCTGGCAGCCCGCTGTCCGGCCCGGCCGGCGCCCGAAACTGCCGTGAGTTAAGCGCGTATGACGAATCGCTGCGTCCGTGCGGTCAATGCAGCCCGCTGCCCGGCTCGATCTGACAGCCATCGGCCATCCAATGCAGCGATTCGGCGCCGCCGCCCGGGCATGCACCGCAAGGGCGCGACATTTGCGAAACCGCGCCGACGTGATGCCCATGGCCCTTGCGGCGCCAAGAACTCCGACATTCCTGCCTGAAAGGCGTCTCGGGCCGCCACCATCGGGACTGCCCGGCAACATTTGTGGGCAAGCAAAAAGTTTTTCGGACGGTGCTTGCATTTCCTCGTTTCAGCCGCTAGTTAGCACCATCTCTTCGCGACCGGAACAAACGCCGGTCAGCGGCGATCGCCGAAAAGCGATCGATTGCGCGCCCGTAGCTCAGCTGGATAGAGCACCAGACTACGAATCTGGGGGTCAGAGGTTCGAATCCTTTCGGGCGCGCCATTCAATCCCATGAAATCGACGGATTAACCGACAAAAACGGGAATTGCTCTTCATTTCCGCATGTCGCGGCCGCGCTCGACGTGGTGATGGCAGCGCTTGCCGAAAGTAGTACCAATGGCGCTTGCGAGCAGGCATGCGTAATCTGCTGGCCATAACAGGACCGCGATGATGCGGGACTATCTCTCACACCATCCGGAGCAGCTCGGTTCCTTTTCTCCCGAAGCCAGAGTGCCACCGAGGCAGGTCTCAGCGTAGCAGCATCGCTGTCGCGACGATGGCGACGATGGCGAGCAGGGCAATGACAGCAATGACAAGCAGCGCGCTGTTGCTTCCGGGCTTCGGCACACCATCCATCGGCCGCATCGCGTTGGCGAAAGTCGCGGCATTCCTGAAACGCGACGGCTCGGCACCATGAACTGCCGAGGGCTCGGTGTGGGTATTAGCCGCCTCGGCATCCGTTTCCATGGGAGCCGCGGCGGGATCGAAGCCGGGAGTCTTGTCGCCCCTTCGGCCTGCATCAATGTCGGAGCGTTCCTGCTCGGGGGTTCGTTCATCTTGCTTTCTGGTCATTGCGGATTCTCCGAATGAATAGGAACCCTGACCCTGAAATGATGTTCCCGCCAGCCTTTCTTCGCGCACTTGGGAGGCTAAACTGCTGAAGCCGCGGCGCGCGAAGGAACGGTCTCCCGTCGTTGCCGCAACGCGAACATCCCACCCATTATCGAAACACATCCGGCAGCCGCCACGATCGGCGCGAAGCCGATGGGATGGGCGACCGCGCTCGACCCGGCGACCATAACCATGAAGGCAAGCGCCTCGACCCCGGAGAACACCGAGACATCGGTAGCCTTGCGCCCCCCGGAGCAGTAGCCGAGCAGGATGCTCTTGGTAGCCGGAATGAGGCCGAAACTCAGGAAGCTGATCACGAGGACGAGCGCGACAGCGGCCGCGACGACCATCGTGATCAGCGCCGCCTGCGAGACGGCGAAGCCTGCATCGATGAGCATGATGGACTGCAGACCGTAGGTCGTGGCAACGGCCCCGTTGACCCCGAGCGAAATGAGAAGCAAGCGACGTGGTCCGGGGCGCCAGAGGACGGCGAACTGGTTCCGCAGGTTGACGGACGATGGGGGTGGAGCGTCACCTGCGTCGAGCTTCAGCGGCAGCAATACGGCCAGGCCGAACAGCCCGAACACGAAAATCGCTGCAGTGGTGGTGGTCCAGCCATAGTCGCCGAGCCAGTAGAGGATGCCGGCGCCCATCAAGACGCCGGCGGCCGCGAAGGCGATCGCCTTTACCGTCATTCCCTTGGACCTGTCTTTCTCGGCAAGCCGTGTCGCCATCAGGCCCAGGATCGCCGACTGCTGCGTGCCCATGATCGCACTGAGAACGGCAAGCAGCGCAAGGAGGGCGTAGGTCGAGGTCAGCGGATCGACGGCGGTCAGGAACTGGAGGCCGAACGTGATGGCGATTGCGTGGCGATGATCCAGCTTCGGAAGTGGCCCCAGCGCCGGCTGTCGTAGCGGTCGATGAGTGGCGCCCATAAGAACCGAAGGAGCCACGGAAAGCCGGCCAGGTAGACCAGCCCGATCACTTGCGAGGGCTGTCCCGCCTCGCGCATGAACAGCACCGTTCCTTGCCACAGGAACTGCACAAGCGCTGACAGCGAAAGCGTAAGCAGGGCAACGGACAGGAAAATTCCCGGCGCGCTGCCTTCAGAAACTGTATTCCTTGGCAACCCGCTCTGATCCATCGCTCCCCCCCGACCAACGTCCCGAATGGCCCCAAGCCATTGTGTTGCAGGCCACAGACGATCGGAGCTGGTTAAGCCCGGCAAGCTCACGGCGGGCAATCACCAGATCATCACCATAGTTGACAGCTTGATCGTTCCCCTTTGCTGGAAGGGTGCGGAAAATTGCGAAAGACGTCAATCCTTCCGAAGGGCGTAGCTTCCAAGATCAACCGCATAAACGTCCGGGACCTCGATTGCGCCGACCACCTATGGGAAAAGAAGCGCCGGCTGGCGGCCCGCCGCTTCTGAGACCTCCGTGGCTGCGCAGCCCGGATCAGGCGGTGGCAAGAAGCTCGAACCCTTCGCAGACGGTGGCCAGGTTCTCGCGCCAGGGAACGCCCCATTCGGCGCATTGAAGCTCGAAATATTCGCGGTGAACTTTCGCCCAGTAGGCCAGACTGCTGTCGCCCTCCCCTTCGCGCTCGGCGAACGACTGCTCGACCTTATCGAAGGGTCTGACATCCACATCGGTAATGCGGATCAGGAAGCGCGGTTCGGACACGGTATTCAGCACGACCCAGTAGTCGCCGATGTTGCGGCGGCGAATGTTGTTGCGCTCGAAATCCAGATCCAGATGAGCCGTGGCTCGCTTCTTGCCGGCGGTGACCAGGCCAAGAAGCTCATCGTGGTAGGTGGCGAACCTCACATCGGCGAAGGTGCTTGCATGGTACAACTCGGTTTCGATGCCCAGCGCCGTTCGCTGGCGCTCCCAGAAAGCGCGCACTTCCGCTGTTTTTTCTCCGATCATCCCCAATCTCCTCCAATCGACCAAAGGGCTCAACTGCGCCGGCCCCCAAGCCAGCCTCGGCGCCCATACTTCGGGAGATTGGCGCCGGCATAAACCCCCGCGCATTGAATGACGAACATTGATCCCATCAATGCTTTGAGTTGCCAGTGCCGCCGCCTCAAAATTGGGCTTTGCCCGCTGCCGATACCACAGCGAATGGGTTGACCATGTGCTGATCAACGTCGTCATGATCGCGCTGCTCAGACTGGCCGAGCGGCCAGGGGCCTCTATGCTTGGCCGGTCGCCATCTGGAGCGGGCTTTGGGTCTCTTCTGCCTTGCCTGCATTTCCAGCGATGGCTTCGAGATCACTCGTCGCCTGCACGGCAATCTGCAAGGCTGCCTTCATCGTGCCCCGCAGGATAGCGCGCTCTAGCCGATCGCAGTTCCTGACCAGTTGCAGCTGGGCGGTGGTCAGCGGTTCATCGAGCATGCCGGGCCGCCGCCGGCGCACCTCCTCGAGCAGGGCGTCAAGCTCCCTGTCGTCGTCCGCAAGCCAAGACGTCAAGGCCGTGCCGATGGGCGCAAGCGACCACTGGCCCCATTCCAGCACATCGTAGCCTCCATCTGCCCGCGCCACCGTCTGCTCGCGTGCGAAGTCGGGATTGACCAGGCGCAATGGTACTTTTCCAACCAGATCGCGCATCGCAGGCAGGGCATATTGGAACCGCCCCAAGGCCTCGGCTTCTTCATCCTTGTCGACCGCAATATCCATTCGCGACACGAATTCTTCGGTCAGGCGCTCATGCAGGAAACGGTGCGAGGAAGAATAGATCCTGACCAGGGCGTGCGGCGGTTCGAGGCACCATAGATTGGCCAGGAAATCCACCTGGAGCGCGCGCCACTCGTCAGCCGACGGATTTGCACCGGCACCGGCGTCGCGCACCACGCAGGTATAATCGCCGTGGGAGAAGCGCTTCACGACCGGCGCCGCCCACACGGCCTTCCGGTCGACATGACGAAACAGGAGATCCTCGTTCTCCAGCATGCGCAGGTGCCGGGGCGCAAACGCCTGGATTCTCAGATGGCGCGCGGGCGCTCCCTCCATCTGCGCAGCGACCGAAAACTCAGCTGTCCCGCGAATGGCAGGATCGCACCATTCGATCCGCAGCTTCGCATCGGCACCGAGCATGCCGGCGAGTTCTTCGGCAAACACCTGTTCCCGTTCCTGCCGGCCAAAAACACCGCGCAAGGTGCGCTGGTCCTTAGGTTCGGCAGACTGGAGCCGGTGGTCGGGAAACACCAGCGTGTCGATGAGATGCCTTTGTTCGGTGAGCGACGCCGCGCCTTTAACGGTTCCCGAAAGCGCACCAATCAGTTGGCGCACCAGCACGAAGGAGATAATTGCTATAAGTATGTTGTCACTTGTTCCTGCCACGAATGGGTAAAGGATGAGCAGGAAGCAGGAGAGAAATGCGACCGAGGACAAAATTCCAAGATAACTACCGAACTGCTCGGTAATGAAATCGGACAACCTCGTCCGCCTCAACACTGTAACGCCGTCCAGTGCGAAGGCTGTAAACAGATAAAAGCACCAGAGTAGGCCGACGATAAAGATCGCGAGCACAGGGTTGAGCATCGAAAGCGCAGAAAATGCAATGAGAGCAAATAGCGTTTTAGAAGCAACCTGCGTGAATCGAACGTAAAAGTCTCGCGCCTGTTCACGCTGGTTGCTGACAACTGACATGACGCTTGCGGCGGCGAGAAGTTCACCGCCGCCCCTCTCGGCCAACCGCTTTGAGTGCGCTTCCAGAACAAGGGTCAGAACATACGCAGCGACAGCCGCCGCCGATAACCCAATCACCCCCTCTTCCTTCTGGTCCGGCGAAATAAAGAAATGAAAATAGCGCGGAACGCGGCCGGATCCCGCAAGTAGAATTACCTTGAGAGGCAAGAGAAAAGCGAGCATGCGAGTAACACGCGCCGTAGCCAGGGAAGCAACCGTGGCACATGTTGTGCTTCTCGAAACACGAAAAAACCGGCTAATGACACGGCCGTTCCAGTTTATGACATCTCCAACGATTGAGATCAGCTTCATAGCCCCACTGCGCCTTGCCAAAGCAATTGCTGAGGGTTTTTACCTCAACAACCAAAAAATAAGTCTTCGGCGCTTCCTTATGAGACGTCAGATATCCGCGCCAGAGCACGCATAGCTATTAAGCCGCGATCGCGAGTTGGCTTTGGCGCGAGGCAAACAAGTTGCTCGACTTGCCCTTCTATGTCGGCGAATTCCAAGACTTCATGATAGCGTTCGCGCGAGTTCCAATCATGCACCAAAATTCGCGCATCATCGCCGCACCTCCAAAGTGCCTGAAGGGCACACGCCACCCGCCACCTACCATCCACTAGGATAAGGTCCGGCAACTCCGCGAGTTCCTCCCAAATCCCGGCGGAATAGGCCACCCACGATATTCTTTTATCCTGAGTCGCGGGCTTTCCCCATTTCTTTAGTTTTCCCACATCCAGGTAAAATAGCCGGGCTTCTTTCTTGGCTATCCTACCCGCAATAGCCGGATGGGTTTGACATTTTATAATCCATTCCGCATCAGTATCTATGGAATAGATGCGCTCCAAGTCCGATGTCGCTGCAACGACCGTGCTTCCGCCGCATCCAAACTCTAAATATTTTTTCTTACTCTGGATGCATTTCTTAAAAAACACCAATTCACCGGGCGTCATCCGCGGTGCGAAGCTCTCAGGCTCTTCCATGCTCTCCACCCTCCGTGCGATCACAACGCCTCAAAGCTCAATGCCAAATTCTTGAAGTATATTGCCTGGGTCAGTTATTTCTAACTTCGCAATAGCATTGGCTAGTTCACGCTGCCTCTCTTCGGTTCGCACAAGGATGTTGGATAAGTTAAGTTCGTTATTAACATTGTATATGCCAGCAGGAAACGGTACCGGAGCAGTACGTCCGCCGCGCCATTCGATCGTTTCAAATACCTTATGGTTCCTGACCTTGAAGTAAGCCTCCGTTCTCAGCGAGAACCTTGAATATGGGCTTCGCGGCAAATCTTCCGGTCCAAAATATATTATGCCCGAGCTCCCACAAACTTCATTGAAATTCTTCTTCCAGGCTCCCGGGATAGGTGCAACCCGTTTTCCTTTATAGTCCAGCGCGTAGCCTTCTCTTATAAAGTATCCCACTCGATTATTATCTTCATGTACGTACTGAACAAGATCCCTATGGACATAGTCATCCGAGTCCATATACATAAAATACCCCCCTCCGGCCTCCCTGAATCTTGCCGCTATAGCCCACCTTTTGCGGTTTTTATCCTTGCGTCCCTGAGCCGGGTCGGAAATCCTTTTGTAGTCAACGCTTATGAATTCTATTCTACTATCGTTAAATGACGATAGAATTTCAGGAAAGTCGTGCCCCGCGACATACACCCTGAAATCATTCCTGGACTGATTCAGTATCGAACTTACTGTTTTTCCCAGCATTTCATTGAGATGGTGCCACTGTTCGTCCGTTTTCTTGGCCGGGACCGGCATTGCGAACGCAAAATTCGTCATCGAGAACCTTTTTTGAATGAATTCGAGATAGCCTCATGCTTTCTCACGCCTACCGCAATGTCGAGGCTATCCAACATGGAAATAATTGCGTCTTGACGTACACGGTCCCTGCTGCTGCCCCCCGAACGACCTCTTGCTTCGAGATTTGGCATTCCTGAAAATAGACGCCCGACCCAACCGGCCACACCAAACTGTTGAGCTTGCGGCGAAAGCTCACGTCGTTTTTGATCCCAGGGGGCATCTTTCCAGCGATCCCATGGGCCGGGGATGCCAAGTCGCCAGAGTAACTCGACCTTCGAGCGGCGGCCGTAGGGGAAGCTCTCATTGAACTCTTCCTCCGCGTCGCAACGGAACATAAGTTGTGGCTCCTCCACTGGATGCGGCGTGAAGTCGTCTCTCAACAAAGCGGTGTTTTCGGTAATGCGCTCCATCGGCACAGCGAAAAATTTTAGATGCGGCCGTTCGGTGACCGCCTGGCTGATCTGCTGCCATGCCCTGGCGGTCACAAAGCAGTTACCATCCCACGGCAGGATCCATTTCGCCCTTTCGCGCCCATCCCTCAACGCGACGTTGCGCGCACCATTGTTGTTCATTACATAGTTGTTCTTAAGGCGGTAGAGCGCTAGTAGTAGGCGATCCCTTTCAAGCGGTGCCAGCTTTTTGAATTCCTCGCTCGACAGAAAGCCTGGCGTGGGCAAGACATCGAAGTCCCAGCCAATGCCGCGGTATTCTTCCGTTACAAATGGAATGTGAATGAACCGTTGACCATGTTCCTCCAACATGGCGATGATCTGGCGCTCTTCTGCTGGATCGACCATGCGGTTAACGACCCATCGCTTGTCACAAGCAGTCAACTCCGGCTCATTTTCCAGTAGGAAACGAACGTTTTCCCTTGATTGCCCCTTCTTATGGCGAGGATAAAGATCGTTGCCGATGATGCGATAGAGGACAAAGCTGTCCGGCTTCGTATGTAGACCTTTCTCCCGGTATTCCCGCTTCAGCGCCTCCTCGCCCCGCGGGCGCGCGGCCAGAAGCATCTGAAGCGGATCGGCGTTGTCGCCACGGACCAATCGTGCCGCAGCCGTGTCCAGCGCCTTTTTCACCGAGCCTTTCGCACTAATGAGTGCGAGAGAGGACATTCCCCAGGGCGGCAGGTATTCCTTTGCAATTCTGGCGATCCTATCCACAAAGCCCAAGGTGGTTCTGGGCTTAATCCTCGCTTTGGATAAAGATGGGCCACCTAGTCTTCTGCTTTTCGATTTTGCTCCTGACCGAGCGATAGCCTGATCGGAGAGCCGCGGCATCTTCGGCACACGGTTCGGGCCGTAGCGTTTCCCATGCAGAAGTGACTTTGCTTTGCGCATAACAACACGAAAGGGGCCGACAACTCGCCAACTCGTGCTGTTCAATACGCTGGTATATCGTTCGTTTATCTCGCTGCCGTAAGCGATCAGTGCCTCGCAGTCCTTCTCGACCGCCGATAAATCAGCGGAGAGCTTTCTGTTCATCGCCTGCAGGGCCTGCATGTCGTGTTCGCGCTCCTCGATTCGCCGCCGGGCATCGAAAAGCTCATTGGTAAGGCGCAGGGGATTCTCGACCGTGAAGCGCCTGCTCATGAAGGCCATGTTGACGCGGCGTAACACCGGGCTGTCGTCGAGCCACTCATTCTTCTGTTCGTAGATGCGGAAGACGCGGTAGCCGTATCCGGCCAGAATGTCCTCGATCTTGCGGTAGTAGCATTGCTGCTTGTTGTCCGGATTGAACCCGGCCTCGGCATAGATGACGTCGATTGCCTCGCTTTTCAGCAAATCCGAGGCGCCGTTGAGGACCTGCTCCTCGAAACCCTCCACGTCGATCTTGAGGAGAGAGATGTGCCTGCGCATAAAGTTATCCGACAGCACGTCGAGGCTCATGAGCGGCACGTCGAACATGCCCTGTTCCGGCGTTTGCCCCCTCTCCTTGGATTGGGTAACGACGACCTTGGTCATGGTGTCTGCAGCGCGCATCTGAACCACGCCCTGGGAGGCACCCAGCGCGATGTTGTGCAACGTTGCCGCCTTGCCTTTGCCGGGGGCAGCGGCCCGCTCCTGCAATTTCGAAAAAGATGCCGGGTTCGGCTCGATCAAATGGGCTTCGACGATCCGGAGGTTTGACTTGCGGATGGCTTCATAGGTCGCCCCCACATGCGCACCCACATCAACATAAGTCAGCGCCTTTCCATAAAAGAAGGGCTCGATGTCTTTCAGAAATTCTTCCATCGGGATTCTCTACGGGATTGCGACCACTCGTGGATGAAAACTACCGCCTGCCGGCAAAGAGGACGGATGCAGCCCGGACTGGGCCTGGCGCTGCGCTGCAAGCAAAATCATCGGCGCTCCGCCATGCCGCCTGCCTTCAGGCGGACAGCCTCCTGGAGCCCGACAAGCCAGATGCGCAACAGGACCAGGACAGCAACGAGCCGGTGATGTAGCGGATGGGAAGTGGACTTGAGAAAGCGCCAGGCCCCCGCCACCGGCGGATTGATCGTGCCGATGAGCCAGATGCGGCGGCGGCCCGCTGAGCCGCTGGCAAGCTGGCCGCCCTTGATCCGGCGTGCCTTGGTGGCGATTTCCTCCCATGTCGTCCGGGAGGGGTGATCGACACGCGCCTCCTTTGCAAACGCTATATAATGACCGGCGCGGCCCGCGCGCCGGCAGAGATCGGCATCCCCGCCCGAAAACCGGCTGCCATCGAAGCCGCCGAGCATCTCGAATACGGTCTTGGGCACTGCCAGATTGGCGGTGGCAGCGTAGCCGCGCCGAACGTAATGCTCCTGCGGAATCCCCTTGACGATGTCGTAGATCTCCCAGGCGCTTGGCTTCGGAGACCGGCTGACGATGTTGACCGCGCCCGCCACCAGCGTCCCGGCCCCCTGCCTCGCTGCAAATGCACCATGCTTCTCCAGCCAGTCGGCAGCCGGCAAACAATCTGCATCGGTAAAGATCAGCCAAGTGCCGCGCGCGTGCTGCGCGCCGAGATTGCGTGCGGCATAGGAGCCGGGCCGGTCGCAGCGCAGCAGGCGGGTGTTGGATGGCAGTTCTGCGGGTGGCGCAAAGTCCGGCGACAGGTTGTCGACGAGTATCACTTCGAAGCGCTCGGGCGGCAGCGTCTGCGCGCCGAGGCATTTCAGGAGGTCCGGCACCAGGTGCCAGTGCTGGTAAACCGGCACGATAACCGAATACTCGATCATCGGCTGTCCCGAGGCCTCGGGGTAGCGCAACGCCTCGGTTTCTTCAGCCCGCCTCACGAATGCCGTTTCCTGCTTCATCGAGGCTTTGAAGGCTCGCCGATTCGCCGAGCGGTGTCGATGCAGGGCGACCGATCGAGTAGTATTTGATGCCGTATTTGGCCACGAGTTGCGGATCGTAGACATTGCGGCCGTCGAAGATGACCGGCGAGGCGAGCGTATTGCGCACCGCTTCGAAATCGGGCGCACGGAAGCTCTTCCACTCGGTGGCGATCAGCAGGGCTCCGGCCCCCCGGAGCGCCGCCTCCTTGGTGCCGCACAGTATCAGGTCGTCGCGCTGCCCATAGATCTCCTGGCATTCCTGCATAGCCTCGGGATCGTAGGCCTGCACCTTGGCGCCTGCATCCCACAGCGCTTCCATCAGCTTGCGCGAGGGCGCTTCGCGCATGTCATCGGTGTTGGGCTTGAATGCGAGCCCCCACAGCGCGAAGGTTTTGCCCGCCAGGTTCCCGCCGTAGTGGCGGCGCACCTTCTCGAACAGCACGTTCTTCTGAAGATCGTTGCGGTGGTCGATCGCCTTCAGAACGATGGGCTCGAAATCCGCATCCTGGGCTGTCCGAATAAGGGCTCGCACATCCTTCGGGAAGCAGGAGCCGCCATAGCCCATTCCCGGATAGATGAAATGGTAGCCTATGCGGGGATCGCTGCCGATGCCGCGCCTCACCTGCTCGATGTCGCAGCCCAGGCGCTCGGCGATGTTGGCCACTTCGTTCATGAAGCTGATCTTCGTCGCCAGCATGCAATTGGCGGCATATTTGGTCAGTTCGGCGCTCCGCACGTCCATGACGATCATCTTCTCATGGTTGCGGTTGAACGGAGCATATAGTTCGCGCATCGCCTGCTCGGCCTCGGCGCTGTCGGTGCCGACGATGATCCGATCCGGCTTCATGCAGTCGGCCACCGCCGACCCCTCCTTGAGAAACTCGGGATTGGAGACCACGTCGAAGCGAAGCTCGGCGAGCCCGCGCTGCGCAAGCGTCTTTGCAATGGTCTCCCGAACCTTGTCGCAGGTGCCGACCGGCACAGTCGACTTGCCGACGACGATCTTGGGCGTCTCCATCTCGCGGCCGATGGTTTCCGCGACCGAGAGGACATATTTCAGATCGGCCGAGCCGTCTTCGTGAGGCGGCGTACCAACGGCGATGAAGAGGATCGAACCGTGCTGGATCGCCGCTTTCGAATCGGTCGTGAAGCTCAGGCCGCCGGACGCGCTGCACTCCCGAACGATATTCTCGAGACCCGGCTCGTAGATCGGGATGATACCTTCGTTAAGCCCTTGAATCTTGCGCTTATCGACATCAACGCAAACGACCTGATGGCCTGCTTCCGCGAGCACCGCGCCCTGGACGAGACCGACATAACCGGTGCCGAAAACGGTGACCTTCATACAAAATGCTCTTGCTTGTTACGTCACGTCGCTCGATACAGCACAGGTATACTCACGTCAAACAACCCTTGATGGCCGGGTCGCCCCAAGCCACCCTTGTTCGCTGGAAAGCAATTTGACGCACCAGCCCTTCCTTCGCTTGATGGCCAAGCGGTGATCAAGTCTCATGATGGATAGCGTCGCGGCCTGCGCCGCTGGCACGCCTGCGAAACATACATACTGGTTTCTCGTTTATGCGAATTTGGGTTGTCCGAGACCTCGAGCCGATACCGACCGACAGAGATCCTCGGCTTTTCCGCGCCGGAATGTTCGCTCAAGCTCTGGCGGAAAGCGGCCACGAGACCACGTGGTTCACCTCGACATTCAGCCACTACACGCGAGAGAATCGCCCGGCAGGCACCTTTCAAGTTAACGATGGCTTGACGATCAACGTCCTTCCGGCGCCGGGATACAAGTCGAACATCGGCCTTCCAAGAATCATTCATAATCACCTGTTTGCGAGGAGATTCCTGAAACACGCGAACTCGGCAACGGTGCTTCCGGATCTGATCGTCACCGACCTCCCGACCACCGAAACGGCGAGCGCTGCGGTTGGCTTCGCCCTGCGCAAAAATCTGCCGGTGGTCGTTTCGATCCGGGACCTCTGGCCGGATTTTTTCGCGGATTTCGTGCCGGCATGGTCGCGCCCCGCCGCGCGCCTCGTCATGAAACCGCTGGAGGCGCAAGCGCGCTTTGCCTGCCGTCACGCAACTTCGCTCATCGGTATATCGCAGGGCTATCTGGCCTGGGGGCAGGCGAAGGGTGGGCGCCGCTACACCACAAGGGATCGGGTTTTCCCGCTGGGGTACCAGCGAAGCGCGGTTCCGACTTCCGCCGAACTGGAGAAGTTCTGTCTCGAGCTGAACGTTTCCCCGGGCCAGCACCTTGTCTCGTTCATTGGTTCGTGGGGGGCGACCTACGACCTGGAACTGTTGCTGGAAACGGCGCAAAAGCTCTCTGGCCGCCCCGACATCGTGTTCCTGCTCGCAGGCAACCACGCCTCGCGGCCCCGACTCTCGGAAGCATTTAGCCGGCTGCCGAACGTGCGCCTGGCAGGCTGGATTGGTCCCGAAAAAGTCGCAGCCTGCCTTGGCCACTCCGCAATAGGTCTGCTGCCCTACGTCGCAAGTGCCCCGCAGGGCCTGCCCAACAAGATATTCGAGTACATGGCCTACGGCGCCTATCAGATTGCCACGCTGGCGGGAGACGCGGCGGCGCTCTACGCCGAGACCGGCGCCGGGACGACCATCCCGAGCGGGGATCCCTCCGCGCTTGCTGCGGCCATCGAAAAAGCTATCGTGGAGAATGCCGGGCAGTCCGAAAGGCAGCGCCGTATCTCGATCTTCGATGAACGCTTCGACGCGCGCAGGATCTACCGCGACATGGTTGCCCATGTCACCGCTCTTGCGCAACGGTGAATTGCAAGCTGCTCACCTGCTGTCAGCGTGTCGAGGCCCCACAGATCCAATCCGAACCGGGGTCGCGACCCCGCATCAACTCCCCGGAGTCGTAGCCTTGGCCAAACGTTGCCCAAGCGTCTGGGCAAGCATGCGTGAGTAGGTGGCCGTGATGTGATGGCGATCGCGCCAGGCTACCACGTTGCCGATTATCGCCGGGCAGACCCTCCTGTCGCAAAGGGCATCGTTCATATCTATGAGCGGCACTTCCGGCTCACGCTCGTGTGCCATACTGACCGGATCCGCTTGCAAGGCCTTTTTCTTCTTGGCCACACAGCGGGCCGGGGTGGAAATGCATTTTGAAGGGTCTCGACCAAAGTACGGCGTGTCCGCAATGGCGATGACGGATATGCCGCGCTTGCGCCAGCCGGTCCAAAGCTCTGCAATAGCCTCTGCGGTGGCCTGCTTGTCGGAAGCCTTATCGCCCGTCGGCCATATGCGTTGCCCCCTGAAACTCGACCAGATGATCATCTTGGGAGGGTCTCGCTCGATCTGATCCAGAACCTGCTTACCCCATTCGTGACAAAGAACCTTCTTTTCGACGTCGGTGTCCCCGGTCATGAATGGCACGGGCATGCATGCCGAGCGCGTGGCCAGCGTGAGTTTCCAGCCATTCGCCTTCGCCACCTCCTCCATTGCGGGCAACCATTGAGCCGCGTGGGAATCGCCGGCCAGGATCACGTGAAACTCGGAGTCCGGATCTCCGTAGACACACTGCCTTGGCACGCTCGAGGCGCTCTGAGCAGGATGGCAGCCGTCTTCATAGGCTTGCGGCTTGTCCTTCCTGAGAGCCGTCGGCGAAGGCACCATCGCAACATCGCGCGGCGCCTTTGCTCCTGACAGCAGCACGGCCGGGCCCGGATAGTTCTTGTCCGCCGTGATGCCCTCGACAAAGCCGGCGTCCTGTGCCTGGACGAACATCACCATGGTTCCGGCGATCATCGCGCACATTGCGGTCGAGGCGCCCCCGGCCATCACCGTCTTCCACGGCATGTAGGCCTTCAGCGAAGTCAAAGGCCCCCTGTTCAGGAATGGCCTCTCGATCAATTCGCGCGAGAGATATGCGGCAAGGATCGTCACAGCGATGATCACCGTTCCTTCGACCAGCGAGAGACGGCCCGGGAACATCTGCAGGTAGAAAATGATCAGCGGCCAGTGCCACAGATAGAGAGAATAGGACGTGTCTCCGAGAAACTGCAGCGGTTTTGCTCTTAGCAGCGAATAGACGCTGAGCGTGGACTTGCTCTCTCCCGACAGCAGCACGAGAACCGCGCCTAGCGTCGGAACCAGCGCGGCATAGCCTGGAAATGCAGTTTTCGACGACATCAGGAATGCCGACGCCACTATCATGAGGACACCGGCAAAGCCGGCCACACGCCGATTGGCTTCGCCAAGTGCAGGCGCGCCGAGCGCGAGCAGCCCTCCGGCCCCCAGCTGCCAAATTCGCGTCTGCGTAACGAAATAGGCAGCCTCCGGATCCGTCGCGGTAATCCAGACGGATGCTGCGAAGGACAAAGCCGTCATGATCGAAAGCACGGCGACGAGACGTGAACGCAGGCTCCACCGGTCAGTCTTGATCCGACAGGCAGCGATGACCAGCAATGGCCAGCCGATGTAAAACTGCTCCTCTACCGACAAAGACCAGTAGTGCTGGACGGGGCTCGGGTCGCTCTCGCTTGCCAGATAATCGACCGCCAGGGAAGCCAGATGCCAGTTTTCAAAGTAGAGGGCGCTGGCAACGATGTTCCACCCCGTCTCCTCCCAAAGGCCTTGCGGCAGGATGATGAGCGTAGCCACCGCGACGGCGACAAGAACCGTGCAAGCAGCGGGCAGCAAGCGCCGGATTCTCCTATCGTAAAAGCGCAGGAGAGATATCGTCCCGGTCTGTTCAGCCTCGCGGAAAAGATGGCCGGTTATCAGAAAGCCGGAGATGACGAAGAACACGTCCACGCCGACAAAGCCGCCAGGCAGCAATGACGGCCAGACATGAAACAGCACGACGCTCATGACGGCGATGGCGCGCAATCCCTGAATGTCGGCGCGAAAGCCTGAACCGCTCATGAGCCCCCTCGCTCCAAATTCCGGCACTTCGTATAGCCGGTTGGAAGCTCGTGGAGAACACCTCTTGGATGCTGGCACCGGTATTCGGGCCGATATCCCCGGTCCATTGTTTTCAGAACAGTTCGCAGTCGCCGGATGCGGGGTTTGGGGGTGTGGCGTTGCCGGCGAGGCGGGCGGCGAGGTCGGCGAGGGTGACGGTGGCGAGTGCCGGGCCGGCGTCGATAGTCTGGCCGGCGGGCATGGCCGGGGCGAGCGCGGCGAGGAAGCCGGCGAGGTTGCGCAGCGTCTGCTCGACCGCGTCGAGGCTCTGCACCGCCTGGACATAGGCCGGGTCGCTTGCCGCCGGGACGCCTGCCAGCACATGCAGGCGCTCGACGGTTGCGGCCAGGTCGGCGAGCTCGGCGCCGACGCGGCCGAGCAGCTCGGGCGCGCGGATGGCGGCGGATGGCATGCCGACGGTCGGCACGGCGGACAGGATGTCGCTGGAATGGGGCTGCATGGCAGCCGTCGGCGTGCCAGGCTGCGGCATAGCGGCTGTCTGCATGGCGGCTGTGGCGGCGGCGCTGGAATGGGGCATGGCGGGGTCTTTCGGCAAGGTCAGAACAGTTCGACGCTGCCGCCTTGCGGCTGCGGCGGCCGGGCGGC